>JAIUMI010000006.1 GCA_022565665.1 Glycocaulis sp.
GGGGCCCCATGCCGGGCCCCGGCCACCCAACCCCCACCGCGCGGCCTGGGGGGCCCGGGGGGCCGGGCGGGGGCCCAGCAACCCCGGGCCATGACAGCGAGGGGCGCTAGACCCCGATCACGAAGGACACATTGGCCGTGCCGGAGCCACCGACATTGAAGGTGGCGAAGGTTTTCGCTCCCTCCACCTGCATGTCGCCCGCCCGACCGGTGGTCTGGCGTGCACAATCAAGCGCCATGCGTACGCCCGTCGCACCGACAGGATGGCCGAGCCCGATCAGACCGCCGGACGGGTTCACAGGCAGCCTGCCATCAAACGCGATTGAGCCGTCTTCCACCGCCTTCCAGCCCTCGCCGGGCGCGGTGATGCCGAAATGCTCGATCGCCATGTATTCGGTGATGGAGAAGCAGTCATGCGTCTCGATCCCGTCCAGCGCCTCGGGGCCTGAAATCCCGGCGCGTTTATAGGCATCGGTGATGGCCCGGCGCGTCCATGGCAGGGCATGGCCGCCCTCGGCCCTGGAGCGTTTCAGCTTCTCTTCCATCAGCAGTGGCGCAGTGGTGTGACCCCAGCCCTTCAGGCGCGGGATTTCGGCAATGTCCAGCCCGCGTGCACCAGCGTACTCACGCGCCGCCTTCTCGCCAGCCAGCACGATTACGGCGGCCCCGTCGGTCACCTGCCCGCAATCGGATTTGCGCATCCAGCCCTCAATCACGGGGTTGGCCGCATCGTCCTGGCTGAAACTGCCCTCACCAAACTGCCAGCTGCGCGTCTGAGCGTTGGGATTGCGTTTGGCATTGTCGAAATTGATCTTCGAAATCGCGGCCAGATGCTCGTATTTCAGGCCGTAGCGGCGGTCATATTCTTCCGCCAGATCGGAGAACATGGCCGGCCAGAGATAGCGCGCGCCGAGCGCTTCGCGCCCCGCCCATGCCGCACTGCCCAGATATTGCGCCGCCGTCTCGCCCGGCACATTGCGCATCATCTCCACGCCCACCACCGCGACCGTACCGTAATGGCCTGCAAGGATGTCGCTCATCGCCGCAAGGATCGCCATGGAGCCGGAAGCGCAGGCGGCCTCATGGCGGCTGGTGGGCTTGCCCTCAAAGCCCGGATCGACATGGCCCATCATGCCGCCGAGCAGGCCCTGCCCGCAGAACAGCTCACCGGCGAAATTGCCGACATGGACGGCGTCGATCTCGGACGCGTCCATGTTCATATCGGCCAGCGCGGCGCCGGTGGTATCCGCGATCAGGTCGAACAGCGTCTTGTCGGCGCGGGTCCAGTTGGCGGCAAAATCGCTCTGCGCCCCGCCAAGAATGAAGACGGGCTGGGTCATCCGGCCTGCTCCTTTGCCATCTCGACGAGCCGCCAGCGCAATACCTTGTTCAGCGGATTGCGCGGCAGGGCGTCCACCTGGATCATTTTCTCCGGCAGTTTGAAATTGGCGATTTCCTTGGACTTGAGGAAGTCGACAATATCTTCCAGCGTGATCGTCTCGCCATCGGCAGGCACGGCGGCGACCCAGATGCGCTCACCCATCACCTCGTCGGGCATGCCGAAGACGGCGGCCTCTTTGAGCTTTGGGTGGCCTTCCATCAGTGTGTCGAGCTCAGCGGCAGAGATGTTCACCCCGCCACGGATGATGATGTCCTTCGCGCGTCCGCGGAACAGCAGGAAATTCTCATCATCCGGCGAAATCTGGAACAGATCGCCGGTACGGAAATAACCATCTGCGTCAAAGACTTCCGTCAGCTCCTCCGCACTGGAGCCCCAATAGCCCTCAAACACGGACGGGCCCTTCACCAGAAGTTCGCCATCCTCGCCCGGGCCGGTGACTTCCTTGCCGGTCTCGATGGAGACGAGCTTGGTCTTCATGCGCGCATGCATGGGATTGGCGAAATTCGCTTTTCCATGGCCGAAGCGCGGGAAGGCTGTCGCGCGCAGGGCGGTATCGGGCACGTCCTCGGGGCCGGAGCAGAGCGAGATGCCCTCATTGGAGCCGAAGAGATTGACGATCTCCACGCCGCGCGCCTTCCAGCCCGCGACCATGAATTCGGAGAGCGGTGCCGAACCCGACCCGATCACGCGCAAGGCAGAGAGATCAAACTGGTCTAGCAGGCCCTCCTGTTTCAGGAGGATGGTCAGCACGGCGGGCGGCGCGATAGTGGCCGTCACCTTCTCGCTCACAAGCTGCTGCAGGAAAACCGGCAGCTCGAACGGGTGGTGCAGGACAAGCGTGCCCTCACACGTCAGCCAGGAGGCGAACATGCCGCCAATGGCTGCCATGTTGGTCATCGGGAAGGGGTTCAGCAGCACTTCGTGTTTTTTCAGCGCCATGCCGTGGAAGGTGGCCGGGCCAATGGCAATCCAGTGATTGTGAGAGCGCGGCACACCCTTGGGCACGCCTGTCGTGCCAGAGGTCCAGCAGATGGTGAAGCAGTCATCGGCCTCGCCGGCGCGCTTCGTGGCGGAGCCGCCAATCCCCATCAGGCCCTTTTTCAGCTTTGCATTGGCGATCTCTGCGGAGAAATCAACGAGCCCGTCCCCGCCGCCATCCATGGAAAGGACTACGGCCTGGTCACCGGCGACCGCCTTGCAGGCCTTGGCCAGCTCACGGTCCTTGAAGCGGGCGCTAGCCAGGAAGGCGCGCGGACGCACGCTTTCCAGCGCATGGCGCAGCTCGTGACCGGAATACTGGACGGGCACGGGGCTTAGGATCACGCCGAGCTTGGCGCAGGCCAGATAAATCGAGAGCGTGTCGACCACGTTGGGCATCTGCATGACCACGCGGTCGCCCTTGGTGAGCCCTTGTGCAGCCAGCGCCGCCGCCGTCCGCTCGGTCTCGTCGGCAAGCTCGCTCCAGCTCAGGCGGCGCGGCGCAGCGCCGGTCAGCGCTTCGCGGTCGGGCGGATCAATGGCCGCCACCGCATCGCCACGGCTGGCCACCACGCGCAGGAAGATGTCGTAGAACGTGTCATCGCCCCACCAGCCGGCCTTGCGGTATTCGGCGATCTTCTTCGGCGTTGCGAGCTTCATGGGTCTGGACCTCCCCGTAATTGATTATCGGCAGTCACGACAGCAAGACCCGCGCACGCCTCGTTCACCGGACGCGCTTCGGGCCTTGCTTTTATTTGGCGGGCTAGAGGCTACGCCCAGCCCATTTCCGTTCCGGGCACCCAGGTGGAGTGGAACCCGGCCGGTACGCGCGAGGGAAGGATCACCCGGGCCACCGGGCCCTTCTCGATATCCTTCGCATCGATGATGTGACACTCCGACTGGCCGTCCTCTTCATTGGTGATGAAGGTGATGAGATAGCCGTCATCCTCATCGCCATTGGAGTTCAGGCGCGGCGCGAACGGACTTTCAGACCCGTACCAGCCCTCCTTGAACTTCAGGCTCTGGGATGAACCGGTCTGGGTGTCGAACTTGATCAGCCCGTCAAAAACCATCGTCTCGCGGTTGAGCGGGATGGAGACATGATAGGAATAGCGCGACTTGCGGCCCGCCACATCCATATTGACGGTCGGGAACTCCGCATTGCGGTCGTCCAGCCATTCCTCACGCGTCTCGCCGGTCTTCAGGTTGAACTTCCAGCGGTGGAAGCGCGCTTTCAGCAGCAGGAAGGCCATCATGCGCGAATACATGCCTTGGCCCGGCTTGGATTCCGGGCACGGCTCGGTCACCCGGCAGCCCTCCATGATGATCCAGTCGCCTTCCTCCCACGAATTGGTGACGTGGTAGATGTAGCAGGGCTCGGCCTCGAACCAGCGCACATCGCCTTCCTTGCCGTACTTCGGAATGATTCCGAAGCGCGAGGGCATATCGGGATAGAAGGTCACCTTGTGGATGCCGCGCGGCAGCAGTTCCGGATCCCAGAACAGCGGCAGGTCGTGCAGGATCGCGTAGTTTTCCGTCATCGCCATGTCGTGCGGCAGGCGCGGGCCCGGCACATCGATGGGGACGTTGCGGATCATCTGCCCTTCACGCGAGACCACGTGATAGGTCATGTAGGGCGGCTTGGTATTGTAATCGAAGAAGAAGAGCTCACCGGTGACCGGGTCGGTCTTGGCGTGGGCTGAGACCTGACGGGTCAACGCGCCGCCCCATGTCTGCTCGCCCAGCGTCTCGCCGGTCGCCGGATCAAGGCGCACGGGCACACCCGCCTGATACCACAGCGCCAGCACCTCGCCATTATGGAGGATCAGGTCGGTATTGCCCGAATCCTTCAGCCAGCCATCAGAGCCCGCGCCCGGAGGGGCGTTGGGGTCCGGATGGCCCATATAGCCCGGCCATTGCTCCTCGCCCTTGGCGGCATTGGCGTTGAAATGGGCCGTGCGCACGAAGCGGGAGCGATAGCTCGCCTTGCCGTCCTTGAAGGCGATGGTGTGGACCATGCCGTCGCCATCAAACCAGTGATGCTTGGATTTCGGTGCATAGACCTGGTTCGGCCCGTTGCGCATATAGGCGCCGCAGAGATCGGCCGGAATTTCCCCGATGACTTTCAGCTCATTGGCCGTCGTCTCATGGGCGACCGGCGCATAGAGGCCGCGCAGATAGGCGTTGTCGATATCGGACAGCCAGGATGGCGCATCGCGCTCCATCCGGCGGCTTGGATCAGGCACCGGGGCGTTCATCAGGAGCACTCCTTTCCAGAACTATCGCCGCTCCGTTTCCGCGCGGCTGAGGTGTTTCATATTCGCGGGCCAGGCGATCCACGATGGCACTGACGGGTTCGATCGCGCTGACCGAGCCCACGCCCTGACCGGCCGACCAGACATCCTTCCAGCCTTTGAGGATTTTCGAGGGATCGTCGAACTGGACCCGGCCCTTCTCGGGCAGGTTTTCCGGGTCCAGCCCGGAGCGTTTCAGGCTTTCTTTCAGCCAGCTGGCCGGCACACCGGTGACCGAGGCAGAGACCACGAGGTCTGACGGCCCGGCACGCACCACCATGTCCTTGTATTCGTCTTGCGCCAGGCTCTCTTCGGCGGTGATGAAGGCGGTGCCCATATAGGCAAGGTCTGCGCCCATGGCTTCGGCAGCGCGGATGCCGCGCCCGGTCGAAATGCCGCCTGCCACCGCGATATAGCCATCAAAGAAGCCGCGCACGGCCTCGATGAAGGCGATATTGGCGATGGTACCGGTATGCCCGCCAGCACCGGCACAGACCAGCACCAGCCCGTCCACCCCCGTGGCTGCGGCCTTGGCGGCGAACTCCACCGAATTGACATCGGCAAACACCAGCCCGCCATAGCCATGCACGACCTCCACCACGCGGTGCGGCCCGCCAAGGGCGGTGATCACGATGGGCGGCCGGTATTTCTTCACCAGTTCCAGCTCCGCATCGAAGCGCGGATAGGAGGAATGGCAGATCATGTTATAGGCCCAGGGCGCATCGTCCTCGTCCAGCGAGGCGGTGATGGTCTGCATCCAGGTTTCAAGATCTTCAATCGTGCGGCAGTTCGGACCGGGAAACGAACCGATTACACCCGCCTTGCAGGCCGCCAGCACCATGTCGGGCCCCGACACGAGAAACATGGGCGCCGCCACCAGCGGCAGGCGCAGATTGCGGGTGATATGAGAAGGCAAGCGGCTCAAGATCAGGTTTCCAAGTCTTCGGGACTAGTCACTTTGTTAGCGAAACTTACCCTAGCCGGTTTCGTAACCCACCTCAACCCCCATGGGCGTTTGCGAAACGGGTTTTCATCGGCTCTATTGAGCGCATGAGCACCGGCCTGAAACAGATGATTCAGAACAACCCCGTCTCCCACGCCATGGACGTGGTAGGCGAGGCGTGGACCATGCTGATCCTGCGTGAGGCCTTCCGCGGTGCGCGCCGCTTTGATGACTGGCTGGAGCGCCTCGCGATTGCGCGTTCGGTGCTGGCACGGCGGCTGAAAACGCTGACCGAGGCGGGGCTCCTTGAGCGCCGTCAGTATCAGGCCCGGCCGCCACGTGATGAGTATGTGCTGACCGCGATGGGACGCGACCTTTACGGCGTCGCGATCATGCTGATTCTCTGGGAACAAGACTGGTCGCCGCGCGCCGAACCGGCCCGCGCCATCCGCCTTATCGACCGTGACGGCTCCGGCCCGGTGGAGCCCGTCATGGCCGGCGAGAACCCCAAGAAGCCGATCCTTCCTGGCGACGTGCTACCCCGCCCCGGCCCGGTGCCCGGCAAGGCACCCGCCCTGAAGGAAATGCGCCGGCGCAAGGTGCAACCTGCCATGCGCGCCAGCGGCAAGCCCATCGAGCTCGGCATCGAGCTGTTTGGCGATTACTGGACCAATCTGGTGCTGGCGGCCTGCTTCTACCGAACACGCCGCTATGACGATTTCCTGAAAAATCTCGACGTATCGACCAGCGTGCTGGCAGACCGGCTGGACGGGCTGGTGGCTCACGGCATTCTGGCCCGCAAGCTCTATCAGAAGCGCCCCGACCGGTACGAATACGTGCTGACCGATATGGGCCGGGCGCTCTATCCCACCGTGCTTGCCTTCTTTGCCTGGGGCGCGCGCTGGCTGTGCGAGGATGGCAAGCTGCCGGTAGAACTGGTCTCGCAGAGCACCGGCAAGCCCGTCATCCCGGTCCTGCGCAATGCCCATACCGGCGAGCCGATCGATCCGCGCGCCGTTCGCCCCGTACCTGCCCTGTCACAGCGCGAACGCGCGGCCCTGAACGCAGCGCAGTGACGCCAGCAAGGAGGCTTTCATGAAAGCCCCGCGATTTGAAAGCATCGACGCCTACCACGCCGCCCAGTCGGAAACCGATCGGCAGATCTGCGACACACTCCGGCGCGTGATTGATGACACCCTTCCCGAAGCGGAGAGCAAGATCTGGCACGCTCACCCGGTCTGGTTCCTCGACGGCAACCCGGTCACCGGCTACAGCAAGCTGAAGTCTTGCGTGCGCCTGCTGTTCTGGAGCGGGCAGTCTTTCGAGACGCCGGGGCTTAAGCCGGAAGGCACGTTCAAGGCCGCCGAGGCGCGCTTCACCGCGCCCGAAGAGATCGATGAGAGCCTGCTGCGGCGCTGGCTCGCGGAGTCGCGCACCGTGCAGTGGGATTACAAGAACATCGTCAAACGCAAGGGCCGGCTGGAACGGCTGGTCTGACATGAGAAAAGGGCGGCACCTTGCGGCACCGCCCTTCCCTTCGGCATCAGTTCCCGAGGCTAATTTCCGAACCGCATCCGGAACTGGGCTCCGAACGTGCGCGGCGGTGCAAACACCGTGAACGCGATGTCCAGATTCTTGATGATGTGAACCGGATAGGTCTCATCGGTGAGGTTGCGGCCCCACAGCGAGATGTCCCAGTTCGCATTGTCAGGCCCCCAGCTCAGCCGGGCATCGACCGTACCGTAGGATTCCACCCGCGTTTCCGGCGCATTGGACGGATCGAAGAAGAAGTCCCCGGTCCAGTTATAGTCCAGACGCGCCCGCGCCGTGCCCTCAGCGACCGGCAGGTCGAGCGCGGCGAACACATTGTACTGATGCTCGGGCGAGCGGGTCAGCTGGTTGCCGTTATAGGGCAGCACACCCAGCGGGGAGACCGCATCGGAGGTGTACTGCGCATCGAGATAGGCGTAGGAGCCGCCGAACTGGAAGTACTCATTCGCCCGGAAGGCAAACTCCGCCTCGATGCCGCGAATTTCAGCATTGGCGTTGGCCGTAGACAGGTTCAGCCCCAGCAGCTCATAGACCTGCAGATCCTGATAGTCGGTGTAGAAAGCGGCCAGGTTGAAGATGCCCGCCCCATCGGCAAAGGTCGATTTCAGGCCGATCTCGAAATTGTCGAGAATCTCGGGATCGAGCGGCGTGGTGGCCTGCGCCGCACTTTGCGCCTGGCTGGGATAGAGGCCGGACTTGTAGCCCCGGTCATAGGAGGCATAGAGCATCACATTGTCGGATGCCTGCCAGTCCAGCGCAAGGCGCCAGGTCGGCTCGGTCCAGCTTTCGCTGCCCGACGCGCCCTGCGGATAGGCTTGCCCCGGGGGCGGACCCAGCGGAATGCCCGGGAACGGCCCGCCGGGCGTGTCATTATCCACGCCGCGTGCGAAGATCTCCTTGCTGTCATAGGTCAGCCGCCCACCCACGGTGAGGTTCAGCGTGTCGGCCAGCGGCCAGGTCATCTGCGCAAACAGCGCCGCTGACTGGTTGGTCGCTTCCTGGAAGAAGGTCACATCCCCCGACGCAATGGCCGGAAGCGGCGGGAAGGCGTTGACGATGAAGCGCTCATTACGGTCCACCTCTTCGTGGAAGAGGTAAAGACCCGCAACCCAGAACGCGCCATTATCGAGCGTGCTCGACAGGCGGAATTCCTGGGTGAACTGCCAGGCTTCGTCCTCGTTGATGTCTTCCACCGAGAGCACGTAAGGCGGCGCGGGAAGCCCGCCCAGATCGTCAAACCAGTTGAACTCCAGATGCCGGTAGGAGGTCAGCGAGACGAAATCGAGATCACCGAAGGAACGCTCGGCCCGCAGCAGCGCGCCCCAGCTGTCCCGGTCCTGGAAGGTATCGGGGCTGGAAAAGCTCTGGCGGTCATTCAGTCCGGCGCGGATCGCACCGATCAGGCTGATGAAGGCCGGATTGGTATTGGCGCCGGGCACGGGAATGCGCGCCTGACCGTCGGTCTCGTCGCGCGCATAGTCGGCCTGCGCGAGAAAGCTCCACTCACCAGCATCCCAGCTGATCGCGCCGCGAACGCCCCAGGTGGTCGCTCCACCAAGATCGGTGCCAGACGGAACGCTTTCCGAATAGCCGTCATGGGACTGGTAGAGGAAGGCCAGACGCCCAGCGGCGTTGCCGCCTTCACCCAGCGGACCGTTCAGAACAGCGCTGAGATGGGTATCGTTATAATCGCCATAGCCCAGCGTGAACTCGCCGAACTGGCTTGTGTGATCGGGACGCGCGGTGATGATATTGACCGCGCCGCCGGCCGCGTTGCGGCCATAGAGTGTGCCCTGCGGGCCGCGCAGCACTTCCACGCGTTCAATATCGAAGAAGCTCAGCGCACCGCCACCGGCGCGGCCGATATACACCTCGTCGATCGACACCGCGACGGACGGGTCGCCAGCTGCGGAGTCCGAGGTGGACCCGATACCGCGAATGTAGAGCTGCGGCTCACCGATATTGAAGCGCGTCATGGTGAAGCCGGGCGTACGATCGGCAATGCCTTCCACACCGGCGATCGAGGAATCGCGCAGATCAGCCGCGCTGAAGGCCGTCACGGCAATCGGCACGTCCTGAACGGACTGCTCGCGACGCTGCGAGGTGACGGTGATGATGTCGGCGGATTACGCAATCGCGGTGCCCGCCGAGGCCAGCGCACCGCCGAGTGCCGCAGCACCGACGGACAGGCGCAGCCAGGCTTTCCTGGATAACATGGGACCTCCCCTTCGTGTTTCGTGTCTTCTTGAATGGGCCGCCCGGCCGGAATCGGATGTGCGGAACCACTGGGTGGAACATAACTTCAATAAACGAACTAACTCAAGGCGGCTTTTATAGCGAAACTCACTTTTGAGGTGAGGTGTTGCGCGTTTACGCCGGACGGCGCGTCTGCACGACGCGGAAACGGGGCGCGACAAAGGCCAGATCGGTAAGGCTCGCATTGCCCGCCGGGTTCAGTCCGGTGACGTGGTAATCTGAATACGCGCCCATGAAATTCATCGGCATGCCCCGGTCGATATTGATCGAGACCGATGCGCCCGCTGCGAGATAGTCAGGTTCGGCCGCCTCGATGAAATCCTCATCGGTGGAATAGAGATAGGAGGCGATGGCCCCTTGCGTGCGGGCGGTCGCCGTCGCGCGCTTCACGCCCTCTTGCGCACTCTCCACCGGGATCACGAAGCTGACCGGGCCGAAGCGCTCCTCGCCATAGAAGTCCTCGTTGGCCGCATCGCACTCGATCAGCACCGGGCTCGCGGTGCGTGCTTCAGGGAAGTCCGGATTGGATACCGGGGTGGAATAGCGCAGCACACGCCCTTCCGCCTCGCCCCGGCGGGTCATTGCCTCGACATTGGCGATGGTCGTGTCGGCCTGCACCGCAGCGGCGATGGCTGGGCCGAGCTTGTTATCGCCGGAAATCGCGTCCAGAGCCGCCACCAGGGCCTCAGCGGCCTCTTCATAGGGCACAACGCCCTCAGGCGTTAAAACGCCTGTACGGGGCAGATACACGTTCTGCGGGGCGGTACACATCTGGGCGGCAAAGGCCGTCATGGCGCGCGCCACCGTGTGGATCGCCTTGCCGAAATCCTTCGCCGAATGGAACACGACCGAATTGCACCCGGCTGTCTCGGTAAAGACCAGCCGTCCTGGGCAATTATTCTCGATCCAGGTGCCGAAGCGCTGGGAGCCGGTATAGTCCACGATGCGGCAATCGGGTTGTTCGAGCAGCTTGATCGTGATCTGGTCGGCAGGCTCGTCAGCGGCCAGAAGCACCAGATTCGGATCATAGCCCGCGCGTTCCAGCACCTCCCGGCAGGTGCGCACCGCCATGGCCACGGGCAGCACGCCCGTCGGGTGCGGCTTCACGATCACCGGATTGCCGGTCATCAGATTGGCCGTCATCGCGGGGTAAGCGTTCCACAGCGGGAAGGTCGCGCAGCACACCACGACCGCCGGCCCCAGCGGCACGCGCACATAGCGCTTTTCCAGCCGCACAGGCTCTGGCTCCAGAAAGCGCTTGGTCCAGCGCGCGCTATCGGGCACGTCATCGAGCGCCTTGAGGGCATAGACCAGCGCCTCCAGCCCCCGGTCGAGCGCATTGGCGCCCGAACCGGAAAACGCCATCACATAGCCCTGTCCGGCCGTGTGCATGGTAGCGTGCGCGTTCTCGAACGCATTCTTCTCCATCGCGAACAGCATTTCGGTGACAACGCCCGCACGCTCGGCAGGGCTCGCCTTCATCCAGCCAGCCATCGCCTTGCGCGAGGCGGCAAAAAGCGCCGCCGGATCGGATTTGGGATAGGTGATACCCAGCGCCTTGCGGGTGTAGGGCGAAACCTCCGCGCCCACCGTGCCAATCGTGCCGGGCTGATCCAGGTCAAAGGGCTTGCCTAGCTGCGCCTCATAGCGCGCCTTGCCCAGCCGGGGAGCCTCTTCACCGTGCAGCCTGGCACTGGGCGATTCCCTGAACGGGCTCCAGTGATCGCGCGTCCTGACCGCCTTCAGAGCCGCCTCCAGCGTATCGCGGTGTTGATCGTAAAGCTGCGCGGCATTGGACATGGACCGGACCCCTCTTGGTGAATTTTTTTCTCTTGCGAAACGATTGCATAACCGTCGCTTCGCAGTATCGTTGACCTAGAAAGTATCTTTATCGAAGTTACCGGGCAACCCGCCCGCTGATCCTGACCATACCGGAATTTCATGAGCGCCATTTTCATCACCGGCACAGGCATGACGCGCCTTGGCAAGCATATCGACCGCTCCGTGAAGGATCTGGTGCGCGAGGCCGTGACCGCCGCGCTGGATGACGCCGGGCTGACGCCGGACCGGATCGAGGCGGCCTTCTTCGCCAATACCCGCCAGCCCATGCTGGAGGGGCAGAATGCGGTGCGCGGCGAAATCGCCCTTGCCCCCCTCGGTATTGAGGGTATCGCCATCGTGAATGTCGAGAACGCCTGCGCCTCGGGCTCCTCGGCGGTCGCGCTTGCTGCGTCCATGATCCGGGCGGGCGAGGCCGAAACCGTGCTGGTCGTTGGCGCAGAGAAGATGGTCTTCCCTGACCGGACCGATCAGGTCATGGCCGCCTTCCGCGGCGGCACTGATATAGAGGCCATTGAAGACACCGCCGCCCGCATGGAAGCCTTGGGCAGGCCGCTGGCACCCAAGGACGCTCCGTCCGCCCCGCGCAGCTTCTTCATGGACATCTATGCCGGCATCGCCCGCGCGCACATGGAAGCCTTCGGCACGACGCGTGAACAGATCGCTGCCGCCGCCGCCAAAAACCACACCCATGCCGTCCACAATCCGAAGGCCCAGTACCGCACGCCCTTCACGGTTGATGAGGTGCTGGCCGACAAACCGGTCGTCTGGCCGCTGACGCGCGCCATGTGCGCGCCGGTCAGTGACGGGGCCGCCGCCATCTTGCTGCAGGCCGAAAGCGCGGTGAGGGACAGAAAGCGGGCGGTGCGCCTCGCAGGGCAGGGCTGGACCACCGCCACTTCGCGCGACATCGCGGACTGGGACGCTCACTTGGGAAAGCGCGCCGCTGACCGGGCCTGGGAGGCCTCAGGCCTCGGCCCGGAAGACATGGATACAGCCGAGGTCCATGACGCCACGAGCTTTGCCGAAATCCTGCAGATCGAAAATCTGGGCCTGTGCCCGCGCGGGCAAGGCGGGCCGTTTACCGCGTCTGGCGCGACAAGGCTTGGCGGCTCCATGCCCGTCAACGTCACGGGCGGACTGGTCGCCAAGGGCCATCCTGTGGGCGCAACCGGCATCATCCAGCTCGCCGAGATGTGCGCCCACTTGCGTGGTGAGGCCGGGCCCATGCAGGTGGAGGGCGCGAGCGCAGGCGTCTGTGAGAATGGTGGCGGTTTCCTCGGCGTGGAGGAAGCCGTCACACTGGTAACGGTGTTGACCCGATGAGCGAGCTATCCCTCTCCACCCAGCCGGTCAGCCTGTTCGGGAGGGCGGCGCGGCGCGTCCCCGATCATGGCGCAGCGGCCGAGTATGATGCCTCGGGCCGCATGTGCGCGCGCATCAGCTATTCCGCCCTTGCCACGCGCGTGCAGAGCCTTGCTGCGCATCTGGCCGGACGCTTCGTGCCGGGTACGCGCATCGCGCTTGCTGCGCCCAACACGATTGACCATCTCGCCGCCTGGCTGGCCATCCAGTCGGCAGGGATGGTCTGGGTGCCGCTCAATCCGAGCAATGGCCCGCAGACCAATCGCAAGGCCATCGAAAAGGCGCACCCTGCCCTGGTGCTGGCCAGCGCAGATCAGCGCGGCGCGCTGACAGGTGATTGCAAGATCATCGAACCCATTCCCGAAGTGCTGCGCCCCGCGCCCGGCTTTGAGCCGGTGACCCGCACCGCCTTCGATACCATGGCGATCAAGTTCACCGGCGGCTCGACAGGCGAACCCAAGGGCGTGATCCAGTCCAACCGCTCCGTAATGGCCAATATTATCAACATGGACGAGCGCTTCCCGGCCAGCGGCCCGGTCGTGTTCCTGGCCTGCGCCCCGCTGCCCCACGGCGCATCCCATTTCATCCTGCCCACGCTGGCCTCGGGCGGGCGGCTGGTACTGACGCACAAGCCCGATCCGAACCTGCTCATGCGCCTGATCACCGAGGAGGCGGTGACCGACAGCTTCATGCCGCCAACCCTGCTGGCGCGTCTGAGCGCGCTCTCGCCTGATCCGGTGAAGGCGCCTGCCCTGCGCCGGATCATCTATGGAGCTGCGCCCTTGCCGGTGGAGCAGTATCTGCGCGCCCAGCGCACCTTTGGCAATCGCATAGCCGGGCTTTACGGCCAGACAGAAGCCCCGATGACCATCGCCGCGATTACCGAGGCAGAGCTCGCAGACCCCGCCCTGATGAACTCGGTCGGCCGGGCCGGCAAGCTCTCCACCCTCGCCGTTGTGGACAATGAGGGCCGCCCGTGCGGCGTGGGCCAAGCGGGCGAGATCGTGGTGCGCGGGCCGCTACTTATGGACGGCTATCTTGATGATATCGGCCGCACAGCATCCACCCTGCGACGTGGCTGGCTTCACACAGGCGATCTAGGCCATATCGACGATCGCGGCTATGTCTTCATTACCGGACGCGCCAGCGACATGATCATTTCCGGCGGCTTCAACATTCACCCGGCCGAGATCGAATCGGCCCTCGCCAGCCTGCCCGGTGTCGATGAGGTATGTGCCTTTGGTGTGCCTGACGGCCAGTGGGGAGAGCGGATGGAGGTGGCCGTCACATCCCTGCGCGGCTTTTCCCTGCAGCCTGACACACTTGGCGGCCTGGCACGTGACATCCTCGGACCGGTCAAGACACCCAAGGCCATTCATGTGGTGTCGCGTCTGCCGCGCAACCCTGTCGGCAAGGTCACGCGCGCTGCGGTGCGCAATCTCGTCTACCCGCCGGCGGCAGAATCCGGCAAGCTGGGCTCATGAGCCTTCCTTCAAGTCTTATGCAGCACGCAGGCAGTGATGAGGCGCACAAGCGCTTCTGGGGCCTCCTTGATGCCCGTATCCTGGAACTGGGTGATGGCCGTGCGCGGCTGGAAATCCCGGTGGCCAGGCACTGGCTGAACCTCAATGACGCCGTGCATGGCGGGGCGAGTGCCGGCTGGCTGGATCAGGTGGCGGGCCTTGCCACCAACACGCTGTGCGCACGCAATGAGGTGTTCGTGACCGGTACGGCAAACCTCGCCTATCGGCGGCCCTTCCTGCCTGATGCCGGCCCTGCTATCGCCGAAGCCGAAATCGTATCGCGCTCCGGGCGCAAGGCAACGACCAAGGCCCGGATCATCGACCGGCACGGCAATGTGACACTGGAAGGCGATTTCATCTTCGTGCTGACACAAAGGCGCGCCGCCTTGCCGCAGCCGGCAGAGGGTGAAGGCGATTGATCGCGCCGCGCCTAGAGGCTACGAAATGTCCGGACAACATTGCGCCAGACTTTCGAGGAGATCTCCCATGCGCCTGATCACCCGCCTTGCCATGGCCTGTGGCGTTCTCGCTCTCACGTCCGCCTGCGGAGAAACCGGCGAGGATGCCCGGCCGGCTGCCGGCCCGCAGCCGCAGACCCATGGCGGCGCGCCGGAAAGCACGGCCAGTGCTGAAGAGGCGCAGGCGATCCTCGCGAGCCTTGGCGATCCCTATGCCTCGGCCAATCTGGAAAACGGGCGCCGACTCTATCGGCGCTGCGCCTCCTGCCACACCCTCGGCGATGGCGACCGCCATCTGGTCGGCCCCAATCTGCACGGCATGTTCGGGCGGCAAGTGGGCGGTGCAGAAGGCTTCCGCTTCTCGCGCGCGCTGGAGGAGGCCGATTTCATCTGGACCAAGGCCGAGCTGGATGAGTGGCTGGCCAATCCGCGCGGCTATCTGCCCGGCAACCGGATGAGCTTTGTAGGACTGCGCAACGAAAGCGACCGGAACGATCTGATCGCCTTCCTCGCCGTGGAAACCGCGCGCTAGGT
The DNA here is from genome assembly GCA_022565665.1 of Glycocaulis sp. Taxonomy (GTDB): domain Bacteria; phylum Pseudomonadota; class Alphaproteobacteria; order Caulobacterales; family Maricaulaceae; genus Glycocaulis. The sequence goes on from JAIUMI010000006.1 coordinate 15,143, forward strand.
TTTACGCCTACTCCGCCGGTTGCTGAACACCGCCGCGCCCGCCGGGCAGGTCCTGACCAGCCTCGCGGGCCTCCTTGGCCAGCTGGCGCGACACCCAGTTGGGCGTCTTGGTGTATTTGCCGAACACGGCGTAGGCGGTCGGCACCACGAAGAGCGTGAACAGCGTCGCCACCAGCACACCGGTGAAGATCACCACACCGATGGTGATGCGGCTTTCCGAGCCCGGCCCGTAAGCCATGACCAGCGGGAACGAGCCGATGGCGGTGGAGATGCCGGTCATCAGGATCGGACGGAAGCGCGTGGCCGCGGATTCAATCGTGGCTTCAGCCACGCTGAGGCCCTCCTCGCGGAGCTGGTTGGCGAACTCGACGATCAATATGCCGTTCTTTGCTGCCAGCCCCACCAATATGATCAATCCGATCTGGGAATAGATGTTGAGCGAGGACCCGGCCATGTAGAGGCCGAACAGCCCCCCTGCGACCGCAAGCGGCACGGTCAGCATGATGATCAGTGGCTGGATGAAACTCTCGAACTGGGCGGCCAGCACCAGGAACACGATCAGCAGCGCCATCGCGAAGGCGAAGAAGATCGCGTCGCTGGATTCCAGGAATTCGCGGGCGCTGCCCAGATATTCGCTGGCCATGTCCGCAGGCAGTTCCGCACGCGCATAGGCATCAAACCAGTCGATCGCATCGCCCAGTGTGTAGCCGTCAGCCAGGGTGGCGGAAATGGTGATCGCGCGCTGGCGGTTGATCCGGTTGCGACGGTCTGCTTCACCCGTTTCCCGCAAGGTCACCAGATTGGACAGTGGGATAAGATCGCCCGCCCCGCCCCGCACGAACAGGGTTTCAAGATCCGCCGTGCTCGCGCGCTGTTCACGCCGGTTCTCGGCAATGACATTGTAGGCTTCGCCCCGGTCGATGAACTGACCGATACGGCGTGAACCCAGATGGGTCTGCATGGTCCGGCCGATATCCGACACCGAAACACCCAGCGCAGCGGCCCGCTCGCGGTCGATATCGACCACGATGCGCGGCGAAGTCGGCTCGTAATTCTTGCGGGCGCGCAACAGATTGGGATTGGTTTCCTCAATCGTGGCCAGAAGGCGCTCGGCTTCCAGATCGATGGCCTCATAGTCCGGGCCCTGGATCACGAACTGGATGTCATCGCCGCCACCACCGCCACCGCCCAGCGTGGACCGCATGGAGGCAAAGGCGCGCACGCCCGTCAGTTGGCCAAGGCGCTGATTGACTTCGTTCACGATCTCCATGCCGGGACGGCGCTCGCCCCACGGTGTCATCGTGCCGACCACGATACCGCCTGAGAAGTCTGACGCGCCTCCGCCGAAGCCCGGCACCACGACCAGAACCCGCGCAAGCTCGCCATTCTCGACATACTCAAGAAGGATTTCCTCGATCTCGGCGGCCTGCGACGCGGTATACTCGAAGCTTGATCCGTCCGGCGCGCTGAACCGGCTGAAGAAGCTGCCGCGGTCTTCCGGCGGTGTCAGCTCGGCAGGCAGCTGGTTGAACATGAAGGCCGACCCGCCGACAGCAGCCATGATGAAGGGAATGATCAGCCACGGCATGGAAATCACCATGTCGAGGGAGTCCTTGTAGGCGTTGCGCATCTTGCCAACGCCCATATCGACCCAACGGGCCGGGCCGCGCGCGCCGGTGCTCGGGCGTACCAGTTTGGAGCTCATCATGGGAGAGAGCGTCAGAGCGACAAAGCTGGACAGGAGCACGGCCCCGGTAATCGCCACGGCCAGCTCGGTGAATATCCGCCCGATCAGGCCGGGCAGCACGACCAGCGGGACAAACACCGCCACCAGGGTGGCCGTCGTCGCGATGACAGCGAAAAAGACCTGGCGCGCGCCCCGCAGCGACGCCAGCTTGGGCGGCTCGCCCAGATCCACCCGGCGCTGGATGTTTTCCATGACCACGATGGAATCGTCCACGACAAGCCCGATGGCCAGCACCAGCGCCAGCAGGGTGAGAATGTTGATGGAAAAGCCGAACGCGGCCAGCACCGCAAACGTGCCGATCAGACAGACGGGCACCACGGCAGCCGGAATGACCGCCGCGCGGAAACTGCCCAGGAACAGATAGATCACCAGCACGACCAGCGTCGCCGCGACCGCCAGCGTCCGCCACACCTCGGTGATGGATTCGCGGATGAACACGGTGTCATCGGACGCATTGATCAGCTGCATGCCTTCGGGCAGTTGCGGGATCACCCTGTCCGCCTCGGCGCGGATAGAGTCCGACACCGCCACGGCATTGGACCGGCTCTGACGGACAAATCCGATGCCGATCATGTTCTGGCCATTGCCCCGGAACATGGCGCGGTCCTGCTCGGCAGCCAGCTCCACGTCGGCGATCTCTCCCAGGCGCACGATATGGCCATCACGCCGCGTGATCGGCAGGCGGCGGAACGCATCCTCGTTCTGGAACAGGCGCTCCACCCGTACGGTGAGCTGTGTGCCCGGCGTTTCCAGAGACCCGCCCGGCAGTTCGACATTCTCGCTGCGCAGCGCGCTCTCGATATCGGTGACGGTCAGATTGCGCGCTGCCATCGCCTGGGGGTCGAGCCAGATACGCATGGCATAGCGCCGCTGCCCGCCAATATTGACCTGGGCGATCCCGTCAATGACCGCAAAGCGGTCCACCAGGAAGCGCTGGGCGTAATCGGTCAGTTCCTCGGCAGTCAGCCGGTCGGATGCCAGATTGTACCAGAGGAAGGGGCGCGCATCGGAATCCTGCTTGGTGACGATGACCTCGTCCACATCGGGCGGCAATTGCCGGCGCACCCGCGCCACCGCTTCGCGCACATCATTGGCGGCGGCCTCCAGATCACGCTCGAGACCGAACGTAATGGTGACTCGCGTGTCACCATCGCGCGAGCTGGACGAGATGGTATCGATGCCGTCAATGCCCGACAGCGCGCTTTCAATGGGCTGGGTGACCTGGTTTTCCATCACCTCGGCGTTGGCGCCGGGGAAGGTGGCACGCACGGAAACAATGGGAGAATCCACGTCCGGCAGTTCGCGCAGCGGCAGTTCCCTGATCCCCAGAATCCCGAACACCACGATCAGCGCGCTGGCGACGAACGCGATCATCGGGCGGCGGACGGCGATGTCAGAAAGCGTCATTGTACGGCGCTCCCTGCCCCGGCAGAGGCTGTCGCTACGGCCTGTGCCCCGTTGCGCGCGCCATTTGCACCTTCGCGGACCTGCACCCGGGCACCGTCACGCACGCGGTGGACACCCTGACGCACGATTATGTCGCCGGGTTCCACACCCGACAGCACTTCCAGATAGCCGTTCGCGCGGCCACCCACGGTGATCTCGCGCTGGCTCACATACTGCCCGCCTTCCCCGTTCTCGATCATGAAAACGAAAACCTGATCACGCAGACGCGTGATGGCGGTGTCCGGTACCGCCGGACGGGTGCGGGGGTCACGGCGCACCTCGACCGTCATCAGGAGACCCGGACGCAAGCGCCCTTCTTCATTGTCAATTTCCGCGCGCACGATAACGGCGCGCGTGGCCGGATCGATCCGGCTGTCGATCTGCGTGATCTCGCCGGTGAACTCAATATCCGGGAAAGCGGAGGTGCGTGCCGCGATCTCCATGCCGGGCGTCACGGCCGCCAGGAAGCGCTCCGGCAGGGTGAAGTCCAGCTTGATGATGGACACATCGTCCAGCTGGGCAATCACATCGCCGGGCCGGACCAGCTGGCCAAGACTGACTGCGCGCAGGCCGACAACACCGTCGAATGGCGCCCGTATGATCCGGTCATCCACACGCGCTTCGAGCGCCAGGACGCGGGCGCGGGCCCGCTCGGCATTGGCCTGAATCTCTTCAAGGCGCGAACGCGGCGCCACGCCCCGCTCGGTCAGGTCACGAATACGCAGCAGCTCCTGCTCGGCCTCGCGCAGTGAGGCCCGCGCCTCAGACAGGCCTGCGACCTCTTCTGCGTCACGCAGCTCCACCAGAATGTCACCGGCGGACACGCGCTGACCGGAGTCAAAGCGGATGCGCGAGATGGTGTCGGAAATTTTCGCCGTTACCAGCACGGACTCATTGGCATTGGCCGTGCCCAGCGCATCCACGATATCGGCGAAGGTACGCTCGCTGACCTCATAGGCGGCCACGGGCGTGGCCATGCCGCGCATCTGCTCGCCGCCGCCGGCATTGTCACCCAGCGCACGCAGCAGCACTGCAGCGGCCATGCCGGCGAAAATGACGGCGACAATGATCAGGAATATTGCGCGGCGCATGGCGACCCTGCCTGTAATTGCTCGTAAGCGATATGCGTGCGCACGCCTGGAAAACAAAATGACAACGGCGTGAACTGCACGGGTTTACGCGCTGAATCTGCAAGCGGATCGATTAAAATCTCCGCCACAGGGCGAAGATCGCAGCGCGTTCATTGGCAAGGTTACGCGCTGAAAGGGTTGAAAGCAGCCCCGCCGAGACAGAGAACCCTGCCGGCACGTCATATATCACACTCAGCTGCGCACGGTGCCCGGTATACCCGGCTGCATCGGGCCGCGCATCGGCGTGCAGGGAATAGGTCTGGGCCATGACCCGCCACCGGTCGCCCAGCGCGGTTCCCGCCGTTATGTCGGCGCGCCATTCCTCACCGCTGCGGCCAGACCGGTCGCGGCGCGCAACCTGCACATCGACAAAGCTGTCACGCCCGACAGACCGCCCGGCAAGCAGGCGCAACTCGACATCGCCGCCGCCCGTGCCGAACCGGGCATTGGTACGGTTCTCACCGCCCGACTGGAAGGTGCGCAGGACCTGCCCGGAAATGACCCAGCGGCCCGGTGAGGCCAACCGCATGCGCACCGCCGCCTCCGTGCCCCCTATCGCGAGCAGGGCATTGGTGAATTCGCCCTCATCGCCGCTTACCCGCTCGTCTTCGAGCGACTGAATGGCAAACCGGCCAACAAGCGTGACGCGCCCGGTCAGGCCATACTCGCCATAAAAGCTGTATTCGGTCTTGCGCAGACGCGATCCGCCCGGCGCATCCAGCCAGTGATAGGACAGGCCGGTGAGCAGAAGCCCGTCGCCCTTATATTGGGTCCAGGCCCCGGCATGAGCTGCTCCGCCCGATGCAAGACCGAGTACGAGGGCAAGCGCACAGACGCCGTGCAGGCCTGTGCTGGCGCGGGTCATGACAGGCCCTGCCCTACTGGTCGTAGCCCGGACTTTGCCGGTCGACCCGGCCGCGAATGGCCGCCCAGCCGATTTCCTTGAAGAACTCGTTGGTGAAGGCCTGCTCGCCCTGGGCGTAGACACGCTCCTGCATGTCCTTGCCCCACTCGACGAGCTCGGCGCCGGAGCCCTGCGCCATTGTCTGCATCTTGCAGGCGCGTTCGAGCATGTACATGCGCACATAGGCGCTGAACGGGTGATCGCCGCAGGTCAGCGTGCCGTGATTATTGAGTATCATCAGGTTCTTGTCGCCCAGATCGGCCACGAGGCGCTCTTTTTCGTCCTCTTCCAGGGCGATGCCTTCATAGCCGTGATAGGCGATGTCCTTCATCACGGTCATGGCGCTCTGCGAGATGGGCAGAAGGCCGCGCTTCTGGGCGGAAACGGCCACGCCCTGGTCGGTGTGCAGGTGCATCGCCACCTTCACGTCCGGGCGCGCATGGTGAATGGCCGAGTGGATCGTGAAGCCGGCCGGATTGATGCCGTACTGGCTGGGCGGCAGTACATTGCCGTCAATATCCACCTTGACGAGGTTTGAAGCCGTCACATCCTCGAACAGCAGGCCGAACGGATTCAGCAGGAAATGCTCCTCCGGGCCGGGCACACGCATGGAGATGTGGGTGAAGAACAGGTCGTCCCAGCCATGCATGAAGATCAGACGGTATAGCGCGGCGAGATCGCAGCGCGCCTTCCACTCCTCCGCCGAAACCTGATCCTTCACCGAAACACTGGCCTGATCGTCCATCATGTCTCTCCCGTTTCGTCCAGTGCCTTAGGGCACGCTATTGGCTGAGCATTGTATCAAGGATCGCGCCACAGCGCCTCCGCGTCAAATCAACTCGGAGAAACCGCGCTTTGCTGGACAGCTCGCCACCTTGATATGTTATAATATAACGATATATCGGTTTCCTGATCCAATTCTGAGGAATCCATCATGTACCTGCCGCCATCCGAACGTCTGCCGGTCACCGTTCTGTCCGGATTTCTGGGTGCCGGAAAGACGAGCCTGCTCAACCACCTTCTGACCAATACGGACGGGCTGCGTATAGCAGTCATAGTGAACGATATGAGCGAGGTGAACATCGACGCGGATCTGGTCGAGCGCGCCGGCGGTGTGACACGGACTGACGAGACCCTGGTGGAAATGACCAATGGGTGCATCTGCTGCACGCTGCGTGAAGATTTGCTCGTTGAAGTGCGCAAGCTCGCCGAGGCGGGCCGCTTTGACGCTCTGGTGATTGAATCCACCGGTATTTCCGAACCGCTGCCCGTGGCCGCCACGTTCGACTTTCGGGACGAACAGAACCGTTCTTTGGGCGACCTCGCCCGGATCGACAGTATGGTCACGGTGATAGATGCAGTTAACCTGTTGAAAGACTACGCTTCCACCGATTTTCTCTCGGACCGCGGCGAAACGGCCGGGGACGGTGACAGTCGGGCCGTGATTGACCTGCTGGTCGAGCAGATAGAGTTCGCCGACACCATCATCATCAACAAGGCTTTTGATGTCCCGCCGGAGCGGCTCGTCACCGTGCGCAAGGTGTTGCGCGGATTGAACCCCGAGGCCCACCTCATCGAGGCAGCTTTTGGCCGGGTTTCCCCCGAAGAGATTATCGGCACCGGCCGGTTCGATTTCGACAAGGCGCAAAGCCACCCGCTCTGGGCCAAGGAACTCTATGAGTTTCAGGATCATACACCGGAAACTGAAGAGTACGGGATCGACAGCTTCGTATTCCGGGCACGGCGCCCCTTTGACCCCGCAAAGCTGCACGCCTTTTTCTCCGAGAGCTGGCCGAATGTCATCAGGGCGAAAGGCCATTTCTGGATCGCCACCAGGCCAGACTGGGTCGGCGAAATGAGCCAGGCTGGGGCGCTCGTGCGCCATCAGGGGCTCGGCCGATGGTGGGCTGAAGTTCCGCGCGAACGCTGGCCCGACAGCGACGCCTTTCAGGCCATATTGGACCAGCACTGGCATCCCGTGTGGGGTGATCGCAGGCAGGAACTCGTATTCATAGGGATTGGCATGGATGAAGCGGTAATCCGGGCCCGCCTCAATGATTGCCTCGCGGAAGGCCCGGACGATGTGTTCATGCCGGGACTCTATCAGGGGTTGCGCGATCCGTTTCCGCGGTGGGGCGGTGAGGACTAGGTCACTGAGCAGCTCAACGATCCAGCGCGCCCTTGCCCGCGAGGATTTTCGGACGGAATTTCTCGATGCGGGCGAAGCGGGTCGCAGACGCCTTCGCCGAGCTGATATTGATCACATAGCTCTTCTGGCGCCCCGGCGTGAGCCGGTGGAAGGCCTCGGCGAGCTCAGGGTCATGGTCCAGCGCTTCGGCCAGCTCGTCTGGCAGTTCAAGCGCGTGGTCTTCCTTGACCGGTTTGATCCCTGCCTCGGCATAGCCCATCGCTTCAGCCAGATAGGACCGGATGACCAGCCGCATCTGCTCAACCTGTGAGTTGTCACGAAAGCGGATCATGTCGTTATGGCGGGTGTTCTGCCCCTGCCTCTCCAGCACGCCCTCGGAATCCTTCATCAGGGCCGCATTGAAGAAGCTCAGCCGGAAATCACCCCGGAACGCCCCGATAATTGCAATATTGCGGCCCGCATGCATGTAGCAGGGGTGGCCCCATTTCACCGTTTCGGTGAGACCTGCCTCGCGGCACACGCTGCGTAGCGCCTCCAGCCCGCCCGCCCATCGCCGTGTCGAGCAGTCTGGCGTCGCAAACCGTTCGCACCGCCCGCACCCTTTGATGAAATAGTCCTCGATATCGGTGATCATGGCGACGCACCTAGCTGTCTCTCGCCAGGCGCAAGCCGGTCATTTGCCATTGCGCCTGGGGCGGGAAGAAATTGCGGTAGCTCGCGCGGACATGGTCCGGCGGAGTGAGGGCCGAGCCGCCCTTCAGCACGAACTGACCGCACATGAACTTGCCGTTGTATTCGCCGATCGCGCCCTTGCCCGCCCGGTAGCCCGGATAGGCGCCATAGGCGGAGCGGGTCCACTCCCAGACGCCGCCGAAAAACCCGTCCCCGTCACCGGGCACGGGATGGAGGAAACCATCCGGATCCGCCCAGCGTCCGCCCGCCGGGTCATTGGCGCGTGCGGCAAGCTCCCATTCGCGCTCCTCTGGCAGGCGGAAACCCGTCCACTCGGCAAAGGCGCTGGCCTCGAAATAGTCGAGATGGCTTACCGGGGCGTCGGCGTCGATCTCCCGCTCGCCATGCAGGGTGTACTCGCGCCACTCGCCCGGCCCGCCGCGCCAGTAGAAGGGATGTTCGCGCGCCTCTTCGCCAATGCGCGCCCAGCCATCGGACAGCCAGAGCGAGGCAGTGCGATAGCCACCATCAGCGATGAAGGCGGCATATTCTCCGTTGGTGACCGGCCGCGACGCGATGGCGAACGGCTCCAGCCAGGCCCGGTGGCGCGGACCTTCATTATCGAACGCGAACCCGCCGCCCTCATGGCCGAACATGTCCTGCCCGCCCTCGAAACTGATCCATTCGCGCACCGGTTCGGGCCCGCGCGCCGGCACGGCGGCTTCGCCATAACACTCGGCAAACGGATTGACGCTCAGCACATGCTTGATATCGGTCAGGATGAGCTCCTGATGCTGCTCCTCATGTGCAATGCCTATGGGCAGGAGCGCGTCGAGAGCCTGCGGCCACCGGGCGCCGGACAGGGCGAAAAGCTGCTCCAGTCCGCCATCGACATGGGCGCGATAGGCCAGAATATGGTCGAGCCCCGGACGGCTGATCTCGCCGCGCCGCGCGCGCGGCTGGCGGCTGCCCACCGCCTCGTAATAGGAATTGAACAGATAGTTGAAGCGCGGATCGAACTCGCGATAACCGTCGAGATGCGGCAGCAGGACAAAGCGCTCCCAGAACCAGCTGGTATGGGCCAGATGCCATTTCGCCGGCGACACGTCCTCCATGGTCTGGACGCCCATGTCTTCGGCCGACAGAGGCATGGTGAGCGCACGCGAGCGCGTCCTTACCGCCAGCACCCGCTCTGCCAGCGCCTGGCGCGGCGCGTTCAGGGGGGCTGTGCTTCTGGCTGTCTCGCTCACCATGACGACCTCTTTGACTGCAGGACGTTCAAGCCAGCCTTGCACGATGCCTGCACCGCGTGAAGGGCAAAGTCCGTCACGAACAAAGTCCCTTGCACCCCCTCGCGGGCGCCGCTTGAATACAGATCACCTCGCCACCCGCCGGAAGCCTTTCCATGCGCCTTGCTTTTCATGCCGCCGACCGGCCAGACGCTCTTGTCGCGCGCGAAGCGCTGGCCAGCCGCTATGGCGATCATCCGCTGCTGGAGGCTGATTGCGTCGTGGCGCTGGGCGGGGACGGCTGCATGCTGGACGCGCTGCATGCCGTGCTGGGTCAGGATGTACCCGTCTTCGGCATGAATTACGGCTCGGTGGGCTTTTTGATGAATGATCCGGGCGGTGACGACCTGCCCGCGCGTATCGCCGCCGCGGAGAAGGCCATCATCCACCCCTTGCAGGCCACCGGCATGACGGCGGGCGGTGAAAACTTTGAATCGCTGGCGATCAACGAGGTCTCACTCCTGCGCCAGACCCGCCAGACGGCCAAGATCCGCATTCTGATCGACGGCGTGGAGCGCATGGCGGAACTGGCTGCCGATGGCGTGCTGGTATCCACGCCCGCCGGCTCCACGGCCTATAACTTCTCCGCCCATGGCCCTATCCTGCCCATCGATTCCCAGCTTCTGGCCCTGACACCGATCAGCGCCTTCCGGCCACGGCGGTGGCGCGGAGCACTGTTAAGTCACTCCACAACCGTGAGATTTGAGGTGATCGAGCCGCTTCACCGCCCGGTCGCGGCCGTGGCCGACAGCCGGGAATTCCGCGATGTGCACGCTGTAGAGGTGTGTGAAGCGGCGCATCTGACGCTGACCATGCTGTTTGATGCGGGCCGAGCGCTTGATGAGCGGATCATACACGAGCAGTTCTCTGCTTAGCCTCATATTAAGCAAGTTGCCCTTACCCTGGTCGAAACAGGGATTTGCCAAAGAGGGGCTGGAGTAGCGTTTTGGCCGTCGAACTGCCTGCTGACCGCGCGCTTGCCAAGGTGCGTTTTCTCATTGTCGACGACAATGCGGCAATGCGCGGCCTGATCCGGGCCGTGCTGGCGGCGTTTGGCTGCGATTACGTATTCGAGGCGGCCGATGCCAAGCGCGCGCTGGGAATTCTGGCCGTCGAGCAGATCGATATTCTCATCACCGACTGGAAAATGAGCCCGGTGGACGGACTGTCCCTGGTGCGCCATCTGCGCGATCCTGAGAAAAGCGCCAATCCCTTCATCCCGATCATCATGCTGACCGCCTATGCGGAACCTTCACGGGTGCGCGCGGCGCGTGATGCCGGTGTGACCGAGTTTCTGGCGAAGCCATTTTCTGCAGAGCAGCTGTTCAAACGCGTACAGGTCATCGTTAACCGCCCGCGCCCGTTTGTGCGGACCAAGGCGTTCTTCGGCCCTGACCGGCGGCGTGTCACCAACGAATATGAAGGCCCCGAGCGCCGCGAAGACGCGGCCCTTTAAGGAAGAGGATCGAGGGATTGGCCATGACCCAGCGCGAAAAACCGATTGAGATCATCAATCCGCCCAACATGCTGAAAGTTAAGGTGGGTGGACGCATCGCGCCGGCCGATCCCGCAGCGATCGCGCGGGCCGAGGCCGCGCTCGAAGAGATCAAGCACGAATTTCGCAACTGGCTCGGTGAGGAGGTCAACAAGCTGGAAGCGGCTCTTACCCGCGTCCATGCCGAGGGCCTGGAAGGCGATGCGGGCGACGAATTGTTCACGGTCGCCCACGATCTGCGCGGGCTGGGCACGACCTACGACTATCCGCTGGTGACGCGCATGGCCGCATCCCTGTCGCGGCTTGTCGAGACAAGCGAGAAGCGCGCCAACGTCCCGCTGGGACTGGTCGAGGCCCATGTCGGCGCGATACGCGCGGCTCTGCGCCAGAACATTCGCACCGATGACAATGCGGTGGGGCGCTCTCTGGCAGAAGAGCTCGAAACACGCGTCATCGCGCTGGTGGGAGTGCCCAGCTAGGGGCTAGCCTGCCATGCGGCGGTGCGGCTCGAAGCCGTAAGCGTCCATATCCGTTTCCAGCCGCGCCAGGCAGTATTCCAGATCGGCCTCTGGCGCGCCCTGGAACTGGGTGAAAATGCGCTGGGTCAGCGCCGCGCGGAAGCGCACGATATCCTCAGGACCACGATCACCCAGCTCCAGCGAGTGATAGGCGCTGATCGCGGCACGAACGGCTGGCAGAATGCGGCGCGGCAGGCCGCTACGTTCGAACAGCGCGTCCAGCCCCAGCGGTCCGGCATCATGGATCAGCAGCCAGGCCTTGGCGTGGGGAATGCCGGCCAGCTCCGCCAGACAGTGCTCGAAGAAGGTCATGTGACCGCGGAACAACGCGCGCAGGATGAGCGACGGAGTGAGCCGCCCGTTCATCTGCAATTGCTGGACGAAGCGGCGCGGGTCGGGCGCAAGACCGGCCTGATCAACCAGATCCACCGTCGCGCGCTCACGGGTCGCCTCAGCCAGCTCAACGGCCAGCTGCGCCGGGATGGCATGGCGGCTGATCAGCCGCTCCACCGCCGCTTCGGAGATCACATTGATCAGCTTCTCGGTCACTTCCAGCGGCAGTGAGGTGCGCTCCACAAAGCCTTCGAGCATGTCCGGCCGGTCACGATAGCGTTCAAAGCTCAACGCATAGCTTCCGGCATCAAAATGGGCGCCATCATTGGCGATCACGCGCTGCACGGCAGGGTCACCCGCACGCATCACAATCTCGCGGACCACCTTGCCGGGCACCTCGGCCCGCCCTGCGACTGCCGTCTGGCGCACCACAGCGCCGGAGCGCACTACTTCAACCAGGTCTTCTTCGGTCAGGGAGGGCGAACCGGCAATGACCGGCACCGCGATGGAGTCGATATCCTCGGCCAGCTTGCGGGCAATATCGCGCGGCAGATTGACCGAACGCGCCAGCGTGACCGACATGGCACGGCGCACGATCTCGGCCGCATCATTGGCCAGCACGGAAAGGATGGCGTTGGCCGCCTCGCGTTCCTTCTCGCTCAGGCCCGGCATGGAGATGCGCGAGCAGATCTTGCGGGCCGCAAGCGCCCGCCCCTCGTCATCGCCGGCTTGTGCAAGGCGTTGGACATCATCCCGTGTAAGACGTGCACGCAGAGCCTGAACGCTCATTGGAAAGACTCCTGAACAAACCACAGATGAAGCGTGCGCTTCAAATCTTAACGAGGTCTTGCCGGAAACAGTTAACGGCGCGAACGCCCGCGCAGGGGCACATCAAGCGTGTTGAGTATCTCCATCACGGCAGGTGACAGCACCGCTCCGGCCCCTCCCCCGCTGGCATAGCCGGAGACCCCTGCGCGCAGATTGTCACGTAACCGCGAGAGCGCGGCGCCAGGCTCATCGGCGGTCCGCGCCAGCGGCACGCTTTCGTGCGCTTGCACGGCCGGGCGCTCCCGGGTCAACACGGACAGGACTTCCGATGCGGTGCGTGCGCGTCCGCCATCATAGAAGATCGCGCGGTTGGCGGCTGCGGCATCGGGAAACAGGGCGTTGGCGGGCGTTGACGGATTAGTGGCCGCCGTCTCGATCAGGCGGGCTGCCCGCGATGCACCGAGGAAATGGGCGGTGTACAGCTCGCCAGCGGTCGGCTCGCGCCCGGTCGCTGACCGCAGGATCGCGGCATTTTCCGCCGTCAGCTCGCCCGCCATCAGGCTCGCCATCTGCGGGTCAAAGCGCATGTCGAGGATTTCACGGCGGCGTTGCGGGTCATCGACCACATAGCGCCCCGCGCTCTCGCGGACCGATGCGGCCATATCGCCCAAGCCGTGGCGTTCGCCGTGACGGGCCACCATGGCCAGCCAGGTCTGTTCGATGAACTGGAACATGCCCGATGCTGACGAGGTGCGGGCACGCGCAGCCGGATCGAAATTGCTTTCGCGAGCCGCCGTGCGCATCAGGAAATCGAAGTCAGCCCCCGTCGCCCGCGCCGCATCAGCTATCAGGCGGGTCGGGGAAATCTGGCCGGTCAGGGCCTGGCCGATCGAATCCGGCATGGCAGAAATGCTCCGCGTGAGAATCGTTTCACCTACACTTCACCTGCCGGAAGATAAGCCTTCGTTAACCGTAGCTGGGAGCGAACGGCGCGAGATGTCCGTCACGGCCCTCGCCCGTGATCTCTCGCGCAAGTCCCTCGGCCAGGGCCGGGGCAAGCAATATCCCGTTGCGATGCCCGCCAAGACAGACAAACAGGCCCGGAGCGGCTTCACCAACGCGAGGCATGCGATCGGGAAAGGCCGGGCGCACGCCCGCCCAGTGATCCACCAGCCGCCAGCGTGGGGCATCCGGGTGCAGCCGCCCAGCCTGCGCCATCAGGGCATCGCGTGTGGCCGTGTCGGTGCGCGTATCGTCAAGGCCCGGCTCCACGCTTGCCCCGGCCAGAACATGGCCGCCGGACGCCGGCACGATATAGACACCATCGCCGCGCACGACCGGCCAGCGGGACGTGTCCCCGCCCGTGTCGAGGCGCAGTATCTGGCCCTTCACCGGCACCAGCCCGTCTGCGCAGGCGTGCAGGCGTGCGGCCGCCCAGCCCGCCGCGATCACTACCGCGTCAGCGTTCAGCACATCGCCGCCGGCCAGTTGCACACCGGTAATCCGCCCCCCGGTCGAAACAAGGCGCTCGACCGGACTGTCCTCCAGAATGCGGGCACCAGCGGTGCGCACCGCATGCTGGAGCGCCCGGGCCAGCGCGCGCGGATCAAGCCGTGCTTCGCCGGGCAGAAAAAGCGCGCCCGGCGCCAGCGGATATCCCGGCGCGTCCTCCGCAAGAGCGTCCCGCGCAGTAATGGCGAAGCGCCCGGCCTGTGCGGCCATGTGGGCAGCGTGACCGGTATCGTCGCCGGGCACCAGCACGCCGCTGCGCCGGTATTGCACGTCAATTCCGGTGCTCTGAAGCAGGGTCTCGGACCAGAGAGGCCACATTTGCGCGCTGTGGCGGGCAAGACTATGAAAGGCGCGATGCGCCGATGAAGAAGGATCAAGGGATTCAGCAGCTTCCGCATCGGCTGCGATCATTCCGGCCGAGGCCGCAATGGCACCTTGTCCTGCCTTACCGGCGTCACAAATGAGGAGTTCAATAGCTCTGGACGACAGCGCGTGTGCCAGTGCAAGTCCGGCCGCTCCGGCCCCGATAATGCAGACACGCGCTTTTGTGGGGCTCATGACACGCTGCCTCCGTTCGCAAAGCGGTGTGTCGGGGTAGATATGTCAGGGAAGGATATCGTCATGATGTCTGCAGTTCGTGTTCTGCCGCGCCGCCTTGCGGGAGGTATAGCCGGTGTGATGGCTGCGGCCACCCTTGCGGGCACAGCCAGCGCGGCTGCCTTCGCGCAGGACGATGAGCGCTGCGTGCAGATCGGTTCGATCAGCGGCTACACCGTGATCGATGACCGCAATCTCGTTCTGCGCCACGGCGCGAACAATTACGTGCTGGTCACCACCGCAACGCGCTGCTCCGGCATGCGCTATGGCGTCCAGATCGGCACCTCGATCCGTGGCAACCAGCGCCTGTGCCGGCCGCTGAGCGAGTATGTTGTCCCTGAAGACGGCTGGCGCTGCCGCATCGCTGCCCTGGAGGCCGTAGACAGCCTTGAGGCCGCACAGGCCATCGTCGAGGAGCGCCGCGCTTCGGCAGACTAGGGTCTGTACTCACAGAGGCCTTCGCGCGCGCCGTCCACAAAGGCCGTCAGGGGTGACGGCCCTAGGTCTTGGCTGTCTTTGCGGCCAGGCTCAGCGATACAGGGCGCTCTGCGCCCTCACTGCTCTCTTCTTCGGCACGTTCCAGGGCAATGCGGCAATCAGCGAGGAAACGCTCTCCCGCATTGTCGCCATGGCGAGACCATGGACGCGACAGCGTACGGGTGAAGAAAGCCGCCATCGTGCCGCGCCAGGCCTCGTCCGGCCCGTGCTCGTCCTCACGCTCCCCGCAGGCTTCCAGAGCCGCCTCGAAGACGGCGTGCAGGCACTGGAGCGCCGGAGATACTTCCTCAAGCCGCGTGCGCGACTTGCCGGCCGCACTGCCCGCCAGGCGGCGTTCGGCCTCACGCAAGGCAGCCAGGTGACGGCGTGACAGGGTCATGCTCGGCGTGTCATCGCGCAGCTGATCGCCGTCGGGCACGAGGCTCGCCAGCTGGCTGGTCAGGCGCAGACCCATCTGCAGATCCTGGCGCAGCCGCGCGATCTGGGTGCGGCGGGTGTGCAGGCGGCGCTGGTCGATAAGGGCCCGGCCCGATTCCTCCAGCAGCCGCCAGAGCGCCATCTTCCGGTCAGGATCGCGGATGTCGTGGCGGGTGCAGATCCGGTCGATTTCGGCCTCGTCATAAAGCTGTACGCCATCAAGGATGATGAAGCTTGTGCCTGCGTCGCCGGTCAGTCTTGCCATGGTCGTGTCCTAGCCCGCCGGGCTGCCCCGGCTCCATCCCCTTCATGACAGATTAACCAAATCTTCACCAAGCCCCAGCCTGCGTTTTGCCTATCGCAGTCACATTTCTGTGGATAATTGATGCGGGAGGTGTGGAGATGGTACCGCCTCCCCGGATTGAACGGGGGACCTCTAGATCCACAATCTAGCGCTCTAACCAACTGAGCTAAGGCGGCACATCCTGCGCGCCGGCCAATGGCGCCGACGGAGCGCTGACATAGCGCCGCCGGTCCTGCGATGCAAGACCGGCGGCCATGTCTGCGCTATCACGTGTCAGGCGTAGCCGCTGGAGCGGATATGGCTCTGCAGGGCCTGCACGCGCTGGGCATCAGACGGGTGGGTGGAGAGGAAGGCAGGCGGCGCGCCTGCATTGCTGCGCGCCATCATGTTGTTCCAGAAGGTCAGCGACTCGCTGGGGCGGTAATTGGCCCGCGCCATGAAGTCCGTGCCCAGCCGGTCGGCCTCATACTCGTGACGGCGCGAATAGGGAAGCAGCACACCGAAGGTCAGTCCTGCGCCCAGCACACCGGCCCACATGCCGGCATTATCCACCCCGCCCTGATCCAGCGCGATGGCAGCAAGACCGGCACCAACGCCAGCGGCCATCTGCTGGGAAGCACGCTCCTGGGCATGGCGCCCGGCCACATGGCCCGCCTCATGGCCAATCACGGTGGCCAGATGATCGTCATTGTCGATGACGTCCAGCATGCCCGAATAGATGGCCACCTTGCCGTTAGGCAGCACCCAGGCATTCACCTGGTTGTTGTCGAGCACCACGAATTCCCAGTCATGCTGGGTCATGCCCGATCCGGTCGCGATGCGCTGGCCCACCCGGTTGACCTGACGGCGATGGTTCGCATTGGTGCTGACGCGTTCCTGCTGCAGGGCCTGCTGCCAGGTCTGCTGGGAGAGCTGGGCGATCTGGGCATCGGACACCAGCATGAGCTGGCTGCGCCCCAGTGCCGGATTATGCGCCGTGCAACCGGCAGTCAGCGGCACCACGGTGCCAACGGCCAGCCCCATCAATATGTCCCGGCGGCTCATGTGAACCACGGGCAGTCCGCTGGTATCAACCTCGATCGTATCGCTCATAGGCACTTCCCTTTCGAGCCAGACATACCGGCAGGACACAAATTTTAGGTCCGCCGCGATGGAAACACATTCGCATAGAAGTTAAACATAAGTCGGGACCCAGCGGAACAGAAACTCCTCGCTGCGCACCCGGACAGGAACCGATTGAAAAGGAAGCTCCCCATGCGCCGCCTGCTCTTCATCCTCGCTGTTCTGGCCGGCCTGGTCATCGCCGCGGCGCTGATCATTCCCGCCCTGCTTACCCCCGAGAACTGGCGCAGCCAGATCGAGCAGGCCGCCAGCGAGCAGATCGGGCGCACGGTGCGCATTGAAGGCGAGATGGGCTTTACAATCCTGCCGGCCATCGAGATCAGGGCGGGCAATGTGTCGGTCGGCAATGCGGACGGGTTCGACGAGGAGCCCATGGCCAGCCTGTCGGAACTGCGCCTCGGCCTCGCGCTGTGGCCACTCTTCTCGCGGCGGGTGGAAGTTGACGAGTTCGTGCTGGTCGAGCCGGTGATCCATCTCTTCCAGCGTGGCAACCAGAACAACTGGACCTTTGGGCCCGACATTGGGCAGCCTCCCGCAGGTGGCGCCGGCGATGACGGCTTCCGCCGTCCGGGAGCCCTGCCCTTCGAGGCCAGCCTGCGCGATATGCGCATAGAAAATGGCCGGATACGCTTCACCGATGGCAGCGATACCACGCTCATAGACGGACTGGACCTGTCGGTGCAGATGGCAAGCCTTGATGAAGAGGCCCGTGTGCGCGCCGCGTTCAGCTATAATGGCGAGGCCTTTACGGTGA
Organism: Glycocaulis sp.; assembly: GCA_022565665.1. Lineage (GTDB taxonomy): Bacteria > Pseudomonadota > Alphaproteobacteria > Caulobacterales > Maricaulaceae > Glycocaulis. The sequence goes on from JAIUMI010000006.1 coordinate 32,798, forward strand.
CCGCCCGGCTTGGCGGCCTTCGTCCTTTCATGGAAGGCGCCCGCACCCCGCTGGGCCTGGACGTGCGCAGCGCGCCGCTGCGGCTTGATTTCGACGGCCATGCACTGGAAAGCGCAACACTGGACCTTGAAGGCGAGGCGAACTTCCAGACCGATCTGGTGCGGCTGGGGCGCCTTGCCGGATCGCCCCTGCCGCCGGGCTCCGCCCTGCGCAGCGCAGCGGCCACGGGCCGCTTCTCCATGCGTCCCCGCCAGATCGCCTTTGCCGATGCCAGCTTCCGGCTGGACGAGATAACCGCGACAGGCGGGCTGGAAGTGGATACTGGCCGTGAGCGCCCGCTGATCACGGGACGTATCCAGATACCCATGCTCGATCTGAACCCCTATCTGCCTGAAACGCAGGATGGGGGAGCGGGCGCTGGCGGCTCGCCCTTAAGCGATGAAGAGATCGATCTCTCGGCGCTGCGCCTTGTCGATGCCCGTATCAATGCCAGCGCCGATCAGCTGCGCTTCGGCGATATCGAGGCCAGCAATGCCAATCTGGTCATTCAACTCGACAATGGCCGTCTGGTCGCCGACCTCTCCCGCTTCGACCTCTATGGCGGGCGGGGCAGCGGCCAGATGGTCGTCAATGCACGTTCGGCCACCCCCAGCTACACGATCAATGCCACGCTGAACGGGCTGCAGGCACAACCCTTCCTCACCGCAGCAGCCGAGTATGCGGGCCTGAGCGGGACCGGCAATTTCAACCTCGACCTTGCCAGCAATGGCGCGAGCAGCCGAGCGATCATGAACAGCCTTTCGGGTCAGGGCCGGTTCGCCATGACCGATGGCGCCATTCAGGGCATAAATCTCGCTCAGGTGATCCGCACCCTGCAGACCTCCATCCAGACCCGCACGCTGCCCAGCGGCTTTGGTGAGGGCCAGGCGACCGATTTCACCGAGCTCTCCGGCTCGGTGAACATCCGCAATGGTGTGGTACGCAATGACGATCTCGCCATGCTGAGCCCGCTTCTGCGCGTGGCGGGCGCGGGCGAGTTCAATCTGGTCGAGCAGACCATGGATTACCGGCTCAATCCGCGTGCCGTTGCCTCGCTCGCAGGTCAGGGCGGCGATGACAGCCTGACCGGCATCACCGTGCCGGTACGGGTGCGCGGCAGCTTCGCCGAACCCTCCTTCAGCGTCGATTTTGAGGCCGTGCTGCGCGAGCTGGCCTCCGGGCGGGCGCGCGGGCTTATCGACCGGCTCCTGCCAGGCCAGCGTCCCGCCGAAGGCGAAACACAGGCTGAAGAAGAACGCCAGCAGACACCGGCAGAACAGCTATTGCGCGGGCTGCTGGGCAGCCGCCAACGCCAGCAGGAACAGCCACCAGAAGAGGACTAGCCTCCTCACACTGATGTGAGCCAAACCGGCTTTGCCTTGCGCCGCGCCAGCCGGAAGGCATGATGCGCTCCAGCAGAGCAGACCCGCGCATTCAGGCGGGCAAGGGGAGCATCATGTCTTTTAAACCAGCCGCAGCGGCCATCGCAGGAGCGCTTATGGCTTTCACCCATTTCGGGCCCGCGAGCGCGGCCCAAACCTTCCATCCCGGTGACCGCATTACCGGCGACCATTTCGCCACGCGTTCAACCATCCAGGCGGTCAATGGCGCTGCGGCTTCGGCCCAGCCGCTCGCCACCATGGTAGGCATCGACATCCTCAAAGCTGGCGGCAACGCCGTCGACGCAGCCATCGCGATGAACGCCGCCATCGGCCTCATGGAGCCGGTCGGCAACGGGATTGGCGGGGACATCTTCGTCCTCGTCTATGACCCCGAGACCCGTCAGGTCTACGGCCTGAACGGCGCGGGCCGCTCGCCTATGGGCCTTGATATCGAAACGGTGCGCGAACGCCTGACCGATCAGGGCACCATCCCGCCTGTCGGCGCCCTGCCCGTTTCGGTGCCCGGCACGGTCGATGGCTGGTTCACCCTGCACGAGCGCTTCGGCCAGATGCCGATGGAAGACATTCTCGCCCCGGCTATCCGCTATGCAGAGGAAGGCTTCCCGGTCAGCCAGACCATCGCCTTCTACTGGGAGCGCAATATGCGTATCCTGCAGCAGCGCTACGACGACGGCCAGTTCGAGGAGTTCGACAATGCCCGCGCGACCTATCTGAACGCTGAAGGGCGCGCACCGGCCGAAGGGGAGATTTTCCGCAATCCGGACCTCGCCCGCACTTTCCGCATGCTGGCGACAGGCGGGCGCGATGCCTTCTATGAAGGCGAGATCGCCCGCACCATGGACGCCTATATGCGCCGGATTGGCGGCTGGCTGCGCTATGAGGATTTTGCCGCGCACCGCTCCGAATGGGTGGACCCCGTGACGGTCAATTACCGGGGCTATGATGTCTGGCAGATCCCGCCTCAGGGCCAGGGGATGAGCGTCCTGCAAATGCTCCAGATACTGGAAGGCTACGACCTTGCCTCCATGGGCTATATGAGCGCTGACGCGCTGCACGTGATGATCGAGGCAAAGCGCCTCGCGTTTGAGGACCGGGCGCGCTTCTACGCCGATCCGGCCTATCAGCCGGCGCCCGTGGAATGGCTGCTGTCGGATGAATATGCCGATGAGCGCCGCGCGCTGATCAGCATGGACCGCGCGATGGAGCACGTTGGCCCCGGCGATCCGCCCCAGATCGAGCACAATGACACCACCTATCTGACCGTGGCCGACAGCAATGGCATGATGGTCTCACTCATCCAGTCCAACTATCGCGGCATGGGCGCAGGCGTGGTGCCGGACGGGCTCGGCTTCATGTTCCAGAACCGGGGCGAGGCCTTCTCCATGGATGAAGGCCATCCCAATGTGTACGAGCCCGGCAAGCGCCCTTTCCACACCATCATTCCCGGCATGGTCACCTATAATGACGAGGGGTATCTCAGCTTTGGCGTGATGGGCGGCGGCATGCAACCGCAGGGGCATGTGCAGGTGCTGGTCAACATGATCGATTTCGGCCTCAACCTGCAGCAGGCGGGCGATGCCGCACGCTGGCGCCATGAAGGCTCCACCGAACCGACTGATGATCTGGGGGCGCCCGCAGGGCTTGGCCGGGTGCATCTGGAAAGCGGCGTGCCAGAAGAGGTGCGCGCAGAGCTGGAGCGGCGTGGCCATGTCATCGCGCGCTCGGATGGCGGATTTGGTGGCTATCAGGCAGTACGGCGTGATCCCGTGACCGGTGTTCTGTCTGCGGCGTCGGAAATGCGGACAGATGGCGCGGCGATGGGGTACTAGTGCCCTCAAGGCCTTCCTGAACGGCAGGCCCGAGTTGTTTTCATCAGGGGTTCAGGGGCGGTGGCTGACCATCGCCCCTGATGTATTGGGAGGGAGTAGCCCCATGAAACCGGATTTTTTTGGTGTAATTCTCGCGTCCGCGCTCGCTCTGGCGGGCCTGGTACTCATCCCCGCGATTGCGGAGGCCCAGCGAGGGAGGCCCGGAGGAGGCGGTGGTACGCCGGTCATCGTATTCTATGAGCATCCCAATTTTCAGGGCCGCTCCATCCGTGTGGATGGCGACGCGCCTGACTTCCGGCGCATGAATTTCAACGATGTGCCCAGCTCCTTCCGCATCGAACGCGGCTATTGGGAAATCTGTTTCGACATCAACTATCGCGGACGCTGCCAGATCTTCTGGGAGGATGCCGCGCACCTGACGGGCGGCTGGAATAACGAGATCAGCTCGGCACGTCCCATCGATTTCCGCCGCGGCGGGCGTGAAGCCCTGATGATGTATTCAGAACCCGACTTCCAGGGTGAGGCGCGTCTGGTCGCTGACCGGATCACCAATCTCAACGCCATCCAGTTCAATGACCGCCCGCGCTCGCTGCGCGTGCTGAGCGGGGAATGGATCGTGTGCGAGCACGCCAATTTTGGCGGCCGGTGCGAGACCCTGCGCGGCGAAGCGTCCGATCTGCGCCGTATGAGGCTGGACCGGGAAATCAGCTCGGTGTCTCCGACCTCGCAGCACAACCCGCCGCAAACAGGGCCGGGCCACAATCCCGGCTGGGGCTCCAATCTGCGTCCCGGTCAGGTATTCGGCGCAACGCGCGGCACGCAGAGCAATTTCTACGCCGACCCGCGCGTACAGGGCGCGCCCATCGCCCGGTGCATGACCGCATTCGGCTCTTCAGGGTGCGATCAGGTGGTGGCAGACCAGATCTGCCGCGCGGAGGGGTTCCGCCAGGCCGCACATTTCGTGATCGCTGACCGGGGCCGGACCAATCACTATTTCCTGGGCGACAACCGCACGGCCCAGTCCAACGGTGCCATCGCCGACCTGCTCTGCGTACGGTAAGACGAGGCAAATCATCGCATTATGCAGCACGGCCCCTCGCAAGCGCGGGGGGCCGTGTTGTATCGTGCCGCTCCAACACCACCGAATCCCGGAGTGTCCCGATGCCCGTGCATGATCCCGTCGTTCTCGAACAGACACCCGCCGCCGATCACACGATCGACCAGTGCTGGGACAGATACTCCGCCGAGGAGCACGGGGTGTGGGACACGCTCTACAAGCGCCAGATGAAGGTGCTGCAGGGCCGGGCCGCGCCGGAACATTTCAAGGGGCTGGAACTTCTCAACCTGAATGAGGGCGGGATTCCCGATTTCCGGCGCACGAACGAGAAGCTGGAAAAGCTGACCGGGTGGACGGTGGTGGCCGTGCATGGCCTCATCCCCAACGATGTGTTCTTCGACCATCTGGCCAATCGCCGCTTCGTCGCCGGGCGCTTCATCCGCGATGCCGACAAGCTGGACTATCTGCCCGAGCCTGACATTTTCCATGACGTGTTCGGCCATGTGCCGCTGCTGACCCAGCCTGTATTTGCTGACTACATGCAGGAATACGGCAAGGGCGGCGCCAAGGCCGCCAAGCACGGCATGATCGAGAACCTGACCCGGCTCTACTGGTACACGGTGGAGTTCGGCCTGATCAACACGCCCGAGGGCCAGCGCATTTACGGCGCAGGGATCGTCTCCAGCCAGTCTGAATCGGTGTTCGCGCTGGAGGGGCGTTCGCCCAACCGCGTCCATTTCGATCTCGAACGCGTGATGCGTACCGATTACCGCTATGACGATTTCCAGCAGACCTATTTCGTCATCAACTCCTATGAGGAGCTGATGGAAGCCACCGCAGGTCAGGATTTCGATCCGATCTATACCCGCCTCAAAGGCCAGCCCGATTTCAAGGCCAGCGATGTAGTGGAAACCGATCAGGTCTATACGCGCGGCACGCAGGAATATGCCAAGGCCGGTGGGCTCGCCAAAGGCGCTAAGTGGGTGTGAGCCCTATCGCGCCGTGAGGTAGCGCGCCACGCTCTGCGCTGCCGCCACGCCGCTCGCAAAGCACGCCTGTAACAGATAGCCGCCCGTGGGCGCTTCCCAGTCGAGCATTTCTCCGGCGACGAATACACCCGGCAGCGCTTTGAGCATGAAGCGGTCATCCACCGAGGCGCGCGCCACACCGCCTGCGCTGGAGATCGCGCGCTCCAGCCCCTGCATACCGGTGAGCGTGAGCGGCAAGGCCTTGATACGGGCCGCCAGCGCTGCCGGGTCGCGCGGCACTTCACCCATTTCGCGCAGCAGCGCTGCGGACAGAGACGAGAGCCGGGCCTGCTTGCGCAGCGTGTTGGAGAGCGACTGGCCGGGTTTGGCGGCGCCGAGGCGGTTCGCCAGCGCGGCTTCGGAAATGTCAGGGGCGAGATCGAGGGTGAGCACCGTCTTGCCGTCGGCTTCAATCGCGGTGCGAAGTGACGCACTCAGCGCATAGATGGCGCCGCCCTCCATGCCGTAGGCCGTTATCATCGCTTCGCCGCGTAGCGTGCGGCCCTGATGGCTGAAGCTGGCGGTTTTGAGAGGCTCACCGGCAAAGCGCTCCTTGAAAACGGCCGACCAACGCGCATTGAAGCCCGCATTGGACGGCGTGAAGGGCGTGATCTCGACGCCGCGCTCGCTTAGCCAGCCGGTCCAATCGCCCTTCGAGCCCAGACGTGGCCAGCTCGCCCCGCCGAGCGCCAGGACAACCGCATCGGGCTGAATGGGCCGCAGAAGACCGTCCGGCCCGGCGATCAGGAAACGCCCGGCCCCGTCAAATCCCCGCCAGCTGTGGCGCGTGTGGATGGTAACGCCCAGCCCATCCAGCCTTGCGAGCCAGGCGCGCAATAGCGGCGTGGCCTTCATGGATTTGGGGAAGATGCGCCCGCTGGACCCGGTGAACACCGCCTGCCCCAACCCTTCACACCACGCCACCAGTTCGGCGGGCGGGAAGGCGCGGATAGCAGGCTCCAGCCAGTCACGGGCCAGATCATAGCGCTTCAGAAAGGCGTCCAGGGTTTCAGAATGGGTGAGGTTCAGCCCGCCCCTGCCCGCCATCAGGAATTTGCGCGCCACGCTCGGCATGCGCTCATAGACGTCAACGGCGAAGCCTTCGCTGCTGAGCTTTTCAGCGGCGATCAGGCCCGCAGGCCCCGCCCCGATAATGGCAATACGCTGGCTCATTCTTCGAGCTTCTCGAAGCGCCCGCCCCGGCCCTCGCCTTGGGCGAACCGGGTCGCTCCTTCCACCGCCTCGCCGCTGTGCAGCGTCTTCATTCCAAGCGCGAACTCGGCAGCGAGGGCCTGTTCCTCGGTGAGGCTCCACTGGGTGAGCGCGCTTGCCCGGTCATGGCGCAGGCAGGTTTGCGGGAAAGCAGCGATCTCACTCGCGAGCACCAAGGCAGCCTCCAGCGCCTTGCCCGGTTCTGCCAGCCGGTTGGCAAGGCCGATGGCAAAAGCTTCCTCCGCGCCGACGGCCCGCCCGGTCAGGATCATGTCCATCGCGCGCGACTGACCGATCAGGCGCGGCAGGCGCACCGTGCCGCCATCAATCAGCGGCACGCCGAAGCGGCGGCAGAACACGCCAAAAACGGCGTCCCGCGCCGCCACGCGCATGTCGCACCACAAAGCCAGCTCAAGCCCGCCCGCGACTGCGTGGCCCTCTACGGCGGCGATAACGGGCTTGGAGAGCATCATGCGGCTCGGCCCCATCGGCCCGTCACCTTCAGGCTCGGTGCGGTTGGGGGTCCCGTCTGCGATGGCTTTGAGGTCCGCGCCTGCGCAGAATGTCCCGCCCGCGCCGGTGAGGATGGCAACATCCGCGCCCTCGTCTGCCGCGAAGCGGCGGAACGCATCGGCGAGCGCCCTGGCGGTGGGGCCGTCCACTGCATTGCGCCGCTCTGGCCGGTCAATCGTGATGACGGCGATGCGGGTGCTGGTCTCGTAGCGGATGGTCATGGGTCAGGCAGCGCCGTCCAGCGCGCGCGCCACCGCGTCCGGCATGGAGGCTATAACGCGCAGATAATTGCGCGTCGCCGCATCAGGCTTGCGCCTGCCCTGCTCCCAGTCGCGGAGGCTCGCCACCGGCACCCCATAACGCGCCGCAAAGGCAGGCTGGCTGAGGCCTGTCGCGGCCCGTGCCTTGCGCGCGAGTATCGCCGCCCGGCCCCGCTCGAATTCTTCATCCGAGAGTGGCGCGTCGGGATCAGGGGCGTTGCTCGCCATGATATCTTTCTGTCTCGCGCTCATTGGCTTTCCTCACCGAAATGATACGGGCCACGCCATCCCTTGGTGCGTGGACGCACACCCAGACCCGTCCTTGTGCGAACCCGTAGGTGACAAAGCGCTCCTCGCCATAGTCGAACCGCGTATCCAGAACATCGACCCGGTTGCGATCCGCCAGAACCTCTGCAGCAAAGCCTAGCGGGACGCCATGCTTGGCGAAGTTGGCCTCATCCTTCTCAGGATCGTAGTCCAGCCTTGACCAAGTATACGGCAATGCCGCACCCCTTTCAATCTACCCCCACACCGCCGAGCGGAGCATGTTGAGGGCGACGAGGGCAAGACCGATGGCGAAAGCCTGACGCAGGCGCGCAGCATTGAGGCGGTGGGCAAGGCTTGCCCCCAGCGGGATCACGAAGACAGCCGTGATGGCGAGCAGCGCAAAGCCGGGCATGGAGACATAACCCAGCGAAAACGGCGCACGGTCTGCGACGCTCCAGCCCGTAATCACAAAGCCCAGCGCCGCCGGAAACCCTATCGCAATGCCAAAGCCGGCAGCGGTGGCCACTGCGACGTGGATGGAGCGGCCAAAGACGCTCAGCAGCGTGACGCCGAACACGCCTCCGCCAATGCCCATCAGGGCCGACATGATGCCGATCATGCCCGCCAGTAGCGCCCGGACAGGCTGGCCCGGCAGATCCTCGCCCAGCTTCCAGTCAGCCCGCCCGAAGAAGAATTGCAGCGAGAGGACCAGCGCGGTCAGCGCGAAGATCACGACGAGGCCGCGGGTCGGGATCGCACCGGCTATCGCAGAACCTGCCAGCGCACCCAGCACGATCCACGGACACCATTTTTTGAGCACGCCAAAGTCCACCGCGCCCTTCTTGGCATGCGCCATGACGGAGCGCGCAGAGGTGATGACGATGACGGCAAGGGACGTACCCACCGCCGCATGCATGGCGTGTTCAGGGTATCCCAGAAACACCAGCGTGTAATACATCGCCGGGACCATCACGACCCCGCCGCCAATGCCGAACAGGCCGGCGATCAGTCCCGCAAAAGCGCCGACAGCCAGCAGGGTGAGAAAATAGACTAGGTATTGTTCCATCAGGCCGCCGCGCGCTTTCTCACGGCGTCGAGCGCCCGTTCCACCACGTCCCAGCCCGCACCATCCCGGTTGGCTTCGGTCGACAATACCTGCCGCCAGCGGCGCGCACCCGGCATGCCCGCGAACAAGCCCAGTATGTGGCGCGTGATGGCGTGCAGGCGCACGCCTCGGGAAAGCTGGTCTTCCACGTAAGGCCGGTAGGCCTCCACCACGCTGAACGGATCATCATGCCGGTCCGCCTCGCCGAAGAAGAGGCTGTCCGCGCGCGCGAGGATGAAGGGCGTGTGATAGGCCGCCCGGCCGAGCATCACCCCGTCCAGCCCCGCCATTTCCGCTTTCGCGTGCTCGAGATTTTCCAGCCCGCCATTGAGAATGATTTCAAGATCGGGGCGCGTGTCCTTCAGACGCCGCACAATGTCGTAATCGAGGGGTGGAATGTCCCGGTTTTCCTTTGGTGACAGGCCCTTCAGCCAAGCCTTGCGGGCATGGACGATAAACGTCGTGACACCGCTGTGCGCCACCGTTTCCACGAAGGAAAACAGCGTCTCTTCCGGGTCCTGCTCGTCCACGCCGAGCCGGTGCTTCACCGTCACCGGAACCGACACCGCCTCGCGCATGGCCGCAAGGCAATCGGCGACCAGTTGCGGCTCGCGCATCAGGCAGGCCCCAAACGTGCCCGACTGCACCCTGTCAGACGGGCAGCCGACATTGAGGTTCACTTCCGCATAGCCGAAATCTTCCGCGATGCGGGCGGCGTCGCTGAGCATTTTCGGATCACTGCCGCCGAGCTGGATGGCAACGGGATGCTCTGAAGGATCAAAGCCGATCAGGCGGGGCGCATCGCCCCGGATGACAGCCTGATCGACCGCCATCTCGGTATAGAGCAAAGCGTGGCGCGTCATCACGCGGTGGAAGGCCCGGCAATGCCGGTCCGTCCAGTCCATCATGGGTGCGACGCAAAAGCGGCGGGAAAGCGGTGCCAAGCTCATGTCCGCCATGTAGGCCAGAGCGGCCAAAAGGGCAAACGGGGCGGGTGGCAGGGAAAGGCTTCCCACGCGCAGCCAATCGCCTATCCTTCATCCCTTACCGCAAGGAGTTAGATTTGACCCAGCACCCAAGACTGTCGCTCGGCCTGGAACCGGGCAGCGTGATGGGCGTGTCTGACTGGACCACGCTGACGCAAGAGGATTTCAATATTTTCGGCAAGGTGACGCGCGATGAAGACCCCATGCATACGGACCCCGACTGGTGCGCCGCGCACGGCCCCTTCCCGACCACTATAAGCTTCGGCTTCTTCACCCTCTCCCTGCTGACCGGGTTCAGCCATCAGGCAAGCCCGTGGCCGGAAGGTGCCTATGCCATCAATTACGGGTTTGACCGGATACGTTTCCTTGCGCCGGTGCCGGTCAATTCGCGGGTGCGCGGACGGTTCGTCTTCCTGGGTGCCGAGCCTCGCGAGGATGGCTCCTTCCTCACCCGCACCGAAGTGACTGTGGAAATCGAAGGCGTGGAGAAACCTGCCCTCGTCGCCGAGTGGCTGGGGCTGGTCTTCCCGCCTGAAGCCCAGCGCCGGCTTGATACGCGCTGAGAAGCCCGAGGGACGCAGATGACGGGATCACGATGCGTAGCACCCTGATCATTCTGGCATTTGTCGCCGCGCTGGCGCTCGTGTGGGCAGGCTGGCGCTACTGGCCGGTGAGCGGTGACACACCACCTCAAGAGGCCATCGCCGTAACGGCGCTTGGAAGCCCCTCAGGGCGCAATCTGATCGGGGTGGAGCCTGCACTTCACCAGAGCGATTATCGCTCTCCAGCGGCCCTCCAGAGCCGCCTGGCGGCCTATCTGGATGCCGCCCGCGATGCGGGGGCGATTGTGCCGGGCAGCGTGGTCATCTTCCCCGAACATGTGGGCACCTGGCTGGTCGCCAGCGGCGCGCCGGCCAGCGCTTTTTCCGCCCGCACGGTCGATGGCGCGATGATGAGCCTGGCAGGCGCGCATCCGGTCTCGTTTGCGGGCGCGCTGATCGGCAGTAATGAGGATGACAGGCTGGCGGCGGCCCTGTTTCGCATGCGCTCAGTGGCCATGGCGCGCAATTACCAGAGCGTCTTCGCCGGGCTCGCGCGGGAATACGGCGTGACCCTCGTTGCCGGGTCCATCGTGCTGGCTGATCCTTATGTCGAGGATGGTGCCGTCCGCGTGCGGCAGGGCGGCCCGCTCTACAATGTCACGGCCGTGTTCGGCCCGGATGGTTCGCCCCACCCGCAACTGGTGCGCAAGGCCTATCCGATTCCCTCAGAGGCCGGATTTACCGCCTCCGCGCCGCCGGACGGCTATCCGCTGTTCGACACGCCCGCCGGGCGGCTGGGCGTGCTGGTCTGCGCCGATTCCTGGCACCCGGATGTCTATGCGGCGGTTGGTGAGGCCGAGCTGCTGGCCGTGCCTGCCTATCTCCAGCCCTCCGGCGTGTGGGACCAGCCCTGGGGCGGTTATGTCACCCCCTGGCCCGGCGATGTGCCGCGCGGGGATGCAGGCCGCCTCACCGAAGGCGAGGCGTGGCAGACCCACGCGCTGGCCGGGCGATTGTCCTCCACGCAGGCGCTGGCCGGGATGACCGCGTTTCTGGGTGGAACGCTGTGGGACATGGGATCAGACGGCGCAGCAATCGCCGTCAATGGCGAAGACGTCCACACCGCTACCCGAACACCGGGCGGTCAGGTGGTTGTGCTGTGGGTGGAGGATTAGGCGAGCGCCGCTTTCACCTCGTCAGCAGCCCGCGCGCCGGCTTCCAGCGCGCCTTCGATATAGCCATATCCCATCACGGCGGTTTCAGTGCCGGCGACATGGATCGGCCCGATGGGTTGCCTGAGCTGGTGGCCCAGCGTTGTCCACACGCCCGGCCCCATGAAGGCGGCATAGCAGCCGCGCGTCCAAGGCTCACTCGTCCAGTCCTGATCGGCATAATCGATGGGGCTTAGCGCCTCAGGTCCGAAGAAGCCGGCAAACGCCTCGAGCACCGCGGCGCGGCGCTCCTCGGCCCTCACCGCTGACCAGTGGCGGGCTTCATCGCCCTCGATGAAGCCGAGCAGCAATCCGGCCGATTTGCCCTCTTCGGTATTGTCGAAGGTGACGCGCACACTCAGCTTTCCGCCCACCGCCTGCCCGGAAAGGCCACGTTCCCGCCAGAAGGGCCGCTCATACTGCGCGACGCACTTGATGCAGGCACCTGCGGGCATGCGCCGCCAGAGCGCATCACGGTTTCCCGGCAAGGGCGGATCAAACGCGATGCCCAGCGCCTGACTGGGCGGAATGGCGAGGATCGCCCGGCGTGCGGTGAACACCTCCCCGCCTGCCTCCACTTCGACGCCCGTGTCACTCCAGCGGATCGACCGCACCGGCGCGTCATAGCGGATTTTCCCGTCCAGCGTTCCCGCGACATGGCTGGCAAGCCCGCCCATCGTTCCATGCACGCGGTCCTGCTGCGCGCCGCCACTGACCGAGAGCAGCGCATCAAGCGAACGGCCCGAGCGCGCATAAAAAAGCGCGTGCAGCAAGGACAGCTCATGCGGTTCGGCACAGAACACCGCGCCGATACCGATGGCGAACATCTCTCGCGCGCGCCTGGTGAAGCTTGAGCGCGCCATGAAGTCCGCGACGGTCATCCGGTCCCAGCGTTCGGCCTTCGGGTGGGTCCATGGTGCGGCCGGATCAAGCTCGGCGGCCATCTTTTCAAAGCGCGAGAGCACGCGGTTGAGGTCGAGCAGGACCGGCAGGGGCAGAGCGGGGATGGTGCCCTTGTAGTGCTTCAACCGGCTGCCGGAGCGCACCACATGCCTGCCCTTGTCCCAAAGCGGATAGGTGGCGAAGCCCATCGCGGCGGCAAGCGCATAGAGCCTGTCCTGTCCGGGGCCGACCCACTGCCCGCCGAGATCGGTCTCATCGCCATTGGCAAATGTGTGGGTCAGCACGCGGCCACCGGCGCGCGAGCGGGCCTCCAGAACCAGCACATCATGGCTGGCGACAAGCTGGCGCGCAGCCTCCAGCCCGGAAAACCCTGCCCCGATGATGATCACGTCATGCATGCGCGCCTCCCTGCCCGCCTGCGACATCACCACGGACCGTAAAGAAGCGGAACCCGCCGCGCGCACCGGCGGCACCAAGCCGCTTGCGCTGAAATGATATATCTTTTACAGCAAGTAGGGTCATGACATGTCCCGCCCCATGAGAGCGGGATACTTCACGGGGAGGCAGATATGGGCGAATGGATCAGCGCGCACGAGCTGGAAATCCTGCGCTGGCTTCACATTCTGGCGATGGTCTACTGGCTGGGCGGGGAATGGGGCGTGTTCCAGACCTCCTACAAGGTGGTCAATCCGCGCCTGCCGCTGGAAGAGCGCCAGCGCCACATGGATACCGCCTACCGCATCGACATCCTGGCGCGCACCGGCATCATCACCCTGCTGCCGCTCGGCATCCATATGGGCTATCTGTGGGGTGTGCAGCCGCTGGGCGGCTGGTGGATGGTGGCCATGTGGGTCATCTGGGTAATCTGGATGGGCATTACCTGGGGCGCGTTCCTGACGCGCGGCAAGCCGGTCTGGCACCTGCTGTCGGGGATGGAGGACTGGAGCCGCTACATCCTCATCCCGCTCCTGATCATCACCGGCCTCACCTCGCTGTTCGGCATGGGTCCGTTCGAGGCGGGCGAAGGCCAGAAATGGTATGCCGCCAAGGTGCTCACCTATGGCCTCGCCCTGATTATCGGGGTGATCCTGCGCCTCATCATGCATGAATGGCAGGCCATGTTCCGCGTGCTGGCGCAAGGGCCGGACGCGGGCGTGGAGATGAAGCTTGAAAAGTCGATCCAGCTGGGCCGCAACGTGGCCTATCTCTACTGGATCCTCATCTCGGCGACCTGCTTCTTCGCCTCGGTGAAGCCGTTCTGACAAGCGCGTGACGGGGCGGGCCCTAGCGGCCCGCCTCCTCCGCCTCACCCTCCGCGATCACCGGCACCACGCCCGGCAGGCCGTCAAACAGCATCACGTCGAAATCGCCCCAGCCGCCCGCGATGCGGGCCTCGGCCAGTGCGCGGTATTCGGGATCATTCCAGAAATCGCGCGCGGCTTGCGCATCCGGCCAGAGCGAGAGCACGACGGAGCGGAAGCCCAGCTCCCCCTCCAGCGTCTCCAGATTGCCTGTCAGCGCGAGATAGCGCCCTCCATGACGCTCATAGAGAGGGGCGAGGTGTGCGACGTAGTTGGCACCGAAACTGGCGCGGTCATGCACCGTGCCCATCACCACCATATAGGCCGCGCCGCTCGCCGCCGGAGCGGGCGCTTCGGCCTCGACCGGGGCAGGTTCAGCGGCTGGCGCAGGCCGGTTGATCTCGGCGAGCCCCAGCCCGGCTGCGACACCGGCAAAGGCGCATACCGCGCCCACGATCACGGTTGTGGTCTTGACCATTTAACTGACCTCCTGAGAAGCGGGGGCGGCCTTGCGCCGCCAGGTGAATACGAGCAATAGCGGGATGAACCAGGGCACCACGCGTTCAAACGGCGAGCCGGGCAGCGCGGCAAGTCCCGCCAGGAAGCCGCCCATGCCGCCCGTGCCCTCAAGGCCCATGCCCCGGATGAGGAAGAACAGCGCGCTCATGCCAAAGCCGAGCGCCATGGCAGCAAGGATGGCGCCGGTGGCCGGTTCGACGCGCGCCACGCGGGCAACGACGATCGGCCCGAAGGCGGCCCCCAGCGCCGACCATGAGAACAGCACCCGGTCAAAGATCGTCGCCGGGATGGCCAGCGCCATCACCACCGCAGCGGCGCACAGGGCCGCCATCACGATGCGCGAGATCATGACTTCCCGGCCCGGATAGCGCGCGGACACACCCATATCGTGCGCCACGGCGGCAGACGTCGCCACCAGCAGGGAATCCACCGTCGACATGACGGCCGACAGCACGGCGGCGATGATGATCCCGGCAAGTACGGGCGGGAGCAGTTCTGCGGCGAGGGTGTAGAACAGCGCCTCGCCCTCCTGGCCTGCCCCCAGCAGCGCGCGGCCCGAGAGCGCCAGCGTGATCATGCCGGCATAGACGATGACGCCCCAGCCGATGGAAACGGCAAAGGCGCGCTTCCTCGCCGCATCATCCTTCACCGCCATCAGGCGGCTCATCAGTTGCGGCTGGCCGAACGTGCCAAGCCCGATCCCGGCCCCGCCGAGCGCAAAACCGATGAAGATGAAGAAGGCGCGGTCACCGGTCAGCGAAAGATAGCCCGCGGGCGCGCTTGCCTGCAGTGTTGTCCACACCTCCGCCGGGCCGCCGGCAGCAATCAGGGTCAGCACTGGCAGGAGGACCGCAATGAGGGCCATCATCGCCCCTTGCAGCGTGTCGGTAACGCTGACCGCCCAGAACCCGCCCAGCAGCGAATAGATGAGGATGATGCCCGCCCCGACCAGCACGCTTTCCAGCCGGCCAAGACCGAACTGGTTCTCGAACGCGATGGAGGCCGCCCCGAACTGGGCCGCGATATAGAAGATGAAGCAAAAAAGGACGAGCAGCGCGCCCACCCAAAGGATCGCCGTGCGGCCTGTGCCCTTTGCGCGGGCGGCGAGGAAATCTCCGAGCGTCACCTGATTTTCGGCTGCGCTTTCGGCGCGCATGCGCGGGCCGAACCAGACCCACATCACGACGTAGCCGCCGAGTATCCCCGGCACCATCCACAGCGCGGACAGCCCCACCGCATACAGAAAGCCGGAAAAGCCCAGGAGCACCCAGGCAGAGGAGGTGGAGGCGGCATAGGACAGCCCCGCCACCCAAGGCCCCAGCGCCCGCCCGCCGAGCAGGAAGTCCGTCTCTGTGTGATTGAGCCGCGAGGCCCACAAGCCCACGCCCACAAGCACAAGCTTGTAGATGACAAGCGTCAGCAATACCGCCAGTTCCGCGCTCATGCGCCTTCCCCCTTGATGGCGGCACGTTAGCCCTGCCTGCCGCCCATCTGCAAAAGATATATCTTTTAGGCTTCCCTGTGCGCGCAGCCGCGCTAGTCTGAATCACATACGGCCACTCTGGCATTGAGGGAGAGAGTAATGAAAGGCTTTGCGTTGGCGGCTATCGCCGCGTTCACGCTGTCTGCGGCGCCTGCGCTGGCACAGGCCACGCCCGGCGGATTTGACGAGGAGTCGTTCCGCGTCTTCACCGATGCCCGCTTCGGTACCGGCGAGCCGGTCTACTGGTATTCTGCCGGGACGGTGCGCGCCTATCCCTCAGGCGAAATCCTTTTCATCATGGAGGGCTATGACACCGCGCGCGGCGAGCATGTGGAGGGCATGGAGCGCCCGACCGCACGCCAGTTCAACCGCAAGACCTATGTCTACCGCGATGCCGAAACCGGCGAGATCCTGCGCGAGTACAACGGCAATCCGGTCGGCACAATCGCCTATGACTACCAGTTCATCACCTATGAGCTGTCAGACGACGGCTTCCTTGAAACGGTGGTGGAACAGGGCCGCGCGCCGCGCCTGCAACGCTTCGGGCCGGACCGGGACATGGGCGTGACCCGGCTCGGCGATACTTACGTGTTCACCGCGCCGGTATTCCTCGACTTCCCGATCCCGGGAACGGAGGCGCGCTATGAGGCGTGGGAGAATTACGATTTCTTCGTGACGCCGGACGCGGACATCTCCCACCCGCTGACCCTGTCCTGGGCGCGTTATGGTGCCCTGCCTGCATGGGCTGGCGGCGGGCCTGCCATCATCCACATGGTCAGCTGGCGTCTCGACCGGTTCGAGGACGTGCCCGAGCGTTTCCGCGCCTATATCGAGGCCGAAGCCCCGCTCTGGATGCAGCCGCCTGCCGATCTGGACGAAATCCGCCAGTTGCAGGGCGCGCAATAGACATGATGCTGGCCGCCCTCCTCCTCACGCTCGCGACACCTGCCAGCGGCGGCGATATTGCACGCTGGCTGGAAGGCCGGTTCAACAATGGCGCCCAAGTGCAGGCGGAGGGCGATCCCGCGCGCCCGCATCTTTACGTGATCCATGAGGGCTTCACCTCGGATGCCGTGCCGGGAGCGCTGATCTACGCCCAGCTGCATGTGGGTGGACCGGATGGCGAGGTATACCGCCAGCGCGTCTATGCCTTTGAAGACCCCAGCGATGATGGCCGCCTGCGTATGGCCGTCTACACGCTCGCCGATCCCGCTTCACTCGCCAGCCCGGACGGCAGGGCCGAACGCCTCGCCTCGCTGACCGCCAATGATCTCGTTCGCTCCGACCCGGAATGTGATTTCCACTGGCAGCGCGACGGCGGGAGCTATGCCGGGGAGATTGAAGACGGGGCGTGCTTGATCACCTCCAGCCGGACAGGGAGGGAGATGATCATCACCGCGCGCTTCACGATTGATGCGGACATTTTCACCCATATCGAGGCCGGGCGGTTTGCCGAAAGCGGCGAAACCGCTTTCGATGCGCCCGGCGGCGTGCCCAATATCTATGACCGGCTGGACTGAAAAACGGACCTGACATGACGCTTCGCTTTGAACCCACCATGATCCGCTCAAACAAGACCGCGCGGGAAATCTTCGAGGAGGTGCGCGCCAACCCGGCCCGCGCGCGCTTCGGCTTTGGCGGGAAGCTCGCCATCATCAATGTCGACCCGCAAAAGGCCTATACCCGCCCGGACCTCTTCCCGAAGACGGCCTATGTCACTGATCCGGACCAGCTGACCCATATCAACCGCATCTCGAAAGCGGCCCGCGCCAAGGGCCTGCCAGTAGTCTGGACCCATGTCGCCTATATGGACAATGCCGCCGATGCAGGCGTGTGGGGCACGCGCACCGATACGCCAGACAGCTTGCAGAACATCAAATACGGCTCGGAGCGCCATCAGTTTGATGAGCGCGTGGAGATCGATGAGGCGGTAGACGCGGTCTACACCAAGCGCATGCCCAGCGCCTTCTTCGAGACGCCGCTGGCGAGCTTCCTGACCTGGCACAAGGTGGACACAGTCGTGATCACCGGCGGGTCTACATCGGGATGTGTGCGCGCCACGGCCGTCGATGCGCTCTCCCATGGCTACCGCGCCATCATTCCCATGGAGTGCGTGGCCGACAAGCATGAGAGCTATCACTTCGCCAACCTCACCGATCTGCAGCTGAAATACGCGGACGTGGTGGAGGTGAAGGAAGTCGATGACTGGATCGCGGGCTACAAGGGATGAAACCTGATCCCAATCTCTATGATTACTGGCCATACCGGGACCGGCCGAAAATCGTCTGGCCGGGGGGCAGGAAGCTCGCCTTCTGGATCGCGCCCAATATCGAGTTCTACGAGTTTGATCCGCCGAAAAACCCCAAGCGTCCCGGCTGGCCGCGCCCTGCGCCGGACGTGGTGGGCTATTCCCAGCGCGATTATGGCAACCGGGTTGGCCACTGGCGGCTGATGGAGGCGATGGACCGGCACGGGCTCAAGGGCTCGGTCAGCCTCAATGTCGCGATGTGCGATCACTGCCCGGAGATCATCGAGGCATGCGTGCAGCGCGGCTGGGAGTTCTTCTCCCACGGCATCTACAATACCCGCTATTCCTACGAGATGGACGAGGCGCAGGAGCGCGCGGTGCTGGAAGATTCCATCCGCACGGTGGAGGCCGCGACGGGCCAGCGCATTCGCGGCTATCTCGCCCCTGCCCTGACCCACACGCCGCGCACGCTCGACCTCATTGCCGAATATGATTTCTGGTACACGTGCGACCTCTTTCAGGATGACCAGCCCCAGCCGGTGAAGACGAAAACCGGCAAGCTGGTCTCCATGCCCTACTCGCTGGAGGTCAATGACGTCATCACCTATGGCGCGTTGGCCATGGATCCGTGGCGCTATGCCGATATCCTCAAACGACAGTTCGACCAGCTGCTGGAGGAGGGCGAGACCAGCGGCACGGTGATGTGCATTCCGCTGCACGCCTATCTGGTCAGCCAGCCCCACCGTTTGCGCGCCTTCGAGACGGCGCTCGCCTACATCACCGGGCACACGGACGAGGTGTGGTTCACAACCGCGCAGGAGATCGCGGGCTTCTACCGCGAGAATTGCTGGGACCAGACGATTGCCGACATCGCCGCGAAGGGCTGCGCCACCGGCGGCACCGGCTTTGAGGGAGAGACGGCATGACCCTCCCTTCAGAATATCTGGAATATCCGCGCCGCGGCCATGGTCAGGACATGGACCGGCATGACTGGCAGCTAGCCAAGGACCGCAAGCCGGTAAGGCTCGCCAACGGCAAGGCGCTGGCCGTGATGATCGTGGTCAATTGCGAGTTCCACCCGATCAATCCGGCGAACACGCCCTTCCGCCACCCGGCAGGCATGGTGACGCCGTATCCGGACCTGCGCCATTTCACCAGCCGCGATTATGGCAACCGGGTCGGCGTTTTCCGCATTCTCGATTCGCTGAAAAGCCATGGCCTGAAAGCGACCTTCCCGGTCAGTGCCGCCCTGCTGACGCGTGCACGGCCGCTGATCGAGGCTATCGTGGCGGACGGCCACGAGATCGCCGCCGCCGGCCTTCATGGCGATGCCATTCACTGGTCAGGCTTAGGCCCAGACGAGGAGAACCGGCGCGTGGAGGCTGTGCGGACTGCGTTTGGCGAAGCGGGCCTGTCACCCGTCACCTGGATGAGCCCCGCACGCCAGCAGAGCTTCGCCACGCCCGATATCCTCACTGCACACGGCTTTACCCGCACGCTGGACTGGGAAACCGATCAGGTGCCGGTTCCGCTGCGCACGGATAGCGGCCCGCTGACCGCCCTGCCGCTCCATAACGAGCTGGAAGACTTCAAGCTCATGATCGAGCGCCATCAGAGCGAGGCGCTGTGGCGCGACCAGGTCATCGAGGCGAAGGACTTCCTACTGGCCGAGAGCCAGACGCACGGCGCGAGCGTCTTCGGCTTCACCCTCACCCCGTTCGTGACCGGCCAGCCTTTCCGGATATGGGCGCTGCGCGAGCTTCTGGCGGCGCTGGCGGGCGACGAACGCGTCTGGTGCGCGGGCGCGGACGAGATTGCGCAGGCGTTTGGGCAGATAGACCCATGAGTGCGCTCAGCGGTTGGCCGGAACTGCGCGCATTCGCGCTGGCACTGGACCTGCCAAAGGTCGAGGACAGTGTCTCATGGGGCAATCCGGGCCTGAAAGCGCACGGCAAGCTTTGGACCTGGTGGGCGCCGCAGGAATATGCCGACGCACCGGTCTTCAAGGTGGCGCGCGAAGAGCAGGAGTTTCTGCTGGAAGCCGCCCCTGAGGTCTTCTTCATCACCGACCATCACCGCCCCTACGGCCTGATCCTGATGCACCCCGAAGCGTTCGACGCGGACTGGGCACGCAGCAATCTGTTCCGGGTCTGGCGTCAGCAGGCACCCAAGCGCTTCCTGAGAGATTGGGACATGCAAAACGCTGATCGACTGAAGGAGTTCGGGTATGACGACACGCCGTGACATACTGACCGGTGCTGCAGCTCTGGGCGCGCTTTCGCTTCTGCCCGGTGCCCATGCGCAATCGACACGCTTCTCTGCCATGGCGCTGCAGATGCGCTGCGATGCGGTCAATCAGGACCGCAACCGGCGCGATGCCCGCGCACGCATGATGGCGAGCATTGGCCGCATGCGCGCCCAGATCGCTACCTCAAAGGCGTTCCTGCGCACGTTCAACGGCACCGAGCTGAAGCTGATCGTCGTGCCGGAATACTTCATGACCGGCTTCCCGCTGGGCGAGAGCCGCACCGAATGGCGCGACAAGGCCGCCATTGATGTGGACGGCGCCGAATATGAGGCGATGGCCGCGATTGCCGAGAGCCAGAACCTCTATCTGTGCGTCAATGCCTATGAGACCGACACCAACTTCCCCGAGCTCTACTTCCAGGCCAATGTGATCTTTGCGCCCAATGGCGATCAGATACTGCGCTACCGGCGCATGATCTCGCTCTATACGCCAAGCCCGTTCGATGTGTGGGACCAGTATCTCGACATTTACGGCTATGACGCGGTGTTCCCGGTGGTGCATACCGAGGTGGGCGTGCTGGCCACGATCGCCTCAGAGGAAATCCTCTATCCCGAGATCGCCCGCATGCACGCCATGAAGGGGGCAGAGGTGTTCCTGCACCCGACAAGCGAGGTGGGGTCAACCGAGCTGACGCCGAAACACATCTCCAAGCGCGCACGGGCACTGGAGAACATGGCCTATGTCATCTCCGCCAACTCGGCAGAGATTGTCGGCACGCCGATTCCGGCGGCCTCCACCGACGCGATGAGCAAGATCGTGGACTGGAATGGCCGCGTGCTGGCCGAGGCGCAATCGGGTGAAAGCCTCAATGCCAATGCCGTGCTGGACCTTCACGGCTTGCGCGGAGCGCGGGCCCGCACCGGCATGACCAATCTGATGTCCCGTCAGCCCTGGGCGGCCTACGCGCCTGGCTATGAGGCCGCGCAAGGGGCGCAGCCCAACGCGCTGGCCGAAGGCGGTATTGATGACCGGGCGGCGGCGCTGGCCCGCCAGCGAGAGGTTATCGAGCGTCTTCAGGCGCTTGGCGGGAACTGATCCACTGCATGGCGAAATAGATCACCGCAGCGATCATCAGGAACGCTGCCGTGATCGCCATGGAGCGCAGCGGCACCTGGCTTAAGAGCACCAGCGAACCCAGCACGGCGAGCACCGGGATCGTCCAGCCCAGCGGCAGGCGCATGGCGTGGCCGCTTTCCGGCTCGCGCTTGCGGATCACGGGCATGGTGGCGATGCAGCCGACATAGATCAGCACGCGTACGAACGCGCTCATCGCGGCCAGGGCGAAGAAGTCTCCGAACACGGCCAGCACCGAAGCGATGACAGCAAAGAAGAGAATGGAATTGACCGGCACATGCGTGCGCTCGCTCACCTTGCCGAACCAGCCTGGCAGGGTCTTCTCGCGCGCCATGGCATAGGTCAGGCGCGGCGCGGTAACGACCGTGCCCGTGGCGTTGCCGCCAATCGAGACGATCACGCCGATGGTGAGAAGCAGTGCGCCGGCCGGGCCGAACAGGATCGCCCCGGCATCGACCAGCGCACGCTCGGAATTGGCGAGATCGGGCACCACGGCAACGCTGACGATCTGGATGACGACATAGAGCAGGGCCACCACGCCCAGCGCCCAGAACAGGCCCAGCGGCATGGAGCGCGCCGGGTTGCGTGTCTCGCCCGCCGGGATGACGGCAGATTCCCAGCCTACAAAGGCGTAGATGACCAGCAGCACCGCAGCGCTCCATTGCGCGCTTTCAGGAAAGCCGGTGGAGTTTTCCGGGAAAAGCGAGGGCTCGATATGAAACAGCCCCACCAGCGCGATTGCCAGCAGGGGCAGGAATTTGAGAATGGTCAGCAGCCCCATGGCCCGCATGGCGGGCTTGGCGCCTGCGATATTGATCCCCGCCAGCAGGGCGATAATCGCGATCAGCGCGGCGATCCGCCCCGGCCCGTCGGAGAGCACGGGAAAGAAGAAGGCTATTGAAGCGACCATCAGGTTCACATTGGCCGCAAAGGCGGTGATGCGCGTCGCGTAGACGGCAATGCCGGTCTGGAAGCCCGCAAACCTGCCGAATGCGGAGCTCACATAGAGCACGGGTCCGCCGGTGGATTTGAAGCGGCTGGCAAGCTCGGCAAAGCAGGCGACGATCAGGCCCAGCAGCGCAGCGCAGACCACATAGACCAGCGGGCTCCACACCCCCATCAGGGCGGCCGCCCCGGCGGGCACGGCGAATATGCCCGCCCCGATCATGCCGTTTACGGCCAGAAGCCATATGCCCCAGGCCGTGATCTGCCGTGACAGCTTTTCCTCGCCCGCCATGTCTCCCCCTTGAAAATGTTCAAGGGGGCAGACTGGGCCGATACGGCCCCGGCGGGCAAGGCTTTAGGCGCCGCTAGTCTTCGTCATCGTCATCACCAGACCGGGTCAGGACGAATGCCAGCGCCAGGCCGGCGAGGGCGATCCCCACCACGCCGGTACGTTTCAGAAGCGGCAGGGCGGTGATCATGGCCGCCTGCATCAGGCGCTGTTCCTCGCGCTGGGCGGCCAGCTTGCGGCGCTCATGCCTGCGCTGTTCTATGATGAGCGCGATCAGGGTGAGGATGGCCGCGAACAGGAACATCCCGCCCACAGCCGCCAGCGCCCCGCGTGTGCCCAGCCAGTCGGCCAGGAACATCACGCCCAGAATACAGGCAAAGACAAGCGCGCCGATGGCGAACACGGCGAGCAGAGCGTAGAGCAGCGCACGCGCCTTGAGATGCCCGCTGACAAGCGAGACACGCCCGCCCGCCAGCGCGCCGAAATAGCGGAAAGTGGAGAGCATGATTAGCGGCGCAGGATGAAGCCCAGCGCCACGCCGGCCGCCGCGGCAATGCCGAGCGCCTTCCACGGGCTCTCACGGGTTTCCTTCACCACCTTGCCTTCCAGCCCGCTCCAGTAATCAGCGACCTCCTCGACAAGATGTTCGCTGGCCTCCTTGCCATGGCGCACGGTGGATTTCGCGGCCGTCTTGGCCTCGTGAGCGCTGACCTTGCCGACCCGGCCCATCTGATCGACCAGCTCCCGGAACTCGCGCCGCAACTCTTTCAGCTCGGCCGACAGGGCGGCCGTATCGGTCTCTTCCTGGACGGCCTCCTTAGCGTCTTTCACGGCTTTGGTGGCTCTCGAATTACTCATCGGCAGCTCTCCATGTCTTGTCGTGAAAGGCTCTGCCGCGAACGGGCAGTGCCTCGACCGGGCCAAGCCCCCCAGCTTGCAGGCGCGAAGCGCGGCAAAGCCCTTTCAAAGGAAGGGGCGCGCGGTCTAGAAGTGAATAAACGCATGTCCGTCACTTCCGGTTCCAAAGGAGTTTTCATGGCGCTGAGCGAAGCCGACGCCCCGATCCATCTCGACCCGGAAGATCATCCGGCTGATATTGCGCACTCGTTGTCCGAGATTGATCCGGGCGAAGCGTGGAAGCTGCTGTGTGGCCTTCCTGTCGAGGTGCAGGCGGAGGTGTTCGGCTATATCGAGCCGGAACTGCAAGAAGAAACCATCGAGCACATGACGCGCCCGCAGCTCACGGCCCTCATCACCGAGATGAAGGCCGATGACCGGGCCGACGTGTTCAACCGCCTGTCTGAAGAGCAGCAGGAAATGCTCCTGCCTGCGCTGGCCCATGTTGAGCGGGAAAATATCCGCAAGCTGTCTGCCTACGAGGAAGGCACGGCCGGGGCCATCATGACCTCGGACTATGCCACGCTGAAGGCCGACATGACGGCCAAGGACGCCATTGCGCAGCTGCGCCGCGAAGCGCCTGACAAGGAAACCATCTACCGCACCTATGTGCTGAAAGATGATCGTGAGCTGATCGGTACGGTGCGCCTGACCGACCTCATCCTAGCCCCGCCCTCAAGAAAAGTCGCCGATCTGATGGACGATGATCCGGTCTTCGTCACGGCGGACGATGATCAGGAGAGCGTGGCCCGCACCATCGCCAAGTACGACATTCTCGCCGTGCCTGTGGTTGATGCCCAGCACCATCTGGTCGGCATTGTGACGCACGATGACGCCATCGACGCACTGGAAGAAGAGGCCACCGAGGACTTCCTGCGGCTCGGCGCACACGGTGAGATCAATGAGAGCGTGCGGACCGCCGGTATCGTGACGCTCTACCGCGCGCGCATTGTCTGGCTGGTCCTGCTGGTGTTCGGCAATCTGCTATCGGGCTTCGGCATCGCCTATTTCGAAGACACGATTGCCGCCCATATCGCCCTGATCTTCTTCCTGCCGCTGCTCATCGCTTCAGGCGGCAATGCGGGCTCGCAGGCCGCCACGCTGATGGTACGCGCGCTTGCCACTGGCGATGTGAGATCACGCGACTGGGGCCGTATGCTGGGCCGGGAATTCCTCGTGGCCGGAGCACTCGGCATCACCATGGCGCTCGCGGTATCGGGCATCGGAATTTTCCGGGGCGGGCCGGATATCGCCATGGTGGTGGCCAGCTCGATGATCATCATCGTCCTGGTGGGCAGCCTGATCGGCATGTCCCTGCCCTTCATCCTGTCACGCTTCAACATGGACCCGGCGACGGCGAGCGCTCCTCTGGTCACCTCCATCGCCGACGCGACCGGCGTGGTGATCTATTTCTCGATCGCGAGCGTGGTGCTGTTTACCTGATCCCTACTCCACCACCCGCACGTCCGGCACGCTCGTGAAGGGGCGGATGCCGAATTCGGGATAGATTTCGCTCGGGAAATAGACCCGGCCATCGGCGACTACCATCGAGATGGTCTTGATCTCGCGCAAGTCACCGGTCGGGTCGCCCGGCACCAGGAAGAAGTCAGCGAGATAGCCCGGCTCAATGCGGCCCAGTTCATCGTCGACGCCCAGATATTCCGCCATGCCATGGCTCGCCCAGGCGAGGATTTCAGCCGGCTCCATGCCGATCTGCTGATACAGCTCCAGCTCACGGTGATAGGTGAAGGAACCGCCCAGATCGGTGCCCGGCACCATGAAGATGCCGCGCTCGCGCATCCGGCTCAGCATCTCGATGATCTGGTCGAACGCACCGCGATAGGCGAGGTCTTCCTCCTCGCTATTGATCGCCGACATGGCGCTGCGCGCGCCGCGCTGGGCGTTGACGGGCAGATGGTCGACATAATCGACCGCGCCCCGGTCCACCTCGCCATTGCGCGAAAGCAGAAGCCGCTCATGGATGGCGAGCGTCGGATCGATGGCAATGCCGCGCTCGGCCATCGCGCTGATCGTGGCCTCCACCGCAGGGCTGTCTAGATCGAGCACCGGCAGGCGTTGCAGCGCGGTCAGACGCAGAAGCGTGCGCGTGTCCTCGTCAGACTCCAGCACCCAGCCCAGCATGAGCTGGTTGATATGGACGATCTCGTCATAGCCCGCCGCGATCATCGCATCGGCATTGGTGAAGGCGGGGATGTGCCCGGATACGCGCATGCCCCGCTCGCGCGCGGCGGCGATCACGGCCGGGATCCAGTCCGGGCGCATGGAGTTGTAGATCTTGATCTGATGGAAATCGCCCCGGTCGGCATGGTCATGGACGGCCTGCACGGCCTCTTCCTCGGTTGCGACCAGCACGCCGGAATTGGAGTTGAACGGGCTCACCCCTTCGATGAAGGCGCTGCGATAGACGCGCGGGCCGGCGACACGGCCCGAGCTGATATTCCCGATCAGCCGGTCCAGCACCTCATTGTTATTGCCCATATCGCGCACACTGGTGACACCGGCAGCAATGTTCAGGAAGGCGGCCGTCTCGCCGAGATGGCCGTGCATCTCGAACATGCCGGGCAGAAGCGAACCGCCCGCCCCGTCAATCTCCACCTCGCCATTTGCGCCCGGCGCATCGACCGCTTCGATGGCAGTGATCCGGTTGCTCTCGAACACGACCGAGACCGGCTCGCCCAGCGCCTCGGTCAGCGGATCGAAGACCCGCACATTCCGGACGCGGACCGGGGCGTCATAGTCGCGCACCACGCGCGACTGGATATCTTCAAACCGGCGCGCGCCAAACTCGGCGGCCAGCTCGCGCAGTCGCTCGTCCTCGTCTTCAAACCCCTCGGCCAGCACGGCAAAGGAGGGCGAGATGGTGCCGAAGAAGGCATCGCCCTCCATCACGAAATAGGACGGGTTCAGCCCCGTGCCGGACAGCGCCCAGATGGTGACCTCGCGGCTGTCCTCGCCATTGGAGACGGTCAGATCCTGCATATGGGTCAGGCGCAGCTCCCCGCCCGGCAGGGCGTCAAGCGTGTGCCCGGGCCGGGCCAGAAGCGCCCGCGCCACAATCGCGAAGGTATAGGGGCTGGAATTTTGCGGCATGTAGAAGGCGGGGCCGTTCGATACCGCCTCGTTTTCGCCGGTCGTATCGCGCCAGAAGGCGGTCCCGTTTTCAAGGCGGAATACCTCGTCGACGGGGTTGCCGAACGTGGTCGCCCCTTCGGCCAGCCAGGTCACAGGCAGACCGCTCTCATCAAGCATCACGATTTCATTGAAGGTTGGCCCGCGGCCGTTATTGCGGAACTCGTAGAAGATTTCATAGCCCGTATCGGTCGGCGTGACTTCAACCGCGCCGATGGGCGTGCCGGTGGTCAGGACCGTGAAGGTGCGCGCTTCGTGTTCGGGGTGGGCAAGGCGCGCAGTTTCGATTGCGCTGTCAGACGATTGCGGCGCGGAGATCTCGCTTGCTGGCTCGCAGGCCGCCAATACAAAACCGGCCAGAATGACCGTCAAAGCCTTGAATTGCATGATACCGGCCTCCCCGCCGCGTGTTTGTGTAGCTGACTACAAGGATAACACGAGGCCGCAGAGGGGGGATAAGTTTGTCAGTGGCTATTCAGCCGCATCCCGGCTGGCCGGATCATATTCGGCGCCCAGCGCCTTCATCTCATCGAGACCCAGCACGCGGTTCAGCCCGTCAAAATCGAGCATGCGCCCGCGATAACCGGCGGTGGAGCCGGTGTCCTTCAGCCCTTTGAGGAAATCCTGCGCGGCAAAGGTCAGTGTGCGCACCATGGCACCGGGCGTGATGACAAGCTGATAGCCGATGGCCTCCAGCTCCTCTGCGGTGCGCAAGGGGGTGCGCCCGCCCTCGACCATATTGGCCAGAAGAGGGATGCGGCCCGCAAACCGGCTGGCAATCGCCTGCAGCTCGTCGGGCGAGCGCGGCGCCTCGACGAACAGAAGGTCCGCTCCGGCAGCCAGATACGCCTCGGCGCGCTCCAGCGCGGCCTCGACCCCCTCCACCGCAATCGCATCGGTACGCGCGATGATCAGGGTTTCCTCCGAGCGGCGCGCATCGGCGGCGGCACGCACCTTGCCCACCATTTCCTCCGTCGTGATCAGCGACTTGCCGGACAGGTGCCCGCAGCGCTTGGGCAATTGCTGGTCTTCCAACTGGATGGCGCTGGCGCCGGCCTGTTCAAACGTGATCATGGTGCGCTGGACATTGAGCGCATTGCCGAACCCGGTATCGGCATCCACGATCAGCGGCAGGGAGACCCGCTCGCGGATACGGCGCACGACGCCCGCCACTTCCTCGGCGCTGACCAGCCCGAGATCGGGCCGGCCGAGCGCGGTATAGGCAATCGAAGCGCCTGAGAGATAGGCGGCTTCAAACCCCGCCTGTTCGACCAGAAGCGCCGACAGCGCGTCATAGACGCCGGGAGCCAGAACGGCCGGTTTACGCGCGAGGCGTGCCTTCAAACTCATTGAATCAACTCCCTGGCGCCAAAGCGTGTCTTGAGGGACTCCATCAGCCCTCCCGCCTCGATCATGGTTCTCAAATGCTCCGGCATCGGGCTAACGGGATAATCCCTGCCGGTGGTGATATTGCTGACCCGGCCCGCAGCGAGATCAAGGCTGATCGCATCGCCCGCGCTGACCGCCCCCTCGTGGGGGAAGATCAGGGCCGGCAGGCCGATATTGATGGCGTTACGGTAGAAAATGCGGGCAAAGGATTTGGCAAACACCGCCGCAACACCCAGCTTTTTCAGCGAGATGGCAGCCTGTTCGCGGCTGGAGCCAATGCCGAAATCGGCGCCAGCAAAGACGAAATCTCCGGCGCGGACAGTGGACGCAAAACCCGGATCAATCGCTTCAAGGCAATGACGGGCAAGCCCGTCCGGGCCGAGCTTCATCGCATGGCCGGGCGCCAGCACATCGGTGTCGATGCCATCGCCGTAAACGAATGCCCGGCCTGTTTTGGCTGCTGCGCTCATGCTGCCCGCCTCCGCTCTGCCAGAAGCGTGCGGGGATCGATGATCTTCCCGGCGATCGCGCCTGCCGCCACCGTGAAGGGCGAGCCGAGCCAGACTTCCGCGTCCTTGTGGCCCATGCGGCCCTTGAAATTGCGATTGGTGGAAGACAGGCATACCTCGCCTTCGGCCAGCAGCCCTGCGCCCAGCCCTGCGCACGCGCCGCAGCCGGAGGGCAGCATGATGGCCCCCGCTTCAGAGAGGATGGGGAGCGTACCGTCCTTCGCCGCCGCCTCGGTCACCTTGGCAGACGCCGGCGCGACCAGCAGGCGAACGCCTTTGGCGACCTTCTGGCCTTTCAGGACCGAGGCAGCCATGTGCAGGTCGGAGAGTTTCGCGCCGACGCATGCGCCGATATAGGCCTGATCGATCCGAACGCCTTCATGGGCGGTGATGTCAGCGGAATTGGAGGGGCTATGCGGCGCGGCAACCTGCGGAGCGAGCGTAGAGGCATCCAGCGTAAACACGCGCTCATAGGGCGCGCCCTCATCGGAACGCCAGCGGGTGATATCGGCCTCCTCGGCCTTGCCGCCATGGGCACGGATATGGGCAAGGGTCGTGGCGTCGGGCTCGACCAGACCCGTCTCTCCGCCCAGCTCTGCGGCCATGTTGGCCAGCACCGTGCGCGCTTCCATGTCCATGGCGCGCACCGCCTCGCCGCCATACTCGATGGCCTTGAAATGATTGCCCATGCCGAGCTCCCGGCAGAGTAGCAGCATGATGTCCTTGGCGCTCACCGCCTCGCCCAGCGCGCCGGACACCTCCACCCGGATGGTTTCGGGCACCATGGTCCAGGTCTCGCCGGTTGCGACAATCGCGGTCATGTCGGTCGCGCCGAAACCGGCGGCATAGCAGCCAAACGCGCCGGCATTGGTGGTGTGGGAATCCCCGCCCGCCAGAAACAGTCCGGGCCGCAAATGGCCATGCTCGGGCAAGATGACATGGCAGATGCCGCGCATGTCGTAGAAGTGCTCGACGCCAAAGTCGCGGGCAAAATCGCGGGTGGTTTTCAGGATCGCCGCGCTTTCCGCATCGACCGCAGGCACATAGTGATCCGACACGATCACGACGCGGGACGGATCCCACAGACCCACACCCAGCGCTTCGAGCCGGGCGCGCCAGCGGCGCGGGCCGGAACTGTCATGCGCCATGGCAAGGTCCACGCTCACCGTGACGATCTCGCCCGGCTCCACACGGCTCTTCCCGGCGGCGCGCGCCAGGATTTTCTGAGCCAGAGTAGCGGGTTGCGTCACGGTGTCAGTTTCCTCTAAAGCCTGCCATGTGCGAGGTTACGCACTCTGGCATTGGCCCGGCAATGGATAAAGGATATATCTTTATAACATTTGTTGGGAAGCCCCGATCAGCAATCGCCGCAAATTTGCCAGCAGGCTACACAGGAAACACGACCATGGCCGTTCAGGACGCCGCGAAATCCTCCGCCCTCTCCTTCCGCTGGGACGATGCGCTGCATCTCGATACCCTGCTGACGGAAGAAGAACGCATGGTGTCGCAGGCGGCGCGCGACTATGCCCGCGGCGAGCTCCTGCCGCGCGTCATCGAGGCCGCGCGCGAGGAAAAATTTGACCGCAAGATCATGAACGAGATGGGCGAGCTAGGTCTTCTGGGCGCAACGCTTCCCGAAGCCTATGGCGGTTCGGACCTTTCCCATGTCGCCTACGGCCTGATCGCGCGCGAAGTGGAAGCGGTTGATTCGGGCTATCGCTCCGCGATGAGCGTGCAGTCCTCCCTCGTCATGTATCCGATCTTCGCGTTCGGGTCGGAAGAGCAGCGCAAGAAATACCTGCCCAAACTCGCCAGCGGCGAGTTTGTCGGCTGCTTCGGCCTGACGGAGGCCGATGGCGGCTCCGATCCGGGCTCCATGCGCACCACGGCGAAGAAGGTTGATGGCGGCTACGTCCTCAACGGCTCGAAAATGTGGATCACCAACTCGCCGATCTCCGATCTGGCAGTGGTGTGGGCCAAGCTGGATGGCGAGATTCGCGGCTTCATCGTGGAGCGCGGCACGCCGGGCTTCGACACGCCCAAGATCGAGGGCAAGCTCTCGCTTCGTGCCTCCATCACCGGCTCGATCTCATTGAATGACGCGAAGGTCCCTGAAAGCGCCATCCTGCCGAATGTGAAGGGCCTGCGCGGGCCGTTCTCCTGCCTGAACAAGGCGCGCTATGGCATTGCCTGGGGCGCGATGGGCGCGGCCGAGTTCTGCTTCCACGCCGCCCGCGAATACGCGCTGGAGCGCGTCGTGTTCGGCAAGCCGATTGCCGCCACCCAGCTGGTGCAGAAGAAGCTCGCCGACATGCAGACCGAGATCACGCTGGGCCTGATCGGCGCGTGGCAGCTTGGCCGTCTGCTCGATGAAGGCGCCTGGGTGCCGGAAGCCATCTCCCTGATGAAGCGCAATAATTGCGGCAAGGCGCTCGCCATCGCCCGCGAGGCGCGCGACATCCATGGCGGTAACGGCATCGCCGAGGAATATCACGTACTGCGCCACGCCATGAATCTGGAAACGGTGAACACGTATGAGGGTACGCATGACGTCCATGCGCTGATCCTTGGCCGCGCCATCACCGGCCATCAGGCGTTTGCGTGATCGGGGCGCTGGCCGCGATGACACTCCTGTCAGCGCCGCCTGAACAGGTGGCGCGGCCGCAGCCGGTCATCGTGATCCGGGCTATTGACGATCCCGCCCGTGTGCATGTGCGCGAAGAGCAGCTCGCCGCCCATATCGCCTTCGTGGAAGCCCATTTCGCGCGTTATGCGATGGCAGGGCCGATACTGGATGAGGCGGGCGCGATGATCGGCTCGCTCTTCATCCTGCACGCTGAAGACGAAGCCGATGCCCGCGCCTTCATGGCTGACGAGCCCTACGTGGTTCACGGGCTTTACGGTTCGCTGGAATACCAGACGGTCCGCCCGGCAGCCGGCAGCTGGATTGGCGGCGTTATCTGGCCGCCAGCGGGCGCCGGGGACTAATCCTCCAGTCCGGCTGCCCAGGCGATGCCGCCGCGAATGTGTTCAAGAACCAGCGGCTCGGAGAAGCTTTCGCGGGTATGGCCCAGCGCCGTGTAGAACACCCGCCCGCCCTCGAATTCATGCGACCAGGCCATCGGCACCTCGCCGCCCTCTTCCCCGATGGAGGCGGCATCGAGCGTCATCAGCAGGCGCACCCGGCTCTCGTCAAAATCGGTGAACCAGTACCATTCATCGGTGCGGGTGAAGCGCTCCGGCAGGGTTCGGGTAGAGGGGTGATCGCCGTCCACCACGGTCAGATCGCCATCGGGCGTGCCGGGCGGGTGCATCTCGAACGCTGCACCAATCATCTGCCGGTACCAGGGCCAGTTGTAATGCGCGTCCGCAGCGGCATGGACCGCCACGACACCGCCCCCGCCGCGCACAAAGCCCTGCAAGGCCGCGCGGCCTTCATCGGTCAGCCATTCGCTGTCCGGCGTGCTGCCCGTGGTGGAGCTCAACAGCACCAGCACGTCGGTGTGCTCCAGCGCGCCATCATCAAATATCGAAGGGTCTTCGCTCGCTTCAAACTGCCAGCCATTCTCTTCGGCCATCACACGTAGCGCTTCGATGCCCGGCTCGATGGAGTCATGGCGCCATCCGGTTGTGTGGGAGAAGACGAGAACGCGGGTCGTTTCATCGGTGACGCCCGCCGCATCATCGGCGCAGGCTGATGTTACCGCTATCATCGTCAGCCCCAGAAGGGCCGCGAGAACTGTGTTGCGCATGGCGTTTCCTCCCTGTCCGCATGCAGCAAAGCAGGCGAAGCGCGACGGGGCAAGGCTGGGGTAGGCGCTTCTACCCTTCGGAAAATGCCGACAACGGCGCGGGCGCACCGGTTTGCGCGATCAGGGCCTTGCGCCGGTAGAAGCGCAACAGCCCCGCCGCGCCCATGCGCGACGGTCCAAGGCCGGATTGCTTGAAGCTCTGCTTCTCCGCTTCATGGAAGAGTGCGGTGAGCGCGGCGTCATTGAGCGTGACCGCCCCGGCGTCCAGCTGCCGGCCCACTCCTTCAGCTTCCTCAATCGTCCCGGCGATCACAGCGGCGGAAAGGCCATAGACCGTATCATTGGCGAGGCGCACCGCCTCCTCCACGCTGTCAAACGCCATCACGGGCAGGATGGGGCCGAACGTCTCGTCGCGGATGATGGCCATGTCATGGGTCACATCGGTGAGCACGGTCGGCGCGATCCAGTAACCGCCGCCATGACGGTCGATTTTGCCGCCGGTCAGGACTTTCGCGCCGCGCGCCACCGCATCTTCCAGCTGGCCAGCGATGATGTCGGCCTGACGGGCAAAGATCATCGGCCCCAGCTCACCCGAATTGATGTCCGGCCAGTTGAAGCGCACGGCTTCAGCCGCTGTGACCAGCCGGTCCAGGAAATCGGGGTAGATCGCGCGGGCGACGTAAATGCGCTCGATGGACTGGCAGGCCTGCCCGGTAGAGAGCACCGAGCCGCGCAGCGCCGCCGTGACCGCGCGGTCCATATCCGCGCTTTCAAGGATGATGAGCGGGTCCTTGCCGCCCAGCTCCAGAAAGGCCGGGATGAGGCGTCCTGCCGCGCGCACGGCCACCTTCTTGCCCGTAGGCACGGAGCCGGTGAAGCACACCACGTCCACCTGGTCGACAAGGGCCGCGCCCGTTGCGCCATCGCCCGGCGCGAACGCCAGAAGATCGGAAAGCCCCGCCTCGGCTATGGCTGCACCCAAGGGTTCAGCAAAGCGCGGCGTGACCTCGGACGGCTTCACGATCACCGCAGAGCCCGCAATCAGCGCCGGAATGGTGTCGATGAGCGAGAGCGTCAGCGGGAAGTTCCATGGACTGATCACGCCGGTCAGCGCGTAGGGCACGTCCTGCGCCTGATGGCGGATGGCGGGGTTCATCCGCCCTTCCGCCCATTGGGGCTGGGGCAGGAGGTGCGGCGCGCCTGCGGCCCAGCCGCGGATCGAGGCAATCGCGCCTTCCACCTCCAGCCGGGCAATGCGGCGGCGGCCGGTATCGGTCTCCAGCGCTGCGGCAATCGCGTCCTTGTGGCGGTCGATTGAATCCGCCCAGCCGAGCAGCGCCTCGCAGCGGTCTTCGATTGTCCTGGCCGCCCACTGGCCTTGAGCCGCGCGCAGGCGGGCGGCGAGCTTTGAAAGCCCTGCCTCATCGACGGCGTCGAAACGGTAATCCACCGCGCCCGTGCGCGGATTGGCGACTTCGATCATGCGTCCGCTCAAAGCTTGCTCTCCAGACCCAACACGCCGGGATTGATGATGTTGTGAGGATCGAGACCGGATTTTAGCCTGTCCAGCAGCGCCCGCACTGGCGCCGAGCGCGTCTGCGCGAAGGAATAGGACCGGCCGATCTGGAAGTGCACGCCGCCAAAGCGGGTGAACACCTCCACCACCGCCTGACGGGCCTCAGCGACCACGGCGGTGGCTTCCGGGTTCGCTGCATGGCGCGGCAGCTTGTCGAGCCAGGATTTCTCCACCGCCTCCTCATGCAGCGCGAACAGCGCCTCAGGCCAGAGGAAGACAGGCTCGATCAGGAAGCCCGTGGTGGAGAGCGTGGTCACGAGATAGCCCGTCTCCACGCCATGCCTGGCAAAGGCTTTCGCCCGCGCGGCGAACACCGCCTCGATAGCCTCCCAGCAGGCCTTCGCATCGGAATGGCGCACAATGCCGTGGACGGGCACCCAGCGCTCGCCTTCCGGGCCGAGCATGTTGTTCAGCGGCGTGAACGGGTTGGCCCGGATGACCTTGGGAATCGTGTTCTCGATCTTCTTCGCCCCAGCCTTGAGGGCCAGTGCCTCGACGCGGGCAAAGTCCTCTGCCACCCCGGCCTTTGAGCGGCCTTCGACGACGATGTGCAGCGTGTAGTCGGCCTCGCCCACGAAGGACCGGCCCGCGAGCGCCATTTTCGCGCCTTCAGCCACGCCCTTGAGAAGATTGCCCTGCCCGGTCACCACCTTGGCCAGCGCCTTGGCGTCCCCAGCGAGAGACGCGCGCTTCAGGCGCACGCGGGCAAGCCCCGGATCAAAGCCGAAGACTTCGCTGGCGATGTTGGCGCGAGCGACATCGCTCATCGCTTTTGTCAGCGAGGCCGCATCGGCAAAAGCATAGGAGCCATAGGCCTCATGTTCGGGCGTGGGGATCAGGCGCAGGGTCGCTTCGGTCTTGAAGCCCAGCGCCCCGCAATCAGAGAGGAACAGACCCGTCAGGTCCGGGCCGTAGGTACGGAAGAAAGGATGGGCGCCGTCCGCGCCTGCACTGCCGGTTTTCAGCAAGCTGCCGTCAGCAAGCGCGATTGAGAGCGACAGCACACTATCCACGCTCGGCCCGTAAAGCCCCGCCCCGAAGAAGGCATTGTTCTGCGAGAGCCCGCCGCCAATCGTGGAGCTGAGGCCCGATAACGGCCCCCAGAAGGGCGTACGCAGGCCCAGAGGCTTCAGCGCGCGGTAGAGCGCATCCCACGTACAGCCCGCCTCCACGCGCACATACATGTCATCGGCGTTGATCTCGATAATGCGGTCGAGCGCGGTGAGATCCACCACCACGCCCGGCCGGTCCGGCGTATAGCCCTTGGTGTAGGACATGCCCCCGCCACGCGGAAACGCCGGTACGCCCTCAGCCGCCAGCACGGGCAGAAGCGCGGCGACGGCGTCTTGCGTTTCGGGCCTTACGACCGCCAGCGCTGTCTGCCCCTTCGCCCAGACATCCTGCGAGAACAGGGCAAGGCGGGCGGGATCGGTGCTGACACTGCCCTTGCCCGTCACCGCCTCAATCGTGGCAGCAAGATCATTGCGGCGGGCAATCGCATCATCCATCGCTGCCCCCTCAGACCGGAACCGCGATGCCGAGGAAGGCCGCCGCGAGCAGCAGCGCCCACAAGCCGACGACCAGCACGCGAACGCGTATGATCGCGCTTGAGATGACCGCGTTGGTGGCATCATCGGCCGCACCGCGCGCCAGCGTGCCGATGGCGGCCTCAAAGGGTTTGAGCACAATACGGATCGCGAGGCCCAGGCCCACCGCAAGCCCCAGAATGGCGAGCTTCAGGGCGAGGAAGAGCGCGAGATCGATCAGGCCCGCAATGCCCGCGACGGCAACCCCGAGAAGCGCGAGCGCGAAGACCATGCGCCAGATGCGGTCTGCCTGCGCTACAATCGGTGCGCGGCCATGGGCGAGATGTATCCGCCAGGCAAACCCCGCCCAGACCAGCGCAGTAAGGAAGGCGGCCGCAATCCACACGGGTTCGAGCGCCAGCCAGCCTCTGGCATTGGCCAGCGCCAGCCCGGTTGGCAGGGCGAAGATCAGCGCCATGCGCGGCGCCATATCGACATTGAGGAGAATGCCGGCTGCGGCCATGCGCGCGGGCGCTGGCTTCGACGCATCGGCCAGCACGGAGGCGGACAGGAAGGCGCCCAGATCAGCCCCCAGCCAGTAAACCAGCACCAGTATGTGCAGAAGTGTGAGCCAGCCGCCCGCGTCCATCATGCTCGTCCTTGGCGAAGTTGGTATAAGTCTATACCATTTGCTCGCCAAAGCCCTGCAAGGTCAACCCGTCAGGCGCGTTGGAGGCAGGCTTATTTCCGGTCGACCGGCGTCCAGGCCGGGCCGTTTTCCGCATCGCGCTGGAGGTGCATGTGATAGCTGAACCGCTCCGGCCGGTAATAGGCGGTGATGTGCTGGATCGCCCGGCCGGTCTTGTCGCGCATGATGCGCACGATCTTGAGAAGCGGCGAGCCCGGAGACACTTTCAGCGGCGCGGCGATGTGCGGTTCTGCCGCAACTGCCGTGATGGTCTGTTCGGCCTCGGTCGCCACCCTGCCGGACCGCTCCAGAAGCGAGAGCAGCGGCTCGCGCGCCAGCTCGTCACGTGTGTAGGATTGGGCGATGTCGCCGGGCACATGGGTCAGGAGGTAGGAAAAGGTGTCGCCTTCAAGGCTTCTCAGGCGTACCGCGCGCTGCACTGGTTCGCCCTCGTCAATGCTCATTTCGGCGGCCAGCGTCGCATCGGCCTTGATGTCGGCTACCTCCAGCAGCGCGACCTTGGTTTCCAGCCCCATGCGCTTGAGGGCGTCAAACAGCGTGTCGAACCGGCCATAGACCACTGGCACCGCCGCATTGTAGGCGACCACTGTCCCGCGCCCGCGATGGCGCGTGACAAAGCCGTGGGCGGCCAGCTCGTTCATCGCGCGCTTGACCGTAATGCGCGAGACATTGAACAGGCCGGTCAGCTCCTGCTCGCCCGGCATTACCGCGCCGGTCGGAAAATCGCCCGAGCGGATGCGGTCACGCAGAACAAGAAAAATCTGGTGATAAAGCGGCGTAGGCAGGCTTTCATCGATCATGTCCGGACCGAGCTTTGCCTTGGGCTTGCGATGAGACGGTTCAGCCTTCACCGGTGACTCCCCCATGTTTTGCATCATCTTCTAACCTGTTTTGCCTTTCCCGCCAGCCTCCCAATTCCACCCCTGTTTGCGGAACCATGATGAACCAGAAGACCGACACCCCGCCCGCCTATATCGCCCTTGCCCTGCAAAGCCTTTGCGAGGCGGTCAATGACTGTGCCAGCGTGGAGGATGCCCGCGCGCGCATCCTGGCCTCCATAGCGCGCATGAACCGCGAGATCGCGGGCTCCAAGGCCTTTATCGGCGACGGGGTGAAACTCGCCGTGCTGCCCGAATATGCCCTGACCGGCTTTCCGATGGGCGAAACGGCGGCGCAGTGGCGCGCCAAGGCGGCCTTCGACCCTGAAGGCGCGGAATATGCGGCGCTCGCCGAACTGGCGGCGAAGCACCAGCTCTATCTCGGCGGCAATGCCTACGAGACCGATCCACATTTTCCCGAGCTTTATTTCCAGGCCTGTTTCGTGATCGCGCCGGATGGCCGGACCGTGCTGCGCTACCGGCGCCTCATCTCCATGTATGCGCCAAGCCCCTATGACGTGCTGGACCGGTATCTCGATGCCTATGGCGCGGACGCGCTCTTCCCTGTCGCCGATACGGAAATCGGGAGGCTCGCTGCCATCGCGTCGGAGGAGATCCTCTATCCGGAGATCGCGCGCTGTCACGCCATGAAGGGCGCGGAAGTGTTCATCCACCCGACCAGCGAAGCGGCAAGCCCGCTGCCCACGCCGAAGAATATCGCCAAGCAGGCCCGCGCCATCGAGAACCTCGCTTACGTGGTCTCGGCCAATACCGGCGGCATGACCGGTACGCCCATTCCGCAGAACTCCGCTGACCGGGGATCGAAGATCGTGGACCCGAGGGGCCTTGTCATCGCGGAGGCGGCGGGCGGACCGTCCATGTGCGCCTATGGCGAGGTGGATATCGCGCTGGTGCGCCGTGCACGCCGCCGGGCGGGTATGCCGAACCTCTTCGCGCGCACGCCTGCCGCGCTCTATGCGGGCGAATATGCCCGCGCCGCCATCCATCCTGCGAACACGCTGGCGAATGACGGCGCGGTCAGTGTGCCGGGGCGCGATTTCTACAAGGCGCGTCAGGAAAAGGTGATCGAGGCACTGGCCAAGCGCGGGGTGATCTAGCCCTTCGGGTCGAAAATGTCCTCGATCCTCAGGCCAAACACCTCGGCAAGGGTGAAGGCGAGCGGCAGGGACGGATCGAACTTTCCGGTCTCCACCGCATTGATCGCCTGACGCGACACCCCTGCCCGTTCGGCCAGATCAGCCTGGCTCCAGTCGCGTTCGGCGCGCAGCACTTTGAGGCGGTTTTTCATCACGCCCTCCTAGCGATAGCGCAGTCGCACGATGCACATCGCCAGCCCCTGCCCGCCGACAATCGCCGGCAACACCCAGATAAGGCCGATTTCGGGAAGCAGGTCGCTCGCCTGCTGGGCGAAGGCATAGGCAAAGCTCAGGAAGGCCACGGCTCCTGCCGAGATCAGATTCGCCTCGGCAATCACCGCGCGCTGGAACTCGTCCATGGAGCGGAAGAAAGTGATGAAGGCGTGCAGGCCGTAAAGCGCGGGCAAGACCGGCGATACGGCGATGAGGATGCGCAGCCAGTCCGCTTCGATCATATCGCCCCGGATCACCGTGATGGAGCCGAACAGTATGGCGGTATACCCCGCCATGGCGAAGAACATGTGCAGCATATAGCGGCGGGCGTGGGGGTTTGGTGTCGATGTCATGTGTCTTTCTCCCGTGATCTAGCGGCGTTCGGAAAGGAAGCGGGCAAGGCGCGCATTGAAGGCGTCCGGCTGGTCGATCATTATGAAGTGGCGCGCGCCTTCGATGACCTCCACGCGGCTATTCGCAAGCGGCGCGTACTGGGCCGCGTACATCGCCTCCAGCGTCGCCGCGTCAACCGGCGAACCGTCAGCCCAGGCCGTCAGCACCAGAACCGGTGCGCGCACCTCGTCCAGCACCGGCGTGAAGTCGCTGCCCGAAACCTCGCCGAAGGCGCGGGCAATCGTCTGCTGGTCAGAGGCGGCAAACCATTCCCGCATCGTGTCGTGAAACCCCGTATCGAGGCTCTGCACCGGCAGGCCCTGCTCCATCATGGCGAGAAACTGGGCATGAGGCACGGCGCTCATCTGGGCGGCGAACATCTCTCCAGACGCGGCGGCCTGCTCCGGCGTTGCGGCCGGATTGAACAGGCGCGCATAGAAAGGGACCGAATCGACCGCCATCACGGCGCTGACGGCTTCGGGCGCGCGCGCCGCCACCTGCAGGGCGACCTGCCCGCCCAGCGAGTGGCCGATCAGGCTGACATGGGTGTAACCGCCTTCAGCGATATAGCCCGCCAGCGCCTCGGCAGCGCCCTCGATGAAACTGCCCTCATGTCCGGTGGCAGGCACCCCAGCAAAACCGGCCAGCGTGAAGACGTGGATGTCTGCGCTGTCACCCAGCGCCGCCACGGCGCCGTCCCACGTCGCGCCCGAGGAGGCGAGCCCCGGAACGAAAAACACCGTCTGGCCCGAACTGTCGCCAGAACGCTCCACCACGAACCGGTCTTCAGCATGCGCTGTGCCTGCCAGAACGAGCGCGCTTGCCACCCCGGCCATCACTGAACTTTTCAAACTCGCCCACATCGGAACCTCCGTTGAATGTCATGGGTGATAGTCACTTTGTAAGGTATTCATGACACCATCGAACACATATGTCAACTACACCTGACTTATTGTCGGGCGAGGCTGATTTTGGGTTGAGCCCGGTCTGGCGACGCGGTGGGAACATGGGTCCCGGCTCGGGGACCGGGACCCCGGTGGAGGTGCCGGCGGCAACGCAGCCAGAATAGCTCAAATGCTCAAAGTCCGGGGCCCCGGCCCCCGAGCCGGGGTCCACCCTTTTCGTTTTCCCGGCGAAAGCCGGTGCCCAGTGTTTCTGGATCCGGGCTTCCGCCGGGAAAACGAAGAATGGGACGAGGGAAAAGAGATCCTAAACCGGCAATTCCGTGGTGTTCTTGATCGCTTCCATCGCAAAGCTGGCGCTGACGTCCGACAGCGGCGCTATCGCAATGAGTTTCTTGTAGAAGGCGTCATAGGCCGCGATCTCGGGCAGGACGATCTTGATAAGATAATCCACATCCCCGCTCATCCGGTAGAACTCCAGTACTTCCGGCAATCGCTCCACGCCGCGCGAGAACGCGCTTAGCCATTCGGCGTCATGGCGATTGGTGCGCACGAAGATGAAGAGCGTGGCTTTCAGACCCAGCGCATCGGGCTCCAGCAGCGCGACGCGCTTGCGGATAATGCCCGCCTCCTCCAGCCGCCTGATGCGCCGGGCGACAGGCGTGGCGCTGAGGCCCACCGCATCGGCAAGCTCCTGCACCGTGCGGTCTGAATCGTCCTGCAACAGGCGCAGCAGCTTCACGTCATGATCATCAAGCGCCACCATTTCGGCCTCCCGTGGTGATTTTCGCTATTTCCTAGCACAAACTGGCTGAAAACAGGCAAAAACCGCTTCACGAAGCATGGTTTCATGTCCTCCATGGACAGAACCGCGACACATACCGCCCCCGAAACGATCCGCGACGGCCTGATCGCCGGAAACGCGATGATCCGCACCCCGTTCGGGGAGCGTCCGCTGGTCTATGCCGACTACACCGCCTCCGGCCGCCCTCACCGCGCCGTCGAGGAGAAGATTTCTGCGCTCCACGCCCTCCTCGCCAATCCGCATACTGAAGACAGCGCTACCGGCCGGGCCTCCAATGCCTGGCTGCGCGAAGCAGAAGCCATCATCAAGCGCGCGGTCAACGCCTCTGCCGAAGATGCCCTGATCCCGTGCGGGACGGGCGCGACGGCGGCGATCCACAAGCTGCAGGAAATCCTCGGCATTGCCTGCCCGCCCGCCAGCTGCGCGCGCCTGTGGGAGGCCGCAGAGACCGCCCTTGGCGCCGAGGCGCGCGCCGCGCTGGAAGAAGCCATCCGCGCACAGGGCCCTGTCGTCTTCATCGGCCCTTATGAGCATCACTCCAATGAGCTGACCTGGCGCGAAAGCTTTGCAACCGTCGTGCGCGTGGACCTCGCGGCTGATGGCGGGATCGATTTTGACCATCTGGAATCCCTGCTCACCGATCCGCGCTGGCAGGGCCGCATGCGGATTGGGGCGTTCTCGGCAGCTTCCAACGTGACGGGGCTGAAGACCGATGTGCGCCGCCTTGCGCGCCTCCTGCACGCGCATGACGCCATCCTCGCGCTCGATTGCGCGGCCAGCGCGCCCTATACGCAAATCGACATGCACCCCGAAGGCGACCCGCAGGCGCGCATTGATGCCGTCTATTTCTCGCCCCACAAATTTGTCGGCGGGCCGGGATCGTGCGGCGTTCTGGTGTTCGACAAGACGCTCTACCGGCGCGACCTGCCCCCGACCGTCAGCGCAGGCGGCACGGTCCGCTATGTCTGGGATGGCGGGCACGATTTTATCGAGGACATTGAGGGCCGCGAAAAGCCGGGCACGCCCGGCCTGCCGCAGATCGTCCGCGCGGCGCTGGCGATGGAGCTGCGTGATGCGGTGGGGGTAGAGACCATCCAACAGCGCGAGCATGCGGCGCTGGAGCGGGCCTTTGCCCTGTGGAGCCAGAGCCGGGGCGTGGAGGTGCTGGGGCCTGCCGATGCCGGCCGGCGGCTCGGCATCGTCTCCTTCAACCTGATGGACCCGCGCGGGGGATATCTCCATCCGCGCTTTGTCACGACTCTCCTGAGCGATCTGTTCGGCATTCAGGCGCGGGCGGGCTGTGCCTGCGCTGGCCCGTATGCGCATACCTTGCTCGGCATTGATGATGCTCGCACGCAAAGCTTTCGCTCGGCGGTCCTCTCCGGCCATGCGGGCCTGCGGCCGGGCTGGAGCCGGGTCAGCCTGCACTGGGCGATGGACGAGGCCGAGATCGACTATGTGATCCGCGCCATCGCCTTCATCGCCGAAGAGGGCTGGAAATTCCTAGACCTCTACCGGTTTGATCTTGCAAGCGGCGCGTGGAGCTGGCGCGGGGCGACGCGTGTGGATGCGCGAGAGGCGATCTGCGGCGCATATCCTGATGATCGCGCCGCGCTCTTTGCCGTCCTGTTGAAGGAAGCCAGGACACGCGCCTGCGCCCTCTCCCCCTGCCCGGACGCCCGGCCCCGCCTGCCCGAGGCGGTGGAGGAGTTGCGCCAGTTTTCCCTGCCGGTGGAGTAGGAAGCGGGTCCCTCTCCGCCTGTCATCCTCCGGCCAAGCGTTAGCGAGGTCCGGGGGACCCATGCCTGCAAAGGGCAATCAAACGGAATCTCTCAGGCATGGGTGGCCCGGATAAACCGGGCCATGACAATGATTGGCGGCAGGGGAAAACCCCCTACCCCTCATCCATGCCGAAATCGAAATTCGGCGCGGAATGGGTGAGCGCACCGACCGAGATCACATCGACGCCGGTTTCGGCGATTGCGCGCACCGTCATCAGATCAACGCCGCCAGAGGCCTCAAGGATGGCCCGGCCCTTGGCGGCTTTGACCGCGGCCTTGAGATCATCCAGCGGGAAATTGTCGAGCAGCACGCTTTCTGCGCCCGCTGCCAGCGCTTCATCGAGCTGGTCCAGCCGGTCGATCTCGACCGCGACGCGGGTCATGTGCCCGGCATGGGCTTTCGCGCGGCTCACCGCCTCGCCCACGCTGCCCGCAACCGCCACGTGATTATCCTTGATCAGGATGGCATCATCCAGCCCGAAGCGGTGGCTGGCCCCGCCTCCCGCCCGCACTGCGCTGAGCTCCAGCGCCCGCAAAGTGGGCGTTGTCTTGCGCGTGTGGGCGATTGCCGCGCCCGTGCCCTTCACCGCCTCCACATAGCGCCTTGTCAGCGTCGCGATACCACTGAGCCGTCCGAGGAAGTTCAGCGCCGTGCGCTCGGCCACCAGAATGGCCCGTACGGAGCCTTCCACCGCCAGCACTACATCACCTGCCGCCAACGCATCGCCGTCATGAGCGCGCCAGTAGATCTTCAAGGTGGGATCGCACTGGCGGAAGACCTCCGCCGCGACCGCCTGCCCGGCCAGCACGCCTTCGCCGCGCGCCGCTATCACGAAACCGGCATGGGCGTGGGCGGGGATGACCGCTTCGCTGGTGACATCGCCGCGCCCGCCCAGATCCTCGGCCAGCGCGCGCGTCACGATGTCCTGCAAGTAGGCGCTATTCATTCGGCAGGCTCCGCCAGCGGGGAAATGTGGGGATGCACGGCGCGCGCCTCGGCCAGCGTCAGGCGGGTGTGCGTCGCGACGGCACTGGTGGAGGGATGATCGCTGCGGAAATGCCCGCCCCGGCTCTCGGTGCGCAGCATGGCCCCTGCCGCCACGAAACGCGCGGCGATAAGCGCATCGGCTTCGCCGTGCTTGGCCTCCAGCGCGTTGATAGTGTCAAGCAGGCGTGCAAGCCCCGCCGCCTCCCGCTCCACGCCTGCCTCAATGGCCATGGCCGCGCGCAAGCGCGCCAGCGCCTCGGCCGGCAGGGCCGGGGCCGGATCGGCCGGGACCGGCTTCAGCGCGCGCTGAGGGGCGTTTGCCAGTGCCTCCGCCGCCCGCCGCCCGAAGACCAGCCCTTCCAGCAGGGAGTTTGACGCCAGCCGGTTCGCGCCATGCACGCCGGTCGAGGCGCATTCGCCCACGGCCCACAGGCC
Organism: Glycocaulis sp.; assembly: GCA_022565665.1. Classification (GTDB taxonomy): domain Bacteria; phylum Pseudomonadota; class Alphaproteobacteria; order Caulobacterales; family Maricaulaceae; genus Glycocaulis. The sequence goes on from JAIUMI010000006.1 coordinate 76,380, forward strand.
CGGCACGCCGGTAAAGCCTTCGGTGTCGGCCGCCACCCCGCCCATGTGATAATGCGCCGCCGGGGCGACGGGGATGGGCGCAAGGCGCGGATCAATGCCCGCCGCCCTGCAAGCCGCAAACACGGCCGGGAAGCGCTCGGGGAACTCCGCGCCCACCGCCGCGCGGGCATCGAGATACGCGCCGCGCCCCGTTTTCACCTGCCGGTGTACGGCGCGGGCCACCACATCGCGCGGGGCAAGCTCGGCTTGCGGATGAACGCCGCGCATGAAGCGGGTGCCGGTGCGGTCGATCAGCGTCGCGCCTTCACCACGCAGGGCCTCGGTGGCGAGCGGCGCAGGATCACGGCCCACATCAATGGCGGTGGGGTGAAACTGGACAAATTCCGGGTCCTGGATGACTGCGCCAAGCCGCGCTGCCCAGCTGAGCGCCTGTCCCTGGCTGGAAGCCGGCGTGGTGGTCACGCCATAAAGCCCGCACAGACTGCCGGTGGCGAGCACGACATCGCTGGCAAGGAGGTCGTGGAGGTTTCCTGAGGGATCAAACGCCATCACGCCCGCGCACCCACCCGCCGCATCGGGGATCAGACCGGACGCGCGCCAGCCCTCGCGGATCTCGATATGGGGGGCGGCCTGCACGGCACGGATCAGCGCGGCAAGAATCCCTGCGCCTGCCTGATCGCCCTTCACCCGCGCCACACGGGCGCGCGAATGCGCCGCTTCGCGCGACAGGGACCAGCTGCCGTCCGCCTCACGCTCGAACGGCGCGCCCAAGCCGTAAAGCGCCTCGATCTCGGCAGGTCCGGCTTCAGCCAGCAGGTAGGCTGCGGCCTCATAGACCAGCCCGGCTCCGGCGGCAATCGTGTCGCGCGCATGCAAGGACGGTCTGTCATCGGTGCCAAGCGCTGCCGCCACTCCTCCCTGCGCCCAGCCGGTAGAGCTGCCCTCACCCAGCCTTGCGCCCGTCAGCAGGATCACCCGGCGCGGGGCGGCATGCAGCGCGGTCCAAAGACCGGCTATGCCTGCGCCAATGATGATGAGGGGGTGGGACAAGGAAAACCTCAATCAAGCGTTTCACCGGCGAAAGCCGGTGCCCAGCTTTTTCTGGGTCCCGGCTTGCGCCGGGAAAACGAGAAATGGGCGGCTAAACGCTCACATACGGAACGGAGACCACAGGCTTGCTGGTGTCGAAGGCAGGCGGCTTGCCGAGCGATGGCAGCGCCAGCATCGCATCAACGCTCGCCTTGGCGCGCGCGGCGATCACCGGATCAACATGCACCTCGTGCTTCATGTCGCGCAGGGCTTCATAGATGCCTTTCAGCGTGATGCGCTTCATGTGCGGGCAGAGATTGCACGGTTTGACGAAATTCACGCCCGGATTTTCCACCGCCACATTATCGCTCATCGAGCATTCGGTGATGAGGATGGCCGTGTGCGGCTGGTGATCCTTCACATAGGCCGCCATCGCGCCGGTGGAGCCGGCAAAGTCAGCCGCTTTGAGCACATCCGGCGGGCATTCCGGGTGGGTGATGATCATGGCGTCCGGGTGAGCGGCGCGCAGGGCCTCGATATCGTCCACCGTGAACTGCTCATGCACCTCGCAACTGCCCTTCCAGGTGAGGATGCGGATGCCGGTCTGGCTGGCGACATTCTTCGCCAGATACTCGTCCGGAATGAGGATGACCGTGTCGGTATTCCATTCCGCTGCGATGGCCTCGACAACCTGCACGGCATTGGACGAGGTGCAGCAGATGTCGGAATACGCCTTCACTTCCGCCGACGTGTTTACATAGGTGACGATTGGGTAGTCGGGATAGGCCTCTCGGATGGCGCGCACATTGGCGCCACTGATCGAGGCGGCGAGCGAACAGCCCGCGCGCTCGTCAGGGATCAGCACGGTCTTTTCCGGCGACAGGATTTTCGCCGTCTCGGCCATGAAGTGGACACCCGCCTGCACGATCACGCTGGCTTCGGTTTTCGCCGCTTCCTGCGCAAGTTTGAGCGAATCCCCCATGATATCGCCCACCGTGTGGAAGATATCGGCGGTCATGTAATTGTGGGCGAGGATGACGGCGTCGCGCTCGACTTTGAGCCGGTTGATCGCGTCGATCAGCGGCGCATGCAGCGGCCACTCCATCGGCGTCACCACCGATTTCACTTTTTCATAGAGGTGATCGGTGCGCGCCTTCACGCCCGCATCATAGACCAGCGCATCGGCTTCGGGCCATGCATTATCAAGGGCTTGCATGCGGGTCGGGTCGTGCCGGTCCATCGCGTCTCATCCTCCTTCTGCCCGCTTTTGCTCATTTTGAGCATTAAGGGGAGCCAGAAAATCGGCGGGCCGTTCACCGGTCTCGCCGTTATGCTCTTAGTGAGCCTAAGGTGGGATGTTTCTACGCCCCGGCAAGGGGGGATGCAAGACAGTTTTCTTACACCCCCGCCCGAGGAGGGGATTGCAGCTATCTCACGCGGGCATAGCGCAAGAGCACAACATCGTTTTTCATTGGCCGCGCTTCAAGCAGAGACAGCTTTCTGCGGCCCATCCACTCCTTGAACAACGGGACGCCTTCACCGTGCAATAGCGGCGCGACGCCGATACGGTACTCGTCAAACAGATCCGCCTCGATCAGCGGACGGGCCAGCTGTGCGCTGCCGAAAAGATAGAGATTCTTGCCGCCTTCGGCCTTCAGCCGCGCAATCTCCGCCACCGGATCACTGTTGAACATGGTCACATTGGCCCAGTCGGAGTGCTTGATGGAGCGGGAGAACACATATTTCGGCAGTGTATTCATGAAATGGGCGACATTGGCCTCCGGCCCGTCTGCCGCGCCCGGCCAGTAGCCCGCCATCAGATCATGGGTGCGCCGGCCGAACACCATGCCGCCCATCGCCTCCCCCTGCTGGATGGAGATTGCTTCCAGATCTTCGCTCCAGGCATCGGCCATCCACGAAATATCGTGGCCGGGACCTTCAAACCGGCCATCCAGCCCCATCAGATTCCACATGATCAGCTTGCGCATGGATTTGCTCCTCACGCCGCGCGGGCGCGTTCAATGTCAGGGTAATTATTCAGCGAGACGCCAGTAGCCGGCCCGATAGCCATCCACCAGTCCGGGCGCGAGCTCGGCAATCTGGCACGTCACTTCAAGCCGGGTCTGCGCGCCGTTGGGTCTGAAAGCGACGCTTACCAACGTTGCACACAGTTGCCTGCCTGCCTCGCTGACGGTTTCAGCAAAGACGATCCGCTCATTCTCCACGATATCGAGATACACGACCTCTACACGGAATCTGAGATCACCGTCGTGGCCGCAATGACAGATATCGCGTCCGCCGACGCGAAAGTCGGCCTGCTCATAGGGCCAGGGAGTGGTTGCTCGCGGATCCTTCCAATCGGCGAATACCTGTTCAAGCCGGGCGTCATAGATGCGCTCAAACCGCACCGTGCCGTGGGAAAGGCCCATGGACGCTTTCCTCACGCAGCGCGGGCGAGTTCGCCAGCGAGATTATCGAGAGACGCGCCATAGCCATGGCGATAGCCGTCCGCCATGCCGTCCACGAACTCGGTGACCTGACAGGTGACGATCTGGCGAGTGCCCGCGCCAGCCGCCGCAATCTCGATACTGACCAGTGCCGCGCAGAGCGGCTTTCCGGCCTCGCTTATCGTTTCGGCAAACACGATCCGCTCGTTCTGGACGATATCGAGATAGAGAACTTCGGCGCGGAACCGCAGATCGCCCTTCGCGCCGCAGCGGGCGAGGTCACGGCCGCCCACGCGAAAGTCTGACGCCTCATAGCGTAGTTCATGGTCCGGGCCGGGCACCGCCCAACGGCTCATCGCCTCACTATCCGCCCCGGCCGCGAACACCTGCTCGGGCATTGCATCGTAGCTGCGCTCAAAACGCACCGTGTCATGGGAAAGGGTCATGGCTGCACCTCCTCGACATTGCGGCCGAAATACACATCGACCTCAACAATCTGCCCGCCTTCAAATCGGAACAGCTCCATATTGCGCATCCACCGCCCGTCCTGCATCTCAAGAACATAGCGCACGACCACCTCGTCATCATTCTCGACGACGCGTTCAAGATCAAAGCTCCGGATCGAATGCGCGTTCGGCCAGCAATCCCTGAAATACGCGTCGCGGCCGATCCGGTCGTCCTGCGGGCTGGAGAAGGTGAACCCGGCTGCCAACAGAGGCTCGATGGTCGCCCTGTCCTTGTTCTCATACGCCTTGAAATACCGCTTTACCGCGTCTGTCTGGCCACTCATCAGCCGCTCCACAACCAATTGCAAACATCAACTGGTTGCAGCATGATCCGAACCACATCAGGCATGCAAGTGGTTTTTTGAGGAGAATTGCAGGCCATGACCGACGCGCCCCGCTCGGGCTGTCCGATCAATCTGTCGCTGGAAGTGTTCGGCGACCGCTGGAGCCTGCTCATCCTGCGCGACATCATCTTTGGCGGACGCAGGCATTTTCTTGACCTGATGAACAATCAGGAAGGCATCTCCACCAACATCCTTGGCGACCGGCTGAAACGCCTCGTGGCGCTGGGCATGCTGACCGCCGCGCCGGACCCCGCCCATCGCCAGCGCACGATCTACTCGCTGACCGAGCCCGCCATACAGCTCATTCCCATCATGGCGCATCTGGGCGCGTGGGGGCGCCGGCATCTGCCCGTCACCCCTGCCCTCTCCATCCGCGCGCAATTACTCGAGGAAGGCGGCCCGGCCATGTGGGAGGACTTCATGGAGGATCTGCGCTTCGAGCACCTCGGCCAGCCGCGCAGAATGCCCTGCCGCCCATTGGTGCGCGACCGGCTGCAGGCCGCCTATGAGGCGATAGCGGGCGAGACTTGAGCGCGGCCTAAAGCCCGAAGATCAGCGAGCGGTGCGCGGCAAGGCCTGCCATCATGCCCTCGGCCACCGCGAAGCCGACAGAACCGGCAGGACGGGCCATGTCCCCGCAGGCGAACACGCCCGGACGGCTGGTCTGCTTCACATTGCGTCGGTCTTCACGAAAGCGCCCAGCGGCCCTTCCTCGAAGGCAAGGCCCATCTGGTGTGCGATCCCCGACGCCATCTCCATACGGGGTTGGACGAACAGACCCGCCAGAGAAGCCGTGCGGTCATCAGCCAGCAGAAGATTCACGCCTTCGCCTTCCAGACGGGCCACCGGCACATTTTCCACCGTCACCCCGCGGCGTTCGAGGCCTGCGAGTTCCTCCGCGCCCGGCATGAACACGCCATCTAAATACAGGGTCGTCGGGCCCCAGTCGGGCAGCATCATCGCCTGATGCACCGCCATGGGCGAGCTGGCGATCACGCCGAGCGGGCCTCCACCCAGCTCAAAGCCATGGCAGTAAGGACAGTGGAAAACGTGCCGGCCCCAGCGCTCCTCCAGCCCCGGAATATCGGGCAGAACATCGCGGATGCCGGTCGCCAGAATGATGCGGGAGGCTCTGGCGGAAATATCGCCGAGGCAGACCGCATATCCGCCCTCCACCGGCTCCACCGCGCGCGCCTCACCCTCGTGCCATTCCACGGTCGGGTAGGCCAGCAACTGCTCGCGCCCCAGCGCGGCCAGTTCCGCGGGCGGCACACCGTCATGGCCGAAAAAGCCGTGTGAGGCGGCGGCAAAGCGGTTGCGCCTGACCCCGCCATCCACGACCAGAATCCGCCTGCGCGCCCGCGCCAGCTGCAATCCGGCCGCGAGCCCTGCATAGCTGCCCCCGATAATGATGATGTCGAACTGCATGGCGCGCTCCTTTTGCCGTTTCTCGCCACTTTAATTGTTACATGTTTGCATGGGAGTCAATCCCACGCTACTTTGCAAGTTACATTTGCCAGAAACAGGACGCCCCGATGAGCCGTGACTACAGGCTGAGCCGCATGCTCCACGTGCTGATCCATATGGGGCAGAGTGAAAAGGCCTGCACGTCGCAGGAGATTGCGGCGATGCTGAACACCAATCCGGTGGTGGTCCGGCGTACGCTGGCGGGCCTGCGCGACCAAGGCTATGTGATGTCGGAAAAGGGACATGGCGGCGGCTGGCGCCTCACCCGGCCGCTTGACCAGATTACCCTGCTGGACGTTCACCGCGCGCTCGGGCCGGGCGCGCTGTTCGCCATAGGCCCCAGCCGGGACAGCCCGGACTGCCTTGTGGAGCGCGCCGTGAATGCCTCCATGGCGGACGCTTTCGCCCGCGCCGAAGCCGTGCTGATCAAGGAACTGAGCGCGCGCACGCTCGCTGACATCGTGGACGGCATGCCGCACGTAGCCCGGCGCAAGACACATCACGGATCACGCGGCCACACCCCCTGATCTGCGGCTTGATTGCGGGCGCGGGCGCGCCTAGGTTCGCGCGCGTTTTCAAACCCCGCCGGAACCTGCGCCATGGCCACCAAAAAAGCGCCGTCCTTTCAGGAGCTGATCCTGACGCTCCAGCACTACTGGGCCGATCAGGGCTGCGCCATATTGCAGCCCTATGATGTGGAAGTGGGTGCCGGCACACTGCATCCGGCGACGACGCTGCGCTCGCTGGGTCCGAAGCCATGGCGAGCGGTCTATGTGCAGCCCTCGCGCCGTCCGGGCGACGGGCGCTATGGCGAGAACCCGAACCGGCTGCAGCACTATTACCAGTTCCAGGTGCTGTTAAAGCCCTGCCCGGCCGATATTCAGGACCTCTATCTCGGCTCGCTCGATGCGCTGGGAATCGACCGGCGCTTACACGATGTGCGCTTTGTCGAGGATGACTGGGAGAACCCGACCGTCGGCGCATGGGGGCTGGGCTGGGAGGTCTGGTGCGACGGCATGGAAGTGAGCCAGTTCACTTACTTCCAGCAGGTCGGCGGGCTTGATGTGGAGCTGGTCTCCGGCGAGCTGACCTACGGGCTGGAACGCCTCGCCATGTATGTGCAGGGCGTGGAGAATGTCTACGATCTCGATTTCAACGGGGCGGGCCTGACATACGGCGATGTGTTCCTTGAGAATGAGCGCCAGCACTCGGCCTTCAATTTCGAGCATGCCGATGTCGATATGCTGATCGAATGGTTCAAGGGCGCGGAGAAGCAGTGCATGGCGCTGCTGAGCCTGCCGACGCCCCTGCCCCTGCCCGCCTATGACTGGTGTCTGAAGGCCTCGCACCTGTTCAACCTGGTCGATGCGCGCGGCGCGATTTCGGTCGCCGAGCGCGCCAGCTGGATTGCGCGGGTGCGCGAGCTCGCCAAGGGCTGCGCCAGCGCCTGGGTGGAACAGCAGAAAAAGGATGCCGCCTGATGAGTGTGAAACTTTACCACAACCCGCAATCGCGCGCCGTGATGATGCACTGGCTGCTGGAGGAAATCGGCTGCCCGTACGAGCTGGTGCCTGTCCAGTATGATGACGGCTCGATGCGCTCGGACTCCTTCCTGAAGCTGAACCCGATGGGCAAGATCCCGGTGCTGGTCGATGGCGACACGGTGGTCACCGAAACCGTCGCCATCGCGCTCTATCTCGCCGACAAGTTCAAGACGCCTAACGATCTCGCCCCTGCGATCGACGATGCCACGCGCGGCGACTATCTGCGCTGGATAGCCTTCCAGTCCGGCGCGGTGGAGCCGGCCATGATGCAGGCTGGCGCAAAGTTCGAGGCACGGCGCGAAACGGCTGGCTGGGGCTCTGCCGAACTGGTGGTAGACGTCCTGGAACAGCGCATATCGCAGGCGAGCCCGTGGCTGCTGGGCGAGAAATTTTCCGCCGCAGACGTCGTGCTCGGCGGCTCATTGAGCTGGGCGGTGGGCTGGAAGCTCTTCCCGGCAAAACCAGGCTTTGCTGACTACCTTGAACGCCTCACCGAACGGCCCGCTTACAAGCGTGCTTATGCAACCTAGTAGAAAGCCCCGACCCTCGTGAGTGACGCGAAAGACCTCATCGTCTGGCATGGCCCCAATACCCGCTCCACCGGCACGGTCTGGCTGGTGGAAGAACTCGGCGTGCCCTACGAGCTGCGCAAAGTGGACGTGTTCGGCGGCGAGACGCGCGAGGCGGAATTCCTGAAAATCAATCCGGCCGGGAAAGTCCCTGCCATCCGCCACAAGGGCAAGACGCTGACCGAGATGGCCGCGATCTCGCTCTATCTGTGCGATGAATTTCCAGATGCCGGGCTGGCACCGGCCATCCATGACCCGCTGCGCGCCGATTATCTCTACTGGAGCATTTTCCGCCCCGGCGTGCTGGAACCCGCCCTCATCACCAAGGCGCAGAACCTTGATGTAGACCCGCGCACGGTCGGCTGGGGCGAATGGGAAACCGTCATCACCCTGATCGAGACGGCGCTGAATGACGGCCCCTGGCTGCTGGGTGAGCGCTTCAGCGCGGCTGATATCCTGATTGGCGGCGCGCTCGGCTGGATGAAGCATTTCAACCTGATGCCGGGCCACTCGCCCATCAACGCCTATCTCGACCGCCTCAATGCCCGCCCCGCGCGCCAGCGCGCGCAGGCCACCAACTCCTGAACAACCGGAACGCGAAACCCTTGGCCCAGCTACTCATTGAAATCTTCTGCGAGGAAATCCCGGCCCGCATGCAGGCTCGCGCCGAGGATGATCTTGCCCGGCTGATGGGCGATGCGTTCAAGGCGGCGGGCCTTGGCGTGGAAAGCCTTCAAACCTTTTCCGGCCCGCGCCGTATCGGGCTGGTGGCGGAAGGTGTCCCTGCCCGCACGGCCGATGTGAGCGAGGAACGCAAGGGCCCGCGCGTCGGCTCGCCGGATAAGGCGGTACAGGGCTTTTTGCGCGGCGCGGGGCTGACGAGCCTTGATCAATGCCGCATCGACACCACCCCCAAGGGTGATTTCTACGTGGCGGTGATCGAAAAGCCCGGCCGCGATGCGGGCGAAGTGATTGCGCAGACGCTGGAAAGCACGATCCGCAATTTCCCCTGGCCGAAATCGATGAAGTTTGGCGAGGGCGAGAAGGCCCAGCGCTGGGTGCGGCCCCTGCACCGCATCATCTGCCTGCTCGACGGCGCGGTCGTGCCGGTGAAGGTGTTCGGCATTGAAGCCTCCAACCTCACCGAAGGCCACCGCATCCATTCGAAAGAGAGCCGCGTCTTCGCGGTGAAGGATTATGCCGATTACGCCGCAAAGCTGCGCGATAACGGCGTTGTCCTGACCCGCGCAGAGCGCTCAGAGATCATTCTGGACGGCGCAAAGCGCGTGTGCGCCGATGCCGGGCTGGAACTGATCGAGGATGAGGGATTGCTGGCCGAAGTGACGGGGCTCGCCGAATGGCCGGTGGCTGTGCTGGGCGAGATCGACCCGGCCTTCCTGGATCTGCCCGCCGAAGTCATCGCGCTGACCATGAAGGTGCACCAGAAATACTTCGCGGTGCGTGATCCCAAGACCGGCCAGATCGCCCCGAAATTCGTCAAGATCGCCAATCAGGACGCCACAGATGGCGGTAAGGCGATTGCGCACGGCGCAGGCCGCGTCGTCTCCGCGCGCCTGTCCGATGCCCGCCATTTCTGGGATCTCGACCGCAAGCGCGGGCTTGAGGCGATGGCGGGTGAGCTTTCGAAGGTCACCTTCCACGAAAAGCTCGGCACGCTGGCCGACAAGGTGGAGCGGGTCGCCGCGCTCGCGCGCGAGCTTGCCCCAGCCGTCGGTGCAGACCCGGAGCTGGCATACTGCGCAGCAAAGCTCGCCAAGGCGGACCTCGTCAGCCAGATGGTCTATGAATTCCCCGAGCTTCAGGGCGTGATGGGGCGCTATTATGCTCTGGCGGCGGGTGAACCGGCGGAGATCGCCGATGCCATCCGCGATCACTACAAGCCGCAAGGCCCGTCAGACGCGGTGCCGACAGCGCCGGTCAGCGCGGCCGTGGCGCTCGCCGACAAGCTCGACACGCTGGTCGGCTTCTGGGCGATTGATGAAAAACCCACCGGCTCGAAAGACCCGTTCGCCCTGCGGCGCGCAGCGCTGGGGGTGATCAGGATTCTGTCTGTTCAGAACCTATCTCTGCCCATTCAGCGAGCCATGTGGTTAGCCCATGTTGCATTAGTCGCGACTTGGGCAAGACCGAACGCAGATTACTCGCATTCAGCGTCTAGCTACTGGGAAGGTGAAAGCAGGCCAACGCCCAACTTGTTTGCGCCTCCTATTTCACAATGGGTAAACTGGGACGGAATTTTGGGCGGCGAACGCGGAGAGTATGTTGCCGGCGCTCAAATGGGCTTTCCCGAACTGCTTCCGCCCGACGAACCGAGCGACAAGCACCTTGCAGGCGATCGGGACCTCGAGATCGTTCGGCAAAGAGCAAAAGCGCTTGATACTGCCATCCTGAATTTCATTTTTGATGGTCCTCCTGAAAAAGCGCACGATTGGCTAACCGCGGCATCCAACACCCTTGATGAGCAGCTACCCGAATCTGCGCTGTATCTTAGCGACCTCCTCGCCTTCTTCGCCGACCGGCTCAAAGTCCACCTCCGCGATGAGGGCATACGCCACGACGTGATCGATGCGGTGTTTGCGCTTGGCGATGATGATCTGGTGCGCGTCACCGCGAAATCACGCGCGCTGCAGGGCTTCATTGATACCGATAATGGCGCGGCGCTGCTGGCCGGCTACCGGCGCGCGGCGAACATATTGAAGGCCGAGGAAGGCAAGGGCTTTGACGTCGCGGCGGCGCTCAAAGAGCTTGATCCCTCTTCAAGTCCCCCCCTCGGCCCTTCGGGCCACTCCCCCCGCAAGCAGGGGGAGAAAGAGGAGGCAGCACTTTCCTCCCCCGTTCACGGGGGAGGTGTCAGCGAAGCTGACGGAGGGGGGATACTTTCCGGCCTCGCCGCTGCCGCGACCGAACCCGAAGAAGCCGCCCTCATCGCCGCACTGAAAGCCGCGTCTCAGGACGCCGCCACCGCCCTCGAAACCGAGAACTTTGAAGGCGCGATGCGTGCGCTGGCGGGCCTTCGCGCACCCGTTGATGCCTTCTTCGAGGCGGTTACGGTGAATGCCAGCGAGGAAATGTTGCGGCGCAACAGACTTGTTCTATTGTCGCGCATCCGCGATGCCGTCAGGGCTGTGGCAGACTTTGACCGGCTGGAAGGCTGATTAGCAAGGCGAGTGAAGCATGACGAAATGGGTTTATGCCTTTGGCGGCGGCGCAGCCGATGAACTAACCGGCGATGCGCGCGCGCTTCTGGGGGGCAAGGGGGCCAACCTTGCCGAGATGGCGCGCCTTGGCCTGCCCGTCCCGCCCGGCTTCACCCTGACCACCGAGGTCTGCACCGCGTTTTACGCCAATGACCGCGCCTATCCGGCCGAGCTGGAAGCCCAGATGGAAGAGGCGCTGGCGGGCCTTGAAAAGAAGGTGGGCAAGGTGTTTGGCGATCCGGCCAATCCGCTGCTGGTCTCGGTGCGTTCAGGCGCCCGCGCCTCCATGCCGGGCATGATGGATACCGTGCTCAATCTGGGGCTCAATGACGAGACGGCAGAGGGGCTGGCGAAACTCTCCGGCGACCGCCGCTTCGCGCTCGACAGCTATCGCCGCTTCATCACCATGTATTCCGATGTCGTGCTGGGTGTGCCCCATGCCGAGTTCGAGGAAATCCTGGAACGCTACAAGGAAGAGAACGATCTCCAGCTCGACACCGAAATCACGGCCGAAGGCTGGGAAGAGATCATCGTGGACTACAAGGCGGCGGTGAAATCGGCGCTGGGCGAGCCCTTCCCCACCGATCCGCGCGACCAGCTCTGGGGTGCTATCGGCGCGGTGTTCGGCAGCTGGATGAATGACCGGGCCATCACCTACCGGCGCATGTATGACATCCCGGCGAGCTGGGGCACGGCGGTCAATATACAGGCCATGGTGTTCGGCAATATGGGCGAAAGCTCCGCCACGGGCGTGGCGTTTACCCGCGATCCCTCCACCGGCGAGCGCGCCTATTACGGCGAATTCCTGATCAATGCCCAAGGCGAGGACGTGGTGGCGGGCATCCGCACGCCGCAATGCCTGACCAAAACCATGCGCGAAAAGATGGGCGATCCCGCCCCCTCCATGGAAGAGGCCCTGCCGGTTGTCTATGCCGAGCTGGCAGCGGTATTCGACACGCTGGAGCGCCACTATCGCGACATGCAGGACATCGAGTTCACCGTCGAGATGGGCCGGTTGTGGATGCTGCAGACCCGCAACGGCAAGCGCACCGCGCGCGCGGCGCTGAAAATCGCCTGCGACATGGTCGATGACGGCCTGATCACGGAAGAGGAAGCCGTGCTGCGCGTGGACCCGTCCGCGCTCGACCAGCTGCTCCACCCGACCATCGCCGAAGACTACAAGCGCGACGTGATCGCCAAGGGCCTGCCCGCCTCTCCGGGCGCGGCCTCTGGCCGGGCCGTGTTTGACTCTGACGAGGCCGAGCACCGCGCTGCCCTTGGCGAAAAGGTCATTCTCGTCCGCGTGGAAACCAGCCCTGAAGACATTCACGGCATGCACGCGGCGCAGGCCATCGTGACGGCGCGCGGCGGCATGACCAGCCACGCGGCGGTGGTCGCGCGCGGCATGGGCCGGCCTTGCGTCTCCGGTGCGGGCGAGATCCGCATTGATGCGGCCAAGAAACAGTTCATCGCCCGCGGGCGCGTGATCACCGATGGCGACATGATCACGGTCGATGGCGCGACGGGCGAAGTGCTGTTCGGTGAAGCGAAGATGATCAAGCCGGAGCTGACCGGCGATTTTGGCAAGCTGATGGTCTGGGCCGATGGCGCGCGCCGCATGAAGGTGCGCACCAATGCCGAAACGCCGGCCGACGTGCAGACCGCCAAGGAGTTCGGCGCAGAGGGCATTGGCCTGTGCCGCACCGAGCACATGTTCTTTGACGCTGACCGGATCGCGGCGGTACGCGAGATGATCCTGTCTGAAGATCAGGACGGGCGCATCGCGGCTCTGGCCAAGATTCTCCCCATGCAGCGCGATGATTTTGCTGAAATCTTCCGCATCATGGAGGAACGCCCCTGCACGATCCGCCTGCTCGACCCGCCGCTTCACGAATTCCTGCCGCACAGCGCAGAGGACGTGAAAGCCGTCTCCGAAGCGACGGGTCTCTCCGGCGAGCTTCTCATGGAGCGCGCGCGGGCGCTTGCGGAGACCAATCCGATGCTCGGCCATCGCGGCTGCCGCCTCGGCATCACCTTCCCTGAAATCTACGAGATGCAGGCGCGCGCGATCTTCGAGGCGCAGGCGCTGGTAGAGAAGGAAACCGGCTTCAAACCCGTCGCCGAAGTGATGATCCCGCTCGTTGCCACCGCGAAAGAGCTGGAAATCCTCAAAGTGCGCGTTGCGGCGGTCGCCCGCGATGTGGAGCGCGAGACGGGCGTGGCGCCAGTGTATCTTATCGGCACCATGATAGAACTTCCGCGCGCGGCGCTGCGCGCGGGCGATATCGCGGCCCACGCCGAATTCTTCTCCTTTGGCACGAATGACTTGACCCAGACCACGTTCGGGCTCTCGCGCGACGATGCAGGCAAGTTTCTGGGCGCCTATCTTGAAGCACAGATTTTCGAGCGCGATCCGTTCGTGACCATCGACCAGGACGGCGTCGGTGACCTCATCCGGCTGGGTGTGGAGCGCGGGCGCGCCGCCCGTCCGGAGCTAAAGCTCGGAATCTGCGGGGAACATGGCGGTGATCCGGCATCGATTCGGTTCTGCGAGTCGGTTGGCCTCGATTACGTCTCGTGTTCACCTTACCGTGTGCCGATCGCCCGGCTTGCTGCGGCGCAAGCAGCGCTGAAAGCAAGGCAAGACTGATCTGCATTAAACTCCCACTTGCCCAGTATTCAAGTTGGGCGGAATTGTGGCCATAGTTAACGTGCAGTGCAGCGCGGTTGACCGCACGCGCACACTTGGGTATGCATGCCGTGATTTCGTTCACACCTTGCTAACCGAAGCGGCTCACCTATCTGGAGTGCTTACGGCAAGTGGCGCGCGGCTTGCATCGCAGCGCCACGAACAAGGTAGAAGAAGAGGTTTGCATGGCTATCGCGACGCGATTGCGTTCGACGCTTGCCAGTTTTACGCGCATGTCGGCTATCGCCCTTGCCCTTGGCGGCATGGCGGCATTGCCGGTGGCCAGCGGTCATGTGCGCACCCAGGCCGATGCGGCCGTGTGGGCGGCCATTGCAGAGCGCTATCTGGAAAGCGCGCTGGAAGGCGCGTTCGAGGACGGCATGGCCCTGTTCCAGACGGCATCCTTCACCATTGACGCGCCGGACGGGGAAATGGTTCCGCTGGTCTCGGGCCGGACGCTGGATGATCTGCAGACCTTCGACCTTGAGCACCTGGCGCTGGCGCGTGATGCGCGCCGCGAACAGGATTGCCTGGCCCAGGCCGTCTATTACGAGGCACGTGGCGAGAATGTGCGCGGCCAGATTGCCGTCGCCGAAGTGGTGCTGAACCGGGTGCGCCACCGCGCCTACCCTGACAGCATTTGCGGCGTGGTCTATCAGGGTTCCGAGCGCGTCACGGGCTGCCAGTTCTCCTTCACGTGTGACGGCTCTATGGACCGGGCACCGCGCGGACGCGCCTGGCGCCAGTCCCAGCTGGTGGCCAAGCACGCCATGCTGGGCTTTGCCCCGCAGCTGACCCGTTCGGCCACGCACTATCACACAACGGCGGTGAACCCGCACTGGTCGGGCAGCCTTGTGCAGACCCGCCAGATCGGCGTGCACATCTTCTACCGCATGCCGAACCGGGCCGAACGCGACCTGATTGACCGGGGCGTCTAACGCTTCTTGTTGAGCTTGTCCTCAACCGCCTTGCGGGCCGCTTCGGCGGCCCGTTCGCGTCTGGCGCGCGTGCCGCGTCCGAACAGGAAGCCCAGCACCACGGCCAGCAGCAGGATACCAAGGGTCGTTTCCAGCATCAGCGCACCTTTCTGCCCGCGCCCATGTCGATGAGCACCCGGCCCTGCAATATGTCCAGCGCTTCGTGCGTATAGCGCTCCTCCGGCCCGCCATGGACGACGAGGCCGGGCAGTAGCGCAAAGGGGCCCCGCGCGCCTTTCACGGCCCGCACGATCACCCGCTTGGCAGGTCTGTCCCCATGGGAATGCACCGGCAGCACAGTGATATCGCCGACACCGCGCCTCAGGGCGGAGAGAATATCCGCCATACGGTCCGCCCGATGCACCAGCGTCAGCGCGCCCTTGGGCCTTAGCGCCTTCAGGCCCGCCTTGATCCAGTCTTCCAGCGGAGCCTCGCTGATCCAGGCGCCCCTGCGCTCCGGCGCGGGCGGACGCAGCGCGCTTTCATCGTCAAAGAAAGGCGGGTTGAAGAACACCGCGTCGAACGCCTCGCGATAGCCCGCCGCCAGCGCATCGCCGGTGTCCAGCGTTATGCGCTCTGCCACCTCATTGAGCGTGATATTGGCGGCGCACAAAGCCGCCATGGCCGCGTCCTGCTCAATGGCGGTGAAGCGCGCCTGCGGGTAGAGCCGGGCGGCGGAAAGCAGGGCCGCCCCTGCCCCGCAGCCAAACTCGCAGGCCAGCGCGCCGGGTCTGAGGCCCAGCGCGGCGGCCAGCAGGGCCGCATCAATCCCTGCCCGGTAGCCCTTTACAGGCTGGTCGAGCAGCACCTTGCCGCCCAGATAGGTGGAACGCGAAACAGGCGCGGCAATCGCGCTGTCATCGGGCATCACGGCTTGTCTGTTGCCGCCAGCGCTTCGGCCAGCACGCGCCGGGCCTTGTCGGCCAGTTCGTCGGGCACCAGTACGCGCCGCTTGATCCAGGGCAGCGCCCCGCCAAACATGCCTGCAGTTTCCGCGTCCAGCACAACTGCCTTGATTCCGGCTTCTTTCAGCACGGCCTGTGCGAAAGACAGTTTTACCGGATCATTGGTGTTCAGAACCTCGATCACGCGCTATCTCCGTTCGTGCTGCTGATGGGCCGGGCTGGCTGATTGGCCGCAGCGCGGCACGCTTGCTGACAAGGGGCCGCGTTTCTATTGTGCCGGTCAAACCCCGGCCCTAGCAAGAGTGACGCGAAGCCCGTGAACGGCCTGCCTGCAAAAACCACGGCGGAAGCCCTGCCCGATCCGGTTACCACGCTGATGGCGCTGGCCGGAAACGACATGGCGCGCGTGGAAACCCTGCTGACCGAGCGCATGGGCAGTCCGGTGGCGCTGATACCGGAACTGGCCAACTGGCTGGTCAATGCCGGGGGCAAGCGTATCCGCCCGCTGATCACGGTGAGCGCCGCGCGCATGCTGGGCTATGAGGGCGACGGCCACCTCGCGCTCGCGGGCGCGGTGGAATTCATCCACACCGCCACCCTGCTGCACGATGATGTGGTGGACGATTCCGCCCTGCGCCGGGGCAAGGAATCGGCCAATCAGGTCTGGGGCAATCCCCATTCGGTACTGGTCGGTGATTTCCTGTTCGCGCAGGCCTTCACCCTGATGGTCGATGCGCGGTCCCTGGACGCGCTGCACGTGCTTTCGCGCGCTGCCGCCATCATCGCAGAAGGCGAGGTGCGTCAGCTCTCCATGGTGCGCGATATCGCCACCAGCCGCGAAGCCTACATGGAAGTGATCGACGCCAAGACGGCGGCACTCTTTGCCGCGGCGGCGCGCGTATCGCCCATCCTCGCCGGTCGTCCGAAGGCGGAAGAAGATGCGCTGAACACCTATGGGCGCGAGCTGGGCCTCGCCTTCCAGCTGGTTGATGATGCGCTCGATTATGGCGGGCTCGCCGCCATTCTTGGCAAGAATACCGGCGATGACTTCCGCGAGGGCAAGATCACCCTGCCCGTCGCCATCGCGCTGGAGCGGGCCAGCGATGAAGAGCGCGCCTTCTGGCAGCGCACCTTTGTCGATGGTGATCAGAACGAGGCCGATCTGGATGAGGCCATCGCCATACTGAAACACCATGGCGCGCTGGACGAGACGCTGGAAGCGGCGCGCGGCCATGCGCAGAACGCGCGTTCCGCCCTGTCGGTCTTCCCTGAAAACGATTGGTCGCAGGCGCTCTCCGCGCTGGCCGGCTTCGTGGTCGACCGGGCCTACTAGCAAACGCGCCTGTGCACGAGGGCGTAGAGCCCGCTCAATACCATCGCCGCGCCCCAGAACACCCAGAACACGGCCCCGTCCGGCCCCTGCAGCGCCATTAGGCCTGCAATGACGCAGGCCGCGGCCAGCGCATTGTAGGCCAGCGCCACCTGACCATGGCTCCAGCCCGCCGCCACAAGGCGCTGATAGGCGTGCTCCCGGTGGGCTTCCAGCGACAGCCGCCCGCCTGCCGCGCGCTTGGCAAGCGTCAGCAGAACATCGGCAAGGAAGGGCAGGATGAAGAGCGGGGCGAGCCAGAGCGCCACCGCCAGGCCTTCCACCGCCATGGCCAGTGCCCCGCCCGCATAGAGCGCGCCGGCACACAGCGAACCGGCATCGCCTGCGAACACCTGCGCAGGCGGGCGGTTGAGCACCAGAAAGCCGGCAAGCCCGCCCGCCACCGCCACACCGGCAAGGCTCGCGGCCAGCACGCCGGTAGCCAGTCCTGCCGCCGCGAGGCCGAGCCCTGCCGGTATCAGGGCAGAGGCAAGCATGCCGTCTGACCCGTCCATGAAATTGGCGGCGTTCACGGCCACGAAGAGGAACAGCGCCGCGCCGGGCAGCGCGATCCAGACGGGCAGAGGCAGGGCGGTATTCTGACTGACCGCCATCGTCTCCGGCACACCGGTCCATCCCGCCGCCATCAGGCAAAGAAGTCCCATCAGGGCGAGCTTCAGCCGGCCCGACAGCGCATAGAGATCATCGGCCAACCCCAGCGCCGTCATCGCGGCAGTGAAGGCGAGGAGCGGCGCAGCGCCCTCCAGCGGTACAGGCTGGCCGGAAGCAAACAGGAAGACCGCGCCTGTGCCCGCCAGAATGCCGATCCCGCCCCCGCGCGGCGTGGGGCTGGCATGCAGGGAGCGGTGGCCGGGCATGTCCAGCATCTGCGCCCGCCAGACCAGGGCGGCAATGCCAAGGCCAAGGCTGAACGCCAGAATGAAGGCAGGCATCAGCAATTGCATCATGAGAGAGCGCCCCCGAAAACCACCGGCCGGACCAGCCATCCCGGCTGCTGCGCGCAGAGCGTGTCCGCCGCCGCTTCGGCCTCTCCGGCATTATCGAACAGGGCAAAGCAACTCGCCCCGGAACCGGACATGCGCGCCAGACGCGCGCCGGGAAGCCTCCCCAGCGTCTTCAGGACCTCCCCCACCGGTGGCGCGAGCGACATCGCGGCGCTTTCCAGATCATTGCGGCCTTCCAGAATGCGCCCGAATGCGGCCTCCGCCGTTCCGGCCACTGGCCGGAGGGCATTGGCAGCGAGCTTGCTGGCAGGCCCTTGCGTATCAAATGCCGCGAACACGTCCGCCGTGGACAGCGCCACGCCCGGATGGACGATCACGCCATGCAGGGCGGGCCAGGCCACCAGCGGGGTGATCGTCTCGCCAATCCCCTCCATCACCAGCGGGCGCGACCAGACGCAGGCGGGCACATCGGCGCCGACCACGCTGGCGATTTCTGCGAGCTGCTTCAGCGAAAAGTCCAGCGACCACAAACGGTTGAGGAGGCGCAAGGCGGCCGCCGCGTCCGCTGACCCCCCGCCCAGCCCGGCCGCGACCGGCAGATGCTTTTCCAGCACGAGGCGTGCGCCAAGTTCGGGCTTGTCTGCCGCCGCGCGCAGCGCCCAGGCGGCTTTCAGCACCAGATTATGGGGATCATCGCGCAAGCCGTCCGCACCCGGCCCTTCCAGCGACAGGGACAACGTATCGGCCGGTTCGGCGCGCAGCGTGTCCCGCCAGTCAGCGAACACGACAAGGCTGTGCAGCGGATGATAGCCATCCGCGCGCGGCGCCGCGCAATGCAGGGTCAGATTGATCTTGGCCGGAGCCGGTTCGGCAAGGCCATCACGCGCCGGGCTCATTCGATGTCAGCGGGGGCCGCATCCAGCCCTTCTGCCAGCCGGATCTCGATCAGGGCTTCCTCGCGCGGATCATTGGTCAGGTCGCGCGCACGCCGCCACTGAAAGCCTGCTTCCAGCTCCCTGCCTGTACGGGCATAGGCATCGCCCAGATGCCAGTGAATGGTGGGATTGGCAGGCGACAGCTCGACCGCCCGCTCCAGCCATTCCACGGCCTCGTCATAGCGGCCCAGCTTGAAATGCCCCCATCCCAGACTGTCCAGAATGGCGCCATTGTCCGGTGCCAGTTCCGCTGCGCGCTCGACCAGCGCAAAACCCTCATCGACGCGGTGACCCAGCACGATCCAGTTATAGCCCAGATGGTTGAGGACCCGGGCTTCGTCCGGCGACAGCTCCAGCGCCTGCAGGAAGCCAGCCTCGGCACCCTGCCAGTCCCCGGCAATCTGCAGGCAGACCGCGCGGTAGAAGACATGGCGCCAGTCCTGCTCGAACCCGCCCGCCTCGCGCTCGGCCATCACCGTATCGTAAAGCGCGCCCGCTTCCGGGCAATGCCCGGTCAGCCGGTAGATATCGGCCAGAAGGAGGCGGGGCTGCTCGCTCATCGTATCGGCCGCGATGGCGCGTGCACGGGCCAGCGCGTCGGTCTGCCGGCCGGTGCGGAACATCATCCAGGCCGCATCCACCTGGGCCTGTTCAGCCAGCGGACCGCTGCGGACGGCATCGAAGGCCGTGATCGCATCGGCTTCCAGCCCCAGCCGGTCCAGCATGGTGGCAAGGAACAGGGTGTTGCGGTGGAACTGGGGGTCCAGGCTCTGCACCAGCCGCAGATAGAGCGCGGCATATTCGGCAGGCGCGGACGCATTGAGCAGGGCCGCGGGCGCAAACAGGGCGCGCGCCGCCCCTTGTGCGGGCGTGTGGCGCGGCGGCGGACGCCCGCCTGCATCGACACGGGCCAGGGCAGCACGTACTTCCAGATCCGGCGAGCTGGCCCGCTGCAGATGACGCATATAGAGCTGGCGGGCTTCATCGGTGCGGCCCTGACGCTCCAGGAACGCCCCGCGAAGCACGGTGGAAAAGCCTTCCATGTCGAGGCTGGAATAGGCGGCGCGGTAGGCCTCGTTGGCGGCGTCCATGCGTCCGGCCGATTCAAGGATCATCGCCCGGTGGATCATCAGATGGCCGGTCAGCCCTGCCGTCGGCGTCACCGGACGGTCGGCAGCGGCATCGGCCCGGCCTGCCCGCACCAGCGCCCAATCGTCCAGCATGGTGGAGATCATCGCGGCGAAAGGCCCGAAGGAATCCGACAGCTCTGCACCGGGCGGACGGGCGCGGCCGGTAATCGCCGCCGCCTTCAGATAGATATGGGCCAGCTGCAGCCCGTTCTCGTGATCGCCCGCAGGACGGGCCGCCTCGTCCGCGCGCGCGAAGTCGCCCGCCAGCAGCGAGGAATAGAAAGCCCGCTCGGACAGGAAGCCCGATGCCGGATCATGGCTGAGCGCATCGGCATAAAGGCGCGAGGAAGCCGAGGTCTCGCGCGCCGCGCCGGCATAGCGGGCCGCCAGAAAAGCGCCGTAGACGTTCGGCTCTTCCTGCAGCTCGAACCCGTGCGGCACCGCGCATGACACAGCCAGCACCGGCAGGCACAGCACGATGCGCACGAGGCCCTTAAGTCCCGCCGGGCGGGCCGGTTTACATATTGGGGTAGTTCGGGCCACCGGCTCCCTCGGGCGTTGTCCAGTTGATGTTCTGGTTCGGATCCTTGATGTCGCACGTCTTGCAGTGCACGCAGTTCTGCGCGTTGATCACGAATTTGGGCGCGCCGCCCTCATCGACCCACTCATAGACCGCCGCCGGGCAATAGCGCGCAGACGGACCTGCGAATACATCGTGCTCGCTCGATTTCTGCAAGGCCAGATCGGCGACCTTCAGGTGAACGGGCTGGTCTTCCTCGTGATTGGTGTTGGAGATGAACACCGAAGAGAGCCGGTCGAAGGTGAGCACGCCATCGGGCTTGGGATAATGGATCGGCTTGCATTGGCTGGCCGGCTTGGTCGCCTCGTGATCCGCCCCGCCATGGCCGAGCGTGCCGAAGATGGAAAAGCCGAACAGTTCGTTCGTCCACATATCCATCCCGCCAAGCCCGATACCGATGAGCGTGCCCCATTTGGTCCAGAGCGGCTTGACGTTGCGGACCTTTTTCAGCTCCGCCTTCACCCATGATTTGTCGTAGGCCGCCTCATAGGCGGTCAGCACGTCATGCTCGCGGTTCTCGCCGAGCGCCGCAAAGGCGGCTTCAGCGGCCATCATGCCGGTCTTCATGGCGTTATGGCTGCCCTTGATGCGCGGCACGTTTACAAAACCGGCCGAACAGCCGATCAGCGCGCCGCCGGGGAAAGCCAGCTTCGGCACGGACTGGTAGCCGCCCTCGGTGATGGCGCGCGCGCCGTAGGACAGGCGCTCTGCCCCTTCAAGGATGGGCGCGATATCCGGGTGGGTCTTCAGGCGCTGGAACTCGCCGAACGGGAACAGGTTCGGGTTCTTGTAGTTGAGGTGCACCACAAAGCCGATGGCGACGAGATTATCGCCGAAATGATACATGAAGGAGCCACCGCCCGTATCGTTGGAGAGCGGCCAGCCCATGGTGTGCATGGCCAGCCCCTTCTTGTGGTTCTCCGGCTTCACCCGCCAGAGCTCCTTCATGCCGAGCCCGTATTTCTGCGGTTCGCGCCCCTCATCGAGATCGAAGCGCTTGATCAGTTGTTTCGACAGGCTGCCGCGCGCACCTTCCGCAAAGAGGGTGTATTTCGCGCGCAGCTCCATGCCGGGCTGGTACATGTCCTTCTTCGAACCGTCGCGGGCCACGCCCATATCGCCGGTGACGACGCCCTTGATGGCGCCGTCTTCCTCTATCAGCTCGGCCGCCGGGAAGCCGGGATATATCTCCACGCCCATGCCTTCGGCCTTTTCGGCAAGCCAGCGGGTCAGATTGCCCAGCGAGCCGATATAGCAGCCGTGATTGTGCATGAAGCCCGGCATGGCAAAGCCGGGGAAGGTCGCAGAACCGGACTCGCCCAGCGCCACGAACTTGTCGCTCGTCACTTCGGTGTCGAAGGGCTGGGCGGGATCATCGCGCCAGTCGGGGAAAAGCTCGTCGAGCGCTTTGGGATCAAACACCACGCCGGAGAGAATATGGGCGCCGACCTCGGAGCCCTTCTCGATCACCGCGACCGAAACCTCGCGGCCCTCTATTTCAGCAAGCTGTTTGATGCGGATGGCGGCGGACAGCCCGGCCGGGCCTGCGCCAGCAATCACCACATCATATTCCATCGCCTCGCGTTCGATGTCCCCGTCTGCCATTTTGCCTCTCTCTCGTCAGGTCTTTGTCTTGCCGGCTTTTGCCGGATCGGAGGGGTTGGTCTGCATACTGCCGGCGGGTTTGCGCCGGAGCTGCTCCCGTCTTAGCTTACGAATATGCAATGAGCTAGGGCGTGGCGGTAGTTCCGCCAGCGTCTTGCATGCCATCAGGATGTATTCGTTGACCCCTCCCCGAGCCATAGATCCGCGCCGTGCGATGAACAGCCTGATCGGCTGGTGGGAGGATGCCGGGATCGAGACCGACATTCCGGTTCTGCCGCCCGCTGGCACGCGCACCGCGCCTGCAGCGCGCACTCAGGCCCCGCCTGCCCCTCCTTCCAAACCTGCCGCCAAGGCCCCTTTAAAGCCCCACCAGGACGCGCGCGCGATGGCGGGCAGTGCAGACAGCGTAGAGGCGCTCAAGGCCGTCCTGGAGCAATATGAGGGCTGTGCGCTCAAGTTCACCGCCACCAACACCGTCTTTGCCCGCGGCAATCCGGCTGCGCCGCTTATGGTGATCGGTGAAGGGCCCGGCGCGGAAGAGGACAGGCAGGGCGCCCCCTTTGTGGGGCGTTCCGGCCAGCTGCTCGACCGGATGCTGGGCGCGATCGGCCTTGATGAAACCGGGTTTCACATCACCAATGTCGTCTACTGGCGACCGCCCGGAAACCGCAAACCCTCATCCGAGGAAATTGAAGCCTGCCGCCCCTTCGTGGAGCGCCATATCGCGATTGCGAAGCCACGCGTGATCCTGCTGGCGGGCGGCATTGCGGCCCAGGCCCTGCTGAACACGCCGCAAGGCATCATGGCGCTGCGTGGGCGCTGGGCGGAGATCAGCGCAGGCGGACACACCGCCCCTGCCCTGCCCACCTTCCACCCGGCCTTCCTCTTGCGCCGTCCGCAGGAAAAGGCAAAGGCCTGGGCGGACATGCTTTCGCTTGCCGATAAGCTGGAAGAGCTGGGCTAACCTGCATCGCATCTCCGCATTTTGTTCTTGAATTGTTCCATCTGGTGAGTCACCTTCGGGCGCATGAACGCGATTACGCCCGCCCGCCAAAGTGAAGCCCTGCCCGAACCTTTCCGCGCGCATGGACGCGGCGCAAAATCCAATGCCTCAGGCCGGTTTGAACGCACCACGGCAGAGCCCGCCGATGATGGCTGGGGCAGTATGGAGACGCCGCAGGGCAAGCTGCGCACCACGCTGATCCGCGATGCCGCGCGCACCATCATCACCCGCAATGACAGCCCCGATATCAGCTTTGACCAGTCGGCCAATCCCTATCGCGGCTGCGAGCATGGCTGCATCTACTGCTTCGCCCGGCCCACCCACGCCTATTGGGGCTATTCGGCGGGGCTCGATTTTGAAAGCGTGATTTTCTACAAGCCGCGCGCGGCGGACCTGCTGGCAAAAGCGTTCGTCAAGCCCTCTTACAACCCCCAAGTGCTCGCGCTCGGCACCAATACCGACCCCTATCAGCCGGTGGAGCGCCAGCTCTCCATCACGCGCTCCATCCTTGAAACCTGCGCCGCGTTCAGCAATCCGGTCAGCATCGTCACCAAGTCGGCAGGCGTGCTGCGCGATCTTGATATCCTCTCGGACATGGCCGCGCGCGGGCTTGCCCATGTGGCGATCTCGGTGACGACGTTGGACAGTAAGCTCGCCCGCACGATGGAGCCGCGCGCCTCCACGCCCGCCCGCCGCCTGAAGGCCATTGAGGCGCTAAGCCAGGCGGGCGTGCCGGTCAGCATTTTCACCTCGCCCATGATACCGGGCCTCAATGATCACGAGCTGGAAAAGCTGCTGGAGGCGGGCGCGAAGGCCGGGGCCAGCCATGCGAGCTATGTGCTGATCCGCCTGCCGCTGGAGGTGGAACCGCTCTTCCGCCAATGGCTCGCCATCGAGCGCCCGCTGGCGGCGAAGAAGATCATGGGCCTGATCGAGAGCACCCATAACGGCAAACCCTATGACAGCGCCTTCCACACCCGCATGAAGGGCGAAGGACCGGTGGCCGAGCTGATCCGGGCCCGCTTTGCCCGCGCCTGCAAGGCCTATGGGCTTTCGCGCCGCGTGGAGCCCCTGCGCACCGACCTCTTCACCCGCCCGAAGGAGGGGGCAGAGCAGTTGAGTTTGTTTTGAGGTGGCTCTTGGATTGTCATTCCCCGGTGGCGTGAGCCATCCGGGGAACCCATGCCTGCAACGAGCTCGCAAGCTCAGGCCTCTCTGGCGTGGGTCCCCGGGACCTCGCTGGCGCTCGGCCCGAGGATGACACTGTGGGGAGGACGAGGGAAAAGCCCCGCCCCCTTTACCCCGCAGCCGTAGCGCCCTAGCAGGTCGTCATGACAATCGGTCATCCAATCGCAGGCATAGACGAGGCCGGGCGCGGGCCGCTGGCCGGGCCGGTGGTCGCCGCCGCCGTGATCTTGCCCGAAAACTTCTCGGCGATCAGCGCGTTGCGGGACTCCAAGAAGCTCACAGCCAGACGCCGCGAGGCGCTGGCCGCCATCATCCGCGCAGAGGCGCTTGTAGGCGTCGGCATTGCCGAACCGGCCGAGATCGACCGGGTGAATGTGCTGGAAGCCACCATGCGCGCGATGGCGCGGGCCGTAGACCGTCTGCCCGTGCGTCCGGCCCGCGCGCTCATCGATGGCAACCGCCTGCCCGCCCTTTCCTGCCCCGCAGAGGCGATTATTGGCGGGGACGGGCTGGAACCGGCGATTTCCGCAGCTTCGATCATCGCGAAGACAGTACGCGATACAGTGATGGCCCATGCCGCAAATCATTGGCCACAATACGGGTTTGAAGGCCATAAGGGCTATGGCGCAGCCTTGCATATGCAGGCTCTGGAGACCTTCGGCCCCACCCCCATCCACCGGTTTTCCTATGCGCCGGTGAAGCGCGCTGCAGAAAAAATATGAGGCGAGTGATTCGCGCTTAACCCCTCGTTAGGCGTATCATTTCAAGCCTCATGCACCGGGGACGAACAAGGATGGCCTGTGGTGTCAACAGTTTTGCCGATCAATCAGGTGCTGCACGGGAACTGCGTGGAGATCATGCAGACCCTGCCGGACAACAGCATCGATCTGATCTTTGCCGATCCGCCCTATAATCTGCAGCTGGGCGGCGAGCTGCACCGCCCGGACAATTCCAAGGTGGACGCGGTCGATAATGACTGGGACCAGATCGGCGATTTTGACGCCTATGACCTGTTCTCCTGCGCCTGGCTGGAAGAGGCGCGCCGCATCCTGAAAGACGATGGCGCGCTGTGGACGATCGGCAGCTATCACAACATTTTCCGCGTCGGCACCTTCCTGCAGGACATGGGCTTCTGGATCATGAATGACGTGATCTGGCGCAAGTCCAACCCGATGCCGAACTTCAAGGGCACGCGCTTTACCAACGCCCATGAGACGCTGATCTGGGCGGCAAAGCACAAGACCAGCCGCGTCACCTTCAATTATGCCGCGATGAAATCGCTCAATGACGGCGTGCAGATGCGCTCCGACTGGACGCTGCCTATCTGCTCTGGCGGTGAGCGGCTGAAAGCGGGCGATGGCCGCAAGGCGCACCCGACGCAGAAGCCCGAAAGCTTGCTTCACCGCGTGCTGCTGGCGACCACCCATCCCGGCCAGACCGTGCTGGACCCGTTCTTCGGCACAGGCACCACGGGCGCCGTGGCAAGGAAGTTGGGCCGCAATTTCATCGGCATCGAGGCGGACGCGGACTATGTGAAGCTTGCCCGCCAGCGTATCGAGGCAATCAGCCCCGGCGATGCCAGTGCGCTGCAGGTCACCGCGTCAAAGCGCGCTTTGCCGCGCATCCCGTTTGGCAATCTGGTGGAAGCGGGCCTCGTCAAACCCGGCGATACGCTTTTCTGCGCGCAAGGCCGGCGCACGGCGCGCGTGCGCGCCGACGGCTCGGTGACGGGCGGGGGCGAAACCGGCTCCATCCATCAGGTCGGCGCGGCCGTACAGGGCGCGCCCTCGTGCAATGGCTGGACCTTCTGGCATATCCGCCGCAACGGCACGCTGATGCCGATTGACGTGCTGCGCAGCCGCATCCGCGCGGAGATGGAAGAGGCTTAGGGGGGCGAGCACGTTCTTGCCTTCCCAAGGCGTCATTCCCCGGCTGAGCGCACGCGAAGTCCGGGGAACCCATTCCGGCAAGGAACGCGCAAGCTTCAAACTTTGGGGCATGGGTCCCCGGGACCGCTACGCGGCCCGAGGATGACAACCTGCGTTCAAAGCGCCGCCTGCACGGCCTTCTTCATCACAGTGGGCAGGCCGGCTGCCCGGCTCGGGTGCACGGCCACCCAGCGCGTGCCATCTGGCAGGTTTGCCTCTCCCGTCAGCAATGCCGCAAAGACCGCCAGCCGCAATTCAAAATGCGCGAAAACATGGACCACCCTGCCCGCCTCTCGCCAGTGAAACCCGTCCGGCGCGGCCTCTGACAAAGCTGGCAAAGCGTCGGCATCGTCCAGCCAGTCCGTGCCCGGCACTTCCAGCATCCCGCCCAGAAGCCCGTTATCGGGCCGGGTCCGCACCAGCACCTCGCGCGCCTCTCCCTCGCCACGCAGGATGACGAAAGCCAGCCCATGGCGTACCGGCTTGGCCTTCTTCGCGGCCTTGACCGGATAGCGCTCCTGCGTCCCCTCCGCATGCGCCTTGCATTGTGAAGCCCACACGCACGCGCCGCAGGCGGGACTACGCGGCGTGCAGATGACGGCGCCGAGATCCATGACGGCCTGTGCGTAGTCGCCGGGCCGGTCCGGATCGGCGAGCGTGCGGGCGGTGTCGGTGATCTCCCGCTTGGCGGCGGGCAGCGGCGTTTCAATCGCAAAGACGCGCGAGATCACCCGCTCCACATTCGCGTCCACCACGCTGGCAGGCAGGTCAAAGGCGGCTGCGCGGATGGCATTGGCGGTGTATTCGCCAATGCCCGGCAAGGCGCGCAAGGCCTCGAGATCCATGGGAAACACCCCGCCAAGCTCGCGCGATACGACCTGCGCACAGGCATGCAGATTGCGCGCGCGGGCGTAGTATCCAAGCCCCGCCCATTCGGCCATCACATCCTCGCGCGGGGCCGCAGCGAGATCATGCACGCTGGGCCAGAGTATCAGGAAGCGTGCGTAATACGGCGCGGCATGGGGCACGGTCGTCTGCTGCAGCATGATTTCCGACAGCCACACCGCATAGGGGTCTGCTGCGCGGCCCGCCGCCCGGTCTTCGGGCCGGATACGCCAGGGCAGCGTCCGCCCTTCCCGGTCATACCAGGCGAGAAGCGCCGCGCGCATGGCCGTGATGTCGCGCGCTTTCAACGCCCCCGCCCTCGATCGGCTCTCCATGCTTGCTCCTGATGCGTGAAGGCACGACACTGGCCCCATGAGCACAGAGTTCGAGGGTCACGCTGAGGTTTCAAGGCTGGTGCGCAGGCGCGTGCGTGTCGATGCCAGCCGTCCGGGCTATCGCGAGGACGCTGAAGCCTGGGCCAGCACCCATCGCGGACGGCCCGCCGCCCCGCCCCCCCCCGCTGCAGCGCGCGCGCTCGGCGCGGTCATGCGTCCGCTCGCCAAGGCGTTCGGGCCGGGCGTGAGTGAGCTGGATGAGCACTGGGAAGCTATTGTCGGCGAAGCACTGGCGCGCTGGTCGAGCCCGGAAAAGCTCTCCGCAGGCCTTCTGACGGTGCGGGCACGCGGACCTGCCGCTGCCCTTATCGAAGCGCAGTCGGCGGTGATCCTGGAGCGTGTGGCGCAGTATGCAGGCCGGGCACCGAAACGCCTGCGCATCGTGCAGGGCAGCCTGGCCGCGCCCGCAGGCCCGGTCAGGAAGCGCGTCCAGCGCGGCGTGCGCCGGGACGACGTTGCGAGCTTCGCACACAGCACCGCGCCGCAGGACCGGCTGGAAGCCGCGCTGGCTGATTTCCAGGCGGCAATACGCGAGCGCGAAGGGCGTTAGAGCGCTCGCTAAACGCTGTCATCCTCGGGCCGAGCGAATGCGAGGTCCCGGGGACCCATGCCTCCATCTTTCCGCCCAGTCGCTCTTTGCAGGCATAGGTTCCCCGGATGGCCACGCCACCGGGGAATGACACCTAGCGGAAACCTAAACCGCGTCCGCCTCGATATGCAGATGCAGCGTCACGGTGGGCGCAACCTCGGCCCAGGCGCTGCCGCCTACACCATAATCGGCGCGGATCACGTCCAGCGTGCCCTGCGCTATCGCCCGGCCTTCATTGATCTCGACGGTGAAGGGCAGCACGGCCTCCCGGCTCTCGCCCTTGATGGTCAGGGTGCCGCGTGCCTCGTAACCGTCATCTGTCGCCACGATCTCCTCGCACACGAAGAGCGCTTCCTCATGGTTTTGCGGATCGAGCCCGTCCCGGCTGACCAGCGCGGTCTGAAAGTCCCGGTTGGCAATCGCGCCGGAGCCGGTGGAGACGCGCGCGGAAATACGCGCATTTTCAAGTGCTTCGGGATCGAACGTGATCTCGGCTGAGAACTCGGCGAACTCTGCCGTCACGGCCTGGCCGAAAACGCGGGTTTCAGCGCGCACCGATGAGGCACCGGCATCCAGCGCCCAGTCCTGCGCCGATAGCGGCATGGTGCCGGTCAGGGCGAGAAAGCTCGCGAGCAATGTGGAACGGATCATGGGGAGGTCTCCGTAAAAGACTTGTTTTTCTGATATTTATACGCGGGATTTGAGGAAGGGGATCATGCGGGTCAGTACGTCATCCCGGTCCCCGAAATGGTGCTTCAGCGCCGCGCCGATATGCAGGGCAAGAAAGGCGAAGATCACCCACGCACCCGCCCCGTGCATTGCACCCAGGGTTTCATAGAGCGCGTTGGGCACCGGCAAATGGGGCAGTTCAAGCGCGGGATTATTGGCAATATAGCTCGGGAAATTGGTCGCCGAAGCGGTCAGCCAGCCGCCCACCGGCATGGCGATCATGATGACATAGAAGCCGGTATGGCTGAGGCGGGCCGCCACCCGCTCCCACGATTTCATCCCCGCCGGCAGAGGCGGAACGGGGTGGGTCAGCCGCCACCCCAGCCGCGCCAGCGCGAGGATCAGCAGGCCGATCCCGATCGTCTTGTGCCAGTTATAAAAGGCCTGCACCTCGGCAAAGCTCATCTGGCCGGCCAGCGCCTGCTCGCGCATGCCCTCCATCGCCCAGCCCAGGAAGATCATGCCGATAATCAGCGCGGCCATCAGCCAGTGAAGGATTATGGCCACGGCCGTATAGCGCGGCGTCTCGGTAGTGCTCGTCATCGCGTCCTAATCCCTTGCGATAAACTCGGCTTCGATAGATAGGCGCACCGTGTCGCCAATGAAATTGCCCGGCAAGCGGCCAATATCGAACTGCGTCCGGTCGATCTCGAAATAGCCTCTAAATCCCAGCATGTTGCGCCGGATTAGCGGATTGAAGACGCCGCCGTAAAACTCTGTTTCCATAATGACAGGCCGGGTCACGCCCTTGAGGGTGAGAAGGCCATGGACTTCGCCCGTCACCTCACCTGTCACCACTATCCGGTTTGAAACAAAGACGATTTCCGGATGGCGGGCAGCATCCAGCCAGCCGGAGCCGCGCAGGATCTCGTCAAATTCCGGATCACCGGTGGAAACCGAGGCCGCGTCGACGATTGCGGTGAGTTCCGCCGCTTCGGGGCGGGCGGGATCGAACTCGAGACTCGCGCGCACGCCGTCAAAGCGCGCCGTGTACCAGGACAGGCCCAGATGGCGCACCTGCCAGGTGACGCTGGTGTGTTCCGCGTCCAGTTCCCACGTGCCCGCGGGTAGCCGCGCCGGATCGGTTAACGGCGCGGAAACGCAGGCGGTGAGCAGCAGGGTTATCGCGGCAAAGGCCAGACGCATGCGGCCAGTCTCCTTCAAGGCAGAACTCAAAGCTAGGGCGCTGGGCGTCATTTTCTCGTGACGACGCGCCGCACACCTTCGCCCTCGCGTTCGGCGCGCACTGCGCTATGTTCTGCCCTCGCCTGAACAATCCGTGGGGAGAGACCGTCCATGAGCTATCGCGCGCCCGTTCGTGACTTGCGCTTCTGCCTTGAGGAAATCGCGGCGCTGGACAGCGTCAGCGCCACGCGCGCCTTCCCGGAGTTTTCCCGCGAACTGACGGGCGCCATCCTCGAGGAGGCAGCAAAGCTCTGCAATGACGTGATCGCGCCCCTGAACTGGCCGTCCGACCAGCAGGGCTGCACGCTGGAAGACGGCGTGGTGAAAACCCCCAATGGCTTCCCGGAGGCCTATGCCAAGTTTGTCGAAGGCGGCTGGCAGGGCCTGCAGTTTGGCACCGAGCATGGCGGCATGGGCCTGCCCCGCGCGCTGGGCTGCGCGCTGATGGAGATGCTCCAGAGCGCCTCAATGAGCTTTGGCCTTGGCCCGATGCTCTCCTTCGGGGCGATCGAGGCGCTGATCGCGCATGGCTCGGACGAGCAGCGCGCGCTCTACCTGCCCAAAATCATTTCCGGCGAATGGTCGGCGACGATGAACCTCACCGAGCCGCAGGCGGGCTCTGACGTTGGCGCGCTGCGTACGAAAGCCGAGCCCAATGGTGATGGCAGCTGGGCGATTTCGGGCCAGAAAATCTACATCACCTGGGGCGAGCATGACTGCGCGGAAAATATCGTGCATCTGGTGCTGGCGCGTACCCCCGACAGCCCGGCGGGCACCAAGGGCATCTCGCTCTTCCTGGTGCCGAAATTCCTCCCCGATGAAAACGGCAATCCGGGCAAGCGCAACGGCGTGAAGGCCATTGGCCTCGAACACAAGATGGGCATTCACGGCTCGCCCACCTGCACGATGGAGTTTGCGGGCGCCACCGGCTGGCTGATCGGGGCGGAGCACAAGGGCATGGCCGCGATGTTCACCATGATGAACTCGGCGCGCCTCAATGTCGGCGTGCAGGGCGTAGGCATTGCCGAGCGCGCCTATCAGCAGGCTTTCAGCTTTGCCAAGGATCGCCGTCAGGGCCGGGCGCCGGGCGCGGAAGGCCCTGCCCCGCACGCGATCATCGATCATCCCGATGTGCGCCGTACACTCAGCGTCATGAAGGCGAAGATCGAAGCCGCGCGCGCCATCTGCCTGCATGCCGCCGTTGAGGCCGATCTGGGCGAATACCATCCCGACGCGGAGGAGGCCGTCTGGTCGCGCCGCCGCGAGGAATTGCTCATCCCCGTCGCCAAGGCCTGGTCCACCGATGTGGGTGTCGAAGTCGCCTCGCTCGGCATCCAGATCCATGGCGGGATGGGCTTTATCGAGGAAACCGGTGCCGCCCAGCACTATCGTGATGCCCGTATCGCCCCGATCTATGAAGGCACGAACGGCATTCAGGCCATCGATCTGGCAGGCCGCAAGCTTGCCATGGAAGGCGGGCTCGCCTTTGCCGAGCTGATCGAGGATGTCCGCCAGACAGTGGAAGATTGCGAAACCTCGTCCAACCCGGCCCTGCCGCCACTGGCCAGCAGGCTGCGCCCGGCGGTTGATGCGCTGGAAGAGGCCGCCGGCTGGATGGCGAGCGCGTCCATGGAGGACAAGCTCTCCGGCGCGACGCAGTTTCTCAAACTCACCGGCGATGTCACCGGCGGCTGGCTGCTGTGCGTTGGCGCAGTCGCCGCCCAGCGCCGCCTGAAAGAGGCGGAAGGCGATCCGGCCCATGCCGAAACGCGCATCGCACTCGCGCGCGTCTTCGCCGATACGGTGCTCGCTGCCGCACCGGGCCTGATCAGCGATATCCAGCTTGGCGCCGAAGCCCTTTTCGCACCCGGCGAGGTGATGCTGGAGAGTGCGTGATACTCTGAATGCCTGGACTTATCCCTGTGTCATCCCCCGCTTTACCTGTCCTCGCGGCGGAGGCGGGGATGCGGGGGACCAATTCCTCTTTAGCTCCGCAACGCATCCGCGTTGCGAAACATCAAAATGGACCCCGGCTCGGGGGCCGGGGCCCCGGCTTGTGTTCCGCTTTTGATAGTGCTGGCGGATTTGGCGCTGACCTCTCCACCGGGGTCCCGGCCCCCGAGCCGGGATCCATGGTGACAGCTCCACGCAAGACCAGACTGGACATTCTGCCAATCGGGTACACGGAACTCACCGCTCGTCAGTGGCAACTTATCCCCCTCCCCTGACCTTGCCCGTATGATGGGTCTTGCCGGTCTGGTGGAAGGGCATGTTCGCGACACGCTCACATGACAGGCCGGCGCGGGGATCACATGTCCCCCGCTCCGGGTGTTGGATGGTTGTTCGATCTGAACGGTGCATCCCTCACTGCCCCCTCATGGGGCTTAATGGGGATACGGGACGACAGAAGCCCCGCCCGTGCGGACGGCCCTTGAAGGCCACGCATAAGACTGCCCCGACTACCCTATCCGGCCCCAAGTGGCCGTCCGCACCCCTTCCATGCTCTCGCAGGCAAACCTGGCGGAGATGTCGGCGCGTGACTCTTCTAGACCCAGAACCCCGTCGGATCGGTGTGCGTGCGCCCTTCTGACAGGCGGATCAGGCCGACAATGGCCCGCACGATGAACCAGATCGCCGTCACCAGCATGATCAGGAAGCCCAGCCCCAGCACCCAGATGGTCAGGATACCGACAATCCACCCTGCCAGCCCGTACCAGAAGGTGCGTATCTGGTAGGTATAGTGGTTTTTCAGCCAGTCCGGCGCCTGATCCTTGCGAACATAGGCGATGATCACCGCAATGACGGCGACCAGACCCGCAGTGACTACCGAAACGGCCTGCAATATGTAGCAGATGAGGGCGACGGTGCGGTCGCTGTCGTCTGACGGCGCGGCGGGCGGCGGGGCTGCGGGGGGCGTTTCGGTCTCGCTCATTATCTCTGTCCTTCACTATTGGCGTTGTTCGCAGGTGCGGCGCGGATACGACACACGCCCGGCATTCATGCGGTCCGTGTGGTGTTTCGCCTTGGTCTTGCCACCGGGCCCGGCCAATATCGGCGCATGATTGATGCACATAATCAAGCGGCCAGCGGCCCGCCCGTCTGGCTGGAGCGAACCCTGTTCGCCAGTGGCGCCGTGATTTTTGCGGTCATGGGCATTTTGCGCTTTGGCGTTGAATATGTGCCCGGCTACCCTCTCTCCCTTGTGTGGCTTGCCGGAGCCGCGCTAATGGGAGCGGGCATTGCGCTGACATACTGGCGCCTGGCCGGCCAAGACAAAGCGCGAGAGGACGACATCACCCCATGAGCGAACCTGCCATCATCGTCACCATGGCCGACACCGTGCCAGGCAAGGAGAATGCACAAATCCTCGGCATCGCACGCGGCAGCGTGGTGCGTGCACGCTTTGTCGGCCGCGACTTTGTCGCGGGCCTGCGCAATCTCGTCGGCGGCGAGGTCAATGAATATACAGAGCTGATGGCCCAGGCGCGCGAGCAGGCGCTGGGCCGGCTGATCACCCACGCGAAAGAGCTGGGCGCCGATGCGGTCGTCACCTTCCGCTTCTCCACGTCAACCGTTACCGAAGGCGCTGCAGAAATCCTTGCCTATGGCACCGCAGTGAAATTCCAATGACCGACCAGTCCCGCGAAGAGACGGCCCAGCCGCAGAATATCGTTGTGGCGTTTTTCCGCCGCGTGATCTCCGAATTTGGCGAGACGATCCGCTTCTTTGCCGGCGTGGCCGTGGTGTGGTTTGCGCTGGTCACGTTCGGCTTTGCCGCCTTCCACATCCCCTCTGAAAGCATGCAGCCTGCTCTGCAGGTGGGTGACCGCGTGCTGGTGTCGAAGTTCACCTATGGCTATTCGCGCCACTCCCTGCCGCTGGGGCTCGGCTATCTCGTACCTGACAGCCTGTCGGGCCGCGTCCTGCACTTTGGCGGCCCAAGCCGGGGTGAGGTCATCGTGGTGCGTGATCCAGGCCAGGGCATCAATATCATCAAGCGGGTGATCGGCCTGCCCGGCGACACGATCGAGGTGCGCGGCGGGCGCCTGATCATCAATGGCGATGTGATGGAGCGCGTGGAGCAGGACGTGATCCGCTACCGCACGCGCGAAGGCCAGATCGTGGCGGTGACGGTGTATGAGGAAATCATGCCCGAAGGTAACAGCCACATCATCTATGAGCGTTCCGACAACGCCCCGCTGGACAATGCCGGCCCGTTCCGCATTCCGGAAAACAACTACTTCCTTATGGGCGATAACCGCGACGCCTCTGCTGACAGCCGCGTGGCAAGCCAGCTTGGCTATGTCCATCGCGACGAGATTGTCGGCCGGGCCAATACCGTGCTCTTCACCTTCGCCAATTGCCGGCGTGAGGAAGGGCTGACCTGCCCGCCCTGGCGGGTCTTCCGCGGGCTGTGATCGGGGGCTAGTGTTCTTCCCTGACATGGGAGGAACACACAGCCATGACCCTCAAGGGCAAGACGATTTTCATTACCGGCGCCAGCCGCGGCATTGGCCTGGCCATTGCCGAGCGCTGCGCGCGCGACGGCGCCAATATCGCCATTGCGGCCAAGACGGTGGAGCCGCAGCCGAAGCTCGAAGGCACCATCCACACGGCCGCAAGATCAATCGAGGCGGCTGGCGGCAAGGCCCTGCCCATACAGTGCGATATCCGTGATGAGGCCAGCGTTGAAGCGGCGGTGAAGGCCACGGCGGACACGTTTGGCGGCATCGACATCGTGGTCAACAACGCCTCGGCCATTTTTCCGATGCCGACCAAAGACACGCCCGCGAAGAAGTGGGATCTGATGCATCAGGTCAATGCGCGCGGCACCTATGTGGTCACCCGCGCCTGCCTGCCCTTCCTTGAAAAGGCCGAAAACCCGCACATTCTCGCCCTCTGCCCGCCGCTGGACATGCGTAGCCATTGGTTTGGCCCGCACGTCGCCTATACCAGCGCGAAATTCGGCATGAGCCTGTGCATCCTCGGCTGGTCGGACGAGTTCCGGGGCAAAATCGCCGCCAACGCCATCTGGCCGCGCACGGCTGTGGCGACCGCCGCCATCGCCAACATTCTGGCAGGCGAGGAGGCGATGAAAAACTGCCGCAAGCCCGAAATCCTAGCCGAGACGGCCTATCGCGTGCTGACCAAGCCTGCCGCCAGCTTCACCGGCAATTTCCTCATCGATGACAGCTTCCTCGTCTCCGAAGGCGTCACCGATCTGGAGCAGTACTCGATGGAGCCGGGCGTGGAGCTATTGCCGGACTTCTTTGTCCCTGAAGACCCGCCCGCCCCGCCGGGCGTGCGCATCATGGACGTGAAGCTGGGGCATTAGGGCTTTCCGACAGACCTCACGCAAAACGGGCGGACCCGAAGGTCCGCCCGTTCGCCATGCTTAGCGTTTTAAAGCCTAAGCCGCCTGCACGTCGCGGATATACTGCTCGATATCCGACCTGATGCGCGCGGAGCGCTCGGCCACCTGCGCCGCCGTGGTCGCCACCTGGCTGGCCGCCGCCGACGTGGTGCCTGCCGCCTGTTCCAGCCCGCCAAGCGAGCGGGACACCGCTTCTGCGCCTTGTGCGGCCTCGTTCACATTGGGGCTGATCTCGCCGGTGACGGCCACCTGCTCCTCGGCAGACGAGGCCACGGCGGTCGATATCTGGCTGACCTCGTCCACCACCTGTTCGATCGCCTTCACCGCCGATACCGCGGTCTGTGTGCCTTCCTGGATGGCGCGGATCTGCTCGATCACGGTGGCGGTGGCCTTCTCGGTCTGTTCGGCCAGCTGCTTCACCTCGCTCGCGACCACCGCAAAGCCCTTGCCAGCCTCGCCGGCGCGGGCCGCTTCGATGGTGGCGTTGAGCGCCAGCAGCTTGGTCTGCTCGGTCACCGCGCCGATCAGGGAGGCCACTTCATCAATCGCGCTGGCGGCGGCAACCAGCGTGTCGATGCGGCGCAGGGCCTCGTCCACACGGTTGGTCGCATCAGCCGCGATTCCCGAGGTGCGCCCGATCTGGACAGAGACCTCCTTGATCGAGCTGGTCAGCTCTTCAGCAGCACTGGCCACCGTCTGCACATTGGCCGCGGTCTGGGTCGTGCTGGCCGACACGGTCTGCGTCTCGGCGGAGCTTTCCTCGGCGGTTGAGGCCATGGACTGAGCGGTCGACTGCAGCTCTTCAGCGGCGCTGGCAAGCGTTTCCACCGCCTCGTCGATCTCGCGTTCGAATTTTGATGTCAGCGCCGCGACGCGTTCGGCCTGTTCCAGCTTGCGCCGGGACTCCGTCTCCTGCTGGGCAGCGAGGTCACGGGCCGTGATGGATTGCGCCTTGAAGGCATCGAGCGCCTTGTTGAGTACGCCGATCTCATCACCCCGGTCGGTTTCCGCAATCTGGATTTCCAGATCACCACCCGCCAGCCGGTTCAGGCGGTCGATGGCGCGGGTCATGGGCTGACCGACACCATAGCGTCCGATCAGAATGCTGACAGCACTGCCCAGAACGAGGCCGATCACGATACCGATGATCATCAGGGTACGCGCCAACTCGGCGGTGGCCACAGCCTGCTCGAAAGCCGCCAGTTCGGCGGCCGCCTCGTACGCCAGAAATTCATCAAGGGCTTCACGCACCTCAACACCGACCGGATACGCTGCCATGGCCGCCGTTTCGGCGCGTGCCTGCAGAGACTGCCGATCAGCGCCACGCAGCCTGCGCAGCTGCGCCGCTTCGGCCTCAAACGCCGTCACAAATCGCTCAAAGGAGGCTTGTATCGTATTGAGGTGGCGCTGGGCCTGCCCGTTGCTACCGCTGTTCAACAGCGCGGTATGCTCTGCGGCAAATCGCTCGCGCGCGGTACGTACTATATTGCTGAGCTGATCTACCTCTTCCGGCTGAATGGCCAATCGATACCAGGACCCGCGAACAGTGGTGAAAGCATCGGCCATATTCGCGGCCCGCTGCTGGTCAGTGGAGGCGGTGTGAATACGGTAGGCCGAGTCTCGCACTTGATGGATTTCATAAATCCCGAACGCGCCCAGTCCGGCGAGCGCTATCGCCATGGCAGCCACGATCAGCATCAGTTTGCCCATAACAGGCAGGTTGGACAGGCGCATTGACGATATCCTTCAATTGAAGCAAATTCTTCACCGACAGGTTGAATAGTTTTGGTAAACGGACGTTAAATCATTCGGCGCGGCACCGGGTGCAACCCTATATATTGCAAGAGAACATTATAACTATACTTTGGGTTGTCTGCTGGAAGCGGTGAAAGCTTGCTACAGGCAGGTGGGCGCAGACGCTCCCGCCAGAAACTGGCCCGTATCGCTCTGATCGTAACGACCGTGCCGAACGCCTTCTGGAGAACTCAGGGGCGACGCACTCGCTGCACGCCGATGAGATAACCGTCACTCACTGGATGGCCTGCACCACCGCATCGCAAAAACCTTCCGTACCGGTCTGGCTCGTGCCCGGCCCGGCATGGAGGTCGGGCGTGCGCAGACCCGCATCCAGCACGGCGGCCACCGATCCTTCCACCCTGTCTGCAAGGTCCGGGCGGCCAAGCTGAAGGCGCAGCGCCATGGCAAGGCTCAATATGGCCGCGCATGGATTGGCGACGCCCTTGCCGGCAATGTCGGGCGCAGAGCCATGGATCGGCTCATAAAGCCCCGGCGAGCCGGATGCGCCCAGCGCCGCGGACGGCAACATGCCAAGCGAGCCGGTGAGCATCGCTGCCTCGTCGGAGAGAATGTCGCCAAAGAGATTGTCGGTGAGGATCACGTCGAACTGTTTCGGCGCGCGGGCAAGCTGCATGGCGCAGTTATCGGCATACATGTGGGTCAGCGCGATATCGGGGTATTCCCCGGCCGCCAGCGCGGTCACCGTCTGACGCCAGAGGAGGCCCGACTCCATCACATTGGCCTTGTCGACCGAACACACCGCCCCCTGGCGTTTGCGCGCAAGCTCGAAGGCGGTGCGCGCCACGCGCTCGATTTCGCTGGTCGTATAGCTCTGGGTGTTGAAGCCGCGCTTCTGGCCATCGGGCAGCTCATCAATGCCGCGCGGCGTGCCGAAATACACACCCCCGATCAGCTCGCGCACGAAGATGAGGTCCAGCCCCTCGACAAACTCGCGCTTCAGACTGGAGGCATCGGCGAGCGCGGAGAAGCAGTATGCGGGGCGCAGATTGGCGTAGAGCCCGAGGCCTTTGCGCAAATCCAGTAGGCCCTGCTCGGGGCGCAGATGATAGGCCACGCCCTCCCATTTCGGCCCGCCGACCGCACCCATCAGCACCACGTCTGACGCTCTAGCCTGATCCAGCACGGCTCCGCTCAGCGGCACGCCATGGGCGTCGATGGAGGCCCCGCCAATCTCGCCCGTCTGGGTTTCAAGGCCGAGACCGTGAGCGGCGTTCAGCGCGCCGATCACGCGCTGGACAGCCTCCATCACGTCCGGGCCGATTCCATCACCGGGCAGAAGAAGGGCGCGCTTGGCCATGAGGAATGTCCCTGTGCTGATACAAGGACACCCTCATGACGCGCCGCAGCACGATGTGCAAGGCCCCGAAGCGACTTGCGCCCTAATCGGCGTGTACGGCCAGTAGCGGAATCCGCGCGGCCCGCATGGCCGGCACGAAGCCGCCAAGGAAGCCCACGATCATTGCGAGGATCACGCCCTGCACGACCGCATCAGGCGTCACCGCAAAGGCAAACACGATCTGGGTGAAACCTGAGCCGAGTGTGGAAGCGCTGACCCCGTCAAACAGGATCCATGTCGCCACAGCGCCCACAAGCCCGCCGAAGAAGGCCAGAACGATGGCCTCCACCATGGCCGCTATGAAGGCCGGGAAGCCGCCAAAGCCAATGGCCCGCAAGGTCGCCAGTTCGCGCGTACGCGCATCAACCGAGGCGTACATCGCGTTCCAGGCACCGGCCAGCGCGCCGATGGCCATGGCAATGGCCAGAGGCCAGCCCAGGAACATGATGAGATTGGTCGTGCCGCCCGCCGAACGGGCGAAATAGGCCCGCTCGGAGAGGACTTCGAGATTGAGCCGGGGCTCGTTTTCGACATATTCGCGCAAGGCCTCGATGGCGTCCGGCGAGGTCAGCCGGGCGCGCACGGTCTGCACGCTGGAGCCACGCTGATAGAGGTTCTGCACCACGCCGAGTTCGGTCCAGATTTCGGAATCGAACACCGATCCGCCGGTGGAGAACACGCCTACGACGGTCCAGTTATTATTGCCAAGCCGCACACTGTCGCCGAGCGCAAAGCCCTCAAACTCGCGCTGCACGCTCTCGCCAACCACCAGCTCAGCCGAGCCGGGCTCGAACATACGCCCCTCTACCAGATCGAATTGCGGGCGCATGTCCGGACCATGCAGGCCCAGCCCGCGCAAGGCGAGATTGGCCGGGGTCTGGCTGGCGCGCCGGATCCCGTCGGCGACGACATAGAGCTCTGACGAGATGAGCGGTTCGCCTTCAGGGCTCGCCGCGATGCCCGGCGCAACTTCGAGAAGGCGCACCTCGTCCCGGCTGATATTGGAGTTCATCTCCGCCATTGCCCCGCCGCGCAGCATGATGGCCACATCGTCAGAGCCCGCGCCGTCAACGGTGGCGCGAAAGCCGCTGGCCATCGCCATGAAACCGAGCAGCACACCCACCACAAGCGCGATGGAAAGCACCGTGGTCAGCGACATGCCCCAGCGCTGGGGTATGGAGCGCAGATTGAGAAGCGTCACCGCTGTTGTCTGTTTTAACATGATGTCTCTCCTCAGACCTTGCCGAGCGCTTCGGAAATACGCACCCGCATGGCGTTCCAGGCCGGCAGGATGCCAGTGATGAGGCCAAGGGCCACCATGAAGGCGATAGCCGTCAGCGCGTTCGTCCAAGTCAGCCCGAAGCTGGGCAGGAAGCCCGCCAGCGCCGCGCTTGCGCCCTGGGCCGCAAGCGCGGCCAGCCCCAGACCGATAAGCCCGCCGATAAAGCTGAGCAGCAGGGCTTCCCAGAGCACCATGCGGAAGATGCGCGGGGCGGTGAAGCCGAGCGTTTTCAGCACGGCGATCTCACGCGTGCGCTCATTGACGGCCATCACCATGGTGGTGCCGACAATCATCAGGATCGTCGCGAACGCGGCGCCGATCACCCAGGTCAGAATGAGACCGATATTACCGAACTGCTCCATGAAGGCGGCGTTGAAGGCCGCTTCCGTGGTGGTGGAGGTCTCCGCCGGCGAGTTGGCGAACAACTCGTCGATCTCCCGGCTGATCCGGTCATTCTGGCTGGTATCTTCGGTGGTGATGGCGATCCAGTGGAAGCTGTCACGTCCGAACAGCAGGCTCTCATTGAAATACTCGTAGTGGAGCATGAGATAATTGGTCGGATAGGTGCCGTCGGCATCATCGAAGATGGCGCAGATATCCAGCTCCCAGGCCTGACTGCCATCCTGCTGCTGCCAGATATTGGACATGAGCGGGATGCGTTCGCCTACCGTCCAGCCATACTGGGTGGCCAGTGCCTGACCGACTGCCGCGCAGGTGCGCCCCTCTATGAAGGCCAGGCGCTGGTCTTCCTGGAACACCAGTTCGGGATAGGCCTCGATATAGCTTTCGGGATCGACCGCGAAGCTCTGCACGAAGTTCTGCGGTTCCTGATAATACCCGCCAAACCAGCTGGCCGGGGCGACCGTACGCACGCCCTCCACCTGCTGGATACGGCCCCAGTAGGCGTAAGGCAGGGCGACGGTGAAATTGATCCGGTTGACCGTCACCAGCCGGTCCTGCGCCGCGCCTTCCGTGCCCATGGAGAAGGCGTTCTGCATGGCGCCGAGCATGCCGTAGATCAGAAAGGCGATAAGGATCGAGATCATGAGAAGAACGGCCCGCAAACGCTTGCGGAACAGGTTCTTCCTTACAAGGGTTGCGTCATTCATCAGGCTTTCCCCTTCTCCTCGAAGCGGCCCTTGTTCAGGTGCAGCTCGCGCTTGGCGTGGCTGGCCGCCGCCGGGTCGTGGGTGACCATGATGATGGTCTTGCCCATTTCGGCATTGAGCAGCTGAAGCGTTTCGAGAATTTCGTCGGCCGTGGTGCGGTCCAGATCACCGGTCGGTTCGTCGGCCAGCAGCACTTTGGGATCGGCGACGATGGCGCGGGCGATGGCCACGCGCTGTTGCTGGCCACCGGAGAGCTGTCCGGGGCGGTGACGGGCGCGCTCGCCCATGCCGACAATCTCCAGCGCGGTCTTCACCCGGTCCTTGCGGGCCTTGCCTGAAAGGCTGGTCAGAAGCAGCGGAAGTTCGACATTCTGCGCGGCGGTCAGCGTCGGCATCAGATTGTAGAACTGGAAGATGAAGCCGGCATTGGCCGCACGCCATTTGGCAAGCTTGCCCTGGCTGAGATTGTCGATGCGCTGGCCTTCAAACAGCACCTCGCCCGACGAGGGCCGGTCAATCCCGCCCAGAAGGTTCAGCAGCGTCGTCTTGCCCGAGCCTGACGGCCCCATGATGGCGATGAAATCGCCTGTATTGATCGTCATGTCGAGCGCGTCGAAAATCGTCACCGTCTCCTTGCCGCGCGTATAGCGCTTGGAGAGGTCTTTCAGCTCATAGAGCGGGGAGGTTGCGTTCATTATCCTGTCCTCAGCCTTGATATCCGTCCACCAGCCCGGACGGCCTATTCGATGAATGTCACGCGCGCGGCCATGTCGGGCAGGATGCGCGCATCGCGCTCCTCCAGGGCCACACGCACCTTGATCGTTGCCCGGCTGCGGTCCGCAGTCGGGATGATGGCTTCCACGCGCGAGGCGATGCGCCAGTTGGGATAGGCGTCGAGTATCGTTTCCACCCTTTGCCCGGGGGTGACGCGCTGGATCTGGCCCTCATTCACATCGACCTCAATCTCCAGCGAGTCCATGTCGACGAGCGTGGCCACGCCGGTACGGGTGAACCCGCCCCCGGCCGAACCCGGAAACAGGATTTCGCCGACTTGCGCATTTTTCGCGATCACCACGCCTGCAAAGGGCGCGCGCACCGTGTGGCGGGCAATGAGGTCTTCCTGGCTGGTCAGGCGCACACGCGCGCTGTCCAGCTCGGCCTGCGCGGCGCGCAGCTGGGCCTGAAGGCTGGCCTGCTGCGCCTCGGCGGCGGTCATCGTGGCTTCTGCGGCGATATCGCGTTCAAACAGGCGCGAAGCCCGTTCGCTGACCCGGCGC
Source organism: Glycocaulis sp. (assembly GCA_022565665.1). GTDB lineage: Bacteria > Pseudomonadota > Alphaproteobacteria > Caulobacterales > Maricaulaceae > Glycocaulis. The sequence continues at coordinate 118,757 of JAIUMI010000006.1, forward strand.
GCTTCACGCGTCTGGATATCCAGCGAGCGCACGCGGGCCTGCGCCGCGGCGATCTGGGACTGGATCAGTTCCAGATCGAGCTGCGCGCGCGCCTCATCAAGCCGGGCCAGCACCTCGCCCGCGGCAACGCGCGTGCCTTCTTCCACCAGCACCTCGGCAATCGTGCCGGTGATTTCAGCGGAGACCGTCGCCTGACGGCGCGCCACGACATAGCCGGACGCCACCAGCCCGGTGGCGCGGGGCGTACGTGCTGCCGGCGGCGTTTCGGGCCCATTGCCAGCAGATCCGCTGGCGCTGTTGCCTGTGCTGTTATTGGCCGGGGCCTGCGCGGTCTGCACCGGCGCGGGCGCGCTGTCACCCGATCCATTGCCCTGCAACAGATACCAGGCCGCACCGCCCGCCAGTGCGGCGGACACCACGATCGCGCCCAGCAGAACGGGGAGCGACACCCCGCCCCCGCCGCGCGGCTCATCATCGCGGTCAATGCTCAGCGAGCGCAGCTGATCGCGCCTGTCACCACTCATCGCCCGCCCTCGATTCCTGTCATCAATGCCCCCATTCGTGCCGTCCCGCCGCGCTCCCGCCCGGCTGCGTTCCGTCTATCACCGCTATAGATCGCGCCGATGCATGTAAAGGGCGCTTTACTATAAGTTTTCGTAATGTTGCGCGCCGGTGCTGTTTCGCCAGTCCGCCAACGCGCCTGACCGTCATCACCTCACAGCACGGCCCGCTCCGCAAATCTCTTTCTCAAATTACTTTTTATTACAAAGTTATGGGTGTCAAGCGAAACCGGGAAGCCGCGCCGGCGAAGCTTTACCCGGGCCGGGCAACGGGGCCACCCTCAACCCGTTATCCCCGGCAGGTTGAGGCCGTGCTCGCGCGCGCACTCCAGCGCGATTTCATAGCCTGCATCGGCATGGCGCATCACGCCGGTCGCCGGATCGTTCCACAGGACGCGCTCCAGCCGCCTGTCCGCATCCGCGCTGCCATCACAGCAGATCACCATGCCGGCATGCTGGGAGAAGCCCATGCCGACCCCGCCGCCATGATGCAGGCTGACCCATGTGGCCCCCGACGCCGTGTTCAACAGTGCATTGAGAAGCGGCCAGTCGGAGACGGCATCAGACCCGTCCTTCATCGCTTCGGTCTCGCGGTTGGGCGAGGCGACAGACCCACTATCGAGATGGTCCCGGCCAATCACGATAGGCGCTTTCAGCTCGCCATTGCGCACCATTGCGTTGAAGGCAAGGCCCGCCTTGTGCCGCTCGCCCAGCCCGATCCAGCAGATGCGCGCCGGCAGGCCCTGAAAGGCAATGCGTTCCGCCGCCATGTCCAGCCAGCGATGAAGATGGGTGTTGTCCGGGAAGAGTTCCTTCATCTTCGCATCGGTGCGGTAAATATCTTCCGGATCGCCCGACAGCGCACACCAGCGGAACGGGCCGACACCGCGGCAGAAGAGCGGGCGGATATAGGCTGGCACGAAACCGGGGAAGGCGAACGCATTCTCCAGCCCCTCCTCCAGCGCCATCTGCCTGATATTATTGCCGTAATCGAGCGTCGGCACGCCCGCCTCGTGGAAGACCACCATGGCCGCAACCTGGGTCTTCATCGAGGCGCGGGCCGCGCGCTCCACCGCTTGCGGGTCGCTTTCCTGCTTCGCGCGCCATTCGGCCACGCTCCAGCCCTGCGGCAGATAGCCATGCAGCGGATCGTGGGCGCTGGTCTGGTCGGTGACGATATCGGGGCGCGGCCCGCCCGCCTGCATGCGCTTTACCAGCTCCGGGAACACGTCTGCAGCATTGCCGACAAGGCCCACCGATTTGGCTTCACCGGCCTTCGTCCAGCGGGCGATCATGTCCAGCGCCTCGTCGAGACTGTGCGCCTTTTCATCGAGATAGCGGGTACGCAGGCGAAAATCGATGCGGGTCTCGTCGCACTCGACGGCAAGGCACGACGCCCCGGCGAAGACAGAGGCCAGCGGCTGGGCGCCGCCCATCCCGCCAAGCCCCGCGGTGAGTATCCAGCGGCCCTTCAGGTCGCCGCCATAATGCTGGCGCCCGGCCTCGGCGAAGGTTTCATACGTGCCCTGCACGATGCCCTGGGTCCCGATATAGATCCACGATCCGGCCGTCATCTGGCCGTACATCATCAGGCCCTTGCGGTCCAACTCGTTGAAATGCTTCCAGTTCGCCCAGTGCGGCACGAGGTTGGAATTGGCGATCAGCACGCGCGGCGCGTTGGCGTGGGTGCGGAACACGCCGACCGGCTTGCCGGACTGCACCAGAAGTGTCTCATCGGCCTCCAGATCTTTCAGCACCGCGACGATCCGGTCGAAATCCTCCCAGGTGCGCGCGGCCCGGCCGATCCCGCCATAGACCACCAGTTCATGTGGATTTTCAGCGACATCCGGGTGGAGATTATTCATCAGCATCCGCATGGCGGCCTCGCCCTGCCAGTGCTTTGCGCTGATCTCGGGCCCCGTGGGAGGGTAGATATCGCGCATATTGCGCCGCGTGCCGGTCATCATGTCACCTCAGATCAGGGGCAAGGGTTTCCAGCGCGCCCAGCACGTCCGACAGGACGCTGCGCAAGGCGCCTGCCTTTGCCGTATCGTATTGAAAGGGTTCGGTTTCGCTTACGAGATGGGTGGACTGGGCGAGCTCCATCTGGATGGCGTGCACGCCCGTTTCAGGCCGTCCGTAATGCCGGGTCGTCCAGCCCCCCTTGAAGCGGCCGTTTACAATGTGGCTATAGCCGCCCGCCCGTGCACACACTTCTGCGACCGCCGCCCCGATGCGCGGATCGCAGCTTGTCCCGCCTGCCGTGCCGATATTGAAATCCGGCAGAACACCTTCAAAAAGATAGGGAATTTCAGACCGGATGGAGTGCGCGTCATAGAGAATGGCAACGCCATGGGCGGCCTTCGCGCGCGCGATCTCCGCCGTCAGCGCCGCATGATAGGCGCCGTGGTAATGCTCCAGATATTTGTCCTGTTCGGTCTTGCCCGGCGGGTCGGACCAGATCGGTTCGCCGTCGAAATCCGTCAGCGGAATCAGTCCGGTAGTATTCTGGCCCGGATAGAGGCTCTCATCCTCGGGCGGCCGGTTCGGATCGATCACATAGCGGTGGAAATTGGCGATCACCATGGACGCACCGGGCAGCAGGCCCTCATAGAGCCGGTCCACATGCCAGTCGGTATCGGCGAGGCGTTTCCCCCGCGCATTCAGGCGCGTTTTCACCGCGTCCGGCAGCCAGGTACCCGCATGGGGAACCCCAATGATAACAGGGCCTTCTCCCTTTATGACCCGCACCGGATTCACAGGCCGAACTCCAACCCCGCTGCCGCAACCAGCGCGCCGGAGCGGACCAGACCCGCAGCGGCCTCGATATCAGGAGCGAGATAGCGATCGCCGTTGAGTCGCGGTGCCGCTTTTTCAAGCGTTTTCAATGCGCTCTGCAAAGATATTGACGTGACCAGCGGCGCGCGGAAGGCGACGCCCTGGGCCGCGCACATCGCCTCCACGGCAAGGATCACGGAGAGGTTGGCATTCATCGCTTTCAGCCGCCGCGCGCCGTGGGCCGCCATCGAGACATGGTCTTCCTGATTGGCCGATGTGGGCGTGGAATCGGTCGAGCATGGATTGGCCAAGTGCTTGTTTTCACTCATGAGAGCGGCGGTCGTCACCTCCGCGATCATATAGCCGGAATTGAGCCCCGGTTCGGGGGTGAGGAAGGGTGGCAGATCATGGCTCAGCGTGGGGTCCACCATCAGCGCGACACGGCGCTGGGCGATGGCCCCGATCTCGGCAATGGCAAGCGCAATCGTGTCGGCGGCAAAGGCCACCGGCTCGGCGTGGAAATTGCCGCCCGATACGATACCCGCTTGAATTACAAGCGGATTATCGGTGACGGCATTGGCCTCAGTCTCCAGCGTGGAGGCCGCAAAGCGCAACATGTCGACCGCCGCGCCGGCCACCTGGGGCTGACACCGGATGCAGTAGGGATCCTGCACGCGGGCATCATCCTCGCGATGGCTTTCCCGGATCACCGAGCCGTCCATCAAAGCGCGCATGGCGGCGGCAACCTCGATCTGGCCGCGATGGCCACGCAGGGTATGGATTTCGGCCTGCAAAGGCGCGGTCGATCCCATGATGGCATCGGTGGAAAGCGCTGAAGTTACAAGACAATTCTGCGCATTGCGCCAGGCATCGAAGAGGCCGGTGAGGGCCAGCGCGGTAGAAAACTGCGTGCCATTGATAAGGCCGAGCCCTTCCTTCGGGCCGAGCACGACGGGCTCCAGCCCCGCCGCCGTAAGCGCTTCCTTTCCTTGAAGTTTCTTGCCCTTAAAGAGCGCTTCGCCCTCACCGATCAGCACCGCGCTCATATGGGCGAGCGGGGCGAGATCGCCGGACGCCCCGACCGAGCCCTGCACCGGGATGACGGGCGTCACGCCGCGCTCCAGCATGGCCTCGATCAGCGCGATCACCTCCCAGCGCACGCCGGAGGCTCCGCGCCCAAGGCTCAATAATTTCAAGGACATCATCAGGCGCGTCGTGGCTTCATCCAGCGCCTCGCCCACCCCGCAGCAATGCGACAGGACGAGATTGCGCTGTAATGTGGCGGTGTCGCCGGGTGCGATTTTCACGGAGGCGAGTTTGCCGAACCCGGTATTCACACCATAGACGGCTGCCTCCCCGCGCGCCGCCTGCGATACGATTTGTGCTGATTTTTCAACTGCTTTCTGGCATTTCCTGTCCAGCCTTGCGGGCGCGCCGGAGCGCCATATCGCTTCAAGCGTCTCCAGCCGGGTCTCGCCGGGAATGAGGGTCAGCATGGCCGGCCTCCAAAATAGCGCTGATGCAGCGGGTTGAAGCCGACCCGGTAGCAGAGCTCGGCCGGGCTCTCGACATCCCAAACCGCCAGATCAGCGCGATAGCCCGGAGCGATAACGCCGCAATCAGAAAGGTTTAGCGCCTTCGCGGCGTTGATGGTGACGCCCCTTAAAGCCTCTTCCACGGTGAGCTGGAAGAGCGTGCAGCTCATATTCATGGCCAGCAGGAGCGAGGTCAGCGGCGAGGAGCCGGGATTGCAGTCCGTCGCCAGCGCGATGGGCACGCCAAACTCACGTAAGGCCTTGATCGGAGGCAGTTTTGTCTCGCGCAGGAAATAGAAGGCGCCGGGCAGGAGCACGGCCGTCATACCGGCCTCCGCCATCGCCTTCACGTCATTTTCATCAGCATATTCAAGATGATCGGCCGACATCGCGCCATGGCGCGCCGCCATCGCCGTGCCGCCCTGCCAGGAGAGCTGCTCGGCATGGATTTTCGCCGGCAGGCCAAGAGTTAACGCAAGATTAAAAACCTCTTCCATCTCATTGGCAGAAAAGGCGATACTCTCGACAAAGCCATCAACCGCATCGACCAGCCCCTCTTCATGCGCCGCGCGCAGGGCCGGGATCACCATTTCCTTGATGTAAGCTGCTGAATTGTATTTATATTCCGGCGGAATGGCATGGGCGCCGAGAAAGCTGGTGCGCACGCGCACAGGCCGCAGGGTTTGAAGCCTTCCGGCCGCCCGCAGCATTTTCAATTCCGTTTCAATATCAAGGCCGTATCCGGACTTTATCTCGACCACACCCACCCCTTCAGCCAGCAGCGCATCAAGGCGTGGCAGGGCAGCTTCCACCAGCTCGTCCTCGCTCGCGGCGCGGGTGGCGGCGACGGTGGACAGAATGCCCCCGCCCGCACGGGCGATATCGGCGTAACTTGCTCCTTTCAAACGCATTTCGAACTCGCGCGCGCGATGGCCCGCATGCACGAGATGGGTATGACAGTCGATCAGCGCAGGGGTGATGAGACGGCCCGAAACACCCTGTCTGGGGGCCTCAATCCACCTGTCCGGCAGCTCGGAAACATGTCCCACCCAGGCGATTTCGCCCCCTTCGATGACTATGGCACCGGGGGATAAGTCAGGCCCCAGCCCGGTCCAGATCCGGGCCTGGGTCAGAATGTGGGTCTCGGCGGCGCTCACGGGTGTTTTCCTTCAAAATCCGTCGTATTAAGTATAGACATATTTTTGGAGTCAACGGATCAGGCCATGACGATCATCCATGCCAGACGCGCCCTCCTGCCCGAAGGCTGGGCGGAGGCGGTGACGGTCACGCTCGATGGCGGGCGTATCGCTGCGGTCGGCACCGGCGCGCCTGCGCCAGCCCATGCCGTGCGTGTGGGCGTGCTGCTGCCTGCGCCGGCCAATATCCATTCTCACGCCTTCCAGCGGGCGATGGCGGGCCTGACCGAACGGCGGGGCCCGGACCCCTCTGACAGTTTCTGGACCTGGCGGCGGCTCATGTACCGCTTCCTGGAAGCGCTCACCCCTGAAGACGTTACGGCGATCGCGGCCTTCGTGCAGATGGAGATGCTGGAGGCGGGCTATGGCGCCAGCGTGGAGTTTCACTATCTCCACCATGCGCCGGGCGGAGCGCCCTATGACAATATCGCCGAGATGAGCGCGAGCATCGCTGACGCCGCCGCGCAGAGCGGGATCGCTCTGACCCTGCTGCCCGTACTCTACCAGCAGGGCGGATGCGACGGCCGTCCGTTGCAGGGCGGGCAGACCCGGTTTGGCAATTCCGATGAACAATTCGCCCGGCTGGTCGAGGGGGCTGAGGCCGCCCTTGCCCCCCTGCCCGATGATTGCCGCCTCGGCATTGCCGCCCACTCTTTGCGCGCCGTCACACCGCAGGCGCTGGATTTTGCAGGCGCGCTTCGTCCCGGCGCGCCCTTCCACATGCATCTGGCCGAACAGATCGCCGAGGTGGAGGAGGTGGAGGCCCATCTCGGTGCCCGGCCCGTGCGCTGGCTGCTGGACCATGCCGAAATCGACGCGCGCTGGTGCCTTGTCCACTGCACGCAGATGGAGCGCGATGAGACACTGGCGCTGGCGCGCTCCGGCGCGGTAGCGGGCCTCTGTCCGATTACCGAGTCCAGCCTTGGCGACGGCATTTTCGATGGCGTGGCCTATCTGGGCGCGGGGGGGCGCTTCGCCATCGGATCGGACAGCAATATCCGTATTTCGCTATCAGAAGAGCTTCGCACGCTGGAATATTCCCAGCGTCTGCGCGATGGCTCGCGCGCCGCGCTCGCCAGGCCGGACAAATCCACCGGGCGGGTGCTTTTTGAGGGCGCGTGCCTTGGCGGGGCGCAGGCCGCAGGGCGGCAGGCGGGCGCAATCGCGCCGGGCCTCATCGCTGACCTTGCCGCGCTGGACGATCAGGCCATATCGCTGACCGGACGGGAAGGAGACGCCCTTCTGGACAGCTGGATTTTCGCTGGCGATGACCGGCTCGTCAGCGATGTCTGGTCGGGCGGGCGTCATCTGGTAAAAGACGGGCGCCATATTGCCCGCGAGGCGATCGAGGCGGCCTGGCGCGCCGCGGCAGGGAGGCTCACCTCTTCATGAAGAGCTGGCAGACGGTAAGGGCCGAGGCGCTGGCGCGCATCAGGTCCGGCGCATGGCCGCCGGGCGAGACCATCCCGCGCGAGGCGGATCTGGCCGAGGAGTTCGGCTGCGCGCGCGCCACCATGAACCGGGCCATGCAGAGCCTTGCCGATGAGGGCTATCTCGACCGCCGCCGCAAGGGCGGCACGCGCGTCGCCGCCATGCCGGTGCGCAAGGCCGTGTTCGAGATTCCCGTCATCCGCCAGCAGGTGGAACAGCGCCGCAGCACCCACGCCTACCGCCTCGTCACCGACCGGCTGACCACCCCGCCGGAGGCGGTGTGCGCGGCGCTGAAATTTGGCAGCCGCATGCAGCTAAGGCGCGTCACCGCCCTGCATCTGGCCGATGGCAAGCCCTTCTGCGTGGAGGATCGCTGGCTCAATCCGGCTTTCGCCCCGCCGGGCGAGGCGGACTTTGCCGAGGTGAGCGCCAATGAGTGGCTGGTGCGCCATGTCACCTACTCCACGGGCACGCTCGCCTTCTATGCCCGCCCGGCCAATGCCGCCCTGGTCCGGCTGCTCAAATGCGCGCACGGGGCGAGCCTGTTTGCCATCGATCGCACCACGTTTGATGCCGGCACGCCGATCACGTCGGTCACCCTCACCTACGCCCCCGGCTATCGCATGGAAACGCTGATGTAGGGGTAATAAAGGGGCCGCACGCGGCGCACGCGTGTCCTCTCCTCGCGTCATTCCGGGCGGAACGAAGCGCAGACTCAGCGATCAGGGAGCCAGGCCCGCCGCACATGGCCGGTTGCAAGCAGGGCGGGCCGCGTTAACCTTGCTCCCCGTGTCGAAGCGGCGCCGGGGAGTTTTACGCTTGGCCGAAACCACGCTGTTCTGCACCCGAGCCCTGGCGCCTGAAAAGCGCCTCGCGGCGTGGACGCAAAGCATAGGTGTTATTTTCGACACCGGGCCGGATGGGACCCGGCGGCCTGCGCATTTCCATGGACGCGTTGAGACGGTGATGCTGGACGGGCTCCTGCTGAACCGCTGCGCCTCCCACGCACAGGCGTTCAACCGCTCCGTCGCGCGTTATGCCGGCGACGGCCTTGACCGTTACATGCTGCAGGTCTTCCTGAGCGGAGAGGTTGATGTGGCGCGCGGCGACGCGCGCGTGCAGGCCGGCCAGGGCGCGCTGATCTGCTTTGACCTCGCCGAGACCCTCAATTCCTTCAACACCGAGTTCGACCTGCTCAATGTCTTCATTCCGCGCCGGCGGCTGAGCGGGCTTTTGAAAAATCCTGACAGCCTCCACGGGCTGGCCCTGGACGCCGAAAGCGGCACGGGCCGTCTGCTCGCTGACTATATCGTCTCGCTCTACCGCAGCGGTCCCGGCCTGTCTGCGGTGGAGGAAACGGTCGCGGCAGGCGTGCTGATCCAGCTGGCGGCCAATGCCTTCAATGGCGTTACCCTGCCAGAGACCGGCCCGCCGGACTGGGCCGATCATGCGCTGGTGCTCAAAGCGCGCACCGTGATGCGCGACTTTCTGGACGATCCCGCCCTGGGCCCGGATCTGATCGCAGGGCATATGGGCATTTCGCGCGCGCGGCTGTACCGGGCCTTCAACGGGATTGGCGGCGTGCATGCGATCATCCGCGAGATGCGGCTACGGCGCTGCTTTGCCGACCTCTCCTCGCCAGCCCATGCCGGGCTTACCATTGCCGGGATCGCCCATCGCTGGGGCTTTGCCGATCCGTCCCATTTCGCCCGCGCGTTCCGCGCCCGGTTCGGCATGACCCCGGGCGAGGCGCGCCAGCGCGAGAACCTCACCCGCCTTGGCGCTTCAGGCCCTGATGGTCTGGATCGCACCTATGAGGCGTGGATCGCGGCAATGGGCTAGCGGCGCGCGCGCAGGATTTTGCCCCGTCTGGCCGGAAAATCGGGTTCTCGCGCAGGTAGTGTCTCAGTTTGAAATCCGCAGCTCGGAACGAACGCCGTTCGCCAGACGTTGTTCAATCAGACTGCGGCGCAACGGATTGCGAAACTCAGCGAACGGCGTTCGCCGAACTTTATCCAACGGA
>JAIUMI010000007.1 GCA_022565665.1 Glycocaulis sp.
CCGGCCCGGCTCGCTTGAGCTACGCGCAAGCTCCGCTCACCGGGCCTTGACCAACCACATCAACCCAGAAAGAAAGGCGAACAGACTCTACTAACTCACGGCCCGGATCAGGGGGCTGGGTCACCGCGAAAGTCTGAACCGGCCGAGATGCTCAGTAGATTGTGAAGCTTCAGCAGCACGCCAGTGTTGCCCAGCGCGACGTCCGCACAAAGTGGATTTTCAACAGGCCTAACGGGCTGATTTGTTTGAGCCCTAAACGGCCCCCACCATTCAAGGAACTTATCGCGTAGCCTAGGGTAGAGGCGCTGCCGCCCCTTATTCGACTCGATCCTCTCGTCCACCAACCCTAGGAGTTCTCCAGCTCCCAATGCGTGGCTTTTTGCGTCTGCCCAGAATGCGCCGTGAAAATCGCCTCCTCCCCCCTTTTGCCCTTCGTCCCGTCTAATCGAATCGCGAATATCGCTCCGAAGCGCGCTATCAAGGCTGCGGCCACGAAGCATGCAGAACTTGAGTGCTTTGCGAAGATGGGGATGATGAACAGGCATAATTACCCTCGAGTCTAGAGGGCCCATTTACATGATTCTCTTCGGATGATCGAATCGAGTCGGATTATAGGTTTCGAAATTCGTGTTCCACGGCATTTGACTTGAGTTTAGAGAAGATGGTTTTCGTGAAGGGGACGTGCTTCCCGCATCCCCCACTGGCATTTCCCGCCCGCTGCGCTAGACAGGCCCTCCACCCTTGAGACGGTGTGCCGCAGAGCGCGCGCGCCCGATTTGCGCTTGTAAGGGGCCGATGAGCCATCCTGCCCTCAATGCTGATGACAAGGCCCGGCTGGGCGCGCTGCTGACCGGCTGGGGCCGGGCGGGCGCCGCGCCATCGCGTCTGGCGAGCCTTGCCGGCATTGCGCAATACGCCCTTTTCATCGGCTTTGCCTGGCATGCCGCCGGGGCCGTTGCGGCGCTGGTGGACGGCGCGCCCGTGCTGGGTCCGCTCCTCTGGGCGGCCGGGTTTGCGGCGCTGCGCGCGATCGCTCAGGCCATCGAGACCCGCGCCGGGTTCGAGGCCTCCGCCCGCGTGCGTACCCATGTGCGAGGGCTCGCGGCCGCCGGCATTGCCGCGCGCGGCCCCGCCTTCACCGAGCGCCACGAGACCGGCGCGCTCGGCTCTGCCCTCATTGATGCGGTCGAAAAGCTCGATGGCTATTACGGACGCTACCGGCCCCTGCTCCCCGTCATCGCGGGTGCGCCGCTGATCATGACGCTCGCCGCCTTCACGCAGAGCTGGATCGCGGGAATGATCTTCCTCGTCACCGCGCCTCTACTGCCGCTCTTCATGGCGATTGTCGGCGGGGCGGCGGCCGCGGCCAGCAAGGACCAGCTCGCCGTGCTCGCGCGCCTGGCCGGCCGGTTCAATGACCGGCTGCAGGCCTTGCCGCTTCTGAACGCGTTCAACGCGGCGGAGCGGGAGGCGGAGGGTTTGCGCGCGGCAGCCGAAGACTTCCGGGTGCGGACGATGAAGGTGCTCCGGCTCGCCTTCCTCTCCTCGGCGATCCTGGAATTTTTCGCCGCGCTCGCCGTGGCCGCGATGGCGATCTATGTCGGCTTCTCTTTGCTCGGCGAAATGCCTTTTGACACCGGGGAAACAATAACCCTGCACCAGGGGCTATTCGTGCTGATCCTGGCGCCCGAGTTTTACATGCCGCTCCGGCGCCTCTCGGCGGCCTATCATGACCGCGCCGATGCCGAAGCCGCCGCGGGCGTACTGGAACCGGCGGTTCCGGTAGGTGAATCCGGGGGTCAGAAACCTGTAAATCCGCCCTTCCGGCAGGCGCCCGGGATCAGCCTTGTAGGCGTAAAGACGGTCTATGAGGATGGGCGGACCGGATTGCCGCCTGTCTCGCTTGTTCTGAAAAGCGGTGCTATATCAGTCATTTGGGGGCCTTCGGGTTGCGGCAAGTCGACCCTCTTGAAAATGCTGATGGGCTTTGCGCCTTTGAGCGCCGGAGAGCGGCGGATAAATGGTGAAGTTCTGTCTGAAGGTCTGGCCGCAAGGGCCGGATGGATAGGGCAGAATCCGCGCCTCTTTCACGGAAATATCAGGGATAACATCACCCTGCATGACCCCTCGATCAGCGAGGCGAAGGTGGTCGAGGCGGCGGAGCTGGCGGGTCTCAGCGCCCTTTTATCCAGTCTTCCCAAGGGGTTGGACACGCCGGTGGGCGAGCGGGGCTTTGGCCTGTCGGGCGGGCAGATCCAGCGCGTCGCTCTCGCCCGTGCGCTCGCACGCGATATGTCATTGATTTTAATGGATGAACCGACCGCCCATCTTGATGGCGAGGCCGAGGCCCGCTTCCTGCAGGCGCTGCGTTCCATCGCCCCTGGCCGCACCCTCATCATCGCCAGTCATAGCCCGGCGGTGCGCGAAATCGCCGATGAACTGATCGATCTCGCCGCCCTGGTGCGGGAGGCAGGCCAATGAAAACACTGGCTTTTTTCCTTGCCCTCGCCCGGCCCGACCGTTGGTGGCTGCGCCTTGGCGCGCTGCTCGCCGTGATCACGCTTCTCTCCGGCATCGGGCTTCTATCCCTGTCGGGCTGGTTCATCACCGCTGGCGCAATTGCCGGCGCGGCCGGAATGGGTAGACAATTCAACTTCTTGTTCGCTTCCGGGGGTGTGCGCGGCTTTGCCCTTACCCGCACGCTGGGCCGCTATGCCGAACGGCTGGCGACCCACGAGGCGACGTTCCGGATTCTCGCCCGGCTGCGCCTGTGGGTCTTTGAAAAATCAGCACCTTTGGCCCCTGCGCGCCTCGGCACGATGCGCTCCGGCGACCTGCTTTCGCGCGTCACCGGCGATGTCGATGCGCTGGACGGACTATACCTGCGTCTTGTCACCCCGGTCATCGCGGCGGGGGCGGGCGCTATCTGTGTTATTTTATTGCTGGTTTTTACCGCTCCTGCGGCGATTCCCGGCATTATGGGCCTGTTTGTGCTGGCAGGGATCGGCCTGCCTCTGCTGGCGGCGAAACTCGGCACAAAGCCGGGCGACATGATCGCTGCGGCCCAGAGCGCAGCGCGGGCAGAGAGCGCGGACCTAGTGGCCGGGATCACCGAACTGAAGGCCTATGGCGCTGAAAATACGGTCCTTTCAAGACTGGATGCAGCCAGCACGCAATGGGTAACGGCCCAACGCCAGCTGGCCCATCTGGCGCTTCTGAATGGGGCCTTTCTGGCTCTTTCCGGCCCGCTCAGCTTTGTTGCAGGCTTCGGTCTCGCGGCCGCCTCAGGCGCACCGCCCTCTCTGGCCGCACTGGCAGGCTTTGTCGGCTTTGCGCTCTTTGAAGCCGCCGCTCCTCTGGTGCAGGCGGGCGAGCTCTACGGGCGTACGCTTGCCAGTGCCAAACGCCTGAAAGAGCTTGATAATATCGCCCCTGCCGTTTGCGTGCCCGCCATGCCGGAGCCGCTATCAGAGCGCTGGGATATTCAGTTGGACGATGTGCGCTTCACCTATCCGGGCGCCGCCACGCCTGCGCTGGGCGGCGTCTCGCTGAGCTTGCCGGAAGGCGGGCGGTTGGCGCTCGTCGGTGCGTCGGGCTCAGGAAAGTCCAGCCTTGTCAGACTGTTGATGGGTTTCTACGCGGCGGATTCCGGCGAAATCCGCCTTGGCGGCGTGCCGCTCTCCCGGCTCGATCCGGCGGCGGTACGTACCCGCCTTGCCCTTGTGGATCAGCGCGCGGACCTGCTCTCCACCACGGTGCGGGCCAATCTGGCGCTCGCAAACCCTCACGCCAGCGAAGAGGATATGTGGGCGGCCCTCGAACAGGCCAGAGCAGCCGATTTCGTGCGCGCCTTGCCCGATGGATTGCTGACCTGGATCGGGGAGGAAGGGCGTCTGGTATCGGGTGGTCAGGCGCGCCGCATTGCGCTGGCACGCGCCTTCCTCAAAGGGGCGCCCATCCTCTTGCTGGACGAGCCGACAGAGGGGCTGGATGCGGCCACGGAAGCGGAGTTTCTGGACGCACTGGACGCCTGGCTGGGCGCTGATCCGCGCCGCTCGGCGCTGATTGTCACCCACCGGGCCGCCCTGCTTGTCCGGGCGCGCGAGATCGCCGTGCTGGATGAGGGCCGGATCGTGGAGCAAGGCAGCCTCGGCGCCCTCAAGGGCGCAGGCGGCGCATTTGACCGCCTGTTCAGCGCGGGGCTCTAGCCCGTCTGGCGGAGGGTCTTGCGAGCCAGGCTGCGCATCCGCTTTGCCGTCCAGCTTGCCGCGTATCTGATTTGCCCGCGGACCTCGGGATCTGCCAACGCGACCGCGACCAGCAGTACCATGAGCGGAACTGCATGAAACATCATGCGGTTACCTGAATCGCCGCCCCCATACCGGTAAGGGCTGCCACGTACATAGGCGAGCAGAATCCAGACCAATGCAAATGCGGTGACCGGCATCCGAAGGTAGGCGCTGTGGGGAATGCGGATCAGGGCGAGGGCCATCACGAACGCAAACAGAAGCAATCCCCAGGACGGCCCCCAGAACCAGTTCAGATTACGCCAGGTGACGTCCGCTGTAGCCAATAGATTGGACGGGTCGCGCCAGACAAGCGCTATGAGAAATGCCAGTAACGCGCCCTCGAGCAGACCGAGCCAGATCAGCGGGCGGCGGGGAGAAAAGCTTGAGGTAAAGCAGCGGTGAGGCGGCTATCGCTGTCAGGCCAAGAGCGAAGTAGACGACGCTGGATGAGGCGTTGCGCGCACGTACTCGCGAGCCGCTTTCCAGAAACGCAAAAATATTGACCCCCCGAGCGTCGTAAATACCCAGCACAAAGGCATTCCAGCCGATGATGGCTGTGCCGGTGACGGCGAGTAATGCCACCCTCGCATGGGCGGGAACGTTGCTATTGAGAAGGGTTGGCGCGAGAGCGATTACAGCGATTATCGCGCCTTCCATACGGGTCAGCACCAGCGTGACGGCAGCAAGCGCCTGTAATACCACCAGCGCCGGTACGTCCTTCACGCCCGGGCGTGCCATCAACCATCCCGCACCTGCGATCGCCATCACGCACAGGGCAAACAGCATATGGCTGTTTACGTAGAAGGCGTGCATCACAAAGCGATTGAAGGTGATGAGGAAGAGGACAAAAAAGGCGATGGCGAGCCAAGTGTTGGCCTGACTGACACCCGTTCGGCGCAAGACAAAAGCGCCGGTGGTCAGCACCCCCAGAGCAGTGAATGGGTGCACCAGAACCAGGTAGTATCCGTCCCAGAGATTTGCGATCGAATATAGTGACGGTATGGAGAGCATGCGTGCTTGCAGCTGCCCTAAACCAACCCCCTGTTGCAGAGTGTCGTGATAGAGCATGCCGGCGATTTGCATGTACCGGAAAGAGTCACTGTGCGTGATCACCGTATACTGGTTGATCACAGGAAAGAGCAGCCAGAAGATTAGTCCTGCGGTGGCTGTGCCGGCTGCAATCCAGACCAGATCGGCAACGGAAAATCGCCGCCAACGCAAAGCAAGTGGCAGAAGAAGCGCAAGAAGGCCCACCGCTGCGGTCGCCAGCAGCAGCTTCACCGGGTCAAAAGCCAGAGGCGAAACGGCCATCGCCAGCGACAGGGCCATGTAAATGCCTATCCCTGCAAGCGGAGACAGCAATACGGCATCCAGACGCCTCAGGCCGGCGCCGTTCATGACCAGACTGCCCGTCAGGACAAACAGCGATACAATTGCGGCTTCACTCAGGGCAATCATCGGGCGTCTCCTGAAGCCCGGGGATCGATGCTTATCGAGCCGATGCGGATCTGTCGGCGTGCTACCCGGGCGTTTGCGCCGAGGCGCACGGAGTGCGTACCTTCCGGCAGGTCGGCAACATCAATGCGACCACGGATGGTTGTGACGCCGGTCAGTTGGGCAGTACGACGCGTCCGGGTCTGCCCGATGCCGATACGTCGCCCGTCTGAGTCCAGAGCTACCCACCGCACCGAGACGCGGCCCCGGTCGTTGCGGGTCCTGACACCGTGTGTGCGAAACTGTATGCGGACGTTAAAGCTTTCATGGCCTGCAACTTCGAACGGTACCGCCTGAAGTATGTCCACATCGTCGCGAAAAATGTCGATGGCGTTACGGAAGTCGGGATCGCAACTGGCAGCGTCGACGCGGCGGTCCCGTCTCAACCGCGGCAAGTCCGACACGGCCATTGGTTCTTCACCGATATAGCTGGTCCAGTCCAGAAGCGGTGAACGGAAGAAATTGCGGGGTAGCAGGGCCTGGTCAACGAACCGCAGACGGTTTGGGCCGTTCATCATGAATACGAGGCGTTCGGGGCGCTCGCTGCCAAGTATCAGCTCGAAGCTGCTTCCTCGACCGAATGGCCCTTCAATGACTGCGTGGGCTGAGCCGGAATAATCCGCGCTGCACACCGGGCTGTAGCGCAGGCGCTGGTAGCCCGATATCCGGGCCAGCCCGAACATGTTGTGCTGGAAGTTGTTCGACATCGGATCGCCTGGGTATCGGTTGAACGGCCGGACGATCACAGCGCCTGGTGCATGCTCGGCCATCGAAAATAGCAGTTCGCGCTGGCTCCGGGGGAACCTGTCCGAAAGTGGTGTCGTGGTCCACGTGCTGAGCGCTGCCCAGCGCCCACCGAGCCGGCTTTCTGCCATATGGAAAAAGACGGCGTTGACCGCGATGACGGACAACGCAATAGCAGCGAGAACAAGAATACGAGCACTCAACAATTAGCCCGCCCTTAACGCAGAGATTGCGGTAGATGACCGAGCGTCTTTAGACCGCTTTTTTGCGCCCCGCCACCTTGATCGAGCCATTGCCAGCGGACGGGCGGGCTATATGCTGGCGCCAAATGCGTGATGCGGGGAGCATGATGACGGGCGAAGAGGCACAACCTGCGGGCCGTCCGCCATTACCAGCCCTTGTGCTGCTGGCGGGCCTCGCCTGTTTTCTCATCTACAACATGGCCAATTTCTTCGTGCTCGATTCGCGGGTGAGCGACCGCTATAGCGCGCTGCATCGCTACCATACCGGGGACATGCTCGAGGTATGGCTGGTAACGGTCTCGTCCACGCCGGGCGTCTATCGTGGCCGTTTTGCTGCGGGCTGGATGCTGGGCCGTCACGCACCGGGCAGCACGATCATTGTGCCGGATTCCGGCGGGCCCCATAGCGGGCCGCGCTTCCGCAACCAGATGCTCAGTTTCGGGCGGGCACGCGAAGTGGAGCGCCGCCGCTATAACCAGCGGCGGCTCGCCGCCGATATTGACTTCGAGCCCTATATTGTCGCCGTCGGCACCAGCGGCGAACGCCGCAATCGCCGTCATTACCGGCTGGCCCTGTCTGACCGGCCATCGGGCACAATTATCGCCCTGCGCCGCGGCCGTCAGGAGATCTTTGCCGATACCGCGCTCCTGCCGGACGGATGGGAGGCGGGGCCGGACTGATGATCATCGAGCTTGCATTCCTCGCCGCCTGGTTCGTAGCGGGCCTTGTTATCGTTCACAGTTTCGGCATGGGGCCGGTAGGCGCTGCCGTGACGGGCTGGCTGGCCGGGCTTTGCCTTTATGTCGTGCTGGCGGTGCCGTTCCTGCTTCTGGGCCTGCCGGTCTGGCCCGCGTTCATCACCTGTCTGGGTCTTGTGATCGCGGCTGGCGTTGTGCTGTGGCGGCGGCCTTCGCGCGAAAGCTGGCTGAGCCTGCTGCTGCCCTCGGGCGCCGCGCTCGCCGTCATTCTGGTGATCACCGTGTTCACGCACATGGTGCACCTGGCCAAATGGCATACTGACAGCTTCAGCTACATGCAGGTCGGAGCCCTCATCCATTCCGGCCATTTTGATCTGGTCGCTGCCGGCATGCTCAATCTGCGTCTGATTGCTCTGCCGCTGCTGCATACGTCCGCCAATCTGTCAGGCGACATGTATCTGCGGGCTCTCGCTCCGCTGACGGCGGCAAGTGCGGTCATGATGACGGGCTGGTTCTTTGCGATGGCACGCGGAGGTGTGCAGTCACTCAAGGACAGTGCCGCGCTTGCGGTGCTGCTGCTGGCCCTTCTGGTGATGATCTCCACCAACCGGTTTGTCTGGCACGGCTTTTACATCAATGGCCATCTGCTGTTCGGCGTCCTGGTGCTGGCGATTGCCGGGGCCGGTTTTCTCATGGCGCGCCGGCCCAAGGCCGATCATCGCGCCTTGTGGGCCCTGCAGCTGGTGTGTGTGCCGGTACTGGTCTTCCTGCGGCCGGAGGGCTTTCTCGGCGCGGCTGTGGCCATTGCGCCGACGCTCGTGATTGCCGGTGTGAACTGGCGCTATCGTGCGGCGCTCCTCGCGGTGCTGGGCGTGGCCATCCTTGTCTGGCAGGGTTATCTGGCGCTGCGCGTGCTGTCGGCCGGCAATGAGCTTGTCTGGCGCGCCTATATTCCGCTCCTGCTGGGGCTGGTATGTGTGCTGGCTGCGCCTTTGATGGCGGTGCGTGTGCTGTTTGCGCGCCCGCTGGCCCTGCTGGCGGCGATGGAAGCGGTCACCGCCGCCCTGTTCGCGCTGATGGTGCTGCGTGACCCGGAAAAGTTCCAGGCCAGCTTCGAGGCGATTGCGCATAATCTCGGCGGCAGCGGGGCCTGGGGCTTCGCACCGGTCCTCTACGTGCTGCTGGTCGTGTTCGTGATCGCCGGATGCCGGGAGCAGGCGGTCAGCTGGCTGCGCGCGCCGCTCGTGGCCTCGGCCCTGCTCTTCCTGTCGATACCGGGAATCCGCAATGATCCCTTCCGGATCGGTGAAGGCGACACCTTCAACCGGATGGCGATCCAGCTGGTGCCGCTGGCTGTCCTGCTGATCGCGCTGGCCGCGGCCTCGCGCCAGTGGGACTGGCCCTGGCGGAGCGGCAAGCGCCCGCCGGCGATGCCCTAAAACCTTTATGAGTACAGGCCCTAGCCTACCAGAAGCGCCACCACGGATCGGGTTCGGGCTGGTGAATGCCCAGCCATTCGCGCACCTGCGCAATGGCGGGTGCCAGTCTTTCCCAGGCGGGCACATGACTGATGATCCAGGCATCGGCTGCCGGCCAGAACACCGACAGTACGAAAGCCCCCACAAACACCGTGACCAGTATGGTCACGATGGGGCGCAGCACGTCGGCGATGAACTTGAACAGGCCCCCCATCGGGTTCCTCCCTCAAAACCGCATGAGGCAGTCTAGCCGGAGCGGACCTGAACGGCGAGTGAAAACCCGGCCCCGTCAGCCCGGTTTTCCTGCAAAGGCGCGCCGCGCCTCCAGAACACTCCGGTAGAGCGCGGCATACTGGCTGGCCATGGCGGCGACCGTGGCGGCGTGGCCGGCGGGCCTGAACAGGCTGGGCTGCTTGTCGGGCCGGGTCCAGGCCTGTTCCCGGGCGATCTCCGTGAACTGCGCATGCAGGCGCGCGCCAAGTCCGTCCGGTTCGGGATCGGCCAGCCATCCCGGCCCTTCCCCGCCCACCCGCTCGGCCATCGCGCCGAGGCGCAGTGCCAGCACTGGCAGGCCCGCAGCCCACATCTCGCTGAGCGTGTGCAGATAGGTTTCCGGCCAGATGGAAAGCGCCGCGCCGATGTGGGGATTGATACTGCGGACATGGGTCTGGAAATCCTCGCGCTGATACGCGCCATGGATCACCGCATCGTCGGGTTCCAGCGGAAAATCGCACGTGCCGAGGATGTGAAATTCCAGCTCCCCTGCCTGGTCGAGCGCCTTGACCTCGCGGATCAGCGCCGCGCCCTTGGCCTGCGTGACATGGCCCGCCAGCAGTATGCGCAATGGCGTGCCCGGTGCCAGCTCCGGCGGCGCGCGGTGTGCCGGCGCGGGCAGGTCACGCCCGTGCACGATTACCTCAAAGCGCCGTGACGCCAGCGCGGGAAAGACATCAAGGATGAGGGCGCGCGCGGCCGGGCTGGTGGTCACGAACGCGTCGCACTCGCCCAGCGCCTGCGAGAAATTGGCCCGCCAGTCATGCAGCCAGGCGTTCTTCAGCGGCGGGGTCTGTGTGCCGACCCACAGATCGGGAGCGCAGTCGCGTGTGCCCTGCGGCGTGCAACGCCCGGCACAATAGCGCCCGTCCCCGTCCACCAGCTTCACCGTGGGGCAGGCGGCATAATAGTCGTGGAAGGAATGGATCACGGGGATCGCAAGGCGCCGGGCGGTCCCCGGCAGGCCCAGCCCATGCCAGGCCAGATGGCGGATATGGACCAGTTCCACCCCGTAGGCGGTCAGCCATTCGGCGACAATCCGGTCATACTCGCTGGAGCGGTGGGAGACCGGATCGATCCGCTCTGCCAGCCGGTGCCGGTCCAGCTCCTCCTCGCCCTGTGCGGTGATGCGCTTGAGCGTGAGATCACGGGAATCACATTGCAGCAGCAGGGTGTCATACCGGTCCTGCAGACCGGCCATCAGATCGGCATTGGTGCTGGCCGTGCCGCCTTCACTGACGGAAATGACGAAGAGGATGCGCGGGCGTGGCCGGGCCTGTGACGCCCGGGCCGCACCGAGCGCATGGCCGAACCGGGCCCGCGCCAGCCGCTCGGCAGGCCGCAGGGCTTCAGAGGGCTGACCGGGAGCGATGACGGTGCGGTCATCCACGACATGATACCAGCCCATAGTGCGCGCGCGCGCTTCAAGCGTGTCCAGCGGCTGGTCGCCCGAGAACGGTCCTGCGGAGTCCAGGCAATCCCTGCGGACATAGACGCAAGGCGTACTGATCTGACGGGTTTCCGGCCAGAGCAGGCCCGAGCCCTGCATGGCCAAGCGTGCCATATCGGTCATGGTCCAGTCTGGCGGTAGATCGAAGGGCGCGGCAAGCGTGCTCGCCAGTCCGGTATCGGGGCCCGTATGGGCCGCCAGTTGCAGGTTCTCCAGCCAGCGCGGGCCGGGCCGGGCCTGCGCCCCCAGCACGACGATATCGTTCTGCGGATGAAGTCCGGCAGCGCGGTTCAATTCCTCGCCCAGCGTTGCGTCCTTGCGTTCCGGCGCCAGCACCGTGACGTCCGCGCCGTCAGGCTTTCCGGCCAGCAATACAAGGCGCGCGGGCAAGCTGGTATGCAGCCGGACAGCCTCCTGACAGGCCCTGATATCGCTATCGCTGCCCGGCAGGATGATGATGGTCACGGGCGGGCGCTCATCCAGCGCCACCATGGCCCCGGCAAGGTTCGCCGCGCTGTCGGCGCGCTGGGGCGCGGCAAGCTCCAGCGCGGCTTCGGGCTGCCCAATGCGCCGGGTCAGGCGCGCACGCACCGTGCTGGCCTTTGCGCCCGATACCGAACAGGGCAGGCGCAGGTCAAACCGGCATCCCCAGCCCGCGCCTTCACCTGCCGCGCGCTCAGGGTCGGCCATGACGAGGGGCTGGCGGCCGATCAGCCAGCCATCGGCGAGTATTTCCACACTGACCGGTTCGGGCGGTGCGGGCGCGCTCACCAACCCGTCCAGCTGACCCGCCCCCGATGAATGCATGGAGACCGCGAACTCGGCATCCACGCTTGCCCGCATACGGGTGACAGGTGCGTCGTGCGCCATAAGGGTGAACTCGGCCGACCCGTCCTTCATTAGCGCGCGCAGCGCGTCGAGAGTCCCTGCAGGTAGCGCGTCGTAATAGACGGTGAAGCCGGTATCGGGCCGGTCGGCAAAGCCGGCACCCATCACATCAGGGCGTGGCTCGGGGGCGCCCAGCGGCAGGCGCAGCGTATCATTGACCAGCAGATGGAAATGCTGGCGCTGCCGGTCATCCGGCGACCACGCCCAGCCGGAAATGCGCAGCGATGTCACCTTGTCGATCGAGCCGGCCGCCGGACCGTTTCCGGATGGGCCTGCCGCGTCTTTCAGCCAGGTTTTCAGGCGTTTCATGACCATGGGCGGACCTTGTGGCGGGGCGGCACCGGCAATGTGCTTGTCCATTTCAAGCCGAATTTGCCTTCGAGCGCAAAGCTGCTGCGGACGTCCCAAGCACAGGGGCCTGCGCGCTTGCCATTTCGGCAGGGTTTGACATTATGCCCGCGCCCTGACGGGGGTCTGCCGTGATGCTGAATGAAAAAGGACGCGACGTGGACGACGCGAGCAAGCAGGACGTGCGATCGGGACCTGCCTTCACACCCGATTCTGGCGACGCAGCGGACGCCGCTGCCGAGGCAGAACGCGCCGTGGAGCGTGCCCGCCTGAGGGCGCTGGAAACCGAGATTTCCACCCTGCGCGACACGATCAATACCGAGCGTTCCGTCCGTGAGCAGGCCGAGGCGGAGCTCAAAGCCCGTCTCAATCAGGTCCGCTCCCTGCTGACCAGCACCTCCTGGCGCGTGACCGCGCCATTGCGCCACGCTGTGTCCATCGCCCGTACCGGCAAGATGGCGCCCACCACTGCCAGTCTTGTGGCTGAGCTCAATACGCTTTTGACCGCGCCGGAGGCAGACGCCGCGCTGGCCGGACTGGCGAGCGAGGATCTGCGCAAGCAGGCCCATGCGCGTGTGCGCCACGTCAAGGCACGTCTGCTTGAACACGGGTTCCGCGAGCGGGCTCTGACCGATTTCGAGGCACTGGCCAATACACCGGACGACCCCTATCTGCGCGCCCTTGCTTCATGGGAACTGGCGGTCTGGCACGCCAACCAGGCCGAACCCGGCCATGCCGCGCACTGCCTGCGTTTCCTGGCCGCTGCTGCATCCATGGAGTTGCCTGAGGTCACCGCGCAGCGCATCGCCATCCTGAAGGCCGAGAGCCTGGCTCTTACCGGCGCCGCCGATGAGGCGCGCGCCGTACTGGAGGGCATGACGGCGCAGCTTGGTGATGCGGATCTCTATCTGTGTCTGTCGCGTCTTGAGGACAGTCTTGAGGCCAAGACCGCTCTCATCAACAAGGCACTGGGGCTGCGCGGTGTCGCGCCGGTGGCGTTCACGGCCGACGGCGCAACGCCCTATGACCGGCTGTCTGCCGAGGTGGAGCCGGAGGAGGAGTGCCCACTGACCGTCACGGTCATCGTGCCGGCCTATAATGCGCAAGCCATGCTGGAGACCACGCTGCGTTCGCTCGCTGCGCAGAGCTGGACCAATCTGGAAATCCTGGTGGCCGACGATTGCAGCACCGATGGCACGGCCGCGCTGGTGGAGGCCTTTTCCCGGCGCGATCCGCGGGTGCGCCTGGTGCCTGCCAAGGCCAATTCCGGGCCTTATGTAGCGCGCAATCTCGCGCTGATGGAAGCGCGCGGCTATTTCGTCACCTGCAACGATTCCGATGACTGGTCGCATCCCGAAAAGATTGCCCGGCAGGTGCGCCACCTGCTCGCCAATCCGTCTGTCGTTGCCAATACGTCCCAGCAGGCGCGTGCTCATGAGGACATGCGCTTTTCCCGGCGCGGCAATCCGGGTTTCTACATCCAGCCGAACATGTCCTCGCTGATGTTCCGCCGCGAAATGGTCGTCGAGCGGATCGGGTATTGGGACTCGGTGCGCTTTGGCGCGGATTCGGAATATACCCGCCGGATCAAGCGCGCTTTCGGCGATGCGGCTCTGGTTGATGTGGAAACAGGCCCGCTCTCCTTCCAGCGCCAGACGCCCACCTCGCTGACCGGTTCACGCGAGTTCGGCTATCACGGCTTCAAGATGGGCGCGCGGCTGGAATACGAGAATAATCACCGCCGCTTCCACAAGAAGAACCGCACCCCCTATATCGGTTTCCCGCTGACCGAGCGCCCCTTCACTGCGCCCGAACCCATGTGGCCGCAGCGAGAGGCCGCGCAGGACGGCGTGCGCCATTTCGACGTGATCATCGCGTCCGATTTCCGCCTGCCCGGCGGCACCAACATGTCCAATCTGGAAGAGATCAAGGCCCAGCGCCGCTTTGGCCTGAAGACCGGCCTTGTCCAGATGTCTCGCTATGATGTGAGCCCGGACCGGAAGATGAATGACCAGATTGCCGCCCAGATTGACGGCGATCAGGTCCAGCTCGTGGTCTATGGGGAGAAGGTGACGTGCGACCTGCTCGTGGTGCGTCTGCCCTGGGTGCTTCAGGAATGGCAGGAATGCCTGCCGCAGGTCGATGCGGGCGCCGTCAAGGTGATCGTCAACCAGCCCCCGAAGCGCGATTACGGACCCGATAGCGAGTACATCTATCACCTCCAGCGCTGTCTCAATCACCTCAAGCGCCATTTCGGCAGCTCCGGCACCTGGCACCCGATCGGGCCGCTGGTACGCGAAGCCCTGCTTACCCACCACAAGGAGGAGATGGCGGGTATCCAGCTTGGCGAGAACTGGCCGAACATTATTGATGTCAGCGAGTGGCGCCGCCCCTTCCGCCCTGCACGCGGCGAACGCATCCGCATCTGCCGCCACTCCCGCGACCAGTACGTGAAATGGCCCTCTTCGGCCGAAGAGCTTCTGATAATCTATCCCGACGATCCACGCTACGAGGTCCACATACTGGGCGGCGCGGACACGCCCAAGGCCCTGCTTGGCGGCAAGCTGCCGAAGTATTGGCGCGTGACGGGCTTCGGCAAGATGAGCCCGAGGCGGTTCCTGTCGAAGTTCGACGTCTTCGTCTATTACACCCACCCGGACTGGGTGGAGTCCTTCGGCCGGGTCATCTTCGAGGCCATGGCGGTCGGGCTGCCTGTCATCCTGCCGCGCGTCTACGAACCTCTCTTCAAGGATGCGGCGATCTATGCCGAGCCGGACGAGGTGCTTGCGCGCGTGGACGAGCTGATGGCCGACGATGATCTCTATGATGCGCAGGTGGCAAGGGCCCTTGCCTATGTGGAGACCCATTTCGGACATGGCGTGCATGCGGCCCGGCTGGCCCCGGATCTGGACCGCAGGATCGGGGCGGGTCTTTCCGTGCCGGGCCTCGGGCAGAGCGAGGCCTCCATCCGTTTCGACACCAAGGCCTATGCGAGCTTCGAGGCAGCCCCGCTTGAGGGCTTCTGCGAGGCGCTCGCGTCCTCCAGCCGGTCAGCCCCGGCCCGCCTGGCCCGCACGCTGCTGGGCGAGGCGGACGAGGCGATGGCGCGCGGACCCTATTCCGTCGTGGACAAGACCACATTGCCGCCCAGCGGTGACCGGCATGATTACTGGCACCCGGCGCCCTACTGGCATCCCAATCCGGAAACGTTCAACGGCCTGCCCTATATCCGCAAGGACGGGGTGCGGGTTCCCGGTACGCTGATGTACGAGCCGGAAAGCGACAAGTATGACCGCACCCGGCTGCAGATGCTGTTCGATGACAGCACTCTGCTGGCGCTGGCCACCCGGCTGACCGGGCAGCAGGCCTATGCCGAACGCGCTGCCGCGCATCTGCGCCACTGGTTCCTCGACCCCGCCACGCGCATGAACCCGCATCTGAAGTTTGCGCAGGTCAAGCCGGGCCATAATGGCAATAAGGGTTCCAGCAGCGGTGTGATCGAGATGAAGGATTTCTACTATTATCTCGATGCGGTCCGCCTGATGATCGAAGCGGGAGCACTTTCAGAGCGCGATCAGGCGGGTTTGCGCGCGTGGCTGCGCGATTATGCCATGTGGCTTGCCACCTCAGAGCAGGGCGTGGCGGAGCGCAGCTCGGTCAATAATCACGGGCTCTATTATGATATCCAGGCCTGTGCCATCGGCCTGTTCCTCAATGAGAAAGCGCTGGTATTCCGCGCGCTCAATGATGCAGTTGCACGGATTGGCCATCATTTCGCGCCTGACGGATCCCAGCCCGAAGAGCTGACGCGTACGACCACGGCGCATTATTGCTGCTTCAACTTTCAGGGCTGGGCGAACATGGCACGTCTCGCCGCGCAGGCCGGTGTCGATCTGTGGCGCTACGAAACGCCGGACGGGCGGAGCCTGCTCAAGGGCGCGCAATGGCTGGCGGACCATGCAGGCAAGCCCTGGCCCTATCAGCAGATCGATGCGTTTGATGCCGAGCGCTTCATTCCCGCCTGGCATGGCGTGCCCGAAGCGTTGCGCCCGGAACGGCCGCACGCCATTCCCGCCAGCCCGTTTGGTGTGAAGCCGCGCTTTCATCCGCATGATGGTGTACGGCCCTACTGGAATCTGGGATGATAACGGTTATGGGCCGGGCAAGGCCCGGCGCGGTCTTGCCACAGGTGCACGCAAGGCTTGTCCCAAACCATCACCGGTTGCCATAAATCCCGTCCCTCCCGCGGGCTGGCCCGCACTGCGCAGGACATGCGAATGCCTCTCTCATTCTCCGGCAGCGACAAGGTCACTCCGCTCATCATTGCCGGCCGTCCCAGAGCCGGTACGCGCTATCTCACCGATGTGCTGAACCGGTTTGAGGATGTCGCGATACAGAGCGAGATACCCAATCCCGTCATGGCCGCGATCCACCGCTTCCACCGGGACACGGATAATTACTATCGCGGAGCCGGTGACAGCGAGGAGCGCGGCGAACGCGGACCCGGCGAGCTGGCGGCCTGGCGGTCCAAGAAGACAAGCCTGATGTTCGCGCTCTGGATCGGCGGCGCGCAGGCCAAGCCAAAGGGGCTCGACAAGCCGCTGCGCTATTTCGGCTATAAACGCCCCAAGCATGAGGACTATTTCGACTTCTACGAGAAGGTCTTCGACCAGAGTCCGCCGGTCCACATCTTCTGCGTACGCAATTTCGTGGACAATTACCTGTCCATCTCCTCGCGCTGGCCGGGGCGTGGTGTGGAGGAGGTCGCGGACGAGTATCTCGCCGCGCTGGCGGTCTACCGGCGCACGCTGAACGAGGCCGAACAGGCCTATATCGCCACGCGCCCCAAGCTGTTCTCCGAATTTGCCGCGCTGTGCGCCCACCACGAGCCGGCAGGCGCACCCAACCCGTAGCGCGGGCGCTGCCTAGCGCCCGACGCTGATGTAGGAGAAACCGGCCTCGGCCATTTCTTCGGGGTCGTAGATATTGCGCAGATCGACCACGACAGGGGCTTTGAGCGCAGCCTTCACCCGGTCGAGATCCAGCGCGCGGAACTCGTTCCACTCGGTAATGATCACGGCCACGTCCGCACCTTCCAGCGCCAGATAGGGCCCCGTGGAGTACTCCACGTCCTTCAGCAGCTTCTCGGCTTCCTCGATCCCGGCCGGATCATAGGCGACGATGCGGGCACCGGCGGCCTGCAGGGCAGGGATGATGTCAAGGCTCGGGGCCTCGCGCATATCGTCGGTATTGGGCTTGAAGGTCAGGCCCAGAACGCCGACCGTCTTGCCCTTAACCGAGCCGCCACACGCCTTTATCACCTTGTCGGCCATGGCGCGCTTGCGGGTATCGTTCACCCTCACCGTGGCTTCGACCAGCTGCAGGGGCGCGCTGGCCTCCTGCGCGGTGCGCACCAGCGCGAGCGTATCCTTGGGGAAGCACGAACCGCCATAGCCGGGGCCGGCATGGAGAAATTTCGAACCGATCCGGCCATCAAGCCCTATGCCCTTGGAAACTTCCTGCACGTTCGCGCCCACAGCCTCGCACAGATCAGCGATCTCGTTGATGAAGGTGATCTTCAGGGCGAGGAACGCGTTGGCCGCGTACTTGATCAGTTCAGACGTCCGGCGCGCGGTGAACACGATCGGCGTCTCGTTCAGGAAGAGCGGGCGATAGAGATCGCGCATCACCTCGCGGGCGCGCGGATCATCGGTGCCGACCACCACCCGGTCAGGGCGCTTGAAATCGTCAATCGCCGCGCCTTCGCGCAGGAATTCGGGATTGGAGACGACAGCAAAATCGCCATCGGGGCGGGCCTTGCGGATAAGGGCTTCCACCTCGTCACCGGTGCCGACCGGCACGGTCGACTTGTTCACCACCACCGTGAAGCCGTCCATAACCGAGGCAATTTCCTCAGCAGCCGCATAGACATAGGACAGATCGGCATGGCCATCGCCCCGGCGGGAGGGTGTGCCCACCGCGATGAAGACAACATCCGCCGCACGCACCGCTTCGGTCAGGTCAGTGGCAAAGTCCAGCCGCCCCTCACGCACATTACGCTGGACCAGGAGGTCGAGGCCCGGCTCATAGATCGGCACCCCGCCCGAGCGCAGCAGCGCGATCTTGTCCTCATTCTTGTCGATGCAGGTCACCTGATGGCCGAAATCGGCAAAACAGGCTCCAGATACCAGGCCGACATAGCCTGTCCCGATCATCGCCACGCGCATGAGTATAATCCCTGTTGGTAAATCGCCTGCGGGGTAATGGCCCCAAAGGGCCTGCGGATGCAAGTCCTGCCGGTCAGCCTTTCAGCAAGGTTTCCAGAATCTGCCGCACCTCCGCGCCATGTTCCGGGTCTGCCAGGCCATAGGCGACGGTGGCGCGCAAGTAACCGGTCTTGGAGCCTGTATCGAGCGTCTGACCTTCAAAACGCATGGCGTGGAAGGGGCTGGTTTCCATCAGTTTCAACATGGCGTCGGTGAGCTGGATTTCCCCGCCTGCGCCGGGCTTCTGCTCCTCGAGAGCATCGAAAATCTCCGGCTGCAGGATATAGCGCCCTGAAATCATCAGGTTTGATGGCGCGTCCTTCACGGCGGGCTTTTCTACCATGCCCCTCATCTCGATGAGATCGCCCTTCGTCGCACCGGGCGCGATAATGCCGTAGGAGCTGACCTTGTCCATCGGCACTTCTTCCACCGCGATGACATTGCCGCCGGCGGTCTCATAGGCCCGGTTCATCGCCGCGAGGAACGGCACCGGCGAGCGCATCAGCATGTCGGGCAGCAGAACGGCAAAAGGCTCATCGCCCACAATGTCGCGCGCGCACCAGACGGCGTGGCCAAGACCCAGCGGGGCCTGCTGGCGCACAAAGCTGCATGCTCCGGGCGCGGGCAGATCGCCGCGCAATTCGTTCAGCAGGGCGGTCTTTCCCTTGGCTTCCAGCGTGGCTTCCAGTTCGAAGGCGCTGTCGAAATAGTCCTCAATGGCGGCCTTGTTGCGCCCCGTCACGAAGACGAAATGTTCAATGCCTGCTGCACGCGCCTCATCGACCACATAATGAATGGCTGGCCGGTCGAACACGGGCAGCATTTCTTTCGGCATGACCTTGGTGGCAGGAAGGACGCGCGTTCCCAGCCCGGCAACGGGCAGGACGGCCTTGCGGACCGGTTTGAAGGGCATCAGGTAAGTCTCCGGTAAAGCTGGCTATTCGACCGTTACGGACTTGGCCAGATTGCGCGGCTGATCGACATCGGTGCCCTTGTAGACCGCCACATGATAGGCAAGCAACTGTATGGCGGCCGCGATCAGTAGCGGGCTGGTCAGCCGCCCTGCGGCGGGCAGTGTGATCAGGCGGTCCGCTTCCCCCTTCAATGCCTTGGCCCCTTCCGGATCGGTGATCGCGATGACATGGGCGCCGCGGCTAGCGACCTGCTGGATGGAGGAGCGCGTCTTGTCGAACAGGGCATCGTGCGGCGCAATGACAATGACCGGCACACCTTCCTCCACAAGAGCGATCGGGCCGTGTTTGAGCTCGCCTGCGGCATAGCCCTCGGCGTGGATATAGCTGATTTCCTTCAGCTTCAGCGCCGCCTCCAGCGCCATCGGGTAATACTGGTTGCGCCCCAGATAGAGCACGGTCGGATGAGCGGCGATCTCGTGGGCAAGGGTCTCGATGGCGTCTTCGGTTTCCAGCGCGCGTACCATCTGGCCCGGCGCGGAGAGCAGGGAGGCGACATGGCCGGCTTCTTCTGCCCGGTCCAGCGCGCCGCGTTGCCGCCCTGCCAGTATGGCCAGACACGCCAGCGCCGAAAGCTGACAGGTAAAGGCCTTGGTGGACGCCACGCCGATCTCCGGTCCGGCAAGGGTCGGGACCACAAGCGAGGCTTCGCGCGCCATGGTGGAATGGGGTGTGTTGACCAGTGCGAGCGTGGGCAGACCCGCCTTCGCGCACAGGCGCAGCGCTTCGAGCGTATCGGCCGTCTCCCCCGACTGGGAGATGAACAGCGCCATATCCCCTTTCAGGAAGGCCGGATCGCGATAGCGAAATTCCGAGGCGATATCGACCGCCACCGGTAGTCCTGCAAGGGCTTCGAACCAGTAGCGGGCGATTTCGCCGGCATAGGCCGCGGTTCCGCAGCCTACGATCAGCAGGCGCGACACGCCGGAAAAATCCAGCCCCTCAATGGCACGTACGCCGTTATCAAACGTGTCGGCATAGTGGGAGATGGTGCGGCCGATCACTTCGGGCTGTTCATGGATTTCCTTTTCCATGAAATGGCGGTGATTGCCCTTCTCGGCCAGCACGTGGCTGGTCTCGGCGGGTACGGCAGGCCGGTCGGCGGGCTTGCCGGACCGGTCCAGCACGCTCACATTTCCGGCGCGGATCACGGCCATATCCCCGTCTTCCAGGAAGAGGATGCGCCGGGCGTGCCCGGACAGGGCCAGCGGGTCGGAGCCCAGATAGGCTTCGCTGTCCCCCAGACCGGCGACCAGAGGTGCACCCTTGCGTGCCCCGAGGATCAGGCCGGGCTCGCCTTCTACCATCACGCCCAGCGCGAATGCGCCCTCAAGGCGCGGCAGGACGGCCGCAAGGGCCTTTTCCGGCGTGCCTTCTGCCTCCAGCGCAAGGTCAATGAGATGGGCCACAACCTCGGTATCGGTCTGGCTGGTGAACTGGCGTCCGGCGGCGATGAGTTCCTCACGCAACGGTTTGAAGTTCTCGATAATGCCGTTGTGCACGACGAGCACCCGCCCGGCCTGATGGGGGTGGGCATTGGCATCGTTGGCAGCGCCGTGCGTGGCCCAGCGCGTATGGCCGATGGCCGTGACCCCGCCCAGCCCTTCGCGCACCAGCCCGGCCAGCGCGGCCACCTTGCCGGCGGCGCGCAGCCTGTGCAGTGCGCCGTCGCGCGTCAGAACCGCCATGCCGGCGGAGTCATAGCCGCGATATTCAAGCCTGCGCAGGCCGTCGAGAATGAAGGTTTCTGCCGCGTCATGGCCTACCACGCCTACAATGCCGCACATGCCTGTTGGCTCCGCTGTCTGCTCTGCTCCGGCCGGTTAGTGGCAGGCGCAGGCAGGACACGCAAGCGCCATGCCGATCACGCTTGGTCAGCTTTTGTGACAGCGCCGGTTATGGCGCAGCCGCGCCGATGGACGC
This sequence comes from Glycocaulis sp., assembly GCA_022565665.1. GTDB lineage: Bacteria > Pseudomonadota > Alphaproteobacteria > Caulobacterales > Maricaulaceae > Glycocaulis. The sequence continues at coordinate 21,065 of JAIUMI010000007.1, forward strand.
CCCCAGCGCGATAGGCTAGGACTTCAATGGTTAAGCGAGGGGTCAGATCGGAGCGGGACAGGCATGAAGCTGCCGTTCACGACAGCTTGCGCGGCAGCCGCGCTGTTATGGGGGATGGGTGAACCCGTGCTCGCGCAGGGCGATGGGCGCAGCGATGATCCCGTCTATATCGATGCAGCCGATATCGAGCAGGACCGCGAGAACGCGGTCCTCTACGCACGCGGCAATGTGCAGATGCAGTCCGGCGACCGCCTGCTCTTTGCCGACGAGGTGGAGTACCGCACGGAGGAAGGCCGGGTCATTGCGCGCGGAAATGTGCGCCTGCATGACGGGGCAGGGTCGGCCCAGACCGCTGACGAGATCGAACTGGCCAATAACTGGACAGAGGGCATAGCGACCGGCTTTGCGATGCTGCTGGAAAGCAATGGACGCGCGGCCTCCGCCTATGCGGTGCGCCGTCCCACGGGCGTGGTGAACCTGATCCGGGCCTATTACACGGCGTGCAATCTCTGCGAGGACGGCTCGCGCCGTCCGACCTGGCGCATCGCCGCGAGCGAGGTGACGCAGGACCCTGAGTCGGAGATGATCTATTATCGCGACGCCCGGCTGGAAGTGCTGGGTGCGCCGATTATCTATTCGCCGGCCTTTGCCCATGCCGACCCGTCCGCGCCGCGCAAATCGGGCTTCCTGATCCCGTCCGTCGATCTCTCGAACCGGCTGGGTTTCTCCTACCAGCAGCCCTATTACTGGGCGATATCCCCCCATCATGATGTGGTGATCGCCCCGAAATACATGGCCAATTACAATCCGATCGTGCGCTTCGATTACCGGCGGCGCTTCTGGTCTGGTGAAATGCGCCTGCGGGGCAGTTTCACCAACGAGACCGAGTTCGACCGCGATGGCCGGTTCGGTGACCAGGAATGGCGCGGCCATCTCATGGCCAGCGGCGGGTTTGACATCACGCGTGACTGGCGCTGGGGCTTCAACATCCAGCAGGTCAGTGATCCGCTCTATCTCAACCGCTACGGCCTGTTGGGCGAGATGGACCGGCGCTCGACGCTGGGCCGCCTCAACCGGCGCCGCATCCTGCCGAGCGAGGCCTTCGTGCTGGGCCGCACGGACCGGTATTTCTTCAACGCCTCGACCATCCGCTTCCAGTCCCTGCGGCGCAATGTAAGCGACTCCACCCTGCCCTTCATCGCGCCGATGGTGGAAGCAGAATACCGCGTGCCGCTGCCGGCCTGGGCAGGCAATTTCAATCTGAAAGGGTCCGGCGTCTGGTTCACCCGCGATATCGGCGAGGACTATGCCCGCGCGACCGGCCAGATCGACTGGTCGAGAGCCTTCACCCTGCCTGGCGGGGTCAGGGCCATACCCTTCGCCACCGCTCGCGGCGATCTTTACCGCTATACCGTCACCAGCGGCGGCAATACCGAGACGATCGAGTTTGACCGCTCCTTGGCCAGCGCGGGGATGGATATTTCTTGGCCGTTCGTGCGGCCTGGGGCCTGGGGCGATATCGTGCTGGCCCCGCGCGTGCAGCTGGTCGCGTCCACCGGCGTTGATGCCGACGCGATTGCGCCGGGTGAGGATAGCGTGGGGCTGGAGCTGAACGCGACCAACCTGTTCGCCCGCAACCGTTCCAACGGCTACGATATCTGGGAGGAGGGCACGCGCGTGAATGCCGGTCTGACAGCCAGCTTTCACACCGCCACGCCCGTTCTGCCGGATGTCACCGCCTTTGCCGGGCGCAGCTACCGTATTGCGGGCGATGCCTCGTTCGGGCCGGGTTCCGGCCTTGACGCTGAAGAGTCCGACTGGGTGGCCAATCTCGACGTGAATTTCGGTGACATGTTCACGATGGGTACGCAGGCGCGCCTCGACAGCGTTACTGGCGAAACCAACCGGGTGGACTTTTACTCCACGGTGGCCGCCTGGCGTGTCACTGCCAGCGTGACCTACTCGCTAGTGGACGATGTCAGCGTGGTCAGCCCGGTGCGCGAATCCATGACCGTTCGCGGCAGCCTGCAGCTGGCGGACAACTGGTATGTCGGCTATCGCGGCACGCGCGATCTGGGCCGCGGCGTCACCCGGCGTCAGGATCTGAGCCTCATCTATCGTGATGAATGCACCGATGTGCGCATCGTCTACGACGCGCGCGACTTCGATATCGGAAATCTGGGTGAATCCCGCGCGATCTCGATCCGCGTGACCCTGTTCACGCTCGGCTCGATAACGGACTAGGCTGCTACAGCCTAGATCTCCTGATCGAAGCTGCCGACTTCCGGATGGCTTGAAAGCTCGTCCTTGATGGCGCGAAAAATAGCGCGCACATCATCCGTCGACGACAGGCTTTCCACCACCACAACCAGGTTGGGTGTGTTGGAAGAAGCCCGGATCAGGCCCCACGCCCCGTCCGCGAAGGTAAAGCGCACGCCATTGACCGTGTTGATATCGGCAATCTCACGCCCGGCGACCTTTTCGCCCGCCTCCTTCTTCGCGTTGAAATTCGCGATGATGCGGTCAACGACGTCGTACTTCACCTCGTCCGGGCAGGAGGGCGACATGGTGGGCGAGCCATAGCTGACCGGCAGGTCGCGTTTGAGATCGGCCATGGACTTGTCCGGGTTGCCGTCCAGCATGGCAATGACACAGCGCGCTGCTGTCAGCCCGCAATCATAGCCCTTCCCGACAGGCGGCTGCAGGAAGAAATGGCCGGACTTCTCAAAACCGGCCAGGGCCCCCAGATGGTGAGAGCGGCGCTTGATGTAGGAATGGCCGGTCTTGAAGTAATCGGTCGTCGCGCCGTTTTCTTTCAGCACCGGATCAGTCGCATAGAGTCCGGTCGATTTCACGTCGACGACGAAGGTTGCGTTCCTGTGGCGGGCCGATAGATCACGGGCGAGCATCAGCCCCACCTTGTCGGCGAAAATCTCGTCACCCTCATTATCGACCACGCCGCAGCGGTCTCCGTCGCCATCAAAGGCAAGGCCGACATCGGCCTTGTGCTCGCGCACGGCTTCGGCCAGCGCGTGCAGCATCTTCATGTCTTCCGGGTTCGGATTATAGCGCGGGAAGGTGTGATCCAGCTCGCAATCCAGCGGCACCACCTCCACACCCATCGCCTCCAGCGCGTCCTGCGCAAACGCGCCAGCCGTACCATTGCCGCAGGCAGCGACCACTTTGAGTTTGCGGGTGGCCCGGAAGTCCCCAACAAGATCGGCGATATAGCGCTCACGCACGCCATGCTCGCGGACATAGCCGCCGCCCGGACGGGCCTTGCCAAGGCCGTCCAGTACGATGGCTTTAAGACGGCTCATCTCGTCCGGGCCAAAGGTCAGCGGGCGCTCCACGCCCATCTTCACACCGGTCCAGCCGTTCGAGTTATGGCTGGCCGTGACCATGGCAACGGCGGGCACATCGAGGTCAAACTGGGCGAAATAGGCCATCGGCGAAAGCGCAAGGCCGATATCGTGCACCGTGATCCCGGCCTGCATCAGGCCCACTTCCAGCGCCTGCTTCACCGAGAGGGAATAGCTGCGGAAATCATGGCCGGTGACGATAAGGGGCGGCACGGACAGCTCGTGCATCAGCGTGCCGAGGCCCAGCCCTAGCGCCTGCACACCATAAAGATTGAGCTCGGGCGCCTTGTCGGAACCGGGATGGCCGAACCACCAGCGCGCATCATACTCGCGAAAGCCTGTTGGCTTTATCAGGGCCTGTGTCTCGAAATCCCAGCTATTGGGTTTGAGGTCTGCGCGCGGGCGGAAGCTGTCGGTCATCAGGAATACCCGTTCTGATAAGGTCGGTGACGCGGCAGGAAACATTCCCGCCCGGCGGAATCAAGCGTTATCAGGCCCGAGCCCTAGCTCAGCCCGGCCCGCAGAAGGTCGTGGATATGGAGAATGCCGAGCGGCTTGCTGGCCTCGTCGCAGACAAACAGGGCGAGGATCTTGCGTTCTCCGGCTGTCATCTGGCGCAGCGCATCGGCGGCCAGCGCGTCCGGCCCGATCGTGATGGGCGAGGGCGTCATGACCGATTCCACCGTGCGCGCGGTCAGGTCTGCGGCCATGTGGCGGCGCAGATCTCCGTCCGTGATGATGCCGTTGAGCGCTCCGGCCGGGCTCGTGACGCCGATACAGCCAAACCCCTTGGCGCTGATCGTGATCAGGGCCTCGGCCATCAGCGTGCCTTCGCTGGCCAGCGGCGCGTCGGTGTGCATCAGGTCACGGGCCTTGAGGAAAGCCGCGCCCAGCGTGCCGCCGGGATGGAAGGTGGCAAAATCGGCTGCGGTAAAGCCGCGCGCCTCGATCAGGGCCACGGCCAGCGCATCGCCATAGGCCATCATCAAGGTGGTGGAGGTGGTCGGCGCGCGCGTCTCGCCTGCCGCCTCGGGCGCATTGGGGATGAGCAGTACATGGTCGGCGGCCTTGGCCAGCGCACTGTCCCTGCCTGCGGTCAGCGCGATCAGCGGCACGCCGAAACGGCGGCAATAGGCGGTCAGATCACCCAGCTCGCGCGTCTCGCCGGATTTGGACAGCGCCAGCACCGCGTCGCCTGCCGTGATCATGCCGAGATCACCATGGCTCGCTTCAGACGGGTGGACATACTGGGCCGGGGTGCCCGTGGAAGCGAGCGTGGCTGCGATCTTGCGCGCCACATGGCCGGATTTGCCGACTCCTGCGCAGATGAGCCGGCCCTTCAGCGTGGCCAGGACCGACACCACAGCGACCGCGCTTTCATCCAGCGATGCTTCCAGCTGCTGCAGCCCGTCGCGCTCGATCTTCAGCGTGCGGCGCATGGCCTCCAGCAGACGGCCGGTATCCAGACGGGCCGTTTGGCGCACGAGGCGGTCAGTGTCGGACATGGGGAACGCTCATTCTGGCCGCGCGCGGGAGTTTGGCGCGCCTTGAGCGCTTTAGCAGTGAGCGGACGGGTTTTCCACCCGTCAGAGCGGCAGGTCAGAGCACGTGGCCACCCAGATGCGGCGCAACGAAGGCGATGAACCGGTCCAGCGTTTCCTGGGTCTCGGTCTCGATAATGCGCACCTGCTCATCCAGCCCCGGCTCGCTCATATAGAACATGCACTCGCTGGTGCGGGCGGCCAGTTCCTCGGTGAAGCTGGCAACCAGCCTGTCGAGCAATGCGGCCTCGTCTCCATTGGCCGGGGTCACGGTCTTGCGGATCATGCCGGCGTCCCCCCTCGCTTCTCGTGTCTGCCTCGTCTGCAGCGCGCTTTTCTTGCGCGGCCGCCAGACATTGCCTGTCTTTTGGCCGCACACTTTGCGCCTGGGTGCCCGACCATGCAAGCCGCAGGCCGGGTCCGTCCTGCTTACTTTGCGTTAAGGTGTGGCATTTGTGCCGGTGAACCGGGCTTGCCGGTGGCCAAACCCGCCCGGCCACGCTATGCGCTGCTGACAGTCCGTGCCCATCATGCCAAGGAGCGCCGATGACCCGCCTTGTTCTAACCCGTCATGGCCAGAGCCAGTGGAATCTGGAAAACCGGTTTACCGGCTGGGTGGATGTCAATCTCACCGAACGCGGCGAGGGCGAAGCGCGCAGGGGCGGGGAGCTGATGAAGGCGGAAGGCTTTGCGCCCGATATCGTCTTCACCAGCTATCTCAAACGCGCCATCCGCACGGTCTGGCTGGGGCTGGAGGCGATGGACCGGGTGTGGACGCCGGTGATCAATGACTGGCGGCTAAATGAACGCCATTACGGCGCGCTGACGGGTCTGAACAAGGCCGAGACAGTAGCGGCCCACGGCGAGGATCAGGTGCTGGTCTGGCGGCGCTCCTTTGATGTGCCGCCGCCCCCGCTTGACCCCTCTGACGAACGTCACCCCTCACACGACCCGCGCTATGCCGGGCTTGATCCCGCGCTCCTGCCCGCCACGGAAAGCCTGAAAGAGACACTTGTAAGGGTGCAGCCCTGCTTTGATACGCACATTGCGCCGCGCCTGAAGGGCGGGGAGAGCGTGCTGATTTCCGCCCATGGCAATTCGCTGCGCGCGCTGGTCAAGATCCTGTTTGACGTCAGTGATGGCGATATCCTCAAAGTCGAAGTACCGACCGGCAATCCGCTGCTGATCGAGCTCGATGGCCTGACGCCCGTATCGGCGCGTTATCTCGATGAAGCCCGCGCCGAAGCCCTGCCCCCATGTCCGGCGCGCTGACAGCCAATGATCTGCGCCTGATGGATGTGGCGCTGGCTCGCGCCTTTTCCGGGCTTGGTACTACCGCGCCGAATCCGTCTGTCGGTTGCGTTATCGCCAAAGAAGGCCGGGTGATTGCGACCGCTGTGACCGCGCCGGGGGGGCGTCCCCATGCCGAAGCGCAGGCGCTGGAGACGGCTGGAGAGGCCGCGCGCGGCGCAGATGTCTATGTCACGCTGGAGCCCTGCTCCCATCACGGCCACACCCCGCCTTGCGCAGAAGCGCTCATCAAGGCGGGCGTGGCGCGCGTATTCATAGCCTGCACAGATCCTGATGCGCGTGTCTCCGGGCGCGGCGTGGCCATGCTGCGCGAAGCCGGGATCGAGGTGATCGAAGATGTGCGCCGGAAAGAGGGTGAGGCCGTCAATGCCGGCTTCTTTACCCGTGTGCGCACCGGCCTGCCGCTGGTCCTGCAGGATCGCCGCCCGGGCCTGTTCGATGCCGATCTCGTTCCCGGTCCCCATGAGAGCCTCGATGCCGCCCTCCAGCGTCTGGGGCGTGAGGGCATGACGCGGGTGCGGCTGGCGCTCTAACCCCGCCGCCTGAGCCGCCTCAGCCGCCGCCAGAAGCGCTTGCGCTCCGGGCGGGGCTGGGGCTTCAGATTAGCCACGAACTGCTCCGTACAGGCCCTCCAGGAGTTCTTTTCGGCAAAGGCGCGTGCATCTTCGCGGCTGATCTCCAGCGCTTTCAGGCAGGCCTCTTTCAGGTCGTCCGAGATCACGCCGGCGTTGGAGCCGGGAATGATGTCCTTCGGGCCGGGCGCGATAAAGGCCGCCACCGGCGTGCCGCAGGCCATGGCCTCCAGGATGACAAGGCCGAACGTGTCGGTGAAGCTGGGGAAGACGAACACATCGGCGTCGGCAAAATGCTGCGCCAGCTCGTCGCCGGACTTGCCGCCGGTAAAGTGCACATTCCGGTACTTGCGTTTCAGCTCTTCCAGCTGTGGGCCCGGTCCGACCACGATCTTGGAGCCGGGAAGATCGAGATCAAGGAAGGCCTCGATATTCTTCTCCACCGCCACCCGGCCGACATAGGCGAAAACCGGTTTGGGCAGATCCTTGTAAACCCCGCCATCAATCCCGCGCTTCGAGGGGTGGAACTGCTCGGTATCGACGCCGCGCGACCAGGGCGAGAGATTGTTGAAGCCGCGCTTTTCCAGCGTCTGGCGGACCGTTTCAGTCGCGACCATGATGCCGTTACCGGCATTGTGGAAACGGCGCATGAAGGCATAGCCCGCCGCGAGCGGAATGAAGGGGAAGCGGGCGTGCACATATTCGGGGAACTGGGTGTGGTAGCTTGTCGTGAAAGGCAGCTTCCAGTTCAGGCAGATGCGCCGCGCGACATGGCCCAGCGTGCCTTCTGTGGAGATGTGGATGGCTTCCGGCTCGAACGCCTTGAAGCGTGCTTCGAGATCTTCGCGCGCGCCAAGCGCCAGCTTGATATCGGGATAGGTGGGCAGGGGGATGGTCCTGAAGCCGAGCCCCGGATGGATGATCTCCACCTCATGGCCCATGGCCCGGCACTCATCCACCGTACGCGCCAGCGTGCGCACCACACCGTTCACCTGGGGCTCCCAGGCATCGGTAACCAGCAGTATGCGCAAGGGCGTATTGTCCATCTTCCACTCCGGATTGCGGGGCAGGGCAGGCCGATAAAGCCGTGCCTCTTAGCGCGTTTTTCCCCGATAGCGAAGGGCAGCAGTGCTCCCGCCTTGCCCGGACGCGTCCGATATGGCCAATGTCCCTGTGCTGTATCGAGCCTTCACATGGAGACTGCTCATGGCCCGCCCCGCTGCTATCGCCCCTGCCGTGCCGTTGCTGGACTGGGACGGGCTGGATGATGGGAAGTTTGCCCCCGAAGGCGAGCGGGTAAAGGCGCTGAACAAGGCAGCGGGCCTGTCGCCCGAGGCGCGTTCCAGGGTGTCTGCAGCGGCGATCGATCTGGTTGAGCGCGCCCGCACCTCCACCCGGCAGACCGGGCTGATGGAATCCTTCCTTCAGGAGTTTGGCCTCTCCAACAAGGAAGGTCTCGCCCTGATGTGTCTGGCCGAAGCGCTGCTGCGCGTGCCGGATGCCAAGACCGCCGATGCGCTGATTGCGGAGAAGATCGGGTCGGGCGCGTGGGGCGAACATGCCTGGAAGTCGGAGAACTGGCTGGTCAATGCCTCTACGCTGGGCCTCATGCTGTCGGGCTCGCTGATGGAAGTGGACCCGGCAGCACGTAAGGATCCGGGCGATTATTTCCGCGCCGTGGCAGGCCGGGTGGGCGAGCCGGTCATCCGGGCCGCCACCCGTCAGGCCATGCGCATTCTGGGCGAACAGTTCGTGCTGGGCCGCAACATCAAGGCCGCGATTCGGCGCGGGCATGGCTGGAAAGTGCCGGCTGGCCATTATCCGCTTTTCTCGTTCGACATGCTGGGTGAGGGCGCGCGCACGGCCCATGACGCGGCGCGCTATCACCAGCGCTATATGGATGCGATCGCCGCCGTGGCCGCTGCCCGGCAGGACGGGCCGGTGGAGGCGGTGGACGGGGTGTCGGTCAAGCTCTCCGCCCTGCACCCGCGCTATAACGTGCTGAAAAGCGACCGGCTCTGGACCGAACTCTATCCCAAAGTGCTAGAACAGGCCGAGGCCGCCAAGGCGGCCAATATCGGCTTCTGTCTTGATGCTGAAGAATCAGACCGGCTCGTCATCTCGCTGATGATCCTGGAGCAGTTGGCGCACGAACCCTCGCTCTCGGGCTGGAACGGGCTCGGACTGGCCCTGCAGGCCTATCAGAAGCGCGCTCAGGGCGTGATCGCGAAGCTGGCGGAGCTCGGCCGCGCCAGCGGGCGCAGGCTCATGGTGCGCCTCGTGAAGGGCGCCTACTGGGATACCGAAATCAAGTTTGCCCAGATGAATGGCTGGCCGGATTTCCCGGTCTGGAGCACCAAGGCCGCGACCGATCTCAATTATCTCGTCTGTGCCCGCGCACTCCTGTCAGAGCCGGCCAGCATCTATCCCCAGTTTGCGACCCATAACGCGCATTCGCTGTGTGCCGTGCGCGAGATCGCGGCGGAACTCGGCAATGATGCCTACGAGTTTCAGCGCCTGCACGGCATGGGCGAGCCGCTCTACAACGCGGCAGCGGACGCGTTCGACTTAAGACCGGTGCGCGTCTATGCGCCCGTCGGCAGCCATGAGGATCTGCTGCCCTATCTGGTGCGCCGGCTGCTGGAGAACGGGGCGAATACCTCCTTCGTCCACTCTTTTCTTGATCCGGACGTGCCGGCTGCCGATGTAGCGCGCGGACCGTTCGAGGGTGCGGACAGTATTGACCGCCACCCCTTCATCGCCGCTCCGCCCCAGATTTACGGACCTGCCCGAATGAACGCCAAGGGCACCGACCTCACCCAGGCGCGCGTGCGGGCAGAGCTCGCCAGCGCGCAAGCCATTTTCGACAAGGCCATGCCGCACAGCTGCGGTCCGCTCATTGCCGGCAAGGAGAAGGCGGGCAGCACCCGCGAGCTCGTCTCACCTGCCGATCTCTCTGTTATCGTAAGCAAGGTCAGTGAAGCCGATGAGGCGATGGTCAATGCCGCCTTTGAAACCGCTCACGAGGCGTTTGAGGGCTGGGACGGCAAGGGCGGCCCGGCCCGCGCAGCCATTCTGCGCAAGATGGCGGACGCCCTGGAGGCAGAGACGCCGCGCTTCATGGCGATCCTGACCCGCGAGGCGGGCAAGACGCTGGGTGATGGCGTGGCAGAAGTGCGCGAGGCGGTCGATTTCCTGCGCTATTATGCAGCCGAGGCCGAGACCAAGTTCGGCCATGCGGACCGGCTTCCCGGGCCGGCGGGGGAAACCAATCATCTCGAGCTGGCGGGCAAGGGTGTCTTTGCTTGCATCAGCCCGTGGAACTTCCCGCTGGCAATTTTTACAGGTCAGCTCGCGGCCGCGCTGGCAGCGGGCAATACAGTGGTGGCCAAGCCCGCAGAGCAGACGCCGCTGGTCGCCTGTGAAGCCGTAAAGCTCTTCTTCAGGGCTGGCCTTCCCAAAGACGTGCTCCAGCTGGTGCCCGGTGATGGCAAGGTCGGCGCGATGATGACCAGCCACCCGCTGCTGGCAGGTGTCGCCTTCACCGGCTCCACCGACGTCGCGCGGATCATCAACCGGACGCTGGCGGAACGTGACGGTCCGATCCTGCCGCTGATTGCCGAGACGGGCGGGCTCAACGCCATGTTCGTCGATACCTCGGCCCTGAAAGAGCAGGTGATCGATGATGTGATCGTTTCCGCCTTCGGTTCGGCGGGTCAGCGCTGCTCGGCCCTGCGCATCCTCTTCGTGCCGAATGAAACCGCAGACAGCCTGATCGAGGGCCTGAAAGGCGCGATGGATGCGCTCGATATCGGCGATGCGGCCAATCCGGCGAGCGATGTCGGCCCGGTTATCGACGAGGATGCGCTGGCCATGCTCAAAGCCCATGAAGCCCGCATGGAGGCCGAAGCGACGATCCTGCATCGCGCGCCCATGGCGCCGGATGTGGCGGGCAAGGGACATTTCTTCGCTCCGCTTCTGGTCGAGCTCAGATCCATCGACACGATGGAGCGCGAGGTGTTCGGCCCCATACTCCATGTTGTACGTTACAAGCGCTCGGAGTTGCCGAGGCTCGCCCGCGCACTCGCCGCCAAGGGCTATGGGCTGACGCTGGGTGTGCATTCGCGTCTCCAGCGATTTCTTGATTCGGTCCGCGAGGCCGTTCCGGCGGGCAATACTTATGTGAACCGGAACATGACCGGTGCGGTCGTCGGGGTGCAGCCCTTCGGCGGCGAGGGCCTGTCCGGGACGGGCCCGAAAGCCGGGGGACCGCACTATCTCTACCGTTTCGCCGCAGAGCGGGTCGTCACGGTGAATATCTCCGCGCAAGGGGGCGATCCCGAACTGCTGAATCTGGGGTGAGACGGGTTTCGTGCGGCCGCTGCGATTTCCACATTTAATGTCAGCAGGGCTATCGCCCCGAAAGCGTTAAAGAGTCCGGCTACGGACCGGTTTGTGGTAAGGGTTCGTTAACTAAAAAGTTGGCTCCGGACGCTTTAGGGGCGTTGACGCTTGGCAGGACCCTCAGCACTATATGTTGCGGTTTCCGGGGGAAGCCACACAGCATGTATAGGATTCTGTTAAGGCAGCGCGCTTTTCACTGGCCCTGCGCCAAGGACTTTTGCGCCCTGTTATCAAGGAGCGGTTTGCATCATGACGCCGTTTGACTCTGCCCCGATGTCCGGCACCGCCACGCAAGGCGCGCAGCGTTCGCGACGCGGCAAACCCAAGGCCGTTACCCTGCGCCTTGTGGAGAGCGTGAAGACCGATCCGTCGCGCGATGCGCTGCTGACCGATTTCGGCAAGAAGACGCTCGTTGACCGCTATCTGCTGCCGGGCGAATCCTATCAGGACATGTTTGCGCGCGTGGCCATCGCCTACGCTGACGATCTGCCCCATGCCCAACGGCTTTACGACTACATGTCGCGGCTCTGGTTCATGCCCGCCACGCCGGTTCTCTCCAATGGCGGGGCCGAGCGCGGTCTGCCGATTTCCTGCTTCCTGAACTCGGTGGGTGATTCGCTCGACGATATCGTCTCCACCTGGACGGAGAATGTGTGGCTGGCCTCCAATGGCGGCGGTATCGGCACCTATTGGGGCAGCGTTCGCTCCATCGGCGAGAAGGTCGGCCAGAACGGGCAGACCTCGGGCATCATCCCCTTCATCCGCGTGATGGATTCGCTGACCCTCGCGATTTCTCAAGGCTCGCTGCGCCGCGGTTCGGCGGCTGTCTATCTGGACATCCACCATCCCGAGATCGAGGAATTCCTTGAGATCCGTAAGCCCAGCGGCGATTTCAACCGCAAGAGCCTCAATCTCCATCACGGCCTCAACATCACCGATGAGTTCATGGAAGCGGTGCGCGAAGACGCCGATTTCCCGCTCATCTCTCCGAAATCGGGCGAGGTGGTGAAGTCCGTCTCCGCGCGCAAGCTCTGGCAGAAAATCCTGGAACTGCGCCTGCAGACCGGCGAGCCCTACATCATCTTCTCCGATACGGTGAACAACGCCCTGCCGGCCTTCCAGAAGAAGCTGGGCCTGAAAGTGCGCCAGTCCAATCTGTGCTCGGAAATCATGCTGCCGACCGGCGTCGACCATCTCGGGCGCGACCGCACGGCGGTGTGCTGCCTGTCCTCGGTCAATGCGGAGAAATTCCTGGAGTGGAAGGACGATCCGCTCTTCATCGAGGATCTGTTCCGCTTTCTGGACAATGTGCTGCAGGACTTCATCGACCGCGCGCCGGACGAGATGGACCGCGCCACCTATTCGGCCTGGCGCGAACGCTCTGTCGGCCTTGGCCTGATGGGCTTCCATTCTTTCCTGCAGGCGCTCAATATTCCGTTTGAATCGGCCATGGCGGCCAGCTGGAACCGCAAGCTGTTCAAGCATTTGCGCCAGGGTGCGGACCGGGCATCGGTGAAACTCGCCGAAGAGCGCGGGGCCTGCCCGGATGCAGCCGAAAGCGGCATCAAGGCGCGCTTCTCCCACAAGCTCGCCATTGCGCCGACAGCGTCGATCTCGATCATCTGTGGCGGGACGAGTGCCGGCATCGAGCCGATTCCGGCCAACGTCTACACCCACAAGACGCTGTCGGGCTCCTTCACGGTGAAGAACCCCTATCTGGAAAAACTCCTTGAGGAGAAGGGCATCAACACGCCCGCCACCTGGAACTCCATCCTCGAGCATGAGGGCTCTGTCCAGCATCTCGACGCGCTCAGCCAGGACGAGAAGGACGTGTTCAAGACCGCCTTCGAACTCGACCAGCGCTGGGTGATCGAGCATGCCGGTGACCGTACGCCCTTTATCTGTCAGGCCCAGTCGCTGAACATCTTCCTGCCGGGTGATGTCGATAAGTGGGACCTGCACATGCTGCACTGGACGGCGTGGGAAAAGGGCATCAAGTCGCTCTATTACTGCCGCTCCAAATCGGTTCAGCGCACCGCCTTTGCCGGCGCCGAAGGCAAGGATGGCATGGACAGCGCCATGCAGGCGGCCGTGCGTACCGAATATGAGGAATGTCTGGCCTGCCAGTAGGCCGGTCAGCCAGGACAACCGGGCCGGAAAAGCCCGGTTGTCCTGCTCTTCGCGTGCAACCCTTTGTGTTAAAATGAGGATTTGTGCGTTCATCGCACGTTAAGCCCGGCTGGCCGAAAAGTAAGGCAACAAGACGCGGAACGCGCTATACTGCTTTTGCGTATTCAAGGTGACGACAACGGCCTGGGGAGCGCCATCGTGACCACAACACGGACCCGTCTCTGGAGTGCCAAGCGCCGTCTGGCCAGTGCCGGACCGGTCGCTGCGATAATTGCGCTCCTTGCCGGTCCTGCGCTCGCGCAGAGCGAGCTTCCCGCGATCGAGCCGGACAATCTGATCATTGCGCCCCTGCTGGAAGAAACGGCCGATGCTCCGCTTCCGTCGATTGGCTTCATGTGGGCCGAAGGCGAAGAGGGCTGGCGTATTGGTGATTCGACTGCCGGTGACGCCTCCTTCATCGCCCGCAATGTGCTGACCAGCCGGGCGCCGATAACGGTGCGCCGCTCGCTGGGCGTGTTTTCCGCGCCTCAGGCGGTCATCGCCCGCACCGCCAGCGGCGGCTATGTCACCGTTTCGGTGCTCGACAGCGAACGGCCCAATGCGATCACCGCGGCGTTGACGCCTGATGGCATCGATATGCCGGCCTGGGCTTTCTCCGCCCAGCGTGACCGCCACCGTTCCGTCGCCCTGCGCTATGAAGGCCGGTTTGACAGCTATGGCGGTGTTGACGGGCTGGATGTCGGCATCCGCCCGCGCGCCGGTCTGGCGATGGGCGACCAGGGTTCGGCAACCGAGTTTGGTGCCACCATCCGGCTCGGCCAGTATCTCGATAGCAGTGACGATGCGCGCAGCGGCTGGTGGTTCTTTGCCGGTGCAGACCGCCAGGCGGTGATCATCGAACCGGGCCAGCGCTTTGATCTGCGCTCGGCGCTGACTCTCCAGCCTTACGCCATGGTGGGCGATGCGCAGGCCGGTCTTGCAATGCGGCTTTACGGCGCGGATCTCTCACTGGCCTATGTCCGCCGGGAAACCAGCTGGTCCATGCCGGCCCAGTCCTGGGACACGGCCGAGGACTTTGCCGCCTTCTCGCTGACCTTCCGGCGCTAGCCAGCCTTCAGGTCAGACGGCTTTCAGGGCCGCGTCGAGATCGCGCCAGAGATCGCCCTCATCTTCCAGTCCCACCGACAGCCTGACCAGCGTATCGCTTATGCCTGCGCCCGCGCGCGCTTCCGGCGTCATGGCGGCATGAGTCATCAGGGCCGGAATGCACACAAGGCTCTCCGCGCCACCGAGCGACTGGGCGAGGGTGAACAGCTCCAGCCGCTTCACAAAGGCGCGCGCATCGCTCCTGATCTCCAGTGCCAATAACGGCCCGAAGCCCGATTGCTGACGCACCGCGATTTCATGGCCGGGATGACCGGGCAGGCCGGGATAGTCCACCCGGGTCACTTCCGGGTGCGCCGCGAGGCGCTTCGCAAGCACCAGCGCCGTTGCGGACTGTGCTTTCGCGCGCAGCGGCAAGGTGCGCAGCCCCCGCATGGCGAGAAACGCATCAAACGCGCCAAGCCCTGTCCCCGCGGCATTCATCCACCAGTGATAGCGCTCATGAGCTTCAGGAGAGGCCGCACACAGCGCGCCGCCCACCATGTCGGAATGGCCGTTGATCAGCTTGGTCAGCGAGCTCACCACCACGTCGGCGCCCAGCGCCAGCGGGCGCTGCAGGGCCGGAGAGAGGACGGTGTTATCCACCGCCACCAGCGCGCCCGCCGCCCGGCCAAGCGCCGCGGCTCTTTCCAGATCGGTGATCCGCAGGCGGGGATTGGAGGGCGTCTCCAGAAAGAGCAGCACCGCCCCCGGTTGCAGCGCGGCTTTCAGCGCTTGTGTGTCGGTCGCATCGGCATAGACCAGATCGAACCGGCCATGGGCGGCGCGGGCGTTGAACAGGCGCTGCGTGCCGCCATAGCAGTCATGGGCGGCTACTACACGCGCGCCCGGCGGCAGATCATTGAGCAGCAGGTCTATGGCCGCCATGCCCGAAGCAGTAAGGCAGGCCCCGGCCGCCCCTTCCAGCTCCGCGACCGCTTTCGCCAGCAGAGCGCGCGTCGGCGTTGACGTGCGCGCATAATCAAATGCGCCGGGACGGCCCGCCTCGGCGCGCACATAGGTCGCTGCCACGCTGATCGGGGCGACGACGCCCTCATGGCCGGGATCGGCATTGATACCGGCGCGCGCTGCGCGCGTGGCAAGGCCGTGTGTGTGATCCTTCTCGCTCATGGGGCTTTCAGGAAGGCGTTGACCTTGCCTGTCTCCTTCAGGAAGGCGTCATGGCCGTAGAGGCTGGAAATGCGGGTCAGCTGCGCGCCGGGAATACGCCCGGCAAGATCAGCGATATCGCTTGCCGGCACCAGCCGGTCTTCGTCGACCGCGAGAAGGCGTGTCGGCGCGCTGATCGCGCTGACATCCACCGCCACCGCGTCCATGGAATGCGATAGCGCCAGAAAACGCTCCGGGCGGGTGCGGGCGGCATAATCGCCGCCACGCGCGGCCAGATATGCTTCCACACCGTCGCCATCGCGCGAGCCGGGCTCGGGGTTGCGAAAGCGTGCGGCAAACTCATCAGCCGTCCTGTAGGTCGTCATGGCAATGCGCCGGGCCAGATCAACGCCGCCGGCGCCATCACCGCGCGAAAGGCCGAAGCGCACGATATCGCGCTGGATTGCCCTTAAGGCGGTACTCATCGGGTGCGGCCGGTCAGCCGCGCACAGCACGTCAAGGCGTGTCACACGCGCGCCGGCTTTCGCAGCCAGCGCCATCGCGATCATGCCGCCATAGGACGATCCCACCACGCGGAAGCGGTCAATGCCGGCCGCATCGGCCAGCGCCAGCAGGGCCTCGGCCTGATCATCCACTGTGGGAAAGGGCGCAACCTCTTCGGCCAGAAAGTCGAACGCCAGCAGGCGGGTTTCCAGCGGGTCAAGCGCATGGCCGGGTCCGGCCACGCCCGGGCACCAGCCTTCCCGCTCGGCATGATCGCCCAGCAGGAAACGATGGGCCGAAATACCGCCCAGCACGATCACGGCAGGTGCTCCCACCGGGCCGTAAACGCGCCCGCGCGTCTCCACCCACGCGCCGGAGCTCAGCTCCAGCGCACAGATATGATCCTCGGTGACGATATCAGGGGAAGATGCCGGACACTCGGCCTCCAGCGGGGATGCACTGGTCATCAGCGCCGCTCCGCAAGCAGCCTTCTGATGTCTCCGATCATGCTGGCCGCTGTCGGCACACGCCCTGCGCCCTTGCCGGTCAGCACGATGCCCGGCGCGTCCTGCAGCTGGATCACGACCGCATTGCCTTCATCGCGCGTGCGGTAAAACACGCTGTCGGCGTCAACAAGGTCGAGGCGGATTGCGGCGTGCACGCCGCCACCGGAACGGGCCAGACGCGCCACTTGGCGCAGCTTGCGGCCCTCACGCG
The DNA here is from genome assembly GCA_022565665.1 of Glycocaulis sp. Lineage (GTDB taxonomy): Bacteria > Pseudomonadota > Alphaproteobacteria > Caulobacterales > Maricaulaceae > Glycocaulis. The sequence goes on from JAIUMI010000007.1 coordinate 37,859, forward strand.
CTGCCTTGGCGGCAAAGCCCGGAGCCAGATCGCGGATGGACTGGCGGGCGATCGTGTCCGGATCGATCTCAATCCCCCAGGCCGTGCGCGCGATGAGCGAGAGCTTGGCCGCCGCATCATCGCCATCCAGATCGGCGCTGGGATCGGCCTCGGCAAAGCCGGCTTCCTGCGCCGCCTTCACCGCTTCGTCCAGCGATTGCCCGCTGGCCAGCCGGTCGAGCACGAAATTGGAGGTGCCGTTGACGACGCCCTTGACGCCGATGATCTCGCGGCCCTTCCCGCGGGCAGCGGCCAGTGTTTCCAGCACCGGCACGCCGCCGCCCACTGCAGCGCTGTAAAGCACCCGCCGCCCCTTGGCGCGCGCGGTCTCCACCAGATCGCCCCGGCGTGCCAGAACGGCCTTGTTGGCGGATACTACGTGCGCGCCCTGATCAACCGCGCGCTCGATGACCTGTTCGGCCAGTGCGCCGCCTGGAAGGGCCTCGATCACCAGATCGGGCTTCAGGGAGAGTGCCTCGGCAATGTCGGTGAAAACCGGAACGCCTTTCGGGCAGGCATCGCGGCGCGTGCGCACCACGATGGCCTGAAGCGCGACACCGACCGGCAGGCGCTCGGCCACGCCGCCGCCGACCACGCCATGACCGATCAGCACCGCGCGCATGGTCCTGCCGGCCACATTGGGCCGGATGGCGGCATGGGGGGCGGGGCTGAGAGCGGCGAAGGCGGTCATGACGAAACCCTTTTCCGTGGGGCACGGAAAGCAAATGCGGGCGCCATTCTGCCTGAAAGACGGGCAAGGACTGTATGATACGAGCCGCCCGGCGGGCGGAATTTTCACTGTCCCTGCTTCGCTTTAGCCGCATTTGTTCCGCGCCCGCAAGCTGAAGCTTAAATCGGCGCATATAGTCGTATAAAGATATCTTTATATCGGGTCAAGCGCGATCTGCGTCAGGCGGGTGCCGCGCCGTTTCAAGCGGTCTAGAGTGCGCTCATGCGCGCTCTTGTTCTTCTCGCCACCCTGCCCGTTCTGGCCAGCTGCACCGTGCCAAGCCCGATTGGTGATCCGCGTGAGCGGGGCCCGTTCGTGCCGCAGTCACAAATGCCGCTAATGCCCAATATTACCCGCGCCGCGCCCAGCGAGGGTTGTGAGGGCGAGCCGCTGAGCGCGCTGCAGGCGCCCTTGCCGGACTATCCCCGCCGGGGCTGGGTCCGGGGCGAGCACGCTTGGTCCATCGTGCAGTTCGATGTGGCGCAGTCGGGCGCGGTGGAGAATGTACGCATCGCGGATGGTGTGCCGGGGCGTTATTTCGACACCGAGGCGCGCAATGCCGTGCGACAATGGCAGTTCGCTGAGCTGAGCGAGGGCGCCCATCTGACCGGGTGCACGGTGATGTTCGAGTTCGTTCTGGGGCGTGTGAGAATCCGCTGACCGGCAATGGTCGCGCTCGGATTCACCTTCCGTTAAACTGCCGATTCGCTAGGGGGCCTTGACCGCAATCGTGCGCCCGTCAAGGGGCTGGCAGGGAAGGGGAATTAACCATGATGGCCGCCGCCGAGCCGGTACAGCTCGCCACGCTTATCGTGACAGGCGGCGCGGTCGCGTTCGCGGTGGCGACGGCTGTGTGGGCGTGGCGGCTGACCGAGGGTGTGCGTTCGGCACGGTCGCACTGGCGCAGACGGGTAGCATGGCTGGAAGACCGGCTGGCGCGCGCTGATGGTGTGTTCGGTGCCCATCCCGGCCTGGTGCTGGTCTGGGAGACCCCGCCTGAACCCCATGGCGAAGGCTGGTCCAATCCGCGCGTATACGGCTCTGCCACCGCACTGGCCGCGATGGTGCAGTTTGCTGATCTTGGCCCCGGCGTGATGCAGGACGCCAATCCGGCAGCGGCGCTTCTTGATGGCATAGCCGATTACGAGGCCCGTTCTGCAGGCGGTGAGGAGACGAACCTGCGCCAGCGCATGGCCACCCTCATGTCCGAGGGCAAGCCCTTCTCGCTGACCTTGTCCGGCCCGTCCGGGCGCTTCATCGAGGCTGACGGGCGCGCCGCAGGTTCGCAGCTTGTGCTCTGGCTGTCGGATTCCACCATTCGCGGCCTTGAGGAATCCGGTGCGCGCGGGCGGCTGGAAGAAGCCCGTTCTCTGGTGGCCGAAGACCCGCTGGCCTTTCTCGACATGTTGGGCCGTGCGCCCTTCCCAGCCTGGCGGATGACTGCTTCCGGCCGCATTCACTGGGTCAACAACGCCTATGTGGAAGCCGTGGAAGGCAAGAGCGCGGTGGATGTCATAGAGCGCCAGCTATTGCTGGAGGCTGGTATTCCGCTGCAGGCCGGAGAGGCGCTCAAAGAGGCCAAGCCGGTCAGCGCCATTCGCGGCGCAGTCGTAAAAGGCGAACGCCGGGCGATGGAAGTCGCGCTCTTCCCGGTTTCGGGTGGCGCGGCGGGGGTGGCGTTCGATATCACGCGGGGCGAGGAAGCGCGCGTGGCGCTCAAGCGCTTCCGCGAGGCGCATGACGAGACGCTCAACCACATGGCCGAGGCGGTGGCGATCTTCGACCGCGCCAAGCGGCTGATCTTCTACAACAACGCCTTTGCCCGCCTGTTCTCGCTGGAAGAGGCGGTGCTCAATGAACGCCCTGCCCATGGCACGCTGATGGACCGGCTGCGTGAGGACAAGCTGTTGCCCATCGCGGCGACGGCCGATTACGCGACATGGAAGACGGCCGAGCTGTCCCATTATGAGCGCCCGCCGGGCACCGAGACACCGGACGAGCTCTGGCCGCTGCCCGATGGCCGCACGCTGCGCGTGGCCCGCCAGCGCCATCCGCTGGGCGGCGTGCTGCTCATTTTCGAGGACATGACCGACCAGCTGGCCCTGCAGGCCCAGTACAACACGCTGATCAAGGTGCAGCGCGCCACGCTGGACCGCCTGCATGAGGCGGTCGCGGTGTTCGGGCCGGATGGTCAGCTACAGCTCCACAATGCGGCGTTTGAAAAACTCTGGAAGCTTGAAGGGGCAGAGCTGGATGGTGCGGGCTTCGCAGCCATTGCCGAGGCGTGTCACGCCCTGCATCCCGATCCTGAAGCCTGGGGCACGCTCAAGGCGCGCATTACCGACCCGTCCCCGGAGGCGCGCACGGCCAAGACAGGCGAGATACGCCGCTCGGACGGTTCGGTCCTGACCTGGCTGACCCGGCCTCTGCCTGATGGCGCGACGCTGATCGCGTGGGATGACATAACTGACAGCCGCCGCGTGGAGGACGCCCTGCGCGAGCGGGCCGAGGCGCTGGAAGATTCCGAGAAGATCAAGACCACTTTCGTCAGCCATGTCAGCTATCAGCTGCGTACCCCGCTCACCACCATTGGCGGTTATGCCGATCTGCTGGCGGGCGGGTTCGCCGGGGAACTCACCGCGCGCCAGAAGGAACCGGTGGCCGCGATCCAGACCGCATCAGGCCAGCTGGCCAAGCTGATCGACGATATTCTCGATATTGCCGCCATCGATGCTGGCCAGCTGGAACTGGACCTTGGCGATGTGCATTTTGACAGCCTGATCGGCGAGGCGGCCGGGCTGGTGGAGATGCGCGCCGAGCATGCGGGGGTCAAGCTGGCAACCAAGTCCGGCACGCTGTCCGGACCGGTCCGGGCCGACGGCGCGCGCCTGAAACAGGTGCTCTACAACCTGCTGACCAATGCGCTCGATCATGTTGACCAGGGTGGCAAGGTGGAGGTCGGCGCCGAGGTGAAGGGCGAGGAGGCGCGGCTCTGGGTGTCGGACAATGGTGCCGGTATCGACAAGGACAAGCAGGCCAGCGTGTTCGAACGCTTCGAGCGCGGCACGACCACACGGGCCGGGGCGGGTCTCGGCCTGGCACTGGTCAAGGAGATCGTGCGCCTGCATGGCGGCTGGGTGGAGCTGGATTCCACGCCCGGCCGCGGCACCCGTGTGACCTGCCACCTGCCGGTCAGCGCCGCCACCGAACATGCTGCGCCGGAACTGGCCCTGCCCTCCTCTGCCCGTGCCGCGAAAAAGCCCGCCAGGCAGACCTAACCAGCCTTCGCAGCACCCGATGCGGCCTCCGGGCTGCGGGTGCCGATTTCGTCACATGCCAGTAAAGTGCGCGGAGCAGTGCGCCTGCTTGACGTGCCTATGTCATGTTATAATGTTGCGCAACTTTATTCAGAGCCCTGTCAGGGCCACTCCCCGACCATCTGTATTGGAGCTTTCCCGATGCCGCGTTCCTCCCGCCTTTTGCGCACCTTGCTATCCGCCTCCATTCTTGCCCCGCTGGCTGTTCCCGCAGCACTCGCAGACGCCAATATCCAGCAGCGCGGTGATGCGGCGCTGGACCGGATCGTAGTGACCGCAGGTCCGCTCGGCCGGCGCTATGTGGACGAGATGATCCAGCCGGTGAGCGTGCTCCATGGCGAGGAGCTGGCCCGCCGCATGGCTGGTTCGCTGGGCGAGATGCTGGACGGCATGCCGGGTGTGACCAATGCTGATTTCGGCCCCGGTGTCGGGCGCCCGGTGATCCGCGGCCAGCAGGGCTCCCGCGTGATGGTGCTTGATGACGGCCTCCCGGTGGCGGACGTATCGGGCGAGGGCGTGGATCATGCCGTGGCCATTGATGCGCGCGGGGCCAGCCAGATCGAGATTTTCCGCGGGCCGACCACCTTGATGTTCGGGTCCGGCGCCGCGGGCGGTGTCGTCAATGTGCGCAGCCAGCGTTTCCTGCCAACCTTTGCCGACTCTCCCTTCCTGGAGATGGACGCCAGCTACTCACCCAACGGTAATGACCGCCAGCTGGACCTGACCGGGGAATATCAGCTCGGCAACGGCTTCGCCCTGCGGGCCAGCGGTGGCATCCGCCGCACGAATGATTTCGACATTAATGGCTTCCAGGAAGACGATCAGACCGAAGGGTTTGAGGGCCGCTTACAGAACAGCTCGATCAAGACCGAGCTCGCCTCGCTGACGGGCATTTCGGCCGGTGACTGGGGTTTTGCGGCTCTGTCGGCCAGCTACTGGTCAACCGATTACGGCATTCCGGAAGTCTTTGATCCCATGCGCATCCGGGGCGATGGCTCTGACCATATCGAGCGCGTCACGGCGGATTATGTGCGCTTCGATTTCCGCAGCGAGCTGAATAATCCGCTGCCCGGCTTCTCCCTGGCCCGCCTGGCGGCGGCCTGGACCCGCTATGACCAGGACGAAACCGAGCTGGAGTTCAGCCGTACAGATGGTTCGTTCGAGGAGGCCGTTGTCGAGGCGACGTTCGAGAACAAGGAGTTCGAGGCGCGCGCAGACCTCCTTCACGAGCCCGTCGCCGGCTGGGAAGGCGTGATCGGGCTTCAGTTCACCAACCGGGATTTCTTCGCCGATGATCCGCGCGGCGCTGACCGGGGCTTCTATGTCCGCCCGAACCAGACGCGCACCTTTGCCGGCTATGTGATAGAGGAGCGCCGCTTTGGCCCCGCCGTGATCGAGCTGGGCGCACGTGTGGAGCACACGCGCAGCGAAAGCGATCCCGTCATCGCCTCGCGCGTGCCGGGCGTGACCCTGCCGGATGGCAGCTTCCTCCCCCAGCCGGAGCAGATTGCGGATCGCAACACGACCGCCGTGAGCCTGTCCGCAGCGACGATCATCGATATCGGGCCGGATTATCACCTGCGCTTCGGCCTGACCCGCGCCGAGCGTACGCCTTCGCCCGAACAGCGCTATGCCTTTGGCCGTCACTCAGCGGCAGGCACGTGGGAGGTCGGCAATCCTGATCTCGATACCGAGCGCTATCTCAATTTCGAGGCTAGCATCGAACGCCATACCGGCCCGCTGCGTTTTGACCTGACCGCCTTCTACAACCGCGCCGACAACTACATCTTCCTCGCCTCGGAGGATGACGGCACGGGCAATCCGGTCTTCGTCAACGATATCGGCAACCGGGAAGGCGAAGGCGCGGCTGCGGGCTGTCTGCCGGGTGATGGCGGTCTTTGCCGCCTACGCAACCAGCTGGTCTTCAACCAGCAGGACGATGCCCATTTCTATGGTGCGGAGCTCGGTGGCAGCTGGGAGGTGGTGGAAGGCGATATGCCCGTCACCCTGCACTTCACGGCTGACTATGTACGCGGCTCGCTGCGTGATGGCGGCGACCTGCCGCGTATCTCGCCCTGGCGCTACGGCCTGGGGGCCTCCACCCGGCTGGGTGATCTCTCGCTGCGCGCCGACTATCTGCGCGTGAATGCCCAGAACCGCGTTGCCGAGGCCGAAAGCGAAACCAGCGGGTATGATCTGGTCTCGTTTGATGCCAGCTATGCCCTCCCCTTCGAGGGGCTGGACGCTTCGCTCTATCTGAAGGGCCGCAACCTGCTCGATGAAGCGGGCCGCCGGCACACTTCCTTCTTCAAGGATGAGGCCCCGATCATCGGCCGGGCCATCTATTTCGGCGTGCGTGCCCGCTTTGGCGGCAATTAGACAGCAAGGGAGTTCCCTCCCCATCATTCCCCTGCTGCCTGCCGTCAGGCCTGACCACGCGTGAAGGAAGCCGCCGGTTCCCTAACGGGACCGGCGGTTTTTTCGCGCCTGACCTGCGCCGTGATCGGGATAGGGTTGGGATAAGTCGAGAACCGGGCTTATCAGCGCCGCGCCATTCCGTCTAACCCATTGAAAGAAATGGCGCACCCGACAAGATTCGAACTTGTGACCTCTGCCTTCGGAGGGCAGCGCTCTATCCAGCTGAGCTACGGGTGCGTCGGCCACCCTCTTACAGGCCAAAGATGAAAGGTTCAATGGTGCCGGGCTGCGGGCCGGAAAGCCTCTGGCAATTGCTCCGGAGGGACGCTTTGGAGCCGTCCCTTGCGGCAATCACACCCCCAGGGCCGGCATAATCGCGCAAGCCGCTTCCGCGAGGGGCAAGGTCCGCCTATATCGTGTTCATCATGGAAACAGCGGAGCTGATCTTGCTGGCTGCGGCCGGCCTTGTGCTGCTGGCGATTGCGGGGGCCGCCGCAACGCGCCAGGCCGGTGCGCCCCTGCTCCTGATCTTCCTCGTGATCGGCATGCTGGCCGGGGAGGAGGGGCCGGGCGGCATTTCCTTCCACGCCCATGACACGGCCTATCTCTTTGGTTCGCTGGCGCTTGCGCTGATCCTGTTCGATGGCGGGCTGGGCACCAAGCTGCGCCGTCTGCGCGCCGTGCTGCGCCCGTCCCTCAGCCTTGCGACCGTCGGTGTGCTCATCACGGCGGGGATAACGGCCATTGCCGCGAAATACCTGTTCGGCCTCAGCTGGATAGAAGCGGCCCTGATGGGCGCGATCGTATCCTCCACCGATGCTGCCGCCGTGCTCATGCTGATCGCGGGCAAGGATCTCAAAGCCCGCCCGCGCGTGGCCACCACGCTGGAGGCCGAGTCCGGTTTCAATGATCCGATGGCGGTGATCCTCGTGGTCACCTTCGTCGAATGGCTGTCGGGCAGAGGCGCGCCCGACCCCGTGATGGCCGGGCTGATGATCATCTGGGCGATTGCCGCAGGCGGCCTGATCGGCTGGTTTGGCGGCCGCGCGATTGCCTTTGTGGAGCGCCAGATCGGCCTGCCCATCGGGCTCTATCCGATCTTCGCGGCCGCCGCCGCGGTGTTCCTGTTTGCCTTTGCGCAGGTGATCGAGGCGTCTGGCTTCCTGGCTGCCTATCTGGCGGGGGTGGCGATGGCGTCCGCGCCCAAGCGCCGGGCTGCCGAGGCCACGGCGCGCTTTTCAGACGGCCTCGCCTGGATCGCGCAGATCGGCCTTTTCCTCATGCTGGGCCTTCTGGTGACGCCCAGCCATGCCGCCGAAGTCGCGCTCCCGGCCCTCGGGCTCGCTTTCGTCCTGATCCTGATTGCGCGCCCTGTGGCGGTACTGATCTGTCTGGCGCCGGAGCGCTACCGGCTCAATGAGCGCGCCTTTATCGGCTGGATGGGGCTGAGGGGTGCGGTGCCGATCTTTCTGGGCGCCTATCCGGTGCTGGCCGGGGTGGAGAATGCGAATCTCTATTTCTCGGCGGCCTTCGCGGTGGTGATCGCTTCGCTGGTCATACAGGGCTGGACGGCAGGGCCGGTGGCGCGCCTGTTTGACGTGGCCCCGCCTCTGCCGCGCGGGGGCAATCTGGCCAATGCCGGCGCCGTGGCGGCCGTGGCGGTCGGTTTTACGCTGGCCAGTGCCGCCGTCTCGTTTGGCACCGCAGAGCGCAATCGCGAACCCGCCCCTATCACCCCGCTCAATGTCCGCGAGCTGATTACGGCGCTTGGTCAGGACGAGGCAGGCCGGGCAGTACGCATTGAGAGCTTTCCATCCGACTGGGCAGAGCTGGACCCGGCGGAGCGGCGTGACGTGTTTGCCCGGGTCGCCGCCGGCCTGGTGGCCGCGCAGAACGAACGCATCCTTGCCGAGCGCGAGAGCCTGCTGGTCATGCGCGCGCAGATCGAGGCGGGCATTCCCCTGACCCTGCCCCAGCAGGCACGGCGCGACAGCCTCGCGCGGCGCTATGGCGGGCGGTATGAGGATCTCGATGATCTGCTGGCGCGGGTGGACATCGTCCCGCCTTCGCTGGGCGCAGCGCAGGCCGCCCTTGCTACCGGCTGGGGCTCGAGCGAGGCGGCCCTTGCCCGCAACACCCTCTTTGGCCGCACGCCGCGCGGGGCGTCCGGCTTTGACAGCCTCGGGGCCGCGGCGGGCGAATATGTGGACGTGCTCAACAGTCACCGGGACTTTGCCAGCTTCCGCGCTGAACGCGCGCGGCTGCGGGCCGAAGGGCAGGCGATCACGGGCCTCGCCCTGGTGGGCGAGATCGGGCCTTACGCATCAAGCGGAGAGGCCTACGCAGCCCAGGTCCGCTCCGTCCTCACCAGCGCGGACCTCGCCCGCTTCGATCCCAATACAGCTGCCGGCACGCAATCTATGTGATCGACAGCGCCAGGAGGAAGCCGAACAGGCCGCCTGCTGCCATCAGGCCCCAGAACCACCAGCGCATGCGCGGCTTGGACATCTGGCCGGCATCCGCACCATCCTCGGCGAGGTCAGGTTCCAGATCCGGCATCGTCCACGCCAGATAGGCGGTCGGCAAGGTGAAGCTGTAGAGCAGCACACCCCAGAAAATGGTGTTCCAGTGCTCATAGCTCTGCGGCGCCCACAAGGTGAGGCGCGTCTGGTCATTGGCGACTGCCAGATAGAAGATCCCGGCGGCCGCCAGACCTGTGAGCACCTGGTAGGCAAAGGTAAACGCCTTCTGGCGCAGATCGCGTTCGAGATCATCAAGCTCGCAGACCTGCTCGCCCACAATGCGCTGCATGTAGGAGGGCGCGATGTAAAAGAAGGTCAGCACCGACAGGGCCATCACGGCGAGCCCGGCAATGCCCGTAATGAAGGCGGGCGCGCCATCCCCGGCCAATCCTGCGTTAAGGGCGATCAGTCCGCCGATGGGGTAACCGGCCAGGATCACGCTGGTGGCGATGCGCATGGAGGCGCGGTTGCGATTGGGCACACGCCCGCTGGAAGTGCGCAGGTAAAAGGACATCTTACTGATCCCGCTGGGTGGCGATCCGCGATAGCGGCTCGAAAGGTTTCAGGGAGAAGATCATCTCGACGGGCAGCTCGAAATATTCTGACAGCTTCAGCGCCAGCTCGAGCGAGGGCGAGTAATCGCCGCGTTCGAGATAGCCGATGGTCTGGAAGTTCACGCCCACCGCATCGGCCAGCGCCTTGCGTGACAGGCCGCGTTCGGCGCGCAGGACGGGCAGGCGGTTGTGAATGGGTGAACTCATGGTTCTGCTGTCCGGGCGTCTGGCGCCGTCCAAACGCGGCGCACAATGGGTATGCCGCGTTTAGAAGCAGATTGCAATCGTTTTGTTGTATATGTATAACATTTAATCAGCGGGCGGCGGAGGATCGTCTGTCAGACGTCGAAATTATCATCCTCGCTGCGGCGTCCTCCGCTCCGGCCTTTGCCAAAGCCCAGCCCGGTCATGTAGCTGTCGCCGTGCCCGCCTTCGGGGTGCCGGGGATGAAACTCGGCGCCCATCATCCAGCGAAAAGCGATAAGCGCCGCGGCAAAGGCAGCCAGGCCCAACCCGGCCAATGCCATCCAGCCGGCCGTTGAATCCGGGCGGATATGGAAGATGATCAGGAGCGCGGCCAGAAGGCCCATACCCGACAGCGTTCCGGCACCCAGTGCCTTGAAAAAGCGCATCATCGCGTCTTTTCCTCCGTGTCTGCGGTGTGGCAGGTCAACTGGCGATTCCAGTCTCCCGCCGCTGGCCATTCTGCCCGGCATTATAGGTCAGGGCCAGAAAAACGTCCTCAAGGTCCGGTTCCTCGGTTCTCAGATCCCGGATTTTCTCACCTGTCGTGTTGAAGCGTTCGATAAGATCGCCCACCGAGGCAGTGCCGGACTTGTAGGTGATGGCGAGCGCGCCATCGCGCAGTTCGGCGTCCACATCCTCGAACCCTGCGGGCACGGCCTGCAGGCGGTTTTCAGCCTCGATGATCAGTGTCTTGCGGTCCAGACGGCGCAGCAGGCGGTGCTTGGGCTCGCTCGCCACGACCCGGCCTTCATCGATGATGGCGATCTCGTCGCACAGCTCCTGGGCTTCCTCGAGGTAATGCGTGGTGAGGACGATGGTCACGCCCTGCTGGTTGAGCTTCACCACATATTCCCAGAGCTGGCGGCGCAGCTCGATATCAACGCCGGCGGTGGGCTCATCCAGCACCAGGACCGGCGGATTGTGGACAAGAGCCTTCGCGATCAGCAGGCGCCGCTTCATGCCGCCGGAGAGCTGGCGCACATAGGCATCGCGCTTGTCGGCCAGCCCCATCACCTCCAGGAGTTCGTCAGAGCGCCGCTCGGCCTTGGGCACGCCGTAAAAGCCTGCCATCAGTTCGAGCGTCTCAAAGGGCGTGAAGAACACGTCCATGTTGATTTCCTGGGGCACCACGCCAATGGCCGCGCGCGCGCCGCGCGGATTGGCGTCAATATCAATGCCCCAGATACTGGCCTTGCCGCCCGTCTTGCGGGTGAGGCCCGCCAGGATGTTGATGAAGGTGGACTTGCCTGCGCCATTGGGGCCCAGCAGCCCGAAAATCGTGCCGCGCGGCACGGTCAGATCAATGCCCTTGAGGGCCTGTTTGGGCGCGCGCTTCTTCGACCCGCCATAGGTCTTCTCAAGGCCGGTGGCGGCAATCGCATGTTCGGGCAGGGCAGAGGATGTCATCGCGCGCCTTTTATGGCTTGAAGGTGGCCGCGCTGCGCGCCGCATTGACGGGCCGCGCGGTCAAAACTAAAGCATGGGATCAAGGTAAGGGGGCTTGGCGTCTGCGTCCATGGCCGCGCCCCGGTGCCTTGCATGCCCGGTCACTGCCGTCGAAGGATCTGCACTCATGGCCCGCGCCCGCGAGAAAGCTGCCAAGTCAAAGACCGCCGCGCCCAAGGCGCCGGTGGCCGCCTTTGCGCCGCCCGAGGTGATCGAGGTCACATCCAAGCGCGTCATGTGTGATGGCGGCGGCGGTGCGCTCGGCCATCCGCGCGTCTGGTATGATATGGGTGATGAGGACTTCGTGGAGTGCCTCTATTGCGACCGGCGTTTCGTGCTGAAACCCGGTTCGGACGGACACTAGTTCTCCGTTCACACCCGCCCTGTTGCCCTGACAATACCAAACCGGCTTAACTGCGCTCTCACAAGCGCCCGCAAGCGGCGCAGAGGTTTGCGGGAGGAATAGTATGGCGAAGGGCTGGACCGCCCGGCGGATAGGTCTTGTCACCGGGATCACGCTGGCGGTCATCGTTCAGCTCATCCCCGTGCCCGAAGGCGTCTCGCGCGAAGCCTGGCTGTGCCTGTCGCTTGCCTTGATGATGGCCAGCTGGTGGGCCACCGAGGCCATTCCCATAGCTGCCACGGCCCTGATCCCGGTTGCGCTCTTTCCCTTTCTCGGCATTGTCAGTGTGCGCGAGGCGGCGGTGCCTTACGCCGACCCTATCGTGCTCCTGCTGCTCGGCGGGTTCATCATCGCGCTGGGGATAGAGAAGTGGAATCTCCATGCGCGCATCGCGCTCAATGTCGTGGCGTGGTTTGGCTCGCGCCCCTCGCTCATGCTGCTTGGTTTCATGATCGCGTCGGGCGTGCTGTCCATGTGGATCTCCAATACGGCAACCACGCTGATGATGATCCCCATCGCGCTGAAAGTGGCCGAGGCCGTGCAGAAGGAAGGCGTCGATTCCAAAATGTTCGCGCCTGCGCTGGCGCTGGCAATCGCCTATTCGGCCTCGATTGGCGGGCTCGCCACACCCGTCGGCACGCCCTCCAACCTTATCGCCATGGGCTATCTGCAGCGCACCACGGAACGCGTCATCAGTTTTCCCGAATGGATGATGGTCGGTCTGCCTGCAGCTGCGCTCATCATCCCGGCCGCCTGGATCATCCTTACCCGCTTTGCCTTCAAGGTGCCCTCTCGCGCCGGCAGCGGGGAAGGCCATGCGCTCATTCTGGAAGAACGCGCGGCGCTGGGGCGGATGACGACGCCGGAAACGCGCGTGGCGCTGGCATTCGGCACTGTGGCGCTGTTGTGGATGGGCCGGGAATTGCCGGGCGCCCTGATCGGTATGCCAGACATCAGTTTTGGCTGGAATCCGCTTCTGGCGTGGCTGGCCGCGGCCATGGCCCTGCCTGTGACGCCCGCCTTGTCGGACATGCAGATCGCGATGGCCGGTGCGCTGGCCATGTTCCTGATCCCGGCCGGAGGAAAGGGCAATGGCGGCAAGGCGCTGATGGACTGGGAGACTACCCAGCGCCTGCCCTGGGGCGTGCTGATCCTGTTCGGGGGAGGGTTGTCACTGGCCTACGCAATGGACGCAACGGGGCTGTCAGGCTGGATCGGCTCTCACCTTGCCATTGTGGCGGCTCTGCCATTGCCCATTGTGGTGCTGATCCTCGCCTTCATGGTTGTATTCCTGACGGAGCTGACATCCAACGTCGCCACGACCACCGCCTTCCTGCCCGTGCTGGGCGGGGTGGCAGCAGCGGCGAATGTGCCGCCAGAACATCTCATCCTGCCGGTGGCGCTGGCGGCGAGCTGTTCCTTCATGCTGCCGGTAGCGACCGCGCCCAATGCCGTGGTCTATGCCAGCGGGGCGGTCACGATGGGGCAGATGATCAAGGCGGGCTTCCGGATCAATATCGTGGCCGCGCCGCTGATCGCCATGCTGGCAAGCTTCCTGGCCCCTCTGGTCTTTCCTGCCTGATCACTCGCCGACCAGCTTTTTCAGGTCATCGAGATAGGCGATCCAGGCCTTGCGACCCAGCGCGGTGAGGCTGGCATCGGTGCGCGGGCGCCGGTCGACGAACCGCTTGGTGATGGCGACATAGCCGGTATCTTCCAGCTTGCGCAGATGGGTGGACAGATTGCCGTCGGTTGCCCCGGTCCGCTCCTTCAGCTCGGCAAAGCTCGCGCTCTCCACGCCGGCCAGATACGCTATCAGCCCGAGCCGCATCCGCCCGTGGATGACATCATCGAGATCGGAGGAATTGAAGTCCGCCATTGATCTAGACCAGCTCGCGGGGCTCTCGGGCCATCAGGAAGAAGCCGGGGACGAAGGTTCCAAGCAGCATGGCACCCGCCGCCACCAGATAGACCCAGTGCGTCATCACCAGCACTGCACAGGCAAGGCACGCTATCAGGGTAATGAATGCCGGTACCAGCAGGGTCTTCTGGCGGGAGAGCAGCGCATCGATCGTCCAGCCCGTCCCGTAGACGAGCAGCGCAACGGGAAGCATGGTGTTGATGAATACCGCGTCCACAATACCTGCCAGCATGCCCACAGTCAGACCGGCATAGTAGAACAGTATTCCCCCGCCCAGTACCGGCCACATCACGCTCTGCACCCGGTTACCCATGGAACCGGCGCCGGGCTTGTTCCGGATCGTGCGGCCGAGAATCGCGCTGCCCAGTGAGCCTGTCACGATATAGCCCAGCCAGAGCGGCCAGAGCGCGCTGGCTCCAAGGGCCAGAACACCTGTGATGACAAGCCAGTGCACTATCAGGACCGTGCCTGTCAGTCCGCCCCACAGGATCATGAAGCGCCCGCCAAGCAGCGGCGCTGCGGCTCCCGCTTCGGCCATTTCGCGCAAATATGCGATGTCCGATGCCGCAGATCGCGATCTGGTATTCATGTCAGGCCTCCCATGGCTCGTTGAGATCCTATCACTGATGACACAAAACAAATCACTTTGCAATACAAAGTTTCGAAGCAGGCAGCCAGACTTTTCAAGGAGATGGGCAGTGACTGGTATGCCCGATCCAGAGGGTGGGCTGCCAAAGACGGAGAGTGCGGCGTGAAATGTACGTGGGCCGGCCGCGATTTATGCACGGCAGGATACCGGCGTGTGTTCGACGCTCTTGCCTTCCGGTCTACTAGCCTCCTGTCCGCACAGCCCGCCTCGCCCGTGGATGGGTAGCGGCGTGCAGGGAGAGAAGCCGGGCAGTGTCCACCTCGGCATAGATCTGCGTGGTCGAAAGCGATGCGTGACCCAGCAGTTCCTGTATCGCGCGCAAATCCCCGCCATGGGCGAGCAGGTGCGTGGCGAAGGCGTGGCGCAGGGCATGGGGCGTAGCGCTTGAGGGCAGGCCGAGCGCCCCGCGCAAGGCCTCTACCGCTCTTTGCACTTCGCGGGCATTGAGCGCCCCGCCGCGTACGCCCCTGAAGAGCGGTCCATCAGCTTCCAGCGGGAAGGGGCAGGCTTGAGTATAGGCCTCGACCGCCACGCGCACGGGTTTAAGCACCGGGACCAGCCGGGTTCGCCCGCCCTTGCCGGTAACGCGCAAGGCATCGGGCAAGGGGTGGTCGCGGCCCTTGAGCGACAGGGCTTCGGAGATACGCAGGCCCGCCCCGTAGAGCAGGGCCAGTACCGCCGCATTGCGCGCGCCGACCCATGGCTCGCCCTGACGCGTTTGCGCCGTTGCAAGCATGGATTTGGCGGCCTGTTCGCTGACCGGGCGGGGCAGGCGGCGGGGGGCTTTTGGGGCCTCGACCAGACCCAGCGCCGGATTATCGAGCCCCGCCCTGGTGCGGCCCCAGGCATAGAAGCTGTTCACGGCCGACAAGGCGCGCTGCAGTGTGCGCGGGCCAGCGCCCTCGCGCCGCCGGTCGGCCAGCCAGGCGCGCCAGTCGGTTGCGGTAAGGCGGTTGAGATCAGCGTTCGAAGGCGCACGGCCAAGATGGCGGCTCAGAAAGCCCAGCCAGCCTGTCAGGTCGCTGCCATAGGCTTTGATTGTATGCGGGCTATAACGCCGCTCCCCCTCCAGATGGGCGAGGAAGCGCGCTGCAAGCGCGTGGGGGCTCTCCTGCCCGTCAGCCATTATCCAACAGGATGCTCAGCCGTTTTTCGACGGCGCGGGCGAGGAAGTGGACTAGATCGGCCGCATCGCCGCAGCGGAAGGTATGCTCGTCGCGTGCGCCAAGACAGATCAGGCCGGCAAACCCCTTGCCCTCCAGCGCGATCACGGCTTCAGACGCGATGCGTGCGGCCTGCGGGCCGTAAAGCGCAGGCGCAAAGCGCGGATCAGGCGCGCCCATGCGGTCGGAGGCTTCGCCCAGTAAAGCGGCTTTCAGGCCCGGTGCGGCGGGCAGGATCGCCATGGGGCGCGGCAGGGGCGTCTGGCCTTCAAGGCAGACGCGCACGGCCTCCACGCCCAGCGCGCTGGCGACAGGACCTGCCAGTTCACGGTCGAGGGCAGCCAGCGTCGGTGTGTCGATGATTTTCAGCACAGCCGAATGTGCGCGCGCCTGCGCGGCGAGATTATTGCGGGCAATGGTGATGAGCGTGTCATTGGCCGCTTTCAGGCGGCGAATTTCGCGTTGCAGCCCTTCGCGGGCTTTCGCGCCGATATCGCTCATGCCTTCTGGACTACCCAGCAGCGCGTTCATCAGGGCCGGGTCGCCCAGAATGATGGCCGGGTCTTCGATCGCCGCCTCGCGCCAATCCGGTGCGGCGATTGTCTCTTCCTGACGCTTTGCCGATTGCGCACGCATACGTTTGCCAAGCCCGATCATGGGGTCCCCTCATCCTTTGTCACCCGCGCCTGCCTTTCTTCATGTGAAGGCATGGCGTCTGACACCGCTTATGGCATGGCGCCTCTTCCGTTTCGGTTAACCGGCCTGTATCGCGCCCCCCCAATCGATAGAGTGCGGGCCATGAGCGCGAATCGCGAACTCTTCACTGACGGGCCAGCCGGGCACATCGCCACGGTGCTGCTGCCCATGCCGCTTCCCGAAGCGTTTGACTACGCCGTGCCGGAAGGCTTGACACTGGCCGAGGGCGATCATGTCGTGGTGCCGCTCGGCAAGCGGCTGGTCAATGGCGTGGTGTGGGGGTTACGCGACGGGGCGGGCGGCAACCGCCCGCTCAAGCCCGTCGCCGAGCGTCTGGATGCGCCGCCCTTGAGCGCGGCCACCCGCCAGTTCGTCGACTGGACGACACGCTATCTCGCTGAGCTTCCCGGCAATGTGCTGCGCTCGGTTCTACGCAGTCAGGGCGCGCTCCAGCCCTCTCCGGTAGAGGTGGTCTACCGCGCGTCAGGAACGCCGCCAGAGAGGCTTACAGCGGCCCGTGCGCGCGTTCTGGAAGTGGCTGCTGGCGAACCCCTCACCGCGGCAGAACTCGCCCGCAGGGCGGGGGTGTCAGCCGGCGTGGTGAAGGGGCTTGCCGATGCTGGCGCGCTGCTGGCCGAGGAACGCGCGGTCGATCCGCCCTTTGACGCGCCCGACCCCTATCGCGATGGCCTTGCGCTCAATGACGGGCAGGAGGCGGCCTCCGCCCAGCTGCGCCGCCTGATCGCGGCAGGCGGGTTTCAGGCCGCCCTGCTTGATGGTGTGACCGGCTCCGGCAAGACGGAAGTATATTTCGAGGCCATCGCCGAACTTCTTCGCCGCGAACCGGATGCGCAGGTGCTGGTGCTGCTGCCGGAGATCGCGCTGACACAGGCGGTCACGGCCCGCTTTGAAGCGCGCTTTGGGGCCGAGCCTGCCCTGTGGCACTCTGCGCTTGGCGGTACCGGCAGACGGCGGGCCTGGCGGGAGATCGCAGCCGGACGGGCGCGGATCGTTGCGGGCGCTCGCTCGGCCATCTTCATGCCGTTTCGCAATTTGCGCCTGATCATCGTCGATGAGGAGCATGACCCGACCTACAAGCAGGATGACGGCCTGACCTATCAGGCGCGCGATCTGGCCGTCGCGCGCGGCAAGCTGGAAGGCGCGTGCGTCATCCTTGCCAGCGCCACCCCGAGCCTTGAAAGCCTCGTCAATGCGCGTGCCGGGCGCTACGTCCATATCCGGCTGGAGGCCCGCGCCGGGACGGCCATGCTGCCCGTAATCGAGACGCTGGACCTGCGCGAGTTTCCGCCCGAGCCCGGCCACTGGCTCTCCGAGCCGCTGGTGCGCGAAATGGCCGAAACGCTAGTCCGGGGTGAGCAGGTATTGCTCTACCTCAACCGGCGCGGCTATGCCCCGCTGGTGCTGTGCCGGGCCTGTGGCCACAAGATGAAAAGCCCCGACACCGACCGCTGGCTGGTCGAGCACCGCTATACCGGCCGCCTCATCTGCCACACGACCGGGTTTTCCATGCCCAAGCCACGCGCCTGCCCGGAGTGCGGGACGGTTGATTCGCTCACCAGCGTCGGCCCCGGCGTGGAGCGCGTGGCCGAGGAGGCGGCGCTTCGCTTTCCGGATGCCGTGGTGGAGGTCTTCTCTTCCGACACCGCGATGGGGGCGGAAGGGGTGCGTGAGCTGGTGGCGCGCATGGAGCGCGGCGAGATCGATATTCTGGTCGGCACCCAGATCGCGGCAAAGGGTCACAACTTTCCCAATCTGACGCTGGTTGGTGTGGTGGACGCCGATATCGGCCTTTCGGGCGGTGATCTGCGCGCCGGCGAGCGCACCTACCAGACCCTCGTTCAGGCCGCAGGCCGGGCCGGGCGCGCGGACCGGCCGGGCAAGGCGATATTGCAGACCCATGATCCCGACCATGAAGCCATCGCCGCTCTGGTGGCGGGCGACCGGGAGGCTTTCCTGTCGCTGGAAACCCTGATGCGCGAACAACTCGGCCTGCCGCCCTTCGGGCGCATGGCGGCGCTGATCCTCTCCGGCATGGATGAGGGCTTGCTGGTCACAACAGCGAAGGCGGCTGCGGCTGCGGCGCCCTTGAGCGACGATGTGAAACTCTTCGGCCCGGCCGAACCGCCTCTGGCCGTCGTGCGTGGCCGTCACCGGCGGCGCTTCCTCGTGCAGGCGGGCCGCAATGTCGATGTGTCCGCCTTCATGGCGACCTGGATGGCGCGCTTCAGATTGCCCTCCTCGATCCGCGCGCGGGTGGATATCGAGCCGTACTCGTTTCTGTGAGGGGCCAAAGAAGCGACACGATCTGACATTTTGTGTATCATTCATGTCAGATCATGGAGGCGAACATGCATATTTCCCTGACCGAGACGCTGGAAAAATGGGTCCGCGACAAGGTGGAAAGCGGGCTCTATTCCAATGCCAGCGAGGTGATCCGCGAGGCATTGCGCGAACGCATCCGCGCCGAACGCACCGAAGCGGAAGATATCGAAGCCCTGCGCGCCCAGATCGATATCGGCCTGCAACAGGCCGAACGCGGGGAGCTGCTTGACTGGACCATGGACGACATAAAGTCCCGCCTGCGCGAAGAGCGTAATGGCTAGGTGGCGCCTTTCCCCTGAAGCGGGGGAAGATTTGCTGGAGATTGGCCGTTACACAACGCAGGAATGGGGAGAGGCGCAAAGCGAGCGCTATCTGGACCGGCTCAACGACACCTTTCACCGGCTGGTTCTGATGCCCGGCCTTGGCAGGGCCCGCGATGATATCCGGCCGGGCGTGTTCAGCTATCCGGCGGGCCGGCACATGGTCTGGTACCGGCCGGTGGAGACGGGAATCGAAATCCTGCGCGTCCTTCACACCCGCCAGCGCAGCGAGGACGCACTGCCCTGATACGCACCTCCCTGCGCCGTTTGCGCGCGGGCGGGTTGCCGCCCCCAAGCCCCTGTGCTAGGTGAGCGCCGGACTGGCTGGGGCGTCAGGCCGAACCCTCTCTGAAGCCCCAAAAAAATCTAAATTTCTCAAGTGCTTGGATCGCGCCTAACCCGCCGGTCCGTAACGGGCACTCACCAGGATCAGGAAGCGGGCTTAAGCGGTGACTACCGGCGAGAACGCAATTTCGAGTGAAGCCGCGCTGCGCTATGCGCGCGCACTGTTTGATCTGGCGCTGGAATCCAAGGCTCTGGCCAAGGCCGAGGCCGATATGGACGCGCTGGGCGCTGCCTTTGCCGAATCGGCCGAGCTGCGCCGTGCGGCCGCAAGCCCGGTGCACAAGGCCGCCGAGAAAGCCGCTGCACTGGCCGCACTGGCTGAAAAGCTGAAGCTGTCGCCCATGGGCCGCAATTTCGTGGCCGTGACCGCGAAGAATGGCCGGGCGGGCGATCTGCCGGCCATCGTGGCGGCATTCAAGCAGCTGGCAGCGAAGCATCGCGGCGCGGTAACCGCCGAGATTGCGAGCGCCGATGCGCTGACCGCGACCCAGCTCAAAGAACTGACCACAGCACTCAAAACCGCCCTCGGGCGGGATGTAGAGGTCCGGGCCGCGGTGCGGCCTGAACTGATTGGCGGCCTGACCGTGAAGGTCGGTTCGCGCATGTTCGATTCCTCGCTTCGTACCAAGCTGGACGGGGTGAGACAGGCGATGAAAGAGGCTTGAGACACGCCATGGACATCCGGGCAGCGGAAATCTCCCAGATCCTGAAGGATCAGATCAAGAATTACGGCGCGGAAGCAGACGTTTCCGATGTCGGCCAGGTGCTTTCTGTCGGTGACGGTATCGCGCGGGTCTACGGCCTCGACGAGGTGCGGGCCGGTGAGCTGGTGGAATTCCCCGGCGGCGTGAAGGGCATGGCGCTCAACCTTGAGACCGACAATGTCGGTTGCGTGATCTTCGGTGAAGATCGGGGCATCAAGGAAGGCGACACTGTCAAGCGTCTGGGCTCCATCGTGGACACCCCCGTCGGCCGGGGCCTGCTTGGCCGCGTTGTGAACGCGCTGGGCGAGCCGATCGATGGCAAGGGTCCGCTGAAAGACGTCGCCGAGCGCCGCCGCGTGGACGTGAAGGCGCCGGGCATCCTGCCGCGCAAATCCGTGCATGAGCCGATGGCAACCGGCATCAAGGCCATCGACGCGATGATCCCGGTGGGCCGTGGCCAGCGCGAGCTGATCATCGGTGACCGCCAGACCGGCAAGACCGCCATCGCGCTCGACACCATCCTGAACCAGAAGCAGATCAATGAAGGCGATGACGAGAGCAAGAAGCTCTACTGCGTCTATGTCGCCATCGGCCAGAAGCGCTCCACGGTCGCCCAGATCGTGAAGACGCTGGAGGAAAACGGCGCGATGGAATACTCCATCGTGGTCGCCGCGACCGCGTCTGATCCGGCCCCGATGCAGTTCCTGGCGCCGTTCACCGCCTGCGCCATGGGTGAGTATTTCCGCGATAACGGCATGCATGCCCTGATCGTGTATGATGACCTGTCCAAGCAGGCCGTCGCCTACCGTCAGATGTCGCTGCTGCTGCGCCGCCCGCCGGGCCGCGAAGCCTATCCCGGTGACGTGTTCTACCTGCACTCACGCCTGCTGGAGCGTGCCGCGAAACTCAATGACGATCACGGTTCGGGTTCGCTGACCGCGCTGCCCATCATCGAGACGCAGGCCAATGACGTGTCGGCCTACATCCCGACCAACGTGATCTCGATCACCGACGGCCAGATCTTCCTTGAGACGAACCTGTTCTATCAGGGTATCCGCCCGGCCGTGAACGTCGGTCTGTCGGTGAGCCGTGTGGGCTCCTCAGCCCAGACCAAGGCGATGAAGCAGGTCGCCGGCAAGATGAAGGGCGAGCTTGCCCAGTATCGCGAAATGGCGGCTTTCGCCCAGTTCGGTTCCGACCTCGATGCCGCCACCCAGCGCCTGCTGGCCCGCGGTGAACGCCTGACCGAGCTCCTGAAGCAGCCGCAATTTTCGCCGCTGGCCATGGAAGAGCAGGTCTGTGTGATCTTTGCCGGTACGCGCGGTTATCTCGACAAGGTGGCGACCAGGGATATCGGCCGCTACGAGGCGGAGCTCCTGCGTCACCTGCATGGTGACAAGGCCAAGCTGCTGGAAACCATCCGTACCGAGCAGAAGCTGTCCGACGCGTCTGAAGCAGAACTGGCCAAGACGCTGGAAGCCTTCACCGCCCGGTTCGCCGGTTAAGGCCAGAGGCAAGGGTTAGCGAGGCATAGCCAATGGCGAGCTTGAAGGATCTGCGAAACCGGATTTCCTCGGTGAAATCCACGCAGAAAATCACCAAGGCCATGCAGATGGTGGCCGCCGCGAAACTGCGCCGTGCGCAGGACAGCGCGCAGGCGGCGCGTCCCTATGCGCAGAAGATGGCGCAGGTCATGGCCAATCTCGCCAATGGCGTGGTGGCCGGCCCTGAAACCCCGAAACTGCTGATCGGCACGGGCAAGTCGGACACCGTCCTTCTGCTGGTACTGACGGCTGACCGGGGTCTGTGCGGCGGTTTCAACACCAATATCTCGCGTCTGGCACGTGAACGCATCGCCGCGCTGGTGGGTGAAGGCAAGGACGTGAAGATCGTCACGGTCGGCAAGAAGGGCTTTGATGGCCTCAAACGCCTGCATCGCGACCGGATCATCGCCTCGCTCGAGCTGAAAGAGGCCGCCAGCCCGGCAGAGCTTGCCGCGCGCGTGGGCGACCAGATCACCAAGCTGTTCGCTGAAGGCGGGTTTGATCAGTGCGAGCTTGTTTCCTCCGAGTTCGTTTCGGTGATCAGCCAGAAGCCGAAGGCGCGCACCCTCATTCCGGCGCGCGAAGCCATCGATCCGGAGGCTCCGGCCCCTGATCTGAAGGGCGCGATCTATGAGTACGAGCCGGATGAGGAAGCCATCCTCGCTGAAATGCTGCCGCGCTATGTGAATACGGTCATCCTCTCCGCCATTTTGGAGAATGCGGCTGGCGAGATGGGCGCGCGCATGGCCGCGATGGACAACGCCACGCGCAATGCCGGCGAGCTGATCAACAAGCTGAACCTGCAGTACAACCGTACCCGTCAGGCCAAGATCACCACCGAGCTTACGGAGATCATCTCCGGGGCCGAGGCGGTCTAGGCGCGGAAACGGCAAGACGTTTTATCGAGACACCTCCCCCAAAAGGCGGAGAAACGTAAAAGAGGCTGAGACGATCATGAGCAATCTCAAGGGCCGTATCGCACAGGTGACGGGCGCCGTCGTGGACGTGGCGTTCGAAGGCGGGTTGCCGCCCATCCTGAACGCGCTGGAGACCAAGAACGGCGACCAGAAGCTGGTTCTGGAAGTGGCCCAGCACCTGGGTGAGAACGTGGTGCGGACCATCGCCATGGACGCCACCGAAGGCCTGCAGCGTGGCGGCGAGGTGAAGGACACCGGTTCGCCGATCACGGTGCCGGTCGGCCCGGGCACGCTCGGCCGTATCCTGAATGTTACCGGCGAGCCGATCGACGAGGCGGGCGATGTCGTGTTCGACAAACGCGCCCCGATCCACCGTCCGGCGCCGGAGTTTTCCGAGCAGTCCACGGAAGCCGAAATCCTGCCCACCGGCATCAAGGTCATCGACCTGCTGTGCCCCTACGCGAAGGGCGGCAAGATCGGCCTCTTTGGTGGTGCGGGCGTGGGCAAGACCGTGCTCATCCAGGAACTGATCAACAATATCGCCAAGCTGTTCGGCGGTTACTCGGTGTTCGCCGGCGTCGGGGAACGCACCCGTGAAGGCAATGACCTTTACTGGGAAATGATCGAGTCCGGCGTGAACAAGAACCCGAAGGAAAACAACGGCTCCACTGAAGGCTCGCGCTGCGCGCTGGTCTTCGGCCAGATGAACGAGCCGCCGGGTGCGCGCGCCCGTGTGGCCCTCTCCGGTCTGGCACAGGCCGAATACTTCCGCGACGAGGAAGGCAAGGACGTTCTTTTCTTCGTCGACAACATCTTCCGCTTCACGCAAGCGGGCGCCGAAGTGTCCGCTCTGCTCGGCCGCATCCCGTCTGCTGTGGGTTATCAGCCGACGCTCGCGACCGACATGGGCGCGCTGCAGGAGCGTATCACCTCGACCAATAAGGGCTCGATCACCTCGGTGCAGGCCGTTTACGTGCCGGCCGACGACCTGACCGACCCGGCCCCGGCCACCACCTTCTCCCACCTTGACGCGACGACGGTGCTGAACCGCGCCATCTCGGAAAAGGGCATCTATCCGGCGGTGGACCCGCTCGATTCCACCTCGCGCATCCTTGAGCCGCGCATTGTGGGTGAAGAGCACTATCAGACAGCCCGCCGCGTGCAGGAAATCCTCCAGCGCTACAAGGCTCTGCAGGACATCATCGCGATCCTGGGCATGGACGAGCTGTCCGAAGAGGACAAGCTGACCGTGGCCCGCGCCCGCAAGATCGAGCGCTTCCTCAGCCAGCCCTTCGACGTGGCCGAAGTGTTCACCGGCAGCCCCGGCATCCAGGTGCCGGTTGAAGAGACCGTCAAGGGCTTCAAGGCGATCTGCGATGGTGAGTACGATCACCTGCCGGAGCCTGCCTTCTACATGGTGGGCACCATCGAGGACGCGGTGAAGAAGGCGCAGAAACTGGCCGCCGAGGCGGCGTAGGCGTAACATGGCCTCTGGCCGCCCCACGCTGCGGATCGAGGAATGCGTCAATGACGTGTGTCCATGGTCCGGAAAGCCGGTGAGCGCCGATTCGCTCACTGTCTATCGCGGGGCGGTCATGGGCTTCTGCAATCCCGGCTGCCGGGACAAGTTTGAAGCGGCGACCGGCGCGTTCGACAGCGCGCTTGCCGCAAGGGACGATGACAATGGCTGACAAGCTGCAATTCGATCTCGTATCGCCCGAGGCGCGCGTGTTCTCCGGCGAGGTGGACATGGTCGTCGTGCCCGGCAGCGAAGGTGATTTTGGCGTCCTTCCCGGCCACGCGCCCTTCATGAGCACGATCCGCACCGGTACGATCGACGTTCATGCCGAAAACGTGGTCACCCGCATCTTTGTCTATGGCGGTTTTGCCGAGGTCACCCCGCAGGGCCTGACCATTCTGGCCGAGGAAACCGCCGAACTGGCGACCCTCGACGCGGCTGACATCCGTAACCGGCTGGAAGCGGCCCATCTGCGTGCAAAGGATGCGGCGGATGACCATGCGCGCGAGACCGCAGAAGCCGAGATCGTGAAGCTTGAGACCATGCAGGCCGCCATGGAGCTTGCCCACTAGACTGGCGTCTCTGCCATGAGCCGCCTAGCGGTTTTGGCTTGATGGGCCGATACACTCTCCCCTAGGCTTCAAAAGCGATAGCCGGGGAGCCTCGACCATGACGGAGACTACGCTGCCGCCGTCTGACGACCGGTCGCCCGACCCTGTACCTGTCCTCTCGCCCTCGGAGCGCTTCTTTGCGCGGATGGCCCTCGCCCAGACCGTCACCGCTTTCGTGGCGGTACTGATTTCCTGCGCCGCCATGTATGCGACGTGGGAGCAGGCCCGCGCGGCGCGCATACAGACAGAGGCGCAGGTCTGGCCGCGCATCGTCAGCTACGTGAACATGAATAGCGGTGCGGCCGGTACCGAGCGCTTCGAGGCCGTCGTGGCCAATCACGGGGTGGGTCCGGCGGAAATCCGCGCGATGCGCGTCATGCTGGACGGTGAAGCCATCACGACCTTCCAGGAGATTTTCGACCGGATGGGCGAAGCCTCCGGAACCGAACGCTCCTACAGCTATGTCGCGGGCCGGATATTCGCTCCGGGCGAAGCCGCCGCCGTGATATCCGTGCAAGGGGCAGAGGATGTCGCGCGCCTGCTCCGGGTGATCGGATCGATGCAGCCGGAGCTGTGCTATTGCTCCATACTGAACCAGTGCTGGCTGGCGCGCGAAGAGCTCTATGAAAGCGTGGCGCAATGCCCTGATTATGGTGCCGAGCAGTTCAGGAACCAACCCTAGACGGCGAATTTCGCGAACTGGCGGGCCACTTCCTGATACACGGCGCGCTTCCACGGAATAATCATTTCCGGCACGCGCCCCAGTTCCTCCCACCGGAAAGCTTCAAATTCCTGCGGTGGCACCGCGGTCAGGTCGAAATCGGAATCGGTGCCAAGGAAGCGATAGGCGAACCAGCGCTGACGCTGGCCTTTCCAGTTCTTCTTCCTCAGGGCCAGCACTTCGGGCGGGAAGTCATAGGCCAGCCAGTCTTCGATACTGCCCAGCAGATCTACCTGTTCAGCGGGTATGCCGGTCTCCTCGTACAGCTCGCGCAGGGCCGCTTCGGCGGGATCTTCGCCCGCATCCATGCCGCCTTGTGGAAATTGCCAGACCCATGGGCCCGTCTCGCGATAGCGCCGGCCGATCCAGCACAGCCCATCCCGGTTGAACAGCACGATGCCCGCATTGGGACGGTAATAGGCCAGCTCGTCTGCCGGCAGGACGGGCGCACTCATGTGTCCTGGTCCTCGCCTCCATTGCGCAGGCGGGCGAGATGGGAGGCCGGCACCAGCTGATAGCCGCGCGAATCCAGCCCCTGTACCCATCGCTGCAGGGCGGTCACGGTAACAGGATAGGCAAAGCCGGACCCCAGCGCTGTGCCGTTCTGAAGGGCCAGCGCCTCCAGCTCCAGCAGGCGTTCATCAATCGCGCGCGCGCTGGGATTGGTGTCTAGCAGCCGGTCGGCATTGACGAGAGGCAATCCTGCGCGCCGGGCGGCGTTCTCCGCCGCGCCGCGCCGTCCGGTGCCATCGTGGAAGACAGCCAGGCCGCGGCCTGACAATTCCTGATAGACGGCCGCCAGAGCGGTTTCGGACGTGACGAGCCGTGCGCCGAGATAGTTTGTGACACCGAAATACCCCGCCCCCCGCGACAGCAGCCAGTGCAGGCGGCGTGTATTCTCTGCCGGGTTGGCATCGGCCATCAGCGTATGCGGGCCGGGATCGTTGTTGGGATAGTCGAACGGCTCCATGGGCAGCTCGAGCATCACCTCGTGGCCTGCCGCGCGCGCGCGGTCGATCCAGCCCTGAAGGTTGCGGGCGTACGGCACGAAGGAGAGCGTGACCTCCGGGGGCAGAGTATCGATGGCCGCCTCGGTGAGGGACTCGCTCACGCCCAGCCCGCCGACAATGATCGCGATGGACGGCGCGCTGGCATCGCCTTCAAAGCCTCTTGCATAGGCCGTAGAGGGTCGTCTGCCGTCAGAGGCTATCACCGGGAGCGGGCCACCCGGACCAGCCTCGTACAGCCCTTCCAGCGGCGCCTGGAGCGCTCTGGAGGCGGCCAGTGCGCGAGCCGCATTGCTGCCCGGCGGGGGCTGCACCTCGCCGCCCAGCGCGTCCTCGGCGTCGCGCACGCCGGGAAGGGTCAGCTCCGTGTCCTCGCCGGCCTCGTCGAAAATGACCGCCCGGGCCGGTTCAACCGTTGCAATCTCGATCGTGTCTGCCGCGCGTTCGGGCAGCTCCAGCGCGGCGCGGGCGCTGATCACGGACTCCCGCTCGGGGGCCAGAAAGGCAATGGCGCCCGCGGCCAGCGCGAATACACCGATCACGCACACGCCGGCGATCAGCGGGTTACGCAAGGGGAAACCGGAAGTGTCGGTCTGGCGTGCAGGCATGGGAGCGTTTCACAAGCGTCCTTGGCGGCTGCGTGCGCCCGCACGCAGCCATACACGCCCGACCATCCCCTGTGCCGGGGTAAGGAAAGGTTAACGCAATCGCCCCTCGCGCAGCCCTACTGGCGGCGTGTGCCGGTATCGGCCCGCGCCTCGCGCCGCTCCATCATGCGGTGAAGCTCTTGAATGGCACGATGCAGCTGGAAGTCCTCGCCATCGGCCCAGTCCTCGGGCGGATACTCCATGTCCTCGCGCTCGCGGCGTTCCTGTTCGGCTTCATGGCGCAGCGCATTGCGCAGATTGGCTTCGGAGAAGCGGTTTACCTCGCCCTCGCGCGGACGGCGGAAGGCTACGGCAATGTCCGGCTCCAGCCCGGTGGCCTGAATGGAGCGTCCGGACGGCGTGTAATAGCGCGCCGTGGTCAGGCGCAGCGCGCCATCACGTCCGCCGCGCAGCGGGATCACGGTCTGCATGGAGCCCTTGCCGAAGCTGTTCGTGCCCAGAATGACGGCCCGTTCGCGGTCCTGCAGCGATCCTGCCACGATTTCGGCCGCGCTGGCCGAACCCGCATTGATCAGCACCACGATGGGCGCGCCATTGAGAACGTCGCCGGGGCGGGCATTGAAGCGCTGCGTGTCACGCGGGTCGCGCCCGCGCGTGGAGACCACCTCACCACCGCTCAGGAACAGATCGGACACCGTTACGGACTGCTCCAGCAGCCCCCCCGGGTTGGAGCGCACATCGAGGATCAGGCCGGGAAGCGGCCCGCCATAAGCTTCGCGCAGATCATTGAGCGCGCGCACGGTGGCTTCGGTCGTATGTTCGTTAAAGGTGGTGATGCGCAGATACGGCGTGTTGTTCGCCTCCATGCGGTGGATCACCGAGCGCACCTCGATAATCGCGCGCACAATGGTGACATCGAACGGTTCCACGCCGTCGCGGGCAATGGTGATGGTTACCGGCTCGCCGGGGGGGCCGCGCATGCGGTCGACGGCCACATCCACACCAGCGCCGACCATGGACTCGCCATCCACTGCGATAATGCGGTCCTCCGGTTCGATTCCCGCCCGGTCAGCGGGCGTCTCTGCGATGGGGGAGACCACGGTGACGAAATCATCACGCAGCGTGATCTCGATGCCCAGCCCTCCATACTCGCCGCGCGTGGAGACCTGCATGTCGCGGAAGGCGTCGGCATTGAGATAGGCCGAATGCGGGTCGAGCGCGCCGAGCATGCCGCTGATGGCAGCCTCGATCAGCTCGGCCTTGTCTGGCTCGCTGACATAGTCGGCCTCGATGCGGCTCAGCACATCGCCGAACAGCTCCAGCTGGCGGAAGGTGGCGTCGCGGCCGCGCTCATCACCCTGTGCTGATACCGCAAGGGCAGCTGCGCCAATGCCGAAGGCGATGGCCGAGGCCAGAATGTGCAAGCGCATGCGTCTCTTTTCCTGATCTGGCCGCGCGCGGTCGCGCGGCGTGTGCGAACCTGAACCCTAACCGCGGCGGAATTCCGGCCTTAGCCAGTCCTCCGGGTTTTCTGCTGCCCCTGTGCCCCGTCTTATCTCAAAATAGAGCCTCGGCGCCGGAATTTCACGCTCTGGCATGCGTCCGACCGGTTCTCCGGCCAGTACACTCTGGCCTTCACCCGCATAAAGCAGGCCAACACCGCCCAGAATGAGAGTGTATCCGTCCGTGGTGTTGATCATCAAGACCGCCTCAAAGCTCTGGAAGGGTCCTGCAAATACCACCACCCCGTCAAATGGTGCTGTCACCTGCCCTCCCGGCCGGGCTTCCAGCCAGAGCCCCTCGCGGGTGATCCCGTCAGGACCGGGCCGGCCCGCCCGGGTCAGGATGATCCCTTCTGCCGGCGGGCGCAGGCGGCCGCGCATCTCGGCAAAGCGGGGCCCCGATCCGGCCTCGGCCGGCAGGGCAGCCAGCAGCGCGGCATCTGTGCCTGTAACGGTGGTGAGCGCGGGCATGTCGCGGGTGTCGGGCAGGGCGGGTGCAGCGTCAGCCACCGCGCTGGCCACCATTATGGTGCGGCGCGGGGCCAGACGCGGGTTCACATCGGCAAAGCGGTTGATCTCGTCCCAGAGCTGGCGGAAGGACTGCGCCTCGGCGGCAATGCGGCGCGCCTGGCGGGCCAGGTCATCGGCCTCGCTGCGCAGGGCGCGTTCGGCCTCCCTGCGCGCTGCAATCAGTTCTTCCACTTCGCCGCGCACCCTACCGAGCGCCTCGCGGGCGGTATCTACCTGACGGCGCTGCCCGGACAGTTCCGCGCGCAGGGCCTGCAGGGCTTCTATATCGGCTCTGAGGGCCTGTGCCCGGCGTTCCAGCTCAGGGGCAATGGTGGCCAGCAATCCGGCAGCGCGCGCGGCCTCTGCGGCGTCCTCCGGTGTGACTGCGAGTGCGGGCGGGGCGTTCAGTTCCAGCCTTTGCAGGGCGGCCAGCACGCCGGCAAGGCTCTCGCGCTCGGCCTGCAAACGGGTATTGAGTGCGGCTTCGTCGGTTTCCAGCTCCGCCAGCCGGGCTTCGGCCTCGCCCGCTTCGCGTTCGCGCGCTTCCACCCGGCTTCCCGCCTCGACCAGCCTTTCCTGCAAGGCGGCGATCTCGGCACGCAGCGCATCGGCTTCGGCGGCGCGCGCCTCGCTGATTGCGCGGGTTTCGCGCGCAGTCTCTTCCATCGCCTCGATCTCTTCGGGATCGGGCGGTGTCTGGAGGAGAAGGAGGGCGGCAATCAGCGTCAGCATGAAAAGCGGTGCTCAGTCCCGGTGATAGGGCGCTCCTGCCAGCAGGGCTGCGGCCCGGTAGAGCTGCTCGGCCAGCATGACGCGCACCAACTTGTGGGGCCAGACCATTGTGCCAAAGGACAGCTTGCCAAGCTGTGAAGGCAGGTGCGCGGGATCAAACCCGTCTGCCCCCCCGATCAGGAAGGTCATGTCGCGTGCGCCGCCATCGCGTTCGCGCGCTATCTGACCGGCAAACGCGCGCGAATCCATCGCCTTGCCCCGCTCGTCCAGCGCGATGACAGGCCCGGACGGCAGGCCGGATACGAGAGCGCGGGTTTCCTCTGTGCGGTTTGAAAGCGTCCGGCCATCCAGCTCACGCTCGGCAAACGGGCCGAGCCCCGTGGCCCGGCCATGATGGCCTGCGCGGTCCAGATAGGTGTCGATCAGCGTACGCTCAGGACCCGCCTTGATGCGGCCAATGGCGCGTATCTCGATGCGCAAGTGGGATCAGGCCGCCGTTTCCGGCGCCCCGCCCCACATCTTTTCCAGATCGTAGAAGGCGCGCACTTCCGGGCGGAAGAGATGCACGATCACATCGCCGGCATCTATCAGCACCCAGTCGGCCGCCTGCAGGCCTTCCACCCTGGCCAGGCCATATCCCGCCTCCTTGATGGCGCGCAGAACATGGTCGGCAATCGCGCCCACATGGCGGTTGGATCGCCCGCTGGCGATCAGGACGAAATCGGTGACGGGGGACTTCCCGGTCAGATCGATGGAGACGACATCCTCTGCCTTATCATCGTCAAGAACGCCGAGGATCAGGGCTTCGAGGGCTTCACTTTGCCCCGCCGGCCCTTTCAGGCTGACCGGGGCGGGCGCGGTATCATTGCGTTGACGTTCGACAGGCAGTGCCGGAACTCCCGTTAGTGTGATGTTGGACCAGTCCGCTCAGCCTATCACGCTTTGTGTGCCGGTTCGAGCCAGTGCATGGAAAAGGGCTGATCCTTTGCCACCCAGGACCGGCGCGGCATCAGACCGGCTTTCAGGGCGAGGTCCTGAAAGGTCGCGACGGTGAATTTGTGGGAGTTCTCCATATGGATGGTCTCGTGCTCGCGCAGCACGAAATTCTCCCCTCCCACCGTGAAGTGCTGGTCGCGCGTGGCCACCAGATACATCTCCACGCGTGAGCGGTAGGGGTTCCAGTGGGCGGCATAGCGCAGGCCCGACAGATCGATATTGCCGTTCAGCTCGGCATTGATCCGCTCAATCAGATTGAAGTTGAACGCTGCGGTGATATCGGCAGCATCATCATAGGCGGCCTCCAGCGTACCGGCGTCTTTGCGCAGATCCGCGCCCACCAGCAGCGCATCGCCCGGACGCAGCCAGCCGCGCAGGGTTTTCAGCACGCCCAGCGCATCGATCAGCTCGAAATTGCCGATAGTGGAGCCGGGGAAGAAGATCACCCGCCTGCCGGCTTCCAGCCCGTCGGGCAAGGGCAGGGCGTCCAGGTCAATGGCCTGGGTGAAGTCGTGGCAGACCGCGCCGATGGTGAGATCCGGATAATCGGCCGCCAGCGCGCCGCAGGCGGCCTTCACGTGTTCGCCGGAGATATCCATGCCGACATAGGCCGCCGGGCGGTCCAGCGCGTCAAGAAGCGTGCGGATCTTCACGCTCGAGCCTGCGCCCGGCTCCAGCACCACGGCGCCGGGGCCAGCGAGCTCCGCCAGCATGGGTCCGGTCTCCTCCAGCAGGGCCAGTTCGGTGCGGGTCAGATAATATTCGGGCTGCTCGGTAATCCGGTCGAACAGGCGTGAGCCTTCCTCGTCATAATAGTATTTCGGCGGGATCGCCTTTTGCGGCTTGGCGAGGCCCGTCAGCACGTCGGCGCGGAAGTCGGCAGCCGGCGGGTGCATGTCTTCAAAGAAGGCAAGGCGGGGTGAACCGGTTTTCCGGTTTTGCGGCACGCTCATGGCAGACGGGCTCGGATCGCTTCGGACGAGGGGCTAACGGCCCCGGCGCAGATCCGAGGACGCCTCAGCATGTAGGGGCGCGGTGATATATGTCCACCCCGGCGCGCCGAGGCGGGCGAGCTTGCGGGCCTGAATGGCTGCAACGCGCATACCCGCCATTTCCCGGCTTGCGCGGCCCAGCCGCCATTTCAGGGACTGACCGCCCCGCGCGATCACTACGATCGGCACATGAGCGGCAATCGCGCGCCAGTCCTGCCAGCGGTGAAAACTGCCGAGCCCGTCAGCCCCCATGATCCACACAAAGCGCACGCCGGGATGGCGGGCCGTCAGATGCGCGATCAGCTCGGACGTGTAGCGCGTCCCAAGCCGGGCCTCGATTCCCGTCACCACATGGCGCGGTTCTGGGATCAGCGCTCTGACAGCTTCCATCCGCCTTGCGAGGTCGGACGGGGCATGGGGTTTGAGAGGATTATGCGGGGAGACCAGCCACCATACGCGGTCCAGTCCCAGCCGCTTCATCGCCGTCTGCGCGACATGGCGATGTCCCCGGTGCGGCGGATCGAACGAGCCGCCATAGAGCCCGACCGTCATGCCAGGCTTCAGCGCCTCATCCTTGGCCGCCGCGTAGCGCATGTGGCCGGGCATCATCAGGGTGTCCAGTCCGGTTCAGTCGCGCCGCTTGCCGCCTTGGCGTCCGCAGCGCGCTGCGCCTCGATGGCGCCTGCAATGCGGTAGATGAGCGGGCGCATGTTCTCGCCGGTTACCGCAGAAATGACGGCAGGTTCCCCGCCCGTCAGCGCCGCAAATTCCGCCGTCAGCTCGGCCAGACGCTCCGGCGTCACGGTCTCCATCTTGGACAGCGCGATGATTTCCGGCTTTTCGGTGAGGCCCGCCCCATAGGCTTCCAGCTCACCGCGCACGGTCTCATACGCGCCCACCGGATCTTCCCCGCCAGCATCCACCAGATGGATCAGCGTGGCGCAGCGCTCGATATGGCCCAGGAAGCGGTCGCCAATCCCGGCGCCTTCATGGGCCCCCTCGATGAGACCTGGAATATCAGCCAGCACGAAGCGCTTGCCCTCGCCGGTATCCACTACCCCCAGATTGGGATGCAGGGTGGTGAAGGGATAGGCCGCGATCTTCGGGTTGGCCCGGCTGACAGCGGCAAGGAAGGTGGATTTGCCGGCATTGGGCAGACCCACCAGCCCCGCATCGGCGATCAGTTTCAGGCGCAGCCACAGCCAGCGTTCCTCGCCGGGCTCACCGGGCTGGGAATGGCGCGGGGCCTGCTGGCGGGATGTCTTGAAATGGGCATTGCCCTTGCCGCCACGTCCGCCACGCGCCAGCAGCACTTTCATGCCCGCCTCGGTCATGTCGGCGAGCACGGTTTCCTTGTCCTCATCCAGGATCTGCGTGCCCACCGGCACTTTCAGGATGATGTCCTCGCCATCGGCGCCTGTGCGATTGGCGCCGGCGCCATTAATGCCGCGCTGGGCCTTGAAATGCTGCTGGTAGCGGTAGTCGATCAGGGTGTTGAGCCCGTCCACGGCCTCCGCCCATACGTCGCCGCCGCGTCCGCCATCGCCGCCATCCGGCCCGCCGAACTCGACATATTTCTCGCGCCGGAACGAGACCGCGCCGGGCCCGCCCGCGCCGGACGCGATAAAGACTTTTACCTGGTCGAGAAATTTCATCGGACGGTCCGTTTCATAAAACTGGCGTGCTTATAGCGCAGGGTTTGCAGAACGCACCATGCGCGGGCAGGGCGCACAGCCCATCCGGCCGGCAGAGAACGCGTTCACCACCTCGCCGGTATAGGCAAAGCCGAGCTTTTCCAGCACCCGGCCCGATGCCGGATTGTCCGCATAATGCCCGGCGGCAATCGCGGTGATGCCATCGTGCATCGCCGCGTCCAGCAAGGCGTGCCCGGCCTCGGTGGCATAACCCCGCCCCCAGAAGGGCTCACCCAGCCAGTAGCCGAACTCCCAAGGGCCATCGGAACGCGGGTGTAGGCCGATCATGCCGATGCCCTCGCCCGTGTCCTTCAGCAGGATGGCCCGCACCCGGTCGCCGCGATTGATCTCGGCCGCGCGGCAGGTGAGTACGTAGAGCTCCGCGCCGATCAGCGGATTGGGGTAGGGGATGCGTCCGGTCATGCGTGACACGGCGAGGTTCGAGCTGCCGGCCGAAATCCAGGATGCATCACTTATGGCCAAGGGCCGCAGGACCAGCCGGTCTGTCTCCAGCCAGTCCTCGCTCTCTTCGTCGTCTCTCAAGGCGTTGGCGGTCATGTCCGCCTCCATGCCAATGACGTCCGCGAAGGAAAGACGCCACGAAAAAGGGGAGCCAGGTGATCCCTGGCTCCCCTTCGGTCGAGCTTTTGCGGCATGGCCGCTTTACAGGATCACCCTCTTGGAGAGGCGATCCGTAAACTGCGAACCGCCCTATTCGGCTGCGTCGGTAAGCGGTGCGACCGATACATACATGCGGTCGTTTTTCTTGCGGGAGAACTCCACCTTGCCCTCGGTGAGAGCGAACAGGGTGTGATCCTTGCCCATGCCGACATTGGCACCGGGATAATATTTGGTGCCGCGCTGGCGGATAATGATATTGCCGGGGATGACAGCCTGACCGCCGGCCTTCTTGACGCCAAGGCGCCGGCCTTCACTGTCGCGTCCGTTGCGGGATGAACCGCCTGCCTTCTTGTGAGCCATGATCCGCTCTCCTTAAATCTCGTCTGTCGCAGCGGCGAAACGGGCCTAGCCCTTCGCCAGTTCCTTGGCTTGCTTGATCCAGTCACCGGTCTCGGCTTTCGCCTTGATGCCGGGAATTTCCGCGTCCAGCGCATCCAGGTCAGCGGCCTTCCAGGCGGCGACCTGCGCAAAGCCCGTCACGCCAGCGGCGTTGAGCTTTTTGGCAAATGCCGGACCCACGCCGTTGAGCTGGGTCAGATCGTCATTGGCGGCCTTGGCCTTCGGTGCGGCTTTCGCGGCGGGCTTTTCAGCCTTTGCGGCCGGCTTGGCAGCAGCCTTGGGCGCAGCAGCGGCTTTCGGTGCAGCCTTGGCAGGCGCGGCCTCTTCAGCCTTGGCCTTGGGAGCCACTTTCGCCTTGGCAGCCGTTTTCGGCTTGGCGCCCGGCAGCACGATCTCGGAGATCGCGACGAACGCTTCCCACTGGCGGTGGCCCTTGGTGCGGCGGTAGTTCTGGCGGCGGCGCTTTTTGAAGACGATGACTTTCTCGCCCTTGCGCACTTCCACCAGTTCGCCGATCACCTGCGCGCCGTCGATGAGCGGGCTGCCCACGGTCACGCCGCTGTCGCCGCCCAGCATCAGCACTTCGCCGAACACGACCTGGTCGCCCGCTTCGCCTTCAATTTTTTCCACGACGAGGCGGTCGCCTTCGGCAACCTTGTACTGCTTCCCGCCGGTCTTGATTACCGCATACATCTCTTTTCACCTCTTCTGCGGCGAGATCTTCCAAATCCGTTGGAAGCCTTGCCCTTTTTCTTCGCCAGCTTCTTTGCAAGATGGCGTTGTCACAACAAAGTGCCCGCGCTCAAGGCCTGAGGCGGGCGTCAGAGGCGCGGACTTATACGCGAGAGGCCCGCAGAGTCAATCGCCACGGGGTGTTTGGCCCTATCTGCGTGACAGCGGATATTCACCGGGAACAGCTGGGATGTGCCGGTCTGGAAGCGCGCGTCGAAGAAACACATTACCCGCTTGCGGGGTGGGAGGCTTGCCGCTAGGTTCCGCGCCTTCGCGGAGAGGTGCCGGAGTGGTCGAACGGGGCGGTCTCGAAAACCGTTGTGCCTTTACGGGCACCGAGGGTTCGAATCCCTCCCTCTCCGCCAGGTTTCTTGATCAGGTTTCCTGAAGCGCTCCGGGCCTATTTCGCGGCGATGTGGACGAGGCTTTCCACATCAATGCGTTCATCGCCACCGCACACGCCGATAATCAGGGCTTCGTCGCAGCCTTCGCCTACGAGATAGGCGTGGCCCATAGAGCTGTCGAGATAGTAGGATTCCCACTTCTCGAGGACGACCGGGTCATAGAACTCGGTATGGACCTCGACCCGGCCCTCCAGCACGAAGATGAACTCCTCCCCGCCATGGCGGACCAGATCGCCGAACTCCTCCACCGTGCGCGCACGCACCTTGGTGAAGATGGGGATCATGCTCTTCTTGCGCAGCTCGGTGCACAGATAGAAATAGTCGTAATTATCGGTTTCCACGCGCATGCCGGTATCCAGCGTGCCCTTGGCGCGCCGCCCTGTGACGGGGCCAGATGCGGGGGCGCTTTCCTGGCCGGGTACGCTGAACAGGTCTGACAGGGGGATGTTCAGGCGCTGGCTTAGCTGGAGCAGCTTGTCATAGGTCAGCGTCAGCCGGTCATGCTCGATCTTGGAGAGGGTCGAGAGCGGAATGCCGGAATGCTCGCTCATTTCCTTGAGCGTCCAGCCATTGCGCTGGCGAATCGCCCGGATGACCTGACCCAGCGTCGTCTGCGTATCGGCAGCGCCCTTTTTCATCATGTTTTCCTGACCGGCATACGGCGTAGATCCGCAGAACTGACCCGATCAGAAAACCGGTTTCTGCCGGGGCGAGTCACAACGCTAGCCATTAAGGCCGTGCGATGCAAAGCCCCTGAACGATGCGGTTCGGCATTCATGGCATATCCGCATGGATCATTTTATCCTGATCAGAAAATTTCGTTGACATTTCTCTTATCGGGATGGAGGGTGCCCGGATCGGGATCTGGCCGGACTCCGTGCGAGCTGGCCGTCGACGGCCGGTGCACGGCGTCACAAAACCATGAACGCAAAGTTCAGGAGGGGAGTTATGAACATGATCAGGCATTCGCTTCGCGCGGGGCTTCTGGGCACAGCCGCCATGGCACTGTGCGCACCTGCCCTGGCTTTTGAAGATGCAGCGGAGGATGGCACTCAGCCGGCCGCTTCGCAGGTACGCGATGTTATCTACGTCACCGCGCAAAAGCGCGAAGAGGCCATTACCGACATTCCCGCCTCAATCAGCGTGGTTTCCGGCGAGCGGCTGCAGAATATGGGCGTGGGCTCGCTGGCGGATTATGCCGCGTATGTCCCGGGTGTGAATGTGGGCAGCGGAGGCAGCCCCGGTCAGACCTCGATCACACTGCGCGGTATTGCGCCGGTAGGGCCTGGTGCCACCGTCAGCACCCATATCGATGATACGCCGCTGGGTGGCAGCTCGAACTACTCGCGCGCATCGGTCTTTGCGCTGGACTTGTTTCCGAACGATATCGAGAGGGTCGAAATCCTGCGTGGCCCGCAGGGCACGCTCTATGGGGCGAGCGCGATGGGTGGCCTTCTGCGCTATGTCACGCGCACGCCTGATCCGTCCGGCTTCTCGGCGCAGATGGCTGGCGAGATGTTCTCGGTCGCCGATGCCAGCTCGCTGGGCTATGGCGCGCGCGGGCGGGTGAACGTGCCGCTGGCTGATAATGCCGCATTCAGCGCGAGCCTCTTCACGCGGGAGACGCCGGGCTATGTGGACAATACGCTAACCGGGCGCAGTGATCAGAACGAGCTGACCCAGACCGGTGGACGGCTGGCTCTATTCTTCGAGCCCGCCAGCAATTTCACCATCAATCTGTCGGCGATGTTCCAGAACATCGATTCAGCCGACAATGCTCAGGTCTATCTCGATCCAGCGACGCTCCAGACCTTCGACGGCCCACGCACCACGCGTAATCAGCTAGCCGAGCCGTTTGAGAAGCGGGAGCGCTATTATGCCGCGCGGCTCAACTGGGATGTCGGCTTTGCCGACTTCACCTCGACCACCAGCCTTTCCAACATCGTGAACAATCAGACGCAGGATGCCAGCACGATCTATGGCGTGCTGTTCCCGATGTTTACCGGTGGGGCTGTTCCGCCGGGCCTGTCGGAATTCAACATCATTCTCGATCTGGAGAAGTTCACGCAGGAATTCCGGCTGACGTCAGCCGGCGATGGTCCCTGGCAGTGGATGGCGGGGCTGTTCTACACGCAGGAAGACAGCGTCAACCAGCAGATCGCGACCGCTCTCGATATGTCGGGGAGCTCGATCCCTGGTCTCGACCCGCTGGCCATTGTGGGACTGCCCAGCAGTTATGAAGAAATCGCCGTGTTCGGCAATATGAGCTTTGACGTCACCGACCGGCTTACGTTGGGGCTGGGCGGTCGCCTTGCGCGCAACGAGCAGGACTTCGCCCAGATTTCCGATGGCCCGCTGGTTGGCGGTTTCCAGGAGGTGCCTGGCGATTCCTCTGAGACCGTGTTCACCTACATGGCCAGCGCGACTTTTGATGTAACCGACCAGACCATGCTCTATGGCCGTATCGCCAGTGGCTACCGTCCTGGCGGCCCCAATGTGGCGCTGCCGGGTGTGCCCCCGCAGGTCGATGCGGACCGGCTGGTAAACTACGAGGTGGGTATCAAGTCGGACTTCTGGGATGGCCGTGCGCTCATCGAGGCGACAGCGTTCTGGATTGAGTGGGAAGATATCCAGCTGGCGACCGCTGCGGGCGGGCTGAGCTGGCTGACCAATGGGGATACGGCCCGCTCGCGCGGTATCGAATTCCAGGGCGTTGTCGCTCCTGTTGACGGGTTGCGTCTCGGCCTGAACGCAGCCTTCGTGGACTCCGTTCTTACTGCTGATGCACCTGACCTGTCTGCCGTCAGTGGTGACCGTCTGCCGGGTGTGCCGCGGTATAACTACTCACTGACAGCCGATTATGGCTGGGGGCTTGAAAACGGCTGGGATGCGAGCGTCGGCGGTGGCATCCGCTGGATTGGTGACCGCAATGTCTCCTATCCCGGCGCTGCCAACTTCATGAAGCTCGACAGCTATCACTCCGTTGATCTCAATGCCGAGATAACCAACGGAAGCTGGGCGCTGCGCGGCTATGTGCGCAATCTGACCGATGAGGATGTCTACCTCAGCGGAACCCGGATGACTGATGCGTTTGGCGCTCCGACCTTCGTAATGAGCTCGTTGCTCCAGCCGCGTACAGTCGGCCTCGTGCTTAGCGTCAGCCGCTAGAGCGGCCAGTCTCGGACAGGGAAGGAAAAGTGATGGTGAAGGATTGGATGCGGGGCGCATTTGGCGCTCTGCTGGCGGGGTTCACCTTGTCGGCAGCCACGGCTCAGGTGCCCGAACTGCCTGAAGCCGAGGAAGAGGTGCTGCAATTGCCGGTGCCGGATGCACCAGCGCAGGACAGCGTGCCCGCATCCGGTCCGATTGACCCGGCCGATCTCGAAAGCTGGCTGGATGGCTTCATGCCCTACGCGCTGGCCCAGGGTGATCTGGCCGGTGCGGTGGTCACGGTCGTTGCAGACGGGGAAATCCTGCTCAGCAAGGGTTATGGCTATGCCGATCTGGAAACCCGCGCCCCGGTTGATCCTGACGCCACCCTTTTCCGTCCCGGTTCGGTCTCCAAGCTGATCACCTGGACCGCGGTCATGCAGCTGGTCGAGGAAGGGCTTGTTGAACTCGATGCTGACATCAACACCTATCTCGATTTCGAGGTGAACGCGATCGATGGTCCGGTCACCATCCGTCACATCCTCCATCACACGCCCGGCTGGGGCGAGGCGGTGCGGGGCCTGATCATGGATGATCAGGACAAGCTTCCGTCGCTCAGCCGGTATGTGCGCGAGAACGTGCCCCCGGCCATGTATCCGGCTGGCGAGGTGCCTGCTTATTCCAACTACGGCACGGCGCTCGCAGGCTATGTGGTCGAGCGCGTGTCCGGCATGGCCTTCGATGACTATCTCGATCAGCGCATCTTCGCGCCTCTGGGCATGGAGCGGTCGACTCTGCGCCAGCCCTTGCCCGAACATCTCGAAGCGCTGATGTCCAGTGGCTATATGCGCGCATCCGATGGAGAGGCTCGCCCGTTCGAGATTGTCAGCGCCGCGCCTGCGGGGTCGATGTCATCAACCGGCAGTGATATGGGCCGCCTGATGATCGCCTATCTCAATAATGGCGAGGGATTGCTGTCGCCGGAGACGGCGGAGCTCATGTATACGAGCGAGGACCGCAAGCTGCCCTCCCTCAATTCCATGGTGCTTGGCTTCTATCAGCAAAACCGTAATGGCCACCGTATTATCGGTCATGGCGGTGATACGACCCTCTTCCATTCCAATCTCCACCTCTATCTCGATCACGGGGTCGGCCTGTACATCTCGATGAACAGCACCGGGCGCGGCGGAGCGACGGGACGTATCCGCCAGGCCCTGTTCGAGCAGTTCACCGACCGGTATTTCCCGGTGGAACTGGAAGAATTGCCGACGCTGGAGACGGCCGAGGAGCATGGCCGCATGCTGGTTGGCCAGTATCTCGTCTCGCGCCGCCCGTCAGGCAACTTCCTGGCGTCGAGCTGGCTTCTGAGCCCGGCCAGCGTGACCATGAATGCTGACAACGAGCTGTCGCTTTCCATCCTGAACGATACCGCCGGTGCGCCGATGCGCTTCCACGAGGTCGAGCCCTTTGTCTGGCAACAGGTTGGTGGCGTTGAACGCCTTTCGGCCCGCATTGGTGAAGACGGCCGTGTGGAGATGTTCAGCGCAGCCTTCTTCTCGCCCTTCATGGTGTTCATGCCGGTGGAGTGGTGGCGTAATGGCGCCCTGCTTATGCCCTTCGTGGGTATCGCTGCTGCCGCGCTGTTGCTGACCTTCATCTTCTGGCCCGTGCGCGCAGTTGTGCGCTGGCGCTTCGGCAAGCGCTTCGAACGGTCAGGCCGGGACGCGATGGCCCACCGTCTGGTGCCGCTCGGGGCGCTGGCAACGCTGATCCATGTCGGCGGCTGGGTCTGGCTCATCACGCATATGATGTCCGATTTCACCCGGCTGGACGGGCGTATGGACGGCATGCTGCTGCTGCTGCAGTTCCTGTCCGTGCTGCCGCTGGCGGCCCTCGCTATCATGGCGTGGAACACCTTCGTGGTCTGGACTGGCCGTGCGAGCTGGTTTGCCAGGCTTTGGAGCCTGGTATTGCTGGCGTCCATGCTGGTCATGCTCTGGTTCCTGACCGTTGCCGGCTTCTTCAATTTCGGCACAAGCTTCTAGGCGGGGAGGTAGAGAGATGCCTGTTGCCAAGCCGCTTTTCCTGACCGTGCGCATCGAGCCGGTCCGCCTGAAGACACCCTTCCGTATCACGGGTCACGTGATGGAGGCGGTCAATCTGGTGGTGTGTACGCTGCAGCGCGGCGGTCATCGCGGGCGCGGCGAGGCAACGGGCGTCTATTATCATGCCGAAACCGGGGAGAGCATGGCCAGTCAGATCGAGGCTGTCCGTGAACGGATCGAAGCCGGGATCACGCGCGAGGCGCTGCAAGATCTCCTGCCGCCGGGCGGTGCCCGCAATGCGCTCGATTGCGCGATGTGGGACCTTGAAGCCAGCGAGGCCGGGGAGCCGGTCTGGAAGCTGGCAGGTCTTTCCGCGCCTTCGCCGCTGCTGACCACCTTCACGCTGGGTGCGGATAGCCCCGATGTGATGGGTAAGAAGGCGGCCGGACTTGGATATGCCAAGGCGCTCAAGCTCAAGCTGATCGGCGATGGTCTGGATGCGGAGCGTGTGCGGGCCGTGCGGGCCGCTGCGCCTGAAGTCTGGATCGGCGTGGACGCCAATCAGGCGTTCGACAGGGCGGGTACGGAAGCGCTTCTGCCATGCCTGATCGAGGAGAATGTGAGTCTTCTCGAACAGCCCTGCGCCATTGGTGCTGATGACAGCCTTTCCGGGCTCAGTTCGCCCATTCCGCTGGCGGCCGATGAGAGCGCGCAGACCAGCGCCGACATCGCCCGTCTCGCACCCATCTACAACATCATCAATATCAAGCTGGACAAGTCAGGCGGTCTCACTGAAGGCCTGAAAATGGCGCATCTGGCGCGCGAGCACGGCCTTGGCGTGATGGTGGGCAATATGGTCGGCACGTCGCTCTCGTGCGGCCCTGCGGCCATTGTAGGCCAGCTCTGCGACGTGGTGGACCTCGATGGTCCCTGGCATCTGTCGGCGGATCGTGATCCGCCTGCGCGTTATGAAGACGGCCATCTTGTCTGCCCGCCGGAGGGCTGGGGCCTGCCGGAAAGGAAAGCCGCCTGATGAGTGTTCTCACCCTCCCTCGG
Organism: Glycocaulis sp.; assembly: GCA_022565665.1. Lineage (GTDB taxonomy): Bacteria > Pseudomonadota > Alphaproteobacteria > Caulobacterales > Maricaulaceae > Glycocaulis. The sequence continues at coordinate 79,435 of JAIUMI010000007.1, forward strand.
CCCTATCTGCTTTTTCTTGGCGATGTCACTGACCTGTCCTACGCCAAGACGGCGGCGGGCCTGCGCGACTGGGTGCCTGGCCAGTGCGTGGCGGAATGGTCCCTGCCCGGAAACCCCTTGCGGCTCGGCCTTCCCGTCATGGCACCGGCAGAGGCTGCCCGCGCAGGCGCCCGCTCGCTGGTTATCGGGGCGGCGACCATGGGCGGGGCCATCCGCCCGGCCTGGATTCCTGCCCTTGTGGAAGCACTCGAAGCCGGCCTCGACCTCATCTCCGGCATGCACATGCCACTGGCCAGCGTTCCGGAGCTGAAAACCACTGCGGAGCGCTTGGGCCGGCAACTGATTGATGTGAGAAGACCGCCCGCCGGACTGCCTCTTGCGACCGGGCGCAAGCGCACCGGCAAGCGCCTTCTGACCGTGGGCACCGATTGTGCGCTGGGCAAGAAATACACCGCGCTCGCCCTGACGCGTGCCTTCGAACAGGCCGGGGTGAACGCGACCTTCCGCGCCACAGGCCAGACCGGGATACTGATCGCGGGCGGCGGCATCCCCATGGATGCGGTGGTAAGCGATTTTCTGGCTGGAGCGGCCGAGGTGCTCTCGCCGGACGCGCCTGACGATCACTGGGACATTATCGAGGGACAGGGCTCGCTGGCGCATCCGTGCTATGCGGGTGTGTCTCTGGGGCTGCTCCATGGTAGCCAGCCGGATGTGCTGGTGGTCTGCCACGAGGCTGGCCGCAAGCGTGTGATCGGGCTGGATACCCATTATCCGCTGCCCTCTATCGAGGATGTGATCGAGATCAACCTTCTCCATGCGCGCCGGGTGAACCCCGAGGCAAGGGTGGCCGGGATCAGCCTGAACACGTCGAAGCTATCCGATGAGGAGGCACGCCGCGCCATCGAGACGGAGGCACGGCGCACGGGCCTTCCTTGCGCCGACCCGATCCGGGGCGGCGCAGCGTTCGAGGCTCTGGTTGATGGTTGCCTGCAGGCCGAAGCCGCTCTGGCCCAATGAGCGCCAGCCCCAGCCTTTTCCGCCGCCTGATCCTGCCGGGCCTTGCCTTCAAGGCGGTCGTGATTGGCGGAGGCTACGCCACGGGCCGCGAGCTGGTCGAGTATTTCATGCCGTCCGGCCCGGTGGGCGGGTTGCTGGGCCTGTTGCTCGTCACTTTGCTGTGGAGCGCGATCTGCGCGCTCACCTTCTCCTTCGCCCACGCCACGCGCAGCGGTAATTATCTCGCCTTCTTCAGGGCACTGCTTGGGCCGTTCTGGCCGCTTTTCGAGATAGCCTACCTGCTCTTCCTTTTCCTGATCCTCGCCGTGTTCGGCGCGGCAGCAGGCGAGATCGGGGCGGCGCTTTTCGGTCTGCCCAACCTGGCGGGCTCGGCGGCGCTGGCGCTCTCCATACTGGTCTTTACGGCGCTAGGGCAGGAGAGCGTGGAGGGGCTTTTCAAGTACGCCTCGCTCTTCCTCTATCTGGTCTATCTCGTCTTCGTGGTGCTGTGTTTCACCCAGTTTGGCGGGGACATTCTCGCCGGTCTTGATGCCGGTATTCCGGCGACGGGATGGGTAGCAGGCGGCATCACCTATGCGGGCTACAACGTCATAGGCGCGGTGGTGATCCTGCCCGTGCTGCGCCATCTGACGAGCCGCAGGGACGCGGTAATCGCGGGCACGCTTGCCGGGCCGCTGGCCGCGCTTCCGGCCATTGTCTTCTTTACCTGCATGATCGCCTTCTACCCGGAGATTTCGCAAGCCGCCCTGCCGTCGAACTACATCCTCGAACGCCTCGGCTCGCCGGTCTTCCAGATGGCCTTCCAGTTCATGGTGTTCGTCGCGCTGGTGGAAACGAGCGTCAGCGCGGTCCATGCCGTCAATGAGCGGATATCGGCCGTGCGGCCCCGCGCCATCGGGATACGCACCCGTCTTGCGGTCACCTCCGTCATACTGCTCGCGGCCATGGTGGTGGCAGACCGGTTCGGCCTGATCGCCCTGATCGCCAATGGCTATCGCCTGCTGGCCTTCGCGATCATCGCCGTCTTCGTCCTCCCGCTCCTGACACTCGGCGTCTGGAAGCTGACGCGGATGCGCAAGGAGGCGACTGCATGAAACATATCCTGGTCGCTGCCGCGCTGGGTGCGGCCTCGTGTGCGGGGCTGCAGACGGGCGTCAGCCATGCCGCCTTGGTGGAAGAGAGTGAAACTGCGGCAATAGAGGCGCGCATCGCTGCGCTGGCACAAATGGCTGGCGGACGCGTGGGCGTGAGCGCTTTTGCCCTCGAGGGTGGTCCGGCTGTGGGCCTCAACGCCGATGAAGCCTTCCCCATGGCCAGCACGTTCAAGATCGCCGTGGCCGCAGCCGTTCTGGCGCGGGTGGATGCCGGCGAGCTGTCGCTGGACATGATGGTGGACATTCCTCAGGAGCGCTATGTGCTCTCCGATGTGATCGCCAACCGGCTGATCCATCCCGGCGTGGCACTGTCGGTCGCCAATCTGATCGAGCTCAACATCACCGAGAGTGACAACACCGCCGCCGACATGCTGACCGGGCTGGCAGGCGGGCCGCAGGCGGTTACGCAGTGGCTGCGCGCGCAAGGGATTGAGGACCAGCGTGTGGACCGTGATACGGCCGGGCTGATCCGTGACTTCTTCGCCCTGCCCGATGGCCCGCTCATCCACACTGTGCCGGCAGCTCTGGAGGCGGACCCGCAGATATTCCAGCGCGGCCAGCAGCCCAATCCGGACTTCGACACCGACCCGCGCGACACCTCCAGCCCGCGCGCCATGGCCCGCCTGATCGCGCGTATCGCGCAAGGCGAGGCGCTGAGCGAGGCCAGCACCGGCTTCCTGCTTGCCTCCATGGGGCGCACGCGCACCGGGGCCGGGCGGCTGAGAGGCCTGCTTCCCGGTGGTACGCAGGTCGCCCACAAGACCGGCACGATCGGAGGCACGGTCAATGATGCCGGGCTTATCACCCTGCCGGATGGGCGGCGAATTGTGGTGGTGGTGTTCGTTAAGGAAAGCGCCGCGCCCATTGCTGAGCGCGAACGCGCGATAGCGGAAATCACCCGCACCCTGCATGACTGGTTCCTGGTCAGGTAGGACCGGAAAGCCGCGCAGCCGGCTGCCGAGAGATCAGTCCACGGCAGGGGGCACGGCTGACAGAGTGCTCCGCCAGCCCGAGCGCTCCCTACTCAGCCCCGCTCGCCACTGTTCCCCGGATCGCGCGGCCGGGCAGGACGGACGGATCCAGCTCGCCTGCATCGACCAGCACCACCCCGTTCACGATCACATAGTCAAAGCCGGTCGTGGTCTGGGCCGGACGCTCGAAGGTGGCGCGGTCGGAGACGGTTTCAGGGTCGAACACCACAATGTCGGCATCCATGCCCGGCTGGAGCCGGCCCTTGCGGCGCATTTGCGGCACGGAATCGCTCATGATGCGGGCGGGGTAATAGCTCGCCTTGGCGACCGCTTCGGGCCAGTCGATCACGCCGCGCTCACGCGCATAGATGCGCAGGAAACGGCCATATGTGCCCGCGCTGCGCGGATGGGAATGGGCATCTTCCGGCAGAGGCCAGACATCGCCCATCAGGCGGTCGCTGCCCAGCGCCCAGGGGCCGCCGTCAGAGGCAATCGCGCCGCCGGGAAAGAGGATGGAGCGGTCGAGATAGGCCTGATGCTCCGGGCGTTCATCCGGGTTGAGGAAGTGGACGACAATGCCGGTGCCGGGCGCGTTCTCCTGCAGATCGTGGAAGCGCGCCTCGTCCAGAGGCTCGCCCTGCACGGTGAAGTCGGAATACTCGATACCGCCCATGCGCTCGCGCCAGTCAGGCCCGCGGAACATGGCCGCGCCAATGCCGGTCGCGCCCGCGCCATAGGGGTAGGCTTCCACGGTGATGTTGATCCCGCGTGCCTGCGCCCCTTCGACCATCTCCGCGATACGGTCGATATCGGACAGGCTGATCGAGTTGAGATGGCTGATATGCATGTGGGCGCCGGTCGCGGCGGCCACTGCCACCATTTCCTGAAAGCCCTCGAACGAGCTCTGCGGCTCAATGGCGCTTAAAAACCGGGCATGGGTGAAGGTCGGCACATCGCGCGCGGCGGCGAGCGCGTTGACGGCGTGATATTCGGACCGGCCAATGCCCGGCGCATAGCCCAGCAGAATGCCGATCCCCAGCCCGCCTTCATCAATGCCGGTGCTGATATGGCGCAGGATCGCCGACAGGCGCTCATCATCGGCCAGCTCGTTCTGCCAGCGCGGATCGCCGATATAGCGGAAGAACCAGTAGGCATCCGCATCCGGATCCATATCCATGATCGCGGCGATGCGCGCATGGGCCCAGCTCGACGCCGCGCCGTAGTTGATCGGACGGCCTTCGGCTTCGGCACGTTCATAGAAGTCTGCCACCGGCAGCACGCCCGATTCCAGCTCCAGCGCGGTGGTCACGCCATCAAGCGCCTGCACACGCCCGGACAGGATGTTCTGGCCATGGGCATGCAGATCGACAAAGCCCGGCGCCACGATCCGTCCGCTGACATCCAGTGTGCGGGTGCCGGAAAGCGGTGTTTCGGAGATGGTGACGATCTCATCTCCCCGGATGCCGACATGGCGGATCGCGTCCAGCCCGGTTTCGGGGTCGATTACCCGGCCATTATTCAGCGCGATGTCGTAGTCCTGCGCGCAGGCGGCGGTTGACAGTGCGAGTGCGCCCGCCAGCGCGGCGAGCTTTGCGATCATGCCCTTCATGGCCTTGTCTCCCCGTTTTCTTTTTCGGAACATTTCTCCTATCAGAGAAATTTGGCCTTGTCAGGTTAAGCATGCGCTTGACCGGAAAGCGGATTGCCGCAGGCTCAAAGTGTTCGGTGCAGGAAGCCAAATCCCTGCAATGTCCCGGAAACTAAATCTGGCATGACGCGTTGAACGAGGTGTCATAAATCGCCGGTATTGGTGCGGGCTCTTTGCCTTGAACCCCCATGCCATCTGACTACATACTGGTTCCGCCCCGTTGATCGCGCCTCAGCGCGTCATTTCATTATTCCATTTTTCAAGGAGATTGCGCGCATGTGCGGCATTGCCGGTGAATTACGCTTTGATGATCAGTTGCCGGACATTTCCGTGCTTCAGCGCGTGACCGACGCGATGCGTGCGCGCGGACCCGATGCAGGCGGCTTTCATGCGCAGGGGCGCCAGGCGTTTGGCCATCGCCGCCTGAAGATCATCGACCTCACCGATGCCGCCCAGCAGCCCATGGTGGATGCCGAGCTGGGCCTCGCCATCGTGTTCAATGGCTGCATCTATAATCATAAGGAGCTGCGCGCCGAGCTGGAGGGCAAGGGCTATCGCTTCTTCTCCGATGGCGACACCGAGGTCATCCTGAAGGCCTATCACGCCTGGGGTGAGGATTTCGTCCACCGCCTCAATGGCATGTTCGCCTTTGCCATCACCCACCGCGATAGCGGAGAGGTGCTGATCGGGCGCGACCGGCTGGGGATCAAGCCGCTCTATTACAGCGAGGGAAAGGGCTTCTTCCGCTTCGCCTCCAGCCTCCCGGCCTTGCTGGCATACAAGGATATTGACCGCTCCATCGATCCGGTAGCGCTCAATTTCTACTTCTCCTTCCACGCCGTCGTGCCGGCTCCATGGACGATGGTGAAGGGGGTGCGCAAGCTGCCGCCGGCGACGCTGATGCGCATCGCCCCGGACGGCAAGCGCACCGAGCGGCACTATTGGGACGTGCCCTTCGGCCCGCGCCCCGGGGAACAGTCCCTGAATGCTGCGGAGTGGAAGGAGCGTGTCGCCGATGCGCTGCGTCTCGCCGTCAAGCGCCGCCTTGTGGCCGATGTGCCGGTGGGTGTGCTGCTCTCTGGCGGGCTGGATTCATCGCTGATCGTGGGCCTGCTGGCCGAGGCCGGGCAGACGGGGCTGAAAACCTTCTCCATCGGCTTTGACAGCGTGGGCGAGGAGAAGGGTGACGAATTTCAGTATTCGGACATTATCGCCGAGCGCTTTGCCACCGATCACCACAAGATCCAGATCGACACCGCCAGAGCCCTGCCTGCGCTGGACCGCGCCATCGCCGCGATGAGCGAGCCGATGACCAGTCATGACTGTGTCGGCTTCTACCTGTTGTCCGAAGAGGTCTCCAAACAGGTGAAAGTGGTCCAGTCCGGTCAGGGGGCGGACGAGATTTTCGCCGGCTATCACTGGTATCCGCCCATGCTGGAAACCGATGATGCGCTCAGCACTTACGCGAAGGCATTCTTCGACCGGGACCGGGCGGAGATGGGCGAGCTTCTGCAGGACGCCTGGCTGAACGGGGACACGGCGCGTGATTTTGTTGCCCAGCACTTTGCCCGTCCGGGTGCGGACCGGCCCATCGACAAGGCGCTTCGGATCGATACCGAGATCATGCTGATCGACGATCCGGTCAAGCGCGTGGACAACATGACCATGGCCTGGGGGCTGGAGGCACGCGTGCCCTTCCTCGACTATGAGGTGGTGGAACTGGCTGCGCGCGTGCCGGCCGAGCTGAAGACCGGGCAGGACGGCAAGGGTATCCTGAAAGATGTCGGCCGCGATGTGATCCCGCACGAGGTGATCGACCGGCCCAAGGGCTATTTCCCTGTTCCGGCGCTGAAATATCTGCGCGGCCCCTATCTGGACAAGGTACGCGACGCCGTGAAGGGCGAGCGGTTTGCAGGCAAGGGCATTGTCCGGCAGGATTATGTCGACCGCCTTCTGACCGATCCGGAAGCGCATATCACGCCGCTGCGTGGCTCCAAGCTCTACCAGATCGGACTTCTGGCCATGTGGCTGGAGACCCACGGGCTCTAATCGCTCTGAACGGGAGCTCAGATAATGACCACTGTTCGCCGCCCCGGACGCGCCCGCGCCGTTGGCCACCGTCTGCGGCGCATGCGCGACCAGTCCATGAAGGCGCCCATCACCCATGGCGAGGGCATAGACGCGCAGGCCGGGCCGACCGAGAATGCCGTGCTGGAATGCGGCTGGGGCAGGCTGGCCTTCGCGCAGACCTTCACGACCGCCGAAGCGCTGGTGGAAACCCTGCGCGGCGAGGCGAGCGAGCAGCGCGATATCGGGTTCTACATCCGTGATCCCCACGTCGTGCTGGCGGCAGCCCCGCAGGAAGTGTTTCTTGACCCGTCCCACACCTACCGGCTGGATCTGGCGACCTACCGGGCGCGCCGTCAGAAGGGGCAGAGCGGCTATGTGGTGCGCCGCTTGTGCTCGGAGGCCGATGCCAAGGCGGTGAACCGCATCTACCGCGCACGCGGCATGGTGCCGGTTGATCCGGCGTTCTTCTGGCATCAGCGCGACAGCCGTACACTGACATTCCTTGTCGCCGAGCATGGCGAGACCGGCGAAATCATCGGTGCCGTCACCGGCGTGGATCACGCCCGCGCCTTTAGCGATCCGGAAAACGGGTCTTCGCTCTGGTGCCTTGCGGTGGACCCGCGTACCGCCCTGCCGGGCATTGGTGAGGCGCTGGTGCGCCGTCTGGCCGAGCTATTCCAGGCGCGCGGGGCGGCCTATATGGATCTCTCCGTTCTGCACGACAACACGCAGGCCATAGCGCTCTACGAGAAGCTGGGCTTTACGCGCGTCCCCTTCTTCACGCTCAAACGCAAGAACACGATAAATGAGAAGCTCTTCATCGGCCCTCCGCCGGAAGAGGAGCTGAACCCCTATGCCCGCATCATCGTGGACGAGGCGCGCCGGCGCGGTATCGGCGTGGAAGTGCTCGACGCCGAAGGCGGCTTTTTCCGTCTGAACTGGGGCGGGCGCTCTGTCATCTGCCGGGAGTCGCTTTCCGAGCTGACCAGCGCGGTGGCGATGAGCCGGTGTGACGACAAGGCGGTGACCCGCCGCCTTATGGAGCGGGCCGGTGTGCCTGTGCCGCGCCAGCTCGCCGCAAGTGCCAGCGAAGCCGAACGCGCGGCCTTCCTGGCCGAATGCGGCTCGGTCGTCGTCAAGCCTGCACGCGGTGAACAGGGACGCGGCGTGGTGGTCGGCATTGAGACGGCTGAAGAGCTGGATGCGGCGGTGGAATACGCCGCGCGCGTGAACCCGGATGTGATCATCGAGGAATGCGTGACAGGCGATGACCTGCGTGTGCTGGTGATCAATGACGAGGTCGTGGCCGCGGCCCTGCGCAAGCCCCCGGAGATCACGGGCGACGGCGCGCAGACCGTGCGCCGCCTGATCGAGCGGTTGTCGCGCCGCCGGGAAGCGGCAACAGGCGGAGAATCGCGCATTCCGCTGGACGAGGAGACAGCGCGCTGTGTCCGCGCGAACGGTTATGAGCTGGATGATGCCTTGCCACGCGGTATGACCATCCGTGTGCGGCGCACGGCCAATCTGCATACCGGCGGCACGCTGCACGATGTCACCGCGACGCTGCACGCCGACATTGCGGCGAGCGCGCTAAAGGCAGCCAGAGCCATTGATATTCCGGTTTCGGGCATGGACTTTATCGTGCAGGATCCGGCAGGGCCTGATCATGTCTTCATCGAAGCCAATGAGCGCCCGGGTCTTGCCAATCACGAACCCCAGCCGACGGCGGAGCGCTTTGTGGATCTGCTCTTCCCGCTTTCTGCGGCCCGCCCGGACTGACAAGGATCATGCCCCGCGCCATGCCCATCATTGACGACACCTATCTTGCCGGCTTCCTCAGGCAATTGCTCGAAACACCCAGCCCCACCGGCTACACCGATGCGGTAACCCGGCTGTGCTGCCAGGAGCTGGAACGGCTTGGGGTGGACTATGAGATCACGCGGCGCGGCGCGATCCGGGCGAAGCTGCAGGGCGGTAGACGCCAGCCTGCACGCGCCCTGATCGCCCATGTCGACACGCTGGGCGCGCAGATCAAGGCGCTGAAAGACAATGGCCGGATGGAGCTGGTCCCCATCGGGCACTGGTCCTCGCGCTTTGCCGAAGGCGCGCGCTGCACCGTGTTCACCGCCGAACATGGCGCCTTCCGGGGCTCCATCCTGCCGCTCAAAGCGTCCGGCCACACCTTCAATGACGAGGTGGATACCCAGCCTGTCGCGTGGACGCAGGTGGAACTGCGCCCGGACGTGGTGGCCGAAAACCGGGCCGACCTCGAAGCGCTGGGCTTCAATATCGGCGATTTCATCGCCATCGATCCGCAGGCGGAGTTTCTCGATAACGGCTTCATCGTCTCGCGCCATCTGGATGACAAGGCGGGCGTGGCAGCGATGTTTGCCGCGCTGAAAGCCCTCGTGGAGGGTGAACAGCATCTGGCGGTCGACACCTATTTCCTGATCTCGGTGACCGAGGAGGTGGGTCATGGCGCCAGCTCTGTCCTGACCAAGGACATCGCTTCCATGATCACGATCGACAATGGCACCACCGCGCCGGGCCAGAACAGCCGTGAGTTCGGCGTGACGGTCTCCATGGCCGACCAGACTGGCCCGTTCGACTATCACCTCACCCAGAAGCTTTTGCGCCTGTGCCGGGATGAGGGGATCGACCATCAGCGCGATATCTTCCGCTATTACCGCTCGGACTCGGCAGCCGCCATTGAGGCAGGCGCGGACGTGCGCACGGCGCTGGTGACGTTCGGCATCGATGCCAGTCACGGCTATGAGCGCATCCACATGCACGCCCTGCATTCGGTGGCCCGGCTGATCCATGCCTATGCGGTCTCGCGCGTGGAGATCCGGCGCGATGCCGACCTGCTGACGGGCGATCTGGAAGGCTTTCCCGGCGTGCCGATGGACCCGGCCGAGGAAGAAGCCTGGGATGGGCGCGACGACCGTCCGGGCCGTCCCAGCGAAGGCTAGCCTGTCGCGGCCAGGGTCACCTTGGCAGGGTCCGGCCCGCTGATCTCCGGCAGGCCGGCGATCTGCGGGCGGGCAAACAGGAAGCCCTGCATCAGATTGATACCGAGCGCCTGCAGGGCCTGCATCTCTTCGAGTGTCTCGATACCTTCAGCCACGATTTTCAGATTGAGCAGGTTGGCCGTGGCAAGAATGCCCTTGATGATGGCTGTGCGCCCATGGTCGTTATGCACATTGCGAATGAGGCCCATATCCAGCTTGATCACGTCCGGGCGAAACTCGGCGAGCAGGCCGAGGCCGGAAAAGCCGGCGCCGAAATCGTCAATCGCGGTAACGAGATTGCGCGCCTTGTATTCCTGGATGATCGCCTTGACGTGGTCGACATCCTCCATCCGCTCGCCCTCGGTAAACTCCAGCATGATGCGGTTGACCGCAAAACCGGTCCGGTCAGCGGCCTGCAAGGTCGCGCGGATGCAGGCGGCGGGCACATAGACCGCATTGGGCAGGAAGTTGATGGACAGCAGCGGTCCGTCCGGCTCGTTGAACAGTTCGGTCGCCATCTCGATGGCCTTGACCCGGCAGGACTGGTCGAAGGCGTAGCGGTTCTCTTCGGTCACCTGATCGAGCACCCAGCCCGCGCCCTGGCCTTCGGGTCCGCGAACCAGCGCCTCATAGGCCCAGACGCGCCGCGCCGCCATGTCGATGATGGGATGAAACGCCATGGTGAAGTCAAAGGGCGCCTCGACGCCATTGCGGCAGGCAGAGCAGGTCATGGAAAGGTCCGTTGAGGCTGATATTGGCATCATTGCTAGCCGAACAACCATAATAAACCTTTACGGATTAGGCATTTGGCGTGGTCCGGTTTGCGCCCGGCGCCTATAGGGACTTGCAACCTCGCCGAATTTCCAGAGATTGGCGCTTTGCAGTGCAGCATGACCAATCAGAAAGGCCGTACCGATGAAATACGATCCCGCGCGCGAGAGTGCACCGCGCCCTGTCGACAGTCAGGACGTGCAGGGGCTCGCTGATGGCCTTGCCCGGCTGCTGACCGTGGAGGAGCTCGATACCGATCTTTATCGAGGCCCGCGCAACCCCGGTGGCAAGGGCCGGGTGTTTGGCGGACAGGTGGTCGGACAGGCGCTGCGCAGTGCGGCGGCCTCGGTGGATCCTGAACGAACCGCCCACTCGCTGCATGCCTATTTCATGCGCGCGGGCAATGAGGATTATCCCATCATCTTCCGCGTGGAGCGCGATTTTGATGGCGGCAGCTTCTCCACCCGCCGCGTGATCGCCATGCAGCGGGGTCAGCCCATTCTCAACATGGCGGCCTCTTTCCAGCGTCATGAGGAAGGCCTCTCCCATGCTGACACCATGCCGGATGTCCCCGCTCCGGAGGAGCTGAAGAGCGAGGCGGAGCTGGCGCTGGAGCAGAAGGACTCCCTGCCCGAAGCCTTCTTCAATATGGTCACCCGCCCGCGCCCCATCGAGCTGCGTCCCGTCGGTCCGTGGTCGCCGGGCAACCCGCCCAAGCTTGATCCGGTGCGCCATATCTGGTTCCGCGTGCGCGGCAGTCTGGGCGATGATGCGCTGCTGCATCAGGCCGCGCTCGCTTATGCGTCCGACATGGCGCTGCTGGGCACGTCCATGCAGCCGCACGGGGTCAGCTGGGTGTCGCCTGGCCTGCAATCGGCGAGCCTTGATCACGCCGTCTGGTTCCATGGGAATGTGCGCATGGATGAATGGCTGCTTTACACCACGGACAGCCCGTGGGCGGGCGGCGGGCGCGGCTTCAACCGCGGCCGGCTCTTTACCCGCGATGGCAGGCTGGTCGCCTCCACCGCGCAGGAAGGCCTGATCCGGATCCGGAAGAAGTAGGGCTACTTCTTCAAATTCCTGAACCACGGCTCCAAGCGGGCAACCGCCTCTTTCACTTCCGGTGTGGACACCGCGAAGCTGAAGCGCATGAAGCGGTGGCCGTTGACGGGATCGAAATCGAGCCCCGGCGCGGTGGCGACGTACGTATCGCGGAGCAGGCGCTCGCAGAAGGCTAGCGAATTGCCCGTCAGATGGCTGATGTCGGCCCAGACATAGAAGGCCCCGTCCGGCGGCGCGATTGAGCTCAGCCCCATGCGCGGAAGGGCTTCCAGCAGCGCGGCCCGGTTGGCGCGGTAGGTCTCCACATGGGCTTCCAGCTCCTCGCGGCAGTCCATCGCGGCGAGCGCTGCGTGCTGGCTCAATGAGGGCGGGGACAGGAAGAGATTGCCGCGATAGGCGCGTACCGTGTCGGCAAGCTCTGAAGGGGCAATGATCCAGCCCAGCCGCCAACCCACCATGGAATAGTATTTGGAGAAGCTGTTGACGATGAAGGCCTCGTCATCGAACTCCAGAACGCTGGGGGTTGGCTTATCATAAGCAATGCCATGATAAATCTCGTCGGAAATGATCCGTATACCGCGTTTCCGGCAGACATCCGCTATGGAAGCGAGTTCTTCCGGCGGCAGGATGGTGCCGGTCGGGTTTGCCGGGCTGGCGATGAGGATGCCTTGCGGCGCCGGGTCCATCGCCTCGATCATCTGCGCACTGAGCTGGTAGCGCGTGTCGGGCCCGCAATCGATCTCGACCGGCACCAGATGGATCGCCCGTGAGGTGTTGCGATAGGCGACATAGCCGGGGCGTGCCATGGCGATGCGGTCACCGGCCTCGAAGCCCGCCAGCATGGCCAGCAGCAGGGCAGGGGAGGCGCCTGCGGTGAGGATCACCCGTTCCGGCGCGATATCGAGGCCATAGGCCTGGCGATACTGCGCTGCGATGCGGGCACGTAGAGGCGCGCTCTCCCAATAGCTCATCGCATCTGTGTCGAGTACGCGGTGCGCCGCCTCAATCGCGGCCTTTGGCGCACCGGTGGAGGGCTGGCCGAACTCCATGTGGATGACGGGCTGGCCTTCGGCTTTCAGCCGGTGGGCAAGCTCTGAAATCGCGATGGCCTTGAAGGGTTCGATACGGGTCGTCATGCGGCCTGTCTAGCCGCCAAACAGTCCCCGCAAAAGCCCTGTTGCGCGGCGCACCGGATCACGCCGGATGGATCGCTCCTCCTCACCGACATAGTGGAAGATGCCGCCGAGCGCGCGCTCCACGGCGAAATCAGTGAGCTGGCCGCGCAAGTTTGCCGCCGGATTGCCGCCACCGCGCCCGAACAGCCCGCCAAGGCCTGAGCGCTGGGTGACAAGGTTCGACGCGCCATCGAGCGCGGAATACGCGCCGGACGCGGTGAGGGTTTCTTCCATGGGCGGGCGCAGGAGACGGGTCAGCGGTGCCTCTGTGCGGCCCCTCAAGTATTGAGTGGCCGCCGTGTCCGGCCCGCGGATGATCGAGGCGGCGTCCTGGATTGTCAGGGAACGGATGGCATCAACAACTAGGCGGCGCGCGGGCGGCATGGCCTGCTCCGCTGCGCGGTTCATCCGCATCTCCACATCGTCGAGCGGTCCGGCGAGGCCCAGCGGCTGCAGGCGCTGCTGCGCGCTGCGCATCGTGCCGGGAAGCGGTATGCGCACCACCGGGTCGCCAAAGAAACCATCGCGCCTGCCAAGCCGGGTGGTCGCTGCTTCCGTCGCGGTGGTGAGAAGCTGGCGGATGGCCGCGCCGCTATCGGCTTGCGCAAAGCCCGCAGGCGTTATGGTGAAGGCCAGCCCCGTGGCCAGAAATATGCGGCGGTCCATCGGCAATCCTCCCTCGCCCCTGATCTCGAAGCGATGATGACTATACGCCGATGAACGCAGGCTGACAGAAAAACCCTGCGCCTATTCGGCGGCGATTTTCTCTGTGGCCGCAGCCCCTGCATCGCGGTGACGCAGCGCCCGGCCGAGCTTCGTCTTGCCGTGGGACTTGGTAAAGCCGTCCTTCGTCCAGATCAGCCCGCCGCCTACCAGCACATGCGTCACCACGCCGTCAGAGCGGTTGACCAGCTGCTCGTGCTCGAAGACGTCGCGATGGATGAATTGCAGCCCGGCATCGGAATCGTAGGCTTTCAGGGCCTCAGGGTCGATGATCGCGATATCGGCTACATCGCCGATTTCGATGCGACCTGCCTCGATGCCGATGAAGTCCGCCGGGTCGCGTGTCAGGCGCTTCACCTGCGCAGCGACGCGCTCCATGCCCTCTTCCTGCGCCAGCTGGAGGCAGCGCAGATTGCCGTCATAGAAGGCCATATTGGTCAGGTGCGCGCCGGAATCGTTGAAGCCGGGGAATATCTGCGGATCGGTGAGCAGCTTTTTCACCACCTCCATGTCCCGGTTGGCGGAGATCGTCCACCAGCGCAGATCGGTGTCGTAGAGCTGGAACAGGCCCAGCACGAAATACGGCTCGCCGGTAAGCGGTTCGGTGGCCATCAGGGGCAGGGCATCAAACGCCGCGCGCTCCTCCTCGGAGCGGATGACATCGGGCATGCCAAAGCTGACCTGATAGCGCCGGAACACGTCCTCGAACGTCTCGCCCACCCAGTCTGCCGGGCAGCCGGAATGGAACACCATCTGGGCAAGATCACGGTCAAACGCCATCTGCTCGGCGCGCATCTTGCGCTTGAAACCTGCCAGCCCACCCTGCTTGCCGTGCATCCACATCTTGGCGAAGCGTTCCTGATAGCCAGGGTCGGCGAGAATGGCCTGCCTTGCCTCGCGGTCTTCAAGATCAGGCTCGTTGAGCGCGCGCAGTTCGGGGATTTCCTCCGCCAGCGGATTGATCGGCCCGTCCCAGTAGAGCCGGAAGGGAGCTGCCAGTGCCTGAAAGCGGAAATGGCCCTTTAGAAGCGTGGAATTGAGAAGCCGGGTCAGGATTTTCGCCAGCTTCACGAGATTGCGATTGGCCGCCACGTCCATTGCCGCGACGGCGGTGACTTTCAGTGGCTTGCCGTGCGCGCGCCCGCTGGTCAGCAGGAAATTGCGGAACACTTCTGCCGGATTGTCCTTGGGCGGTGTCGCCTGCCACAGCCGGCCCCAGCGGCGCAGGATCGCGGTGAGGCGCTCGAGTTCCTTGTAGCTGCCGAACTGGGAGGGGATTTTGGTCTTGCGGTGCGGGTCTTCAGCCAGAAAGTGGAAGGGCAGCGCGTCGGTGGAGAAGCCGACATAGCCCTCGCCCATCGCGGTCTCGAGCAGGCTCTCCATCTTCTGCAGCTCGGCTTCGGTCGGCTCGCGGGTAACGCTTTCCCTGAGGCCCATCACCTCCGCGCGCAGCATGGAGTGCGGGACCATCGGGATGACATTGAGGCCGAGTTTCAGCGTATCGAGATGGTCCAGATATTCCGCCGTCGTCGTCCAGGTCGCGAGGTCGGCAGCTTTTTTCAGCACGTGCTTTGGCATGTTTTCCACGCGCGCAAAGCAATCGACGATCGGATCCTCGCCATTGCGGCGCTGATGGCCAAAGCAGATGCCAAGCGAGCAGTTGGACATGAGCACGGTCGTGGTGCCGTGACGCACCGCCTCTGGCAGCCCCGGATCAAGCTCCACCTCGAGATCGAAATGGGTATGGATGTCGAGAAGCCCTGGCATCACCCAGAGGCCCTCCGCCTCGATCACGTCTTTGGCCTTGTCGGCATCCAGCCCGGTGCCGCGCGCGGCGACCCGGCCGTCCTTGATGGCAATATCGCCGGTCACCGGCATGGCGCCGGTCCCGTCAATGACGAGGCCGTTACGGATCAGCGTGTCCCATTCGCGTCTGGCGGCCATCAGGGCCTCCCTTGCTTTGTTGGTCTAGAGAGTATGCGGAATGCCGTGGAAATCCAGAAAGGCGGCCAAAACCGCCTCCGGCGCTTCTACCTGCGGATAGTGGCCTATGCGTTCCAGGATCACCGTGTCAGGACCCGGCACCAGCTCGCGATAGCGCGCGACCATGTGCGCGCCCGATACCGGATCCGCCCCGCCATCAATGACCCGCAGCGGGGTTTGCGCTACCTGCAGCGCGCCGACCCAGCGTTCTCTGGATGCGCGCCGCTCGGCGATATAGCGGATCAGCTTGTGGCCGATGGCCGGCATACCGCCATTGGCGGTGACCAGCGTCCAGAACTCTTTGAGCACTGCATCATCGGGCTGGGTGTCCGGCCCGAACACCTCGCTGAAACCCTTGCGGAAGCGCTTCTCCGTCATCAGGCGCGAGACCAGAAACCCTATCGGCGAATGGAGGAGCTTCTGGTTGAAGGTGGCGTGGTGGGTCTCCGGGAACAACCCGCCATTGAGAAACACGATGGATTGAAGCTTCGGTGTCCCGCCTTCGCTTCCGTTGTGCCGGGCAAGCAATTCCTGCGCGACCGTGTCGCCATAATCATGCGCCAGCACGTGGCATTCGCTGATCCCCAGCGCCGCGCACAGGCCCGCATGCAGATCTGCCTGATCGCGGATGGAGTAATCATAAGACGGGGGCTTGGCCGAGAAGCCGAACCCGATCATGTCTGGCGCCA
Organism: Glycocaulis sp.; assembly: GCA_022565665.1. Taxonomy (GTDB): domain Bacteria; phylum Pseudomonadota; class Alphaproteobacteria; order Caulobacterales; family Maricaulaceae; genus Glycocaulis. The sequence continues at coordinate 95,709 of JAIUMI010000007.1, forward strand.
GAAGGCGGAAATGCGTGGCCAGTGGTTCCCACATATCCACCCAGTCCCAGCTGGCGGTGGGAAAACCGTGAATCAGCATCAGGACCGGCCTCGACGCATCTGACCAGTCCCCGCCCTGCCAGTAGGCGATTTTCTGCCCGCGCCAGTGAAAGCGCTGCGCAGAGTTCCGCCAGTCTTCAAGGCTCGGCCTTGCGGCCATGCTGTCTCCTCCCGATCTTTTTTGTGGCATGAGACTATTGCTCGCTGACAGATTGCTCAACCGGTTTTGGCTGATTGCGCGCAAAGCTGCTTCCCGGCAAGAATCCGGTCCTTGCGAAGGAGATGTGCGTGCGCCCGGATGCAGACCTGATCGTCATTGGTGCCGGTGTGGCCGGCCTGATGCTGGCCGAGCGGCTGGCAGGTCTGGGCCGCCGCCAGTTGCGTGTCATGTTGCTGGAACAGGGTCGCGAGATCAGTGCTTCCCGACGTGTCTGGAGCGGGTATGAGACCCGGCCCGGCCCGCTTCCCGTTGAAACAGGCTGGCGGCGCATCGCGCTGAGCGCTGGCCGCGTGCCGATGGAGCGGGGCCTGGGCCGGGGCCGCTATGCACTGGTACGCGGTGAAACGCTGACCGCGCGCGCCTTGCCCGTCATCGCGGCGAGCCCCGCCCTCTCCCTGCACACCGGTCTGGCGGTGGAGGGTATCTCCCGGCGTGACGGCCTGTTCTACGTGGAAACCGCAGACGGGGTGCTCTCCGCGCGGCAGGTGATCGACACACGGCCCGGCGGCGCGCAGCTTCTGAACGCCGCGCCCTTCATCCAGACCAGCGTGCGCGCGGAAATCCGCACCGGATCGGGCGTCTTCGATCCGGCCGTAGCGGTGCTGGTGGACGATCTGCGCCGGGACGGCCGCGCGCTGGAGTTTTCAACCGTTCTGCCGCTCGCTGAAGATCACGCCATCGTGGAAGCGGTGCGCATTGCGCGGCAGGGGGACGAGGCCCGGCCTGATCTTGACCGCGTGCTGGAGCGGCTGGTGCCCGGAGGCGGATTTGACGCGGTGATGCGCACACGCGCGGCCAGCCCGATGGGGCTTTCCGATCACTGGCCCGGTCAGTCTTCAGGCGTCGCCATGGCCGCCAGCCGGGGCGCTGGCACGGCGATTGTGCGGGCGGCAGGGCGTGATGCGTGGCGGGCGGCATACTGGGCCGGAGAGGCCGCGGCGGCGTTGCAGGACGGGCGCCCGGTGCCGGGTCTGCCCGCCCAGAGCTGGATGGCGCATAGCGCCTCCCTGTGGGCGCTGGAGCGCGTTTTTGCCCGTCCGGCCCGCCTGCTCCACCTCGCTGCGAAACGGCCTCCAGAGGCGCTTGTGCGCCTTCTGGGCGGCATGTCAGGCGCGGGCGAGGCGGTGGCAGCTTTGTGGGCTGCGCTCACCTTACCCCGGCGGTGATCTTTCCATCGGGGTGCGCAATCGCGTGCTTCATGCCTTGCGAGTTGTAGCGCGCGCTGACCTTGCCGACGCTGTCCACCGCGATGATGCCGCCATCGCCGCCCAGCGCGCCAATGTCCTCCAGAACGCCGCGCACGGCCTGATCGAGGCTGGCCCCGAGATAGCGGATGCGGGCCGACACATCGGCGGCCGCATTGGCGCGCATGAAGAACTCGCCCTGACCGGTGCAGGAAACCGCTACGCGCGCATCGGCCCAGGTGCCAGAGCCGATGATCGGCGTATCGCCCACCCGGCCCCAGCGTTTTCTCAGCGTGCCGCCGGTGGAGGTGGCCGCGCAGAGATGACCTTCACTGTCCAGCACCACGCAGCCCACCGTGCCGGTCGCAATCTCGCGGTCATCGGCGACGGCGGCGGGCGTGTAATAGCTTTCCGGCTCCGCGATCTCTTCAACTTCGTGCGAGCGGGCAATGTCAGCCGCGCCGGCGCCCGCGATCAGCACGTGCGGGGTGGCTTCCATGACCACGCGCGCGGCTTGAATAGGGGAGACAAAGCCTTCCAGCGCAGCGACAGCGCCTGCGCGCCGGTCCGGGCCTTCCATGATGGAGGCATCGAGCTCATAGCGCCCGGCCGTGTTGGGCGAAGCGCCCTTGCCCGCCACATAAAGCCCGCTTTCTTCCATCGCGCGCACCAGCGTCACGGCGATGTCGACAGCCTTGTCCCCGCGCGCCAGCCTGTCGCGGCCCTTTATCGCCAGCTCTTCAAGATGGGCGATCTCGCGGTCATAGGCGCGCTCGGCCAGCACACCGGCTCCGCCATGCAGGACAAGGGCAACGGGCTTCTGGCTCATGGGGGCTCCTGAAGTCGGGACAGTCATGGGGCGTATCGGGAGCGCTCTACCATGGTCTGCACGTCAGCGAAATCCATGTTGGAATGGATTCGAGCAGTCAGAAGGAATACCGCTCATGCCGGATGCTGAACCGGTCGACCTTGCCCGTACCGAACGCCACATTCAGCTGACCGGTACGTTCGCCGCGATCATCACCGCTGGAATGTTCGTTGCCGTCTACCACCTCTGGCCACCTCTGCCCGCCGGAGCCGGGCTGGAGGAGCGGCTAGGGTTTGCACTCGCCTGGTGCCTTGTGCCACTGGTCTATGTGGTGGGCGCCATTGCCTGGGTTGCAGGGATACGCAGGCGCTCGGCTGCGGATGTAAAAGGTTCAGCCGCAGGTCCGCCCTCTCCGCGCCTCGCCCTGAGTCGGGCCTTTCTCCAGAACACGCTGGAACAGGCCTTCATCACCATTGGTGCGTATCTGGTGCTGGCGGTGTGGTCGCAGGGGCCATTACTTGGCCTTGTCGCCCCGGCGGCGATCCTGTTTGCCGTCGGGCGGATATTGTTCGTGGTGCTCTACCGGGCCGCGCCCGTGGGCCGCGCCTTCGGCATGCATCTGACCATGGGGCCCACGCTCGTCCTGTACGGGGCCTGTCTGTGGCTGGTGGCCGGGGCTCTGCCGATTTTCACCTGAAGGCGCGCGAAGGCGTTTTCTTTGCCGGCTAGGCGCGCTATCTGGAGGCCTCAAAGGCCGCCGCAGGTGCGGTTCAAGCAAGCGGGAGGAGCGCAATATCATGCAGTTCAAGGGCGCAAGCGCGGTTATCACGGGCGGAGCATCGGGTCTGGGCGAGGGCACGGCCCGGCGTCTGGCCGCCGAAGGGTGCAAGGTCGCGATCTTCGATCTCAATGCCGAGCGCGGCGAAGCGTTGGCCAAGGAACTGGGCGGCGTCTTCGCGCAAGTAAACGTCGCGGACGTAGCCAGCGTGAAGGCGGGCTTTGAGAAGGCACGCGCCGCCAATGGTCAGGAGCGCATCCTTGTAAACTGCGCCGGGATTGGCTGGGCGGAAAAGACCGCGCGCCGCTCCTCTTCGGGCGATATTGTCGGCCACCAGCTCGACAAGTTTGCCCTCGTCGTGAACATCAACCTCATCGGCTCGTTCAACTGCGCGGTTCTGGCCGCTGAAGGCATGTTGACGCTCGATCCTGATGCGTCGGGCCGGGGGGTTATCATCCACACCGCGTCGGTTGCCGCGCAGGACGGCCAGATCGGCCAGGTGGCGTATTCTGCCTCCAAGGGCGGGATTTACGGCATGACCCTGCCCATGGCGCGCGACCTTGCCCGTGAAGGCATCCGCGTGAACACCATATTGCCGGGCTTCTTCGAGACCCCGATCTACCAGCAGATGCCGCCTGAGGTGAAAGTGAACCTCGCGAGCCATCTGCAATTCCCGCAGCGCTTTGGCACGCCGGCGGAATATGCCGATCTCGTCGCTTTCATGGTCGGCAATGACTACATCAATGCCGAATGCGTCCGCCTCGATGCTGGCGCGCGCATGCCCCCGAAATAATCGGGGGCCACGGCCTGAACGCAAAAACGCCCGCCGGTTCCGGCGGGCGTTTTCATATCCGGCGATGAAACCAGAAGAATTATTCGCTGTCGCGGCTTTCGATGCCGTGACCCGAGGTGCGCTCCGCGATACGGGCCGACTTGCCGCGGCGATCGCGCAGGTAATACAGCTTGGCGCGGCGCACATGGCCCTTGCGCTTCACTTCGATGCTGTCGATCAGCGGCGAGTAGAGCGGGAAGACGCGCTCGACGCCTTCGCCGAACGAGATCTTGCGCACGGTGAAGCTCTCATTGAGCCCGCCGCCGCTGCGCGCGATGCACACGCCTTCAAAGCGCTGGACGCGCTCGCGCTCGCCTTCGCGGATGCGCACGCCGACGATCAGCGTGTCACCGGCGGAAAAATCCGGAATGGCCTTTTCGCCAAGAACGCGCGCGGCTTCTTCCTGCTCGAGCTTCTGAATGAGGTTCATCTCGTCTCTCCATCCCGCCGCTGATATCTCGCCCAGAGATCCGGACGGCGGTCCTTCGTTGCCTGTTCTGCCTGCTCGCGCCGCCATTTGGCGACCTTACCATGGTCGCCGCCCAGCAGCACGTCGGGGATCTCCCGCCCCTCCCACACCCGCGGGCGGGTGTATTGGGGGTATTCGAGGAGATCACCCTCGAAACTCTCTTCCGTCGTCGAGGCCATCTTGCCCAGTACGCCGGGGAGCAGCCGCACGCACGCCTCTATGAGGTATTGCGCGGGTATCTCTCCACCGGCAAGGACGGCATCGCCGACGCTTACCTCTTCCATTCCGCGCGCCTCTATGACCCTCTGGTCGAAGCCCTCAAAGCGCCCGCATACCAAGATCACGCCCGGCCCGCCGGCCCACTCGCGGACCATGCCTTGAGTGAGCGGTTTGCCGCGCGGTGTGAGGCAGATAAGGGGGCGCCCATTGCGCTCCACACTGTCTGCCGCCTCCGCAATCACATCCGGGCGCAGCACCATTCCAGGGCCGCCGCCAGCGGGGGTGTCATCAACGGAGGCGTGCTTATGACGGGAAAATGACCGGATGTCCACCGTCTCTAGCGCCCATTTGCCCTCTTTCAATGCAGTGCCGATCAGCGACACGCCAAGCGCGCCGGGGAAGGCTTCCGGATAGAGGGTGAGCACGGTGGCGGTGAAGGTCATGGGGCCAACCTAGCTATTGAAAGCTGCGGCGCTTGAACGCGCGCAGGTCGGCAGCTGTCAGCTTGAACCATTCGCCACCTGCACGCTTCTCGGCGAACCTGTTGTGCCAGTAGGCTTCTATTCCCACAGGATCATCGGTCTTGATTGCGTGTTCGAGTGTCGTTGCTTCCGGCAGGCTGATGCTTACTTCTTTGATCCGGCGTTCCAGATTGTCCGACCGCCCGATTTTGAAGTGCGCCCCTGACTTTAGCAGGTAAACATAGCCATCAGCTGTGGCTGGCTTGCCAGGGGAGCTTGCTGGTTCGTCTGGCAAGAGTTCACGGATATCGTCAAACTCCGGCTTGTCTGCGATCCAGCGCGCCAAGGCGTCTCGCAACCCTGCTTGTGTTTCAAAGTGGCTAAAAAATGTGTTGTGAGCAGGAAATCCCGGCTTCTCCTTTGCGTACATTCTGAGATCGACCACCGCCGGTAGGCGTTGGAAATATCGAACTGCATCAACGTAGTGCGCTAACACGTCATTAGACGACAACTTGTCGTTCTTCCTATTTGGAGTGAGACCGGCGTCCTGCACGGCAGCACCCCAGCTACGCCAATATATGCCCCACCATTCAGTAGTACGGATTCCGGTGCGCTTCTCGAAAGCGTCCCTGCCGGGCGTACGGCCCAGTTCACTGGCTAGCCGTTTGATCTCGCCAATGATCTCATCCTTGCTGCGCATGCCGCTACCCCTCCACCCCTTCATCGCCGGCATCAATCGCTTCGGGCGGGTTGATAACGAGGCGGGATTTGGCGATCTCCACCACGGGCACGGCGTCGCGCGTGAAGGGGATGAAGACGGCGCCTTCGGGGGCGCTGATCTCCAGCATCTCGCCCGCTCCGAAATCATGCACGGCCTTCACCCGGCCTGCGGGCGCGCCGTCCAGATGCTCGGCCGTCATGCCGATCAGGTCTGAATAGTAGAACTCGTCCTCGTCCGGGTCTGGCAGGGCGGCGCGGGGCACATGCAGGATCGTGCCCTTCATCGCCATGATCTGTTCGCGGGTGACGGGTTCCTTGAACGACACGATCACCGCCTCACCGCCCGAGGAGCGCGCGGTCTTGGGCGTGAGGATGATCTTGCCGTCCTTGTCCAGGAACGGGCCATAGGAGGCGACGTTGGCCGCTTCGCCAAAGGCGCGCAGCTTCGCCTCGCCCCTCACCCCATGGGCGCCGACAATGGCGGCAATGACGATGAGGGGCTGGGTCATGGAAGCATCATCACATCTCGTCATTCCGGAAGCCCTTCGCATGAAGGGCTGTCCGGAATCCAGTTCATCAGTTTATGCCGCCAGATGCCAGCGGCTGTTTGGATTCCCGCCTGCGCGGGAATGACGCGAGGAAGAGACTATTAGGCCTTCTCTTCTTCGGCCTTGGGTTCTTCAGCCGCGGCTTCCTCAGCCGGAGCTTCCTCAGCTTTGGCTTCTTCAGCCGGGGCTTCAGCCGCAGCTTCTTCAGCAACCGGGGCCTCAGCGGGAGCTTCTTCAGCCGGCGCTTCTTCGGCTACTTCTTCAACCGCAGGCGCGGCCTTGGCCTCGGCTTCAGCGGCCTTCTTGGCCTCTTCCTTCTCGGCGCGCTCAGCAGCGCGTTCCTTGGCGGCCTGGCCCGGCTCGGCTTTCTTCGGGTTGTTGCCCGCTTTCCACTCATAGAGGCCTTCAGTGGCAAGGAAGCGCGCGACGCGGTCGGTCGGCTTCGCACCTTTCCTGATCCATTCGGCGGCCTTTTCGGCGTCGAATTTCACGCGGTCGGCATGGTCCTTGGGCAGCATCGGGTTGTAGGAGCCGATACGCTCGATAAAGCGGCCATCGCGGGGATCGCGGCTGTCGGCCACGACGATGCGGTAATAGGGGCGTTTCTTGGCGCCCGCACGGGCAAGACGGATTTTAACGGCCATGAGGTTAGTCCTTTTGGAGTGTTGAAACGATTATTTCTTCTTCGGGAAGCCGGGCGGCAGGCCATCAGGCCCCAAAGGTGCGCCAGTGCCCGGCAGGCCCGGCAAACCACTTAATCCCTGTGGGGATTTTCCTTTCAGGAGGTCATCGGCAGCGCCCCCGAGGCTGCCGCCAAGCCCGCCAAGACCGCCGCCCATGCCAGCACCCATTCCGGGGGGCATGCGCCCGCCCGGCATGCCGGGCAGGCCTTTGCCCTTGCCGGCGCGCTTCATCATGTCGGCCATCTGGATATGCATTTTGAGAAGGCGGTTCACTTCCGGCACGCCCACGCCCGCGCCAGCGGCGATGCGCTTCTTGCGGCTGGCTTTGAGGATATCCGGCTTGGCGCGCTCTTGCGGCGTCATGGAGAGGATGATGGCTTCCTGGCGCTTCAGGGTCTTGTCATCAAATCCGCTCGCCGCGGCCTGCGCCTTGGCGGCCTTGTTCATGCCGGGCAGGAGGCCCATGATGCCGCTGAGCCCGCCCATTTTCTGCAGCTGGACCAGCTGATCGCGCAGATCATTGAGGTCGAACTTGCCTTTCGCCATTTTCTTGGCGAGGGCTTCGGCCTTCTCATGATCGATATCGGCAGCGGCCTTTTCGACCAGCGAGACGATGTCGCCGCGCCCGAGGATACGGCCCGCGAGGCGCTTGGCGTCGAACGCATCAAGCCCGTCGATTTTCTCTGACGTGCCCAGAAACTTGATCGGCAGGCCGGTGACCCAGCGCATGGAGAGGGCCGCGCCGCCGCGCCCGTCACCATCCATACGCGTCAGCACGAGCCCGGTCAGTTTCAGCCGCTCATTGAAGCGCCGCGCGGTTTCCACCGCGTCCTGACCGGTCAGCGCATCGGCGACCAGCAGGATTTCGCGCGGACGGGTTTCAGAGGCGATCTTGGCCGCCTCGCCCATCATTTCCTCGTCGAGCGTGGTGCGGCCCGCCGTATCGAGGATGACGACGTCAAACCCTTGCAGGCGCGCGGAATTCATAGCGCGGCGGGCAATCTCTACCGCCGTCTGGCCCTTGACGATGGGCAGGCTTGGCACGCCGGCGCGCTCGGCCATCTGGGCGAGCTGCTCCATGGCGGCCGGGCGGCGCGTATCGAGCGAGGCGACGAGCACCTTTTTCTTCTCGCGCTCCGCAATCCGCTTGGCGATCTTTGCGGTGGTGGTGGTCTTGCCCGAGCCCTGCAGGCCGGCCATGAGGATCGCGATGGGCGGCTCGCCCTCGAGCGAGAGGCGCTCCGGCTCGCCGGTGCCGCCCAGCAGTTCCACCAGAGCGTCATGGACGATCTTGATGACCTGCTGGCCCGGCGCGACCGAGCGGATGACGGCTTCGCCAATCGCCTTTTCACGGACCTTGGAGACGAAATCCTTCACCGCAGGCAGGGCGACATCGGCTTCGAGCAGGGCCACGCGGATTTCGCGCAGGGCCGCGTCCACGTCCTTTTCAGACAGCGCGCCCCGGCCGGTGATCCGGTCGAATACGCCTGACAGTCTTTCGCTCAGCGCGTCGAACATGAAGGCCCTTGCTGCCTGCTTCTACCGGACCCCTCGCCCTTCGAGCGCCACTGCGTCCGCAAGGATGAGGGGTCTTAATGCCACTTCCTGTTTTCCTCATCCTGAGGGCAGCTTTAGCTGCGTCTCGAAGGACGAGGGAGAAAAGACCAAACACCCGCGCAAACGCAAAACCACCCCGCCGGGCGAGCCTTCGCCGGGCAGGGCACCTTCCCAGCCTCCGGGAGTTGGTCCGCCCCGTCGATGCGGGATGCGGCTCCGTGTGCTGGCAAGGCAAGCGGTTAGTGCGCTTGCTTATGAAGGCGAGGCATTACGCGTGAGTGAGCGCAGAGTCAAGAAAGACGCGGGTTACCCCGCCAGACGATCCAGTATCCGCGCCCAGGAGCGTGTGCCCTTGCGGAAGCTTTCCAGCTCGTACTTCTCGTTCGGGCTATGGATATTGTCGTCCTCAAGGCCGAAGCCGGCGAGGATCGTATCCATGCCGAGATGGCGCTTGAAATCGCCGACAATCGGGATGGAGCCGCCGCAGCCCATCAGGGCCGGCTCGGTCTCCCACTCATCGCGCAGCGCCTCCACGCAGGCCTGCAAAGCGGGGTTGGTCACGTCCACAGACAGCGCTGGCGCGCCCGTATCGCGGCGCAGGAACACCGCCTCGCAATCGGCGGGCAGGCGGCTCGTCACATGCGCCTCAAACGCCTTCCACACCTTGTCCGGGTCCTGGCCCGGCACCAGACGGAAGGAGATTTTCGCGCTGGCCTGCGCCGGGATCACGGTCTTGAAGCCCTCACCCGTATAGCCGCCGATAATGCCGTTGATCTCGGCGGTGGGGCGCGTCCAGATCTGTTCGAGCACCATGCGGCCCTGCTCCCCCGCAGGCACCGAAAGGCCGATATCGCCAAGGAAGCGCGCTTCAGAGAAGTTCAACGCCTTCCACTGTTCGAGGACGGGCGCGGGCACGTCCTCCACGCCGTCATAGAAGCCGGAAAGCGTCACCCGGCCCGTCTCGTCGTGGAGCTGGCCAAGGATTTGCGTCAGCAGGGTGATCGGGTTTCTCGCCGCGCCGCCATAGAGCCCGGAATGCAGATCGCGGCTCGCGGCGTGAATCGTCACTTCACCGGCGGTCATGCCGCGCAAGGAAGCCGTGATGGCGGGCGTCTTGCGGTCCCACATGTTTGTGTCGCAGACGAGGGCAAAATCGGCCTTGATCTCCTCGCCGTGCTCGGTCAGCCAGGCTTCCAGGCTGGGGGAACCGCTTTCCTCCTCGCCCTCAAAGAAGATCGTCACCTTGCAGGGAAGCGAGCCCGTCACTTCCTTCCAGGCGCGGCAGGCCTCGATAAAGGTGCGCAGCTGGCCCTTGTCATCGGCCGCGCCGCGCGCCCGGATGTACTGGCTGCCATCGGCGCGGGTCTTGATTTCCGGTTCGAACGGGTCGGCCTCCCAAAGCTCCAGCGGATCAACCGGCTGCACATCATAATGGCCGTAGAACAATACGTGCGGCGCATCGGCTGTGGCCCCCTCATGGTGGGCGACCACCATCGGATGGCCGGTCGTCGGCGCGACGCGCGCCTCAAAGCCCAGCTCTTTCAGCTCATCGGCGAGGCTCTGCGCGGCCTTGAGGCATTCGGCCTTGTAGGCCGGATCGGTGGAGATGGACTGGATGCGCAAGAGCTGGTCATAGCGCTCCAGCGCCGCCTCAAACCCTGCCTCCTGACGAGCCAGAACCGCGTCCAGCGTGCTGGCACTTTTGGCTTGTCCGTCCATGGCGATCTCTCCGGTGGCGTGGGTGGGGGCGTCGAGGGCCTTATCTACGCTCCGGGGGAGAGAGGGGCAAGGATGGGGGTCAATCGGGACGCCAATCACTTACTATCCACCACCCGGCAGCAGGGCGGTAGGGGTGCTGTATCAAGTTGCAAAATAGATTCTCGAAAACGAATTGCGATTGAAGGAGGCAGTAAAGAGTTTCTTGTGCATCAGGTGCATTTTCACCGTGAACAATTTTGTTTCGCCTTTTAACGATGTGTTCTATTTTGTTTTTAACTGGAAGACTGGATGAATTCCAGCGCCTTCGCTGACTACAAATCACCCTCTCTATACGTCTACACAGATCAACTTTCGGTGGATATGTTAGAGCGCTACAAGCAACTTGTTTCAAGTCGTCAGATATTGATTGGCATTGTTCAATTGCCGATCTAAACGCTTTTCCTGCTACCTTCCAGGTGCGCCGGTCGACGGCATCTCTGCTCCATCCCATATTTTTCTCGTATATGTTCACAAGTGCCTCAAGCGCCTCAACACAATCCACCAATTGACGCTCGATTGCAGGCCCATTGTGAGAGCTCACATACTTAAAAACAGAAGCGTATAGTTCTGATTTATGATCGCTGTGGCTCAACAAGTATTCTGCTGCTCTTGCTATAAGATGTTCGGGTCTTCCTAAATTTAGTCTTTCTCGATACTCTGTTTTGTTGATATTCTGCAATATATTGACTGGGAAATGAGTGTTTGTGGAGCCGGTTGGTCCCAATTCTTCTCGTGAAACTTCGTAATGGTGATTGCAGTAAATAAACATCAGTGCAATATTGATAAATTCTACTAAATCAGAAAATTTAACTTCTGACTTACAATCAATGAGCTCCACCCGCTCTATTTCTATAGACGGCGTCCATAAAATGAAATCTTGCTCAAAAATCCTTTCGTCTCTTTTAATTGTTCCATCGAGCCAACGTCGAAATCTCATATTCGTGCCGATGATATTTTTCCAATAGCCGCGCTTTTCCAGAGGATTTTTAAAGGACGCTAATCCGCTATATGGTCGCCAGAATTCGGGGTGTGGAAGAAAAGAAAACCTGTAAAAATCGTGTCCATCTCTCTCAAAAGAACTCGACTCTGTAAATTCTATAATAATAAATTCAGCAACAATTTGAATGCTATTTTCGCTAATGCTATCCCCTGCCGCGCGTCCTACTGTTTTTCCGTAACATGTTCCATATCGGTTTGATTTTATATTCCTGCTTGTGTGTTTAAGCCACTCTTCATTCTCATACATATTCCAGGAGATGACATGCTTGCTAAAGAGCCGCATACAGTTGATCTCATCATCCTTGGTTCCGAAAATTTCAATGCGGTTTGCGCTTGTAAAATTTGGGTCAGTGACCAATTGCCCATGCACGGTAGTTTCTTCGGGAGTTCCCGGAGCTAACACGAAGGTGGCAACTTGCCGATGAGGTAAGCGGCTGGACATGTAAATCTCCGAGATCGTAGCGGTGCAGCTGCATTAAGATGCGATTCTTGAATTGAAGCTTGAAAGCGCTGTCCCATGCTGAAAATTGCCTTCCAGATGGACCCGATCGGGGCCGTCAATGTGAATGCGGATTCCACCTTCGACATTGCGCTGGAGGCGTATTCCCGCGGCCATGAAATCTGGGTCTATGAGCCGCGCGACATGGCGATGGAGGACGGCAAGGTGCGCGCGCGGGCGAGCCGGGTGAGCGCCATGCAGCGTGTGCAGGGCGAGCATGCGGTGCTGGAGCCGTCTGTGGTGCTGGACCTTGCCACGCTGGACGTGATCTTCCTGCGTCAGGACCCGCCCTTTGACATGGCCTATATCACCTCGACCCACATGCTCGAAGCGCTGCAGCCCGGCGTGCTGGTGGTCAATGATCCGGCCGAGGTCAGGAATGCGCCGGAGAAGCTCTTCGTCACGCGCTTTGAGGGGCTGATGCCGCCGACGCTCATCTCGTCTTCTCTGGCCGATATCCGCGCCTTCTTCGAGGCGCACGGGCGTGACATCGTGGTGAAGCCGCTGTTCGGCAATGGCGGGGCGGGCGTGTTCCGCATCCGCGAGTCGGCGGAGAACCTCGCCTCCCTGCTGGAACTCTTCGCGCAGGTGAGCCGCGAGCCGCTGATGGCGCAGGCCTTCGTTCCCGATGTGAAAAATGGCGACAAGCGCGTGATCCTGGTCGACGGCGAGCCTGCGGGCGCGATCAACCGCGTGCCGGCCGAAGGCGAGGTGCGCGCCAACATGCATGTCGGCGGCAAGGCGGTGAAATCCGATCTTTCGCCGCGAGACCTCGAAATCTGCCGCATTATCGGCCCGGAATTGAAGGCGAGGGGCCTCGTCTTTGTCGGGATCGACGTGATCGGTGATTACCTGACCGAGATCAATGTCACCTCGCCCACCGGCATTCAGGAACTCCGCCGCTTCTCCGGTATCGACGTGTCGAAAATGCTGGTCGACTGGGTGGAGGCGAAAAGAGGCGGCGCAGGACGGTGATCGATCCCCTGCACCTGAAAATGCAATGGGCGCTCTCCTACCCGTTCACACGGCCGGAGGGCGATTTTCTCTTCGTCGATGGCCGCACGCTCGATATCCGCTCCACGAAGGGTTCTATAAGCGGCTGGCAGGTCGTGGATGGCGGCCATATCCGGTCGCTGGCCGATGTAGTGGGGGCAGAGAGGGCCAAACGCCTTGATGAGGGCGCGTATCACCCGGTGGTGGCGGTGGGCTCCAACGCTGCGCCGGTGCAGCTTCAAAGGAAGTTCTCAGCGTATATCGATGACGTGGTGATCCCGGTCATCGCGGTGCAGCTTCCCGGCCACGTCATCTGCTGGGCCAATCGCATCGCCGCCTATGGCTCGGTGCCTGCCACGCTCGCCGGGGAGCCGGGCGCGAGCGTGTCGGCCTGGGCGACGCTCCTCTCCCCCCGCGACTATGCGCTGATGAATGCGACCGAAGATCTCGGCGTCGTCTATGAGGCGGTGCCGGTAAAGGTGGAGGGCGCGCCTGAAGCCGTGCACGGGCCGTTCGAGGCCTATCGCTGCCTGACCGGGCATTTCGATGTGCGTGTGAGCGCGTTCACCGCGACAAACTCGAACCTGCCGCAGGGCAATCAGTGGACCGCGCAGGAGCTGGCAATCTCGCGCCTCGACCTTGAAACGCCGGTCGACCGGTTTGTCGCCGAAACGGTGAGTGATCTGGCGTTGGCGGCGCAGAGGGATAGGGCGCTGAGTAACTCCTGAGCTGTCATGGCCCGGTTTATCCGGGCCACCCATGCCTGAGAGGTGAAAGCTGGCGGTGTCGTTGCAGGCATGGTTCCCCCGGATCGCTACGCGGCCGGAGGATGACACGCGTGAAACCTCACCGCACCAGAAACGGCCGTCCGCACTGCACATCGCGCAGGTAAAGCTCTGACTCGGCTATCGTCAGGCCCAGATCTGCCAGCAGCGCATCAACGCTTGCCAGTGAGGTGTTGACCAGCCCCGAGAGCGGCAGGCCTAGGCCCAAGAGGCTCACCTGCGCGCCAAGGCCCGAACGGATGATTTCAGGGCGTCCGCTCTCCACATGCTCGCGCGTCAGCACCGCCTCGACCCTGCGTCCGGAGGACAGGTCCACCCGCAGGAGCGAGCCGAGCAGGCCGAGAGCGCCGCTGATGCGGGCTCTCGCAGGGGAGGTTTCCACCTCGAAGCGGGCTTCGGCCCGGCCATCGGCGTGACAGGTCAGCGAGAGGAGGCGGGCCGAGGCGGTAGCGTCCTCCAGCTCCACCACCATCCTGCCGAGCCCTGCGCCGACGCTGACATCCAGGCCCAGCTGGCGGGTATGGGCCTCGGCCCCTTCAATCGCGGCTCCGCGTACAGAAGTGGCCTGGGGCGGCTGTCCGATAGAGAGATCGACGCTGGTCAGCGGCGCGTTCACGGCCACGCCGACCTGGCGCCCGTTCTGGGCGGCGAGTGCGCTGGCCATGACAAGATCGGCGAGCCCTGCCTCCACCCCGCCGGCAAGGGCAGCGCGGGTGATGCCGGGCTCCAGCACCAGTATGTCGCCCACCCGCACCTGCCGGTTGGCGTGGGTGGACTGGCGGGCGAGCACACCGAGCATGGCCGGGGCCTGTTCACCTGCGGCGTAAGCGGCAGCCTCCAGCACCGCGCCCAGCCTCACCCGGCTGTCGAGCAGTGTGTCATAGCTGGCCGCGCCCAGCCCGGTTTCCAGCGCCAGCGCGTCGAGGAAGCCCGGCACGGAGATGCGCGCATCGGCGAGCGCGCGATAGTCCATCACCGTGATCTGTCCGGAATAGCCGGTCAGGGCGGCGAGCACCGCGCCGGAATATCCGCCCTCAAGGCGCACAAGGCGCGAGGCGATGACAAAGCTGACCATGTCCTGCCGGGCGGCGGTGGCTTCGGCGCGCGCGCGCCACGGCTCATTCTGCCTGAAAGTCTGGCCACGCCGGGCCGAGCGCAGCTCCACCCGTGCCGCGTTGAAGGGCGTCTCACCGGCGGCGAAGCGTGCATCGGGAGCCAGAGCCGGGTCGGGTGTGTAAAGCCCCGGCTCCACGATGATCGCATAGGCGTCCGGATTATGGCCCTGATCGGCCAGCACGGCGCGGGCCCGCTCAACAGAATAGTCCCGGTCCCGCACCGCGATGAGCGCAATCAGATCCGCATCGGCCTGCAGCTCGCGCTTGTGCAGATGTTCAAAGAGCTGGGTGAGGGTGAGCGCCAGAAAGACCGCCCCCAGAGCCAGCCCGCTGGCCATGAGCGGGGCGGCAGCACCCTTCCGGTCACGGCGCAGACGATTGATCCAGTACCTGATCATGCCAGCCCCCCATCGCGGATGACCTGGCGATAGATGACCTGGTCGGAGGGGAGCGGCAGCAGACCGCGAAAAATGTAGGCCGGATGAGCGCTGGCATCATAGCGCACCACGATCTCGCTATAGCCCGCGCGCGGGACGATGACGCTGACTTCGGTGCGCTCCGCCTCGATGAGGAAATAGCGCGGCAGCGTATCGCGTACATGGGCTTCCACGATCTGCGCACGCTCCTGCGTGCTGATCCCGGCGACGGCGGAGCGGGCGGCTTCTGCGGTCAGCTGCTGCAGGCTCATATGGGTGGAAAAGAGCAGGCCATAGGCCGTGGTGCCGGCCAGAAGCAGGATCATAAGTGGCGCAATAAGCGCAAACTCCACCGCTGATACGGCCCGCCTGTCGCGCCAGAGACGCTGACCGGGACAAGGAAAACGAAGACACCGCATGATGCGCACCTCCTGATTGCCGGATGCATGAGATGCAACCTTTGAGCGATCAGATGTACGCGACACCGATTAATACAACCTATACGAGCATGCTTAATTTGGGGTTGCGGGGCGCATGCGCGTGGCCAGGGCGCCCGCCCGCCAGACAATCCACACCGCTGCCCAGACATTGCCCAGCAAGGGCATGGGCGCGATGAAGAGCAGCGCGATCAGCTTGTTGCGCTCAAACAGCCAGATGATGACGGCCAGAAACAGGAAGCCGACATAAAGATCGATCAGGGCGACCACGCCCCACGGATCGGCGATCATTTCCGAGAAGCTGGCGCCGATACTGGCGCTCTGCGAGGCCCAGATAATGCTGGCCAGCAGCGCCAGTCCGGCGGCGGCAAGGACAAGGCGGATGAAAGTCATGGAGTGCTCCGTTACCGGTGAGGGTGTCCCTCACCGATACGAAGCGGGCGCGTTTCCGGTTCAGGCTCTGGCGTTGTCCTCGCCGGGCATGGGCTTGTCGGCCGGGGCGCGGAAGCGTTCCTCGTCCAGCTCGCCCTCCCACTTGGCCACGGCCACCGAAACGGCGGCATCGCCGGTCACGTTCAGCGCGGTGCGGGCCATGTCCATGATCCGGTCCACCGGCAGGATGAAGCCGACAATGATGGCGATCTGCTCTGGCGGCACGTTGAACGTGCTCAGCACGATGGCGAGCAGGAAGAGCCCGGCGCTGGGAATGCCCGCCGCGCCGATGGAGGCGATAGCGGCGGTAAAGGCGATCATGAAGTAATGGGTCAGCGTCAGGTCATAGCCGAAGGCCTGCGCGGTGAAGAGGGCGAGGATACCCAGATAGAGCGCGGTGCCGTCCATGTTGATGGTCGCGCCCAGAGGCAGGACCGAACCCGCGATCGAGCGCTTCACGCCGAGATTTTCCACCACATTGGTGATGGTTACCGGCAGGGTGGCCGAGGAGGAGGCGGTGGAGTAGGCCACCGCCTGCGCATCGACAATGCCCCGCACGAAATCCATTAGCGGCAGGCGCAGCACGAACTTGATCAGCCCGCCATAGACCAGCACGGCGTGGGTGAAGAGCCCGAGATAGACCGTGACGACGAGAAGGCCGATGGAGGCAAAGGCTTCCAGCCCCTGGCTCACCGTGGTGTAGGCCACCAGCGCGAACACGCCGAACGGGGCGACCTCCATCACCATGTGGGTGACTTTCAGCACCACATCGGAGGCCGAATTGAACAGATCGCCGACCGGCTTGCCCGCCTTGCCGGCCATCAATATGCCGACGCCCAGCAGCACCGCAAAGAAGATCACGGCCAGCACATCGCCGTCGGCTAGGGCTGCAACCGGGTTGTCCGGAATGATGGCGAGCAGGCGGCTGCCCAGCCCTTCGGCTTCGCCCGATACCGGCACCGCGTCTGCGCCGCCAAGGTCCGCGCCCGCGCCGGGGCGGAAGATCAGGCCGAAAATGATGCCGATAATGTTGGCAAAGAAGGTGGTGGCGAAATACAGCGCCAGCGTCTTGCCGCCGATCGGACCGAGCCGCTTGGGATCACCCAGCGCATAGACGCCCGCCACCAGCGTGGTCAGGATCAAGGGCACGATGAGCATGCGGATGAGGCGGACGAAGAGATCGCCTACCGGGCGCACATAGCTCTCGATGAGGTCGGTTGCTGCCTCTGCGCCCATGATCTGCGACATGGCCGCGCCAAATGCGATGCCCAGCACCAGAGCACCCAGCACGCGCTTCCACAGCGCTGTTCCGAACCACCATGACATGAAAGGCGCTTCTCCCCGCCGCGAACCATCAGCCGCCAGCCTAAGCCGGGCGTTACGCGCGTCAACGGGCCATTACGCCTGCAAGGTAGGCGGCGCGGGTGCGGGGCTTCAGGAGGCCTGCTGGCGGTGCCGGGTCAGCTGGTCAAACGCCTTGATGAAGGCGATGCGCACCATCAGGAAGGTCCAGATCGCGCCGATGACCAGCAGGAAGACGCCGTGCGCCTCGCTCGGCCACAGGCGCGATACCAGAATGATCGCAAGCGCAAAGATCATATGACGTCCGACATGCCGCCAGGTCAGGTCGCGATAGCGCGCAGCCCGGCGCATGGTGCGCGCCGAGAACCAGCGCCACGCCGCGCCCGTCCGCCCGGCATCGTGCCGGTCGCGTTCAGGGGCCGTTTGCCCGATATGGTGGATCGTATCAGTCATACAGTCAGGATACGGAACTTTTTTATGGCCGTCAACATGGACATAAAATATTGAAAAGCATCGCTCTTATATCATTAATGACAGTTTGGTGACTGTCACAATTTTTAACAAAGAATGGATTTTGCAGGCTGGCACGGGAAACGGTCCGGAAGGCCATGTCCGCCCCCTGAGACCGCCTGCCGCAGGCAGCTCGGCCCGCTATCGATTGAATCTTGTCCGGCGATAGGCTAGCTCGATAGCCATGAGCACAAATCTTCCCACCCTGAGACAGCTTCAGTTCCTGATCGTCCTTGCCGAGCATGGCAATTTCAGCCGTGCCGCCGAGGCCGCCCATGTGACCCAGCCCACCCTGTCGGCGGGCATCAAGGAGCTTGAGGGCTGTCTTGGCACCACGCTGGTGGAGCGGGGTGCGCGCGGGGCGAGCCTGACGCCCGCGGGCGAGGCGGCGGTGTCGCGGGCGCGCACCATCCTCACCGAGGCCGAAGACCTGGTGCATGCGGCCCGTGCCGCCGGAGAGCCGCTGACAGGCCAGTTCCGGCTCGGGGTCATCCCCACCATCGCGCCCTTCCTCCTGCCGCGCGTCCTGCCGGCTCTTGGCAAGGCGTTTTCCGGGCTGGAGCTGTTCCTGCGCGAAGACCTGACCCATCGCCTCATTGAGGCGCTGAAGGAGCGCCGGCTGGATGCCGCCCTCATCGCGCTTCCCTACGAGGCTGCCGGTATCGAGACGCGCTCCATTGCCATGGACGAGTTCCTGTTCGCCGCGCCGCAGGGCCACAAGCTGGCGAACGAAGCGCACCTCAAACCGGCGATGCTGGCAGACGAGCCCCTATTGCTGCTGGAAGATGGCCATTGCCTGCGCGATCATGCACTGAGCGTGTGCAGTGCAAGCCAGAGCGCATCCGGGCCGGGCGCGAGCCGGGCCGATGCCGCGCGCTCGGACTTTGCCGCCACCAGCCTGCATACGCTGGTCCAGATGGTCCGGAGCGGGCTGGGGGCCACGGTATTGCCGAGGCTGGCCGTGGATGGCGGGCTGGTGGACGGGCTGGGTCTGTCGGTGCGGCCCTTCGACCCGCCGGTGGCAGGCCGCGAGATCGGCATGGCCTGGCGGCGCGGTTCGGCGCGGGCGGATGAGGCGGCGCGTCTGGCCGACGCGGTCAGGGATGCGCTGAAAGGCTGACGCTTTACGTCGGTGCAAAACTTGCATGGAATGGTTCAGCCGGAATCGTATCTGAGCTCTGCGGAGACGTGTCTTGACCCTCACCCTTCTCATCCTGATCGCCATCGTTCAGGGCCTGACAGAGTTCCTGCCCGTCTCCTCCTCCGCCCATCTGATCCTCGCCCCGCTCGCCTTCGGCGTGGAGCCGCAGAGCGTGCTGATCGACGTGATGGCCCATATCGGCTCGCTGCTCGCGGTCTTTGTCTATTTCCGCAAGGAAATCTGGCAGGTGATCACCGGCGTCCTGGCCTGGTTCTCCGGAAAGTTGACGCCGGGGGGGCGGCTGGCTCTCCTGGTGCTGATCGCCACGCCGCCGGTCATGATTGCCGGCGCGGTGCTCTATTTCACCGGGCTGATGGACCATGTGCGCTCGCCTGCCGTGATTGCAGGCGCGACGCTGGTGTTTGCCCTACCGCTCTGGCTGGCGGACAGATATGGCCCGCGCGTGAAGACGGTGGACACGCTCACCTACAAGGATGCGGCCGTTATCGGACTGGCGCAGGCCGTGGCCATGATCCCCGGCTCCAGCCGTTCAGGCCTGATGATGACGGCGGCGCGCATGCTGGGCGCGGAGCGCTCTGCCGCCGCCCGCTTTGCCATGCTGTCGAGCATTCCGGTCATTGCCGCGTTCGGGCTTCAGTCCGGCATTGATCTGGCGCGCGGGGAAGACCCCGGCGCGAGCCTCATGGACGGGCTCCTCGCGGTTGGCCTGTCCTTCGCGGCGAGCCTTCTGGCCATCCACCTGCTTTTAAAGCTGGTGGACCGGTTCGGCTTCCTGCCCTTCGTGATCTACCGGATCGCGCTGGCGCTGGCGATCATCGCCGTGCTGGTCTGGGTGGTGTAGCCCCTACTCGGCCGCCGCAAACTGACCGCCCCTGCGGAAGCGGTAGAGATAGGTCGGCACGATGGCTTCCACCGTGTCACCTTCGATGCCGAGATCGGCGAGCGTTCTTGCGCCCTCGCTGACCACATTATCGCTCTTCAGCAGCGTCACCTGATCGCGGGTCAGGACGGTCGGCACGAAGGGGATGGCGCCGGCTATCTCGCCGGCAAAGCCGATGGCGTAGGCGGCAAACCACGGCACCGGAACCAGAAAGCGCGGACGCTGGATCGTCGCCAGCATATACTCCATCAGCTCCCTGAAACTGTAGGTGCCCGGCCCGCCCAGCTCATAGGTCTCGCCCCTTGCGGCATCGCTCTCAAGCGCGGCGCGGACCGCCTCGCCCACATCACCGGCCCAGACCGGCTGGAAGCGCGTCTTTCCGCCGCCGATCAGCGGCAGGGCCGGTGCATAAAGCGCCATCTGGGCAAAGCGGTTGAAGAAGCTGTCTTCGGCGCCAAACACGATGGAAGGGCGCAGGATCGTGGCGGTGGGCACCGCTTGTCTCATGGCGGCCTCGCCTTCGGCCTTGGTGCGCGCATAGCCAGACTTGCTATTTGCGTCCGCGCCGATGGCCGAGACATGAACAAGGCGGGTAATCCCGGCGGCTTTCGCGGCCTCGGCAATATTGGCAGCGCCCTGCGCCTGGATGGAGCGGAAGGTCTGGCGGCCGCTTTCTGCCAGAATGCCGGTGAGGTTCACCACGCCGGACGCCCCCTCGACCGCGCGCGCGACGGAAGCAGCATTGCGCACATTGGCCTGCACCAGCTGGATCTGGCCCACCGACCCGATAGGTTTGAGCTCATGGGCGATG
Source organism: Glycocaulis sp. (assembly GCA_022565665.1). Taxonomy (GTDB): domain Bacteria; phylum Pseudomonadota; class Alphaproteobacteria; order Caulobacterales; family Maricaulaceae; genus Glycocaulis. The sequence continues at coordinate 116,326 of JAIUMI010000007.1, forward strand.
TGGGGCAGGCGCGTGGCCACCCGCACCCGGTAGCCCGCTTTCACCAGCGCGCGCACCGCATAGCGCCCGATAAAGCCCGAACCGCCGAAAACAGTGATCATCTCGTCGCGCAGCATGGTGTTTGCCCTTTGCCTGCCAGCCGTCCGGCGAGGGGACGGCGGATAACCTGTACCGGTGCCCGGTAGACCAAATTCGCGCGCTGTTGGCAACGCCGCATACCCGCGTTGACACCGCGTGCGCGTGGATTTATCACCGCGCCTCCGACGCCTTCGACATATGCCCAGGTGGCGGAATTGGTAGACGCGCTGGCTTCAGGTGCCAGTGGCCTAACGGCCGTGGAAGTTCGAGTCTTCTCCTGGGCACCATCTTTCTCAGCCTAACTCGCTGAAAACGCATGTAAAAACCTTGAATTGGCCGCACCATAGGTACAAAATCAGGTGCAAAAAGCGGTCCAATGAGAGTGAAATTGCGTAATCTGAAACTTCTCCCTTCCGGCAAATATCAATTCCGTCGGGTCTGGCCCGCGGATGTTCGTGCGGCAGCGCCTGAGCTGCCCCGTGAACTCAAGCGGACCTTCGAAACCTCCTGCCGGAACACAGCGATAAGGATAGCCACGCAGCTCGACATCGAGTTCGAACGGACGAAGCGTGAGGTCCGACGTCAGCTCGTCCTCGGCGAGCCGGAATGGAAGATTGCTCGACGTGTAGCCGATTGGTTGGCGCGAGAGCGCCGGTTTCTAGACCACGTCAATCTCGCGATCGAGTTCGACGATGTGAACGGCGTCCCGGAAATTGCGGAGATCACACAGGCAGAGTTCGAGATCGAAAGGATCCTTGAAGGGGCCCGAGCCCGCACTGGCGTGAACAAGGCGGGCCATCCGATTGAGCTGACCAAAGAGGAGCAATTCAAGATCGAAGCGCTCCAAACAGGCAAGCCACCAAAAGTGGATTTGTCGGTATCGGGCGCTTACGAAATCTATTTGATGAACCACTTGCGCGGCAAAGAGGACAAGGCCGCAAAGGTATCCGTCGACCAGTTTATTGAATTTGCGGGAGATATTGCCCTTTCGGAAATTGCCCGCCTGCAGATCACCGAGTGGATTGCCTATCTCGCCAACACCCGCAAGCAGGCCCCTGGAACTCTTCGCAAGCGCCTCACCATGATGAAGGCGATCTTCAATTATGCGGTCGATCAGGAGCTGGTGGATTGCATCAACCCATTTGTGAAAGCCAAACTCCCAAAGGGTTCCGAGGTGCAGGTAGTCGACCGGCTTCCATTTCACAGCGTTCACCTTGCTGCAATTGACGAGTATCTTGCGACCTCGCGTGTTCGGGATGAAACCCGCCACCTCATCACGCTCCTGAAGTTCACGGGTTGCCGACCGAGCGAAATCGGCGGGCTGAAAGTCGAGGATCTGGCACTTGATCGGGAGATCCCATTCCTGCATGTCCGATGGACCGACGACCGCCGACTGAAGACGAGGCAATCGGTTCGAAGGGTTCCTCTGATCGGAGCGGCCCTGGATGCCGCGAACTCCTTGTCTGTCGGGCGCCGTCAGGGTTGGCTGTTTCCTTCGCTCGCCCCATCATCAGGCGACGCGAACGACAATCCCGCAATGTCCTCTCGCGTGAACAAGGCCATTCGGGCTGCGGGCATTCATAAGAGCCCCAGCCTTGTCCTATATAGCTTCAGACACACCATGGCGGCGGCGCTGGATCAGTCACCCGGGATCACGCAGATCACACGCGACCGGGTCCTTGGCCGGGGAAAGCCGGACAATTATGGAAGCGCAGAGCAGCCACTTCAGGTGTCACTTGAGGCGCTTCAAACTGCCATTCCTTTGCTCGGTCAGGTCGACGAAACGCTCTACTCACCTGAGCAACTGGTCATCAAGCCAGAGCCTAAGGGCTAGCGTCTGGCTAACGCGTTTAATGGAACTTGCTGGATGTGTGGACGCTACGCCACAGCGAGACGACCTGGGACCAATACCGGGCGTGGTTGAACCTAACGGGTGAACCACCGCGCTCGAACCTCGAGCCCCGCTTCAACATTGCGCCGACCGCAACCGCCCCGTTCGCGGTATACGACGGCGACGCCCGATCCCTCCAGTTTGGACGCGCGGGCATAGTCTCCGGCACGAAGATGGCTTGTATGGCCTGGTGCGTATCCTCGGTCACGTAAAGTTCGGCGTTCTCGCCATCACCCCGTGGACCTTCGCTCCCCCATGCAAGAGCGGGTGACGAGACCAGGGCGATGGCGGAGAGGCTGGCGAGGATGAGACGGATCATGAAGTGACTCCATCGGCTGGCACTGGATCTAGTGCCAGAGGATCATACTGGCCTCACGTGCCTGCGGTCTGCTGCACCTGCTAGCAGATCCCTTGCTTCAGCTAGACGCCCGGGATCGAGCTTGGCGTATCTCAGGGTCATCTCGATACTGGAATGGCCCATCCACTCCTTGACCAGGAGCAGGTCGGAGGTCTTGGCGTAGAGGCGTGTGGCGCAGTCATGGCGGAGAATGTAGGGGATGAACTCCGGGTCATCATCGTGGCCCATAGAGCGGCGCAGCCACTTCCAGACCCAGCTGACACGATCTTTCGTTGCCCAGCAAAAAGGTTCATCCAGGCTATTCTCGCATCGAAGCGCTTGTCGTTCGAACGCCTCCTCAGCGCGAGGTGTGAGGGGTAATATGCGGGGCTTACCGCTCTTGGTCTTCCAGACCCGAAGCCGGTCGCCATAGCGATCCGCCGCCCTTAAAGCACGTGCTTCACTTGGCCTGAGACCTGTGTCCATAAGGAAGGCGAAATAGGCCGACCAGCTAGGCCCGGCTGGGAAGCCATCGGAGCTGTTCCGCTTGGCAAAGTCGTCGAAGCGGTCACGGAAAAGCCGGATGATCTCGTCGCGTTCGTAATCGGACAGGACCCTGATACGCGCTGTCTCCTGCTTCCTCGGGAAACGGAACTTGGGGCGTTCAATGCCTTTGCCGACCCTTGTTCCGATGACATCGTTAAAGGCTACTGACCCAGCCCCCTGATCCGGGCCGTGAGTTAGTAGAGTCTGTTCGCCTTTCTTTCTGGGTTGATGTGGTTGGTCAAGGCCCGTTGAGCGGAGCTTGCGCGTAGCTCAAGCGAGCCGGGCCGGGGGTGACGGGTTCGCTCGGCGTAGACACGGGGCGCAAGCCCACCGAGCGCGGTGTGCGGACGCTGGGTGTTGTAGTCGATCCTCCAC
>JAIUMI010000008.1 GCA_022565665.1 Glycocaulis sp.
CATACGCACGAAACTCGCCGAAATACTTCGTAATCGCAGCCGTCAGCGTCGTCTTGCCATGGTCAACGTGACCAATCGTGCCAACGTTAACATGCGGCTTATTACGCTCAAACTTTGCCTTGGCCATGGCGCCTTGTCCTCGTCGCAACTTGCTGGATGGGCAGGGCCGGATGGCCTTGCCGGTTTAACTGACGGCGCGGGATAGCGCTCAGGGCGCGCGCTTGCAAGAGGTTTGCGCGTCTTGAGGCGCCTTGAGCACCGGCAATTGCAGGCGGTATGGAGCGGGCGATCGGAATCGAACCGACATATTCAGCTTGGAAGGCTGACGTTCTACCGTTGAACTACGCCCGCGCTCGCATCCGGTTTTGCAGGGGAAAGCCCGTGCTGGCAAGGCCCCGCATGGCGAGTAAAGGCCGCTGCCGATGATATTGAGAGAACCAGCCGTAGCTCGCATCGCGAGCGAAGGCTGGTGGAGGGGGCTGGATTCGAACCAGCGTACGCTTGCGCGGGCAGATTTACAGTCTGCTGGATTTAACCACTCTCCCACCCCTCCTGAAGGCCCCTGCGCCGGGCGGACCGGCCAGAGCAGCGACAAAGCAAGGCCCCGCCGAACGGTATTGCGCTTTGGAGCGCGCCGTCCTAACGAGGCCGTCTCAATCGCCGGGACGCGACTTATACTTATGGCCTCCAACCAGCGCAACACCTCGAAACCTCGTTTCGCACACAGGCGCGGACCCGCCCGACAGCCGGGTCAGCAGCGCGGGGAATCCCTGCCTCCCGGCGAGGGGTGGATATGGGGCCGCCACGCGGTTCTGGCCGCGCTCGCCAACCCGAAGCGCACGCCCCTCTCCCTGCACCTGACGCGCAATGCCGCAACGGAACTGACTGAAGAAGCACGCGCGCGGATCGCCCCTCAGGTGGAAGAACCCGGCCAGATCAGCGCCCGCCTGCCGGACACAGCCGTCCATCAAGGCTTTGCGCTGAAAGCAAAGGCGCTTGATCCCGAACCCGTGCAGGCCGTCACTGATGCCAATCACGGCCTTCTGGTCGTGCTCGACCAGATCACCGACCCGCACAATGTCGGCGCGATCTTTCGCTCCGCAGCCGCATTCGGCGCGCGTGCGCTGGTGATGCAGGACCGCAAATCCCCGCCCGTCTTCGGCACGGTGTGCAAGAGCGCGGTGGGGTGCGCGGAGACGGTGGCTCACGTCCACGTGACCAATATCGCCAATACGCTGGAAGCCTTCCGCGAGGCAGGCCGCTTCGTGATTGGCCTCGCCGGTGAAGCCGAGACCGCCCTCGCCCCTGCGGTGGAACAGGGCATCGCCCAGATGGGCCGCGCGCCCGGTCTCGTCATCGTGCTCGGCGCCGAGGACAAGGGTCTGCGCCCGCGCGTCGCCGATCATTGCGATGTGCTGGCGCGTATCCCGATGGGGCCAAAGGCTGAAAGCCTCAACGTGTCCAACGCGGCGGCCATCGCGCTTTACGAGGCCTCCCGTTACGATCCCCGCATCAATCCGGCATGAACGCATCCCCGCTTTACGCCGGGGCGCTCAGCGCGCAAGACTGCAGCCATGACACAGCCCCATGCGCCGCGAACCCGGCTTCGCACCCATAACGTCTTCAACCAGTCCGAACCGCTGGTGGACATCAATCTCTTTACCGCAGACCGCGTGCTTGCCGATGCCGTCAGCCGCAATGGCGGGGGTGTACATGGCGCGCGTCTGTCGGCTTTCGGCACCCTCACCGGCTCGGCAGAGGCGCAGGAATGGGGCCAACAGGCCAATGAGAACCCGCCGCGCTTCAAGCCGTTTGACCGGTTCGGCCGCCGCATTGACGAGGTGGCGTTCCACCCGGCCTATCACCAGCTCATGCGCGCCGGGCTGGAGGCGGGCGTTTCTGCGGCCGCCTGGCACACCGATACCGCGCCGCACACGCTGCATTCGGCCCTGCTGATGCTGATGGGCCATGCCGATGCGGGTGTGTGCTGCCCCATGTCGATGACCTATGCCTGCGTCCCGGCCCTGCGCCATGCGGACTGGGCAGGCGACTGGATCAGCGGCGCGACGGCCAGCGCCTATGACCCGGCCATGAAGCCGATGGGCGAGAAGACGGGCCTGACCATCGGCATGGCGATGACCGAGAAGCAGGGCGGGTCGGACGTGCGCGCCAACGAAACCCGCGCGGTCAGCATTGGCGGGGACGAGGTGGAACTGACCGGCCATAAATGGTTCTGCTCCGCGCCCATGTGCGACGGCTTCCTCACCCTTGCCTATGAGGGCGAAGGTGACAGCGCCGCCCTCTCCTGCTTCCTGGTGCCGCGCTGGCGGCCGGACGGCACCCGCAACGCCATCGAAATACAGCGCCTGAAAGACAAGCTGGGCGACCGCTCCAACGCCTCCTCCGAGATTGAATATCACGGCGCGTATGCGAGACGGGTCGGCGAGCCGGGCCGCGGCGTGCGCACGATTATCGAGATGGTCAACCACACGCGCCTCGACTGCCTTGCAGGCTCTGCCGGCCTCATCCGCACCGCGAGCTTCCACGCCCTCTGGCATGTGGACAGGCGAAGCGCCTTCCAGCGCCGCCTGATCGACCAGCCACTCATGCGCGAGGTGATCGCCGAGCTGGCGATGGAAGCTGAGGCCGCCATGGCGCTCGCTTTCCGGGTCGCGCGCGCCTTCGATGTGATGGCCACCGATCCGGGCGAAGCGGCGCTGGCGCGCATTCTGACCCCCATCGCCAAATACTGGATCTGCAAGCGCGCGCCTTACCTCGTCTATGAGGCCATGGAGGCCCATGGCGGGGCGGGCTATGTCGAAGAAGGCTCCATGCCGCGCATGTTCCGCCAGAGCCCGCTCAATGCCATCTGGGAAGGCTCCGGCAATGTCATAGCCCTCGACACGCTGCGCGCCCTGTCGCGCGATCCTGAGAGCCGGGAGGCGCTGTTAAGCTATCTTCAGGGCGCAACCGGCCAGCACGCGGCGCTCGATGCCCTGATTGGCCGCGTCACGGCTTTACTGGCGGGCGGAATTGGCGAGGCCGATGCGCGCCGTTTCACCGAACAGGCAGCCCTTGCCCTTACGGCCCGCGCGCTGATGGAGGCAGGGCTGGACACGGCATTGTCGGCCTTCCTCACCCGGCGCATCGCCAGCCAGTCGACAACGCTGGGCGCTGGCGACGGGGTGATCGACACCGAAAAACTGATTGAGCGCGGGCGTCTGGCGGTCTAGTGCGGAATTAGTCTGCCAACGGCAGATTTGTGGTCCTTGGGGGGCGCCCATGATTCTCGCCGCACTGGTCTTCTACGTCGTCTTACAGCTCGCCATTGCGGTCTGGGCCTCGCGCAAAATCGCGGGCGATGTGGACTATCTCGTCGCCGGGCGACGGCTGGGCATGTTCGCGGTCGGGATTTCCGTCTTTGCCACCTGGTTTGGCGGCGAGACCGTGATGGGCGCGAGCGCGACCATCGCCAGCGAGGGCATTGCAGGCGCGCGCGCCGAACCGTTCGGCTATGCGATCTGTCTGGTGCTGGCAGCCCTTGCTGTGGCCGGGGCCCTGCGCGCCAAGGGCTATATCACGCTGGCTGATTTCTTCCGCGACCGGTTTGGCGGGCGCGCGGAAATTGCTGCCGCCTGCGTCTCCATCCCGACTTCCGTCATCTGGGCGGCGGCCCAGCTGCTGGCGCTCGCCGCCCTGCTAGCGACAGTTGCGGGCCTGCCGGTGGACATCACGCTGATGGCCGTGACGGGCCTCGTCATCCTCTACACGCTCCTCGGCGGGCTGCTTGCCTCGGTGGTCACGGACATATTGCAGGGCGCGATCGTGCTCGTGGGGCTGATCATCCTGCTCTTCGCACTGGTCGATCATGCGGGCGGGCCGGCGGCAGCGCTGGCCTCGATACAGCCAGAACAGCTTATCCTCATCGCGCCGGGCGAGAGCTGGCTGGCGCGGCTGGACGCGTTCGCAATTCCCATTCTCGGCTCCATCGTCGCGCAGGAGCTGATCTCCCGCTTTCTGGGCTCAAAGACGGCGAAGATCGCCGTACGCGGCGGTCTACTGGCAGGCGGGCTCTATCTGGCAGTTGGCTTCTTCCCGCTCGCCTTCGGGCTGATCGGGGCGGGCGCAGGCTTTGACGCCTCGGCGGGCGATCTCTTCCTGCCCAATCTCGCTGCCGAGCTCTTGCCCACTGCCCTGTTTGTAATGTTCGCAGGCGCGCTGTTCTCTGCCGTGCTGTCCACCGTGGACTCAGCCCTGCTCGCAGTCTCCGCGCTGACAACCGAAAACCTCTACAGCCGGGTGCGCACTAAGGCTGGCCCGCGCGAGAAGCTGGTCGCGGCGCGCGTGCTCACCGTGGTGGCGGGCGTGTGCGCCTATGTCGTGGCGACGCAGGGCGACACGATTTACGGGCTGGTGGAACTCGCCTCGTCGCTGGGCTCGGCGGGCCTGCTGGTCTCCCTGCTGATCGGGCTGCACACCCGCTTCGGCGACGAATGGAGCGCGCTTGCTGCCCTCGCCAGCGGGCTTCTCGCGATATGGCTTGGCGACTGGGTGTTTGAAATCCCCGGCGCCTTCCTGTTCTCGATCCTGGCGGCGCTGACGGGCTATGCGCTAGCGGCGCTGGCAAGCCTGGCTGTCCAGCGGCACTCCCGCACCTAGCCGAACAGGGCGTCCACGCTCGCCTGCGCGGCATTCTGATCCGGATCATTTTCGCCCGTCACATGACCGTGCACCGCCGCGCGCGCCGCCGCCAGCAGGGGTTCAGCCTCGCTGCGCGCAGCCTCGGCCGCCCCGGTGAGATCGCCCGTGCGCACACGCTCCTGCAAGTCGGCAATAATGTCATCCAACGCCGAGACCAGAGTCTCGAAATGGGCCCGCACGGCGCGCGGGGCAGCGCGCCAGGCGGCGATCACCGTCTCGCGCCCGCTATAGCCGGTGCGCTCGAAATGGGCCTCATAGCCGCAAGGCTCCCAGACCAGCACGTCCTCGGCACAATCGGGCATGCTGGGCAGCATGTCGAGCAGCATCACCACTTCATTGAAGTGGTTGAGATAGTCGGTCGCCAGCCCGGTCTCGGGATGGATGTTGGCGGCGCGGAGCGCGTCCGGCGCCGGCATCTCGGCCGTCAAACTCATGGGCTACGCGCCTGTCAGCTGGAAAATGCAAGGCACATACCCTGCCCGCTCATGCTTGATGAAGCCCTAACCGTCGGGATGCGGCGGGAACTGATCAGTCCACCACCGCATCGGCCTCGATCTCCACCACGAAGGCGGGATCCACGAAGGCCGCGACCCCGATCATGCTGGTTGCGGGCGGGAAATCGGCAAACACCGCGCGGTGCGCAGCGCCAATCGCGTCCTGGGCTTCAGGCGACATTCCCACGACAAACATGCGCGTACGCACCACGTCGGACATTTTCGCGCCCGCCTCGTTCAGCGCGCCCTCGATGATTTCCAGCGCGCGGGCCGCCTGCGCACCGTGATCACCCGGCGCAAAAGGGCTGCCATCGGCATTGAGCGCCACCGTGCCTGTCACGAAAACCTGGTTGCCCGCCCGCACGGCGCGGCAATAGCCATAGCGCGCCTCCCAGGGTGCGCCGGTATGGATGCGGGTGCGGGTCATGGGCGGGCCTCCTTGTTGGCTTTGCGGGATGAAGCGTTAGGCTGAGTCCAGCAAAGCAGCGAACCGTTACCTCATGAAACTCATCCGAAGTCTGGTGTTCGAGATTGCCTACTGGCTGGTGACGGCCGGGTTTGCGGTAATCTGTACGGTGCTGGCCATCCTTCCCGGCAAGCGGCCCTTAAGCTTTGGCCTCTTTTCCTATGGCCGCTCCATCGCTTTCATCATGCGCTTCGTGACCGGTATCCGGATCGACCTGCGCGGCACGCAGTATTTGAGCCGTACGCCGAGCGTGCTCGCCGCGAAGCATCAAAGCTGGGGCGACGGCTTCGTCATGGTGGCCACCGTCCGGCCGCTTGCCTTTGTGGCGGGTGACCATCTGATGAAATACCCGCTGGTCGGCTTCATCCTGAACAAGGCGGGTGCGGTGGTGCTCTCCAATGAAGGCGGCGAGGAAGCGCGCACACGCATGGCCGCGTCGATGGAGCGGCTGAAGAAGGACAAGCGCCACGTCCTCATCTACCCGGAAGGCCACCTAGCCTCGCCGGGCAAAAAATTTCCCTACAAGAAGGGCGTCTACCATCTGGCCCACGATCTGGACCGGCCGGTCATTCCGGTGGCGACCAGCCTGGGGCTCGCCTGGGACCGCAAATCCTTCATCAAGCGCCCGCGCACCATCACGGTGGAGTTTCTCGAGCCAATTTTGCCGGGGGAAGACAAGGAAGCCTTCATGCGCGAGCTTGAGGAGCGGATAGAAACACGCACTGCCGAACTGATCGCGACGGGCAACGGGGAGGAATAACTTCATGGGTCTTGGTATAACCGCGCGCCTTCTGGTGCAGCGGAGGTTCTTCCCGCTGATGACGGCCCAGGCCATGGGTGCGTTCAACGACAATCTGTTCCGCTTCGCACTGGTCAATCTGGCGACCTTTCAGGGTCTGACCATTTTCGGGCTGGACCGCGAACTCATGGTACCCATCGCGGCGACGGCCCTGACCCTGCCCATATTCCTGTTCTCAGCCGTCGCGGGGCAGGTAGCCGACAAGTATGACCGCGTCTTCATCATGCGGCGCACCAAGTTCGTCGAGATCATGCTGATGCTGGCAGCAGCGCTGGGCTTCTTCCTCAATAACGGGCTGCTGCTCGTCGCGGTACTGTTTTTCATGGGCATGCAGTCGGCCTTCTTCGCGCCTGCGCGCAATTCAGCCCTTCCGACCCTGCTGCAGGGCAAGGAGCTTGTTACCGGCAATGCGCTGGTGATGGGTACGCTCAATGTCGCCATCCTCGCCGGGGCGGGACTTGCCACCATCTATGTCGTGCGCGAGGACGCGGCGCAGATGCTCTCGCTGACACTGGTCGGTGTGGCGATTGCCGGCTGGGCGATCATGTGCCTGAACACGCCGGCGCCGCCCGGCGCGAAGGATCTCAAGATCCGCTGGAATATCGTGACCGAGACCATCCGCGTGCTCGGTTTTGCGGCCAAGGCGCCCGATGTGCTGCGGCCTTTGCTGGGCGTCGCCTGGTTCTGGATGCTGGCAGCCTCTGTGGTTACGCTGATGCCGCTCTTTACAGCCGCCGTGCTGGGCGGAGACGAAACGGTCGGACTAGCTCTCACCGTGATCTTTACGCTCGGCGCAGCGCTAGGCGCGGTTCTGTGCGGCGTGTTCACGCGCGGACAGGACGCCCTCATCTTTACGGTTCTGGGCTCATTCGGACTTGTGATCTTCCCCAGCTTCGTGGCGATCACCACGCTCGGCTGGGCAGAGCCCGATCCCGACGCGCTGATGGACGCAATGGCGTTTCTCTCTGACAGCGATCACTGGCCGGTACTTGGCGCGCTAGCCCTGTCTGCCGTCAGTGCAGGCATGTTCATGGTGCCAATGCAGGCCATGGCCCAGCGCCGTGCCGCAGAGGAGTTACGCGGGCGCCTGCTGGCTGCGGGCGGGATCATGAATGCGGCGAGCGCCAGTCTCGGCCAGTTTACCCTGTTCGTGATCGGCCTCTTCAGCCTGCCTCTTCAGGCTGCCTTCGGCTATATCGCGGCGTTCTCTCTCCTGTTCGGCGTAATCGCGCTATGGCGGATGACCCGGGCCGGACGCAACGGACGGTAAAGCCCGCTCGCCAAATCCGTTTTGGCGCGCTAAGGCGTGGATACATGGAGCTGATTCAGACCACCGACCATCTGGCCAATGTCTGCAAGGCATTGGGCAAGGATCCGCATATCGCGGTCGACACCGAATTCATGCGCGAAAGCACGTTCTGGCCGCAGCTCTGCCTGATCCAGGCAGCGGGCAGCAAGGCCGAGGTGCTGATCGACCCGATGGCGGACGGGATCAACCTGGAACCCTTCCTGGAACTCCTGCGCAAGCAGGATACGGTGAAGGTCTTCCATGCCTGCCGGCAGGATCTGGAAATCTTCTTCCACAAGGGGGCGGAGCTGATCCCCGATCCGCTGTTTGATACCCAGATTGCGGCCTCTGCGGTCGGTCTCGGCGACAGCATCTCCTACGATAATCTCGTACGCGAGATGCTGGGCCGCGAGATCGACAAGGGCTCACGCTTTACCGACTGGTCGCGCCGCCCGCTCTCTGAACGCCAGGCCGAATATGCGCTGGCCGATGTGACCCATCTGCGTGATCTCTACCCGCAGCTGCGCGAGAAGCTCAGCGAGGCGGGCCGGGAGAGCTGGCTGACCGAGGAGATGCGCCTTCTGACCAATCCGGAAACCTACCGGATGGCGCCGGAGGATGCCTGGAAACGCCTCAAGCCGCGCAAGACCAGCGCCAAATGGCTCGCCGCGATGAAGACCGCCGCGCAATGGCGCGAGTTGGAAGCCCAGACCCGCGACATGCCGCGCAGCCGCGTGATGAAGGATGACGGCATTTACGAGCTGGCCCAGGCGGCGCCCGTTAGCGCCGAACAGCTCGCCGCCCTGCGGGCTGTGCCCAAAGGCTTTGAGCGCTCCAAACCGGCCGAGCGCCTGCTCACCATGATGCGCGAGGCGATGGAGAAGCCGGAAGATCACGCGCCCAAGCTCGCCCGCCAGGCCCATCTGCCGCCCAATATCGGCCCGGTGGTGGAGTTGCTCAAAGTGCTGTTGCGCGCAGTGGCCGAGGAGGAGGGTGTCGCCCCGCGCCTCATCGCCACCGTGCCGGACCTGGAGCAGATCGCCGCCAGTGACAAGGCCGATGTGCCGGCCATGAACGGCTGGCGCTACAAGGTGTTTGGCGAGACCGCCCTGAAGCTGAAGCGTGGCGAGCTCGCCCTGATCCTTGAAAGGGGCAAGGTCGTCACGGTCGAGCTGGAAGACTAGGCCACAACCGCCTTCAGCTTGAGCACATTGGCCAGCGCCTCGAAGCGTGAGAGTGCCCGTTCGACCGCGAGGTCCTCGCGGCCCGGTTCCACCTCCAGCACCAGTGATCCGTTATCGCGTATCAGGTGGAAGGATTTCAAAAGGCCCGCCGATCCGCCTGACAGCGCTGTGCCGAGGCGCAGGCCAAACCCGTAGTGCAACGCGCTCTCCTCCTGCACATCGTCGAGAAGGCGGCGCGACGGGCAATCTTCCGGACGGCTGGAGCGGCCCGCATAGCGATGATGGATCGTCAGCGCCAGGAAGGCCCGCTCGGGATGGCGGATCCCGCTCAGCGGGGCGTAGAGCACTTCGGTGGACGCCAGCTCGGCACGGTGATCAGGATGCATGCGTACACCCAGCTGTGACAGGCGCGCCGCTGCGCCGCGCAGCACCGTGTCACGCTCCGGTTCAAACACGGGCGGCAGTGAGGAAAAAACCGGCTCCAGCCAGCTGGCCAGCGCTGCGCCAAAGCCGGGCTCGGCCAGGGCGTGGCGGGCCATGGCGTCTGCCCCGGCCAGTAGCGGTTCACGCGAGACGTGCAGCTCATCGCACTGGGCGAACGCCACGCCCTCGCGCAGGCCATAGGCGGAGAACACAACCCGCTTGAACTTGCCCCTTTTCACGATGCGTTTGAGCAATAGCGCCGCATAGGCCAGCGTCGCTGCGCGCTTGGAGGAGACGCCGGGCGTCGCCGCCAGTGAAGCCTCGCTCTGCGACATTGCGAAATCGGCGGCGCGGGAGACCTGAGACGCGGTCAAAGCGTATTCGTGGACCAGTTTGAGCGGGTAGAGATCAAGTGCCATGGCCAGCTGGGCAAAGGCCCGCCAAGCACCGCCCACGGCGTAAAAATCCGGCCCGCTCTTGGCGAACACGTGGCGTGCCGCGTTCAGCCCGGAATCAATTTCCTTGCGGATGCGCCGCTCATCGCCGGACGTGCCGTTCATGACCGCCAGCGGCCCCAGCGGCAGGGAAATGACATCTGTCACCTCGCGCCCCTCCAGCCGGGCAAGCTCAAGACTCGATCCGCCGAGATCCCCGGCCATGCCGTGCACATTGCCCGTGCCGGCGATAACGCCATAGGCCGACAGACGGCCTTCCTCCTCACCGCCGAGCACGCGGATATCAAGCCCGGTGAGCTCCCCGGCCTCGGCCACGAAATCAGCTCCGTCCGAGCATTCGCGCACGGCAGCGGTGGCCACCGCATGGCGCTCCTTCACGCCTCTGGCGTCCAGCAGGCTGGAGAATCGTTTCAACGCCAGCAGAGCGGACTGCACACCTTCGGGATTGAGCGCACCGCGCTCACGCGCGCCCTTGCCGAGCCCTGCCATGGTCTTCTCATTGAAGACTGGCCAGAGCGCCTCCCCCTCCACGCGGTAGAGTACGAGGCGTACCGAGTTCGAGCCGATATCGATGACGGCGATATCGCGGTCTGCTGCCATTACGAACGTTTGACCAGTTGCGGCACGGACGGAGGCTGGTCGTGGCGAAGTGCCTCCCCGCGCCCGGAAAGGGACGGATTGGTCATGAAATAATCATGCGCATTGAACGGATAGGCGATTGCAGATGTGTCGATGCGGCGATAGCTGCCATCCGGGTTCATGATCCAGCTCTGCGCCTCGTCATTGAGGTTGGCCACCATGATCTGGTCGAGCACCTGACGGTGCACGGTGGGGTTCTCCACCGGGCAAAGCGTCTCGATACGCCGGTCGAGATTACGCGGCATCCAGTCGGCAGAGCTGATCCATACCTCGGCCTTCGGCGAAGGCAGACGCTCGCCATTGCCAAAGCAGACAATGCGCGAATGCTCCAGAAAGCGCCCGACAATGGACTTCACCCGGATATTCTCCGACAGGCCCGGTACGCCGGGGCGCAGGCAGCAAATGCCGCGCACGATCAGCTCGATACGCACACCGGCCTGACTGGCCTCGTAGAGCGCATCGATGATTTCCGGGTGGACGACCGAGTTCATCTTCGCCCACACGCCGGCAGGCTTGCCCGCGCGGGCATTGTCCGCCTCGCGCCGGATTTTCTCCAACAGCATCTCCTTCATCCCCAGCGGCGAGATGTAGAGCTTTTCAAGGCCCGTCGGGCGGGCATAGCCGGTGACATAGTTGAAGATGCGCCCGGCATCGCGGCCGCAGGCCGGATCGGCGGTGAAGAGCGACAGATCGGTGTAAATCCGCGCCGTGATAGGGTGGTAATTGCCGGTGCCGAAATGGGCATAGGTGCGCAGGGTCTGGCCCTCGCGCCGTACGACAAGCGAAATCTTGGCGTGGGTCTTGTACTCCACGAAGCCATAGACAACCTGCACGCCCGCGCGCTCCAGATCGCGCGCCCATTTGAGATTGGCTTCCTCGTCAAAGCGGGCTTTCAGCTCCACCAGCGCGGTAACGTTCTTGCCCGCCTCTGCCGCCTCGATGAGTGCGGCCACGATGGGCGAGTTCTTCGAGGTGCGGTAGAGCGTCTGCTTGATCGCGACGACGTCAGGATCGTTGGCCGCCTGACGCAGGAACTGCACCACCACATCAAAGCTCTCATAAGGATGGTGGACGATCAGATCTTTGGCCCGGATGGCAGCAAAGCAGTCCCCGCCATGATCCTTGATGCGTTCGGGGAAGCGCGGCTCATAGGGCTCGAATTTCAGCTCCGGCCGGTCATCAGGGATGAGCTGGGAGACCTGGGCGAGGCCCACAATGCCATCGACCAGCACGATATCGCGGCTCTCGGCATGAAGCTGCTGGACGATGAAGCGGCGCAGCTCCTCGGGCATGGAGGCTTCGATCTTCAGCCGCACCAGCACACCGCGGCGGCGCTGTTTGAGGCGCGCCTCGAACTCGCGCACGAGATCCTCGGCCTCTTCCTCGATCTCGATATCGCTGTCGCGCACGATGCGGAAGGCGCCCTTGCCCATCAGCTCATAGCCGGGGAAGAGCGCGTCGATGAACACGATCAGCACGTCTTCCAGCGCGATGAAGCGGCGCACGGGCCGGCCCTTGCGGTCCTTGCGGTTGCACGGAATCTCCACAAACCGCTTCACGCCCGCCGGCAGGGGCAGGAGCGCATTCATCACCTTGCCATCGCGTGCGCGCTTCAGCTTCAGCACCAGCGCAAAGCCCAGATTGGGAATGAAGGGGAACGGATGGGCCGGATCGATGGCCAGAGGCGTGATCACCGGCAGGGTATGAGCGAGAAAATCGTCACGCAGCCAGGCCTTTTCCGCGCGCGTCAGGCGTTCCGGCGCGACCAGCTGCACGCCCTCGCGGCGCATGATGGTGCGTATCTCTCGCCAGCGCGCCTGCTGCTCGTTCATCAGGCGGGAGGCGGCGGCATTGATGCGCTCCAGCTGTTCCGAAACCGTCAGCCCGTCCTGACCGGCCCGGTCCACGCCATTGCGCAACTGGGCGCGCAGGCCCGCCACCCGTACCATGTAGAACTCATCGAGATTGCTCGCCGAGATCGACAGGAAGCGCAGCCGCTCAAGGATCGGGTGGGACTTGTTCTCGGCCTCTTCGAGGACGCGCCGGTTGAACTCCAGCCAGGACAGCTCCCGGTTCAGGAAGCGCTCAGGCGAGGCCATCAGGCTGGCGGTTTCCCCGCCGCCATCGCCGTCTGTATCGGCCACCCGCGTCACACCTTCACTCATCTCGGTCATGACGGGGTCTCTGCATCCTCCCGGGTGGTATCAGCGCTGGATAGTCCAGCCAGCATCTCGCGTGCAAGCGTACGCGTGACCGGCCCCTTCGCGGCCAGCGCCGCATTGTCCAGCCGCGCCACCAGCGCCCGGGCAAAGTCTACCGAACGCTCCATGCGCACAAGAATATAGTCTATCACGCCGGGGCCGAGCGGGGTGCGCCGGTCGCGGAAAAGCTTCTCCAGCACCTGACGCAGAAGCGCATCATCCGGCTCGTTCAGCACCGCCGTCTCTGCCGCGGCGAGGCGCGAGGCGAGATCGGGCACACCCACATGCCAGCCCCCGCCCGGCTTGCGCGCCGTCATCAGCACGCTGATCCCGGAATCGCCCGCCGCCCGGTTCAGCAGGTGAAACAGGCCCATCTCGTCGAGCCCTGCATCGCAATCCTCCACGATGACGCTGGCGCCGCGCTGCACTCCGGGCAGGGCTTTCGACAGCGTCCCGGCATCCAGAAAGCGCGCACCGGTGCGCACCCGCCACATATGCGCCAGATGCGTCTTGCCTGAGCCGGCAGGACCGGTGAGCAGAAGGTGGCCATGACGCCAGCGCGGCCAGCGATTGACCAGCGCCAGCGCGGACGCATTGGCCTCGCTCACCGCGAAGCTCTCCGCGCGGTAATCCGGCTTTAGCGACAGGTCGAGGGCAAGCTGAGATGTTGCCATAAGGAAATCAGCTCCGCGGCCGCGCCACCCAGCCCAGCCCGCGCTCTTCCTCCAGCCGGGCACCGCGCTGGGCCAGCTCACGCACCAGCTGCTCACGCTCGCCGCGATAGGTCAGCGTCATCACCGCACCCGTGGTGGAGACCGCATCAAGCCGCGCATTGGATACCAGGGACGCGCCCGTGATGGCCCGCTGAAGGGCGCGCCACTGGCCGATGGAGTTGTAGAGCACCGTCACGGCCAGCTCTCCGGCCTCGCCGCCGCGCACGATGACCTGGCGCTTCCAGTCTTCCTGCCGGGTCTGGACGATACGGCGGGCGAGCTCGCTGTACCCGCCCAGCCCCGTCATGGCCTCGACGGGTTCGGACACGATCTCCTCGCCCGACAGGTCATATACCTGCCCGCTTGCCCGCACCGTGCCTTCCGATTCGCGCGCGCTGATCACCGCCACCTGGCGCACGCCATAGAGCCTAGCGATCTCCCGCAGCGCCATCTCGTCGCCTGCCAGAGCGGCCGATGCGCTGATCACGGCGCGGCCAAGCGGGCGTTCATCATACCCCTCGCCTTCGGTGCGCGAACCCAGCCCGATGAAGGGCGTCAGGGCATGATTGTATTGCGCGCCGCGCCAGGCCTCATACCAGGCACCGCCCCACAACCCTGCACCGTCGCTACGCTGGGTAACGGGAATGACCAGAATGGGTGCAGCCTGCGCATCAGTGAAGGCCACACCCTGGCTGTTCAGGAAGGAGCGCACGCCGCGCGGATCGAACTCCACCGTCATGGTGGCGATGTAGCGGTTGGCCGAACGGCGTTCATCGGCGACCTGAAGGCCCACGACAAGTTCCTGCGCCACCTCGGAGGGAATCGAGACCAGACCGGCATTGATCCGGTCTTCGGGCAACGTCATCCGTTCCAGCAATACCTTGGCCGCCGCGAGCTGGCCGGAGCGGAAGGCTGCATGCTGGGCTGCCGTCGTGGTATCGGCGCGCTCATCCACCGGGATGCCGGACACGATGAACACGCTCTGCGCCATCACCGGCATGGAGACGATGACCGCGCAGATCATGGCCGTGATGAAGGCCATGAGGCCGGAGCCGGGCATGGCCGGCAGACGGGAGTGTTTGGCAATCATCGCAAATATCCTGAACCCAAGACGTGTTGAAACCGACTATACCGCGACCCGCGCCCCGGTGAAGGGCTGACGGCCAGTACCGGCACCGGCAGCGCGGCAGGGCGTCCCGCCTGCCACACCGGGCCACGAGACAACCATACACCGCAATGAGCCGAGGGGGATTGATAGCCGATGATCTTGTGCAACCCTCTGAATAAAAAGGGAGGTTCATCGAGCAAGGCGGGGATAGGCGCAAATTGCAGGCCCGCCCTCTTGCCAAGCCCGCCCCCTTGCAGTTGTTTGCGCCAGAATCCCGACCCCCTTGCCGGAGCAATGACCTTGGCCAGCACACCGCCTTCACAGGGCCTTACCTATGCCTCTGCCGGGGTCGATATCGATGCAGGCGACGCGCTGGTCGAGGCGATCAAGCCGCTGGCCAGATCCACCGCCCGGCCCGGCGCGACGGCTGACCTTGGCGGGTTTGGCGGCGCGTTTGATCTCAAAGCCGCAGGCTTTAACGATCCGATTCTGGTCTCCGGCACGGACGGGGTCGGCACCAAGCTGCGCCTTGCCATCGATACCGGTATTGTCGACACGGTCGGCATTGATCTCGTGGCCATGTGCGTCAATGACGTGCTGGCGCAGGGCGCCGAGCCTTTGTTCTTCCTCGACTATTTCGCCACCGGCAAGCTGGACCCGGCGCGCGGGGCGGAGATCGTGAAAGGCATTGCTGCCGGATGCCGCCTCGCGGGCTGCGCACTCATTGGCGGGGAGACCGCCGAGATGCCGGGCATGTATGAGGGCGAGGATTTCGATCTGGCAGGTTTTGTCGTCGGCGCGGCGGAACGCGGCAATCTCCTGCCCCGCGAAGCGGACATGGTCCCCGGCGATGTGCTGATCGGGCTGGCCTCCTCCGGCCCGCATTCCAACGGCTATTCGCTCATTCGCCGCGTGATCGATCATGCCGGGCTGAAGTTTGACAGCGAGGCCCCCTTCGCGCCGGGCAGGACGCTCGGCGAAGCGCTGCTGGAGCCGACCCGCATCTATGTGAAATCGCTGATGCCGCTTGTGCGCGCGGGGCACATCAAGGGCCTCGCTCACATTACCGGCGGCGGGATTACCGAGAACACGCCGCGCATGCTGCCGGGTCATCTGGGCTTCGAGGTTGATTACTCGAGCTTTGAGCGTCCCGCCGTGTTCCGCTGGCTGGAAAACGCCGGCGGTATCGCGGAGGCTGAAATGCGCCGCACCTTCAATTGCGGGATCGGCATGATCGCAGCCGTCGCAGCCGAAGACGCCGACGATGTGCTGGCGGCGCTGCGTGAGGCGGGCGAGAGCGCCGCGATCATCGGGCATCTGACCGCGAAATGAGTGGCAAGACGCCGATTGCCGTCCTCATCTCCGGGCGCGGATCGAATTTGCAATGCCTGATCGATGCCTGCGCGGCGGAAGACTATCCCGCGCGCATTGTCGCGGTGATCTCCAACCGGCCAGACGCCTACGGGCTGGAGCGGGCGAAAGAGGCGGGCATTCCCGCCATCGCCATTGACCACAAGGCCTATCACACCCGCGAGGATTTTGAAGCCGCGCTGGACGCTGCCTTGCGAGAGGCGGGGGCCGAGTTTGTCTGCCTTGCCGGTTTCATGCGTATCCTGACGGAAGGCTTCGTGAACCAGTGGGAAGGCCGGATGATCAATATCCACCCGTCTTTGCTGCCGAAATTCAAGGGCGTGGACACGCACAAGCGCGCCATTGAGGCGGGCGAGAGCGAGCATGGCTGCACGGTCCACTGGGTGACGCCCGGCATGGATGAAGGCCCTGTAATCGCGCAGGCCCGTGTGCCGGTGCTGGCGGGCGATACGCCCGAAACCCTCGCCGCACGTGTGCTGGTGGAAGAGCACAGGCTCTATCCGCAAGCGCTGAAAATGGCTTTGGAAAAAGGCGTAGAGCATTACTGACGAATTCATCCTTGATGAGAGCCTGATAACCGAGCGCTTCGTGAAGGCGTCCGGGCCGGGCGGTCAGCATGTGAACAAGACCGCCAGCGCGGTGCAGCTGCGTTATGACGTCCATGCCAGCGCCCTTGATCCCGCCATCAAGCAGCGTCTCATACGTCTGGCCGGCAGCCGCATGACGCAGGACGGCGTACTGATATTGCATGTGGAGGATCACCGCTCTCAGGAGCGCAATCGCGCGGAGGCCCGCACGCGGCTGAAACGCCTGATCCGGCAGGCCAGCCGCAAACCGAAGCCGCGCATCAAGTCCCGCCCGTCCTTGAACTCGATCAAGCGCCAGAAAGACGCCAAGGCGAAGAAGGGCCAGACCAAGGCGCTCAGGAAAAAGCCGGGGCTGGACTAGGCGAACGCCGCTGTCCGGAAAAATGGGTCCCGGCTCGAGGGCCGGGACCCAGACTACAAAAAAAGCCCGGCATCGCTGCCGGGCTTTTTCATGTCTCGCGAAGGAGTAGTTGTTAGCCCACCAGCTCCAGGCCGGCGAAGAAATAGGCAATCTCCTCGGCTGCCGTTTCCGGGGCGTCAGAGCCGTGTACCGAATTGGCTTCGATGGATTCGGCGAACACCTTGCGGATCGTGCCTTCGTCGGCATTGGCCGGGTTGGTGGCGCCCATGACGGCGCGGTATTTCGCAATCGCGTCTTCGCCTTCGAGCACCTGCACCACGACCGGGCCGGAGGTCATGAAGGACACCAGATCGTTGAAGAAGGGGCGCTCAGCGTGCACGCCGTAAAAGGTCTCGGCCTGCGCCTTCGTCATGTGGATGCGCTTTTGCGCGATGATGCGAAGGCCCGCATCCTCGATCATGGCGTTGATCTTGCCGGTGAGGTTCCGCTTGGTGGCGTCGGGCTTGATGATGGAGAAGGTGCGTTGCAGCGCCATGGTTTTGATGTCCCTTGAGTGAAAGCTGGGGAGGTGGGGTTTGGCGCGGCTTATAGCGGCGCTTTCACGGGCCAGCAAGGCGTGCTACGCGGCGCCGCATGCTGCATATCAACGACCTCACCTACCGCATTGAAGGACGCATCCTGTTCGATCAGGCAACGCTCTTCCTGCCGGCCAAAACCAGGATGGGCCTTGTCGGGCGCAACGGCACCGGCAAGTCCACGCTTCTGAGGCTGATCCGCGGCGAGGCAAGCCCGGAGACGGGCGATATCCGCATCCAGCCGGGCATGCGCATGGGCAGTGTCGAGCAGGAGGCGCCCGGCGGGCCCATCTCCATCATCGATTTCGTGCTGGCCGCCGACACAGAGCGCGCCAGCCTTCTGGCCGAAGCCGAAACCGCGACCGACCCGAACCGGATTGCCGATATCCAGACCCGGCTGGCCGATATCGATGCGCATTCGGCCGAAGCGCGCGCGGGCGCGATCCTGCACGGGCTGGGGTTTTCCAATGAAGAGCAGCAGCGCCCCTGCTCGGACTTTTCCGGCGGCTGGCGCATGCGCGCCGCGCTGGCGGCCACGCTCTTTGCCCGGCCCGATCTTCTGCTGCTGGATGAGCCAACCAACTATCTGGACCTCGAAGGCGCGGTGTGGCTGGAAAACTATCTGCAGAAGTTTCCGGGCGCGGTCTTGCTGATCTCCCACGACCGGGGGCTCCTGAATGCCTCGCTCGACATGATCGCGCATCTCAAAGACGCCAAGATCACCGTCTGGGAGGGCGGGTACGACCAGTTTGAAAAGCAGCTCGCCGAGCGTCAGCGCCTGACCATGAAGCTCGTCGAGAAGCAGGAGGAGGAGCGCCGCCGCCTGCAGGCGTTCGTTGACCGCTTCAAGGCCAAGGCCAGCAAGGCCAAACAGGCCCAGTCGCGCGTGAAGCGGCTGGAAAAGATGCAGCCCGTCGCTACCTCGGTCGATGATCCGGTCGCGCCCTTCGATCTGCCCGCCGCCCAGCGCCGCATGGCCAATCCGCTGATCCGCCTTGAAGGCGCGGCGACCGGCTATGGCGAGGATGCGGTGATCCTGAAGAACATGGATCTGCGCATCGACATTGATGACCGGATCGGGTTGTTGGGCCGCAATGGCGCCGGCAAGTCCACCTTTGCGAAGCTCCTGACCGGGCAGATACCGGTGCTTTCGGGCGCGATGCGCATGCACAAGAAGCTGCAGATCGCCCATTTCGCCCAGCACCAGATCGATGCGCTGCATCCCAATACCTCGGCCTATCAGCACATTCTGGAATTGATGCCCGATGCGACGGAGGCCCAGCGGCGCGCGCGCCTCGCCCGCTTCGGCCTGCCCGGCGACCGGCAGGAAACGCCCGCGAAATCCCTGTCAGGCGGGGAGAAGGCGCGCCTTTTGATGAACCTCATCAGCTTTCACGGCGCGCACCTGCTCATCCTCGATGAGCCGACCAACCATCTCGACATGGACAGCCGCGCCGCGCTGATGGATGCGCTCAATGCCTATGAGGGCGCGGTGATCCTGATCAGCCATGACCGCCATCTGATCGAGGCGTGCGTGGACCGGTTGTGGATCGCTGAAAGTCACACCGTAAAGCCCTATGAGGGCGATATGGACGAGTACCGCAAGCAATTGCTGCGCCCTGAAGCCGACGGCAATGGGCGCGGGAAAATCAAGCCGGATGCCAGGCTGGAGCGCCGCCGCGATGCCGCTGAAGCGCGCTCAAAGCTGAAACCGCTCAAAGCCGAGGCCGACAGATGGGAGCGCGAAGCGGAGCGCCTCAAAGGTGTGCTCGCCACTATCGACAAGGGTCTCGCCGTACCGGGCCTGTGGGAGAAGGATCCCGGCCTTGCCGCCGAACTGACCAAGAAGCGCGCCCGCGCCGAGGAGCTGATCGACGCGGCCGAGATGAAATGGCTGGAAGCCGACGAGGCCTACGAACAGGCCCGCGAGGCGGCGGGGGTCTAGCCGCAGGTAACGCGCTCCACGCGGCCATCGTCGCCGATCACGACATTCAGCCGGTCGGGCCGGTAGTCCATGGTCACGGCATCGCCGCGGCCATAGACGCGGTAAGGGACGGGAAGCGTGGAGGTGTCCACCTCGTCACGCAGCTGGCCGATCAGCAGCTGGAATTGCTGGGCGGCGCATTCACCGCCCGAGCGGTCCACCACATCCATCTCGCCGTTGTCGTCATCCATCATGGTGGCACAGCCTGCCAGAAGCGCGCTGGCGCACGCAATTGCGAAAAATCTCATCATCCCTGCTTCTCCCATCGTCCCTGCTCGTTCTGCTTCCAGTACGATACCGGGATTCCTGTTTTTTTTGAGGCAGACCAGAGCTGGCGCGCCTGCGCCTTGCCCGCATTATCGCTGTCTTCGAACATGACGATAACGCGTTCCCACTCTTCAAGGTTTCCCGGCTCCGCCCCATCAAGGCAGAACAGCATGCCGGCCTGATTGATATTGCGCGGCTCCGACGCGATCAGCACGGGCTGGCGCGGCGCGTGCAGCGCATTGTCCCGTCCGTGGGGCAGGAAGCTGTCATCGCGGAAAGTCCACAAATGGGTATCCAGCCGCGCGGCATGGTCCTCGTCGGGCGTCGCGATAACGGCGCGCGCACCGCGCTCCAGCACTTTCTGCAAAAGGCCGGGCAGGACATCGTCCACCCCGGCCGTCTCCAGATGGTAGAACCAGAGCTCGGCCATCAGCGCTCATAATAATCGCGCACGAACCGGTCGAGCAGACGCACCCCATAACCGGTGCCGAAAGCAGGCAGGCGCGGATCTTTCGAGCCCGCATACATGCCGGTGCCCGCGATATCGATATGCACCCACGGCTTCTTGTTCACGAAGCGCTGCAGGAAGACCGCGCCCGCGATCGAGCCTGCATTGCGGCCCTGGCCGAGATTTTTCATGTCGGCGATATCGCTGTCGATATGGCGGTCATACTCCGGCCCGACGGGCAGGCGCCACACGCCTTCATCGGACGCCTTGCCAGCAGCGAACAGCCGGTCGGCCAGCTTGTCGTCATTGGTGAAGATACCGGCATGCTCATGGCCAAGTGCGACGAGGATGGCGCCGGTCAGCGTGGCCAGATCAATGATGAAGGCCGGGTCGAACTCTTCCTGCGTGTACCAGAGCGCGTCGGCGAGCACGAGGCGGCCTTCCGCGTCGGTATTGTGGATCTCGATGGTCTGGCCGGACATGGAGGTGACCACATCACCCGGACGCTGGGCATTGCCGTCCGGCATGTTCTCCACCAGCGCCACGACGCCGACCGCGTTGACCTTGGCCTTGCGGCCTGCCAGCGCGCGCATCAGGCCGACCACGGCGGCCGAGCCCGCCATATCGCCCTTCATGTCTTCCATGCCCTGACCGGGTTTGAGCGAGATACCGCCAGTGTCGAAGGTCAGGCCCTTGCCGACAAAGGCCAGCGGCTTGTCGCCCTCCTTGCCGCCATTCCAGCGCATGATGGCCAGCTTGGCTTCGCGCACCGAGCCCTGACTGACGCCCAGAAGCGAGCCCATGCCCAGCTTCTTCATCTGCGCTTCGCCCAGCACCTCGATCTCCAAGCCTTCCTTTTCCAGCTTGGCGATACGCTTGGCGTATTCCTCCGGGTGCAGGACGTTGGGTGGTTCCATGACGAAATCGCGCGCCGTCTTCACCCCGGTTGCGACCGGCTCCCAGCTCTTCCAGGCTTTCTTCGCCGCCTTTTCGTCGGCGGTGACAATCTCGACGGCCGTGAGGGAGGGCTTCTTCTCCGGCTTCAGCTTGGTGCGGTAATGATCGAAGCGATAGGCCGCCAGCGTGGCGCCAAGACCGGCCCGGCCCGCCATCTCGCCATCATCGCTGTCAACATGGACCGACAGCGTCTTCGTACCGTTCAGAAGGACATGCTTGGTGAGCGCAGCAACCGCCTTTTCCACCGTATTGCCGCCCAGTGATTTTTTCTCGCCCAGCCCGTAGAGCAGAACCCGGTCCGCCGTCACGCCCGAAGGCGCGGCAATCTCCAGCACCTGTGCCGCCTCGCCGGTAAAACGCGAGGCCTTGATGGCGCGGCTGATCGCACCGCCGCACGCCTCGTCCAGCGCCTTGGCCGAGGGTGAGAGCGCGGCTTTCTCGTAAGCTCCGGCCGCGATGGCATCACCATTGGGCGTTGCTGAGAACTTGATCTGCATGGGCTTCCTTTCTGTCAGGCGGGGCTGGCAAGAGCCGGCACAGGGCGGCTTCACCACATAACGCATAGCCAGTACGGCCAAACTGCGCGAAGGTGTTCGGGCAAAGTGGTATCCGATCCTTGAACGGGTTAGAAGTCAGTGCGCACACCGAATACCGCAAGGCCCGGACCTGCCATCCGATGAAACTGTTCCAGCGTTATGCTTTCCGGCAAGCCCAGTGGCCGTTCCTGATCACGCTGGGCGCGCTGACAGGGCTCGCCATCCTTACCCAGTCGCTGTCCAACCTGAATCTGGTTGCCGACCGCGGAGAGACCCTGCTTGTCTTCCTGTGGGTGACCATTCTGGCCGTGCCCCAGGTACTGGCGCTGCTTCTGCCGCTGGCGGTGTTCATCGCCTGCGCCGCAGCGCTGAACCGGATGATGAGCGAATCCGAACTGACCGTGGCCGCCGCCGCCGGTCTCAGCCGCCGGCACCGCATGTCGCCCTTCATGCGCGTGGCGGTATATGCGGCTCTGCTCAATCTGGGTGTGAACCTGTTCGTCCAGCCCGCCGCCTACCGGGAAATGCGCCACGCCCTCTACGAGGTGCGCACCGACATTGCCGCCAGCGTGATGCGGCCGGGCGAGTTCGTGGCGATGGGGCCGGACGTGACCTTCTATGCGCGCACGGTCGCAGATGGCGGGGTGATGAGCGAGGTCTTCATCGAGGACGGTCGCGGCGTCACCAGCACCGCCTACACCGCGCGCACCGGGCAGATCATCCGCGCCGAGCGCGGACCCGTCATGCTGCTGCGCGACGGTGTCGTCTCCCAGGTCGACGAGAACGGCACGCTCTCCAGCCTGACCTTTGACAGCTATGAGTTTGATCTGGCCGCCTTCATAGATCCGGCTGACGCCTTCTTCTTCAAGGAGAGCGACCGCTACCTGCCCGAGCTGTTCTTCCCCAGCCAGGGCGATATCGTACGGGCGCGCGGGCTGGGCAATCTTCTGGCCGAAGGACATTACCGGCTGTCGGCACCGCTCTACAACATCGCCTTTGCGCTGATTGCCATGGCAGCGTTCTTCAGCGGTCCGCCGCGGCGCACCGGCTATGCCCGTGCCGTCGCCATCGCCGGGGCGAGCGCGCTGGTGGTGCGCCTGGCCGGATTTGCCGTACAGGCCGCCGCCACCAACTCGCCGGAGCTGAACTGGTTGCAATATGCCGTACCGGTGGCCGCCATAATCGGGGCCTATATCGTGATCCACCGCCCGGCGCGTTTCGTGACCCGCACCGTCATTCACCGGCCGCGGACCGCCACGGCATGACGGTTCTCACCCGCTATCTCCTCTGGCAGACATTCCTTGGCATTGCCGGTGCGGCAATCGTCGTCACCGCCGTGATCCTGCTCGTGGATTTCGTGGAGACCTCGCGCGATATCGCGACGCGGGTAGAAGTCTCCGCGCTGCAGGTCGTCATCCTGAGCCTGATGAAGCTGCCTCTACTCCTGCAGGACACTTTGCCCTTCATCGTCCTGTTCGGCGTGCTGTGGACCTTCTTCCGCCTCAACCGGCGCAGCGAACTCATCGTGATGCGTGCCTCCGGCATTTCGGCCTGGCGGATCATGGCGCCTGCCGTGCTGCTCGCCCTTCTGGTCGGGATCGCGGGCAGTACCGGGCTGAACCCGCTGGGGGCCGCCACCAGCGCTGCCTTCGAGACCCGCCGTGCAGCGCTGTTTGAAGACCGCCCGACCCGCCAGGTGAGCGGGGTACGCACCTGGCTGCGCGAAGCGCGTGATGACGGCTTTGTCCTGATTGCCGCCGAAGGGCTGGAAGGCGACCGGCTGATCGAGCCGGTATTCCGCTTCTACGCCTATGGCGGGCCGGACAGCCGCACCCCGCTGCTCGACCGGCTGATGCAGGCAGACCGGGCGGAGCTTTCTGGCGGGTTCTGGCGGCTGACCGGTGCGGTGGAACACCGCCCCGAACAGGAAAGCGCCATGCTGGGCGATATCTCCCTGCCAACCACCACCGGACGCGAAGCCCTGTTCGAGCGGGCACGCTCGGCAGCGGGGGTGTCCTTCTGGCGGTTGCCCGACGTCATCGTGTCGGCGCGCGAGGCGGGTCTGTCCACGCGCGCTTATGAATTGCGCTGGCAGAACCTGCTGGCCCAGCCGCTTCTGCTCGCCGCAGCCAGCCTGCTGGGCATTGCAGCGACCTTGCGTCTGGCCCGGCTGGGCGGAGCGGCAGGCTTTGCACTGGCCGGAGGGCTCGGTGGCTTCCTGATGTATTTCCTGCAGCGCATGCTGGCAGGGCTGGGGTCGGCAGGCACGCTGGACCCGGTGAGTGCAGCCTGGTCAGCACCGGCCCTGTTCGCGCTGGCGGCTCTCCTGTATATCGCGGTGACTGAGGATGGTTAGAAGCTGTCCTCACGATTGCCTCAATGCGCGTTATGATTATGGTCGGCGCGCAGGAAACGGGAAACGACACCAATGCCTATGACCACCCTGAAACGTCTGGCTGTGTGCCTTGCCATGCCGCTGGGCCTTGCCCTGTCAGCTCCGGCTGCCGCGCAGCAGGTGGAAGGCATCGCCGCCATCGTCAACGACCAGCCGATCACCACCTTCGATGTGCGTGACCGCATGCGCCTCATCCTGTCCTCTGCCGGCATCCAGCCGACAGAGGATGTGCTCGTTCAGGTGCAGGAGCAGGCAATGCGCTCCCTGATCGAGGAGGCGTTGCAGCTTCAGACCGCGCGGCGCTTCGAAGTGCCGGTCAGCGAGGAAGAGGTGGATGAGGCGATTGCAGATATCGCCGCACGCAACGGCATCACCGTCGAAGAAATCCGCCTCGACCTGGAACAGTCCGGCGTCAGTATCGACACGCTGCGCCAGCAATTGCGCGCCGAGATCGCCTGGTCCTATCTGGTCAGCGGCCGCTATCGCAGCCGCATCCGCGTCACCGATGCGCAGATCGATACCGCGCTGGAGCGCCTGGCCGAAAGCGCGTCCCAGACCCAGTACCGGGTCGCCGAGATCATGGTCAACCTGCCCGCCAGCGGCGATGAAAGCGTGGCGGAGCAGCGCATGGCCGCCGTCTATAACGCGCTGGAGCAGGGCGCGCCCTTCCCGGCGATTGCCAGCCAGTTTTCCGACGCTCCAACCGCCGCAACGGGCGGTGATGCAGGCTGGCTGAGCGCTGGGCAGATGCGCCCTCAAGTCGCCCAGATGATCCAGCAAATGCCCGTCGGCTCCATCTCCAATCCGATCCGGGTGCCCGGCGGCTACATGATCGTGGCGGTCGCGGACCGGCGCGAAGGACAAGCCACCGAACAGATATCCCTGCAGCAGATCACACTGCTCACCTCACAGGTGACCGATGAGCGCCGCCAGGCGCTGACGCGCGCCGCCCAACGGGTGAGTGGCTGTAACAATCTGGCCTCCGTGTTCGAGGCGGTGCCCCAGGCGATCATCACCGATCTGGGTACGGTTGGCGCCAACGCGCTTGTTCCGAATATCCGTCAGGCCCTTTCCGGGCTGCAGAACGGCCAGGCAAGCCCGGTGCTGGAAACCGGTGCCGGCCTGCAGGTCTTCGTGCTGTGCGACCGGCGCATTGGCGGTCCTGGCATGCCCGGACCGTCTGACGTGGAAAACCAGATCGTGAACCAGCAATTGTCCATGCTGGCCCGCCGCTGGCTGCGCGATCTGCGCAATGACGCGACCGTGGAGATGGTCGGCTACAACGAGTAGAGGCGCGTCCATGGCCCGAGCACCGCTCGTTCTGACGCTCGGTGACCCGGACGGTATTGGCCCGGAAATCGCGCTCAAGGCTCACGCCGCAATACAGGCTGACGGCCCCTGCCTTGTGCTCACAGGCGACCCTGCCCCGCTGGAGATGTCTGCGCGCTCGCTCGGACTGCCACCACCCGTGCTCGTCAAGACACTGGGTCAAGCTCGCAGCGCGCCGCGCGACAGGCTGGCCATCCTGCCAGCGCAGGGCAGTCACCCGGTTCTCGCTTCCATCGAAAAGGCGGTGGAACTGGCCCTGTCGGGCGAAGCGGGCGGCATTGTCACCAGCCCGATCTCCAAGGCCTCGCTCTACGAGGCGGGGTTCGGCTTTCCCGGACATACCGAGTATCTCGCGCACCTGACAGCTTCAGCGCCCATGGAAGGGCCGCGCGGGCCGGTCATGATGCTCGCCGCGCCGGGCCTGCGCACCGTGCTGGTGACCATCCATCAGAGCCTGAAAAACGCGATTGAAAGCCTGACTCCGGAAGCTGTCATCCACACCGCCCGCGTCACGCATCACGCGCTGAAGACCGATTTCGCGATTGCCTCGCCGCGCCTCGTGCTCGCCGGGCTCAACCCCCATGCCGGAGAAGGCGGAGCGATGGGGCGAGAGGAGATCGAGATACTGGCGCCTGCGCTCGAAGTCCTGCGCGGCGAAGGCCTGGACATCTCAGGCCCGCTGCCGCCGGATACGATGTTTCATGCCGAGGCACGCGCAAATTACGATGCCGCCATCTGCCTCTATCACGATCAGGGTCTGATCCCGGTCAAGACGCTGGATTTCCATGGTGGGGTGAACGTTACTCTGGGCCTGCCCATCGTGCGCACCTCGCCTGATCACGGCACCGCGAAAGACATTGCCGGCAAAGGCGTAGCAAGAGCCGACAGCCTGATTGCAGCCATCCGTCTTGCCGCAGAACTCGCCGCCAACCGGGTTAGGGCCTGTGCTCATAAAGGGTTTGGTGCGTGATATGCGCGAAAATCGTCCAATATCAGGAGCAGGCCCGATGGAAGTGCACTCCCCTTTCGAGGGACTGCGACGCAAGAGTGGGCGATTTTCGCCATACCCCTTCGGGGCGCGGCGGATTTCACCCCTGACGGCGTCGAGCCGCCCTTATGGAGGGACGCTCCACGGTGGCCGTCTCTCCTTGTCAGGCGCAAAATCCGCTACGCGTCACGCCCGAAACCTTTATGAGCACAGGCCCTACGCATGAGCGCCGATACCCTGCCGCCCCTGCGTGAGGTGATCGCCGCCCACGGGCTGGGCGCTGACAAGCGCTTTGGCCAGCATTTCCTGCTGGACCTCAACCTGACCGCCAAGATCGCCCGGCTGTGCGGGGATATGAGCGCGGCAACGTTCGTCGAAATCGGCCCCGGCCCAGGCGGGCTGACCCGCGCCCTGCTGAGTGAAGGCGCACGGCGCGTCATCGCCATCGAGAAGGATGCCCGGTTCCTGCCCGCGCTCGAAGAGGTGTCAGCGGCTTTCGGGAGTCGCCTGAAGGTCATCGAAGCCGATGCCCTGACCATCACGGCCACAGCGCTGGGGCTGGAAGACGGTGAGCGCGCCATCATCGCGGCCAACCTGCCCTATAATGTCGGCACCGCGCTCTATACGGGCTGGCTGGAGGCCGAGCCGGTCTGGTGGTCGCGTGCGGTCCTGATGTTCCAGAAGGAAGTGGCGCAGCGCATCGTCGCGCCTGTCGGCGATGACGCCTATGGCCGTCTGGCCATCCTCACCGCTGCAAGGGCGCAGGCGAAATACGCCTTCACCCTGCCCGCAAGGGCCTTCACGCCGCCACCGAAAGTCGACAGCGCCGTGGTGGTGGTCGACCCGCTGCCCGATGGCGAGCGCTTTGACGACACGCAGGCGCTGTCTGCCGTGACGGCCAGCGCGTTCGGCCAGCGCCGGAAGACACTGCGCAAATCGCTGGCTCAGGCCGCCTCGCAGACCCGCGCCAGCGCGGAAGAGCTGCTTGCCGCCTGCGATATCGATCCGGGCGCACGCGCCGAGACCATTCCGCCGGAGGGCTTCATGGCGCTGGCCAGAGCGTGGCGCGCCGCCCGGAGCTGATCTCCGGACGGCGCTGAACCCTAGGCGCCCGCACTCCTACTCGCCGTCGCCAGCCAGATAGGTGTTGAGGAATTCCAGATAGGCGTTGGACGCCGTGATCCGGTTTTCCCGGCGCAGGAAGCCATGACCCTCATCGGGAAACACGATGTATTCCACAGTCGCTCCGTTGGCACGAGCTGCTTCCACCAGCTCATCGCTTTCGATCTGCAGAACGCGCGGGTCGTTCGCGCCCTGGATGACCAGCATCGGGCGGACGATATTGTGGGCGTGGAAGAGCGGGGAGATGGCGTAATGGCGGTCCGCATCGGTCGCCGGATCGCCCATCTCGTCATAAAGCGCCTCGCGGAAGCTCTCCCACCAGGGCGGGATGGATTGCAGCGTGCGCACCCAGTTGGTGACACCGAAAATATTGATGCCCACATCAAAGGCTTCCGGGTGGAAAGTTAGGGCCGCTGCCGTGATGAAGCCGCCATAGGAGCCGCCCATCACGCCCACTGCATCGGCGCGCACCCAGTCCTGCTCACGCAGCCAGTCGCCTGCCGCCACGATATCGCGCAGGTCTTCCTCGCCATGACGGCGATCATCCATGTGGAAGAAGGTCTTGCCGTAGCCAGATGAGCCACGGTTATTGGCCGCATAGACGGCATAGCCATGGTTCACCAGATGCTGGATGACCGGGGAATAACCTGCCCGGCTCTGGCCGCCCGGTCCGCCATGGACCCACACCACGGCAGGGACCGGATTGTCGGCGTCTGCCCCATGCGGGACGTAGAGGATGCCGGGAATTTCCAACCCGTCAAAGCTGTCAAACCGGACAACCTGGGCTGGTACGAGATGCGCTTCGTCCATGGCCGGATTGAGCGCGCTCGTCAGGCGGACGACTTCACCGGTAGCGAGGTCCGCCACATAGATGTCAGCCGGAGAGGTGGAGGAGCTGACCGCAAGTGCAATCATGCTCTCATCACGCGAGAAGCGGACACCGCCAAGATCACCTTCTGGCAGGCCCGACAGTTCAACCGGAGCACCAGACTGCGTATCCAGCATCGTTACCGCCGTACGGCCATCATCGTTGATGGCGTGGACGCGGTAGCGGCCGGATGGCGAATAACCGACATACATCACATCCCAGTCAGCCTCGATCAGCGGTGCCTTTTCGCCGGTCGCAAGATCATGGGTCCAAGCCTGGTTGAACTCACCATGCTCGTTCGTGGCGAATACCAGGGCCGCGCTGTCGGGCGTGAAGGTATAGGCGCTGTAGGCGATATTGCCCTCATGCTCGGTGATCAGCACCGGCTCGCTACCCGGCTGTGAGAGATCGGCCAGGAATATGTCGCTGTCAGCCGAGGTGCGGTTACGCACCAGAGCGAGATAGCGGCCATCCGGACTGATCGGGCCCGGCGCGAAGGCGGTCGCGTTTTCAAACACCAGCTCGCGCTCATAGGTCGCGCTGTCATAGGCGTAAAGATCGAACGCCGCCGGATCGCGCTCATTGGTCATCAGCCAGAACTGTGAGCCATCAGCCGACCAGCCGGAGAAGCTGGCTTTCACATTGTCGCCGGGGGTGAGGTCACGCAGCGTGCCGTCCAGCTCGCGCACATAGACATGGTTGAGCTCGTTGCCGCCCTGATCGGCGGTGACCAGCACCCGTCCGTCGGCCGGGAACCAGCTCAGCGCGAAAGTGGCATCAGTCTGCGACCCGGTCAGCGCTGTACGCTCGCCCGTTGCCGGGTCCAACGCATAGGCGTTGAACACGCCCGTTTCATCGGAGCTGATCAGGACATGGCTGGTTTCAGCATTGAAGACATGGCCGGACGCGTTTCCCAGCGAAAAGCTGGTGGTTGCGTAGAAAGCCTCGGCGTCATAGCGCGGTACGGGCTGCGCCTGCGCGGCGATTGCCGGTGCTACGCCCAGCGCAAGCACCGCACCCGCAGCGGCGAGGCCATTGCGGACATTGACCAGAAAAGACATGGGGTTCCCCTTCACGTGTGTGACTGCGTGAAGGATAGGGCCGGGGCGCGTTACCCGGCAAGCTGGCCGATCATTAACGTTCGTCCATCAGGGCTTCAACAAAGCCCTCAAGCCACGGGTGGCGGATCCGGCGCAGGCGTTCCGCATGCAGGATCAGCGAGAGCCGCTCCAGCGCCTCGGAGAAATCGTCATTGACGATGACATAGTCATACTCGTGCCAGTGCTCGATCTCGGCCTTGGCGCGGGCCATACGGCTCTCGATCACCTCATCGGAATCCTGCGCGCGCTTGGTCAGCCGATCACGGAGGAGCTTGAGCGATGGCGGCAGGATGAACACTTTCACGCAGTCCTCCGGCGAGCCCGCAGCAAGCGCCCTTCCGCCCTGCCAGTCGACATCGAACACCACATCGCGGCCCACCGACAGTGCCTCCTCCACGGGAGCTTTGGGCGTGCCGTAATAATTCCCGAACACGCGGGCATATTCGTAGAATTCGTCGTTCTCCGCCTGACGCAGGAAGTCCTTTTCCGAGACGAAGTAATAGTCCTCGCCGTTAACCTCGCCCGGGCGCGCGGCGCGCGTCGTGGACGAGACCGACAGGATAAGATCGGGATTGGCCGCGATCAGCCGGCGCGAGAGCGTAGTCTTGCCCGCCCCTGACGGGCTTGATAGCACCAGCATCAGGCCGCGGCGCTGGCCCCGGAAAGCCGGACCTGAAAGATGACTTGCCGGCATCGCCTACTCCACGTTCTGGACCTGCTCGCGAAGCTGGTCGACCACATGCTTCATGGCAAGGCCAAGCTCGGTCAGGCCCCGGTCAGCAGCCTTGGAGCACAGCGTATTGGCCTCGCGGTTGAACTCCTGGGTGAGAAAGTCCAGCTTGCGCCCGCACGGCGACCCGCCAGCCAGCAACGAGCGCGCGGCTTCCACATGGCCGGCCAGACGGTCGATCTCCTCGCGCACATCGGCTTTCACCGCCAGCGCAGCGGCCTCCTGCGCCAGACGTTCCGGCTCCAGCCCGCCGGGCAATAGCTCGTCAAACTTCGCCTTTAACCGGTCCCGTATCGCTTCGGTGCTGGTGGCCGGGTGCGCGGCGGCCTTGACCCGCAGTGCCTCGATCTCATCGACCTGCGCGGTGAGGACGGGCAGAAGCGCCGCGCCCTCGGCGTCGCGCGCAGCTCTCAGACCGGCGAGCACCTCGTCGGTCAGTGCCAGAAGGGCGCTGTCCAGCACTTCGGCAGTATCCTCGCCGCCGGTCTGCGTATCCTCACTCAACACCACGCCGCGCAGCGCCAGAAGCCCGTCGAGACGGGCGGGCTGGACCAGCCCCTCTTTCACGAGATCCTGCCCGGCCTCGGCGAGCGCGCGCAGGCGGGCCGTGTCGATCATCAGCGCGCCGGCAAGGCTCGCCGGCTTTTCAAGGCTGATATTGAGCGAGACGGAGCCGCGCTCAAAAGCGGTCTTGATCCGGCTCCTGACCTCGCCTTCGAGATGGGCAAGCCCGTCCGGCAGGCGCAGGCGGATATCCAGCCCCCGCCCATTCACCGAGCGCGCCTCGGCGCTCAACGTACCGTAATCCCCGCTGGCAGAAGCGCGGGCAAAACCCGTCATGCCGGAAAGGGTTGCCATCTACCGCCCTCCGGAACGGGCGCGTTCGCGCTCGATCTGACGCCAGCGCGCCACATTGCGGTTGTGCTCTGCGAGCGTGCGGGCGAAGGCATGGCCACCCGTGCCGTCCGCCACGAAGAAGATGTATTCGCTCTCTGGCGGATTGAGCACCGCTGCGATCGATTCCCGGCCCGGATTGGCAATCGGCGTCGGGGGCAGGCCATCGATGTGATAGGTGTGGTAGGGATTGCTCGTGTCATCGAGCTCGGAGCGGCGAATGCCCCGGCCCAGCGGCTCACCGCCCGTAATGCCGTAAATGATGGTCGGATCGCTCTGCAGGCGCATACCCCGGCGCATCCGGTTGACGAACACCGCCGCGACCAGAGGGCGCTCATCGGCGATCCCCGTTTCCTTCTCCACGATGGAGGCCAGATTGATCGCCTCTTCCGGCGTCTCAAACGGCAGACCCGGCTGGCGGTTCTCCCACAGCTCGGCCACCAGCCTCTGCTGCGCAACCGCCATGCGGTCCAGCACGGCCTGGCGCGAGGTGCCGCGATCCACGAGGTACGTGTCCGGCAGCAGCGTGCCCTCAGCCGGAATGCGCTCCACCTCGCCGGTCAGCACATCGGAGGCCTCCACGATCCGCACCACCATCGCGCTGGTCAGACCTTCGGCAACGCGCACCGGGTGCTGGATCACTTCGCCAAAGGCCAGAATGTCGACGATCTGCGCCATGGAGGCGCGCGCCGGAATGGCAAACTCACCCGCCCGAAGCGGCGGCTGCGGGCCTTCGATCCGCTCATCAATGCGACGCTTCAAAAGGAAGAGGTCGGCATCGGCAATCAGGTTTTCCGCCTCCAGCTGGGCGGCAATCGCCCGCACGCTGGAGCCGCGCTGCAGCTGGATAACGCTATCCTCTTCGGCAGGGCCTTCGGCTGTGTACTGATACCCCAGCCAGGCATAGCCGCCGATCAGGCCCGCCCCTGCGATGAGGGCGAGCGCGATGATCAGGAAAAAGCCGATAATGATCAGGCGCATGAAACCGAACCCCCTATCGGGCTCACCACCCCTCCCGGCCTTGTCCCTGCTCATGGCATGAACCCTTCAGCAGACGGCAGGTATCAGTCAACGGCTTTGA
Organism: Glycocaulis sp.; assembly: GCA_022565665.1. Classification (GTDB taxonomy): domain Bacteria; phylum Pseudomonadota; class Alphaproteobacteria; order Caulobacterales; family Maricaulaceae; genus Glycocaulis. Next base: position 32,065 of record JAIUMI010000008.1, read on the forward strand.
AGATGACCGAGGCATTGGTGCCGCCAAAGCCGAACGAGTTCGACAGCGCCACCTTGATATCCTTCTTCACCGCCTTGTGGGGCGCCAGATTGATCGGGCTTTCCACCGACGGATTGTCAAGGTTCAGCGTGGGCGGGCAGATGCCGTCACGAATGGCGAGGATGGAGAAGATTGCCTCCACCGCGCCCGCAGCCCCCAGAAGGTGGCCGGTGGCCGACTTGGTGGACGACATCACCACATCGCCCGCCGCGTCGCCCAGCAGGCGCTCCACGGCCTTGAGTTCGATCTCGTCGCCCTTGGGCGTCGAGGTGCCGTGCGCGTTCACATAATCAACGTCGGAGGCAGAGAGCCCTGCGCTCTTCAGCGCCGCGCTCATGGAGCGGTAGCCGCCATCGCCGTCTTCGGCCGGAGCGGTGATGTGATAGGCATCGCCGGACAGGCCATAGCCGACCACTTCGGCATAGATGGTCGCGCCGCGCGCCTTGGCCGCTTCGTACTCTTCCAGCACGACAACGCCCGCGCCCTCGCCCATGACGAAGCCATCGCGGTCCTTGTCATAGGGACGCGAGCCAGCCTTGGGATTGTCGTTAAATCCGGTGGACATGGCCCGGATGGCGCAGAAGCCGCCAAAGCCGAGGCGCGTCACCGCGCTTTCCGTGCCGCCGGCCACCATCATGTCTGCATCGCCATAGGCGATCAGACGGGCCGCATCACCAATGGCATGCGCGCCGGTGGAGCAGGCCGTGACGACCGAATGGTTCGGGCCTTTCAGCCCATGGCGGATCGATACCTGGCCGGACGCCAGATTGATCAGCATGGCCGGGATCACGAAGGGGGAGAGCTTGCGCGGCCCCTTTTCCACCAGCGTGATCGAGGCGTCGTAAATCGTTTGCAGGCCGCCAATGCCCGATCCGATCAGCACACCGGCGCGTTCACGCGCGGCGTCATCGGCGGGCTGCCAGCCGGAATGGGCAAGCGCCTCATCGGCTGCGGCAATGCCATAGAGGATGAAATCGTCGATGCGCTTGGCATCGCGGGCGTGCATGACAGCCTCAGGGTCAAACACCCCGGGGCTGTCAGGCGATCCGCCATAACGCCCGTCAGCACGCGGTATGCCCCCGGCGATCTGGCAAGGCAGATCATCGGTCTCGAAATGGGTGATCCGGGCAAGACCGGATTCGCCCTTTGTGAGCCGGGCCCAGACATGCTCCACACCGCATCCGAGCGGGGAAACGATACCAAGGCCGGTGACGACAACGCGGCGCTTCGACATGGCGCTTATAAACCGGCCTTAGCCGACTTTTTCGGAGATGAACTGCACCGCGTCACCGACGGTCTGGATGTGCTCGGCAGCATCGTCGGGGATTTCGATGTCGAACTCTTCCTCGAACGCCATCACGAGCTCGACATTATCCAGCGAGTCCGCGCCGAGATCGTCGATGAATGAGGCCTTTTCCGTAACCTTGTCCTCTTCAACGTCGAGGTGCTCGATAACGATCTTCTTAACGCGATCAAAAACGTCAGACATGACGGACCCTTTATCTAATTTCCGGGCGAGACCTTCTTGTGGCCCCTTATGCCCCCTGACTGTACGAAGCCCCCGCAAACACGGGCGGCTCTCTTCGAGGTGGCGGCTGATACCACGCCCCTGCGGGCAAGGCTAGCAACCTCAACGCATTCATTCCAGCGGCAAGTCACAGGCTTTGCCAGACACTTGCCGCGGCCGACTCAGCGGCAGGCGTCAGATCATGGCCATCCCGCCGTTCACGTGCAATGTCTGGCCTGTCACGTAACCGGCCTCGTTGCTGGCAAGATAGACGCAGGCTGCGGCGATGTCCGAACCCTGACCCAGATCACCGGCCGGGATTTTGGTGAGGATCGCCGACTTCTGCTCGTCATTCAGCGCATCGGTCATCGGCGAGGCGATGAAGCCCGGCGCAACGCAGTTCACCGTCACCCCGCGCGAGGCAACTTCCTGGGCGAGCGCCTTGGAGAAGCCGATCATGCCCGCTTTTGACGCGGCATAGTTCGCCTGCCCGGGATTTCCCGTCACGCCGACCACCGAGGTGATGCCGATAATACGGCCCCAGCGGTTCTTCATCATGCCGCGCATCGCCGCCCGGCAGAGGCGGAAATGGGCCTCCAGATTGACCTTGATGACCGTTTCCCAGTCCTCGTCCTTCATGCGCATCAGAAGCTGGTCACGCGTCACACCGGCGTTGGAGATGAGGATATCGAGCCCGCCGAGCGCCTCGCTGGCGGCCTTGGGCAGATTATCCACCGCCTCGGCATCGGAGAGATTGCACGGCACCACCGCCGTGCGGTCACCGAGCTCCCTGGCGAGCGCCTCCAGCACTTCCGCGCGCGTGCCCGACAGGGCCACCGAAGCGCCCTGGGCGTGCAGAGCGCGGGCGATCTCGCTGCCGAGCCCGCCGGTCGCACCAGTCACCAGCGCTTTTTTTCCTTCAAGAGAGAACATATCAGCCATTTCCTTTCAGCGAGACGGCAAAGGTTTCAAGATCAGCCGGCGTGTTGAGGGGCGTGCCTTCCGCACCGTCCACCGTGCGCTTGAGCATGCCGGAGAGCACCTTGCCCGCACCAGCCTCGGCAAAGCGGTCAATCCCGCCCTCGCCTGCCATGAAGATCACGCTTTCGCGCCAGCGCACCCGGCCCGTGACCTGCTCGACCAGCTGGGCGCGGATCGTTTCAGGGTCGGTGACGAGCCCGGCGCTGACATTGGTCACCACCGGCACTTTGGGCGTATTGATCGTGGCGGTTTTCAGTGCCTCTGCCATCGCATCGGCCGCCGGTTGCATCAGCGCGCAGTGGAAGGGCGCGGAAACGGGCAGCAGCATCGCCTTGCGGATACCATCGGCCTTGGCCGCCTCGATGGCCACCTCCACTGCGGCCTTGGCACCGGAGATCACGATCTGGCCCGGCGCATTGTCATTGGCGATCTGGACCACGCCTGCCGCAGAACCTACCTCGACGGCCTTTTGCACTTGGGCTTCCTCGGCGCCCAGAATGGCCGCCATCGCGCCCTCGCCCACCGGCACAGCCTTCTGCATGGACAGGCCGCGCAGGCGCAGGAGCTTGGCCGCATCGTGGACGGAGAGCGCACCGGCCGCGGCCAGCGCGGAATATTCCCCCAGCGAGTGACCGGCCACGCATTTGGCCGCTGTCACATCAACGCCAAAGCCCTCTTTCAGCGCCGCCATCACCGCAAGCGAAGTGGCCATCAGCGCAGGCTGGGCATTCTGGGTGAGGGTGAGGGTTTCGATCGGCCCGTCCCAGATCAGCGCGGAGAGCCGTTCGCCCAGCGCCTCGTCGACCGCTTCATAGACCGCGCGGGCTGCGGGAAAGGCCTCGGCCAGTTCCCGGCCCATGCCGACCGCCTGGCTGCCCTGGCCTGGAAAGATGATTGCAAGCGCCATGAAGCGCGTCCTCCCTTGTTCTGATGTGGTGCCCGGATAGACCGTGAGGGATGGGGAAGGCAAGCCGGGGCGTGGTGACGCGCGCTAGAAATGCGCGTCGGGCAGCATGTGGCCGTGCAGCACGCGCACGACCACCACGCCATAGTCTTGAGGCCGGTAGAAGATGACGTGCGACCCGCTTAACCGCTGCCGATACCCTTCTCGGATATCGCTCGCATCCTGCCCCGCAAACGGGAACTCCGCTGCCGCGTCAAAAGCATCAAACAGCAGGGAGACATAGGTTTCAGCCTGCCGCTGCGACCAGCGCGCGGCCGTGTCCTGCCAGATGTTCTCAAGATCGATGCGGGCGGCCGGGCGCAGCCGGAATTCAGCCATGTGCCGGTGCTTTGGCCTGCATGGCGGCAAGAAACTGCTCGCGCGTTATCGCCTCGGCCGGACCGCTCTGCTCGCCCTGCTCCAGGGCCCGCTGCAAAGCTGTCAGCCGCGCCTCACGCTCCTGCAACAGGCGCAGGCCCGCGCGAACCACTTCACTGGCCGAGCCATAGCGGCCCGATGCGACCTGCTCATCTATATAACTGGCCAGCTGGTCATTCAGCGCGATGGATGTGTTACGGCTCATTGGCGTGATCCTTGTTTGAGGCGCGAACGTTACCAGAAATTGGTAGGGCGGGCGAGCCTTTGCAAAAAAGCCACGCAAGCAGACCTGCCCTCGAGCCAGCCCTGAACCCTCCCGCTTGCCCTTTTGGCGCTGATAGCGTATGTCCCGCGCCTTCACCGGTTGCGGTCTGGTGGGCATGACCGTTCCTCGCATGGTGTGAGGGCGGGCCTTTCCAGAGCCATCGCGGAATCTGCCTTCCCTGGCAGAGATCGTGCCGCAGCCCAACTGAACAGGGACCAGATATATGGCTTACTACGAACACGTGTTCGTTGCCCGCCCGGACGTGTCTCCGGCGCAGGTGGAAAGCCTCCTTGAGGAGCTCAAAGGCCTCGTGGAGGAAAAAGGCGGCAAGGTCGGCAAGACCGAGTACTGGGGTCTTCGCACCCTCGCCTACCGCATGAACAAGAACCGCAAGGGTCATTACGGCCTGATCGACATGGAAGCCGGCGCAGACGTGCTGGAAGCCATCGACCAGCGTCAGCGCTATTCCGATGACGTGATCCGCTACATCACCGTGCGTATCGATGCGCTCTCCGAAGAGCCGTCTGCCGTTCTTCGCAAAGGCGAAGAACGCAAGCGCCGCGACCGGCAGTAGGAGGGCTGATCCATGTCAAACGATATCCCGACGATTGGCGCGCCCGTGCGCCTTCCGTTTGCCCGCCGCCGTAAAGTCTGCCCGTTCTCGGGCGAAGGCGCGCCGGTAATCGATTACAAGGACGTGAAGCTGCTCCAGCGCTACATGTCCGAACGTGGCAAGATTGTCCCCTCGCGCATCACGGCGGTCTCCGCCAAGAAGCAGCGTGAGCTGGCCCGCGCCATCAAGCGCGCGCGCTATATGGGCCTTCTGCCCTATGCGGTCGAGTAGGAGGACATAAAGTCATGAAAGTCGTTCTGCTTGAACGTGTCGAAAAACTTGGTGCCATTGGCGATGTCGTCAATGTGCGTCCCGGCTTTGCCCGCAACTTCCTCCTGCCGCAGGAAAAAGCCCTGCGCGCTACGGAAGCCAATCTCGCCCGCTTTGAACGCGAGCGTGAAATCCTTGAAAAGCGCAATGCCGAGCGTGCCTCTGCGGCCCGCTCCGAAGGCGAGCATCTGGAAGGGGCGAGCTTCGTCCTGATCCGCCAGGCTTCGGAATCCGGCCAGCTCTACGGATCGGTGTCCACCCGTGACATCGCCGAGGCGGCCTCTAGCGACAGCCTGACGATCACGCGCGGCATGGTTGACCTCAACCAGCCGATCAAGACGCTGGGCGTGCACTCTGTACGCCTCGTCCTGCACCCGGAAGTGGCGGTGGACGTCACCGTCAACGTGGCGCGCACGCCTGAAGAGGCCGAGCGTCAGGCCAAGGGTGAGGACGTTATCGCCGCGGCGGCCGAAGAAGACCGCGCCCTTGCCGATGCGCAGGCGGCCGAGCTCTTTGAAGCCTCTGCCGAAGGTGCTGAAGAACGCGCCGGGGCCGGCGACGAGGAGTAATCCTCAACGCCTGCCGGCAATGGCGACATAATGAAGGGCGGCACCGGCAACGGGCCGCCCTTTTTCATGCGGGAGGTGGAAGGAAGCCGTCATGCGGATACGCGACTACGTGCCAGCCGATGCAGACGGGCTCGCCGGGATTTTCCGCGCCGCCGTGCTGGAGGGCAGTGCCCCGCATTATTCGGCAGAGCAGCGCGCCGCCTGGGCCGCACGGATCGCCGATGGTGCCGCCATGCACGCCCGGCTGAAGGACCAGACCTGTCTCGTAGTGGAAGATGAAAGCGGCCTGCTCGGCTTTACGGCGCTGACCGCTAGGGGCCATGTCGACATGCTGTTCGTGCGCCCGGACCAGCGCCGCACCGGAACCGCTCGCGCGCTGCATGACGCCCTTCTGGCGCGCGCCGCGGACCTTGGCCATGTCCGGCTGACCGTTCATGCCAGCCATCTCGCCCGCCGCTTCCTCGCCAAGCGCGGCTGGCGGTTCGAGCATACCGAACAGGTCACGCTGGACGGGGTGAGACTGGAGCATCATTTGATGACGCTCCAGTTCATGAACCCGAGCTAGCGCTCAGCCCGCATCCGCTCTATGCGCAGTTCCAGCCGGCGGATTTCGGTGACGAGCCGGTTTTCCATCATCACCGGCACCAGCGAGAGTTTCAGGATCACAGCTGCCAGAAGCAGCGTCGAGGCTGAAAGCCCCCAGCGCAGAATGTCGGCCACCGCTTCAGCGTTGAAGGCCTGCCATGCGAGCCACACCCCGATGAAGAACAGCGCGGTTTGCGCGGCCATCAAAATCCAGTTCACCCAGGCGCGCGGCCCGGAAAACAGGCCGAAAGCGAGATTGAAAAACCCCGGCTCCTTGCCCAGCACCTCGCGAAGTGCGCGGTCTTCATTGTCCAGTGCCTGTTCGATCAGGCGGTCCACATCACTCATCATTGCCTCCTTCGAGACTGTCGCGCAGCTTGCGCCGCGCATGCATCAGACGGGTCTTCACCGTGCCCGCCGGCACGTCGAGAGCGATGGCGGTCTCCGCCACGCTCAATCCTTGCAGATGAAACAGCCACACGGCTGCGCGCTGATCTGGCGGCAGATCGGCCATCGCACGTTTAACGCGCGCGCCATCCCCGTCATCGTGATGGTCCTCGGCCGCTGTCTCGCGCGGCTCGGCCGCCACGGCGCGGGTCAGGGCCCGCTCACCCTGGCGGCGCCTGATGAGGCGCGCGCAGCGCCGCGTGGTGATGCGGTAGGCCCAGGCTGCGAAGGCGTGGTCATCGCGCAATCCCGGCAGGCCGCGCAGAACCTCCACCCAGGCCTCCTGGACCGCCTCCTCGGCCAGCTCGGTTTCACCGGTCAGCCGCCAGGCATGAGCCATGAGCAGCGGATGCCAGCGCTTCGCCAGATGGCGCATGCCGTCCCGGTCCCCGCTACGTGCGGACGCGGCGAGAAAGGCATCAAGGGCGTAATCGGCGGGGCGGCGCATGCATTCTTCCCGTCATCTTCAGGAACAAGGTGCGCCCGACCGGCGTACCGGTTCAATGGGGCTGAAGTTTTCCACATCGGCGCATTTGCCGGTGGGAAACGTGCATCTGCGCTCGCACCGCCCTGCCCTATCCGCTATCACCTCTCCCATGACCGCCGAAACCGCCGATATGGGTCCCGCCGCCAGCGGTGTGGACGGGACCAGCCCTCCGCACAATATCGAAGCGGAACAGGCCTTTCTCGGCGCGCTTCTGTTCGAGAACGAGGTGTTCCACCGGGTCGCCGACTGGCTGCGCCCGGAACATTTCTACGATCCCTTCCATGCCCGGCTCTATGCTGCGGCGTCCCAGCTGATCACCAGCGGGGCGCTCGCCGATGCGGTGGTGCTGAAGAACCGGCTGGGCGATGATGAGGGGCTGAAAGAGCTTGGCGGGCCCGTATATCTCGTCGAGCTGATGCGCGAGGCGCCCGAGGCCCTGAGCGCGCCGGAATATGCCCGCCTCGTCTATGAACTCGCCCTGCGCCGCCAGCTTATCGATATCGGTTCACGCATTTCTGCTGATGCGCGCGACACCCGCAAGGCCGCTGCCGCCAACGCCCTGATCGAACAGGCCGAACGCGAGCTGTTTTCGCTGGCCGAAAGCGGCACGGTCTCGAAAAGTTTCCAGCCCTTCTCCACCGCCCTCGCCCAATCAGTGGAAGTGGCCGCTGCCGCCTACAAGCGCGGCGGCAAGCTGTCGGGCATCCCGTCCGGGCTCAACACGCTGGACGCCAAACTGGGCGGGCTGCACCGCTCCGATCTCATCATCCTGGCGGGCCGCCCCTCCATGGGCAAGACGGCGTTGGCGACCAATATCGCCTTCTCGGTGGCGCGGGCGCACCGCTATGAGGAAGCCGCAGACGGCACGCGCCGCACAGTCGAGGGCGGGGTTGTCGGCTTCTTCTCGCTGGAGATGAGCGCCGAGCAGCTCGCGACCCGCCTCATCGCGGACTACACCGGCATTTCGGGCTATTTCATCCGCCAGGGCCGGATCGACGCGGCGCAGTTTGCCGAAATCAATGATGCAGTACGCGAGATCAACGACATCCCGCTCTATATCGATGACACAGGCGGCATCTCCATCGGTGCGCTGACCGCGCGGGCGCGCCGCCTGAAACGCATGCACGGGCTGGACGTGCTGGTGATCGACTATCTCCAGCTTGTCACGGGCAGTTCCTCGCGCCGGTCCGAAAGCCGGGTGCAGGAAATCTCCGAGATCACGCAGGCACTCAAAGCCCTCGCCAAAGAACTCGACATTCCCGTCATCGCCCTCTCCCAGCTTTCGCGTCAGGTGGAGCAGCGCGACGACAAGAAGCCCCAGCTCTCCGATCTGCGCGAGTCCGGCTCCATCGAGCAGGACGCGGACGTTGTGATGTTCGTCTACCGCGAGGCCTATTATCTTGAACGCGCGGAGCCTAAAGAAGGCACCGAGGAACATCTTCGCTGGGAAGATGAGATGCGCGAGATACGCAATCGCGCTGAAGTGATTATCGGCAAGCAGCGCCATGGCCCGATTGGCGCGGTGAAGGTGGCGTTTGACCCTGAGCGGACCAAATTCTCCGATCTTGAAGACACCGGGCGCTATTCCAGCCTCGAATAGCGTCAGCGCGCGCCATGAGGGCCCGGCCCGCCTGATCGTCAACCTGGCTGCCCTCGCCGGGAATTATTGCACGCTGCAAAACCTCAGCCCCGCCGCCGAAACTGGCGCGGTGGTCAAGGCCGATGCCTATGGTCTGGATGCCGGGCACATCACCCGCACACTTGCCCATGCCGGGTGCCGCACCTTCTTCACCGCCACCCCGGCCGAAGGCGCTGCCGTGCGCGCTGCGCTGAACGGAACCGAGGCGCGCATCTTCGTGCTGAACGGCTACTGGCCGCACAGTGCGCGCCTCTATCGCGAGGCCGGCCTCACGCCTGTCATCAATGCGCTGGACGAGCTCGCAGCCTTCTCCGCCGGGGGTGGCGGCGCTTGCGGCCTGCACATCGACACCGGCCTGAACCGGCTGGGCCTGTCTGAAACCGATGCGGCCAGCCTCTTGCCAGGCGAGGGGCTGCTGGCGAACTGCCAGCTTGCGCTCGTGATGAGTCATCTGGCCTGCGCCGACGAGCCGGGCCGGGAGATGAATGCACGCCAGCGCGCCCGCTTCATCGCGGTTTCCGCCCGCTTCGGAGATGTCACCCGCAGCCTTGCCAATACCGGCGGCGTACTGCTTGGGCCGGACTATCATTTCGATCTGACCCGTCCAGGCATCGGGCTCTATGGCGTCAATCCGGCAACCGAAGCGCCCGAACCCTTCACGCCTGTCCTGCATGTTGACGCGCCCCTTCTTCAGGTGCGCTCCGTGAAGGACGGCGAGACGGTGGGCTATGGCGCGCGCTGGCAGGCCGACGGCCAGCGCACCATCGCCATTGCCGGGATCGGCTATGCGGACGGTCTGATGCGCTCCGCGCGCCAGGGCGGCTATGCCCGGCTGGGAGAGGCCGCGGTGCCAATCGTGGGCGCCGTCTCCATGGATCTGACCGCGCTGGACGTTACCGGCCATGAAGCCCTTGCCGCCGAGACGGCGCGTGTCCAGTTTTACGGGGCCGATCTCGGGCCGGTGGCGGGCGCCGCAGGCACGATCGGCTATGAACTTCTCACCCGTCTCGGCGGGCGGCTTGAGCGGCGCTATGAGGGAGGCGTTTAGGGCGTGAACCCGGTCCAGGCACTCGGACGCGGCGTCCTGTCGCTTCTGCGCTCGCTGGGCGCGATGACGCTGTTTGCCGGCAGCGCGATCCGCGCCCTGTTCGGCCCGTTCTATGCCGGTCAGCTGGGCCTGCAGCTCCTGCGGATCGGCTTTCTCTCCCTGCCTGTCGTCGGCCTGACCGCGCTGTTCACCGGTGCAGCGCTGGCGCTGAACATCTATGTGGGCGGTGCGCGCTTCAACGCGGAAAGCTTCGTGCCCAACATCGTGGCGCTCGGCATTGTGCGCGAGCTGGGACCCGTCATCGCCGCGCTGATGCTCGCAGGCCGGGTGTCCTCCGGTATCGCCGCAGAGATCGGCGCCATGCGCGCCACCGAACAGATCGACGCGCTGCACACGCTGACCATCGACCCTATGCGTTATCTGGTCGTGCCGCGCATTCTCGCCGGGATCATCGTGCTGCCCCTGCTCGTGCTGGTCGCCAATGTGATCGGCGTGCTCGGGGGCTTCCTCGTCGGCATCACCACGCTGGAATTCGACCCCACCGTCTATATCCGCAACTCTTGGGACATTCTGGAGAGCTGGGATGTGATCTCCGGCCTCATCAAGGCGGGCGTGTTCGGCTTCCTGCTGACCCTGATGGGCTGTTATCACGGCTATCATGCCGAAGGCGGGGCGCAAGGGGTGGGCCGGGCAGCCACGCACGCCGTAGTGTCTGCGGCCATGCTCATCTTTGCCGCCAATTTCATCCTCACCTCGGTATTCGTGTAAGGGGCGGAGATGACATCGAACGTCAAAATCGCCTGGAAATCGGTCAGCAAGCGCTTCGGCGAGAAGATCGTCCTTGATGGTCTTGATCTGGAAGCCCATGAGGGCCGCTCCCTCGTCATCATCGGCGGCTCAGGCACCGGCAAGTCCGTGATGCTGAAGACCGCGCTTGGCCTGATCGCGCCGGACAAAGGCCATGTAGAGATTGACGGGCAGAGAGTGCACCCCGGTGACCCGTCCGGCCCCGGCCTTGCCCAGATCGGCATGCTGTTCCAATCCGGCGCGCTGTTTGACTCGCTCACCGTCTGGGAGAATATCGCCTTCAAGCTGATCAAGGCGGAGGGCGTGAAGCGCTCCGAAGCCAGAGAGCGCGCCATCGAGGCACTGGGCCTTGTGGATCTGGAAGCCGGTGTGGCCAACCGCGAACCGCGCGAGCTTTCCGGCGGCATGCTCAAGCGGGCCTCGCTCGCGCGCGCCATCGTCACCCGTCCCGCCATCCTTTTCTTCGATGAGCCGACGACCGGGCTTGATCCGGTCACCGCCGATGTCATCAACCGGCTGATCGTGCGGCAGGTGAAATCGCTCGGCGCGACCGCCGTCACCATCACCCATGACATGGCCTCCATGCGCATGATCGCTCACGAAGTGGCCATGATCGAGAACGGGAAGATACGCTGGCGCGGCGGGCTGGACGGCGTTGATGATTGCGCCGACCCGGCCGTGTGTGCCTTCGTGCAGGGACGCTCGGTGGACGATTGACGGGCGAATCGCTGCGCCCCCGCCTATACTGATTTTCCAGCCGCCAGCCGGAGAGCCGCTTGCCCCGTTCCGATGCCGTCTATGTCTGCCAGTCCTGCGGGGCGGTCCATGCCAAATGGGCCGGGCGCTGCGATGATTGCGGGTCGTGGAACTCTCTGCAGGAGGAAACGCCCGCCGCTCCGCTTGGCACGCAGGCGAGCGGACCGAAGCGTTCCACACGCCGTTCCCGCCTCGAACTCGTTGATCTGGGCAGCGCCACCGACGATCCGCCCCGGTTTGAAACCGGCATGGCCGAGTTTGACCGCGTGGCGGGCGGCGGGCTGGTGCCCGGCTCTGCGGTACTGGTCGGCGGTGATCCGGGCATCGGCAAGTCCACGCTCCTGCTTCAGGCCGCTGCCCGTCTCGCACGAGCCGGACAGCGCGCGGTCTATATCTCCGGCGAGGAAGCGGCCGATCAGGTGCGCCGCCGTGCCCGCCGTCTTGGCCTTGCCGACGCGCCGGTCGCGCTTGCCGCGGAGACCTCGCTGGAAAGCATTCTCGATGGGCTCAAAAGCGATCCGCCTGCCATCGCAGTCCTCGATTCCATCCAGACCCTGTGGTCGGACCAGCTCGCCGCGGCACCGGGCACGGTGGCGCAGGTGCGCGCCTGTGCTCAGGAACTGGTGCGCTTTGCCAAGAAGCGCGGCACGGCGGTAATCCTCGTCGGCCACGTCACCAAGGATGGCCAGATCGCCGGCCCGCGCGTGGTCGAGCACATGGTCGATGCCGTGCTCTATTTCGAAGGCGAGCGCTCGCATCAGTTCCGCATCCTTCGCGCGGTGAAGAACCGCTTCGGCCCGACCGACGAGATCGGTGTGTTCGAGATGGGCGATGCAGGGCTCGGCGAGGTCGCCAACCCGTCCGCCCTCTTCCTTGACGGGCGCGGAGCAGCAGCGCCCGGCACCGCTGTCTTCGCGGGCATGGAAGGCACCCGCCCCGTCCTCACCGAGATACAGGCCCTTGTCGCGCCCGCGGCCTTCGGCACGCCGCGCCGCGCGGTCGTCGGCTGGGACTCAGGGCGCCTCGCCATGGTGCTCGCCGTGCTCGAAGCACGTTGCGGCATCGGGTTTGGCGGCAAGGATGTGTATCTGAACGTCGCAGGCGGGCTGAAAATCGCCGAGCCGGCCGCCGACCTCGCTGTTGCTGCCGCCCTCGTTTCTTCGGCCTTCGATGTCGCCCTGCCCGCCGAAGGTGTGGTGTTCGGCGAGATTGCCCTGTCCGGCGATGTGCGCCCAGTCGGCCGGGCCGAGGCGCGCCTTAAGGAAGCCGCCAAGCTGGGCTTTACCCGCGCCCTGGCGCCTGCCGGTATCGACGGAGCCGGTCTTCAGGTGACGGGAATCGATACAGTGCATACACTGGTCACCCGGCTGGACCCGGGGCCGCAATAGGGGGTGTTGCGATGGAGGCTGGACTGTCAGGGTTCGACCTGTTCGCGCTTCTGGTGCTTTTCGTATCGGGTGTGCTTGCCCTCATGCGCGGCTTCGTGCGTGAAGCGCTGACCATTGCCGCCTTCGTGGCCGCTGCGCTCGGCGCACTGTGGAGCCGCCCGGTCTTTGCCGGATTGCTGGAAGGCCTTGTCGGCTCACCGCTGATCGCCAATCTCATCGCGCTCGGCGCGGTCTTCATCCTGATCTATCTCGCCGTCAGCTTCATAACCTCTTCGCTTAAGACCAGCTCCAAGCAGGGCGAAGACGTGAACGTGATCGACCGGTCTCTGGGCTTCATTTTCGGCCTGGTGCGCGGTCTTGTCCTGATCGGTCTGTTCGTGCTGGTCTTCCGCAACACACTACCCGGCGCGCAGCCCGAATGGCTGCAGGGTGCGCGCGTCTACCCGATGGCCAGCGCCACCGCTGACCTGCTACAGCGCCTTGCTCCGGAAGGATCCTGGGCCGAGGGCGCACACGATCGTGACCGTGAAAATGCGCGGGATACTGATGAAGAGCTTGACCGGGACGCTCTGGACAGGCTTATCCGCGACACAAATCCCGGCTAGCAATGCTGGCAAGCAATTCAAGAAGGTCCGGATGCCCCTCTCCGCCCCGTTTCCGACCCTCACCTATGATGCCGCCACCGACCGCCCGCGCGAGGAGTGCGGCGTGTTCGGGGTTCGCGGTGCAGAGCGCGCCGCTGTCCTGACCGCTTTCGGCCTGCAGGCCCTGCAGCATCGCGGGCAGGAAGCGTGCGGCGTCACCAGCTTCGATAATGGCCGCTTTCATTCGGAACGCCATCTCGGCCTCGTCGCAGACAATTTCACCGATCCGGCCCGGCTGGACGCGTTGGCGGGCAATATCGCCATCGGCCATGTCCGCTATTCCACGCAAGGCGCGCCGGTACTGCGCAATGTGCAGCCGCTCTATGCCGATGTGCGCGGCGGTGGGCTGGCCATCGCCCATAATGGCAATCTCACCAATTCGCGGCTTCTGCGGGAGGAGTTGGTCTCGGCCGGAGCCATCTTCCAGTCCACCTCCGATACCGAGGTGATCCTGCAGCTGGCGGCCAAGTCACGTAAGACCAAGGCCGCTGACCGCCTGCTGGACGCACTCAAACAGATTGAGGGCGCGTTCGCGCTGGTGGCGCTGTCCAATGACAAGATGGTTGGCGCGCGCGATCCGCTGGGCATCCGCCCGCTTGTCATGGGTGAGCTGGAAGGCGCGATCATCCTGTCCAGCGAGACCTGCGCGCTCGACATGATCGGTGCGCGCCTGATCCGCGAGATCGAGCCGGGCGAAGCCGTCATCATCTCCGAAACCGGCATTCAGAGCGTGCGCTACGCGCCGAAGACCAATCCGCGCCCCTGCGCGTTCGAATACATCTATTTCGCCCGGCCCGACTCCGTCATTGCCGGGCGCTCGGTCTACGAGACCCGCAAGCGAATGGGCCGCCGCCTTGCCGAGGAAACGCCCGCCGATATCGACGTTGTGGTGCCGGTGCCCGATAGCGGCATTGCTGCGGCCATCGGCTATGCAGAGACAATCGGCAAACCGTTCGATCTCGGCATTATTCGCTCCCACTTCGTGGGCCGCACCTTCATCCAGCCGACCCAGGCCAAGCGCGATCTCGGCGTAAAACGCAAGCACGCCGCCAACGCCGCCGTGCTGAAGGGCAAGCGCGTCCTGCTGATCGACGATTCCATCGTGCGCGGCACCACCTCGAAAAAGATCGTGCGCATGGTGCGCGAGGCCGGGGCAAAGGAAGTGCATTTCCGCTCCGCCTGCCCGCCCATCACGCATCCTGATTTTTACGGCATCGACATGCCGATGCGCGAAGAGCTGATGGCCGCCGCCCATGAACCGGAGAAGATGCGGGCCATGCTGGAATGCGATTCGCTCGGCTTCCTCTCCGTCGAGGGCCTGTACTGGGCCGTCTGCAATGCGCCGCGCGATCCGGAAAAGCCGCAACTGGCCGACCATTATTTCACCGGCGAATACCCGACCCGCCTTGCCGATTTCGAGCGGGCCGTATCTTCCAAGGACCAGCAACTCTCCCTTCTCGTGGACGCATGACCGATACAAAACTCCTCTCCGGGCGCGTGGCACTCGTCACCGGCGCCTCGCGCGGCCTTGGCTATGCCACGGCCAAAGCCCTTGCCGCCCAAGGCGCGCATGTCATCGCCACCGCCCGCACGCGCGGCGGTCTGGAAGCCCTTGATGACGAAATCAGCGCCGCTGGCGGCTCAGCCACGCTCGTACCGATGGACCTGATGGCACCGGACGGTATCGAGAAGCTGGCCGAGGCCGTGCAGGGCCGGTGGGGCAAGCTGGACATCCTCATCGCCAATGCCGGATCGCTCGGCAAGCTGATGCCCGCCCAACAGCTACCATCCAAGGTCTGGAACGAGGTACTGGCGGTCAATCTGGTCGCCCCGGCCCGCCTGATCCGCGCCTTCGAGCCGCTGCTGCGCAGCTCTGATGCCGGCCGTGCCGTGTTCCTCACCACATCGCAAGGCGCCAAGACCCGCGCCTACTGGGCCGCCTATGGCGCCTCCAAGGCGGGCCTTGAAGCGCTCGTGAAAAGCTGGGCGGCCGAGCTTGCCGAAAGCAGCGTGCGGGTAAACCTGCTCGATCCGGGCCGCATGCGCACCGCCATGCGCACCCGCGCCGTGCCGGGGGAGAACCCGGAAACCGTGCCGCTGCCGGAAACCGTCACGCCCCTGCTGGTAGAGCTCGCCTCGCCGGGCGAAACCCGCCATGGCGAAGTGGTGCGGGCCGGGCAGTAGCCATTCCTGCCGCCCATACACGAATATACCACCAGACCGCGTCCACCGGATAACTGGGGTAGGTTTTCGCCTATGCCTCTGGCATGGCTCGTGGATTCAGCCCGCGAGGCAGGGACAGGCGCGGACTTATCCCCTTGTCGAGGCTGATCAGAACCTTCGGCCCGCGAAACTCTCAACCCTTGTCATTCCCCGGCGGCTTTAGCCGTCCGGGGAACCCATGCCTGCAACGAGCGATCAGGCCTCACCTATCAGGATTGGGTCCCCGGGACCTCGCTTCGCTCGGCCCGAGGATGACAGCTGGATAAACCTCAGCCCTTATCCGCATACGGGTTCTTGCCCGCCTTCACGATCAGGCGGATCGGTACGCCGGGTAATTCAAACGCTTCGCGCAACCCATTGACCAGATATCGCTTATAGCTGTCGGGCAATTGTCCGGCGCGTGAAGCCATCAGCACGAAGGTGGGCGGGCGCGCCTTGGTCTGGGCCATGTATTTCGGGCGGATGCGCTTGCCATCGACGGCGGGCGGGGGATGGCGGGCGACCATCTCTGAGAGCCAGTCATTGAGGTCGCGCGTCTTCACCTTCACCGACCAGTTCTTGTGCAGCGCCGCCACCGCCGGCATGATCTTGTCCAGCCCGAACCCGGTGAGTGCGGAAACCGGAATGAGCGGTGCGCCGCGCACCTGCGGCAGCAGGCGGTCAAACTTCTCGTGCAGTTCAGCCAGCGTCGCCGCCTTGTCCTTGACGAGGTCCCATTTGGTGACGAGCACGATGAGGCCGCGCCCTTCTGTCTCCACCCGGTCGGCAATGTTGAGGTCCTGCTTCTCGAACGGGCGCTCGGCATCGATGAGCAGAAGGACGATTTCGGCGAACTTGATCGCGCGCAGCGTATCGGCGGCGCTCATCCGCTCCAGCCGGTCATCGACCTTGCCGCGCTTACGCAGTCCCGCCGTATCGTGCAGGCGCACGCGCTGCCCGTCCCACAGCCAGTCCACCGCGATGGCATCGCGGGTCAGCCCCGCTTCCGGGCCGGTGATCAGACGCTCCTGCCCGATCAGCGCATTGATCAGCGTGGACTTGCCGACATTGGGCCGGCCCGCCACGGCAATGCGTAAGGGCGCGCCCTCCTCATCCTCTTCTGTTTCGGGCGGATCATCGTCGATACCGGCTTCTTCCATCGCCTGACGGACAGCCTGATAGAGCTCGCCAAGCCCCTCACCATGGGCAGCGGAAATCGGGATCGGCTCGCCAAGCCCCAGATTCCAGGCTTCGAGAATCCCGTCATCGCCGCGCGAGCCTTCGGCCTTGTTCACCACCAGGATGACAGGCTTGGAGGTCTCGCGCAGGAGCGCGCCGAAGCGCTCATCCAGCGCGGTCACGCCCTCGCGGCCATCGATGAGGAACAGGCAGATATCGGCTTCAGCCAGCGCGATTTCGGTCTGCTGGCGCATGCGCGCTTCAATGCCGGTGGCGCTGTCCTCATAGCCGGCCGTATCGACAAGACGCAGGTCGATATCACCCAGCCGCCCGCGCGCCTCGCGCCGGTCGCGCGTCACGCCGGGGCGGTCATCGACAATGGCCATGGGCTTGCCGGCCAGCCTGTTGAACAGGGTGGACTTACCCACATTGGGCCTGCCGACAATGGCAAGACTGGCTATGCGTCCGGGAGACATGGGGGAAAGCTCCCGCCCTTCAGATAGTTACCGCAGCGCGATGAGATTGCCGTTATCGGTGAGAATATAGACCGTCTCGTTGGCAATCACCGGGGCAATGAGCACCGGCTCGCGCAGATTGCGCCGTTCGGCAATGGAGCCATCAGCCGGGTTAATGATCACCAGCTCACCGCGTGAGGAAGCGATCAGCACCCGGTTACCCGCCAGGACGGGGCCGGCCCATGCGACCCGGTCGCGGCGGCGGCGTTCATTGCGGAAGGCTTCCAGCTGGGTGGTCCACTGGACCTCGCCAGTACGGCGGTTCATCGCCACAACCTGAGCCTCGGTGGTGACCAGAAAGATGTAATTGCCAGCAAGCCAGGGCGTGTGCAGGGCGCTGGCCGGCGCGGTCCATGACCGCTCGCCTGTGCGCATGTCAAACGCGGCCATGATGCCCGAATGGCTGGCCGCATAGGCCTGTGTATCCCCGATCACCGGAGAGCCGGCAATATCATTGATCGAGGAGAGCGGGGTGAGGCCGCCTGCGCGCGTCAGCGCATCCGACCAGAGCTCGATCCCGTTCTGCGCACGCAGGGCCACGACCTCACCGGAACTGAACGGGGCAATGACCACATCGCCCTGCACGGCCACCGACGGCGCGGTGAGGACGCGCGCGGAATCCGCGATGGCACGGTGGGTCCACTGCACGCTGCCCGACTCCGCGCTGAAGGCCATCAGCTCGTTTTCGTGTGTGATGGAGAAGACGCGGCCATCGGCCACGGTCGGTGCAGCGAGGAAGGGAGTCAGCGCGGTTTCACGCCAGATTTCCTCGCCATTGCTGGCGTTCAGAGCCACCAGGAAGCGCCGTCCGGTGTGCACGAAAACCCGGCCTCCGTCGACCGCGATCCCGCCGCCGAACGCGAACCGGTCCGGTCCGCCGCCCTCGCGGCCAATAAAGGGAAGCGGGATGGGCAGGCCGGAACCACCCGAAGACGCCTCCTCGCGTTCGGTCAGGCGCACCTGCCAGCGGCGCGAACCGGTTTCAGCGTCAAATGCGGATACGCGCCCTGCCGCGTCCACGGTGTAGACCACACCGTCAAGCACGACGGGACGCGCATTGATGCGCCGGTCACGATTTGACCCGGCACCGGCATCGGCGCGCCAGAGGCGCTCCAGGCTGCCACGCGCCTGCGTGTGCTGCATGGCGTGGGTGGGGAAGCCATCGGGCTGGGGCCAGCGGTCATTGACATAGGCGGGGGGAAGATTGACGCGGCCGTTCTCCACTGGCGCCAGACGCTCGTCCAGGGCCAGCACCGGCACACGCTGATCGCGCGGCGGAGCGTTGGGGTCTTCGCGGTCCCCGCCGAACGGGTTCAGACGGGAGAGACGATCGCCCGCATTACACCCTGACAATACGAGGCTTGCCGCTGCCAGCGCGAAAATGGCGGCTTTCACCCTAAGTTTCATTGACCGCTGTCCTCTTCTGGCAGGATAGGCGCCTCATCCGCAGCGATGGCGGGCGCGTCAGGCATGGCCTCGGGCTCGGGCAGCACCTCTTCGGCAATCTCCGGCGGGGCTGACTGGGCAATCACCGACAGCGCGTCGCGCGCCCGCAGACGCAGGCCCTCGCTGGCATCGATGGAAAGCTGGATGAACTCGTACTGGCGGCGCGCCTCTTCCCAGCGCTCGTCGCGCAGCGCCGCCGCGCCCACCAGCTCGCGTGCCAGCAGCGCAAAGGACGAACCGCCCGTGATCAGCGGATCAAGGCGCAGGCGCAGATCGTCAGATGACAGCGTGTCGAATCCGGAAAGCGCAGCCTGATAGCGCGCCAGGTCGCGGATAAGCGCCACAGGAGAGCGCTGGGCAGCCTGCTCGTACAGCCGGGCCGCCTCTTCGGCTTCACCCGCCTCGCTGGCAAGGGCCGCCTGATGGAGCAGGGCCAGCGTCGCATAGCCGCGCGGGCCTTCCTGAACCAGAGCATCATAAGCGGCGCGGGCTGCCTCGGTGTTTCCGGCCAGCTCCAGCTCGCGTGCCTCGGCAAACTGTGTGGAGGCTTCGGCGGCCTGGTTGGCCTGCCAGGCCCGCCAGCCTTCATGACCGGCCACACCGGCGATCACGAGCACAGCAGCACCGGCCACCCACGGACCCCATTTGCGCAGGAGCTGCATATAGCGTTCCTTGCGCAGCTCCTCTTCAACTTCGTCGAAAACGTCGACCAATGCCGGCCTCATGCTGTTAATGGAATGGGCGTATCGCGCCGGACCCTAAACGCCCCGCCCTATTGCCGCAATACGTGCTTGCCAGCGTTACCTGGACTTAATCCGGTAAACTTCATCCGGGCCGGGAAAGCGCCGCGCGCGCACCTCTTCGGCATAGGCCTTCACCGCCTCTTCGGTCAGCCCTTTGAGGTCGGCATAGCGTTTCACAAAGCGCGGCGTCCAGTCGAACAGACCCAGCATGTCCGGCGTCACCAGTATCTGCCCGTCGCAGCTGGCCGATGCGCCAATGCCGATGGTCGGCGCCTTCACAGCCTGCGTGATCTCGCCGGCCAGCTCTTCGGCCACGCCCTCCACCACGATGGCGAAGGCCCCGGCTTCGTCCGCAGCACGGGCCTCTGCCAGCACACGCGCGCGCTCGGCCTCGTCGCGGCCCTTGGCCTTGAAGCCGCCTTCTGCCAGCGCCGCCTGTGGGCGCAGGCCAACATGCGCCATGACCGGCACACCGCGCTCGGCCAGAAAACGGATCGTCTCGGCGATATAGACCCCGCTTTCGAGCTTCACCGCCTGTGCGCCGGTTTCACGCAGTATCCGCGCGGCATTATCAAACGCCTGCTCCCGGCTGGTCTCATAGCTGCCAAAGGGCATGTCCACCACAACGAGCGAACGCGCAGAACCGCGCATCACCGCCTGTCCGTGCAGGACCATCATCTCCAGCGTGACGGGAATGGTGTTGGGCAGGCCATGGACCACCATGCCGACCGAGTCGCCCACCAGCAGCACATCGCAATGCGGATCAAGCAGCCGGGCGGTCGGCGCGTCATAGGCGGTCAGGCAGACCAGCGGCTCAGCCCCCTTGCGGGCACGCACATCGGGCGGGGTGATACGGCGCTGCTGCGTTTTCGTGACGCTCTCAGGCGGGGTCTGGGCGGACATGGGTCGCTCCCGGATGGCTTGGCCCGCACGCTAGCCGATCTTCGCAGCCGCACAAATCCCACAGCTCACAGGTCCAGGCCACCGCGCCGGAACAGGAACAGCGTGCCAAGGGTCAGGCCTGCCGCCACCAGCGCCATGATCAGTGCCTGATGACCCAGCGTATCCACCGCAGCGCTGCCCAGAATTTCGGTCAGACGGCCCACCGCTGGAACGAGAGACGGCAATTGCCACGCCGTCAGTCCCGCTCCGGTCAGGCCCGCGAGCGTCAGCACGGCCGGGCGCGTCAAGGCCGGGCGCGGCAGAGCCTCCATCACGGCACGCGTGAAGCCGTCATCAACCGGCGGGGCCGCCTCGTCGAAGAGGGCTGCCAGACGTGTGTCGAAATCCTTGTCAGAACCGCTCATGCCGCGCTCTCCCGCCGGTCAAACCAGTCTTTCAGCTTTGCCCGCCCGCGATTGACATGGGATTTCACCGTGCCCAGCGGAAGCCCGGTCACGGCAGACGCATCCGCGTGGCTCAGACCCGAGGCAAAACATAACACGACACAGGCCCTTTCCTCATCCCCCAAACATGCCAGTGCCCGGTCCAGATCAAGGCCGACGCCGCGTGCGGGTTCGGCCTGATCGAGCATGGGCGGCTCGGCGCGCAAGCCCTGCATCAGGCGACCGCGCGCCCTGTCCTTGCGCGCGCCCATCAAAAAGCGGCTATAGGCAATCTTGCAGAGCCAGGCCTTGAAGCTGCCTTCGTTGCGATAGGTGGCAATGCGCTGCCAGGCCTGCACGAAAGTGTCCTGCGCCAGATCATCGGCATCGGCGGAATTGCCGCAGAGCCGGGCCAGCATTCCGCGCACAATGCGCTGGTGACGACCGACCAGCTCGCCAAAGGCACGCCGGTCAGCATTTGCCAGGACGCGGGCTGCCAGTTCTTCATCGCTCACTGCCATTGGCGCTTACCCAGCCAGCGCCACACTCAGTCCTCGCGGTCCTGCCGCCTGAACGCACGGGCCAGTCCAAACCCGACCAGCACCACACCGATAAAGGCGGGAATGGCCGCTATCCCGGCCATCATCAGAGCCGGTGAAGGTTCACCCGGCTCCAGAGGCGCGCTCTGGCCGATCATCGCGCCCATCGCCACAAGACCGGCGGCCACAGCGATCAGGATGAAACCGGATTTGAGATCATTATTGCCCGGCTTGCGCCGCGTCGCGCCCAGCGCCTTGATCGCTTCGGCGTCCAGCGTCTGGCCCTGCCGCAGGGCCTCTCGCACCGTCTGGTGCATATTGTACCGGTTGATGGCACCGCCCGCGACGGCGATCAGCACGATCATAACCACGCCGAGGAAAAACCCGACGGCTACAACAATCTCTTCCATGGACTGGCCTCCTGACCGGGGATCCGCCTGCCGGAACCCGCTTCCTGAAGACTAGATGCCCGGAGCGGTGGGTTCGGATGCAAACTCGATCACCGCCACGCCAAAAAGATCCATGTGGAACCAGGCCACCGCCCCGGCCAGGCCAAGCCCGATGGCGATGGAGGCGATGTCGGCCCACCAGTGCCCGGCACTTTCAAAACTGCCGCCGCGGGCATAGGCGCTGATCAGGGTGAGGAAGGCCCAGACGGCAAAACTGCCAAAGAGGACCATGCTGGCGATATTGCCATTGGCCAGCAGATGCACCCCGGCCCACAGAAAGATGCCCAGCGTCACCGGGTGACGCACGAAAGAGCGGATATGGCCGGGCAGGTAAGCAGCAATCACCAGAATGATCGCCACGGGAATGGCAAACAGGGCGAGCGTGCGCGTCCATTCCGGCGGCGCCCAGATCGCCTCTGACGGGTGCGCGAGTATGTGCCCGTAGACGATCAGCGCCAGCCCCACCGCACTGACGAGTGAATACACGATCGCATAAGGCCCCCCGCCCAGCATCGCGATCATGGGGCCGCGCAGGCCCACCAGACGCACCGAATGAATTCCCAGGAAGATGACCAGCCCGGTTATGAGAAATTCCATGATCTGCCCTTCAACACGACCTGCCCCGTCCCGGCCTTTTCATAGAACGAGTCCGGCAGGCACGCGAAGCGTGATCACGCCGCCGAGGCAAGGCATTTGCGCGGTGAGGCTTTCAGGTAACGCGGTGGCGCTCCAGCGACAGCCTGGCCGTCTGTATGCTGAGCACGCCCATCACCAGCCCACACCCCAGCGCTGCAGCGGCAAGCCAGATGCCTGCGATCTCCACCGTGCGGGCCGAGGCTCCGGCAAGGCCGAGGAAGATCGCGCCGCTATCGGGATTCACCCACAGTCCGAACCGGGGCAGCAGCAGATCACCAATTCCGGTGGCGAGAAAGCAGAAGGCCAGCAGCCCGAGGATCAAGCTGGCGGCAAGCCCGCTCACCCTGACATTAAACCAGCGGGCGCCACCCTGCCCGCTCCTGTCATGAAACCGCAAGGCATATTCACGCGCCGGCCCGAAAGCGGCCAGCGCCACATCGAGACGCCCTTGCGCGTCGCTCTCCTGCAAATGCAGGGCGGCTTCCTCGACAATGTCCCGGCGGTCGGCCAGGGGCAGTTTCTTCAGAGCGTTTTCAAGATCGGCGCAGTAGCGCGCTATCAGCTGTGCGTGGGCAGGCATCTCATGGCCTCACAATGGCGTTGAGCTGTGTCTGGAACTGCCTCCAGAAGGTCAGCATTCCGTCCGCAGCTTTCCTGCCTGCGGGCGTCAGTGAATAATATTTGCGCGGCGGGGCGATGTCACTGGTCTCCCACCGTGCCGCCAGCCGCCCGTCAGCCTGCAGGCGGCGCAGCAGTGGATAGACGGTGCCTTCGGACAGTCCGACACCATCAGCACCCGTCAGCCGGCGGACAAGCTCCACGCCATAAAGTTCGCCATCACGCAGCGCAGAGAGGACGGCAAACTCCGCCGCGCCCTTGCGCATCTGGGATTTCCAGGAATCAAGATTCATGCGCCTGCGCCGCCTTCCCCCAATATGTGCCGATTCTTGTAGCGGGGAGCGGGTACACAAGGCAAACGGCGCTGGATGAAGCTTCGCCCTGGTCAGGCCGTCCAGACCCGGCGAGCGCCCTGCCGCAGCGCACCGGTTCTCGCGGCTCGATCTGGAAGCCGGTTTTCACGAACCCTTGTCATCGCGAGCAAGGGCACGCTGCCGATATGTGACAGCCCCGCCCTCACTCATCATCCGGCGCTTCGGCGTGCCCCAGCAGGCGTTCGCACACCCCGCCATCCACCGTATCGAGCTGGACGGTGCCCAGAAGACCCGCGAGCGGGGTCAGGAAAGTGCCAAGAGCCAACGTAGCCGCGCCGCGCAGATAGGTCTCGTCATCGGGAGAGATATCCGGATCGCGGAACGTGCCGGCAATATTGATCGGCCCGCCCAGCGAGCCGATATTCGGGCTTGTATCGCGGGCCTGCACCCTGAGATCAAAACGCTCCCGGCGGAAATCGAACCGGCCCTCACCATGGATCTGGCTGTCAGGTGTGGCGACCAGCAAGGTCTCGGCCTCGCCGACACCGTCCGTCACCACGATATCGGCCATGCCGCACGTGGTGGCGACCGTTGCATCGTTGGCAAACAGATAGTTGAGCAGGTCGAGCCCGATCAGTTCCAGCGTCCGCCGGGAGATGCCGCCCTCGTCCACCAGCGCGCGCATGCGCCCGTTCGAGTTGGCCATGGCGCGGCGGATGCTGTCACCCGTCCCCACCAGGCTGATCTCGCCGGAGAACGTGCCCGCGATCCGCTCATTGGGGATGAAATCCTCCAGTCGAATCCGTGTGAAAGTGGCGTCTGCCGAGGTGACCGTGTCCTCGCCGCGCGCATCAACCTCCACGACCGATACCAGCCGCCCGCCCCTGAAGCCGAACTCCAGCGGATCAAAACGCAGCACACGGTCATCGAGCGTGATGATGGTGGACACCTCCGTCAAAGCCTGACCCGCGCCGGTCACTTCGCGGCCCTCGAACACCAGCCGCCCGTCCACGCCTGAAATCCGCTCCACATCGAGCGGGGCATTGGGGAAGATGCGGCCCTCCGCCCGCAGCGCCCGTGCCTGAGCACGCGCCAGCTGGCTCTCTGTCATGTCGTCAGGATCAATGGCCGGCGCGCCGATCAGCATGCCTATGTCAGAGAAGTCCAGCGTGGTGGAGGCAAGCTGGGCGTCCACATAGGGCCGGTCCCGGCCGGTATCATAGTCCAGCTGGCCGGACAGATCGCTATCGCCCACCTCGCCTTCGATATTGCGCGCCTGCCAGACATCGTCCACGCGCGCCAGATCGAGCGTCAGGTCATAGGGCGGGGTATCGGGGACCGGAATGCCGGTGAAATCATAAACCTCGCGCATATTCTCACCCTGCAGCGCCAGTGCGCCTGCAATCTGGCGAAAACTGCCGCGCGGGCCCAGCTGTCCGTCAAACACAAAACGCGTCTCGCCCCCTTCGATATCGAGGCGGAAGGCAAAACTCTGATCAGGATCGCGCAACCGCATCACCCCGTCACCCTCACCGGTGAAGCTTAAGGCACTGCCGCGCACCTCGCCCTGGCCCGAGATGGAGGTGCGGTCTGCGCCGCCCTCATCCTCGGCCACCACGCTGTCGAGATCGGCGGTGAAGGAGACCTCGCGCGCCGCATTGCGGTAAATGATCTGGCTGTCGACCAGATGCAGCCCGCCAACGATCGGCACCCGCCCCTGCCCGTCTTCTCGCCCAAGGCCCCAGTTATTGCGTCCCTCATCGTCCACGCTGAGGCGCAGTTCGAGCCCCCTTATCCAGGCCTCTCGCAAGTTTACCCGCCCGCGTAAGAGGTCGAGCAAGGCGACGTCCGCTACGGCGCGCTCCAGCTGAATAAAATGCTCATCGCCGGTCCAGTCCTCATCGGAAATGGTGACGCCCTCAAAGCGGACACGCGGCACGAAATTCCACCGCCACCGCACCGCCAACGGCTCGGCTATCGTCACCTGCCGGTCGAGCGCGTGCGATACACGCTCCTCCACCCGACCGCGCAGCCAGTCCCACCCCGCCAGCTGGATGACGAGAACCAGGGCAAGGCACGCCGCGAAGACAAGGGCCACAAGGCCGACAAGGATGCGCACGAACATGACGGAACCGAACTGCGGACACGTATGAACTAAGCGCGCAAGGCGGCGCACGGTTCCCTGCGGCGTCAGCCCGTGCAGGAAGTTCAGTAGTGCGGCGGCTTTTCCGACGCGGCGGCAGGCAGGCCGGCCTCCAGCTCCGCAATGCGGCTGTCAGAGCGATGCAGGCTGGCTTTCAGCCGCTCGATATCCCTCTGCTGCAGGGCCAGCGCCTCGGACAGATCGTCAATCACGCGCTGCTGCTGGGCGATATGGATTTCAAGCGCGTCGAGGCGGGTATCGGTCATGGGGCAGTGAATTCCTAAAGTATTTCAACGCGGGCGGAGACGCCCGGAACGGCGGCGAGCTTTGAATCGCGCGTCCAGAGCGGAGCATCCAGCGCCTCGGCGAGGGCTATATAAGCCGCATCATAGGCGGTCAGATTATCGCGCAGCGCCCAGATGCGGCCCGTCAGGAAGCGATGGGAGAAGCGTTCGATGTTGAGCTCTCCCAAAATCGTCAGGCCGACGCGCGCCCGCTTGGCATCGGCGGCGCCGAGCCGCCTATGCCGCCGCAGCGCCTGCAACACCTCAAGGTCCAGTATCTCAGGTGCAACGAGGGCGCCCCCACGCTCTTCAAGCCGGTGGCTGAGATCGGCGCCGCCGTTTGCCGAGATTACAACATCCACCACGAGCGAGGCATCGACGACGATCACCGTCCGTCGCGCTCTTCGCGGATGATCCGGGTTGTGGAGACCGGCAGCTCGACCGGCTCCATCGACGTCAGGCGCGCCCTGATCGAAGTCCAGTCGGGCCGTTTCAGATCCTGCTCGATCAGGCGTCTCAGATAATCGCTCATGCTCATCCCTTCCGCTGCAGCGCGCTCTTTGATCGCCCGGTGCATCTCTTCAGGGATTTCGCGTATCTGGATATGCTTGTTCATGTGCAAAACATGAAGACAGGGGTGGGGGAAGTCAATGGGAGGGGAACGCGCGACCCTTCACCAACTCCATCGCGCCCGGCAGCTTGCTGATCACGCTGCATACATAGTCATCGTTACCGAAGACCCTTCGACAATCTGGCATTATCAGAATGCTCGACCTAGCATTACGGGCCGCGCATCAAGCAAGGTCGCCCCGGAGAGGGAGTTACATGACCCACCATATCCTCGTCTTCTACGGCTCATATCGCGCCGACCGGCAGGGAATCAGGCTGGCGCGTTATCTCGTGAGAGAGCTAAGCGAGCTCGGCAACGAGGCGGAGCTGATCGACGCCAAGGCCATCAACCTGCCCATGCTGGACCGCATGTACAAGGAGTATGCCGACGGCGAGGCACCTGCCGGGCTGGAAGAGCTGGCCGGAAAGATCCGCAACGCCGATGCGTTCGTCTTCGTCACCGGCGAATATAATTGGGGCATCCAGCCGGGCCTGAAAAACCTGACCGACCATTTCCTGGAGGAATGGTTCTGGCGGCCCGCGGCCATTGCCAGCTATTCGGCCGGCCGCCTAGCCGGTGTGCGTGCCGCGCTTTCTTGGCACGGAACGCTGTCGGAAATGGGGATGGTGGTCATTTCCAGTTCGCTGGCCGTGGGCGGAATTCGCCACGCTATCGACGCCGATGCGCAGCCGGTCGGCGAGGGCGGGGCCGCGCTGGAAAAGGCTTTTCCACGCTTCGCCGCCGATCTTGCATGGTGGACCGAAGCGGCCCGGGCTCAACGCCAAAAAAGCGGCACACCGTATTGAGTGGCGTGGCTGCCTAGGCTCAGCAAGAGGCTGTTGGGCGCCCGGTGCAGAGGCGCTGCTACAGAGGCTGAAAATGCCTGAGCGGCCTCAGGCTCACTCCCCACTCTATTGTAGAGAAGAAACTAACTACATTGAAATACAAAAGCAAATTATGTTTTCTACAGGAATTTCCCGGCACCCGCTCCGTCAAAATTTGTGACTATTGAAAATATTGGGCTTTTTGAATGAACCGAAAACTTCGGTTTCGGGGGCTATCGTCTAGCAACGGAGCCTCGGATACTTTTCAGTCCTGCGCGTGCATCCGTCGTTTCTACGCTATAGTTCGATAGCATCGAAAGCCGCGCTTGTCACCCGCCGCAGGCGGAAATGAGAAAATCTGCTGGTCCCAACAGAAGCGTCTCGGTTCCGAGCAGCCCCCTCGGGATCTCGGGAGTTTATATTTGGCACAATTTGCAAACCTAGACGACGCAAATCAGCGCATTCTCAAACCGACGAACGCCGTCGCCCTCGATCAGCGGTTCCAACACGGCTGGTGCCCGGGTTAACATTGCCTCTACCCTCTTTGGTTTTCGCTTCACCGGGAATGAGGGAAGAAAGATGACCGCCACGCCAGACATACGTCCTGTCGGAGACCTTCCACACGCGACCGGCAAGACCGCAGCCCGGGAACTCTCGCACAACGGCATCACCACTTTGCGGCAGGTGGCAGCCCACTCAAAAAGGGGCCTTCTTGCCATCCATGGCGTGGGTCCCAAGGCGATCCGTATCCTCGACGAGGCTCTTGCTACAATGGGGCTTGATTTCATGAACTCCTGAACGGAGTTCTTGACTGTCCCATCCTCTCCCTTAACGCATGGGGGAAGCTGGCT
The DNA here is from genome assembly GCA_022565665.1 of Glycocaulis sp. Classification (GTDB taxonomy): domain Bacteria; phylum Pseudomonadota; class Alphaproteobacteria; order Caulobacterales; family Maricaulaceae; genus Glycocaulis. Next base: position 60,109 of record JAIUMI010000008.1, read on the forward strand.
CGTCACGCGTCGTATCTCCTGAGCGGGAAACGTCTCCCCCCACACCAATCAGGGAAGACGCTCATGCAATGGTTTCAGGTCCCGGTCGCTCCACTGAGCTGCGCGCTGACGTCGGTAAAGGCTGAAATCTCGTCTGCTATATCGCCGTCATGGCCGAGCCATATATGCCCGCCCGTGGGGTAGATCACGAGCCGCGAGCCGGCCACGCGCGAGGCGATGGTGCGCGCCGTGCCTGCCGTGCCGAACCGGTCGTCCTCGACAGAGATGACAAGGGTCGGCGCAGTAATCGCCGGCAGATCGATATCGGCCGGACTGCCGGCATAATGGCCGTCATTCATCATCCCGCGCGTACGCTGGCTGACCGGCATGATTTCATTGAGGATGAGGCGGGCCCGCTCGCGCTCTTCGTGCGAGACTGTTCGCAGAAGCTGCGGGTCGGTGGCCAGCAGCGTGCCGATCAGCTGCTCCGGCATCGCCCGTGAGAGAAGCCAGAACCAGATGTCCGATGTCAGCAGGCGGTTCACCAGGAAATGCTGGAGACCAGTAAACTCCACCGGGTCGCGCGTCTCAAGATTCATGGCAGGCACCAGAAGTATCAGGGCCGAGCACCGGTCAGGGTGGCGCAGCGCGAACTGGGCGGCGGGAAGTGCGCCCGCAGACCCGCCTGCGACCGGCAGGCGCTCGATACCCAGATGATCAAGGAGATCGGCAAGAGCGTCAGCCTGGCGCGCCGGAGACGGATCGGCCGGGAAATCGCTGCGCAGATAGCCGAAACGCGAGGGCGCGATGATCTGGAAACCGCGCGCCATCAAAGCCTGCCCGAAGCGCAGGCCCTGATCGAAGCCGCCGCCTGTGCCATGGATCATCAAGAGGGGGGCGCCGGACCCGCCAATGGCGTATTCCAGCGTTCCTGACCGGGTGTTTGCCAGCTGGCTTGCGTGCGAAATCCGCTGCTTCTGTGCTTTGAGCGTGCCCGAGAACGATCCGGCAAGCCATCCCCCGCCCGCCAGCAGCACTCCGGCAGCGCCCGTCAGAACCGTTCTTCGGGAAATCCCCATCGTGCATACCCGTGGTGTGATCCTGGCCGAGTATAGCGCATGGCATCCCTGCGCCTAAGGGCATTGTGGTCCACAGGCGTCAGCCCTGTGTACGGTATTTACGAAACACCCGGGTGAAGGATTATCGAACGCAATTCTGCCCGTTCGAGCCCGGCCCCTCTCCGGAACGACTCGACCTGAGGGCGCATTGGCCTCATGCTCTATTGGCAGGCACTTGAGCGGGCTGCGGTCAGAGCGATCCATGAACCGGTCCATACTGATACTTGCCGAAGATAGCCGCTGCGTGGGCTGTGAGGTCCGCGAGCGCGGCGTATGTGCCACGCTGAACGTCGGCCAGATCGGCGACATGGAAGCCGCCGTTTCGGTCAAGCGCCTCAATAGTGGCCAGATACTGATGCTGGAGGGCGATTCCAACGATCACGTGGCCAATGTCACGGTTGGCCGGCTGAAGGTCTACAAATCCCTGCCCGATGGCCGCACACAGCTATTGCGCGTATTGCGCCCCGGCGATTTTCTGGGCGCGGCCTTTCGTGACAGGACGGCCTGCACGGTCGCGGCGATCACCGAGTGCGAGCTGTGCATCCTGCCGCGCAAGGCGCTGGAAAGTCTTTTCGAGCGCCATCGCGAGATCGAGCACGCCGTCATGCGCCAGCTGGAAGGCGAGCTGGCCGAGGCCCAGTCGCGGATTCTCGCGTTGGGACGCAAAACGGCCATGGAACGCGTGGCCGGCTTCCTCGTTGACGAACAGGATCATGCCCGCACATGCGGCGAGCAGCCGGACCTGCTGACCTTGCCGCTGGGCCGCGCGGAGATAGGCGACCTTCTGGGTCTGACCATCGAGACGGTCAGCCGCTGCATGACCCGGCTGAAAAAGGCCGGGATCATTGCGCTGGAGGGCGGCAAGTCGGAGCGGGTGTCGGTGCTGGATGCAGGCCGGCTGCAGGAGCTGGCAAGCGCTGAGGCGTATTGATCCTGATCAATGCCGCCTCTTGCCCGACAGGAGAAGGTCTGCCCCTTAGCAACGGAGTGCCCCCCATGCGTCAGCCGCCCGCTGTCCTGCGTGATGCTGTTTCGGAGACCTGTGAACTGCTTGATGCAGTGCAGGCCCGGTTGGACCTGCCCGACCGGATGCACGCCTATGCGGCCATGCAGGCAGTGCTGCATGCCGCGCGCGAGGGTCTGCCCGCCAGCTCCACCCTGCGCATGGCCGCAGGCATGCCGCTCTTCATCGGCGGGTTGACGGTTCGCGACTGGCATCCGGCAACGTCTCAAGGCGGTCCAAATACGTTCGAGCATCGGGTCGCGGAGCGCCTGCCCTTGAGTTTCCCTCTCGCCGCCAACGACACAGCCTCAGGCGTTCTCTTCGCGCTTTCCAGACAGATGGACGCCAGCGCCCTTGCCAGCCTGCAGGCCAGCGCAAACGGCTTCATGCCTTATCCCGCCGCACCCAACAGGCCGCAATCTGGCCAGCCACAAGGAGACTAAAATGGCCCCCAAAACACTCATGGTTCACGTCTCACCCGACGGCTTCAAGAACGGACGGGTCGACGCTGCACTTGCACTGGCCAAAGCCTTCGGCGCCAGGCTGATCGGTGTGGGCGCCATGGCCCGGCCGGAAGCGATCGTCACCCCTGAAGGCGTGATGCACCCCGATCCCGACAATGTCGCGATGCTGGAAAAGGACCTGAAGGCCCTGTCGCTGCGCTTTTCCAAGAAGGCCGCGGCTCTGGGCAAGGACAAGGCCAGCTGGCGCAGCGCCCTCACCGCGCCTGCGCCATACCTCGCCGAAAATGCCCGCGCCGCTGACATGCTGATCGTAAGCTCACGCGCGGACAGTGATTTTCCGGTGATTGGTGTCGACCCGTCCGATGTGATCATGGCGGCGGGCCGCCCCGTACTGGCTGTGCCGCGCGGCAAGGGAGACATGGATTTCTCCACAGTCCTGGTCGCCTGGAAGGACACGCCTCAGGCGCGCCGCGCCGTAGCCGCTGCCCTGCCCGTGCTGGCCAGCGCAAAACGCGTCGTGGTTACCGGCGTCGGCGATGAGACCGCAGGCGAAGCACTCGAGGAGGTGGCCGTCTGGCTCGCCAGTCACGGCGTGAAGGCAGAGACCGTGCACGTGAAGGAAAAGAATGCCGGCAAGGCGATCATCAAGGCCGCAGAGCTGCAGGGTGCGGGCCTGATCGTGGCTGGCGCCTATGGCCGCAGCCGCCTGCGCGAATTCATCTTGGGCGGGGTGACGCGTGATCTGCTCTTCAAGAGCAAGATACCCTGCCTGTTCAGCCACTAGCCACGCGGTCACGCTTGCAGCACAGATACCGGTGAACCGGCCCGCAGGTGTGCAAGCGTCCTGCGGGCACGCCCATGCCTCCTCCAGCCTGCAGGACCACCCATGCCGGAGACCGCCGCCTCTGCCTCGACTGACACTGCTGTCTTTACCGCTCAGCCCGACTGGCACGCCCTTGGCGAGGAGGCCGTGCTGGCCGAACTGGCCACCGGCCCGGACGGGCTCTCTGACGCGGAAGCTGCGGCGCGGCTGGAACGTTATGGCGAGAACCGTCTTGCCAGCGCGCGCCGGCGCAGCTGGCTGGAAAGGCTCGCCGCACAGTTCCACAACCTGTTGATCTATGCGCTGATGGCTGCGGCGGTGATGGCTCTGGCCATCGGCCACATCACCGATGCGATTGTCATTGCGGCGGTGGTGATCGTGAACGCGGCCATCGGCTTCATACAGGAGGGACGGGCCGAACAGGCCCTTGAGGCCATACGTTCCATGATCGATCCCCATGCAGCGGTGCTGCGTGGCGGCAAGCGGGTGACGGTGTCGGCCCTTGGCATTGTTCCGGGCGATGTGGTGCTTCTGGAGGCCGGGGACCGCGTGCCGGCGGACATGCGCCTGATCAAGGCGCGCAGCCTGCGGGCGGACGAAGCGATCCTCACCGGGGAATCGGTGCCGGTGGACAAGATGCGCGCGGTGTCCGCGCCCGATGCCTCGCTCGGTGACCGGCACAACATGCTGTTTTCCGGAACGCTCATCACGGCGGGTCATGGCGTGGGTGTGGTGGTGGCTACCGGCAAGGCAAGCGAGCTTGGCCGCATCAGCACCCTGCTGGGCAAGGTGGACCAGCTTACCACGCCCCTGCTGCGCCAGATGAACCTGTTCGCCCGGCAGATCACCTTCATCATCCTTGCCATGGCCGGGCTGGTCTTTGCCTATGCGGCCCTCGCCCGCCATTACGCCTTTGACGATGCCTTCATGGCGGTGGTCGGCCTGATCGTTGCTGCGATCCCCGAGGGCCTGCCTGCGGTGATGACAATCACGCTGGCGGTCGGGGTGCAGCGCATGGCCGGGCGCAATGCGATCATACGCCGCCTGCCCGCCGTGGAGACGCTGGGCGCGGTTTCGGTCATCTGTTCGGACAAGACCGGCACGCTCACGCGCAATGAGATGATGGTGACATCCGCCGCCACAGGCGACGCGCTCTGGCAGGTCAGCGGCACCGGCTATGCGCCCGATGGCGCGTTCAGCCGGGAGGGCAGTCCGGCCGATCCGCTGGACGATACGGCGCTGGCCGCGCTCTGCCGGGCGGCGCTGCTGTGCAATGATGCGGGCCTGCGCAAGATTGACGGCGTGTTTGCCGTTGATGGCGACCCGATGGAAGGCGCGCTGATGGCGCTGGCCCTCAAGGCAGGGCTGGAGGAGGCCGAGCGTGACCGCTTCGCGCGCCTTGACGCTATCCCCTTCGATCCGCGCCACCGCTATATGGCCACCCTGCACGATACCGGAGAAGGCGGCCCGGTCGCCTATGTGAAGGGGGCACCTGAACGCATTCTGGAAATGTGCGCATCCCAGGCAGGTGGGGGCGGCAGTGAGGCGGCGCTCGACGCTGCCGCCTGGCAGGAGAAGGCCGAAGCCTTTGCCGGCGACGGCCAGCGCGTCCTTGCCTTTGCCATGAAGGCCCTGCCAGCGGGCACCACGGCCCTGCGCGAGGAGGATGTCGAAACCGGCCTTGTCCTTCTTGGCATTACCGGCCTTATCGATCCGCCGCGCGCCGAAGCGGTAGCCGCGGTGGCCGAATGCCGCCGGGCCGGGATTGCGGTGAAGATGATCACCGGCGATCACGCCGGGACCGCGCGCGCCATCGCCATCCAGCTGGGCCTTGCCGAGGCGCCGGACGTGATGACCGGCAGCGATCTGGACGGGCTGGACGCTGAAAGTCTCATCCAGGCGGCCCGCAAGGCGGAGGTGTTTGCGCGGACCAGTCCGGAGCACAAGCTGCGCCTTGTCGAGGCGCTGCAGTCAGACGGCTCCATCATCGCGATGACCGGGGACGGGGTGAATGATGCCCCGGCGCTGAAACGCGCCGATGTCGGCATCGCCATGGGCGGGAAAGGCACCGAGGCCGCCAAGGAAGCCAGCGAGATGGTGCTGGCCGATGACAATTTCGCCTCCATCGTGGCCGCCGTGCGCGAGGGCCGCACCGTCTATGACAATCTCACCAAGGTGATCGCCTGGACCCTGCCGACCAATGGCGGGGAGGCGCTGACCATCATCCTTGCCATTCTTCTGGGGCTGACCCTGCCCATCTCGCCGGTGCAGATATTGTGGATCAACATGGTCACGGCGGTGGCCCTGGGGCTGACGCTCGCCTTCGAACCGGCCGAGCCCAACGTGATGGCCCGTCCGCCGCGCGCGGCCGGTATCCATATCCTCTCCGGGCGCCTGTTATGGCGCGTGGTCTTTGTATCCCTGCTCATGGTGGCGGGCACGTTTGGCGCCTATGCGTGGGCGAGGGAGCAGGGCCTGCCGCTGGAAGCCGCGCGCACGCTGGCGGTCAACGCCATCGTGGTGATGGAGATCTTCTACCTGTTCTCGGTGCGCTATGCCCATGGCAGCGCGATCACGCTGAGAGGGGCACTGGGCACGCGTCCGGTGCTGATCGGGGTCGGTCTTGTCGTGCTGGCTCAGTTCGGCTTCACCTATCTGCCCTTCATGCATGCGGTGTTCGGTTCGGCCCCGGTCGGGTTTGCGGGCGGGGCGCTGGTCATCGCCATCGGGGTGGCGCTGCTGGTGATTGTGGAGGCGGAAAAGGCGGTGGCCGGGCTGCTGGAGCGCAAAGGCCTGATCCGGCAGGACAGCTAGCCGCTGGCGGCGACCAACCGGGCGAGCGCACAGGCCGCAATGCGCGACATCGCCTCCTCCGACCGGCTGGGCAGCACAATTGGCACTTTCGCGCCCATGACCACGCCAGCCGCGACCGCGCCCGCGAGATAATCCAGCTGCTTGGCGAGCATGTTGGCCGCGCCGAGATCGGGAGCCAGCAATATGTCGGCATCGCCTGCCACTTGCGAGACGATGCCCTTGGCCTTCGCGGCACGCGGCGATATGGCATTGTCAAAGGCCAGCGGCCCGTCCAGCAGACCACCCTTGATCTGCCCCCTGTCAGCCATCTTGCACAGCGCGGCTGCGTCCAGCGTCGCCTGCATAAGCGGGCTCACCTCTTCCACCGCAGCAAGGATCGCAAGCTTGGGCGTCTCTATGCCCATGGCGCGGGCGAGATTGATCGCGTTCTGCGCCATGTCGGCCTTGCAGGAGAGGTCGGGCGTGATGTTCAGCGCGGCGTCTGTGACCAGCAGGAGTTTCGGATAGGCTGGCACGTCCATCACATAGACATGACTCATGCGCTCCTCGCGCCGCAGCCCGCCCTGACGGGCGACAACGGGCTCAAGAAACTCGTGGGTGTGGACCGCCCCCTTGATCAGCATATGCGCCCCGCCCTCATTGATGAGGGCGACCGCACGCGCGGCGGAGGCGTGGCTATGCGGCGTGTCGATGATCTCGATGCCGGAAAGGTCCGCGCCCAGTTCTGCGGCCGCCTTGTCGATCCGGTGTTTGGGGCCGACCAGTACCGGCACGATCAGGCCCGCCTCGGCAGCGCCCAAAGCGCCGGAAAACGACAGCGTGTCGACCGGATGTGTCACTGCCGCTTTCAGCGGCGGCAGGCTGGCCGCCCGTGCAATCAACGCATTCAGCCGGTCGCCGCGCTCGTGGATGAAGGCTTCCGGGCGCTGCCCGCGCGCGATATGCAGCTTTTCCGACGGCGGGCGCACTTCCACCCGCCCTTCCGCCGCGATATCGCCCGCTTCGTCCGCGCAGACGCAATCCAGCACGATGGAGCGGTCATCGGCGCGCTTCTCGGCCACGCTGACGCGCACCAGACTTGCTTCTCCGATGGCGACCGGGCGGACAAAGCGCAATTCCTGGCGCAGATAGGCAGTGCCGGGGCCGGGCAGACGGGTACCGATCACCGAGGAGATCAAAGCTGCCGCCCACATGCCCGGCGCGATCACGTCCTTGAAGGGCAGGCTCTCGGCAACGGAGCGGTTGAGGTGGAGCGGGTCCATCTCGCCGGACACGGCCGCGAACAACAGCGCGTCCTCCTCCCGGAAAACACGGCGCAGCTCCGCGCTCATGCCCGGTTCGATCTCGTCAAAGGTCAGACTCTCCAGCGGGCCATCATCAGGCAGAATGTCAGCGTCGGCCATTTATGCTCCTGTCAGCGCATCAGCACGTACTGGCCTGGCGCGTCCTCCAGCCGGGCCTTGCTGTCCGGCCTGAACTCTCCATCAAGGAAAGCCGTGGCGGGCGGCGCAACGCGTTCGCTGGAAAAGCGCTCCAGCCAGTCAAACCATTGCGGCCACCACGAGCCGGTGTCTGCCTTCGCCTTCTCCAGCCAGCTGTCCGGGTCGGCATAGTGCCGGTTGCCAGGACTGAGGCAAACCCTGTAGCGGCGGTCCTTGCGGCCCGGCTCGCTGATGATACCGGCGTTGTGACCGCCGCTGGTCAGAAGGAAGGTGACATCACAATGCGGCAGCAGAAGGTGGGTCTTGTAGACCGAGCGCCAGGGCGCGACATGATCGCGCTCCGTACCCACCGCAAAGACCGGCAGGCGGATATCGGGCAAGGCGAGGGTCTGCCCGTCTGCCTCAAACTGCCCGCGCGCCAGCCGGTTCTCGAGGAATAGCTGGCGCAGATACTCAGAATGCATGCGGTAAGGCAGCCGGGTGCCGTCAGCATTCCAGGCAATCAGGTCATTGGGCGGGCGGCGCTGGCCCATCAGATAGTTGTGCTCGATACGCGACCAGAGCAGGTCGGAGGAGCGCAGCATGGTGAAGGCACCGGCCATCTGGCGGCTGTCGAGATAGCCCTGCGCCCACATAAGGCTTTCAAGGAAGGCCACCTGGCTTTCCGTGGTGAAAAGTGTGAGTTCGCCAGCCTCCACGAAATCCATCTGTGCGGCCAGCAGTGTCATGGAGGCCAGCCCGTCATCGCCCTCGCGCGCCATCAGGGCGGCCTGTATTGCCAGCAGCGTCCCACCAAGGCAGTACCCGGCCGCATGAATGCGCTTGGCACCCGTGATCTGGCAGACCGCCTCTATCGCAGCGGCCGGCCCGAGCTTGCGGTAGTCCTCCATGCCGAGATCGCGATCTTCGGGGCCGGGATTGCGCCAGGAAATCATGAATACCGTATGGCCCCTCTCGACGAGGTGGCGAACCAGCGAGTTCTCTGGAGACAGGTCCAGAATATAATATTTCATGATCCAGGCCGGCACGATCAGTACCGGCGTGGCATGCACATCCCCTGTCTGCGGGGCGTACTGGATCAGTTCCATCAGATGGTTGCGGTAGACGATTTTGCCTGGTGTCACCGCCACGGTTTCACCGGGCCGGAAAGCTTCAGCGCCTGCTGGCGGGTCATGACGGACGGCCCGCCCGGCATCATCCAGCGCATAAAGGAAGCCGCGTACCAGATTGGCGCCGCCCTCCTCCTGCGTTGCGTTGAGCGCCTCCGGATTGGTCAGCAGAAAGTTGGACGGCGACACGGTGTCGAGCCATTGGCGGGCGCCAAACTCGGCCATTTCCTCGTGACGCCGCGCGACACCGTGCACGTTGGTGGTTGCCTGCTGCCACCAGTCCTGCACGCTCAGGAACGACTGGGCCAGCACGTTATAGGGATAAGCCTGCCAGGCCTCGCCATCGAAGCGCCGGTCCTGCGGCAGTGCCTCGACACAAGGCTCGCAACTGCCCCCCGACGCCGCGTAGCGGGCCAGGTTCCACCAGCCCTCCATGGCCGATTTGGCAAGCTCTGCCTGCTTGCCGGGCGACGCGGCCAGATGGATCGCCCAGTCCGACCAGGCATCGAGCATCGCAGCGGGCGACAGACCGCCGGTGAAGCCGGAAATCGCCGCGCGGAAGGCATGGTCAGAGCCTGCGGCGGGAGCGGTGTCGGGTCGGGGTCTGGTGTTGGCCATGAGACCTTGAGGGGCAGGGGCGGACGGGCTGGAAGCGATATTGCCCAATCTTTCGCGTAAGAGCGCAAGGCGCATTGACCTGAATCAATGCGCGCACCGTGCCGTTTGCCCATCCTCGGAGCTGTTACACCCCCTCGTAACGCCGGAAGGAGCCCGATATGCCCGCCAAGCAGAAAGCCAATAGCGCCGATAACATGCTGCCCCAGATGAACGCCATCATGGAGATGGGCAGCCGCAACATGGAAATGTTCGCCGAAGCCGGTCAAGAAATGACTTCCGGCATGCGCGAAGCCAGCAAAGCAATGCAGGATTTTCTCGGTACACGCCTGAAAAAGGATGTCGAGGCTGCACGTCTCTTCGCTGATTGCCGAACGCCTGACGAGTTCTGGCGCGCGCAATGCAATTTCTTCGAAGATGCCGTGAAGGACTATTCGAAAGAAGCCGCACGGATGATCGAGATCGCCAGTTCCGCGACGCTCGGCTTTGCCCAACCGGTGGAAAAGGCGGCCGAAGAGGCGCTGAAATCCATCAGCGAAGCCAACGATAAAGCCCGGGAAACCGTGCAGAAAGCCGTCAAGCAAGACAGCTGACGCGGCGTACCCGGCCTATCCTTACAGGAGGCCGTTCTCTCGGCCTCCTACGCTTTCCTATTGTCAAAACCATCGATCAGGAGACTCCCCATGACCGAAACGATGAAGTTCGATTTTGCTGGCAAGACAGCCATCGTCACCGGTGCAGCCTCCGGTATCGGCGCGGCCATTGCGCTTGAGCTTGGCCAGTCCGGTGCGTGCGTCATCGTGTCTGATCTTGATGATGGCGGCGCACTGAAGATCGCCGCCGCCATCACGGCCGCAGGCGGGAAGGCCCATGCCTTTGAAGCCGACGTGTCCGACGATGGCGAAATGGCCGCTCTGGTGGACTTCGCCGTCAAGAAGGGCGGCGGGCTGCACATGGCCGTCAACAATGCCGGTATCGCCGGACCGATGGCCCAACTGGCCGATTATCCGGTCGATGGCTGGCGCCACGTGATCGAGGTCAATCTCAATGGCGTGTTCTACGGCATGCGCCACCAGATCCCCGCCATGCTGAAATCGGGCGGCGGCTCCATCGTCAATATGAGCTCGATCCTGGGCAGTGTCGGCTTCCTCAACGCCAGTGCCTACACTGCCTCCAAGCATGCCGTCGTGGGCATGACCAAGGCCGCCGCGATGGAATATGCCCCGCAAGGCATCCGCATCAATTCCGTCGGCCCGGCCTTTATCGACACGCCCTTGCTGACCAATAATCTCGACGCCGAACTGCTCTCGCAGGTTTCCAGCCTGCACCCTGTCGCGCGGATGGGCACTTCTGAGGAAGTCTCCGCCCTGACCTGCTTCCTCCTGTCGGATCGCGCCGGCTTCATCACGGGCAGCTATCACCTCGTTGATGGCGGATACACAGCGCAGTGAGGGTCCTAGTTTTCAACGCTGGCAGCTCCAGCCTGAAGTTCGGCGTTTTCGAAATCGGAGCCAGCGAAGCACACCTGCTCAAGGGCGGATTCGACCGCTTTGAGGACGGCCATTGCACGCTGAGGCTCGTACACGGCGATGAGGCCATCGAGCGCCATGTGGCATGCGGCGATATCGCCGCTGCAGCCAGCTTGGTACCGGGCCTGCTCGCCGAGTTTGGCCTGTCAGAGCTTGATGCGGCGGGTCACCGCATAGCCCATGGCGGGCCGGACTTTACCGAACCCGCCTTTCTGGATGATACGGCCATCACCGCCATTGAGGCGATCACGCCGCTTGCGCCACTGCATAACCCGGCCAATCTCGAAGCGGTACGGCTTGCCTGCGCGCTCTGGCCAACTCTGCCGCAGGTCGGTGTGTTTGACACCGCCTTCCACCAGACCAATCCGGCAGCGGCCACGACCTATGCCGTGCCGCTCGCCTGGCGGGAAGCCGGTCTGAGGCGTTATGGCTTTCATGGCACTTCGCACAAATACGTGGCCCAGCGCGCCGCAGACGCGCTCGGCCAGCCCCTGGCTACGCTGAAAATCGTCAGCTGCCATCTCGGCAACGGGGCAAGCGCGTGTGCGATTGATGGCGGGGTGTCGCTGGACAGCTCCATGGGGATCACCCCGCTGGAAGGGCTCGTCATGGGCACCCGTTCCGGTGATGTGGACCCCGGCGCGTTCGGCTTCCTTAACCGCCAGCTTGGCCTCTCGATTGAAGAGATCGAAGACGCGCTCTACCGCAAAAGCGGCCTTCTGGCGCTCGGCGGTGTGGCCGACATGCGCGATATCGAGGAACGCGCAGGCAAGGGCGACACGCAGGCTCAGCTGGCCATCGACGTCTACGCCCGGCGGGCGCGCAAATATATCGGGGCCTACGCCGCCATCATGGGCGGTATAGACGCGCTGGTCTTCACCGGCGGGATCGGCGAAAACTCCCCCGCCATGCGCGCGCGGATCTGCGAGGGGCTGGAGTTTCTGGGCCTCGCTCTCGACCCGGACCGCAATCACAATGTGATGCTGGACGATTATGCCGCGCCGCGTATCGAGAAGGATGGCTCGCCTGCCGCCGTGATCGTGACGGAAACGGCCGAACAGCTCATGATAGCGCGCGAGACGGCGCAGGCACTGACGCAGACCTGATGACGAAGCAATCCTCCCCTCCCCGCCCCGGCAACGGCATCTGCTTTAGCACGCGCGGCGTGACCAAGGTGTATGGTTCCGGCCCGGCGGCCGTCCATGCCTTGCGCGGGGTGGATATCGACCTGCCCGAAGGCGAGATGGTGGTGGTGCTGGGGGCATCAGGCTCGGGTAAATCCACCTTCCTGAACATTATTGGCGGGCTCGATACCGCTACCGAGGGCGAGGTCGTCTTCCGGGGACAGGACATCTCCAAAGCGAACCAGCGCGAACTGACCCGCTACCGGCGTCAGCATGTCGGCTTCGTCTTCCAGTTCTACAATCTGATGCCGAGCCTTACCGCACGCGAGAATGTCGCCCTCGTCACCGAGATCGCCGACAATCCGCTAAGTCCGGAGGACGCACTCGCCCTCGTCGGGCTGGAACAGCGCATGGATCATTTCCCGGCCCAGCTCTCCGGCGGGGAGCAGCAGCGCGTCGCCATCGCCCGCGCGGTCGCCAAGCAGCCTTCCGTGCTGCTGTGCGATGAACCCACCGGCGCGCTGGACTCCAAGACCGGTATCCGCGTGCTCGAAGCGCTGAAGACCGTTAATGATGATCTGGGCGCGACGACCCTTCTCATCACCCACAACGCCTCCATCGCGTCGATTGCCAATCGTGTGGTCGTGTTCGCCGACGGCAAGGTGCGGGAGGTGCGCGAGAACACCACCCGCAAGCAGCCGCAGGACATCTCATGGTAGGCGGGCTGCTCAACTGGCTCTCGGCGCTGGACCGCAAGCTCGTGCGCGATCTGTGGCGCATGAAGGCACAAGGCCTCGCCATCGCGCTGGTCATCGCAGGCGGGGTGTCGGTACACCTTCTGGCGGCGGGCATGCTCAGCTCGCTGGAGGAGACCCGCAAGGCCTATTACGAGCGCTATCTCTTCGCCGATATCTGGGCCCCTGCCGTACGCGCGCCCGACGCGCTTGTTCATGACATCCGCGCCATAGACGGCGTGCAGGCCGCCGAGACGCGCATCCGCATGCCCGCCCTCTTCGACATGGAAACGATGAATGAGCCGGCCTCCGGCGCGGTGATCTCGCTGCCCGATGCCGGCGAGCCTGCCGTCAACCGGCTGCACCTCGTCAGAGGACGCCTTCCGTCATCAGAGCAGCGCGAGGAAATCGTACTGTTGCAGGCCTTCGCGGACGCGCACGAGCTTGACCTTGGCGACACCCTTCCTGCCACGATCTATGGCGGACGCAGCGAACTGCGCATTGTCGGCATCGCCCTGTCACCGGAATATGTCTACGCGATCGCGCCAGGTGAGATGGTGCCCGATGATCGCCTGTTCGGCGTGGCCTGGATGGGGCGCAGGGCGCTTGCCCGTTCGGTCAATCAGGACGGTGCCTTCAACGAGGCGGTGATACGCCTCGCCCGCGGCGCCTCCGAGGCCGCCGTGATCGCCGAGCTGGACCGGATACTCGATCCCTATGGCGCACCCGGCGCTTATGGGCGGCGCGATCAGGTATCCGACGCCTTCGTCTCCAGCGAGATGGAGCAGCTCGAAACGATGGGCAGTGTGATACCGCCCATCTTTCTTCTGGTCGCTGCCTTCCTCGTCAACGTGGTGATCGGGCGGATGATCGCGGTCCAGCGCGCCGGGATCGGGCTGATGAAGGCATTCGGCTATTCCAGCACCGAGGTAACGCTGCACTATCTGAAAATGGTTGGCGCGATAGCCTTTGCAGGCCTGGCGCTGGGGGCTGCGGCAGGTATCTGGCTGGGGCGCGGCATGGCAATGCTCTACATGGAGTATTTCCGCTTTCCCTTCCTGGTGTTCGATATTCGCCTTGCAGACTTCGCGCTGGTGGGCGGGATCGCGCTGGCGGCCATTCTGGGTGGTGCAGCCTTTGCCGTGCGCCGGGCGGCAGCCCTCAACCCCGCTGAAGCAATGACGCCGCCCCCGCCGCCGGACTATTCCAGAGCCGTTGGCACGCGCCTCACCCAGTCCAAAGTCTTCGACCAGCAGACCCGCATGATATTGCGCCAGATCGTGCGCTGGCCGTGGCGAGCCGGGCTCACCGTGGCAGGCGTCGCCGCCTCCGGCGCGCTGCTGATCGGCACGATGTTCTTCACCGACGCGCTCGACGAGATGATCGAGACCAGCTTCACGATAGCCAACAGGCAGGACGTGACGGTGGTTTTTGCAGAGCCGCGCTCGCAATCGGCCTTCTTCTCGATTGCCCGCCAGCCCGGCGTGATGGCGGCTGAACCCTTCCGCGCTGTCCCGGCGCGCCTGCGCCACGGACCGGCGCAGGAACGCATCTCGATCATCGGCGCGCCGCTGGAGGCCAGCCTCTCGCGCCTGATCGACGAACAGGGCCGCACCATCACCCCGCCACCGGGCGGGCTGGTACTCACCGCAGACCTCGCCGCCAAGCTCGGTGCGCGCGCAGGCGATATCATAGGCGTGGAAATCACCGAAGGCCGCCGCCCCCATCTGGAAATGCCCATAGCAGCGATTGCGACAAGCTATGTGGGCTCTGGCGCGCGCATGGAGATCGGTGATCTCAACCGCCTGATGGGCGAGGGCCCGGTTGTCTCGGGTGCGTTCCTGACCGTCGATCCTGACAGCACGGACGCGCTCTACACCCGGCTGAAGGAAGCCCCGGTCGTGGCAGGTGTCAGCCTGCAGACCATGGCCATGCAGCGCCTTGACGAGCTGATGGATGAGAGCCTTGGCACGTCGATTTTCGTCTTCGTCATCTTTGCCGGGCTGATCGCGCTGGGCGTGGTCTATAATGCGGTGCGCATCTCCTATGCCGAGCGCCAGCGCGAACTGGCCTCGCTGCGCGTACTGGGCTTTTCGCGCGGGGACGTATCCTACATCCTGCTCGGCGAAGTGGCCTTCCTGACGCTTCTGGCCCTGCCCGTGGGCGCGGCCGCCGGCACCGGGCTTGCCTGGTATATGGCCAGCGCGATGAGCTCGGACATGTTCCGCCTGCCCTTCATCATTGCACCGGCAACCTACGGGTTCGCCGCCATTGTCGTACTGGCCATCACCGCCGCCTCCAGCCTCCTCGTCCGCCGCCAGATCGACCGGCTGGACATGGCCGAAGCCCTGAAAACGGGAGAATAGCTCCATGACCCTTCCCAAGGCCGATTTCCGCACCGTTTTCTGGGCCGTCGCCGGACTGGCCATACTGGCCCTGCTGGTCGCCGCCTTCTGGCCGAGGGCCGAACTGGTGGACATGGTTGAAGCGCAAAGCGGCGATCTCACCGTCACCGTACGCGATGAAGGCCGCACCCGTGTACGTGAGGTCTATCAGGTCTCCGCACCGCTGGCCGGGCGGCTGATGCGGATTGGCAACCGGGCAGGCGAAACCGTGTCGGCGGGCGATGTGGTGGCCACCATCCTGCCGGGCGATCCCGTATTGCTGGACGAACGTACCCGGCGCGAGGCCGAAGCCGCCGTGAGCGCTGCCGAAGCGGCCATCGTCTTTGCCCGCGCCGATCTTCAGCGCGCTGCCGCACAGCAGGCCAATGCGCGCGCGGAAGCCGAACGCGCCCGCAGCCTTTACGAGCGTCAGGTAATTGCACAGGCCGGGCTCGACCGCGCCGAGCTGGCCCTGCGCACCGCCAATGCCGCCGTCGTCACGGCGCGCGCCAGCGTCTCCATGCGCGAGGCGGAGCTGGCTGCAGCCCGCATCCGCCTGATCGAGCCGGACGAGGCCGATGGCCCCCTACCCGCCGTACAGGTGCGTGCGCCAGCCTCGGGCCGGATATTGCGCGTCATGGAGCAGAGTGAGGGCGTCATAGCGGCCGGTACGCCGGTCATGGAGATCGGCGATCCGCGCGATCTGGAGATCGTGGCCGAGTTTCTTTCCAGCGATGCGGTGCGCATCCAGCCGGGCGCCGAAGCCGAGATCCGTGCCTGGGGCGGGGCGGCGTTAAGGGGGCGCGTCCGGCTGGTTGAGCCGTTCGGCTTCCTGAAAATCTCTGCGCTGGGTGTGGAAGAGCAGCGCGTCAACGTGATCGTCGACCTGCTCGACCCGCCCGAAAGCTGGGCCACACTCGGCCACGGCTACCGGGTGGAGGCCGCCGCCACGGTACAGAGGATGGAGGACGCCATCCTGATCCCCGTCGGCGCGCTATTCCGCCGTCAGGGGCAATGGGCGGTCTTCAGGGTGGATAATGGCCGCGCGCGCCTGCGCATGGTCGAGGTGGGCGCCAATGACGGCCACTACGCCGCGATTACCGCAGGGCTGGAGGCTGGCGAGCGCGTGGTCGTCCATCCCGGCCAGAACATTGCCGACGGCACCGGCGTGCGCCAGCGCAGGATTGATGAGTGACCGGGGCGCATCTAGCGCTCCGGGAGCGGGCGGCACAGGCATCTCTAACATTTTAGCTGATGGCCGGTAGTATCAATCCTGGCGGCTTCCCTTCTTCAGGCGAAGTCCGATAAATCAGCTTTAAACGTGATGGTATTTTAGACACGCCGGTTTGCGCGCCTTTCTGCGCCAGAACGCTCTTTCCCATCAAAACGGGCGTTGCACGTTCTCAAAGCGGCGCAAACACTCATGCAGTCAAAGCTGAATAACCAGCTTGAGAGATCCGCATACGAAACAACAATACGCTCGGCAGCTTTCCATCTAAACCACCCTATCGCCGCCGATTTCCCCCTACTCCCACTCAATCGTTCCCGGCGGTTTGCTGGTCACGTCATAGACCACGCGATTGACGCCGCGCACTTCATTGATGATGCGCGTGGCGACGCGGCCGAGGAAGTCATGGTCGAAGGGGAAATAGTCCGCCGTCATGCCGTCAACGGATGTGACGGCGCGCAAGGCCAGCACACTGTCATAGGTGCGCTCATCGCCCATAACGCCGACGGTGCGCACAGGCAGAAGCACGGCAAAGGCCTGCCAGATCACGTCGTAGAGACCGGCCTTCTTGATCTCCTCGATGTAGATGCGGTCAGCCGCGCGCAGGATATCGGCCTTTTCCTTCGTGACCGCACCGGGAATACGGATGCCGAGCCCCGGTCCGGGGAAGGGATGGCGGCCGACGAAGGCTTCAGGCAGGCCAAGCTCGCGCCCCAGCGCCCGCACCTCGTCCTTGAAGAGCTCGCGAAGCGGCTCGACGAGCTTCATGTTCATGCGGGCGGGCAGACCGCCGACATTATGGTGGGATTTGATGGTGACGGACGGGCCGCCATCAAAGCTGACGCTCTCGATCACATCCGGGTAGAGTGTGCCCTGTGCCAGAAAGTCCGCCCCGCCCGCGAGCTTTGCCTTCTCCTCGAACACGTCGATGAAAAGCTTGCCGATGGTCTTGCGCTTGGCTTCCGGGTCATTGATGCCGTCCAGAGCGGAGAGGAAGCGCTCCCCCTCATCGGCGGCGACGAGCGGGATATTGTAGTGCTCGCGGAAAAGCGTGACGACCTCCTCGGCCTCGCCATGGCGCATCAGGCCGGTATCGACGAAGACGCACACCAGCTGGTCGCCAATCGCCTCGTGGATCAGCACGGCGGCAACGGCGGAATCCACGCCCCCTGACAGCCCGCAAATGACGCGGCCCGAACCGACCTGTTCGCGGATGCGGGCAATCGCCTCATCCTTGAAGGCGGCCATGGTCCAGTCGCCCTTCATGCCGGCGATTGCGTGGGTGAAGTTCTTCAGGAGCAGCGCGCCGCGCGGCGTGTGGACCACTTCGGGGTGGAACTGCACGCCGTAAAAGCGCCGCGCCTCGTCCGCGATGGCCGCAAAGGGTGCGCCGGGGCTGGTGGCGATGGCGTGGAAGCCTTCCGGCACCGCCATCACGCGGTCGCCATGGCTCATCCACACGCGCTCATGGTCGCCCACCTCGCCCAGTCCTTTCAGGAGCGGGCTTTCGGCCACGATCTGGATGTCGGCGCGGCCAAACTCGCGATGGTCGGATGTTTCCACCCGCCCGCCGAGCTGTGCGCACATGGTCTGCTCGCCATAGCAGATGCCCAGCACCGGCACGCCGGCTTCGAAGAGGTAGGGGTCAGCGCGCGGGCTGTCCTCCCAGCTCGTCGAGTGCGGGGAGCCGGAGAGGATGATGGCTTTGGGGCCATAATCCTTCACGAAATCCGCATTGGCGCGGTTATAGGGGTGGACCTCGCAATAGACGCCGCTTTCGCGCAGGCGCCGTGCGATGAGCTGAGTGACCTGAGAGCCGAAATCGACAATCAGGGCGCGTTCGTGTTCGGCAGGTATATCCATGGGCAGCGATTAGCCGAGATTCTTCGCAAAGGCGAGAGGGTGAGTGGGATCAATTTGACTCATATATAATCTATTACTTATATAAGTCACATCGAAATTACGGGAGACAGGCATGCAGATCGATATAGCCGCGGCCATCGGGGCCACCGCGCGCGAGGTACGCAATCTGGAGCGGGACGGCAAGCCGGCCGTCGCCATTGTGGCCAGCCGCACCTACGCGACGGACATTGAGAATTTGTGGGAAGCAGTGACCACGAAGGAGCGCCTCGCGCGCTGGTTCTCGCCGGTATCGGGTGATTTTCACCCCGGTGGCCGGTTCCAGATAGAGAATAATGCGGCTGGCGAGATCAAGGTGTGCGAGCCGCCACGCACGCTGGACGTGACGTGGGAGTTCTCGGGGAAGGTAAGCTGGGTGTCGCTACGCCTCTACGCGGCGGGCAATGGCCATTCGCGGCTGGAGCTGACCCATCTCTATGTCGTCGATCCTGACTGGGAAGAGAAATACGGCCCCGGCGCGGGCGGTGTCGGCTGGGATCTGGGGCTGGCCGGGCTCGCGCTGCATGTGAGCAGCGAGGTGACCGCGCCTGTGGAAGCGAGCGGCGAATGGTTTGCCTCGCAAAATTACCGCGATCTGGTGGATGCCTGTGCGAAGGCGTGGGGCGATGCGCATGCCGCCTCGGGCGCACCGGAAGACGCGGCTCGCGCCGCTGCCGCACGCACCGCCGCCTTCTTCAAGGGTGAGGAGCAATAACCTCGATGCACGCCTTTGACGTATTGGGAGACCCGGTGCGCCGTCGCATCCTCGAACTGCTGAGCGAGAGCGAGCTGCGCTCCGGCGAGATCGTGGAGGTCATCCACGCCGAGTTCGGCATCAGCCAGGCCGGTGTCTCCCAACACCTCAAAGTGCTGCGCGATAATGGCTTTGCCAGTTCGCGCGTGGACGGGCCGCGCCGCATCTACACGCTCGAACCCGCCCCTCTGCAGCAGGTCGATGACTGGCTCTCGCGCTTCAAGGGCTTCTGGACCCACAAGCTGGAGGCGCTGGCCACGGAAGTGGCAAGGGGCAAGAAAGAGCGGGGGGAGTGAACTACCCCGCCCTCTCCAGTCCGCACACGTAAAATCCGTCCGTGCCGGTGCGCGCCGGGGTGAGCTGGAGCGCACCATGCGCGCCTGCGCAGGCGGCAAGGGTGAGTGCGCCCTCTTCAGTGAGCTGGCCGGAGGCGGCAAGCGCATCCATCACGGGCACGGCGCGGAAATCCGGGTTGTTTTTGAGGAACACATCCACCCGGTCGCCATTTTCTTCCGGAAGGACCGAGCAGGTGACATAGACCATGCGCCCGCCGGGGCGCACATATTTGGCGGCCTTGGCCAGCACCTCGTCCTGCTGGGAGATGCGGGTGGCGAGCGCTTTTTCCTTCAGGCGCCATTTCGTGTCCGGCCTGCGTCGCCAGGTGCCGGAGCCTGTGCAGGGCGCATCGATGAAGACCATGTCCATCTTGCCAGTCAGATCACCCAAGGCTTCGGCCTCTTTCCCTGCGCGCACCTGCACGTTTCGCACGCCCGCGCGCTCGAGGCGCGGCCAGATGGCGCGAAGTCGCCGCCAGTCAAAATCCCAGGCGTAAAGCTGGCCGGTATTGTTCATCAGCGCAGACAAGCTAAGCGTCTTGCCGCCAGCACCGGCGCAGAAATCGAGCACCTGCAGGCCCGCCACCGGCGCGGCGGCGAGCGCGGCGATCTGGCTGCCAATATCCTGCACCTCCACCCAGCCCTTGCCATAGGCGGGAATGGAATCGGCCGGCGGGGATTTAGCACGCGGATCGTTGCCCGGAATACGGATGGCAGTCGTGAGCAGTGCTGACGGCTCGGCATTGATCTGCGCGCGTACGGCGGAAATCGCCTTTTCCGGGTCGGTCTTGAGCGCATTCACGCGCAAATCCACCGGCGCACGGCCTGCCATGCTGGCCCCTTCAAGGGCCGCATCTGCGCCAAAGCCGCGCTCAAAGCTCGCTTCCAGCCATTCGGGGATTTCGGCGCGGGCCGACAGCGGCGCGTCGTCTGGCAGAGTGGCGGTCATCCCGGCGCGTTCGGCAGCAGTGAGCGCTTCGGGCGCATGCTCATCGCCCTCAAAGATCGCTGCGACAACGTCCGGCCCCGTCTCCCACTCATGGGCGAGCGTACCCAGCACCAGAGCGCGCGGCGTGTCAGCGCCCATCAGATGGCTGACAGAGGCCTTGCGGCGCAGGCTGTCCAGCACCAAGCCGGAAATCCAGGCCCGGTCGCCAGAACCCGCATAGCGGTTGGCCTTGCCCCAGTCGCGCATGGCTTCCTTCACCGGCTGATGCCGGTTCAGCACGGTATCAAGCACCTCGATGGCGGCGGCTATGCGCCCGGCATCACGCATCAGCTAGGGCTTGGATAGTTGGGCGCTTCGCGGGTGATCGTCACGTCATGCACATGGCTTTCGCGAAGCCCGGCATTGGTGATGCGCACGAAGACGGCGTTTTTCTGGAAGTCCGCAATCGTCTTCGCGCCGGTATAGCCCATGGCCGCGCGAAGACCGCCCACCATCTGGTGCAGGATCGAGCCGACAGGGCCTTTATAGGGCACCTGGCCTTCAATGCCTTCGGGCACCAGCTTCATGCGATCGGTGACCTCTTTCTGGAAATACCGGTCGGCCGAGCCGCGCGCCATTGCGCTGACACTGCCCATGCCGCGATAGGATTTGTAGGAGCGGCCCTTGTAGAGGAAGACCTCGCCGGGCGCTTCTTCCGTCCCCGCCAGCATGGAGCCCATCATCACACAGTCCGCGCCCGCCGCGATGGCCTTGGCGAGATCGCCGGAATACTTGATCCCGCCATCGGCGATGACCGCGCCTTCAAAGCCTTCCGCCGCGCGGCGCGCCTCGATAATGGCGGTGAGCTGAGGCACGCCGACGCCGGCCACCACGCGCGTGGTGCAGATCGAGCCCGGCCCGATCCCCACCTTCACGCAGTCCGCGCCCACATCGAACAGGGCGCGCGCGCCGTCATAGGTCGCGATATTGCCGGCCACGATCTGGGTGGTGTTGGAGGCGCGCTTGATACGGCGCACCTGCTCCAGCACGGCCGCGCTCATGCCGTGGGCGGTGTCGATCACGACCACGTCCACACCAGCGTCCATCAGCGCCTCTGCGCGCTCAAACCCCGCATCGCCCACCGTGGTGGCAGCCGCCACGCGCAGGCGGCCATGCTCATCCTTGGCGGCGTTCGGGTGGGCCTGCGCCTTCTCCATGTCCTTCACGGTCATCAGGCCGACGCAGAAGCCGTCCTCGTCAACGACCAGCAGGCGCTCGATACGGTGCTTATGCAGCAGGCGGCGCGCTTCGGCCTGATCGGCGCCGGGGCGCACGGTGACGAGATGCTCTTTCGTCATCAGGCTGGCCACGCTCGCGCTCATATCGTCGGCAAAGCGCACATCGCGGTTGGTGATGATGCCAATCAGCTTTCCGGGCCGCGCACCGGCTGCACCGCCCTTGCCACCGCCCTCAACGACCGGGATGCCGGAGATACGGTGATGGTCCATCAGGGCTTTGAGATCGGCCAAAGTCGCGTCCGGGCCGATAGTGACCGGATTGACCACCATGCCGCTTTCATAGCGCTTCACCCGGCGCACTTCCTCGGCCTGCTCGAGGATCTCCAGATTGCGGTGAATGACGCCGAGCCCCCCTGCCTGCGCCATCGCAATGGCCAGCGGCGCTTCGGTGACGGTGTCCATCGCGGCAGACAGGATCGGGATATTCAGCCCGATCCGGGGCGTGACGCGCGTGCGCACATCTGCGTCTGCGGGGATGATTTCCGATGCACCGGGCTGCAAGAGCACATCATCGAAGGTGAGACCTTCAACAATCTCCATGGCGGAGACCTCCTTTTCTCTTGCGGGGCGGCTCTAACCCTGAATTCGCTCCGGCGCAAGGGGCCGTGGTCACACACGCGCCGCAGACGCATTCGCCGGGCCTTAAGATTTTGCGCGCATGGTGCCGGCAAGGAACGGGGAGACGGCCATGACCAATCCATGCATGAGCTGCAGCATCGACATGGATTGCTGCAAGAAATTCAACGGCGCACTGGTGTCGCAGGAGGAGTTTGACCGCCTCTTTGCCAAGTTCGATGGCCGTTTCCATATCGAACGCAGCAATCGCTTCATCAAGCTCACAGATCTCAGCGGCGAGGGCTGTCCCTATTTCAAGCAGGGCACGGGCTGCACGGTCTATGAGGAGCGTCCGCTGGACTGCCGCCTCTTCCCCTTCTCGCTGGACCATATCCGGGGCGATGAAGGCGAGCCGATGCGCGCCTCGGCCCACCGGCGCGTCGGCTGCCCGCATTCAGAGGAATTTCCGATTAACCGGGACGAGGTTAACGAGCTCACCGATGGCATGGCGCGCTCGGTGGGCCATAGCGCGGCCGAGGTGGAGCTGGAATATGGGCTGGTCTGGTGGAAATACGCCGCGCGCCGCGCCGTGCGGCGCCTGAAGGCGTTAACCGGCGCTTAACCACACAGGCGAAGCTCCGGCGCCTCCTCTCTCCTCTGGCACGTATTATGCGACGCAACGGGCAAATTAGCCTGGAGGCCGTGCCATGTTGCAGTGTGAGACAATCACGCCAGATCGGCTGGAGCCGCAGGATCGCGCGGCCTGGATCGCCATGGCAGAGGCCACGGGCCTTGCCTCGCCCCTCCTGCACCCCGATTTTGCTATAGCGGGCGGACATGTACGCGACGACGTACGCGTCACCCTCTACCGGGATCCGCGCGGGCTGGCGGGCGTTTTTGCCCATCACCGGCGGCCCGGCGGATTTGCGAGGCCCGTGGGCGCGAATTTCTCCGACATGCACGCCATATTGACGCGGGACGATATCCACGTGCCGGTGGACGCGCTTCTGGGCATGGCTGGCCTGTCGCGCGCGCGTTTTGCAGCCGTCTTCACGGGCGCGGAAACCTCGCCAGACGGGATGGAACCCGTCGGCCCGTCGCAGGCCACAATCCTGCGCACCTCCGCCGAGGCGCTCTTCGAGGCGCTGCGCGCCGAAAACCCGAAACGGTTCAAGGACTGGCGCCGCCGCCTGCGCCGCCTTGAAGAAGATCACGGTACGGTCACTCTGGAAATTTCCCACGATGTGGTGGATCTGGTCCGTCTGATGGGCTGGAAGCGCGAACAGTTCCGCGCCACGGGTAAGCATGACGTGCTTGCGCCCAAATGGGCGTCGCGCCTCATGCATACACTGTTTGAAGGCAAGGGCGGCGCGCTCAAGGGCCGGCTTTTCGTCCTGAGAGCAGGCGGGCGGGTGATCGCGGCTGAATACGGCCCGGAAGCGCACGGCACCTTCCATCCCTGGCTTGCCGCCTATGATCCGGAAATGTCGCCCTACTCGCCCGGTCATCTGCTGGTCTGCCGCCTGATCGAGACGATGCCGGTCATGGGGCTGACGCGCTACGAGATGGGCACCGGCCATGAGGACTACAAGAAATACTTCACCAACCACGTGACCCATCTGCACGCGGGCATGGTGCGCGCGCCCGGCATGGCCTCGCTGGTACGTGACACAGCGCTCGCAACGCTGGACGCGGCGACCGCGCTGGGCGGACAGAAAGCCCGGGCGGTGGCAGAGCGCCTGCACCGGCGCATCGACCAGATCGCCTCGGTGGAGACCAGCATGACGGGCCGTCTGGCCGGTGTGACGCGGGCCGCTACCCAGCTGCTCGTCAGTCCGGGCCGGTAGCGCCCCGCCCAAGGAAAAAGGCGCGCCCCGTTGGAGCGCGCCTTCGCCGTTTCAGCCATCAGGTCCGAAATCTAGTCTTCGTCCTCCCAGCCCCAGGGCGTGGGCGGAGTTTCGACCGGATTGGTCAGGTCGAACGTCACCTCGAAGAAGCGGTTCGGACGGGTGAGCGTGTAGATGAAGCTGGTTTCGGTCACCTCCATGATCCACACATTGTCGATGGACACAGGGATGTCCTCGCGCACGAAGAGCTCCCGTGAGAACTCATCAGCCGGAAACTCGACACGCGCGCTAACCGGCGGCGCAACGCTTTCGCCGCCATACTGGGTCAGCGTGTGCTCCGAGCCGTCCTCGTAGCGGTGATCATGCTTGAGGCGCAGACGGCCGTCATCCAGGCGCGTAATCAGCCAGGTGCGTGAATGATCATCACCCACATGGAAGGGCACGCGCACCTCGTCATCGAAGCACTCGCGCACATGCATGACCAGGCGCTCACCGGCAAAGTCCGCATCACGTTCGTCGGGCGCAGAGGTGATCTCGCCTTCAAAGGCTTCACCGCAATGCACCGACAGCCCCTCAATCAGCCCAAGGGGAGCCACTGGCTCCTCGGCGGGCATCATGCCGGCAGGTTCACCCAGCGCGGTTTCCTCAGCCGCTTCCTCGGCCTGCTCCAGCAGCTCCTCATGCGCAGCGGCCATGCCCTCAACATCGGTCTGCACTTCCGGGGGCGCTTCCTCGGTCGCAGGCGGGGGTACCGGAGCGGGTTCAGGATCGGGGATCGGATCCGGCTCGCATGCGGCCAGTCCAAGCGCCAGACCGGCAATGCTGGCGGTCGCCATCAGGCGGGTGATCATCATTGTGCAGTCTCCATTCGCGATCTGACCAGTTTCTGGACCCTCTTCACCGCCCGGTCGCGTTTCAGGCGCGAGAGATAGTCGATGAACAACACACCCTCGAGATGGTCCATTTCGTGCTGGATACACACCGCAAACAGATCTTCGGCGATCTCCTCACGCTGATTGCCGTCATAATCGAGATACTCGACCTTTACCCGGGCCGGGCGCTCGATCTCCTCGTAGATTTCGGGGATGGAAAGACAGCCCTCGCTATAGGGCCGGGTCTCTTCGGTCAGCGGCGTGATCACCGGATTGACAAAATAGCGCGGATTATCGCGCTTTTCAGACAGATCCATCACGATCACGCGCTTGTCGACGCCGATCTGTATCGCAGCCAGGCCGATCCCGTCCGCCGCGTACATGGTCTCCACCATGTCATCCATCAGCGTGCGCAGATCATCGTCCACGCCGTCAACGGGCCTGGAGACCAGCTTCAGGCGCGGATCGGGAACGGTTAGAATGGTGTGTACAGCCATGGCTCTAGACCTAATGGGCAAAGGGATTTCGTTCAAGCTTTACGCGCTTTCGCCCTCTTCAGGACCCGTCAGGGCGCGCGGGGCTTCCTCCACCTGATCGGGTGCCTGCAGCGCCTTGGCGCCGGCTGCCGTGTTGAGCTCCGCCATCCGGCGCGCGGAGACCAGCACACGGCCCTCCAACGAGGCGACCGCCTTGTTGTAATTGCCCGTTGCGGTTTTCAGGCCCGAACCCACCCGGCCAAGATGCTCGGTGAAGGTCTGCAGCCTGTCATGAAGTTCAGCGCCCAACGTCGCAATCTTGCGGGCATTGTCCTCCAGTGCCTGCTGACGCCAGCCATAGGCAACAGCCTTGGCGAGCGCCAGCAGGGTTGAGGGCGTCACGATGATCACATCATTGCCGATGGCCTCGTCAAACAGGCCCGGCTCTTCCTCCATGGCCGCCGAATAGAAACTCTCGCCGGGGATGAAGAGCGCCACAAAGTCGATCGCGCCTTCCACAGACTTTGCGTAATCCTTGCTGGCCAGCTGGCGGATATGGGTTTTCACCTGCATGGCGTGGCGGCGCAGATGCTGCTTGCGGGTGGTCTCGTCGGGCGCCTCCACCGCATCGAGATAAGCCGTCAGCGCCACCTTGGAATCGATCACGAACCGCCCGCCGCCAGGCAGACGCACCACGAAATCAGGCCGCAGGGCGGCGCCTTCGCTGTCGCGCGCCTGATACTGGCTTTCATAGTCGATATCCTTGGTAAGCCCTGCCAGTTCCAGCACGTTTTCCACCGTGCGCTCGCCCCACTGACCGCGCGTGGTTGAGGAGCGCTGCAGCGCATTGACCAGCTTTGACGTCTCGCTGGACTGGCTCTGCAGGCCAAGGCGCAGCGCGTTGATCTGCTCGCCAAGCTCACCTCTGTGTGCGGCGCGCTCTTTCTCGATCTGCTCGACCTGCGCGCGGAAAGCTTCAAGGCGCTCGCGGATCGGCGTGACGATCTCCTTCACACTGCCTTCGGCCTTCTCCTGCTGGGATTTGAAGGTCTCGGTGGCGCGCTCCAGAAAGGCTTTCTGAGACTTGTCCAGCACCTCGCCCGCCAGAATCTGGAACTTCTCGCGCACCTCGTTGGAGAGCCGGGTAAGGCCTTCCTTCTCGCGTTCAAACGCTGCTGCGTCGGCTTCCAGACGCGCTTTCAGACCCGCCGCTTCCTGTTCGGCCCGGCTGCGCGCCGCGCGTTCGGCCGCCAGCTCGGTATTAAGCTCGCCAATGCGCGCCTCTTTCGCGGCAAGGCCCGCCGCCCCGCCCCGGGTGAAAAGCCAGCTTACAAGCGCGCCCACCACAAGGCCGCCGGCCGCGATGAGCGCAAGATTGATCGGGTCCATGAAGAATGCTCCGGGCTGGACAGGCGCAAGGGAGCCGAGTTTACCGGATTCGCAAGCGCGCGAACCGCGAAGGGCCAGCGCTGCGCCTGATCACGTCTGTGTCAGAAATTGAACGCTTTGCTTTTCAAGCGCGTTGAAGACCCTAAGTGTTGATCCAATCGCAGCAAATGGGGAAACGCCATGATCCGCATCAGCCTTGCCGCCAGCCTTCTTGTCACCGCCAGCGCCGGCGCTCTTGCCGCGCAGGACGTCTATGAAACCGAGCAGGCCACATTCCGCGTTGAAACCGTGGCCGAGGGGCTGAACTTCCCCTGGTCGCTTGGCTTCCTGCCCACCGGTGAGATGGTCGTCACCGAGCGTGATGGCGGCTCTGACGGCCTGCGCATTATCGATGCCGACGGCAATCTGCGCGATGAACCGGTCGCGGGCATGCCCGATGATGTGGTGGTGAACCGCCAGGGCGGACTTTTCGACGCGATCCCCCACCCCGATTTTGCCAATAACCGCCTGCTCTACATCTCCTACGCACAAGGCACCCGTCAGGCCCACCGCACCGCGATGATCCGGGGGCGGCTGAGCGAGGACCTCTCCCGTCTGGAGGATGTGGAAGAGCTTTTCGCGGTCAATTTCGACATTGCCACCAATCGTCACCATGGCGGCAAGATCCTGTTCGACAGCAATGGGTTCTTGTGGCTCTCGCTGGGTGATGGCGGCAGCCATGAGCCCGAATCCCAGAATCCGGAAAACCATATCGGCACGCTGATCCGTCTGAACGATGATGGGTCCGTCCCGGCCGACAATCCCTTCGTCAATGGCGGCGGCGCACCGGAAGTCTGGAGCTATGGCCACCGTAACATACAAGGCCTGGACCAGCACCCGGTGACCGGCACGATCTGGAGCCATGAGCATGGTCCGCGTGGTGGCGACGAGATCAATATCCACCTGCGCCCCGGCCTCAATTATGGCTGGCCGGAAATCACCTACGGCATCGAGTATGACGGCTCGATCATCACCGAGGACCGCGAGCGCGAGGGCATGGAACAGCCCATCTGGTACTGGACCCCGTCCATCGCCAATTCGGGCATGGCCTTCTATACCGGCGACGCCTTCCCGCACTGGCAGAACGATGTGTTCATCGGCGCACTGGCCGGCATGCACCTGAAGCGCATGGAAACCGACGGTGACCGTGTGATCGGGCGTGAACGCCTGCTGGAGGATCTTGAGGAGCGTATCCGCGACGTGCGCAACGGCCCGGACGGCTTCCTCTACATCACCACTGACAGCGATGAGGGCCGTGTGCTGCGGCTCGTGCCGGCCGAGTAAGGCGGGTCAGCCCTCGTCCTTCGAGACGGCCTTTCAGGCCTCCTCAGGATGAGGGCTGTCGGATGTCCCTCATCCTGAGGGTGAGCGTTAGCGAGCGTCTCGAAGGACGAGGGACATCAAGCCGGCCGCCGTGACCGGAACGCGGCGGCCAGCGTGCCATCATCGAGATAATCGAGCTCCCCGCCGACCGGTACACCGCGCGCGAGCGAACTGACCGTGGCGCCTGTGCCGGCCAGCCGGTCCGCGATGACGTGGGCGGTTGTCTGGCCATCGACGGTGGCGTTGAGCGCCAGGATCACCTCGCTGACGCCTTCCGTGCTCACCCGCTCTATGAGGCTTGCAAGGTTGAGATCATCCGGGCCGACCCCATCAAGCGCGGAGAGCACGCCGCCGAGAACGTGGTAGCGGCCTGCATACGCCCCTGCCCGCTCCAGCGCCCAGAGGTCTCCCACCGTCTCGACCACACAGATCACCCCGCCCGCGCGCTTGGGATCACGGCAGACTGTGCAGGGGTCGGAGACATCCAGATTGCCACAAACACTGCACGGGCGGATCTTTTCGGCCGCTTCGGCAAGCGCAGCGGCCAGCGGCTCCATCAGCGCTTCGCGCTTCTTCATCAGGTGCAGCGCCACCCGGCGGGCCGAACGCGGGCCCAGTCCCGGCAGCTTTGCCAGAAGCTGGATAAGCCGTTCGATTTCAGGGCCTGCCGTGCCTGCCATGGGACGATGCTCCGCGCGCCGGGCCGAATCGCCCCGCAATCACGTCAGAGACTAAAGGGCCGATGGCGGTTGGACAGCCTTAGGACTTCACCCCGAACGGCATGTCGAAGCCCGGGGGCAGGCCAAGCCCGCTGGCCGCTTCGCTGAGAAGCTTGGCCTGGGCCTGGTCGGCCTTGCGCTTGGCGTCGGCGAGCGCGGCAAGGAACAGGTCTTCGAGAATTTCCGGCTCGGACGGGTCAATAAGCGAGGGGTCAATGGACACTTTTCGCGGCTCGCCCTTGGCGGTGAGCGTGATGCGCAACAGGCCCGCGCCGGACTCTCCGGTCACTTCGACCTCGTCGAGCCGCGCCTGGGCCTCGCTCATCTTCTTCTGCATTTCCTGGGCCTGCTTCATCAGGCCGGCAAGATCTTTCATGGCTTTCGCTCCTGATGGGCAGCGGGTTCTTCAGATGGTTCGGCGCGCGTTTCCGGCGCGATGATGGCTTCCAACTCCGCGCCGGGGAAAAGGGTCATGGCCTTCACCACAGCCGGGTCTCGTAGAGCCCGCTCGCGGCGTTCCTCGGTCTCGCGCCGGGCACGCTCGCGCATGGTTTCGGCGCCGGGCGCACGCCCGCCGCTATCGACCAGCCAGCGCTGACCTGTCTCAGCCTGCAGAAAGGCCGCCAGCTTGCCCGAGAGGTCATCAGGCGCGCCGCCGGCCGCCTCATAGACCAGCTTGCCCTTCCCGATCGAGACGAGGCGCACGAAGCGCTCCACCTGGTCTTTCAGCAGCACCTCGCGTTCAGCGTCCAGCATGGCGATGAGATCGGCCAGGCTGGCAGGGCCGCCCGCCATGACCGGCGCTTCATTGTCAGCCTCACCGTGCGCATTGTCTTCCGCTTGCGCCCTGGGGGCCTCTGACCGGGCGGAAGGAGCCGATTCGGGCATGCCGCCGCCCTGTGCCATCGCGGCGATCAGGCGGGCGGCCTCTTCAGGGCCGGGCAGGCTCGCCGCGCTCATCAGGCGGATAATGGCGATCTCGACTGCGGCCATGGGATCGGGCGCGCTGCGCACATCCTCAAGACCGGACAGCGCGGTCTTCCACAGGCGTGACAGGCTGGCGAGCGAATGACTTTCGGCCAGCGCGTGCAGACGCTCCACCGTTTCCGCTGCCTCGCCGATCTGGGCGCCCTTGCCGGCGGCCTTGAGCCGGTTCATGGCATGCAGATAGTCCAGGACATCGCGCATCAGCACCTGCGGATCAGCGCCGGCATCATACTGGTGGGCCAACTCGCCCAGCGCCTTTTCGCCCTCGCCCGAGAGCGCGGCTTCCAGAAGGTCCAGCACGCGTGACCGGTCAGCGAGACCCAGCATGTCGCGCACCTGCGCGGCGCTGACAGGGCCAGCCTCGCTGCCCTGCACGATGGCCTGATCGAGAAGCGAGAGCGCATCGCGCACCGAGCCCTCTGCCGCGCGGGCGATGGCGGCAAGGCCTTCGGCTTCCACCACCGCGCCTTCCTTTGCGCAGATGCCTTCCAGATGCGTGGTCAGCGCCTCGCGCGGCACGCGCTTGAGGTCAAAGCGCTGGCAGCGGCTCAGCACCGTTACCGGCACTTTGCGTATCTCGGTTGTCGCGAAGATGAATTTCACATGCGGCGGCGGCTCTTCCAGCGTCTTCAGGAGCGCATTGAAGGCCGAGGTGGACAGCATGTGCACCTCGTCGATGATGTAGACCTTGTAGCGCGCGGAAACGGGCGCATAGCGCACCCCGTCCAGTATCTCGCGTATGTCATTGACGCCGGTCCGCGAAGCCGCATCCATCTCCAGCACATCGACATGGGCCGAGCGGGCAATTGCATCGCAATGGATGCCCGGCGGGTCGATCTCGATGGAGGGTCCCTTGCGGGCGTCGCTGTCATAGTTCAGCGCGCGGGCGATCAGCCGGGCCGTCGTCGTCTTGCCCACACCGCGCACGCCGGTCAGCATATAGGCATGGGCGATGCGTCCGGCAGCAAAGGCGTGGGTCAGCGTGCGCACCATGGCGTCCTGACCGATCAGGTCGGCAAAGCGCTGAGGGCGGTATTTGCGCGCCAGCACCTGATAACCGGCAGGCGTGGCAGGCGCATCAAGACCGGGAAGGGCCGGGCCGGCATCCTCGCCCGCCTGGTCCATCGTGTCCGTATCTGTCTCGATATCGTCCATGATGGCAGGGGTCCTTGGCGGGCCGGGCGGCAGCAAGAAGACGTGGAAGGCGGCGGAAGACCGGACGGCGACCCGAACCGAAACTCGTTACGGCTGCTTCCTTCCGGACCTGACCGGGTTGGCGAGGGGCTCGTCCGCCGCCGGCCTTCCTGACCCTAGTATCGGGATCGAAGGCGGCTTCCGCAAGCGCGCTGTCAGCCTTCTTCCAGCGTTTCACGCAGGAAAGCGGCATGCTGGCTCAAAAGGGCGATCAGGCGCGTGTCGGCATTCTCCGCCACCAGCCGCTCCAGCCAGTCATCAAGGACGAGGCTTTGCGTGACCAGCCAGTCGCGCACGCGCGGCTCCAGCGCTCTCTCATGCTCCGCCCGGCGTGGTGCGAAGGGAATGATGCGGGGGTCCAGCTGACGGCAGATGTCCATGGGGCGACTCGCTTGGTAAGGCTCACATCCATAGTTGCGAATAATTCGCATTTGCGTCAAGAGCGCAAACAAAAACCCCCGCATCTGGCGATGCGGGGGTCTGTCATGCCGGGGCGGGAAGCCGCCCCGGCATGTCTTCAAACCGCGATAAGACTAGAAGCGGCGGACGTAGGAAATGCCGAGCGCGTCCGCATTGCCATTGCCGTTCACAAAGTCATAGCGGGTGTAGTCGAAACGCACCGCGTTCGGGCCGTTGAAAGCCCATTCGGCGCCAGCGCCGAAGGCCCAGCCGTCGATATTGTTGCTGAGCGTCACGCCGCCGATGGAGCCTTCCACGTCAGCATAGACATAGCCGCCGCGTGCAAACACGGTGAACTGCTCGGTCAGCGGATACTGGGCAACGCCGTAAACGCCAACACCGTAATCGATGGAGGATTTCACGGTCGTGTTGCCGACAGTGACGTTCTCGCTGCCGAGGCCAACCAGCAGGTCGCCTTCGACGGCGAAGAACTGGTTGAAGTCGTAGCTGCCGCGCAGGGTCAGCGCGTCATAGGTGGCGCCATCGGTGTCGATCACCTGATAGCCGGCGCCTACGCGGAACGGGCCTTCCTGAGCGGAAGCAGCGCCAGCGACCAGAGCAACCGCGGAAACGGCGAGGAGGAGAGATTTCATTGTTGTCGACCTTATTTTGTGTTTGGGAGCCCCCAGGCCCCGTGCGCACGAAATGGGGTCAGTCCGGGCCAGCCCGCAAGCCGGACAGACAGAGTTTCAAGCAGCGCAGAACGCTTGTGTGTCTTTCCGGACACGGACTATGGCAAATTGGTGGCAATTAAGGCTCGATTGCCGCAAATATATATTTTTATACATGTTTCAGCAATCATCCCGCGAGCCCGCGGACAATCATAGATGTGTCTTTCGCGCACTTTCTGATAGGTGGCAGGTTTCGCCCTTGCGCCGGAGGACCATATGGCCGACCAATCAGGCCCCTGCCCGCCGACCGGTTTTCCCCATGAAGCTCACCTTCACCCATTCGCCCCTAGTCCATGCCGGCCCGCAGCGCACCGATCCGGACTTTGTCGCCGCCTGCCGGGCACACCCGGCCGCCCGCACGGTGATTCTGTGCAAGGGCGATGTCGTGCTCGGCGAAACAGGTGAGCCGCTGGTACTTCACCCGCTGGAGGCGGCAACACTGCGCCTGACACCGCCGGGACTGGTTTTTCTGGGACTGGAGGGTGAAACGCCCTGGTTCGGGGCAACCGCGGAGCCCGGCGCGACACCGCCCGGTGTGGACTTCCGCCGCGCGACCATGATGGCCGACGCGAATCTGGCCGCCATACTCGGCCGGGCCCGTGCCATACTGAACTGGCACCGGCGGCGCACCTACTGCTCCAATTGCGGCGCGCCGAACGAACCGCATGAGGGGGCCACGAAGCTGGTCTGCCCGTCCTGCGGCACCGAGCATTTCCCGCGTACCGACCCGTCCGTGATCATGTTGCCCTATAGCGGGGACAGGTGCGTACTGGGCCGCCAGCCGGACTGGCCGCCGGGCATGTATGCGACGCTCGCCGGGTTCATGGAGCCGGGCGAAACCATCGAGGAGGCCTGCGCGCGCGAGACCTTCGAGGAAACGGGCCTGAAGGTCGTCTCCGCGCGCTATGTCGCCAGCCAGCCCTGGCCCTTCCCGTCCACGCTGATGATCGGGCTGATGGCAGAGATAGAGCCCGGCGAACCGGTCGCGCGCGACGATCTGGAAGATGCGCGCTGGTTTACCCGCGAGGAGACCCGCGAACTCTATCAGGGCGAGATGATGCGCTGGGCGCCCCCGCACTATTCGGTATCGCGCCTGCTGGTCGAAACCTGGCTGAACGCCAAGTAGGCGCGACGACCTGCCTCATTCGCTGGCGCATGTTAGAGGGCTAGACAAAGCGGGCAAACGGGGGCGGGGTGCAGTTTCACGGGCGCAAGATAGCGTCAGAGTGTTGCACCACGCTGCGGGGCATGCCAAACAGCCGCGCAATATGTGTCACATCAGGGCGAGAGGACGTCGATGGGCGATCTTTTCTGGAACAAGGTAGCAGGCGCGGTTCTCGCGATCCTTCTGGTCGTTATGGGTCTGCGTGAGATCGGCGACATCGTGTTCGATGTACGCCCCCCGGAAACGCTCGGCTTTCCGATCGACCCGGCGCTGCTGGAAGGCCCCGCCACGGCCGGCGTGGAAGAAGATGCCGGGCCGGTTGATTTCGGCGCGCTGCTTGCCACCGCGAGCGTGGATGCCGGTGAGCGCGTAGCCCGCCGCTGCGTGGCATGCCACACCTTCGAACAGGGCGGCGCACACGGTACCGGGCCGAACATGTGGGGCATCATGGGCCGCACGGTCGCGTCGATCTCGGGCTTCAACTATTCCAGCGCCATGCGCGAGTACGGCGCTGATGGCACCGAATGGCTCTATCAGAACATGTACGACTATCTGGCTGCCCCACGCCGCTATGTGCCGGGCACCTCGATGGCCTTTGCCGGCCTTCGCAGCCAGGACGACCGTATCAATCTTCTCGCCTATATGCGCCAGATGGCCAGCGATCCGCTGCCCATCCCCGAGCCGCTTCCCGAAGAGCCGGAGCTGGCCGTTGACCCGGAAGAACCGGCCCCGGTGGGCACCGCCGACGCCGGGTATGAAGGCGAGCTCGTCGAAGGCGCCGGCCCGCTGGCCCAGCCGGGCGAGGACGTCGTCACCGAAGACGAGAATGGCGAGGCACCGGCGGAAGAGGCTGACGAGGGCGAGGACGAATAAGCCTTCCCTCCACATGACATGAAAGGGGCGCATCGGGTGATGCGCCCCTTTTTTCTTTTCCGCCTGCGCGATCCCTACCCCTTCGCGTTGGGGGAGCGGAATATCCCGCTCATCGGAGCGTGATGATGGGCGATACGGCGCACCGCAGGGGCCAGAGGCTCGCTGGCTGTCATCATGTGAAACGCGTTGGCGTGCAGCAGGTGGACAGGATCGGTCATGATGCCGACATGGCCCGGCCAGAAGACCAGATCGCCGCGCTTGAGGCCGGACAGCCCCTCATCGGCCTCCACCTCCGCCCAACGCGCGCGCGCCCAGGCTTCCTGATCCTTGCTGTCGCGCGGAATGCGTATGCCGGCGGCCTCAAGGCTCACCTGCACCAGTCCGGAGCAATCAAGCCCCAGGCTTTCCTTGCCACCCCACTGATAGGGGGTGTGAAGGAAACGCTCTGCGACGGCAACCCAGTCTGATTCGGTGGCATCCAGCGCGGAGAGATGGCCGGTAAACACCCAGCCCAGGCGCTGGGCCTCGGTAAACTTGCCCTCGCGCCGTCCGGCCGCGATCTTGGCATTGAGCGAGACCAGAAAACGCGGCGCGGATTTCAGGTCTGGCTCGCTGAACACATAGGTGCGCAGCGCGCTCACGCGGTGCGTGGGGATGAGTACCGGCGCGGAAAGCGCCGCCATATCGACGAATCCTCGATAGCCATCATGGCGCGACACGCCTTCGGCCCAGCCATTTGTCTCGCTTTCAACGCTGAAAACCTCCCCGGCGAGAAGCTGGCTGCCCTGCATGCCATCATCGCGCGGCTCGCGGCGTATGGCAGCAACACCTGCCGTGACCTGAAAATCCTCAGCCACGCGCGCCTCCATAGCGCTTCTTCAACACTTCCCAGACCGCGCGCGCGCCCAGCATTTCCCCGCCGGACGGCCGACCCGGCCGCGCCTTCGGATTCCAGGCATAAATGTCCATATGCATCCAGGCTGGCGCATCCACGAAGCGCTTCAGGAACAGGGCTGCGGTGATGGACCCGGCCATCGGCCCGGCCCCGGTATTGGACATGTCGGAGATATCGCCCTCCATCTGCGATTCGTATCCCTTCCAAAGCGGCATGCGCCAGACAGGGTCATCGACAGCCAGGGCCGCGGCCGCCATATCGGCGGCCAGCGCGTCATCATCGGTGTAGACAGGGGCAAGCTCCGGGCCGAGCGCGATGCGCGCAGCGCCGGTGAGCGTCGCCATGTCGATGACCAGTTCCGGCTTGTCCTCGCACGCACGCGCCAGAGCATCGCCCAGCACCAGACGCCCTTCGGCATCGGTATTGCCGATCTCCACGGTCAGCCCCTTGCGCGAAGGGAGGATGTCGCCCGGACGGAAGGCATTGCCGGCAATCGCGTTCTCTACCGCAGGCACCAGCACGTGCAGGCGCACGGGCAAATTGGCGGCCATGATCATCTGCGCCAGCGCCAGGACATGGGCAGCCCCGCCCATATCCTTCTTCATGATGCGCATGCCCTCCCCGCCCTTGATGTTCAGACCGCCGGAGTCAAAGCACACCCCCTTGCCCACCAGCGCGACGCGCGGATGGGTATCATCGCCCCAGTGGATCTCGATCAGGCGCGGCGCATCGGTGGACGCCCGGCCTACCGCATGGATCATGGGATAATTCTTCTTCAGAAGATCATCGCCCTTGATGACGCTGATCTTCGCCTTGCCGGCCTTCGCGATATCCCTGGCCACCGCTTCGAGATGGCTTGGCAGCATGTCGCCTGCAGGCGTGTTGACCAGATCCCGGCAGCGCCACGCCCCGGCAATGATGCGCAGTGCCTCGGCTTCGTCGGCCCCGTCCGGGCAGATGAAGCGGGCGGGCTTGCGCGGCGCGGCGCGGTAGCGGGTGAACTGATAGCTTCCAAGCCCCAGCGCGGTGGCCAGCACGGTCGCATCCCAGCCGGCCGGATATTCACCGGCCTGCCAGACGCCTTCAGGAAGGGTCAGCGGCGCGGCCCCGGCTTCGAACGGGCTTGCCCCGTCTCCAACGCCAAACAGCGCCTCGCCTGTGACCGGCAGGGTCACCCATTCACCGGACCGCGCCGCAAAGCCCGCCGCGCGCACATGGGCGGCACTCTCATCACCAAGACGCGCCAGAACGGCATCAAGATCGGCTCTGGCGCAGAAACGGACAATGCGCGGAAGATCATCGGGCTGGGCGAAGGAAAACGGCATCAGAACTCTTCTCGCTATCTTGCGGACATCAGGCAGGGCGGAACTGGCGGCAAACCGTTAACGGGTTCTTGACCAGACCGGTCAACGATGTGGCTCCATCGCAACCGGCTTACAGGGTTAGACCATGCGCGCATGTTTGTCCGCTAGTGCCATCATGATGGCTGCCAGCGTCAGCCTGTCGGCCTGCGCCACGACGGCGGCCCCGCCCACGGCGCAGGAGGCCGCGCTGACCACGCAGCTGGAATCGCGCTCGCTGGTGCCGGCAACGGCAGAGGAACGCGCCGCCATCGGGCGCCAGGACCTGCTCACCCAGGCGGCCTTCTGGGCGGAAGCCTATGAACTCAATCCCGCCGACCGGGAAGCGGCCGCCGCGCTCTCGCGTGTACTGCGCCAGCTGGGCAGCGGTCCGCGCGCCATCGAAGTGGCCCGGCAGGCGCTGGCCCTCTACCCGGAAGACACTGACCTGCAGGCCGCCTATGGCCTTGCACTGACGAGCGAAGGGCGCGGCCAGCAGGGCATCGAGCCGCTGACCCGGGTGACCCGGTCCCGGCCGGATGACTGGCGCGTGATCAATGCGCTGGGCGTGGCGCTGGAACAGGCCGGGCGCAGCACGGCGGCGCGTGCGCGGTTTCAGGAAGCCATGACACTGGCCCCGCAGGAGCCCTCCATCATCTCCAACCTCGCCCTGTCCTACGCGCTGGCCGGTGAACCGGCCGAGGCCGAGAGCCTTCTGCGCCGCGCGATGGACAATGATCTGGCCACTCCGCAGGTGCGTCAGAACCTGGCGCTGGTCCTTGCCCTGCAGGGGCAGTTTGCCGAGGCTGAACGCGTGGCGCTGATCGATTCCACACCGGAAATGGCGGCTGCAAACATGGAATATGTGCGCTCCATGCTCTCCAGCCCGCGGCGCTGGGACAGCCTGAACGCAGCGTCGCTACGGCGCTAGGCTAGAAGGGATCGGCGGTGTCCGGGCGCGCCATGGGCGGCGGCGCGGGCTGGGCCTCCTCCGTCTTCTTCAGCGGGAAGCCTGCTTTCAGCGATGCAGAGACCAGCGTGTGGTCGAAGCGGAAATCGTCCACCAGATCACGTAACTCCTGCGGAGCCTTGCCGTCCTTGGACGCCTCGATGGCCCGGTAGAGCGCGAACAGGCGCAGATAGCCCTTGTCGTCGCGCGACAAGTCGGTCTCGTCCAGACGCGAACAGATGGTGGTCAGCCGGATGACGGCCTGCTTGCGCCGGCTGGCGGCCAGATCGAGCATCGCCGCCACGAGCTCCACCTTCCAACCGATATCGGCAAAGTCGATGCGCTTGGGCACGGCCGCCAGCTCGGCCTTGGCCTTTGACAGGTTGTCAGCACGCAATGCGGCCAGCGCATTGTCGCAGGCAGCGCCCGCCACGCGTATTTCCTCACGCCGACGTTCTTCGGCCTTGCGCCCACCGAACATGATTTGCCCCAGATAGCTAGAACCACCCTAACGCACGCCCGTCCGGACAGAAACCGGCAATGGTCCCGCGAGGGCGGATGACCCCGCAGCATAGTTACGCCAGACTGCGTATTTCAAAAGGGAAATGCGCACATTGAGTATTTTTTCGTCTGCCGCCCTGGAACAGTTTACACCGGCGCGCGCGGATGAATAAATCAGCGCCGGAGCCGGGAGCACATACATGATCGAATGGCTGGGACCCAATGCGGGATGGCTGGCGCTCGGCCTTCTGGGCGTGCTGCTGGCAGTTTTCGCATCAGAGCGCTTCCCGCCGGAAATGGTGGCGATTGGCGCAGTGGCGGTGTTTCTCGTTTTGGGCCTTCTGACCACCGAATCCATGATCGGCGCGATGGCCAATTCCGCGCCTCTGACGATCGCATGCATGTTCGTGATGTCGGCGGCCCTGGTACGGACAGGCGCGGTGCTGCAGGTGACACAGATGGTCCGCCGGCATGTGAGCGGCAACCGATGGGCCGTCATCGGGTCCATGCTGCTGATGACGGTCATCGTATCGGCCTTCATGAACAACATCCCCGTCGTGATGATGCTGATACCGGTGGTGATCACGCTGGCGCGCGATCTCGATATGGCACCCTCACGCCTGCTCATGCCGCTCTCCTATTGCGCGATATTCGGTGGCACCTGCACCCTGATCGGCACCTCTACCAATCTGCTGGTCTACGGCGTGGCGCGCGGCGCAGGCATGGAGCCATTCGGCATATTCGAAATCAGCGGGCTGGGCGCGTGTATTGCGGTAACCGGCGTGCTCTACCTGATGATCGTCGCACCACGCATGCTGCCCGAAAGAAAGGATTTTTCCGCGCTCAGCGATCTCGGACCAGTACGTTTCATCACCGACGCCATCGTGCCCGACGACTCACCCCTGATCGGACGGGCACCCACCGCGCTAGGCTTGTTCAAGAGCCGCGATGTGCGCCTGCTGGATGTGGTGCGCAACTCGCTGACCCTGCGCCACGAACTCGATGATGTGACTCTTCAGGCAGGCGACAGGCTGGTCCTGGAATCGCCAATGAGCGAAGTGCTCTCACTGAAGCGCGAGGGCGATCTGCTGATCGGATCCGATGATCTGGAAGCCTTGTCAGAACGCAAGGCAATCCTCGTGGAAGCCGTGGTAGCACCGGGCAGCCGGCTGACCGGCGCGCCGCTCAAATCCTACCGGCTGCGCCGCCGCTTTGGCGTCTATGTTGCGGCTGTCCACCGCCATGGAGGCGAGATTAGCGAGCATCTGGGCCGGGTGCGCCTGAATGTGGGCGATAGCGTGCTGCTGGAAGGCGCTACTGAAGACATTGAGCGCATGTCCAACGATCTGGGGCTGGTGGACCTGTCCTCGCCTACCGACCTCGCCTACCGGCGTGACAGGGCGCCCATAGCCGGGCTC
Organism: Glycocaulis sp.; assembly: GCA_022565665.1. GTDB lineage: Bacteria > Pseudomonadota > Alphaproteobacteria > Caulobacterales > Maricaulaceae > Glycocaulis. The sequence continues at coordinate 99,361 of JAIUMI010000008.1, forward strand.
GCCCTCGCGGGTGTGGTGATCCTCGCAGCATTGAACGTCATGCCGATTGCGGGGCTGGCGGTTATCGGAGTGGCGGTGGTGCTGTTTTCCGGCTGCCTTGACCCGGAAGAGGCCTTTGACAGCATTGACTGGCGGATACTCGCGCTGATTGTCTCGATGCTGGCGATCGGTGCGAGCCTGCAGAACACCGGGGCGATTGAGCTAATCGTATCGGCCGCCGGGCCATTGCTCGCCATCGCTTCGCCCCTGGCCCTGCTGGTTGCGGTCTATATAACAACCTCGGTCCTCACCGAAACCGTAACCAATAACGCAGTGGCCATCGTGATGACGCCGGTTGCCATTGCTCTTGCCACCGCAGCGGGGCTGGACCCGCGCCCCTATGTGATCGCAGTGATGATCGGTGCCAGCGCGGCCTTTGCCACACCCATCGGCTATCAGACCAACACGCTGGTCTACGGGCCGGGCCATTACCGCTTCACTGATTTCGTTAAGGTGGGCCTGCCGCTCAACATCATCGTGATGCTGGTGACTGTAACCCTGATCCCGATGATCTGGCCGCTTGAAGGTCAGCCCTGATCGGGATGGCAAGCCTTGCCGGTGATCCCGGCGTGAAGCCTGGCGATGATGCGCGAGGCCGTGGTCTGGAAGACGAAGGGCAAGAGGGCGTGAATGATGGCGGCCAGCGCGGCCCAGATAAGCAGTCCGGCCACGCGCAGGGCAAATCCCATATGCTGGATATAGGACTGGCCGGCGTCGGCAGGGTGTTGCGTGAAATGCCGCAGCATCATGAATGACGGCTCCGTTGTACCGGGCCTTGCCCAGCCCTTCAGGGAACGAAAGCTCGCTGGCGCGCGCTATTATTGTCAAGCGGCTCAGCCTGGCTGACCGATGACAACACTGTGGCTGTCCGGCTAGGCTGAACGTCAAGAAGCTGACACGCAGAGTCCCTCCATGCCCGCAAACCTTTCCAACACGCATCGCGCCGACAGCGCCGACGCGTGCGTTGATCTGGCCATAGAACGGGTCGGCAAGACCATCGTGCTCGGCCTGCCACTGGCGCTGGGCAAGGCCAACCATATCGCCAATGCCTTCTATGCCCGCGCCAAGACCGATCCCGAGATCGACCTGACCATCTTCACGGCGCTGACCCTGGAAGTTCCCGGCGCGCCCAATGCACTGGCTGCACGTCTGCTGGGTCCCATCGCCGAGCGGCTGTATGATGGATATCCCTCTCTGGATTACGCCTCTGACCGGCGGAAGAACGCCCTGCCATCGAACGTGCGGGTGAAGGAGTTTTTCCTGCCGCCGGGCGGTCTGTTGAACAATGCATCCGCCCAGCGCGACTATGTCAGCGCCAACTACACCCATGCCGCGCGCACCATCCTCAATTCCGGCCTGAACGTCGCCGCACAGATGATCGCGCCCGGGACTGACGGTCAGGTGAGCCTTGCATGCAATACCGACCTGTCGCGCGACTTGATCCCGGCCCTGAAGGCGAAGGCGGCCGCAGGAGAAAAGGCCGTGGTGCTGGGCGAGCTCAATGCGGCCCTGCCCTTCATGGGCGGGGATGCCGCCGTTCCCGAGGACTGGTTCGACGCCATTTTCGATGCAGGCGAATACACGCTGTTTCCGATTCCGGCCGAACAGGTAAGCCTGCCCGCCTGGGCCATCGGCCTGCACGCCAGTGCGCTGGTGAAAGATGGCGGCACGCTGCAGACCGGCATCGGCGCGCTGTCCGATGCAGTGGCAGGGGCGCTGCGCCTGCGTCATGAGAAGAACGATGCCTGGCGCGGCCTCATCAAAACCATCGGGGCCAACACGCCCCTGCACGTGGCCTGCGGCGGAGATGAGCCTTTCGAGCACGGGCTCTTCGGGTGCAGCGAGATGCTGACCCTTGGTCTGCTCGACCTCTACGAGGCCGGCATCATCAAGCGCCGGGTAGTGATGGACCCGGAACGCCAACAGGCCCTGCTGGACGACCCTGCAGGCCTGAAAGACGATGAAGGCATCGCCCTGCATGGCGGCTTCTTTGCCGGTCCTGTGGCCCTTTACGAGCGCCTGCGCGCCATGAGCGATGAGGCCCGGGCACGCATCGACATGACCGGCGTCTCCTTCGTCAATGATCTCTTCGGCTATGAGGAAATCGCCCGCCTGCAACGGCGCGATGCGCGTTTCATCAACACCGCCATGCTGGTCAACGGGCGCGGCGCGGCCATGTCCGACACGCTTCTGGACGGGCGCGTGGTAAGCGGGGTGGGCGGGCAGTACAATTTCGCTGCCATGGGCCATGAGCTGGAAGGCGGCCGCTCCGTCATCCTGCTGCGCGCCACCCGTACCACCAAGGGCAAGACAGCGTCCAACATCGTCTGGCAGGGCGGCGCGGAAGTGACCGTGCCGCGCCATTTGCGCGATATCGTGATCACCGAATACGGCGCGGCAGATTTGCGCGGACGGACCGACCGGGAGGTTGCCATCGCACTGGCCGCCATCACCGACAGCCGGTTCCAGGACGCCTTCCTCGATCAGGCCAAAGCCGCTGGCAAGCTGGAAGCCGGCTACCAACTGCCGGCCGAGGCCCGCCAGAACACGCCGGAACGCCTGCGCGAAACGCTGGCCGAGGCGAAGGAAGCCGGGCTTTTGCCGGACTATCCTCTGGGCAGCGAACTCACACCCGAGGAACAGCACCTCAAGGCCGCACTGGAATGGCTGGGCGCCGAAACAGCGACCCGCAAGGGCATGGCGGGAACGATCCTCCGCGCCTTTACCTCCGGTGCGGGACCGGCCGGTTTCGATGCCGAGCTGGCGCGGATGGGCCTCGCAAGGCCCTCAGGCTGGCGCGATCATCTGGCAAAGCGCCTTGTGGCCTACGCCCTGAATCGCACACCGAAACCGCGCTGACCGGCATTCGACTGAACCGCCGATATTTTCAATCCAGCTTGAAAATGACACCGGTTGCATTAATTGCAGACAACGGGCAATCTGCCTGATGAGCCCCGAACATGCTGTCGCATGTGAAGCAATTTTTTTGTGAAGTGTTTCGCACTCGCAGTATTAATCAGACAAGAAGCCGGTAAGCTGTGCACGCGAGGCTGGCCGCCAGCCCTTTTTGGCGGAGATCAGGTCAGGAAATACGGGCATGGCTGAACTCTTACCCGTCGAACCGTTTGACATGGTGATTTTCGGCGCCACGGGTGATCTCGCCCGGCGCAAGCTTATCCCTGCCCTCTTCCATCGCTGGTGTGACGGGCAGATACCCGAGCCTTCGCGCATCATCACCACAGCGCGCGAGGAGATGAGCACAGAGGACTTCCTCGCCCGTGCTGCCGAGACGGTAAACGGCAATGGTGCAAATTCCGAACGCAAGGCGCGCTGGGCGGAGTTCTCACGCCTCGTCACCTATGTGCGCGCCGACGCGGACGGGGAAGGCGAAGGCTGGACGGCGCTGAAAGAAGCGCTCAACGGCGATCCGGCCAAGATCCGCGTCTTCTATCTCGCTCTGCCGCCATCGGTGTACGGCCCGGTCTGCGCGGCGATTAGCCGGCACGGGCTTGTCACGCCGCGCGCGCGCATCGTGCTGGAAAAGCCCATCGGACATAATTTCCATTCCGCGCGCGCCATCAACGAGGCGGTCGGCGCGGTGTTCGACGAGAGCGCGATCTTCCGGATCGATCATTATCTCGGCAAGGAGACCGTCCAGAACCTTCTGGTCCTGCGCTTTGCCAACATGCTGCTGGAGCCGGTCTGGAACGCCAACGGTATCGACCATGTCCAGATCACGGTGGCTGAAACGCTCGGGGCCGGTGAGCGCGCGGGCTATTACGACCGGGCGGGCGCGCTGCGCGACATGGTGCAAAATCATCTGCTCCAGCTGATGTGCCTTGTCGCCATGGAGCCGCCACATAGCCTTGATGGCGATGCGGTGCGGGCAGAAAAGCTCAAAGTCCTGCGCGCCCTGCGCCTCATCCGCGCCGAGGGCGCGAAGAAGGATGTGGTGCGCGGCCAGTACACGGCCGGCGTGATCGGGGGCGTGCCTGTGCCCGGCTATGCCGAGGAAGTGGGCGGCACGACGAAGACGGAAACCTTTGTTGCCCTCCGCGCCCATATCGACAACTGGCGCTGGGCAGGCGTGCCCTTCTACATGCGCACCGGCAAGCGGATGAGCGCGCGGCGCAGCGAGATCATCATCACCTTCAAGCCGGTGCCCCATGACATCATCCAGGCCGATGCCGGGGTGTTGCAGCCCAACCGGCTTGTGATCCGGCTGCAGCCTGACGAGGGCGTGAAGCTGATGATGATGACAAAGGATCCCGGCCCCGGCGGTATGCGCCTGCGCTACGTGCCGCTGAACCTTTCCTATGCCGAGGCGTTCGAACAGGACTATCCTGACGCCTATGAGCGCCTGCTGATGGCGGTGGTGCGCGGCAATCTGGCGCTCTTCATGCGCCGTGATGAGGTGGAAGCGGCCTGGCGCTGGACCGACGGGGTCATCCAGGCCTGGCAGGATGGCGCGAACACGCTGCATGCCTATGCCGCCGGCACGGACGGCCCGCAGCAAGCAGCCCTCATGCTGGGCCATGATGACCGCGAATGGTTCGACGGCCATGACTGAGCCCGGCCCACGCTTCCACGCCTTTGCCGATGCGGCGCTCGCCACCGGCGTGCTGTGCGCGCGGCTGGTGAAGGTGTTGCTGGAAGCGGTCACGCGGCGCGGCGCGGCGAGCCTTGCCGTTTCCGGCGGGTCCACCCCCCGCGCCCTCTACCAGCAGCTCGCCCGTGAGAAGCTCGACTGGGAGAAGGTGACAATCGTTCTCGCCGACGAGCGCTGGGTGGAACCGGGCGAGGCGGGGTCGAATGAGAGCTTCGTCAGATCCACCCTGCTGACCGGGAGTGCGGAAAAGGCCCGCTTCATACCCCTGAAAGCCCCCGGCGATACCCCGGTTGAGGGGCTGGAAGCGGTGGAGGCGCGTCTTGCGGACCTGCCTTTTCCGCTCGATGCGGCCATTCTGGGTATGGGCAGTGATGGCCACACGCTCTCCTGGTTTCCCCATGCTGAGGGGCTGGAAAACGCCCTGTCCGAAGCGGGTGCGCGCGCGGCGGCGATCACGGCAAGAAAGAGCGCCGTCACCGGCGATCATCTCCACCGCATGACACTGACGCTGGCTGCATTGCAGGGCGTATCCTTCTGCGCGCTGCTGATACGCGGAGAGGACAAGCGCGCCTCCTTCGAGGCCGCCGCGCTGCCCGGCCCGGTAGAGGATGCCCCCGTGCGCGCGCTCCTCACCCATGAGACAATCACGCTGGAGGCCTACTGGTCGCCATGAACCCTGCTGATGAAAGGGGCCGGTCATGACCGCCGCCTTGAACCCCGTCCTGAAAGACGTCACCGCGCGCATCAATCAGCGCAGCAAGGCAACGCGCGCCGCCTATCTGGACCTGATCGCCAAGGCCAGAGCCGATGGCGTACAGCGCAAAATCCTCTCCTGCGGCAATCTCGCCCACGGGTTTGCGGCATCGGGTGAAGACAAGAGCGCGCTGAAAGACCTTGTCTGGCCGAATGTGGGCCTCGTCACCGCGTTTAACGACATGCTGTCGGCCCATCAGCCGCTGGAGAGCTATCCCGCCCTCATCAAGCAGGCCTTGCGTGAAGCGGGCGCGACCGCGCAGGTCGCAGGCGGGGTGCCGGCCATGTGTGATGGCGTCACGCAGGGCCAGCCCGGCATGGAGCTGTCGCTTTTCTCGCGCGATGTGATCGCGATGGCGACGGCGGTTTCGCTCTCCCACAACATGTTCGATGCCGCGATCTGTCTTGGCGTGTGTGACAAGATCGTGCCGGGCCTGCTGATCGGCGCGCTGCGCTTTGGCCATCTGCCGGTGCTGTTCCTGCCCGCAGGGCCGATGCGCTCCGGGCTCTCCAATGACAGAAAGGCCGAAGTCCGCCAGCTCTTTGCCGAAGGCAAGGTGGGACGCGACCAGCTGCTGGACGCCGAAAGCGCCAGCTATCACAGCCCTGGCACCTGCACCTTCTACGGCACAGCGAACTCCAACCAGATGATGATGGAGATCATGGGCCTGCACGTGCCGGGTTCGGCCTTCATCAATCCCGGCACGCCCCTGCGCGAAGCGATGATCAAGGCGACGGCAAAGCGCGCCGCGAAGATTACCGCTTTGGGCAGCGATTACCGTCCGCTCGGCGAGGCCATTGATGCGCGCGCCATCGTCAACGCCATTGTGGGGCTGCACGCCACCGGCGGATCGACCAATCACACCCTGCACCTTGTGGCCATCGCGCGCGCCGCCGGGCTCATCATCAACTGGGATGATTTTGACGATCTCTCCCGCGTCACCCCGCTGCTGACGCGCATCTATCCCAACGGCAAGGCGGACGTGAACCATTTCCATGCCGCGGGCGGCATGGCCTTTCTGGTGAGGGAGCTGCTCGAAGCGGGCCTGCTACACGGTGATGTGCTGACCCTCGGCGCAGACAGCCTTGCCGATTTTGCGACCGAGCCCTTTCTGGCCGGAGATGCCCTTGCCTTCCGCCCGGCCGCAACAGAGAGCCTCGATCGCGACGTGCTGCGTCCGGCCTCCGATCCCGTAGCAAAAGATGGCGGTTTGCGCGTGCTGGACGGCCCGCTGGGCCGCGCCGTGATCAAGGTGTCTGCCGTGAAACCGGAACACCGCGTGGTCGAAGCGCCTGCCCTCGTCTTTGACAGTCAGGACGCCATGCTGGCCGCTTTCAGGGAAGGGGAGCTGGAGCGCGACTGCGTAGTCGTGGTGCGCTTTCAGGGCCCGATGGCCAACGGCATGCCTGAGCTGCACAAGCTGACCCCTGCGCTGGGGGTGCTGCAGGACAGAGGCTTCAAGGTCGCACTTGTTACCGACGGGCGCATGTCCGGCGCGAGCGGCAAAGTGCCCGCCGCCATCCATCTGAGCCCGGAAGCACTGGCTGGCGGCATGATCTCAAGGCTGCGCGACGGCGATGTGATCTGTGTCGATGCTGATAGCTGCCGCCTTGAGGTGCGGGTGGACGCCAGCGAACTTGCCGCGCGGGACCCGGCCAGCTGCGATCTCACCGCCAGCCATTCCGGGCTTGGCCGCGAGCTCTTCGCCGGTATGCGCTCACAGGTTTCCACCGCCGAGGAAGGGGCCATGGCCCTGCCGGGCCTTGCAGAACCCTCCAGAAGAGTTGAGAAGGTGCGCGCATGACCCCGCCCAGCCTGCAATCGGTTATCGACGCAGCGAGCGTCATTCCGGTCCTCACCGTAGAGCACATGGACACCGCTGCCCCGCTTGCCAAGGCATTGGCAGCAGGCGGGCTGAAAGTGATCGAGCTCACCTTGCGAACGCCCATCGCCCTTGATGCGATGAAGGCCATGCAGGATGCTGCGCCGGAGCTGATTGTCGGTATGGGCACGGTGCGTACACCCGACGATGCCGCCAAGTCAGCGCGCGAAGGCGCGGCCTTCCTTGTCAGCCCCGGCCTGACGCCTGCTCTGGGAGAGGCGATGCTGGCGACGGGGCTTGCCTGCCTGCCGGGCGTTGCGACCGCAGGCGAGGCGATGGCCGCGCGCGAACAGGGCTTTGAGGTGCTCAAATTCTTCCCCGCAGAGCCTGCGGGCGGGATCGCGTATCTGAAAGCCCTCGCCGGGCCGTTGCCCGATATACGCTTCTGCCCCACCGGCTCAATCAGCCGCGAGCGCGCGCCGGACTATCTCGCGCTTGGCAACGTTGTGTGCGTCGGCGGGTCGTGGATCGCGGATACAAAGGACATTGCCAGCGGCAACTGGGGCGCGATCACCGCCAATGCCCGCGCCGCCGAGGCGATGAAGGGGCGATAAGTCTACGCTGTTACCTTGGCAGGGACGGCACCCTCAGCCGCGACAAGGTGCAGGGCGATCTGGCCATGGGGCCCGAAATCGGCAATCGACGACGCCCCGATGGCCGCTTCATGCACACCGGTGGCGGCACCGGTGGAGATGTAATCGCCTTCTTTTAGAGCGATGCCACGCACCCGGCACAGCTCCACCAGGAAGCACAGCGCGCCGAGCGGCCCGCCGGGGATGGCGCCCGCACTCGCCTCACCCACCGTCACGCCATCGATATCGACGCGGGCAGGCAGGTTTTCCGGTGCGACTGACTGCCAGTCAGCGATCTCACCGCCGACGATCAGCCCGTTATTATTGCCAAAATCGCTGACCACCGACATGGGGCCGAGATCATTGATGCCTGCAAACGGGCTGGAGGCGATCTCCACTCCGACATGCAGGGCAGCGATAATGTCCGACACGCTTTCCGGCGTCACCGGCGCTGCCGGATCAAGGCCAGATTTCAGGCGGAAGACGAACTCGGCCTCGACGGCGGCGAACCCGCCCTCGAAGACCGGCATGGAGTGAACAAGGCCCGGACGATCCTGAATGATCTGACGGGCAAAAATCGGCCCTGCTAGACGCTCCGCGCCCGCTTTTGACCGGAAGCCGGGAGGGATCATGCCGATCTTCCAGCCCGCCACGTCGTCGCCCCATGCAGCGATGGAACGGTCCTGCACACCATAAGCTTCGGTCAGCGTTTCAGGCAGTGTGCCAGGGAAATCCCTCACCGCTGCGGCCTCGCTGCGCGCGGTCACAAACGCTGCCGATATGGCCTCGATATTTGAACTGCGAGCCATCAATGGCGCGTCCCTTATTGTTCCTGCCCCGAATCCGCTGCGCGGGCGCAAGCGGTTTTTCTTGTCGTTTTTGTCTCTCGTGCGGTTTTGCGCATTGAGGGCTTCCGTCCGCGGCTGTGAGCCGTTAGGCTGTCCTCATGGTAACCGGTGTCATTAAGGGACATACTTACGAACACCGGCACAGTTGGCAAGCGCGATTTGCAAATCAGGTGATTTTGCGCCGGGCCGGAAAATAACGATGATGCTTCCAGTCCGGGATAACGGGCGGGAGCGGGAGGAGACGAAAATGCGCAAGTATTTCGCTGGCATAGCCGCCATTGCCCTTCTGGCTGCCTGTTCGCCCGGACCGGCAGGCAATACGGGCGAAGACGCCGCCACCACTCCGGCAGCCGAACGCCGCGACCCCACAATCACGACACCGGAACAGGCCGCTGCCGCCCTGGCCGCTGCTGCTGCCCGCCCTGACCGGGTGCCAGCCGCGCCCGATATCCACCCGTTGAGCGATGAACCTGCGCCCTGGTTCGTGGAGCCCGGTGACATTCCCGCCTTTCCGGGGGCGGAAGGCTTTGGCCGCTATGCGGTTGGCGGGCGCGGCGGACAGGTCTTCAAGGTGACCAATCTGAACGATTCCGGTCCGGGTTCCTTGCGCGAGGCGGTGAACGCGGAAGGTCCGCGTATCGTGATCTTCGAGGTCGACGGGATCATCCAGCTGCAAAGCCCGCTGATCATCCGCAACGACTTCATCACCATCGCAGGCCAGAGCGCACCGGGCGGCGGGGTGACGCTGCGTAACTATGACCTGACCATCAACGCCAATCACGTCATCATCCGTCATATCCGCTCGCGCATGGGTAGCGAGTCCGGTCACGAAGATGACGCCATCTCCATCCGGGGCGGCCAGCACATCATCGTGGATCATGTCTCCACCAGCTGGGCTATCGATGAAAACCTCTCCGCCTCCCAGAGCTTCGACCCCGAACGGGGCGGCAATCACCTCTCCTATGTCACCGTGCAATGGTCTATCATTTCTGAGGGGCTTTACGATGCGGGCCATGAAAAGGGCGACCGTGCCTATGGCAGCCTGATCCGGGGCAGCCATGGCGCGCGCTATTCCTGGCTGAACAATCTGTGGGCGCACAACCATTCGCGCATGCCGCGCGTGGGCAATTATGCGACGCCCTACATGGACCCGGAGGGCATACTTTTCGATTTCCGCAATAACGTCTTCTACAATTGGGGCCACGGTGCGGAGACTGATTTCTGGAACTGGACGCCTGCGCGCGACAGCTTCGACTACACGGCTGCGCAAGGCCTTGTCAGCGACATGCTCTATGGCCGCGAGGGCTTTGACTATCACTATGCGGCAGGCACCGATCTCGATCCGGCCTCGGTCGCGCGATACAACTTCATCAACAATGCCTATGTGCAGGGCCCGCAAACCCTGGGCCCGGTCATCTTCTACATGCGCAATGTAACGGGCCGGGCCTTCTTCGAGGGCAACACCGTTGATGGCCAGCTTCTGCCCCAGCTCAATCTGGTGCGCTCGGCGGCGCCTGACCGCACCTTCGTGGACCGCGCCTTCCCGGCAGGCGAAGTGACAACCGTTTCGGCCGAAGACGCCTATGAGCGCGTGCTGGAGCGCGCCGGCGCCTCCTTCTATCGTGACGCCATCGATGCGCGCGTGATCGAGGAAGTACGCACCCGCACTGGCTTCATCCCCGACAGCGCGGACGATGTCGGCGGCTGGGTGAACGTGACGCAGGGCGAACCGCGCACCGATTCCAATGGCAACGGTATTCCCGATGACTGGCTTATCGCGCAAGGCATCGACCCGACGGGCGAAAGCCGCGCCAATGAGGTGGACGAGGACGGCTATACGCTGATCGAGCGCTGGCTCAACAGCCTCGCGGACTAGGAGGCCGTCATGGCAAGGCTGACGCGCCGTGATGTAACGGGAGGGCTGGCAGCGGGCAGCGCGCTGGCCCTTGGCGGATGTGGGGACGTGCTCTCCCGCCCGCTCTTCTCCTCCGACACCCATTCCAGCGACTATCCCACGGTCGCCGCGGTGCGCGAGATGGGCCGCCTGCTCGAGGAGCGCTCTGACGGGCGGCTTTCGGTCCGCATCTATTCCGGCGGCCAGCTCGGCTCTGAACGCGATACGCTGGAACTGACCGTGTTTGGCGGGCTGGACATGAACCGGGTCAATCTCGCCCCGCTCAACGCCTTCGCGCCGGAAACGGTGGTACTGTCTTTGCCCTTTGTCTTTGAGTCCGAAGGCCATATGCGCCGGGCGATCGATGGCGCGCCGGGCCGGGCCGTACTTGATGCGTTGGAGCCGCACGGGCTGATCGGGCTTTGCTTTTACGATTCCGGTGCGCGCAGCTTTTACAATACCCGCCGCCCCATCCGCACGCCGGACGATATGCGCGGGCTGAAGATCCGGGTGCAGAACTCCGATCTTTACGTGTCGCTGGTCGAGGCGCTGGGCGCGAACGCCACGCCGATGGACTTCTCGGAAGTCTATCAGGGCCTGATGCAGGGCGTGATCGACGGGGCTGAGAATAACTGGCCGTCCTACGAGACCACCCGCCATTTCGAGACCGCCCGCTTCTTCAGCGTCACAGGCCATGTCATGGCCCCTGAGGTGCTGGTGATGAGCGCGCGGCGCTGGCATGCCCTCTCCGACACTGACAAGGCGCTGGTACGCACCTGCGCGCGCGACAGCGTGCCCTATATGCGCGCCCTGTGGGATGCCCGGGTGGAAGGCGCGCGCGAGCGCATCATCGCGTCAGGCGTCGAGGTGAATGAGGTCGACAATATCGCCGACTTTGCCGAACGCATGGCCCCGGTCTGGGAGCGCTTCATCACCACGCCCGCCCAGCGGCGCATCCTTGAGGACATCCGCAACATGGTGGCCGGCAATGCTTGACCATTTTGCGTTCTTCACCCGGCTGTTCAGCCGCCTGCTGATGTATGTCGGCGCGGCGGGGATCGTCGCGATGACCGCGATCATCGGCTGGCAGGTCTTTGGCCGGTACGTCCTGAATGCCAGCCCCGCCTGGACCGAACAGGCTGCTCTCGTGCTGATGGTCTGGTTCGTGATGTTCGGTGCAGCTGCCGGCGTGCATGAAGGCTTCCACATCCGCATCGGCGTCTTCGTGGAGGCTCTGCCGCGCCGTATCCGTACCGTCTGCCGGGCCTTTGCGCTGATGGTGATTGTGGCGTGCGGAGCTGCGCTCACCGTGTGGGGCACAGAGCTTGTCATCGCGGTGTGGAGCCATGTCATCCCGACGCTGGGGATCCCGCGCGGCATCGCCTATCTGCCGCTGCCCGTCAGTGGCGCGCTTATCGTGCTGTTCGGCATTGAACGTCTGGCCGAGCTCGCCGCAGGGCGCGAGCGCGGGCGCAGCGAGGGGGAAGACTGATGGAACTGGCTGTTCTCCTCGGGGTGCTCGTCATCCTGCTGGCGCTGGGTGTGCCGGTGGCGTTCGCGCTGCTGGGCGCGACGCTCGCCGCCTTCTTCGTGCTGGATATTCCTGCCGTGGTCGCCGTGCAGCGCGTGGCATCAGGGATGAGCGTGTTCTCGCTCATGGCGATACCCTTCTTCATATTCGCAGGGGAACTGATGCACAGGGCGGGCATAGCGGAGCGACTTGTGCGCATCGCCGAAGCCGCTTTCGGGCGCTCGCGCGGCGGTCTGGGCCAGGTCGATGTAGGCGCGTCCATGCTGTTTGGCGCCGTTTCCGGCTCGGCGGTCGCCAGCGTCTCCGCGCTCGGCTCCACCCTGATGCCCATGATGAAGAAGAAGGGCTATCACACCGATTATGCGGTGAACGTCACCTCGACCTCCGCCGTGGTCGGGCTTCTCATCCCGCCTTCGCACAACATGATCATCTATGCGGCAGCGGCGGGCGTGGGGGTAAGCGTCGGCGAGCTTTTCATCGCGGGGATCGTGCCGGGGCTTCTGACCGGTGCCTTCCTGATGTTCGTGGCCTGGCTGGTGGCCGTGCGCCGCAATTATCCGCGTGGGGAGTTTCCCGGCTGGCCGGCCTTCGTGGCGGCCTTTGCTGCGGCCCTGCCCGGCCTGATGACGGCGGTGATCATTGTCGGCGGCATTCTCGGCGGGTTCTTTACGGCCACGGAGTCCTCCTCCATCGCGGTCATCTACACGCTGGCGGTGGCGTTTCTGGTCTACCGTTCCCTGAGCTGGACAGGCTTCGTCGAGGCCACGCTGGCGGCAGCGAAAACCACCGCCATGGTGCTCTTCATCATTGGCGCGGCGTCCGGCTTTGGCTGGGTACTGGCCATCCTTGAGACGCCGACCCAGCTGGCGGACGCCATCCTCGCGCTGACAGACAACCCCATCTTCATCCTGCTAATCATCAACCTCATCCTGCTGATGCTCGGCACCTTCATGGACATGTCGCCGCTGATCGTGATCACCACGCCCATCTTCCTGCCCATCGCGGTGGGACTGGGCATCGATCCGGTCCATTTCGGGGTGATCATGATGCTCAATCTGGGGATCGGCCTCGTCACCCCGCCCGTGGGCTCGGTGCTGTTCGTCGGTGCGGCCGTGGGCGGCATGCGCATGGAAGAGACCATAAAGACGATCTGGCCCTTCTACGGCGCGCTGGTGGCCGCCCTGATGGCGATCACCTACCTGCCCTTCCTGTCCATGGGACTTGTCGACCTGATGCGAGGCTAGCGGAGTATAATCGCCTCCGCGCTCGCCCGGTTCAGGGCCAGGGGAATATCATAGAGCACCGCAAGGCGCGTCAGCGCCTTCACGTCAACATCGTGGGGCTGCGGGCTCATCGGATCGGTGAAGAAGATGAGGCCATCAAGCCGGCCTTCCGCGATCATGGCCCCCAGCTGCTGGTCACCGCCCAGCGGACCGCTTTTCAGCGCGGTGACCTGAAGCCCCGGATAAGCCTCCATCAGCCGCCTGCCGGTGGTGCCGGTAGCGTAAAGCGTGAGCTGTGACAAAGCCTGAACATGCTCTCCCACCCACTCCAGCAGGATCGGCTTGCAGGCATCATGGGCGACAAGGCCAAGCGTCTTCATGCGTATTCCCCAAAAAAAGAAAACCCCGGACCAGCAAGCCGGTCCGGGGCAAGAAGCTACTATCGGGAGAGATCAGTAGCGATAGCGGATACCGAACAGATATTCGCGGCCGGTATGGTGATAGACGCTCACCCGGTTGGAGCTGTCTGCATACTGGTCGTTGAACTCGTCGGTCAGGTTGATGCCGTCGAAGGTCAACGTGATGTTGTCGGTCAGCTGATAGCGCACCGCCGCATCCACGTTGAACGTGCTGTTCTTGCCTTCCTCGTCATTGCCGTTCCGGCCCGGGAAGTTGGTCAGGTACGGATCACGGGCATTGACCGAAACGCGCGCGCTCAGGCGGTCATCGTCATAGTAGAGCGTCGCGTTGTAGGAATTGCGCGACAGGCCGGTCAGCTGGTTGGTGCCAGCCGCTCCGTAATTCACCTCGGAGTCCACCCAGGTGTAGTTCAGCACCGCGCCAAAGCGGTCAAACGGACCCGGCAGGAAGGTGAACGGGCGCACCCACTGTACCTCGAACCCGCGCAGGTCACCGCCCTCACCATTCACGTTGCGGGTAACATCCATGAGCGGATCCAGACCACCTGCAAGATCACCTGCAAGTGGAGAACCGGCCGCCACAGCCGAGGCCGGAAGACCGGTCTGGCTGAACGGAATGGTCTCGGTCGCCCGCGCCACGAAGGAATCGATATCCTTGTAGAACAGAGCCACCGCGAACATGGACTCGTCCTCGAAATACCATTCCGCGCTCAGGTCGTAATTATTGGCCCGGAACGGATCGAGGAACGGATTGCCGTAGCTGACGGTATAGGCTGTGCCCGAAACGTTGCCGCCCGGCGTCAGGGCACCCAGTGACGGGCGCGACATGACCTGTGCGGCGCCGAAGCGCAGAACCATATTGCTGGTCGGTTCGATGGCAAGGTTGAAGCTCGGCAGCGTGTCCGTGTACTCGTTGTCCACCGTCACCTGCACGCCGGAAATGATGCCCGTGGAGCTGGTTTCGGTACGCACCACGCGCACACCCAGATCGCCGCGCACCGGCATACCGCCAAGATCACCTCGGAAGTCGACCTGGCCGAAGCCGCCGAGATTTTCTTCCTGCACATTGCGGATATTGCCGTTCTGCGGGGTGAGCGGCAGAGAGTAGAGATTGACCATACCGGCCACGACCGGGATGTTCGGGATGGCCCAGCTGGTCACATTGCCTGCCGGCATGCCCAGCCCGCTGCCAAAGCCGGTCACCTGTGTGGCCATGGCCGCCGTCACGGGCACCCATTCGGCTGCGCTCAGAAGGCGGTCGCGCCGGCCCTCCCAGGTATCGAACTCATAGCGCTTGAAATTGATGCCGCCGCGCAGGGTGATGTTGTCGCTGAGATCGAACTCGGCGTTGAACTGCGCGGTCTCATAGGTGTTGTTCACATAGTTCGGGCGGTCCCGATACTCGGTGAACACGTAATTTGTCGGGTCGTTGACATCAAAACCCCAATTGATCAGCGGGGTCCGGCTATTGCCCCGGTAGTCATAGGAGAAGCCGTCGGAGTCGAAATTGGTAAACAGGATGGTCGACTGGACCGGATTGTCGAATTCCGACTTGGAATGACCGATCATGCCATCCACCCGGAACCGGTCGGTGAACTCGTGGGTCAGCGACAGGGTGAACTGGGTGAAGGTCGTGGTCAGCTCGTCATAACGGTGCTCGGCATAGACATCGTTATTGTCGAACACGCCGTAGATGAGGTTGTTATTCCCGTCGATGGCGTAGTCGCGCACAATCATGGCCGGCTTGCCAACCAGCTCTGGTACGGCACTGCCGCCGCGCGAGAAGGCGAAGTTCTCAAGGAATTGCTCTGAACGGGTCGCATCGAAGCGCGAATAGAGCGCGTCAAAGCTGATCTCGGTCACCGCGCTCGGGCGCAGTTGCAGCGAGCCGGTCAGGCCCAGCCGCTCCTGATCGTGCACCAGCCGGCCATAGCGCGGAATGCGCGGGTGGAAGGCATTGTTCACGGCGGCGAGTTCCGCAGCGCTGCTGCACGCGGTGCAGGCGGCGAAATTGTTCGCGTTCTGCCAGCGCACGGTGGAGTGACCTTCCTCCAGCTGCGAACGGTTGGAATAGGCCACCGAGAACAGCCAGCCGAACGTGCCATCGCTGTTCTGGTCAGCAATCAGGCCGGTCAGGCGCGGATTGAACTCTTCGGAGAGATCGTTGTAGCCGATCTGCGCCCCGCCGGCGAAGGTGAAGCCGTTATAGTCGAACGGACGGGCTACGCGCAGATCAACCGTGGCACCGAGCGAGCCCTCATCCACCGACGCGGATTGCGTCTTGCGGATCACCACCGACTGGAACAGCTCCGAGGCGAAGGTGTTGAAGTCGAACGAGCGCGAGCGGTTGCCTCCACCAGAGGAGTCCGTGCCGCCGGTCACGCTCAGAGCTTCCATGCCATTGATGCGTACGCGCGAGAAATCGGGGCTAAGGCCGCGCACCGTGATCTGCCGACCCTCACCGGCATCGCGGTCAATGGCAACACCCGGCAGGCGCTGGAGCGCTTCGGCCAGGTTGAGATCAGGGAAGGCCGCGATATCGTCTGCGACGATCGCGTCGACAACGCCCGTCTCCTCACGCTTCAGCGCCGCAGCGGCCTGAAGCCCGGCGCGGAAGCCGGTTACGGTGATGACTTCGGTAGGTTCCTGGGCGGCCGGAGCGGGCTGCGCCGCCTCATTGGCCATTGCCGCCGGAGCCGATGCCAGCGCGGCGGCCAGTCCCAGAACGGATGCGCCAGCCAGGAGCCGGTGCACGCGCACACTTCTGCTGTAGGTAGACATTCGTTTCCTCCCCTGAGAGGCGGCTGTTTTTCAGCCTGCCTTACTTCGATTCCAAACCCTGAGACGGGTTCCAGACCATCTATGACACCGGTAGCAATTTTAGCCCCGAAAATGGCGGCATTGCCCCCTTGCCCGATCCGGACTCACCTTCGTCGGTCCAGTGTCATACTGACTAGAAATGACACCGGTAGCAATAACAATCCGTGAAAACCGGCAATGTGTTGAATTTCTGTCACAATCAGCGTGCCAGCCAGCCGCCATCCACTGCCAGAACGGTGCCGTGGACATAGTCCGCAGCTGGTGAAGACAGGAACACGGCGGCCCCGCCAAGGTCGCCCGGATCACCCCAACGCCCTGCCGGAATACGGGCGAGAATCTCCCGGTTCCTGGTCTCGTCCGCGCGCAGGGCGTCGGTATTGTTGGTGGCGAAATAGCCGGGCGCTATGGCGTTCACATTGATGCCCTTCCCGGCCCATTCGTTGGCCAGCAATTTCGTCAGCCCTGCCACCCCGCTCTTCGACGAGGTGTAGGAGGCCACGCGTATCCCGCCCTGGAAGGAGAGCATGGAGGCGATATTGATGATCTTGCCGCCCTTGCCCTTGTCCACCATGTGCCGGGCCACGGCCTGTGAGAGGAAGAAGAGCGATTTCAGGTTGACGTTCATCACCTGATCCCAGTCGTCCTCGGTGAAATCCAGCGCATCATTGCGCCGTATGATGCCGGCATTGTTGACGAGGATATCCACCCCGCCGAGCGCGGCGACGGCCTCATCGACCACGCGGCCCACCACGGAACTGTCACCCAGATCGGCCGTGATCTCGACGAAGCGCCGCCCGGCCGCCTCGACCAATTTGCCGGTGTCGGCCGCGCTGGAACGGCCCACGGCGGCAATATCCGCGCCGGCTTCGGCCAGCGCCACGGCAATCGCCTGGCCCAGCCCCGTATTGGCACCGGTCACGAGGGCGGTCTTGCCCGCAAGGGAAAAGGAAACGGCCATGGGATGGTCCTATTTGAGCTGGCAGATATCGAGGACGTTCATGTCGGTATAGTCGAGATTCTCGCCCGCCATCGCCCAGATGAAGATGTAGTTGGACACGCCCGACCCCATATGGATCGACCAGGGCGGCGAGATCACCGCTTCCTTGTCCGACACGACGATATGGCGGGCATTGTCGGCCTCACCCATGAAGTGGAAGACGCGGCCCTTTTCGCCGAGACCGAAATAGAAATAGATCTCCGAGCGGCGGTCATGCAGGTGCGGCGGCATGGTGTTCCACACGCTGCCGGGCTTCAGGATGGTCATGCCCATCAGCAGCTGGGCGGACTGGCAAACGCCCGGCACCACGAACTGGTAGATCGTGCGCTGATTGCTTTCCTCCATCGTGCCGCGCTCCAGAGGGGTGGCATCGGCGATGGAGATTCTCTTCACCTTATAGGCCGCATGCGCCGGGCAGGAGACGAGGTAGAACTGCGCCGGCCTGTCCTTCGAGGCGGTTTCAAACACCACTTCCTTGCAGCCCATGGGCAGGTAGAGCGCGTCCTTCTCGGCCAGCTCATGGCGCGTACCATCAACAGTGATCGCGCCCGGACCCTCACCGACATTCACCGCCGCCATCTCGCGGCGTTCCAGGAAGGGATGGCCCTTGGCCGATTCCGGTTCGGTCTGTTCGGGCAGGGCCAGCGGCTTGCCGTCCGGCGCCGCACCGCCGATCACAAAGCGCTCATTGTGCGAATAGACCAGCGTGATCTTGCCGGGCACGAAAATGCCATCGACCAGATAGCGGTCACGCAGATCATCATTGGAGACACCGTCCATCATGTCCGGGTGGGTGGCTTGCAGGGTCTTCTTGAACATGGGGAGTCCTTCCGGGTGTCAGCAGTTATGAAACAGGGGTCAGGCGCGCTGGCGCGCCGGGTCAGCGACCAGCGGCGCATCCAGCTTGTAGGCACGCCTGGCGAGTGAGTAGGCAAGCTCGACCGCGAGCTCTGCGGCCTCGTCCATCTCCATGCGGTGCTCGGCCACCAGCCGGGCGAGGAACGCACTGTCCACACGCCGCGCCACGTCATGGCGGGCGGGGATGGAGAGGAAGGCGCGGGTGTCGTCGTTAAAGCCGACCGTGTTGTAGAAGCCGGCCGTCTCCGTGGTCTGTTCGCGGAAGCGACGCATGCCTTCCGCGCTGTCGTGGAACCACCAGGCAGGGCCCAGCTTCAGCGCAGGATAATGGCCCGCCAGCGGGGCCAGCTCGCGCGCATACGCACTCTCATCCAGCGTGAAGGCGATGATGGAGAGCGCAGGATCATTGCCGAACCGGTTCAGCAGCGGTTTCAGCGCGTGCACATAGTCAGTGCGGGTGGGGATATCGGCGCCCTTATCGCGGCCATGGCTGTCAAACAGCAGGCGGTTGTGGTTGCGGTAGGAGCCCGGATGTATCTGCAGGACCAGACCGTCCTCAAGGCTCATCCTGGCCATCTCGGTCAACATCTGGGCGCGAAAGAGCTCATTGTCTTCGGCCGAGGATTTGCCCTTCGCCACGCGCTGGAACAGAGCCTCCGCCTCCGCATCAGACAGGTCTGCCGTCAGCGCTGAGGGGTGGCCATGATCGCTGGAGGTGGCCCCTGCCGCGATGAAGTCGGCCCGGCGTAGGCGATGGGCTTCCAGATAGCCTTTCCACGAATAGACATCACAATTGGTGATGTCGCCGAAGGCTTCGAGCGCACCTTCAAATGCCTCGTGATCGGCATCGATGACCGGATCGGGCCGATACGCGGTTATCACGCGCCCGCCCCATCCCGAACGCGCGATGATATGGTGATGATCCAGCGTGTCGGTGGGCCCTTCAGTGGTCGCAAGCACCTCGACATTGAACCGGTCAAAGAGAGCGCGGGGACGGAAGGCATCGGTCTTCAGCGCGGCATCGATCACGTCGTAATAATGGTCCGCCGTCTGTGCGCTGAGGCGCACATCCAGCCCGAACACCTCCACGAACACATGGTTCAGCCACATCGCCGAGGGCGTGCCGCGGAAGAGGTGGATATGGCTGGCAATAGTGCGCCAAGCCTCACGCGGATCGGTGTCGGGCTCGCCTTTGCGCGACGGTACGCCAAGCGCTTCGAGCGATATGCCCTGACTGTAGAGCATGCGGTAGAGATAATGATCCGGCGCCAGCAACAGTTCGGTGGGATTGCCGAAGGGCTGGTTTTCGGAAAACCAGCTGGGGTCGGTATGGCCATGCGGGCTAATGATCGGCAGATCGCGGACAAGGCCGTACAGCTCACGCGCAATGGCGCGGGTTCCGGGCTCCGCCGGAAACAGCCTGTCTTCGTTCAACCGCAGGGGCGCGCTGGCCATTATCTCCTCCCGGACCCGGTCTGGTTCTTGTGAGGCCGGTTTCCGTTCCTGTTGACCCAGCCCCCTGATCCGGGCCGTGAGTTAGTAGAGTCTGTTCGCCTTTCTTTCTGGGTTGATGTGGTTGGTCAAGGCCCGGTGAGCGGAGCTTGCGCGTAGCTCAAGCGAGCCGGGCCGGGGG
>JAIUMI010000009.1 GCA_022565665.1 Glycocaulis sp.
CGTGCTCGCCCCCGGCAGACATCGTCCAGATCACGTTCTGGACGATGCGGTGGCGGACTTCCTTCTGGAAGCGTGCCCGATCCCAGGTGGCGGTGGTGTTGTTCGTGGCCGCCAGCAAATTCCCGGCGCCCAGATCGACGTCCAAGGAGTTGCGGAACTCGTCGTCCCGGAACCGGGAGTATGTGCCACGCAGGTAGTACAGCGTGACATCATCAGGGCGGAATTCGAGGCCCCCTGTGAAGGCCGTGCGAGTGCGCCTTGTGTCATAGTCTTTGAATGACCACTCATCAACAACAAAGACGTCATTCCCGCTGACCGGGTCCGTTTCGATCACCCAGTCTGCTTCAATATTGTCAACCTGGCGGTCGGTGCGGGAGTAGCTTGCGGAAAACAAGGCGCCAAAACGTTGATCGGGGCCAAACGTGTTGGAAACGACGCCCGATGCGCGCACGTCATTGTTTCCGCCGAACTCGTTATAGCTGACACCGCCTTGCGTATTGATCCGCAGCCCGCTGCGGTCAAACGGCGAGCGCGTGACCAGGTTCACCCGGCCCGCGATTGAATCCGCATCCTGGAATGGCAGCAAGGTCTTGGAGACTTCGATCGCGTTCACCACGTCAGACGGGATCGTGTCGAGGTCGATAGCGCGCGTGCCATCATCCGGCGAGGCGATGGAAACGCCGTCCACGCTCACGCCGGTGAATTCCGCCGGCGCGCCGCGCAGGTTCACAAACCGGCCCTCGCCCTGGTCGCGCTGAATGCCGAAGCCCGGCACGCGCTGCAGCGCTTCGGCGATATTGGCATCCGGGAAACGGCCTATGGAGTCGGCCGAGACGATATTGGTGGTCGCGCTATTGGTACGCTGCTGGTTGAGCGCCCGCGCTGCGCCATCAAGGATCTGTCCGGTAATGACGATGCGGTCAACGCCCGGCGCGGTATCGGTGAGCGTGAAGGTGATGACATTGGCTTCGGTTGCGGAGACGCTTACGCCCCGCGTGCCGGTCGGCAGGCCGAGATAGCTGGCGGTCAGCGTGACTTCACCTTCAGGGAGCGAGCTGAACGAGAACTCGCCCTGGCGGTTGGTTGTGGCCGTGGCACCGGATTCGCTGACCGAGACCCGGGCGCCGGGGAGCGGATTGCCCCGCTCATCGACCACGCGGCCGGACAGCGGATGCTGGGCATAGGCCGAGCCAATGACAGAAAGGCTCAAAGCGAGCACAGCGGAAGAGACACCGGCAAGGCGGTTGTGGCGAGTCTTCATTGATCTTGGTCCCCTGAAATCCCCTGACAACGGCAAGAGGCCGGTCTGCGCACACGCAGCCGGTTCTTGTTCATTACACATCGGACGGGTGACAGCCGGGTCACCGGCGTTTGAATTTTCGATGATGTTTTGGTGACGGCAGCGCTTCAGAACCGTATCGGTTCGATGACGGTCAAGGGCTACCGGCGAGGCGCGCCATGCGCGTGCACGCCCGCATGACAGCCGATCCGTGATTGGCTAATGTCCGGCCTGCGCGTGTCCCCGTAGCTCAGCAGGATAGAGCATCAGATTCCTAATCTGGGGGCCACAGGTTCGAATCCTGTCGGGGACGCCAGTTTTCCCCTATCCTATAAGCACTTAACCCGGTCCCTGAGCGCCGGTCCAAGGGCGCTCAAACTTTGTCCGTCACTTGTCCGAAGGGGGCGGGGATTCTTGATTCCGTGTTCGTGCCCCTGATGAAATCTCAACCTTGATCGCAGATTCTTACCCTGCGATAAGCAGGATGTAGGATCGAGGGCAGCATGACGCACACTTACTATGACTTCTTTGCAGGCGGCGGAATGGCGGGATTCGGCCTCGGCACGGGGTGGAAGTGCCTGTTCGCCAACGACATCGACGCAAAGAAGGCCGCCAGCTACCGCGCAAACCACGACGGCGGCAAGGAGCTGTTGCTGAAAGATGTCGCGAAGGTCAGTGTGGACGAGATTCCTGGGGTTGCTGATCTCGTGTGGGCTTCATTCCCTTGCCAAGACCTGTCACTTGCTGGGAAAGGTGCAGGACTTGCCGGGGAGCGGAGCGGCATGTTCAAGCCGTTCTGGAAACTTGTTCGCCAACTCAACGATGGCGGACGCGGCCCAAAGCTGATCGCCCTCGAGAATGTCTATGGGGCAATCACAAGCAATGGCGGGCGCGACTTTGCGACACTCGCCACTGCCTTCTCGGGTCTCGGGTATCGTTTCGGCGCTGTCGTCGTCGATGCCGTTCACTTCCTCCCTCAGTCGCGGCCACGTTTATTCATGATCGGCGTGCGCGGTGATCTACGCATCCAGACTGACCGCGTGCAGGACAGTCCCTCAACCCTTTGGCACCCACCGGCACTCATTGAAGGTCACCGCCTACTTTCGAAGGCGGCTGCCGCGCGTTGGGTGTGGTGGAGCCTACCCACTCCCCCGCTTCGTAATTGCAGTCTGTCGAGCCTTGTTGAAGATGACCCGCAAGGTGTCCGATGGCACACCAAGGCTGAGACGAAGCACCTTCTCGACATGATGACCGACCACAATCGAAAAAAGGTCGAGACCGCGAAGGAATTCGGCACGAAGGTGGTCGGCACGATATACCGCAGGACGCGACCGGACGAGAACGGCGTGAAGCGTCAGCGGGCAGAGATCAGGTTTGACGAGATTGCTGGCTGCCTGCGAACGCCAGCGGGCGGATCGAGTCGCCAGACGATCATGGTGGTCGAAGGAGACAAGGTGCGCTCGCGACTGCTCTCGCCACGAGAGGCGGCGTCGCTTATGGGCCTGCCTGACACCTACACACTGCCCGCCCGCTACAACGACGCCTACAAGCTTGCTGGCGACGGCGTGGCCGTGCCTGTCGTCCGCCACCTGGCCAATTCGATCTTTGAACCGATCCTCCGGCGCAATCGACTCGCCTTGGTCGCGTAACATCTAGTAGGCTCCGGTCATGACAGACCGGAATCCTGATGACATCAATTTCCCGCCGTTCGAGACCGAAGACCTTCGCTCAAACCTGACGAAATTTCTTGCGACGCCCTTCGACGACCCGATCTTGGGTTACGCCCGTTCAGTCGGGTCATTCACCTGGGGCGTTTATGCATTCTTCGACTATGATGGCGAACCGATTTACGTTGGACAGACGAAGGAAAAGATCAGCACCCGCATTCGTAGGCACCTGACAAACCAGCGCACTGATGCGGTCGCCATGTCAGTGCTCGATCCGTTCGAGGTTTTCGAGGTCGAAGTTTGGCCGCTGCCGCAATTCGAGAGGGCGTCGAAGACCGACGCAGCCGCCAAAGCGAATCTCGACGCCCTCGAACACTTTGTCTACGAGCAGTCGGTTGCGCGCAGCACGTTCAAAGCCATTCTGAACGAAAAGAACCCGCCCAAGCCTACCGTGACAGTCGCAGCCCCACCGTCACTCAGGTTCCGCCTCGTATCAGAGGAAGTTCACAAAATACGGTCGCATCCAGATTTTCGCATCGCGCGCCGATCCCTGATCATCTCGCGGCTTGCGCAAGTGATATCGGAGCGGAAGGTGCAGGGCGGTCTGCGTCGTGTCTTGCTGACGCAGGCGAAGCGACTGCAATGGCTCGCGGAACGCCGCTATGTGGCGCTTGGAGGCGAGGCGTCTGTCGAGCTAGAGGATGGTAAGAACAGCGACGACTGATCCTCAGCGGTCGCTGATTATATGAGCGGTCAAGAGCAGGGAAACCCTTTACCTCGAAGGCGACAACCCCAATCTCGGCGGGCAGTACGCCTTCATCGAGGCCTTCAACAGCAAGCTTCGGGCGGAATGCCTGAACACGCACTGGTTCATGAGCCTTGCCGACGCCCGCGAAAAGCTGGAGGCTTGGCGCAGAGACTACAACGAGGTCAGACCTCACAGCGCGATCGGGTATAACGTCCCGGCCGACCTGCATAATCACTGCGGCATGGACAGCCCGCCGCCGTGATCAAAGCCGGAAAACTCCAGCTTCCGGCGGTCCAGCGTTGGGGCTCAGTGCACGAGGAGTGGGGGCACAAATGAAGCTGATCCGAATTCTGGCGGTCTATGCAACGGTGTTTCTGCCAGTGCTCGTGATCGCATTGATTTTTGTCCTGCCATATGACCAGACAGCCTTTCTTTTGATTACATTCCTTGGCCCGGCGATCATTGCGCTCTTGTATGAAAGACGGCGCTACTCCAAGGCGGCGGCGTCAGCTATAGGCGCGCACCACACGCAACGAGACGCGCTGCGGGCAAAAATATCGCGTGTTAGTGCAACGCCCGGCCCCGCCCGGGTGAGCGGAAGCGATATTAAGCCGATTTGGGAGTCCTCGGAGCCTCAAGGACAGGTCCGCTCACTCGCACCCCGCGCCGCGCCAGCTCCCGCGCGCGCCTAAGCTGGCCAAAAAGGCCGGCCAGCACCAGGGTTGGGCCCCGAAGGAGCAGCCAATAGCGCTGCACGGTCGGGTGTTGCGAGGCATGGTGTATGTGGGCACGCCGCCCGTCCTCAAGCGTTACGGCTATGGCGAAAAGTGTCGACCCTATATCGACCCGGCCCTCCCCGTGGCCCGCCGAGGCGACGACCCAACCGGAAGTCAGATGTCATACTGGCCGGGTTATTCAGATATCCCGCCGATCTGTCGGGCGACCTATCTCGACTGGCTCGCCGGTGGCGCATCGGACACCAGTTACAATGCGGGCTACATGTTCCTCTATTTCTACGGTCTGGAACGACGTTTCTTCATCGACGATCCCAAGGTCGAGGAAAAGCAGGACCTGCTGGAGGAAGTCCGCCGCCTAACGGATCTGTATGCTGGGAACCACTCGGCGCGGCGCTATCTGGGCGAATTCATCGCGTATGCGGTCGCGGCGACGACGCCGCTTGAAGAAATCGAGCCAGTTTTCGACAATCCGGGCTGGGACCTTCCTTTCTCGGTCAAGCTCGCCATTGGCGCGCGGCTGGAGCGGGGCGAGCCCCTCAGCGCGGACTGGGTGTTAAGCTGGTTCTTGTGCCACCCCGAGAAATCGCTGCGCACCGCCGCTCGGCGGTGCCAGCCTGAATTCATCGCCCTCTTCCGAAAACGGTTTGAGGCTCGGTTTCCCGGCGGCCTGAAGGTCAACAAACCGCGGAAGTTTCTCCAGACCACCTATGAAGCAGCGTCTCAGGAGTTCAGCGCCAGCGTGAGCCCGACTATTGATGGCAAGCCGCTGCCGGACATCAGCTCGTTGCGGAAGCCGGTCGAGATCGGTCAGGAAATCGCCGATGCGGTTATGAACGATCTGGAGAAATTCAGCCGGTATCTGGGGCGCAATCCAGACGGACGAGGCAGTGTCGAGGCCCACGCGCTCTTGCCGATCGAGCTTCGTGATCTCTTTCCTTCGAAAGAACTCGATAAGCTTGCCGCGTGGGCTGAGGGGGTCGTTCGCGAAGGCGGGCTCATCCCCGTCGGTGACGTGCTCGAACGTCTCGAAGGCGAGAGGCCGGAGAAGCCCGGTAAACGCCAGCTCACCGGTGCCGCTGATGCGCTCGCGCGACTTGGCTTCGGGATGGCACCGGACCCGCGCTTCGGGCTGCGCTCACCTCGTTTGGGCGAACCGGTCGTTCTGTTCGACCTCGGCGGTCCGGTCGAGCAGCTCGAAGATGTCTCATCGGTCTTCCGTGCGACCCTGTTGGAAGTCGCCCTCGCCTCATTCGTCGCGCATGCAGACGGCGTTATTTCTGGTCTTGAGCGCCGGGCGTTGAGCGCGAAGATCGATCAGGTGGAGGGCGTGTCGGACGATGAGCGGCGGCGGCTCCACGCCAACCTCGCCTGGTTCCTTGCGGTCCCGCCCGATATGACCCTCCTACGTCGGCGATTGAAAGATGCGGGCGACGATCAGCAAGCTGCGATCCGGTCCGTCCTCGTTAGTGCCGCACACGCCGACGGGATCGTCAAAGCCGAAGAGGTTGCTGAGATTGAGAAGGTCTACCGGGCCCTAGGACTCGATCCCAATCTCGTTTACTCCGACCTTCATGCTGGCGATGTTGCCGACGCACCGATGCGCGTACGTGCGGCCCAGCCGGGCCGTGCAGGGGAAGCGATCCCCGCCGAAGCAGCGCCTGCAGGACGGGGCCTGGACGCGGCGAGGATCGCCAGCATTCGCCAGGACACCGACCGGGTGTCCGCGGTGCTTGCAGATATATTCACAGAGGCGGAACCAGAAACGGACGACAATACCGGATCGCCCGGTGGCAAGCTTACAGGACTGGATGCAAGGCACACCGCTCTCATCCGGGACCTCCTCGCGCAGACGCATTGGAGCGAAGACGCCTTCGCTGATCTAGCCGCCAGGCACGGTTTGCTGAGCGCTGGCGCGCTTGAGACCATCAATGAATGGTCGTACGGGGCCTATGAGGAGGCCCTGTTAGAGGAATATGACGGTTACGAAGTGTCTCCGGATATTGCCGAAGCGCTTGCAGACGAGTTCGAGAAGGAAAACTGACATGTCCCGACTCAAGCCACGAGAACGCGACGCGATCGTCCAAGCCCTTCGGGCTGGTGTGGTGCCGAAACTGGGTCTGCGTCACATCCAGGTGGGCCGGGCCCGCGAGATCGAAGAACTTGTCAAGGACATGGACCGGATCGCCGATGGCGGCGCCGCGATTCGATTCATCATTGGCGAGTACGGATCCGGCAAGACCTTCTTCATGAACCTCGTCCGGCTGATCGCGCTGGAGAAGGGCATGGTGGTCATGTTCGCTGACCTCGCACCAGACCGTCGCATCCATGCCACGGGCGGTCAGGCGCGGGGCCTGTATGCTGAGATGGCGAGCAATCTCTCCACCCGCACCAAGCCCGATGGCGGCGCGCTGGCGAGCGTAGTCGAGCGGTTCGTCTCACAGGCGCAGCGGGACGCCGAAGACCGAGGGGTCGCCACCGGGACGGTGATCCGGGAGCGCCTGGGGCATTTCGAGGAACTTACCGGCGGATTTGAGTTTTCCGAGGTCATCCGCCGGTATTGGGAAGGCCATGAGACGGGAGATGTGGACCTGTCCACCGCGGCGCTCCGCTGGCTGCGCGGCCAGTACGCGACCCGGACCGATGCTCGCCAAGCGCTAGGTGTCCGAACGATCATCGACGATGCCAATGTATATGATCACCTCAAGCTGATGTCAGTCTTTGTGCGTGAAGCCGGTTATGGCGGCTTGCTGGTGGGCCTCGACGAGATGGTTAATCTGTTCAAACTGACCTCGTCACAGGCGCGCAACGCGAACTATGAGCAGATCCTGCGCATCCTGAACGACGTGCTTCAGGGAAGCGCGGAGCATCTCGGTTTTTTGATGGGCGGCACACCGGAGTTCCTGATGAACACACGGCGCGGGCTCTACAGCTACGAAGCGCTCCAGACGCGACTGGCGGAGAACACCTTCGCCAGGGATGGGCTGGTCGATCTGTCCGGTCCGGTGATACGGCTGGCGAGCCTGACGCCGGAAGATCTGTTCGTCCTTCTGAGCAATATCCGGGCGGTCATGCAGGACGAGGCGCTCGCACTGCCGGACGAGGCACTTGAGGCCTTCATGGCCCACTGTTCGGACCGGATCGGCGAGGCCTATTTCCGGACGCCGCGGAACACAGTCACGGCCTTCGTCAATCTCCTCGCCGTACTCGAACAGAACCCCGGCGTGGCTTGGCATGAACTGGTTGAAGCCATTGAGGTCGCGCCTGACCAAGGCGATGATTTGTCCGATCTCGACGAGGCGACCGGCGCGCCACCCGCAGAAGACGGCGATCAACTCACCAGCTTCCGACTCTGAGTCCGGCCCGGTGAGCGAGGCATTCGACAGGCTCGCGCGCCCGGTCCAGAAATGGATCCGTGGTCAGGGCTGGCGCGAGCTACGAGCGATCCAGGCCGAAGCCATTCAGGCGATCACCTCCAGTGACGCTGACCTCATTATCGCGGCAAGTACGGCGGGCGGGAAGACCGAGGCGGTTTTCCTGCCGCTGATCTCTCAGGTTCTTGACGATCCGGCGACCACGCCAGGCTTCGACCTTCTCTATATCGGACCTCTGAAAGCTCTGATTACGGATCAGGCCGCGCGGCTCGAAGGCATGTGCCAGGAGGCAGAACTGCCGGTGGTTCCGTGGCACGGGGATGTGTCAGCGCAGGTGAAGACCCGCGCGACGAGGGCGCCGCGCGGCATCCTCCTGATCACGCCGGAGTCGCTGGAAGCCCTGTTCATCCGCCGGGGTCTGGAGATCGCCCGCCTTTTCGGGGCGACGCGGGCTGTGGTGATCGATGAACTGCACACAGTGCTCGACACCGAGCGGGGCGTGCAGCTGCGATCGCTGCTCACTCGGCTGGAGCTTGCCCTCGTCCGGCCGCTGAGGAGGATTGGTCTGTCGGCGACGCTGGGCGATATGGCGCTGGCTCGGTCCTATCTGCGCCCCGAGCGGCCACATGCGGTGACGCTCCTGGAAGCCAAAGGCGGCGATGCAGAATTAAGGCTGCAGGTTCGAGGTTATGTTTCGGGAGAGGATGACCCTCGCGCGGCCTCGGCGACGCAGGACATCGCTGCCCACCTCTTCGGCAATCTGCGCGGCACCGACAATCTGGTGTTCGCGGGCTCCCGGCAATCGGTCGAGATTTATGCCGACCGGCTTCGCACAATGTGCGAGAAAGAGCGCCTGCCCCAAGAATTCTACCCGCATCATGCCAGCCTTTCCCGCGACCATCGCGCGTTCGTCGAGCAACGCCTCAAGGATATTGACAAGCCGACGACCGCAGTCTGCACCTCGACGCTCGAACTCGGGATCGATATCGGTGACGTGACCTGCGTTGCCCAGATCGGCGCGCCGTTCAGCGTCGCCGCGCTGCGTCAACGGCTCGGGCGGTCGGGACGCCGCGAGGGCCGACCGGCCGTGCTGAGGCAATACTGTGTCGAGACGGGCCTGACGCCACAGAGCGATTATGTCGACCGGATGCGGCTCGGCCTGGTGCGGTCCGTGGCCATGATCGATCTCTTGCTCGATGGATGGTGCGAACCGCCGCGACCTGAGGCGCTTCACCTTTCCACGCTCGTTCACCAGATCTTGTCAGTAATCGCCCAGCGAGGCGGTGCCTCAGCGGAGCGGTTGTACCGGACGTTATGCCAGGCCGGCCCCTTCAAGCAGGTAACGCAGCCGCTACTCCTCGACGTGCTGCGCGCCCTGGGCGATCCCGAGCGCGGCCTCATCGAACAGCACAGCGACGGGCTCCTGCATCTTGGGGGCATGGGCGAGCGGCTCGTGGAACATTATTCCTTCTACGCCGTATTCCAGACCCCTGAGGAGTATCGTCTCATTTGCGCGGGCCAGGAGTTGGGAACGCTGCCGATGCTCAACATGCTCGCCCCGAGGATGATGATCATTTTTTCCGGCCGCCGCTGGGTCGTGGAAGATGTGGATGATCGGGACAAGGTGATCGTAGTGTCGCCCGGCAAGGGCGGGGTTCCGCCAAAGTTTGGGGGAGACCCGGGTGATATTCATGACCGGGTTATCGAGAAGATGTTCGAGTTTCTGCAAGGCGTCGACCTGCCCCCTTATCTGGACGCGACCGCGCGGGAACTTCTGACCGAAGCACGAACTCAATATGAGCAGCTCGGTTTTGCCGACGCCTCCATCGTCCCGCTCAGCGACTTGACGGCGGCGATCGCGACACGTTCCGGAACCGTCAAATCGATCACCCTCGCGCTGGCGCTTCGCGCTGAGGGTTATGAGGTGGAAACCCATGATGGTTTCCTGACCGTCCGGTCGAAAGACGCACTGGAACAGCTTCAAGCCCGGCTGATGCTTATCGCAGAGGGTGGCCACAAACCCTTGTTCAGCGAACAGACTAATCTCCTGTTCGAAAAGTTCCACCCCTTCCTTACGCGCGACCTCCTGATCGCCGACGCGCTATCCTCCAAGCTGGACCTTCCCGCCCTCCCGGCACTAGCCCAATCCATTGTTGCTGTTCAATCGAGCCCGTGACAGAGAACTGGCTGCTTAGGTCCTGTTGAAGGGTGGTTTCCCAATCGCCCGAAGCGTGTTCAAGGCTGGCTTAGGGGCGGCGGTCTTGGTTCGCGGTCTGATGACGGTCCAGCGTTGGGGCTCAGAGCAATCATTCTGTCCTTTCAATTCTTGAAAAATTAGAGTTCTTTTTTCGAGCGACCCCCGCCCGTCCCCAGACGCAGGGGGCCTGGAGGGGATACCCCCTCCCCCTGCCCTCGGCACCGGCCCCCAGACCGTCGCCCATGGCCCGCGTGCGCTTGTCCATGCCAAGCGTACCTGAACCCTTCGCAATGAGCCGGTGGCGATCTGGGGGAAGTTTCGGGGCGATCATCGGGTTTATGTCGGACACAGGACCAAGGGCGATGGCCAAGCCATTGCGATCATTGATTAAATGGCCGGTATAGCAACAGACAATTAATCTGAGGGCCGCTGGTTCGAATCCAGCCGGGGACACCAGACGCCGCCCGCCCGGATGCGCGTATCCACAGCGTCCGATTATGATTGATCGACCTGACATTACGGCACTAGGCTCATTGCCAGTGTGCTGTTTCGGGGTGGGCTATGGCAGGGCGTTCAGGCGAGCCGCGTATCCTTCTGGTCGAGGACGACGAAACCGAAGCAGCGCTTTTTGCCCGCATGTTGCAAAAGCACGTGCCGGGTACGCATATCGATCATGCTGGGAGCGGCGAGGCGGCAATGTCCACGCTTCATGCAGGCAAGCGTCCTGACTGCATCGTACTGGATCTGCGCCTGCCGGGAGAAGACGGCATCTGGATGCTGGAAAGACTGCTGGAAGCTCCCAACCTCAAATCGATCCCGGTCATCGTGTTTTCCGGCGATGTCTCGCGCCTGGGGCCAGCCTCCAGCCAGTTTCCCAATGTCGCCTCCAGCGTGCGCAAGCCGCACAGCGTGGAAGAATACGAGGCAACGCTCCTGATCGTGGGGGCAATCGTGCGTGCAACGGTGGCTGACGCGGCGTGAGAACCTGGCCCTAGCCGGCCCGGAGCAGCCCTCCGGCATGCTCCTCGACATGGATGAGAGTATCAAGCTTGCGCGTCAGGCGGCGGATCTCCAGCCCCTGCACGTGGGCGGCAATCGCGTGCATGACGCCATCGGCCAGCGATTCCAGCAGGCATATCTCGTCAGGCGAGAGTGTTCGCGGCTTGTAGTCGAGTATGCACAGCGTGCCGAGCGCGAACCCTTCCGGATCGATCAGCGGTACACCGGCATAGAAGCGTATGTACGGCGCGCCCGTCACCAGAGGGTTTTGCGCGAAACGCGGATCTTCCAGCGTGTCTTCCACGATCAGCGGATCAAAGCCCCCGATCGTGTGATTGCAAAAGGAGATGGAGCGCGGCGTTTCACGCACGGGCAGCCCCATCACCGATTTGAACCACTGCCGGTCCGTATCCAGCAACGAGACAAGCGCTATCGGCGCGCGCAGGGCCAGTGCCGCAGCGCGCGTCAGGCAGTCAAACGCGGGGTGGGGTGCGGTGTCGAGTATCGCACAGGCGTGCAGTGCTTCGACCCGTCTGTCTTCCGTAGCCATAACGTGTCCAGTGAACAGATTCAATAAATTAGTATATTAAAGCTGTTGCCAAAGTGTAAACACGCCGCCCGCCCGCACTTCCCGGTTGCGAACCGGGCCTCGGGCTCTACTGTCTGCCCGTACCAGAAACCGGGGAGTGCGGCATGGACTTGAGCGGCAAGGTGGCCATTGTCACGGGCGGGGCGAGCGGTATCGGCAAGGCGGTTGCCGAGGCGCTGCACCAGCGCGGGGCGAACATCGCCGTAGCCGACCTTGATGCAAAGGCCGCGCAAGACGTCGGCAAAGCCTGTGGCGGGTTCGGCGAGGCGGTCGATGTCGCCAACGAGGCGGCACTGACCCGCTTCATCAACAAGGTGGAGCGCACGTTAGGTGCCGTTGATATTTACATCTCCAATGCTGGTCTTGGCGTGACCGACGGGCCGGGCTGGGGCGCAGGCGACGCGCCCAATGCGGCCTGGGATGTATGCTGGCAGGTCAATGTGATGGGAAGCGTCTTTGCCGCGCGCCATCTCGCCCGGAAAATCGCCGCCCGGCAGGGTCATTTCGTGATTACGGCGTCGGCGGCGGGCCTGCTCGCCCAGATCGGCGATGCGCCCTATTCGGCGACCAAGGCTGCTGCTGTCTCCTTTGCCGAGTGCCTCGCCATCACCCATGGCGATGAGGGCCTCAATGTCCACTGCCTGTGTCCGGAAGGGGTCAACACCCCGCTGGTCCAGGGCGTTGAAGGCGGCGCGCAGGGGCTTGGCGGATATATAGAGGCCAGCGAGGTGGCCGAAACCCTGCTCAAGGCGATGGAGGAGAAGCGCTTCCTCGTCATGACCCACGCCAATACGCCCGGCTATGTCGCCCACAAGGGGCAGGACCGGGATCGCTGGGTCGGCGGGATGCGCAAGCTGCGCCGCATGCTGGTGGAGAAGCTCGGCCGCCCGATGTAGTCAGAACTGCAGCCGGTAGCCGCCCGTATCGGTGATCAGCAGGCGCGCGCGTGACGGGTCAGGCTCGATCTTCTGGCGTAGCCGGTAGACATGGGTTTCCAGCGTGTGGGT
Organism: Glycocaulis sp.; assembly: GCA_022565665.1. Taxonomy (GTDB): domain Bacteria; phylum Pseudomonadota; class Alphaproteobacteria; order Caulobacterales; family Maricaulaceae; genus Glycocaulis. Next base: position 12,595 of record JAIUMI010000009.1, read on the forward strand.
ATTGGCCTCACGGTGATAGCCCCACACCCGGTCCAGCAATTCCTCTCGCGCCACCGGCTTGCCGCCCGCCCGGTAGAGATATTTCAGTATGCTGGTCTCTTTCTCGGTCAGGCGGATGCGCTTGCCCTCCTCGGTAGTGAGCTGTTTCATCGCAGGCGTGAAGGTGTAGGGACCGACGCTCAGCACCGCGTCCTCTGACGCCTCGTGGCGGCGCAGCTGGGTACGCACCCGCTCCAGCAGGACACGGAAGGCAATGGGCTTGGCCAGAAAATCACTCGCGCCGGACTGCAGCCCCAGCACATGGTCCTCATCACCGGACTGGGCCGTCAGGAGAATGATGGGCAGGGTCTCGCCCTCATCGCGCAGAGCCTTGCAGGCCTCGCGCCCATCCATGTCCGGCAGGCCGACATCAAGAATGACCAGATCGGGCGTGAAGGCGCGCACCTTCTCCATGCCGTCAGTGGCCGTGGCGGCGGTGACGGTCTCGAACCCGTCCTCAAAGCCGAACTGCTCGGCCAGCGCTTCGCGCAGATCATTGTCGTCATCAACGATCAGGAGTGTCTTTACCGCCGCCATGAGCAAGCCCCTTGCGTGAATAGCGCACGCGCGCTGGCGGCAAGATAGGGTGATCGCACGCCTCTGGCCAATAGGGCCTTGCGCCAGCCCTGCGGTGCGGACGACATTATCCGCCATGAAACTTATCGCCCATGCAGACGGAATGCTGGACGCCGGAGGCACGCAATACCGGTGCGCGCTAGGCCGCTCGGGCATCGTTCCGACCGCTGACAAGCGTGAAGGCGACGGGGCCAGCCCTGCCGGTATCTGGCCTGTGCGCCGGGCGTTCTGGCGGCCAGACCGGCTGGAAAAACCCGCGACACCCCTGCCCTTACAGCCAATCAGCCGCGATGATGGCTGGTGCGATGCGCCGTCCGACCCTGCCTATAACCGGCCAGTACGCCTGCCCTGGCCCACAAGCCACGAGGTGATGACGCGCGAGGACGGGCTTTATGATGTCGTGGTCGTGCTCGGCCATAATGACGATCCGCCGGTTCCGGGGCTCGGCTCGGCGATCTTCCTGCACTGCGCCGCGCCTGATTATGCGACCACGGAAGGCTGCGTGGCGATTGCCCGCGATGGGCTGGTGGCCTTGCTAAAGGGCCTGGACCGCTCCAGCACGCTCGAGATCAGGGGGTAGGCCAATCCCCGTGTCATCCTCGGGCCGAGCGTATGCGAGGTCCCGGGGATCCATACCTGAGAGCTTGAGCTCGCGGGATCGTTGCAGGCACGGGTTCCCCGGACAGCAAACGCTGCCGGGGAATGACAATTTTAGAAGCTCGAGCCCTACAGAATAAACTTCGACAGATCGGCATTACCGGCCAGCGTCTTCACCCGCTCATGCACGTAATCGGCGTCAATGCGGATGGTCTCGCCGGAGCGGTCCGACGCGGTAAAGCTGATCTCCTCCACCAGCCGTTCCAGAATGGTGTGCAGACGCCGCGCGCCGATATTCTCCACGCTCGCGTTCACTTCCGCCGCATAGTCGGCAATGGCCTCGATCGCGCTGTCATCGAACTCCAGCGTCACGTTTTCCGTCCCCATCAGGGCGACATACTGGGTGACGAGGCTGGCTTCCGGCTCGGTCAGGATGGCGCGGAAATCTTCCCGGGTCAGCGCTTTCAGCTCCACACGGATCGGCAGGCGGCCCTGCAGCTCGGGCAGGAGGTCGCTCGGCTTGGTGACGTGGAAGGCGCCCGACGCGATGAAAAGAATATGGTCGGTCTTCACCGGCCCATATTTGGTGGCGACGGTGGCGCCCTCAATCAAAGGCAGGAGATCGCGCTGCACGCCCTCGCGTGACACATCGGCGCCGCGCGTATCGCTGCGCGCGCAGATCTTGTCGATTTCGTCCAGGAAGACGATGCCTTCATCCTCCGTCAGACGCAGGGCCTCTTCCTGAATCTGGCTGTCATCAAGCAGGCGGTCGGCCTCCTCACGCAGCAAGGGCTCGAACGCTTCACGAACGGTCGTGCGGATTGTTTTGCGCTTGCGCCCCATCCCCTTGCCGAGAATATCGCCCAGATTGATCATGCCGACACCGCCCATGCCCGGCAGGTCCAGCCCCTGCAGCGGATTGGCGTCGTCGGATATCTCGATCTCGATTTCCTTCTCCGCCAGCTCGCCCGCAATCAGCTTGCGCCGGAAGCTCTCGCGGGTGGAGGGGCTGGCGCCGGGACCCACCAGCGCGTCCAGCACGCGCTTTTCGGCCGCCTCCTCGGCATGGGCGCGTACCGCTTCGCGGCGCGTCTCGCGCACCAGCCCGATGGCAACCTCCACCAGATCACGCACGATGGAATCCACATCGCGCCCGACATAGCCTACTTCCGTAAACTTGGTGGCCTCGACTTTGAGGAAGGGCGCGCCGGCAAGCTTGGCGAGGCGCCTTGAAATCTCGGTCTTGCCGACGCCCGTCGGCCCGATCATCAGGATGTTTTTCGGTGTCACTTCCGCGCGCAATTCTTCAGGCAGGCGCTTCCTGCGCCAGCGATTGCGCAGCGCCACGGCGACGGCCTTCTTGGCATCCTTCTGGCCGATAATATGACGGTCGAGCTCGGAAACGATCTCGCGCGGGGAAAACTCTGTCATGGAAAGGCGCGCTTTCTGTGGAGGCGGGATGGTGTCGCCGCGGATGTAAGGGCAATGCGCGGGCAGGGAAAGGGCTCTGGCTGAATGGACGTGATGTGCAGCGCCGTCACGCCTCCCGCCATTCGGCCCGGACGGTCTCGTCCTCTTCCGCCGGCAGGCGCGCTGCGCGCTCGACGGCAAAGCGTCCAGCGTCCAGCCGGGAGAGCGCCCATATGGCTGCGCCGCGCACCAGCGCACTCTCATCATCAAGCTGCGCCAGCACCGGTTCCAGCGCAGCCTCCGAGCCGGAATTACCCAGCGCAATCAGCACATTGCGGACAAAACGCTCCCGCCCGATCCGCTTTACCGGTGACGCGGTGAAAAGCGCGCGGAAAGCCGCATCATCAAGCGCCGCGAGCTCGGCCAGCAATGGCGCTTGCAGCGTTTCGCGGGCATGAAAGGCGGTCTCGGCAGTGCGCTCCGCAAACTTGTTCCATGGACACACGGCGAGGCAGTCATCACATCCATAGATGCGATTGCCCATGGGGATGCGAAATTCGCGCGGTACAGGGCCTTTGTGCTCGATGGTGAGGTAGGAGATGCAGCGGCGCGCATCGAGCCTGTAGGGGCCAGGAAACGCGTCTGTGGGGCATATGTCGAGGCAGGCCCGGCAGGAGCCGCAATGATCGGTCTCCGGCGCGTCGGGTTCGAGTTCGGCGGTCGTCAGCATCACGCCGAGAAAGAGCCAGCTGCCCCATTCGCGGCTGACGAGATTGGTGTGCTTGCCTTGCCAGCCAAGCCCGGAACGTTCGGCCAGCGGCTTTTCCATCAGCGGCGCGGTATCGACAAACACTTTTACCTGCGCGCCCGTCTCGCCATGGAAGCGCCGGGCGAGGCTTTTCAGGCGCTTTTTGAGGACATCGTGATAATCGCGGTTGCGGGCATAGACCGAGATCACAGCGCGGTCCGTTTGGTCCAGATCCGCCAGCGGATCATGGTCCGGACCGTAATTGAGCCCCACCACCACGGCAGAGCGGGCATCGGCCCACATGGCAGTGGGGTGGACGCGCCTCTCAAGCGTTTCCTCCATCCAGCCCATCGTGCCGTGATGGCCCGCGGCCACGAAATCGCGCAGACGCATTCCCGCCGCCCACGGCGCATCGGCGCGCGCGATCCGCACGGCGTCAAAACCGGCCTCCAGCGCCATGGCGCGTACATCAGCAGGGGCAGGACTGCTCATGCCCGCAGCATGACATAGAAGGCCCCGGACCCGCCATGACGGGCATGTGCGCTGGCATAGCCCGAAACAAGCGCCGCAAATTCCGGTTCAGCCAGCCAGAGCGGCAGCGACCGGCGCAGCACGCCCGGCAGGGAGGGCGCATCAGGCGACCAGGGCTCGAAGCGCCTTGTGTCTTCCGCGCGCTGGCCCGCCCCCTTGCCGGTGATCACCAGCACGGTGCGATGGCCCTTCATGGCGCCGCGCGAGAGGAAGGTTAGCAGCATGGAGCGCGCCCGCGCCGCCGTTTCGCCGTGCAGATCAATCTTCGCATCAATCTCGACATGGCCCCGGCGGACTTTGCGCTCGGCCTGCCGGTCCACAGGGGCTTTGCGCGAAACCGAGCCGGTATTGATCGCGCTGGCAGAACTGCCCATGCCCGCACCCAAAGCGGCGGCAAAGTCTTCAGGGGAAGGCGTTCTGGGTGCCCGCGCGCCGGAAACGGGCAAGGGCCGGGTGGTACGCGCCACCTTGCGCCAGAGCGCGCGTTCTTCCGGGGTCAGGGTGCGGCGCGGCCCGCCCATGGCTGATATCAGGACACGCGCGCAAAGCGCACGGCCAGCCGCTCAGGCAGGAGAATGTGCCAGCGGGCAAAGCTGTTCTGTCGCCCTGCGGTCTCGCCCGCCTCATGGCCCCAGCCGAAGAAGAGATCGCCGCGCACCGGGCCGGTGATCGCCCCGCCCGCATCCTGCGCGATCAGAAGCCCCGACCAGAGCCCCTGGCCTGACACCTCGCCGCGCACGAAGACCGGCACGCCCCAGGCATGGAAGGCCGGATCAACGGCAAGGCTGCCCATCGGCGTCAGCGGCACGCCCTGCGAGCCCAGCGGACCCGTATTCGGATCAGGAATGTCCTGCAGGTCGAAGAACACATAGCGCGGGTTCTCGTTGAAGAGCGGTGTCCAGGCGGCAGGCCCGTTCCGGTGCAGCCAGCTCTCGATATGCTGTTTGGAAGCCTGTCCGGGCGGCAGCTCGCCCCTGTCCAGAAGCAGGCGGCCTATCGACACATAGGGGTGGCCGTTATGGGCGGCAAAGGCCGCGCGGCGCTGGCTGCCATCGTCAAACACCAGACGGCCCGAGCCCTGAATCTGCATGAAGAAGACATCGATCGGGCGGCCCCAGGCCAGCGGCACGCCGATATCGAGCGCCTCGATCTCGGAGCGCGTGCGCGCCTCGTCGGCGGCATTCCAGCGCTCTGCGCCAATCCCGGCGATCAGCTGGGACATGTCCCCGGCGGGGCGCAGGCCGGGCCGTGCGCGGATCGCCATGGAAAATTCCTGATCGGGATAGGCGCGCGCCTCCACCAGCGGCTCGTAATAGCCGGTCAGGCGCCCTTCTCCGCTCACCTCTACCGGGCGGAAACGTGTTTCGAAGAAATGCCGGGCGCTTGCCGCATCATCGCTCCGCACACGCTGCGCCTCGGCGCATATACCGTGCCAGTCCCCGGCATGACCGGCATGCGGCGCACGCGGATTGAGCGGCTGGTCTGCCGGGCGGCGCAGGATCGCGTCACAGCTGCGCAGAAAGGCAGACAAAGCCGGGCGCGGATCATGGCTGTGCCAGCCTTCGACACGCGAAAAATCAGTGGTGCGCAAGGTGAGCCCGGCAGGCGGGTCACCCGGCACAGGGCGTGCGGGCACCGCTCCCGCCCCGGTGTCGGCAGGCAGGCTGGCGCAGGCGGAAATCAGCAGGGCAGCCAAAGCTGCCAGCGCGATATCAGGCCGGACGCACGCCCGAAAGGCGCCAGTTGGGATTATCGCTGGTGACATCGCGCTCGAAGCTCCAGATCTCGCTTACCGGGTGCAGCGCCGCGATATCGCCCGACACCACGCTGCCATCGGCGGCGCGGGTCTCGTGGGCGATCTCGGCAACGAATCGCACCTTGATCTTGGCCTTCGGTCCGTTAAGGGAAGCTTCTTCCAGCCGCGCTTCCTTGATCCGGTCGATTTCGGTGACGAGGGTTTCACCCTTTTCCGCGCGCGCCTCAATCGCTTCGCGATAGGCTTTCAGCACACGCGGGGCGAGCAGCGGCTCCAGCGCCTCGGCATCGCCCTTGGCAAACGCAACCGCAATCATGGAATAGGCCGCGCGCGCGCCCTTCACGAACTCGCCGGCGTCAAACCCGATATCGGCATCGGCGATCGCTTCCAGCCCGTCATAGGCGGTGTCAGCGATATCCACCGCACTGAAGGAGGGGGCAGGGCGCGCGGCAGGCGCATCGCCATTATTGTCAGACAGGGGCGCAGCAGCTTCACGCGCACTGGCGCGGGCGGCCTCGCGTTCGGCTTCCTCGCGTGCATGTTCCTCCGGCGAGCGGCCCACCTGGCGGCCCAGCACCATGTAGAGGCGGATGCCGATAAAGACGGCCAGCCCGGCAAAGAAGAGTATCTGAAGCAGGTCCACGCGCTTAACTCCTGACGGCCCGGAAAGGTTCAGGCCCTGTCACCTTTCAGGCAACATATAGGCCCTAACCGCGTCAAGGTCAGCCCGGAGCGTGCAGGCAGCAAACTTGCCGCAAGGCAAACCGCGTGCTAACCGCCGCGCCCTGCACCTGTTACTGCCAGCGGAGACGCCCAACATGACCGACGCCCCGAACACGCCTGACCAGAACCTGCCCGGCGCGGGCAATCCCGCAAGCGGTCCGTCCGTGCGCGTGCTCGGCCAGTATGTGAAGGATCTCTCCTTCGAAAATCCCGGCGCCCCGGACACGCTGCGCGGGTCGGCCGCCCAGCCCAATATCGATCTGGGCATTGATGTCGGTGCGCGTTCGCTCGATGCAGAAACCTTCGAAGTGGAAATCATCCTTTCGGCCAAGGCCGAGCGCGATGGTGCCGCACTGTTCGTGTGCGAGCTGAACTATGCCGGCCTGTTCCAGGTGCGTGGCCTTGAGGAAACCCAGCGCGAAGCCTTCCTGCTGGTCGAGGCGCCGCGCCTCATCTTCCCCTTCGCCCGCCAGATCGTCGCCAGCGCCACGCAGGATGGCGGCTTCCCGCCGCTCATGCTGGAACCGGTCGATTTTGCAGGCCTCTATCGTCAGCAGCTTGCCCAGCGCGCGGCAGGCGGTGCCGCGGGCGAACCTGCCGGCAACGCATAAGGGCTCAAAGACCGTAGGGCTTCCACGCCTCCTCCCCGCCAAAACTGGCGAGGAAAGCAGCGTGGCGTGCCCGCTCTTCAGGCTTTGATAGCGGGCCGAGCGGCTGCGGGCGCGGCGGACGGGCGGGAAAGCTCACCTTGCCGCCTGCCCCGCCATCTCCGGCGAAATCCAGCGCGCGGGTACGCCCGCCATTGAGCTCCAGATACACTTCGGCCAGCAGATAGGCGTCGATCAGCGCGCCGTGCTTGGTGCGGCTTTCCAGTGATATTTCAAAGCGTTTGCACAACGCATCAAGATTGGCCGGCGAACCCGGAAACCGCTCGCGCGCCATGGCGGCGGTATCCTTGAAGCGGCTGGCCGGAATTTCCGGGTGGCCAGCACGCGACAGCTCCATATTGATGAAGCCGCGGTCGAAGGGCGCATTATGCGCGACCAGCACCGAATCTCCGACAAATTCCAGAAACTTCTCGGCCACTTCGGCAAAGAGCGGCTGGTCCTTCAATAGCTCCCAGGTATGCCCGGTGATCGCCGTGGCATCGGGCGGCACGTCGCGTTCGGGATTGATCAGGGTGTGAAACTCACGCCCCGTGGGAATCATGTTGATCACTTCCACACAGCCGAGCTCCGTGACGCGGTGGCCTTCTTCGGTCTTCAGGCCGGTAGTCTCGGTATCAAAAATGATCTCTCTCATGGGAACCGATTGTCTGCCTGTTCGCGCAAGGCTTCCAGTATGGCCCGCACCTGATCGCGCGCATGATCCACACCTTTTGAGGTGTCGACCACAAAGTCCGCGCGCGCCCGCTTTTCAGCATCGGGCGTCTGGCGGGCGAGAATCATGGCGAGCTTCTCTTCGCTCATGCCGTTGCGGGCGAGCACGCGTTCGCGCTGGATTTCTTCGGGCGCGGAAACGACCACGATCACATCAACCCGCTCATGCTGATCCGTCTCGAACAGAAGCGGGATATCAAACACCACAAAGGGCGCGCCATCGGCCCGCGCCTTTTCGATAAAGCCGTGGCGCGCCTCGCCCACCAGCGGATGGACGATTGATTCCAGCCGGGCGAAATCCTGCGGGTGGGCTTTCAGGTGCGCGCTCAGTGCGTCACGATCCACCGCACCATCCCGGATCACATCGGGAAACGCCTCGCCCAGCGGCTTTACCGCTGCCCCGCCCGGCGCATAGAGCGCAGCGACAGCCGCATCGGCATCAAACACCGGCACGCCTTCATCTGCGAAAAGCCCGGCCGTGGTGGACTTGCCCATGCCTATGGAGCCTGTCAGCCCGATCACGATCATCGCTTTGGCTCCAGAGCGGCTTCCATCAGGGCACGGACATCAACATCCACCGGAGGCGGCGCGCCGAAAAAGGCTTCAAAGGCCGGGCGGGCCTGGCCGATCAACATGGAAAGCCCGTCAGCGGTTTTTAGCCCTGCCTTGCGCGCCTCTGCCAGAAGCGGTGTTTCCAGCGGCACATAGACCATGTCGAACACGATGGCTCCGCCTTCAAGCTGCGATATTGCCGGCATAAGAGCCGGCTGACCCGCCATGCCAAGGCTTGTCGCGTTGACGAGAAGCGTTGCGCCCTCCAACGCGTGCGAGGCGTCGTCCATGGTGAAGATGCGGGCCGTAACGCCCATCTCCTGCGCAATTTTTTGCGCCCGCTCGGGCGTCCGGTTGAGAATGCGGATATCGCCGATACCGCGCGAGGCCAGCACGTCCAGCACGTAGAGCGCAGCCCGGGCCGCCCCGCCTGCTCCCACCAGAGCGACCGGCCCGTCACCTTGCCAGCCTGCCTCGTCCAGCGCGGCTCTTATGCCGGCAATATCGGTATTGTCCGCATGAAGACCGGTTGCGGTGACGCGCAGCACATTGGCTGCGCCGATGGCGCGGGCCGCATCGCTCGCCGTATCCGCCACACGCAGTGCGGCTTCCTTGTGGGGAATGGTGATGTTTACGCCGGAGAAGCCGTCAGCCTTCAGCCGCGCGCACGCAGCCTCGAAGCCTGACGGTTCCACGGCGAGTTTTTCGTATGATCCCGCAATACCAGCCGCTTGCAGCCAGGCCGTCATCATCACAGGCGAGAGGGAGTGGCCTACCGGCCAGCCCATAACGCCTGCCCGCAAGCGCCCGCCCGTCATGAGGCGATCACGCCTTCCTCACGCAGGAAGGCCAGCAAGGGCAGGAGCGGCAGGCCGAGCACGGCAAAGAAATCGCCCTCGACTTCAGAGAAGAGCTGCGCGCCAAGCCCCTCATAGGCATAGGCGCCCACCCCTTTGGTGAGGATGTCGCCAGCCTCCTCCATATAGCGGTCAAGGAAAGCATCCGAGAGCGGGCGCATCTCCATCCGGCAGGCGCTTTCATGGCGCCAGATCACGTCCCCGTCGCGGACAATCGCGAGCCCGCCTTTCAGCCAGTGCGTCCGGCCTGCGAACGTTTCCAGCCGGGCACGCGCCTCTGCCACGTCGCGGGCTTTGTCATAGGCCGCGCCTTCAAACTCCAGCACCTGATCCGCGCCGAGCACATAGGCGCCGGGCTGACGTTTCGAGACGGCAAGCGCCTTGGCTTCAGCCAGCGCCAGCGCCAGCGCGCCAGGAGAGCCGGCAAAACCCCGCTTGAACGCGGCCTCATCAATATCCGCCGGATCGATTCCGAAACTGATGCCGGCTTTTTCGAGGATAGCCCTGCGTGAAGCCGAGCCTGAAGCGAGAACCAGCGCGCTCATGCCTTGCCTCTGTGTTCGGTCAGCAGGTTGATCACCTTGGCCGCCGTCTCCTCGATGGAGCGGCGCGTGACATCAATCACCGGCACCTGATGACGGGCAAAGAGGCGCTTGGCAAACAAGAGCTCATCCTTCACCGCCTCCTCGTCCACATAATCGGTGGAACGGTCCTCATTGAGATTGAGCAGACGGTTGCGGCGTATCTGGATGATCCGTTCCGGCGTTGCGACGAGGCCGACAATCAGCGGCTTTTTCCAGTCAAAAAGCCGCTCTGGCAGGGCCGCACCGGGAACCAGCGGAATATTGGCAGCGCGTACACCCCGGTTTCCCAGATAGATCGAGGTCGGGGTTTTCGAGGTACGGCTGATACCCAGCAGGATCACATCGGCTGAGGGAAGATCATCGCCCTGCCCGTCATCGTGGGCCATGCAGTAATTCATCGCCTCGATCCGCCTGTAATAGTCGGCATCAAGGGTGCGCTGGGCCCCTGCCCGTCCTGTCATCGGGGCCCCGAGATAGGACGAAAAGGTCGCTTCTACCGGATCCAGCACCGCAATTGCGGGTATGCCAAGCTCGGCACACCGGTCCTCCAGCGCCTCACGCAGATCGGCGTTCACCAGCGTGTACATCACGACGCCGGGAAACCCTTCGACATGGGAGAGAGCACGCTCCATCTGTCTGGGCGAGCGCACCAGCGCGAAAAGATGCTCGATAGGCTGGCCGCGCTCGAACTGCGCGGCAGCAGCGCGCATGACCCCCATCAGCGTTTCGCCGGTGGAATCGGAGATCATGTGGACATGGAAATAGGTACGCATATCGGCCGGGCGGGGCATGAAGAACGGAATTTCCTGACAGGACGGTGATCGCCAAGGCGGGTGAGTTCCAAGCGTTAGACCAGTGTGCCCTGCCTGTGAACAAGTTTGCGGAAAATTCTCCCCTTACCGGCACGAAGCGGGGAATAGCTGGGCCCAGACGGGATGAAAGGCCATTTGTCCATCCACTCTGCCCAGCTTTCCACGACCGGTCCTCATCAGCCGTCAGACACGGGCAGACGGTGTGAGCAAGAGGCGCAAACCTTCAACACCGCGGACGTTTTTCCCGGCCAATCGGTCCAATTAGGAATTTGTAAAGAAAGGTAAATTTTGTGTTAACAACCTTATCAATAGCCGGATCTAATCGTGGCGGAAACCCACTTGCCCACATAGGGGGACAGAGTGGATTGAGGCCTGTGAAAGTGCGGTTTTCCCTGTATATCCCGCCCCTACGACTCATATTCTCTCTTCAAATTCTTTCCTGAGAAAAGAAGGAAGGTGGGGGAAACCTCAAAGCTATCAGGACATGGCTGACCGGCAGACAGGCTTACGCAAAGGATTTTCATGACCCAGTCTCACAAACCTCTATTGCGGGTGCTTGCCGGTGAAACGCTGGCCACACCGCCTGTATGGCTGATGCGTCAGGCGGGGCGCTATCTGCCGGAATATCGCGAGGTAAGGGCAAAGCAGAGCGATTTCATCGCCTTCTGCCTGAATCCGGAAGCCGCGACAGAAGTCACCCTGCAGCCGATCAGGCGTTACGGATTTGATGCTTCCATCGTGTTTGCCGACATCCTCCTCATCCCGCACGCGATGGGCCAGAAGGTATGGTTTGAAAAGGGCGAGGGTCCGCGTCTGACGCAGATGGAGCTGGCAAAGCTCGCCGCCCTCTCGCCTGATGGTGCCGCCGAACGCCTTGATCCGGTGTGCGAGACCTTGCGCCGCCTGAGCAAGGCCCTGCCCGGCGACTGTACGCTGATCGGATTTGCCGGCGCGCCGTGGACGGTGGCGACCTACATGATCGAGGGCGCGGGCTCCAAGGACCGGTGGAAGGCCCGCACTGCGGCCTGGAGCGAACCGGGCCTGATGGACCAGCTATTGGCCAACCTCGCTGATGCTACCGCCGATTATCTGATCGCGCAGGCAAAGGCCGGCGCCGAGGTACTGAAGATATTCGAGAGCTGGGCCGAAGGCCTGCCCGCCCCGCTCTTTGAACGCGTGGTGATCCGGCCCACGCGGCGGATCGTGGAGACGGTGAAGGCGGCTGGCATCACTGCCCCCATTATCGGTTTTCCCAAAGGCGCCGGTCCGCACTATGTGCGCTATGCGGCCGAGACCGGCATTGATGCCATCGCCACAGATCACGGGCTTGATACAGACTGGGCGGTGACCAATCTGCCGCGCGGCATGCCGGTGCAGGGCCAGCTTGATCCGGCTGTGCTGAAAGCAGGCGGGGAAGCGCTTCGCAGTGAAACGCAGCGCCTGCTCGACGCCTGGGGGGGCCGACCCTATGTGTTCAATCTCGGTCACGGGATCAATCCTGATGTGCCCCCTGAACACGTGGACGCGCTGCTGGCTTATATTCGCGGCAGCTGACGGCCCACACCCAGCCTGCTAGCGGAGATAATCCATGGCCCGGAAAATCGCTGTCGTATTGTTCAATCTCGGCGGCCCAGATGGGCAGGCAAGCGTAAAGCCTTTCCTGCGCAACCTCTTCAACGATCCGGCGATCATCTATGCGCCCTGGCCGATCCGGCCCTTGCTGGCCTGGCTGGTATCGAGTACCCGCGGGCCAAAGGTCGCCAAGGAATACGCCAAGATGGGCGGCGGCTCACCGATAGTGCCCGAAACCACAAAACAGGCCGAGGCACTGACAGCAGCGTTGCAGAACGCCCTGCCGGGCGATGAGATCCGCTGCTTTCTCGCCATGCGATACTGGCACCCCTTCACCCATGAGGCCGCCGAGGCGGTAAAGGCCTGGGGCGCGGATGAAGTGGTGCTATTGCCGCTCTATCCGCAGTTTTCCACCACGACCAGCGCCAGTTCGCTGAAAGCCTGGCGTGATGCGGGCGGGCCGGAAGGGCGCACTGTGTGCTGCTTCCCGCGCGAGGCGGACTTTGTGGCTGCGCACGCTGGCCTGATCCGCTCAGCCTGGGAAAAGGCCGGCAAGCCCGAGAATGTCCGTGTCCTGCATTCCGCCCATGGATTGCCCGAGATCACCATAAAGCGCGGCGACCCCTATCAGTGGCAGGTGGAAGAGACGGTAAAGGCGGTGACGGCCCTGCTGCCGGAGCTGACCGATCACCTGACCTGTTTCCAGTCCAAGGTCGGACCACTGAAATGGATCGGCCCGGCAACGGAGGACGCGGTGGAAGAGGCGGCCAGGGAAGGCAAGCACATCATCCTCTCGCCTATCGCCTTCGTGTCTGAACATATCGAGACACTGGTCGAGCTGGACGAGGAATATGCCGAAGTGGCGCACGAGCATGGCGCTGCGGGCTATACGCGTGTTCCAGCGCTGGGAGTAGCGCCCGGCTTCATCAAGGCGCTTGCCGGGCTGGTCGTATCGGCGCTGGAAGGGCCCACCGGCCTTAAACCGCCTTCAGGAGCGCCCATATGCCCGGCTGAATTCGGACGCTGCCCCTGCCGCGAAGCAGGCTATAAGAGGGCAGGAGAAGCCGCTTCCGAGGCCGCTTGATGGATGTGCTCCAGCCTGCCTATGAGGTCTTCAAGGCCCTGCATATCGTTGCCGTCATCTTCTGGATGGCCGGTATGCTCTACCTGCCGCGCCTCTTCGTCTATCATCATGGCGCGGCGGCAGGCGGCGAGCTGGAAACCGCGCTTCTCAAGCAGGAAAAAAACCTCAACCGCATCATCATGGGCCCGGCCCTGATCGCAGTCTGGCTGTTTGCCGGCCTGATGATTGCCACCAATCCGGCGCTGCTTTCGCAGGGCTGGTTTCATGGCAAGCTGGTGCTGGTAATCGCGCTTTCGGGCATACACGGATTTTATGCCGCCAGCGTGAAACGCTTTGCCAGGGGCGAGCGCCCGCGCACCGAGCGCTTCTGGCGGATCATGAACGAGGTGCCCGCGATTGCGGCCATCGTGATCGTGATACTGGCCGTGGTGAAGCCTTTCGCTTGACGCCTGCCAAGGCTTGTGTCAGGGCTTTAAAGGAAAGCTGACCGTCTGCGGGCAGCTTCCCCCCTTTCCTCCGTGAAGACGTGCTCCTGACCCAATGAGGGCTGCGCTTCACACCCAACGCTAAACCCATACCCCGCCAACGCTCGGCGCCACAGGCCAGATGCAAGGGCGGGAACGGAACTTGCACACCGCCCCGCGGCGTTAGCCCAATGGGTGATGTGCGATGATCCGTACCGCCGCAGCATCCGCAACCTGCCTGATCGCCCGTCCTGTTCTCCCCGCAAGAAGACCATCACGATGAATGACGAAACCGATTTCGACGACGCCGAAGACCAGGCTCCCGAGCGCGAACCGCGCGCGCCGGACGGGCGGCGCATGTCGCTGCAGGAGCTGAAGGAGAAATCCCCGGCTGACCTTCTGCAGCTCGCCGAGAGCCTCGACATCGAGAACGCCGCCTCGCTGCGCAAGCAGGGCATGATGTTCGCCATCCTCAAGGCGCTGGCCGAAGAGGGTGTGGAAATTCATGGCGGCGGCACGCTGGAAGTGCTGCAGGACGGGTTCGGCTTCCTGCGCGCGCCGGAATCCAACTATCTCGCCGGGCCGGACGACATCTATGTGTCGCCCAGCCAGATCCGCAAATTCGGCCTGCGCAATGGCGATACGGTGGAGGGCGAGATCCGCGCGCCGCGCGATGGCGAGCGCTATTTTGCGCTGCTCAAGGTCAATTCAATCAATTTCCAGCCGACCGAAAAGGCCAAGCACAAGGTCCATTTCGACAACCTGACGCCGCTTTATCCCGACAGCCGGTTCCTGATGGAGAACCCCGATCCGACCAAGAAGGACCGGACGGGCAGGGTGATCGACATTGTGGCCCCGCTCGGCAAGGGCCAGCGCGCGCTGATCGTCGCGCCGCCGCGCACCGGTAAAACCATGGTGCTGCAGAATATCGCCCACGCCATCGAGACCAATCATCCCGAATGCTACCTCATGGTGCTGCTCATCGATGAGCGCCCGGAGGAAGTGACCGACATGCAGCGCACGGTGAAGGGCGAGGTCATCGCCTCCACCTTCGATGAACCGGCCACGCGTCACGTCCAGGTCGCCGAAATGGTGATCGAGAAGGCCAAGCGCCTCGTGGAGCATGGCCGCGATGTAGTGATCCTGCTGGATTCCATCACGCGCCTGGGCCGTGCCTATAACACCGTGGTGCCAAGCTCCGGCAAGGTGCTGACCGGCGGTGTGGACGCCAATGCCCTGCAGCGTCCGAAACGCTTCTTCGGTGCCGCGCGCAATATCGAGGAGGGTGGCTCGCTGACCATTATCGCCACCGCGCTGATCGATACCGGCAGCCGCATGGACGAGGTGATCTTCGAGGAGTTCAAGGGCACGGGTAACTCGGAAATCGTCCTTGACCGCAAGGTCGCCGACAAGCGCGTCTTCCCGGCCATCGACATCCTCAAGTCCGGCACCCGGAAAGAGGAGCTGCTGGTCGACAGGAAGAATCTCGCCAAGACCTATGTCCTGCGCCGTATCCTCAACCCGATGGGCCCGCAGGACGCGATCGACTTCCTGCTCGGTAAGCTCAAAGAGACCAAGACGAACGACGAATTCTTCGATTCGATGAATACGTAGGCTCGGTCAGTTCTGCGCTGTCATCCTGAGGGATCGCAGCGCGGAACTATCCGCTTTCGTGCTTCGCAAATGGCGCTAATCTCCCGCAACAGATTTGCGGGAGATTTCCATGAGCCATGATTCCAGCCTGATCCTGTTCCACGCGCCCATGACCCGCTCCATCCGCGCCCGCTGGGCGATGGAGGAGATGGGGCTGGATTACCGGCTGGAGCGCGTGGCCTTTGACCGTGGCAATGTCGGCGGAGATGAGTACCGCAAGATCCACCCCTTGCAGAAAATCCCGGCCCTGAAGGATGGGGACACGGTGGTCCTGGAATCGGTCGCCATCGTGGAATATCTGATCAACCGCTACGGGCCGACGCCGCTGCGTGTGGACCCGTCGGAGGCCGATTACCCGCGCTATCTGGAATGGCTGCACTATGCGGAAGGGTCGTTTGGAATGCCGGTGAGTCTGTTGCTCGCCCACACCACGCTTCTGCCTGAAGCCCAGCGCAATGCGGGCATCGCCAGATGGGCGAAGATGGAGGTGGACAAGCATCTGGGGCTGATCGCCACGCGGGGCCTTGAGGACCGGGACTGGCTGGCTTCAGACCGGTTCACGGCGGCCGACATCTCGGTCGGCTATCTGCTCTATCTGCTAAAGATCATCCGTCAGCTGAAAGACGCGCCGGAACCTGTCCTCGCCTATTGGGAACGCCTCACCGCCATGGAGAGCTGGCAGAAGGCAAGTGCGGAGTGACATTGTTCCTGCGCCGTGTCGTAGCGTATTTCGTTGATTCAATTGTTATACTGGCTTATCTGGCAGCCTTCACCGGCATCGTGCTGGTTACCGGCCTGTCACTGGATATGTTTGGGCGCCTCGGGCAATGGGCCGTTATCGCGGTGAGCGTAACGCTCCCTGTGATCGTGTTTTTCTCGGTGGTGGAGTGGCTTACGGGGCGCAGCCCCGGCAAATGGGCGCTAGGGCTGGAAGTGCGCGCACAGAGTTCTGATATGCGCCCTGCAATTCTTCCCGCACTGTTACGCAATGGCGTGAAATTCCTGCCGTGGGAGATTGCTCATGCCGGGATATGGACCATACCGGGCCAGCCCTTCATTGATCCCCCGGCAATGCACAATATCGTATTGTTCGCACTGTCCTGGTCTGTTGTGCTGGTACAGATCGGGCTTGTTGCCATGACGGGGCGGGGCATTCACGACCGCGTGGCCGGATTGCTGGTGGTAAGGCGAAAGCCTACCCCAGATGCTCCTTGAAGAAGGCCATCGTCCGGTTATTGGCCGTATCGGCGTCATCCCCGTGATAATGCTCTCCGCCAACCCGCGCGAAGGCGTGATCGCGGTCCGGGTACTGATAGAGGGCCACCAGCGGATTGGGCTTTAGGGTGGCAATCACCTTGTCCTGCGCCTCTTTCGGCACGAATTTGTCCTGCCCGGCAATGTGCAGGAGGAGCGGCTTGGTGATCTTGCCTGCCTCGCCAAGGCGGTCCTGTATCCCCACCCCATAGTATCCGACGCTCGCATCGCAATCGGTACGGCAGGCCGTAAGATAGGCCAGTAGCCCGCCAAGGCAGTAGCCGACTGCGCCCACTTTCTCTGCGCCTTCATCCCGAGCATGGGCAATCGTGGCCGCAATGTCCTCAACGCCTTTGTCGGGATTGAATTTCCCAAACAGATCAAAGGCCTGCTTCCATTCCTCTTCGGTCTGGTCTGTCAGTTCGATGCCCGGCTTGATGCGCCAGAACAGGTCCGGGCAGATGGCCCGGTAGCCGCTGGCTGCCAGATCATCGCAAATATCGCGCATCACCTGGTTGATGCCGAAAATTTCCTGGATGACGATGATCGCGGGCCCTTTTCCGCGCGCATAGGCCGAGAAGCTGCCGTCCTTGGTCTTGATGGTGAGCGTTTCAGCGGCCATGGGGGCTCCCTTCGGTTGAGCATGAATTGAAGTCTAATAGCATGGTGGCGAGGGGCAAGGAGGTGGGGGATGCTTTTCAAACAGGAGGCGCTGGCAGGCATCCGGACCGGGAAGGTTACCCTCGCCTTCCGGTGCTGGCGGGCTGCTGCAGTAAGGTCCGGCGGGCAGCAGGTAACCCCTGTTGGCATGATCGCCTTTGGAGATGTGCGCCGGGTAACGCCCGGCGATATCAGCCTGGCTGATGCGCAGGCTGCTGGATATGAGTCCAAAAGCGCTCTGTTGAAGGCGCTGGAAGGCCGGGCGGGGGAAATCTGGCGCATCGAGGTTTCTTTCGCCGGCGATGATCCGCGTATTGGCTTGCGGGAAAACACAGATATGAGTTTGCAGCACATTGCGGCACGGCTGGATAGGTTTGACCGCGCTGCCGAACAACCATGGACGCGCACGGTGTTGGCGCTGATCGCATCTCGCCCCGGTGTACGCGCGGCGGAGCTTGCCGCTGGGCTGGGCGAGGAGAGGGCGAGGTTCAAGCGCAGGGTGAGAAACCTGAACGCGCTCGGGCTGACACTGAGCCTGCAGACCGGGTATCAGTTGTCTCCGCGCGGAAAGGCGTATCTTGACGCCTTGGACAGGCTCGCCAACCGGTCTTCCACACCGTAGGGTGTGGACCTCTATGCGCACGCAAAAGGAGGGAGCGAGGCAGGCATGAAGGTCAATATCGAAATCGAATGCACCCCTGCGGAGGCTCGCGCCTTTTTTGGCCTGCCCGACGTAACGCCGCTTAACGAACAGCTTGTCGAGGAAATGAGCAAGCGAATGAGCGAGAACATGGCCGCGATGGAGCCTGAGGCGCTGATGCGCAACTGGATGACGGTTGGAGGCGAGTGGCAGAAGCAGTTCATGTCCCTGATGGGCCAGGCCGCCTCCGGCAAGTCCGGCAGCTAGATTTTTCACGATGGACGACACGATTTTCGCGCTGGCGAGCGGTGCGGGCCGGGCGGGCATCGCCGTGGTGCGCGCCAGCGGCCCCCTTTGCGCGCCAGCGCTTGAGGCGCTCGCGGGCTCGTTGCCGGTGCCGCGCCTTGCCGGCTTGCGCGCGCTGAAATCTGCCGATGGTGCGCTGATCGACCGGGCGCTGGTGTTGTGGTTTCCGGCCCCGGCGAGCTTTACCGGCGAGGATGTGGCCGAGTTTCATATCCATGGCGGCCTGGCTGTGATCGCGGCGTTGTCTGACGCTCTCATGGCGCAGGGCCTGCGCCCGGCCGGTCCTGGCGAGTTCACCCGGCGCGCCTTTGAGCGCGGGCGTCTGGATCTCACCGAAGCCGAAGGTCTGGCCGACCTTATAGACGCCGAGACCGAAGCCCAGCGTGCGCAGGCGCTTGCTCAGATGGGCGGGGCGCTGAGCGGTCTCTATGCCGGGTGGCGCGATCAACTCATTGATATACTTAGTTCTATTGAGGGCGAGATCGATTTTCCCGATGAGGAGGATGTGCCGGAAAATCTGGCGGCGCGGGCCGGACCGCCGCTGGACGGCCTGATTGACGCGCTTGAAAGTCATCTTGCTGACGGGCGGCGCGGTGAGCAGGTCCGCGAGGGCTTTACCATTGCCATTATCGGCGCGCCCAACGCGGGCAAATCCTCCCTGCTGAACCATCTTGCCCGGCGCGAGGCGGCCATCGTCTCCGATATCCCCGGCACCACCCGCGATGTCGTGGAAGTGCGCGATATCCGTGCCGGGTTTGTGGTGCTGTTCGCCGATACGGCGGGCCTGCGTGAAGCTGCAGACGCGATTGAGGCCGAAGGGGTGAAGCGCGCCCTCGCCCGTGCGGAAGGTGCAGACCTGCGCTGTCTCGTACTCGATGTTTCACGTGAAACATTGTCGGCGGAGTCTGCGCATCTGCTCCGTCCGGGTGATGTGGTGCTTGCCAATAAGGCAGACCTGTCCGACCGTTCGATTGCAGCGCCAGAGGGTGTGAGATCCTTTGCCGTATCGGTCAGATCCGGTGCTGGGCTGGGAGTGTTTGAGGCCTGGCTGGACGGAGAGATCACGCGGCGGCTGGGCGCGCGTGAAGCTGTCCCTCTTTCGCGGGTCCGCCATCGCCAATTGGTGGAACGGGCGCTGGAAAGCCTTGTTGAAGCCCGCCATCGCCTTGCCACCCGCCCGGAACTGGCCGGTGCAGAGGTGAACCGGGCCATTAGAGCGCTGGGTGAGTTGACAGGTGCGGTAAGCGTGGAAGATGTGCTGGACCGGGTGTTCAGCCAGTTCTGCATCGGCAAATAGGCCGGCCTCCATCTCGACTTTGGTCCCGCCTTCGCGTATGGAAGCGGCCCGCCGGCAAAGGAGGCCGGAGAGACCCATGCGCCTTGAAACCTTGCCCGCTGCCGAGGCTGCCGCCCGGCGCTGGGATGTCATCACTATCGGGGGTGGTCACGCCGGCTGCGAAGCCGCGAGTGCGGCTGCGCGCCTGGGCGCACGCACGCTGCTCCTGACCCACAAGGCCGCGACGATTGGCGAGATGAGCTGCAATCCGGCGATTGGCGGGCTCGGCAAGGGCCATCTGGTGCGTGAGGTCGATGCGCTGGACGGTCTGATGGGGCGGGTGGCCGATGCGTCCGGCATCCAGTTTCGCATGCTGAACGCCTCGAAGGGTCCGGCTGTCCGCGGGCCGCGCACACAGTCCGACCGTAAGCTCTATCGCGAGGCGATGCAGGCCGCGATTGGCGCGGCGGAGAATCTGTCCGTAACCGAAGCGGCCGCCGAAGACCTGATCGTGGAGAACGGGTGCTGTGCCGGTGTTGTGGACGGTGAGGGCCGGGCATATCGCGCGGGCGCGGTGGTTCTGACCACGGGCACCTTCCTTAAAGGTGTTATCCATCGTGGCGAGGAGCGGATTCCGGCGGGCCGTGTCGGCGATGCGCCGAGCATTGGCCTCTCGGACCGGCTTTACGGGCTGGGCCTTGCCATGGGGCGGCTGAAAACCGGTACGCCTGCACGCCTCGATGGCTCCACGATCGACTGGTCCGGACTCGACATGCAGCCCGCCGATGACGCGCCCGTGCCCTTTTCCTTCCTGACGGACAAGATCACCGTGCCGCAGATCGCGTGCGGGATCACCCGCACGACCGAACGTACGCACGAGATCATAGCGGCCAATCTCGGCCATTCGGCCGTCTATGGCGGGCGCATTGCCGGGCGCGGCCCGCGCTACTGCCCGTCCATCGAGGACAAGGTGGTGCGGTTTGCCGACCGGACGAGCCATCAGGTGTTTCTCGAGCCCGAAGGGCTGGATGACGACACCATCTATCCCAATGGCATCTCGACGAGCTTGCCCGATGCGATCCAGGATGCGTTCCTGCAAACCATTCCGGGCCTGGAACGCGTGAAGGTGCGCCGCTATGGCTATGCCATCGAGTATGATTATGTCGATCCGCGCGAGCTGAGTGCGACCCTTGGCGTGCGCAAGCTGCCGGGGCTCTGGCTGGCGGGGCAGATCAATGGCACGACAGGATATGAAGAAGCGGCCGCACAAGGACTTATGGCGGGCTTCAACGCCGCCTTGGCGGTGTCCGGCTCCGATCCCTTCATCCTCGACCGCTCACAGGCCTATATCGGCGTGATGATCGACGATCTGGTGACGCGCGGCGTCACCGAGCCCTATCGCATGTTCACCTCGCGCGCCGAATACCGGCTTTCGCTGCGAGCCGACAATGCGGATCAGCGCCTGACCCCTGAAGCCATCCGTCTGGGCGCGGCGAGCGTTTCACGTGAAACGTCCTTCCGTGAGCGCATGACGGCACTCGACGCGGCGCGCGCGCGTCTGGACGCGCTGAACCTCACCCCGGCCGAGGCCCGCAAGGCAGGATTGGAGATCAATCAGGACGGCAAGCGCCGGACGGCCATGGAGCTGATCGGCCATCCGCAGGTCGGCTGGGATGCGGTCTGCCGGGTCTGGCCGGAGATTGCGGACCTGCGCCGGGCCATTGCCACGCAGGTCCGGAACGAGGCCGTCTATCACGGTTATCTCGATCGGCAGGAAGCCGACATTGTCGCCTTCCGCAAGGATGAGGGCGTGCGCATTCCTGCCGGGTTTGACTATTCCGGTGTCGGCGGCCTTTCCAATGAGGTCCGCGAGAAGCTGATAAAGGCGCAACCCGCCACGCTCGGCCAGGCCGGGCGCGTTGAAGGCGTGACGCCGGGCGCCTTGACGGCCCTGCTGGCGCATCTGCGCCGCCTCGACCGGAAGCGCGCAGGCTGATGCACGAACGGGCGTTCGATGCAGCGGCGTTTCAGGCCGCAACAGGTGTTTCACGTGAAACACTGGATCGGTTCGAGACCTGGCGGCGGCTTCTGATCGAGTGGAGCAAGCATACCAATCTGGTCAGCCGGTCCACGCTTGATGATTTCTGGTTCCGCCATGCCTATGATAGCTGGCAACTCCTGCGGCTGGCGCCCGAAGGTGCGCGGTATTGGGTTGATATCGGCGCCGGCGCGGGGTTTCCGGGCCTCGCTCTGGCGATCACCCTCGCCGAGACCGCACCGGGCGAGGTCCGCGTCACCCTGATCGAATCCATCGGCAAGAAAGCTGCCTTCCTGCGTGCGGTCATCGAGGAAACCGGCATCCGGGCGGATGTGATCACGGCCCGCGCCGAGGAGGTCAGCGCCCTGCCGTCCTGCGATGTGGTGACGGCCCGCGCGGTCGCGCCGCTCGCGAAATTGCTCACATGGATGCAGCCATATGTGGAAAAGGGCGCAATTGCGCTGATTCCAAAGGGTGCACGTCACGAAGAGGAATTGACCGATGCCCGGAAAAGCTGGACCTTTGAGGCCAGTCTTCATGCCAGCCTTACCAGTGATGAGGCGGCGATTATCCGCATTGAAAGGCTAACCCGTGCCCGCTGATACATCTTCCCAGGCGCCCGGCCGGGGCGCGCCTAAAGTCATCGCCATCGCCAACCAGAAGGGCGGCGTTGGCAAGACGACCACCGCCATCAATCTGGCCACCGCCCTCGCCGCCATCGGCAAGCGTGTGATCGTGCTGGACCTCGATCCCCAGGGCAATGCGTCTACCGGGCTTGGCGTGCCGCGTTCGGCCCGCAAGGCGACCTCCTATGATGTGCTGGTCAATGAGCGCCCCATCGAAGAGGCGCTGGTGGACACCAATGTGCCGGGTCTTGGCATTATTCCGTCCGATGTCGACTTGTCCGGTGCGGAACTGGAGCTCTCCGCCGCGCCGCGGCGTTCCTACCGCCTGCGCCATGCCGTGGACCGGTTCCGCCGCTTCCTTGCCGGCAAGGGCGCCCATTGCGATTACGTGCTGATCGACTGCCCGCCCTCACTGAACCTGCTGACCGTCAATGCCATGACGGCGGCCGATTCCGTGCTGGTTCCGTTGCAGTGCGAGTTCTTTGCGCTGGAAGGCCTGAGCCAGCTGATGCGAACGGTTGATCTGGTCCGGGGCAATCTTAACAAAAATCTGGAAATTCAAGGCGTTGTGCTGACAATGTATGATCGGCGCAATAACCTTTCCTCGCAAGTGGCGGCGGATGTGCGCGCCCATTTCGGTGATCGTGTGTATGACACGGTCATACCGCGCAATGTGCGCGTGTCCGAGGCGCCGTCCTTTGGAAAGCCGGTCCTGCTCTATGATCTCGCCTGCCCGGGCTCGCAGGCCTATGTGCGCCTGGCGCGCGAGCTGGTGCGTCAGGAGCGCGCCAGGCCTGAGGCGGTGCCCGCATGAGCGGTACAGACCGCCCGCGCGGCCTTGGCCGTGGCCTCTCGGCCCTTCTGGGCGAGGGCGAGGAAGCCGACGCTCTGCGCGAAGAGGAAGCGGCCAGTGCCGCGATGTCCGGTTCGCCGTCCGGGGGCTCCGGTGCACGTCTCATCGCGCTGGATCTGATCGAGGCCAATCCTGCCCAGCCGCGCAAGCGCTTTGGCGAGGAGGAGCTGGCCTCGCTGGCGGCCTCGATTGCCGAGCGCGGCGTATTGCAGCCCGTCCTTCTGCGCCCGGCGCCCGGTAAGACCGGGCACTACCAGATCGTGGCGGGCGAGCGGCGCTGGCGTGCGGCCCAGCGGGCCCGCCTGCACGAAATTCCGGCGATCATCCGCGAGTTCACGGATCGTGAAACTCTGGAAATCGCTATTGTCGAGAACGTCCAACGCGCAGATCTTAACCCTGTGGAGGAAGCGCGGGCTTTCCGCCAGCTGATCGAGACCTTCGGTCATACCCAGGAAGAGGTTGCGCGGGTCATCGGAAAGTCGCGCGCCCATATCGCCAACACGCTGCGCCTCCTGGCCCTGCCTGAAAGTGTGCTGAACCATCTCGAAGCCGGGACGCTGAGCGCGGGCCATGCCCGCGCGATCGCGACCAGCCCCGATCCGGCCGCTCTGGCCGAAAAGATCATTGCGGACGGGCTCTCAGTGCGCGCCGCAGAGGCGCTGGCCCGCAAGACGAGTGCGCCCGAACGCAAATCACGTGATTCCGGCCGTGTAAAAGGCGTGAAGGATGCAGACACCCGTGCGTTAGAGAAGGATCTCGCCGAACGGCTGGGCCTGGATGTGGAGATCTTCCACAAGGGCGAAGCGGGCGAGGTGCGGGTGCGCTATTCCACACTCGAACAGCTGGACGATCTGTGCCGCAGGCTCTCCTCGCATAGCTCGGGCGCTTATTAAGATAATAATATCAACGTGTTGAACTGCTTGCACGGGCGAGACGCAGCAAGGTCTCGCCGGTCAGTGCTTCTGCTGGTGCGCCGGAGCGTTTCAGAGCGCGTTCGGTATCAAACGCGATCTGGCGCGCGCGGGCGAGCCGGGGCGGGGTCCACTGACGGGCCATGGCCTGAAAGCGCTGGGCGGGCGGCCCGAAGCGCGGGGCCCCGGATCTGGCCAGCGCCGCAGGATCATTGCCCGCAGCATGAAACGCGTCGATCTGGTCGATCTTGCGCTGCAGAGCGCGCACGATGGCGACCGGATTGAGCCCGGATTCCAGCGCGCGCTGATAATTGCGGTCAGTCTCGCGCGGATTCCCCGAAAGGGCGGGCTCGATCACATTGTCCAGAGCCGCTTCGGCGCCTGAAGACGCGATCTCAGCCAGATCCTCTGCCGTAACTTCCCCGCCATCGGGGCCCTTGTAGAGAATGAGCTTTTCAATCTCGGATCGTGCGAGCTGGCGGTCGCCCTCCAGCAATTGCGCCAGCAAGGGCCGGGCGGCGGGGGCGAGGCTCAGACCTTCCGCCTTCAGGCTGGCTTCGGCGATCTCCACAAGATCGCGCGGATTATCGGCGTAACAGGCGAGGGCCGCGGAGCGCTTGCCGTCCTCGGCCGTCTTGCGCAGTTTGGAGCCCTTGGTGAGATTGCCGGCCTCGATGACAAGGCGGGCCTCTGCCGGAGTCTGGCCCGCCTCGAACTCGGCCAGCCAGCCCGCGACCAGAGTGCTGTCGCCTGACAGACGTACACGCACCAGCCTGTCGCCGCCGCCCAGCGAAAGGGCTGCCATCGCATCGGCCAGAGAGGCGGGATCGGACTTGAGATCCTCGTCAGACAGGCGCGAAACGGCAAACGGATCATCAGGATCGGCAATCAGCTTGCCGGCCAGCATGTTGGCGCGCTCGCGCACCAGTCCGGTATCGGGGCCGAAGACGAGGAAAACCTGCAGGTCGGAAGGGGGGCTGGCAATCAGCCGGTCAATACTGGCACCCGAAGGCTTCACCACTGTTCCTCGCCGAGCAGGTCGTCGAGATCGCGCACATCGTCGAAATCGTCGAGCAGATCATCGGGGTCGACATCGGGACGGTCGGGATCAACGCGGGGCCGCTCGCCTTCCAGCTGGCGGCGGCGCAGGTCAGCGGCAACCGTACGCAGCAGGGAATCGGCAATCGTTTCAGCGGCCTGACGCTCGGCATTGGCGCGCGCCGAGATCAGCGCATAGGGCTCCCGGGGCGTTTCGAACGCCACCCGCTCCGTCACCGTGCCCCTCAGATTGCTCTCGCGGGGCAGGGAAAGGGTGTAGCGCGCGCGGATATCCAGCGCGATACGGCTCGCCTCGCGATCGGCCGATACGCCAAGATTGCGCTGGCGGATACGCATGGCCACCCGCAGCCGCCCGGCGCGGGTATCGCCGGCACCCAGCCGCTCGATCATGGCGGTCTCGACCAGATAGGCGAACCGGTCCTCGCCGCGCACCTGGACGTTCACATTGCGCAGAGTGTCATAGGCTGGTCCGGCATATACCGGACGGAAGCCGCAGCCCGGCGCCAGCAGAAGGGCGCCTGCCATCAGGATGACAATTGCGTCAGGAGCAAGCTGGCGGATCATGGCCAATCCCCGCCCTTCCGACGCTTAAGAACCGGGAAGCTGGGAGATGCGCAGCTGACGCGCGCGCGTCAGGATGGCGTTCTCGATCTGGATGCGGGTGGCCGGATCCACTGTTGCATCCACCCAGTCACCGGTATCGGCCCGGCGTTCCTGACGGAAGAGCTGTACGCTCAGCGCGTCGGCGCGCAGACGGCTGTCGAGGATGTACACGGTCGCCTTGAAGCGCTCGTCGGGCGCTTCCGGATTGGAAAACCAGTCCGTGATGATCACGCCGCCAAACGGATCGATCTGGGAGAGCGGCATGAAAGACAGCGTGTCCAGAGAGGCGCGCCACAGGAAGGTGTTGACGCCGATACCCGCTTCGGGCGCGCTGGCGCGCTGGCCACTGCCCAGAAGCCCGCCAAACAGGCCGCGATTTTCGCTTTCGGTGCTCGAGCGCGTACCGCAACCGGCAAGCAGGCCAGAAACGGCGATAACGCCCAGAACCGTAACAAGCGGCCGTGAAAACATGGGGCTAACCTCCGGGGAAACATTCAAACAGGCGTTGGCACAAAGGCGCGCGGCTTTCCTTGCCCGCCACGCCGGTTTCAACCGCTTCTATAGCATGCTGTCGCGGGATGGCCAGAGGTCCTGGCGCACCTGTCAGCAACCGTAATGGAGTGGCCATGCGTTGCAGACATGCGACACTTCCTCGCTGATGCACGCACGCACCGGAGCGACACGCTTGACCGTGGACCATCAACCGGTCTCTGCTCGCGCCTGCGTCCGGGGGAGAGCGGGGGCGCCACGGCGAGGCCGCGAGAGAAGGACCATGGAGCTAGCGCAACGCGCTCATCAGCTGGTCTGTACATTTCTCGCGGCCGCGCCCTTTTTCATGACAGCAACGCTTGGCGTGACGCTGGCCGGTCCGCTGGCCGGGGCCCAGCCCGTGCTGGATATGGATGTATCCGGCGAAATCGACTGGGTTGCCGCGTCCGCCAGCCGTAACGCGCCGCGCTCCGGTCCTTATGGCGATGCGCGCTTCACTCTCTCTGGCGAACATATCCGCGATGATGGCGTGCGTATCGGCCTGGTCCTGGGTGTGAGGGCGCGCAACGATTCCGGCCGGCGCGGAACAGCGCGCCCTGCCGGTGATTGCCCGCCCGGTCTTGATGACTGTCCTGTGGCGGGAGGGCTGGCGCCCGCCGGCCTGTTCAGCGGGCTATATGCCGCCAGCGTGATGGATGCGGCCGGGCCGCGTGCCGGTCTGGAAACCGCCAGCGTCTATGTCCGCGCACAATTATGGGAAGCCGAGCTCGGCTATGGCGCAGGCGCCGCCGTACAGGAGGCCACCGCCCTGCCCGGCGCGATGCGCCTGATGCGCGCGGATGGGCCGCTCGTCGATCCGTCGGGACGCAATTTCGTCTCCACCGCCAACACCCTGTCGGGCCATGCGCCGAAGCTGACCGTGCGTTCGCGCCGCCTGATCGGACTGCGTTTTGCCGCCTCCTATACGCCGGACGGGGATGCGTGCCTGGTGACGGTCTGCCGCCTGTCACCGGTTCCCGGCGCCCTAGCGGCTGCCAGTCCGGAGCATATTGTGGAGGGCGCCGTATCGTTCGAGCACCGCTTCGCGCAGAGCGGTACGCGCTGGCGGGCCTTCGTGACAGCAGCTCATGGAAGTGTGACGGGCGAGTTCGCGTCCGGTTACCGTGATCCGTGGGTGGTCTCAGGCGGTGTACAGCGTGAGCAGGGCGCCTGGGCCGTGGGCGCATCGGCGCTGGCCAGCAATGATGGGTTCGCCGGCGCGCGCTATCGCGCACAGGCGGTGAGTGCCAGCTATGAGCGGGGCGACTGGCTGTTCAGCGCGGAGCTGGGTCAAGCGCAATCGAGCCTTGTTCACGCCCGCAGCCGGTCGGCCCTGATCGCGGCCTCACGCTATTTTGAGACCGGTTTTGTGCTGGGGTTTGGCTGGTCGCATACCGAGGCCGTTCTGCCCTTGCCTGACGGGCCTGTGCGCGCCCGCGCCCGGGACGCGGGGAGCCAGGTTTTCCTCGAAGCAGGGTTGCGCTTTTGACACGCTCGCCATCATTTCGCCAGCGAGCAGTGTATGAATACTTGGGTCGCTGCACTATCTGACCTATAGAAGAAGGCTGGAAAAGGGAGCAATCCATGTCCCGCCTCGGGCTGAAATCGGTGGTCCTGCCGCTCGCTCTGGCGCTTGCCAGTGCGCCGGCGGCATTTGCCGTTTCCGACGAGACGGCGGGTGAGGCTTCCGCGTTCAACCTGCGGGGCAGCGCGTTTTCCGACATGGTATCGCTCGACCGTCTGCATGAGCAGGCCGAGGAAGCCCACGAGACGCAGGCACGCGCCGAACAGGCCGAGGCCATGGCGGCGCGCGATGCGCTCCTGTCCATGCCCGACACGCCCACCGGTTCTTCTGTCGCGTGGCATCAGCGCTTCACCGTGGCGCCTGCCGGGCGCATGGCGTCGGTATGGGGCGAGCAGGCCGAGCAATTCCGCTTCTCCGCTGGCGAGCGCTGGGGCTTCTCGCTGGGTATCTCCCAGCGCATGCGCGGCCAGCAGTTTGAACTGCAGGATGTCAGCGCAGGTGCGTTCTACGCGCTCAATCCGCGTGTCCGGATCGGTGGTGAGTTCCGCTTCACCGCGCCGGAAGAGGATATTTTCGGTGAGGAGCCGGATCGCCGCGCCCCGCAACTGCGCTTTGAGTCCGCCTTCCGCTTCTAGGGCGGCTTCACCGGTGAGTATCGCTGCGGCGCCCTGAAATTTCAGGGCGCTTTTTTGATGTCGGCTATCAGCGCGTCCACAGTGGCCCACAGCCGCGCGATATCCTCGGGCGTCGACAGGCGGTGATCGCCCGCCTTGCTCAGATGCATCTGAACGTCCTGACTGGTCAGCGATTCGGCAAGGCGCAAGGCGTGCGTGTAGGGCACATCCGGATCGGCCATGCCCTGAAGGATGCGTACTGGCCCGTCATAGCCGACCGGCCCGTCCAGCAGCAGCCAGTTGCGCGCCTCCTCGATCAGCTGCCGGGTGATGATGAGCGGATCGCCATACCCGGAAGGCTGCGCCCACTCGCCCTGCTCCATGATCTGTGCGCGTATCCCGGGGCTGAATCCCGCCCACATCAGGGCCTCGGTAAAGTCCGGCGCCGGGGCGATCAGCACCAGCCCGGCCACGCGCTCAGGCCTTGCCAGCGCGGCAAGAAGCGCGCTCCACGCGCCCATGGACGAGCCGACCAGGATTTGCGGGCCTTCGGTCAGCGCATCGATCACGGCGAGCGCGTCGCTGCGCCAGCGGCCCATGGTGGCCTGCCGCCAGTCCCCGCTGGACTGGCCATGTGCGAAATAGTCAAAGCGTACGAAGGCGCGGGCCCGCTCGCGCGCCCAGGCGTCGAGAGCGAGTGCCTTGGTGCCCTCCATGTCCGAGCGCAGTCCGCCCAGCCAGATAAGGCCGGGCCCCTCTCCTTCATGGCGCACATAGGCGAGCGCGTGACCGTCGGGCAGGGCGAGGTGCTGCGGATTTGCGGACATGAGGGCGAACCTTTGCGTGACGGGGCGCGTTTGCGGCTTGGCTGCGCGAGGTTTATGAAATGCGTGGCCCGCATTATCAATCGACCGGGCTGGAGCCGGCGCACACGTGAACATCCTTCAGATCATTCCAGAGCTTGATGCCGGCGGGGCCGAGCGTACCACGCTGGACGTAGCCGAGGCCGTCGTGGCGGCGGGCGGACGCGCGCTCGTCGCCAGTTCAGGCGGGCGGCTGGAGGCCGAGCTGACGCGTCTGGGCGGCGAGCTGGTGCGGCTCGACATGAAAACGAAAAACCCGTTCGCCATCCGTGCCAATGCACGCCGTCTTGCCGGTCTGGTGAAGGCTGAACGGGTGGATCTGGTGCATGCCCGGTCGCGTGCCCCCGCCTGGAGCGGCCTGTGGGCAGCCAGGGCCACAGGCGTACCCTTTGTCACCACCTATCACGGTACCTACACCGCGCGTTCGGCGCCAAAGCGCTTTTATAACTCGGTCATGGCGCGCGGTGACGCTGTCATTGCCAATTCGCGCTTTATTGCCGGGCACGTGAAGGCCGAACACGCAAAGGTGCTGGCGCGCAAGCGGGCCGATCTTTCCCATCTCCATGTGATCCCGCGCGGCGTGGACCTCTCGGCCTTCGATCCCGGGCTTCAGGGCGGACGCGCCGCAGCGCTGCGCGATATCTGGCTGGAAGGGCGCAAGGCCCCGCTTATCCTCCTGCCTGCCCGCCTGACCGAGTGGAAGGGCCAGAGCGTGGCTATCAAGGCGGTCGCCGAACTCTCCCGCCAGCATCCCGGCCCGGGGCCTTTGCTGGTGTGTGCGGGCGATGCGCAGGGGCGCGACACTTATGTCGAGAGCCTGCGCGCGGAAGCAGCCCGCCTCGGCGTGGCGCTCATCCTGCCCGGTCATGTGTCTGACATGGCCAGCGCCTATGGAGCGGCCGACATCGTCATTAACCCTTCCATTCAGCCGGAAGCCTTCGGGCGCACGCTGGTAGAGGCCATGGCCATGGCTCGGCCCGTTATCGCATCGGCCCATGGCGGCCCGCTCGAAATCCTCTCGGGAACGCAGGCCGGCCTGCTGGTAGAGCCCGGCCATGCGCCAAGACTGGCCGAGGCGATGGCCGCCATTCTGGCGCTTGATGAGGAATCACGAAATTTGCGCGGGCAATTGGCGCGCCAACATGCTATCGCCCATTACTCGAAAGATGCGCTGCAACGCGCTACCTTGCGGGTATATGGTGAACTTCTAGACTGAGCGCATGATCGAGAACGAACCGCCCAAGGAACAGGTACTCGTCGTCCATGAGGGCGATCTGCGCGCCACGGTACGCATGCTGGCGGCTGCGCGCATGATCCGTGACCATCACCGCAAGGCCCGCATCACCTTCCTGACCACGCCGGAATTCGAAGGGCTGGTAAAATACTGCCCGTATTTCAACGTGGTGGAGCCAGGTCTTCATGTATCGGCGAAGAAGGGTTTCTTTGAGCGGGTCAAAATGGCCCGCGCCTCGAAGTTTGATTTTGTCTATGATCTGTGCGGGTCCGATGCGGCCAGAAAGCTGAAAGCGGCCATGCGCCTGTCGCGCGGCCGCTGGATTGATGCCGCCCCGGATGCGCGCGCCGCCGGCCATCCTGTCGAGCAGATCGCCGAAAAGCTGGGTGAAGCCGGGCTCGGGGACACCCGCTATGCACTCGGGGCCGCGCCGCCGCCGCTTCTCGACTGGGTGGATTTCGTGGCCAAGCGCTCGCGCACGCTGGAGCCGGCCTATTTCGGCCTGCAGGGCCGCTACGCGCTGTTTGCGCCGGCCGGTGACGAGTTTGCCCCGGCCCTGCGCTGGCCGAAGGAGCGCTGGGCCTCTTTGGCCCATGCGCTGATCGAGCAGGGCGTGGAGCCGACCATTGTGGGCGGTCCGTCGGCGCGTGAGGTCGGGCGCTATGTGGCCCATGTCACCCCCGGCGCACGCGACCTGACCGGCCGCGCCAATCTGGTTCAGCTGGCCGGGCTTGGCCGCAAGGCGAGCTTTGCTTTCGGCGAAGATGTGGATTTATTGCATCTTCTTGTAGCTGCCGGCGCGCCTGCGGTAATGTTCCATCCCGGTCAGGAAGCGCCGCACATGGCCTCACCGCGCGGTCCGGAAAGCGTGATTCTCATGCACGCCCCGACACTTGCGCAGATCTCTGTAGCCGAGGCGGTGCAGTCCATGCGCGTGGCGGGCGGCTTTGCCCGCAACCCGGAAGCGGCCTGAATGGCTTGATTTTGCCTGTCATCTCACGATATGCGCTAGGATCGGGAAGCGTGCAGAGCGCGTTTCCCCCCGGACAGAATTTTGTATTGCCGGAACATGCCGCGCCAGATGCGCGTTGGTTGCCCGGTGCTGAAACAGGAGAAGACGCATAGCCCGACGTCCGCACGCCGCGCCGCCCGTCAAGAAGGATGGTCCGCGCATCAATGGAGAAATCCGCGTTTCGCGGGTGCTTCTGATCGACGAACATGGTGAGAAGCAGGGCGAGATGCCCATCGAGGCTGCGCTGGAAGCGGCGGCCGAGGCCGGGCTTGACCTTGTCGAGGTCTCGCCCAATGCCAGCCCGCCTGTCTGCAAGCTCGCCGATTTCGGCAAGCTGAAATATCAGGAGCAGAAGAAGAAGGCCGAAGCCCGCAAGAAGCAGAAGACGCAGGATATCAAAGAGATAAAGATGCGTCCGAACATCGATACGCATGACTATGAGGTGAAGACCCGGTCCATGCGGCGCTTCTTTGAAGATGGCGACAAGGTAAAGATCACGCTGCGCTTCCGCGGCCGGGAGATGGCCCACCAGGATCGTGGCATGGTGATTTTCGACCGGGTGAAGGCCGATTTTGGCGACATCGCCAAGGTGGAGTTCGAGCCCAAGCTCGAAGGCCGCCAGATGATCATGGTGATGGCGCCGCGCTAAGCCGCGTCTTCCTAGAAATCATGGACGATTTACTAACCCCCTTGCCGCCGGTGAGGGGGTTGTTTTTCCACTAGGCAGTCTCCTGCCATGGGCGTAGCGTGCCCGTCAGGGACTTTTGCGACACGGGCCGGGCGCATTTTCAGGTGTTCCGGTCAACACGCTGGGGAGTGACGATGCGCTATCACACAATCTTGAGCCTGTCGGCAGCTGTGCTGGCAGGCGCGCCTGCTTTGGCGCAACAGGGCGAGACCCTGCCGGGCCGGTATGGCGAGATCACGCTGCAGGCCGGCTTTCCGGGCGATCCGCACACGGTCGAGGTCCGTGCGGGCGGTGCGATGCGCGCTGCTTCATTGGGGCGCGCGGGCTGTGTCGGCTTCATCACCGAGAACCCCACCTATGTGGTGCGGTACGAGAATGCCGGCGATGTCTTCAACCTGATGTTCTCTGCCGCTTCGGAAATCGACACGACCATGGCCGTGCGCACGCCTGAGGGCGCGGTGCTGTGCGATGATGACAGCGCGGGCAATCTCGGCCCCGGCATCACGGTGGAAAACCCGGATAACGGCGCCTATGAAATCTGGGTCGGTACGTTTTCCTCCGGCGCCGGTTATCCGCCGACAGCCCTGCATGTTTCCGAGCTGGACTATTTCACCACCAACCCGTTCGAGCGCGGCGTAGACGAGGATGCACCTGCTGGCGCCACGCTCTCCCTGCGTGCAGGCTTCCGCAATGATCCGGCCAGCACCGCCATCAGCCAGGGCGGGGATGTCCGGCTGGGCTCGATCGGCTCGCATTGCTGGGGCTATGCATCAGAGGCTCCCGATGCGCGTGTCACCTACCGGGCAGGCCGGTACACGCTCTATATCTCCACCGAGAGCGAGCTGGACGGAACGATTGCGGTGCTGGCACCGGACGGCACCTGGCATTGCGATGATGACAGTGCCGGCAATCTCGATCCCGGCGTGATCATCGAAAACCCGCCTTCGGGTGAATACGCCATCTGGGCGGGCACGTTCTCAAATGTGGGCGCACAGACCGCGACGCTTTACGTATCCGAGATCGGCTTTGCCGGCGCGGACAACACGGTGGATG
The DNA here is from genome assembly GCA_022565665.1 of Glycocaulis sp. Taxonomy (GTDB): domain Bacteria; phylum Pseudomonadota; class Alphaproteobacteria; order Caulobacterales; family Maricaulaceae; genus Glycocaulis. The sequence continues at coordinate 45,675 of JAIUMI010000009.1, forward strand.
TGTCCGGCACGCCCCATCATGCCAGCTACAGCCTCAGCGCCGGTTTCTCGCCCGATCCGTTTGCGATGGGCGTCGGCGTGGGCGGTCCGGTCAGTGCCGATATGGGCCTTGTTGGCCACACGGTCGTGGAAGGTTTCTGCCACGGCTATATGACGCGCGAGCCGACCATGCGCCTCACCTGGAATGGTGATGGCGCGCCGCTTTACATCTCTGCGGCAAGCGATGTGGACACGCTGCTTCTGGTCAATGCGCCCGATGGTGGCTGGTGGTGCGATGATGACAGTGCGGGCAATCTCGATCCCGGCCTTGTGATCGATGATGCGCGCGATGGCGTCTACGACATCTATGTCGCCACTTTCTCGCCCGATGAAACGTCGACGGCCACCGTCTATATCTCGCAGACGGGCTGGGGCGCAGAGGCTGTATCCATGCGCGTTGATACCAATCTGGAGCCGCGTTCGGGCGGTGTAACGCTTGATCCGGCGCGGGTGTCCCTGCCCTATGAGGCAGAAGTGCAGGCGGGCGGGCCGCTGCGCGCCTTCCAGGCGGGCCTGAACAGCACCGATTACTGCGTGGGCCATATCAGCCGTGAGCCCACCTATATCGTAAACTGGACGCCGGACGGGGATCTGCCCTTCACCATCTATCTCGATGCCGAGCGTGATACCACGCTGGCGGTGATGACGCCTGATGGCAGCTGGCGCTGTGATGATGACGGCTCGGTGGGCCTCAATGCCGGGATCAATTTCGCGGCCGGCGAGCCGGGCATGTACTATGTCTATGCGGGCACGTTCGGTTCGCAGGAGACACCGGCCACGCTTTACGTCGCGGAAGGGCAGGCACCGCGCTAAGCCCCTTGCGTTTTGGGGCGCGATGCGTATAACCGCGCCTTCGTTTCATCCGGCTCATCAGGCCCGCGACATGCCTGACAGCCGCGAACGGCTTGCCCTGCCCTCTGGCCGGGCCACACTTGTCAGGAGACCGAAATGTCGAAGATGAAGACCAAGAGCGGCGCCAAGAAGCGCTTCAAGGTGACGGCAACGGGCAAAGTGCTCGCGGCCCAGTCCGGCAAACGCCACGGCATGATCAAGCGGACGCCCAAGCAGATCCGCAACAAGCGCGGGACCGACACCCTGTCGGCCCCCGACGCGAAGATCGTGAAACAGCACTACCTGCCCTACAGCCGCTAAGGTTGGCCGGTAACATCCGTTTGAAGGACTGATAATATGGCACGCGTTTCCGCAGGACCCGCTTCCCACGCCCGTCACCGCAAGGTGATCAAGGCCGCCAAAGGCTATTATGGCCGCCGCAAGAACACTTTCCGCGCCGCCAACCAGGCGGTCGAGAAGGCCGGCCAGTACGCTTATCGTGACCGCCGCAACAAGAAGCGCACCTTCCGCGCGCTCTGGATCCAGCGCATCAATGCCGCTGCCCGGCTGAACGAGATGACCTACGCCACGTTTATGAACGGGCTCAAGAAGGCCGGTATCGAACTTGACCGCAAGGTGCTCTCCGATATCGCGACCCGTGAGCCCGAAGCCTTCTCCGCCCTGGCTGACCAGGCGCGCGCGGCTCTCAAGGCTTAACTGGCGATCCGGCCTGAGCATCTTTCAGGCCCGGTCAACGGATAAAAGGCCCGCCTGCGCGCCCCGCAGGCGGGCCTTTTCCTGTCCGCTACAAGCCAGTGTTTGAACCTTCCGGCCAAAAGGGTCTAAGACCCGCTTACCCTTCCGATACGAGACGAGACAGCCATGACGACGAGCGATGATCTGGACGCGCTGGAAAAGCGCTATAGCGCGGCCATAGAGGCCGCTGACGCCATCCCTGCGCTGGAAGAGGTGCGGGTGGCCGCGCTCGGCAAGAAGGGCGAGGTCAGCCTTAAAATGCGTGATCTGGGCGGTATGAGCCCGGAGGAGCGCAAAGTGTTCGGCCCCGCGCTCAACGGGCTGAAAGACCGTCTCACCAGCGCGATCGAGGCGAAGAAATCGGCATTGGAAGCGGCTGCTCTGGATGCCGCACTGGCGTCCGAGCGCGTCGATATCACCCTGCCGGCGCCTCGCGAACCCAAAGGCTCGCTGCACCCGGTTTCACAGGTGATGGAAGAGCTGGCCGTCATTTTCGCCGATATGGGCTTTGCGGTCGCCGAGGGCCCGGACGTGGAAGATGATTTTCATAACTTCACCGCGCTGAACTTCCCGGCTGACCACCCTGCCCGCGATACGCACGATACCTTCTTCATGGAGGCCAGCGCAGACGGGACGGCCAAGCTCCTGCGCACCCACACCTCCCCGGTGCAGATCCGCACGCTGATGAATTCAGAGCCGCCTGTACGCATCATCGCGCCGGGCCGGGTCTACCGGTGTGACTGGGACCAGACGCATACGCCGATGTTCCATCAGATCGAGGGCCTTGTCATCGACAAGGATACCCATATGGGCCACCTCAAAGGGTGCCTGATCGATTTCATCGCGGCCTTTTTCGAGACCGACGAGGTGGAGGTGCGCTTCCGGCCCCACCACTTCCCCTTCACCGAGCCGAGCGCGGAGATGGATGTGCGCTATGAGCGCGTGGGCGATGCCATCAAGGTCGGCTCCGGTGACAAATGGCTGGAGATTCTGGGCTGCGGCATGGTGCACCCCAACGTCATCAAGGCGTGTGGGCTCGACCCGGATGTCTATCAGGGCTTCGCCTTTGGCATGGGCGTTGATCGTGTCGCGATGCTGAAATACGGGATGAGCGATCTGCGTCCCTTCTTCGAGCCGGACCCGCGCTGGCTTTCCCATTATGGCTTCTCGCCGCTTCTGCAGGCCAATCTCGCGACCGGACTGAGCTAGGAGACCACGCCCATGAAATTCACTCTCTCCTGGCTCAAGGAACATCTTGAGACCGACAAGAGCCTCGCCGAAATCGCCGATGCGATGACGATGGCGGGTCTCGAGATCGAGCATATCGACAATCCGGCTGACAGGCTCGCCGCGTTTACGGTCGCCCATGTGAAAGATGCGCAGCCGCACCCGGATGCGGACAAGCTGCGTGTCTGCACGGTGGAAACGGTTGATGGCGTCAAGCAGATCGTCTGCGGTGCGCCCAATGCGCGCGCCGGGATGACAGCCATCTATGCGCCGCTGGGCGCGTATATTCCCGGCCTCGATTTCGCACTCGATGCCAAGCCGCGCAAGATTCGCGGCGTGGAAAGCCATGGCATGCTGTGCTCCACCAAGGAGCTGGAAGCGGGCGACGACCATGACGGCATTGCCGACCTGAAAGGCGACTGGGCTGTCGGCACGCCTGCCGCCGAGGCGCTGGGGCTTGATGATCCTGTCATCGATTTCGAGGTAACGCCCAACCGGCCTGACTGGCTGGGCGTGCACGGCATTGCCCGCGATCTCGCCGCTGCAGGCGTCGGCACGTTCAAGGACGAGGCCATCGTGCCGGTGAAGGGCACATTTCCCTGCCCGGTGAAAATCGAGACTGCATGGCCGCAGGCCTGCCCCGTCTTTGCGGGCCGGGTGGTCAGGGGCGTAAAGAATGGTCCGTCGCCGGAATGGCTGCAAAAGCGTCTGAAAGCCATCGGCCTGCGGCCTATCAATACGCTGGTTGATATTACCAATCTGATCTCGCATGAGCGCGCCCGTCCGCTGCATGTCTATGACCTTTCAAAAATTGGAACGACCATTCGTGCACGGACGGGTCACGGTAAGTCAGACCGCTTCGAGGCGCTGGATGGCCGGGAGTATGACCCGCAGGCCCATCATTGCGTGATCGCCGATGATACACGGTGTCTCGGCCTTGGCGGCGTGATGGGCGGGGAGTATTCCGGCTGTACCGGCACTACCGTGGACGTGTTCATCGAAAGCGCGTGGTTCGAGCCTGCAATCATCCGCACGACCGGTCGTGAGACAGGTATCGTATCGGATGCGCGCTATCGCTTTGAGCGCGGCGTGGATACCGGCTCGGTCCTGCCGGGTCTTGAGCTTGCCACCCGCCTGATCCTCGATTTGTGCGGCGGCGAGGCGTCCGAGGTTTATGTGGCAGGTGAAGTACCGGTCGTACCGGCGCCGATTGCCTTCGATCCGGTGCGCGTGGCGCGCCTGACCGGGCTCGACATCTCCTATGACCGTATCGCGAGTATCCTCATCGCGCTGGGCTTTGGCGTGGACCGGGCGAACCCTGTCTGGACCGTAACCGTGCCGAGCTGGCGGCGTGACTGTACTGAAGGCGCGGACCTGATTGAGGAAGTCGCCCGCATTGAGGGCTATGACCGCCTGCCCGCCACCAGCCTGAAACGTCCTGCAGGACGGTTTGAAGCACCCGCCACGCCGATGCAGAACCGGGTACGTGCTGCGCGCCGGGCTGCGGCGAACCGGGGCTATCAGGAGGCCGTCACCTGGTCCTTCTGCCGCGAGGACCAGGCCGCGCTCTTTGGCGGGCACGGGACTGGGCTGAAGCTCGCCAACCCGATCTCGTCAGAGCTCGACGTGATGCGTCCAAGCGCGCTGGTGCACCTCTTGCTGTCCTTGCAGAAGAGCCTCGACAAGGGGCTGGCCGATCCGCGCTTCTTCGAAGCCGGGCCGATCTATCTTGATGATACGCCCACCGGACAACGAACGGTCGTTTCAATGGTGCGCGCTGCCAGCGCAGGGCGCGACTGGAAGGGTGCAGCCCAGCCGGACGTGTTCGATGCCAAGGCTGATGCCTTGGCCGTACTAGAGGGGGCCGGTGCGCCCGTTGCCAATCTGCAGGCGGCGCCTGAAGCGCGTGAGTGGTGGCATCCGGGTCGTTCGGGCGTGTTACGTCTGGGTCCGAAAAATGTCCTGGCGGAGTTCGGCGAGATACATCCCGGTGTCCTGAAAAGCCTCGCGGTTGAGGGCCGGGTGCTGGCCGTCGAGGCGTTCCTTGATGCCGTACCGGCTGCCAAGGCGAAAGCCACCAAATCACGTGCCGCCCTTCAGGTCTCCGACCTCATGGCGGTACGGCGCGATTTTGCCTTCCTGACGCCGGAGGGCGTTGCCGCAGGCGATCTCATCCGCGCGGTGGCGGGCGCCGACAAGCAGTTGATCAGCGATGTCGCGCTCTTTGACCGCTATGCGGGCAAGGGCGTGCCGGAAGGCCATGTCTCGCTGGCGGTCGAGGTAACCCTTCAGCCGCAGGACAAGACCCTCACCGAGGCCGAGATCGATGCAGTATCAAAACGCATCATCGCAGCGGCAGAGAAGCAGGGCGCAAAGCTGAGGGCCTGATTGGCCAGACCGGATCATCTCGCCGACAGGGCCGCAAGGCCGGTCTATGCCCTTATCCATGATGAGGATGAGGGGCGGATGTGCGCGGACATTCCTGATGAAGCGTGCGCCCATCAGCCGCGCAATGTCGTCATCTCCGCCCTTGTCCTGTCCCTGACCAAGACCGGCGACCGGTTGATGGACCCCAAGATCGTGCTCGCCTGGATGGTGAGTGTGCTGGGCGCGCCGTCTGTGATTATCGGTCTTCTGTCCCCGGTGCGCGAGGCGCTTGCCCTTCTGCCCCAGCTCTTCATTGCGCGCATCATCCGCCAGCGCCCGCGCAGGAAATTCTTCTGGGCACTGGGGTCGGCCGGCCAGGCGCTATCGCTCATCGCGATGGCCATATGCGCCCTCACGCTGGAAGGCTGGGCATTGGGGGGCGGTGTGCTGGCCGCGCTCGCCTGCTTCGCGCTCAGCCGGGGCGTATCCTCGGTTGCCTACAAGGATGTGCTGGGCAAGACCGTCTCCAAGGCCCGCAGGGGCGCGGTGGCGGGCTACGGGGCGAGCCTCGGCGGGATCGCCGCGAGCGCGCTGGGTGTCTGGCTGATGGTGATGGAGGCGGGCGGCAATGATCAGGGCCCGGCCTTCTTCGCCGGGTTGCTGCTGGCGGCGGCGGGCCTGTGGCTGCTGGCCGCTGCGCTCTATCTCCTGCTGGCCGAAGCCTCCGGCTCCACTGATGGTGGCGTCAATGCCATCGAGGCGGTCAGGGCCCAGCTGGCACTGGTCTGGAAGGAGGCGCCTTTGCGCGACTTCCTGATCGTGCGTGCGCTTCTCATCTCCACCGCGCTGGCCACACCCTTTTATGTTGCCATCGCGCAGGACCGCTCGGGGACGGACCTTGCCGGGCTGGGCGGTTTTCTGCTCGCTGGAGCGCTGGCCAGCGCGCTTGGCGGCTGGGTCTGGGGAAGGGCCTCGGACGCTTCCAGCAGGCTTGTAATGGCCGCTGCGGGGGTTCTGGCGGCGCTGGCGGCGGCGGGGGTACTGGCCAGCCAGCTGCTCGATGCGCCCTGGGCGGCGTCACCAGCATTCTATGCCGGGATCGTCTTTGTGCTGTCACTTGCCCATGAGGGTGTGCGCCTGGGCCGGTCCACCTATCTTGTTGACCTGGCGAGCGAAAAGATGCGCGCGCATTATACCGCCGTGTCTAACACGGTGATCGGCGCACTTCTGCTTCTCATGGGGGCGGTCTCGGGTGCCGTCTTCAGTTTCGGGGCGGAATACGCCCTTGCCTTCCTTGGTACCTGCAGCCTTGCGGCTGCAGGTATGGCGGTGCGGCTGAAGCCGGTCTCAGGCGCCTGAAACCCTAGAAGGGCAGGATGTTGCGGCGGCGCGAATAGGCGAGATAGCCGACATTGGCACCCGCCCGGAAGCCGACGCCCGAGCGGATGGGCGCAAGCGTGATGTAGTCGGCGCGCTGATAGTTCACGCCCATACCGGCGACGAAATAGGCGCTGCCTTCCACGCCGGGAAAGCGCTGATAGATGCGGTCAGGCTGATCGAGATTATAGATCAGCGTGAACACCCTGCTGGCATTGCCGCCGGCATCGAAACCGACAGACGGGCCCTGCCAGTAGACGCGCTGGCGCCCGGTTTCGCCTTTCAGCACCATATCGCCCTGGCCATAGCGCAGGCCGACACCGACCGCGCCGGAGGCTTCCTCGCCGATGATATAACCCACCGGCTCGCCCAGATCGTTGAAGACCCGCTCTACCAGCGTGCCCGCCGCTTCTGCCGTCACGCCGAAGAAATCCGACACCGCTTCGACAATTTCCGTGCTGGTGTAGGTTTCGCGCTGCGGCTCCGCCTGCGGTCCGCCCGCCAGCTCGTCATCGGAGCGGCTGGACGAGGTTGTGTTGCAGGCCGACAGGGCAAGCCCGGCAGCCATGATGAAGGCAACAAGGCCCAGAGGCCGCATCATATCCGGTGAAACACGCATATTGGTCTGGTCTCTCCAAAACGGGGCACTGTCCGGGCCGAAGGCGGCGGAGCGGTGCCAAGCCCCATGACAGCGATGCTCTGCGCCGGTTAAGGCGCAATTAAGGACGCTGCGGAACCGCGCTGCGTTACAGCTTCACATGAAAACGCCCGGCACCGGTCTCTGGTTCCGGTTTCCTGCGGCGTATCCTGCTTGGCGCGGGCCCTTGCGAGTGCTAACTCCCCGCCCATGAGCACCAATCCCGCCAATATCCGCAATTTCTCCATCGTGGCCCATATCGACCACGGCAAGTCCACCCTGGCTGACCGGCTGATCCAGTTCACCGGCGGGCTGACGACCCGCGAGATGAAGGAGCAGGTGCTCGACAATATGGAGCTGGAGCGCGAGCGCGGCATCACCATCAAGGCGCAGACCGTTCGCCTGGATTACACCGCCCGCAATGGCGAGAAATACGTCCTGAACCTGATCGACACGCCGGGCCATGTGGACTTCGCCTATGAGGTCTCGCGCTCATTGTCGGCGTGTGAGGGCGCGCTGCTGGTGGTGGACGCCGCACAAGGCGTCGAAGCCCAGACGCTCGCCAATGTCTATGCCGCGATCGAGGTCGATCTCGAAATCGTCCCCGTTCTGAACAAGATCGACCTGCCGGCCGCCGAGCCCGACCGGGTGCGCGCCCAGATCGAGGACGTGATCGGCATCGATGCCTCCGAAGCGGTGGAAATCTCCGCCAAGACCGGGCTTGGCATTGACGCGGTGCTCGAAGCGATCGTCCATCGCCTGCCCCCGCCCAAAACCGGCGATCCTAACGCGCCTCTGAAGGCCCTGCTGGTGGATAGCTGGTATGACGCCTATCTCGGCGTGATCTGCCTTGTGCGTGTCCATGAAGGCACGCTGAAAAAAGGCATGCGCGTGCGCCTGATGGGGACCGGCGCCAACTACAATGTGGACGGGGTGGGCGTATTCCGCCCCGCCAAGGTCAATGTGGACTCGCTGGGGCCGGGCGAGATCGGCTTTCTCAACGCCTCGATCAAGCAGGTGCGTGATGCGCGCGTGGGTGACACCATCACCGAGGAAAAGCGCCCCACCTCCTCCATGCTGCCCGGCTTCAAACCCGCCATTCCGGTGGTGTTCTGCGGGCTCTTCCCCGTTGATGCCAATGATTTTGAGGATCTGCGCGATGCGGTGGAGCGTCTGGCGCTCAACGATGCCTCGTTCAGCTTCGAGATGGAAACCAGCGCCGCGCTGGGCTTCGGCTTCCGCTGCGGCTTCCTGGGGCTGTTGCATCTGGAGGTCATCCGCGAGCGGCTGGAGCGCGAATATGATGTAGACCTCATCACCACCGCCCCGTCCGTGATTTACAAGATCAAGATGACCGACGGCTCGGTGATGGATCTGCACAACCCTGCCGACATGCCGGACCCCGTGCGCATCGACACGATTGCCGAGCCGTGGATCAAGGCGACCATATTGGTGCCTGACGAGTATCTCGGCGGCGTCCTGAAGCTGTGCGAGGACCGGCGCGGCGTCCAGAAGGAGCTCACCTATGCCGGCAGCCGGGCCATGCTGGTCTATGAACTGCCGCTCAACGAGGTGGTGTTTGATTTCTACGACCGGCTGAAATCCGTCACCAAGGGCTATGCCAGCTTCGACTATCAGTTTGTCGAGCACCGCGAGGGCGATCTTGTGAAGATGTCGATCCTCGTCAATGAGGAGCCGGTCGACGCGCTCTCCATGATCGTGCACCGCGCGCGCGCCGAAATGCGCGGCCGGGGCATGTGCGAGAAGCTGAAAGACCTGATCCCCCGGCACATGTTCAAGATCCCGATCCAGGCGGCCATTGGCGGGCGCGTGATCGCGCGCGAGACGCTGTCGGCCCTCAGGAAGGACGTGACGGCCAAATGCTATGGCGGCGACGCCACCCGCAAGCGCAAGCTTCTGGAAAAGCAGAAAGCCGGCAAGAAGAAGATGCGCCAGTTCGGCCGGGTCGAAATCCCGCAGGAAGCGTTCATCGCCGCGCTGAAAATGGACGGGGATTAGGGGTAGCCATGGCAGACTTTGACTTCGTTTAACGAGGTCAGATCGAACTTCCGGGCGAAGTCGTAGATAACGTCTGCTGGGTCGCGAGATTCAGCGAATTCCTGCCTCAATCTGTCGTCGTCCAGCCCGGCGTCGTTCAGATTGATGCAGTACTGCGACATCAAATGGGCTTCGGCCTCTTCACGCCAAGAATCGAAGCTTTGCGGTTTGCTCACTGGGCTATCCCTTAAACCGGTTTTCGCGATGCCAACGCAAGAAGGCGGGGTTAGGCTGTGACCGTGCCTCTGGCGGCACGAAAATGTGACCGCTCGGATCGAACAAGCGATCTACGCCTTCGGGCAATAATGGTTTGGCAGTCAGTAGTTTGAAATCGTCATCAACGCTGATCAAGCCGCGATCAAACATCCAATGAACGGTACGAGACAAGGCTAATCCGTTGCGGACGGAGTCGGGGCCTCTGTCGGCTACCGGCTTGATATGCGCCGCTTCCATCTCGGCTCTGCCGCCACCATTAATGATTTTCAAGCCGGTGACTGCACATCGAGAATCATAGGCGGTTCTAACCTGTGCGGCGAAAACCCGATCACGAAACGGCCTCATTGAAACCTGTTCGATGATTGGTCTTTCAAAGTCCAACTGCTCCTCTGCAACACCCATCATAGCGGTGCTGTCATTAGCATCCGGTTGAACGGACAGCGCGGGCAAATAGCCAGCCCTTAATATGAGCTCGAACTCGTGGTCTGGAATGCGTCGGATCGACCACCCCATGGCGCCTCGGCTAGGGAGGCCATCTGGACGACCGAGCTTTTCTTCCCAGAAAGACCTATCAGCACGCTGAAACGGGACGGGTTCAGGAAACTGGAGGAAGTCCTCGATCTTTGCGTAGAAGTGGTCGGCGCGCTGTGGATCGGGGTAGACGTGGGCGATCCTTGCGGATGCCCAATAGGCCATCCTTCCGCCACTGCGTCGCGGCTCATAGTACAGGCAGCCATCACCCACAGCAGCTTGGGCGGCAGCAAGGTACTGCTTCGGGAAGTGATAGACGTCCCCCGTGACATCATCATATCCGCTGTCCGCGCGTTGCGTGAGAACAACCTTGGCCACTGCGATTTCCCCGCCTTCTCGCAAGACTTTGATCTTATTGACCCAAGTTGTCTACCAACACCAAAAACGCCGCCGGATCGTCTCCGGCGGCGTTTTCGCATGTGTGTCCGGCCATCAGGCCGGCGAGGTGCGGGAGGCGGGCCTGCGCCTATTCCTCTTCCCCGCCGTCTTCATCTTCGACCGGCTCGTGATAGTCGCCGCGCTGGTGGGCGTCACCATGATCCATCGCCGAATGGTCCATGCCCCCATGACCGTCCGTGCTGGCGGGCGCATCAGCCTGCGGCGGCGTGGCGCTCAGGGGCAGGCGGATGGTGGTTTCGGCGCCGCTGGCAAATTCCAGCGTGATCTCCACCTCGCCATCAAGCGAGGCGGTATCAACGCCAAAGAACATGAGGTGGTCGCCGCCGGGGCGCAGCGATACCGGCTCGCCTGCGGGCAGGTCGATGGCCTCGACCTGGCGCATGCGCATCACCTCGCCGTCATCTTCCATCGTGTGCAGCTCGATGGCCGCCGCGGCGGGCGAGCGTGCCCCGATCAGCTGGTCATCTTCGGTTTCGGCCAGAAGCGTCATATAGCCCGCGGTCACGTCGCGTCCTGCGGGCGGGGTGCGCACCCAGCCGGAGGTGACGAGCGGAACGGAAGGCTCGATCGCGGCCATGGCATCCTCCGCAGGGCTAGGGGCTGCCGGTTCGGTGGCCGCCGGGTCCGGCGCGTCGCCACAGGCCGCCAGCAGCAGGGCGGACGCGGCAACAGGGCCAAGGATAGCGCGCGGCGTGAAACAGATCATGTCAGAAACTCCCGTGAGCCAGAGCGGAGCTGAAGGGCGGGCAGGCGGGGCTAGCCCTCTCCCGGCGCTTCAGGCATGGCGCATAACTGGGCCGAAACGGCCTTGCTGACAAGGCCAACCGCTCCGGTCCGGCGTTTTGCCGCAAGGTTTCAGGCCCGCCAGTAGCCGACCAGATTGCGCGCTTCGGCGATCACAGGCGCCGCAACCTCGCGGGCCTTGTCCGCCCCTGCGGTGAGGATGCGGTCGATCTCGGCCCGGTCAGACAGAAGCCGCGCATAGGTGTCGGCGATGGGCGACAGGAACTCCACCGCCACTTCGGCCAGACGTGGCTTGAACACGCCAAAGCCCTGTCCGGCAAACTCATCGAGCACGCTCTGGCTCGTGGTGCCGGTAAGGGCGGCATAGATGCCGACCAGATTCCTTGCTTCCGGACGGCCTTCCAGCTCTTTGGTGCTCGCGGGCAGGGGTTCAGGATCGGTCTTGGCCTTCTTGATCTTGCGCGCGATCGTGTCAGCGTCGTCCGCGAGGTTTATGCGCGAATTGTCGCTGGGATCGGATTTCGACATTTTAGCCGTGCCGTCTTTGAGCGACATGATGCGCGCGCCATCGGGCATGATGACGGGTTCAGGCAGCGGGAACACCGCTTCGCCCTTGCCAAAATCGCGGTTGAAGCGCGCGGCGATATCGCGCGACAGTTCCAGATGCTGCTTCTGGTCCTCACCGACGGGCACATGGGTTGCCTTGTAGACGAGGATATCGGCCGCCTGCAGGACGGGATAGGTGAAGAGGCCGACGCTCGCGCGTTCGGCGTCCTTGCCGGCCTTGTCCTTGAACTGGGTCATGCGCTCCAGCCAGCCGAGGCGCGCCACGCAATTGAAGATCCAGGCGAGCTCGGCATGCTCGCGCACGGCAGACTGGGCAAAGACGGCGCTGCGCGACGGGTCGACGCCCGCGGCGAGATAGGCGGCCGCCACCGAGCGCACGGCGTCGGGCAGGGCGGCCGGATCGTGCGGCATGGTCATGGCGTGCATGTCCACCACGCAATAGAAGCAGGGCACGCCCCGATCCTGCAGCGCGACCCAGTTCTTCAGCGCACCGAGATAATTGCCAAGATGCAGCGCGCCTGTCGGCTGCATGCCGGACAGGATGCGCTCAGGGCCTTTGTAATCGGTCGGGGTGTCGCTCATGGCTTTGTCTTTGTCTTCGCGCTGGCTGGGAATGGGAGAATGCAGGCAAGGCGAAGGGGTGTAGCCGCCCGCAAGGCAGGGCTCAAGCGGGGTTACACCGCATCGTCCGGGCTGGTGACGGTTTTGGCATCGCGCTGTGGCCGCAGCGCTTCGGCAAACTCGGATGGGCGCAGCGCCCCGAGCGCCAGACAGGCACCGCCAAACACTCCGCCGCCGGCCCCGACGGCAAGGATCAGGCTGACAAGCGTCACGAGGCTGGTACCCAGCATGGGCAGGCTCGCGGTGATCAGTCCGGGCAGCCACGCTGCCAGCGCCCAGACGGTGCCTGCCATGATGAGGGCGGCGAGCAGAAGGCGCGGCGCGGTGCGCGCCAGCCGTTTGTCGATCTGTAAAAGCCCGCGCGTGCGCAAGGTCAGGCCCAGCAGCACCGCATTCACCCAGCCGGCAAGGCTGGAAGCTATGGCAAGCCCGACAAAACCCAGCCCGCCAAAGAAGAGCGCGAGCGCAAAGACGAAATTGACCGCCACGGCGGCGAGCGCGAAGCGCATCGGGGTTTTGGTGTCTTCCCGCGCGAAGAAGGCGGGCGCGAGCACTTTCACCAGCACGAAGGCGGGCAGGCCGAGCCCGGCAATGGCAAGCGCAATGCCGGTATTGCGGGTATCTGCGGCGGAGAACGCGCCGCGCTCGTAAATGCCCGCCGTGATCAGCTCGGGCATGGCCACGAGGGCAAGAGCGGCGGGCAGGGTCAGCGCGAGCGAGATTTCCAGCGCCCGGTTCATGGCAAAATGCCCGCCGGTCTCGTCCCCGGTGCGCACGCGCCGGGTGAGATTGGGCAGGAGCGCAATCCCCATGGCGATGCCGATCATGCCCAGAGGTAGCTGGTAGAGGCGCTCGGCATAATTGAGCCAGGAGCGTGCGCCCTCTTCCAGCGTCGCGATGGAGGAGGTCACCACCACATTGATCTGCACCGCGCTAGCAGCGATTGCGCCGGGAATACCGAGCGCGATGAGGCGTTTGACACGCGGGGTCAGCTTTGGCGGCAGGACGCGCAGGCGCAGCCTGGCGCGCGCTGCCGATGTCCACAGCATCGCCACCTGCGCCGCGCCGGAGAGCGTCACCCCCCAGGCGAGCCAGACCACCAGCTCATCGGTCGAGTCACCCGGATTGAAGGCCAGCACCGCAATCATCACCAGATTGAGCGCAACCGGCGCGAAAGCGGCCATCGCAAACCGGCCATGGCTGTTCAGCCCGCCGGAGATCAGCGCGGCCACCACCATGGTCAGGAGGTAGGGCATCATGATCTGCAACAGCAGGACGGCGAGGGCCATGCCATCGGGATCGCCAATGCGTCCGGGGAAGAAGGCATAGGCAAGCCAGGGCGCGAAGATCTGGAAAGCGATCACCAGCGCGCCGGTCACCGTCACCATGAAGGAGAGGGCTTCGGAGGCGAACCGGTCGGCTTCCTCGCGCCCCTTGCCTTCCAGCTCCCGGCCATAGAGCGGCACAAAAGCCGCGTTGAACGCGCCTTCGGCCAGCACCCGGCGGAAGGTGTTGGGGATGGTCATGGCCTGGAAGAAGGTGTCGGCTACCGGGCCTGCGCCAAGACGCGCCGCGGTCAGCATTTCGCGCGCCAGCCCGGCCACCCGGCTGAGCAGGGTCAGACTGCTGATGACGCCGAGATTACGTAAAAGGCGCATCGTCTAGCGGCCCACGCTGGCTTCGGCGCGCTGGCGGGTGTCGGCGCCCGGCGCGTTCGCCTCCGCCCCGCCCAGCACGGCAAGGAGGGCGTCTTTCAGCGCTTTCTCACGTTTCGGATCGGTAATCTTGCGGCCCTGCTCGGTGACGTAGAACACGTCCACCGCGCGCTCGCCATAGCCGTCAATGCGCGCAGCCTGCACCGACAGGCCAAGCCCGGTAATCGCGCGGGCGAGATCGTGCAGCAGGCCCGGCCGGTCACGGCCAGACGCCTCCACCACCAGCGCGCCATCGGCCGCCTTGCCTTCGATTTTCACATAAGGCGTGACGGTAAAAGCCGCCTCGCGCCTCGCAACGCGCCGGGCCGGGATCAGATGTTTCTCGCCAAGGCCTTCGCGGGCGGCCGTGTCCACGCGGGCTTTCAGCCGGTCGAGCGCAGCAAGGTCTGACCAGCCATAGGGCTTGCCGCCCGGTTCCTGCACATAGAACACGTCAAACGCCGTGCCGCCCGCCGTGGTGGCGACCTGCGCGCCGACGACATTCGCGCCGGACAGGGCCAGCGCGCCCGCGATATCGGCAAAGAGCCCGTCCCGGTCGGGCGCGAGGATCAGCACCTCGGCGGCAGAGCGGCGGCGGTCTATGCGCACCCCGCAGGCCACATCCGCGCCGCGCGCCTCAGCCGCGCGCACAAAGGCGGCATGGCGCAGCCGGTCGCTCTCGGCAAAGGAGAGCCAGTAGCTGTCATCAAGCTGACCGCTCCAGCGCTCGCCAAAGGCTGGATCAATGCGCTCCATCTCGGCGCGGAACAGGGTGCGGGCGCGGTCTGCGCGCGCGTGCAGGCGGGCCAGCGCCTCGTCCTCGCCCGCGCGTCCCTCGCCAGTGAGGACCGCGGCTGTCGCCTCATAGAGATCGCGGATCAGCTGGGCCTTCCAGCCATTCCACACGCCGGGCCCGACCGCGCGGATATCGACCACGGTCAGCACGGTCAGAAGCCGCAAGCGCTCCAGATTGCTCACGATACCGGCAAAATCGAGCACGGTGCGCGGATCGGACAGATCGCGCCGCTGGGCGGCATCGCTCATCTCCAGATGGGAGCGGATCAGCCAGGCCACCAGTGCCGTTTCGGTTTCATCAAGCCCCAGCCGTGCGCAGGCCACCAGCGCGCGCTCCGCCCCTTCAATGCACTGATCGCCCTGCCCCTTGCCGGTATCGTGCAAGAGCACGGCCAGATGCAGAGCCCGCCTGTGGGTGATGTCATGGATGATGCGGGTGGCCAGCGGGTGATCGCCGGCGAGCCGGCCCCGCTCGATTTCGCGTAAGAGGCCGAGGGCATTGAGCGTATGCTCGTCCACCGTGAAGCGGTGATACATGTTGAACTGGGTGCGTGCGACGATATCGCCGAACTCGGGGATGTACGCGCCCAATAGCCCGGCTTCCGTCATTGCCCGCAGCGTCATGCGCGGATCATCAGCTTCCAGCAATATGGCAAAGAAGCTGCGCGCGGCGCGCTGGTCAGCCCGGAAATCGTCATCTACCAGCCGGAGGGAATGTGCGACCAGCGCCACCGCATCCGGGTGCAGGTCGAGATGGCGTGCGGCGGCCAGCTCGAACAGCGTCAGCAGGCGTACCGGGTCATCTTCCACCACAGTGGGGTCGGCAAAGGTCAGCCGGCCTGAACGGATCGCAAAACCGGCCTCGGCCAGCCCCTCATCATCCGGTGCGCCATCAGCGGGCAGGAAGCGGCCAATACCGGCGGGCGGGTCTTTCAGCTCATCTGCCTCGAGTTTGGCGCACACAAGCCGGGTCAGCGCGCCGACATCGATGGCGCGCCGGAAATAGTCCCGCATGAAATCTTCCACGCCGAGCGTTTCTTCGCTGTCCTCATAGCCCATGAGGGTAGAGATTTCAGGTTGGGTATCGAAGGTCAGCCGGTCATCCTTGCGGGCGTTGAGCGCGTGCAAATGGAAACGCACGGTCCAGTAGAAGTCCTCGGCCTTCAGATAGCGCTCCACGTCCTGCACGGTCAGAAGGCCGCCTGCCACCCAGCGCTCCATTGCGTCATTGCCGTAGAGCACCTGGGCGAGCCAGCGAATGGTCTGCAGGTCGCGCAGCGCGCCCTTGCCGTCCTTTATGTTTGGCTCGACCGCATAGCGGCTGTCACCTTGCCGGTCGACACGGGCATCGCGCTCGGAGAGCTTCGCGCTGACAAAGCCTGCGATTTCGTCATGGGCGCGCAGCGTGCGGGCAAACTTGTGCTTCAGCGTGGAGACAAGGCGCTCATCGCCGGACACCCATCGTATATCGAGAAGCGCGGTGCGCTCCGACACATCCTCGCGGGCAAGGGCAATGGCTTCGTCCACGGTGCGGATCGCGCCGCCGCCAATATTGAGCCCGCAATCCCACAGCACGTAGAGCATGCGCTCCACAATGCCTTCCCCGCCTTCGCGAAGCGGCGTTCCGGCGAGAAACAGAAGATCGATATCTGATTGCGGGGCGAGCTCGCCCGCGCCCCAGCCGCCAAGCGCGCACACGGCAAGGCCTGGCGCATTGGCGCCTTCCGGGTCCACATCGGTGGCGATGGAATCGAAAAGCGCGCGGATGGCAGCATTCATCACGCCGGAGAGGGCGCGCGCAGCCTCCAGCCCCCCGCCCTTGCCGTGAAGCTTGCCGGCGGCATAGACGCGGCCCGCTTCGATATATTTCTTCAGCCGGCCAATGCCTGCCTGACGCGAGGCAGGTGGCTCCCAGCCCTCGCGCGTGGCCGCGGCGAGCTCTGCGCGCAGGCGCAGTCCATCAAGGGAGGCGGGCAGGGCAGACAGGCGCATGAGCCAAGGTCTTACGCCATCACATGGCCCTCGTCAGCCATCCTTTTGCCGTAAGGGCGTCAGCGCCCCTCCACCTCAACGACCAGCGCTTCGCTGGCGGCCACCTCGCCGCGCACAAGGGCCTGGTAGGCGGAAAGCGTCTCCTGTGGTCCAATAAGGCTGCGCCAGGCCAGAAGCGTATCTGCGACTGCGGCAAACTGCGACCATGCTTCGCCCTGCCTCTGCGCAAAGCCTTCAGGCCCCCATTCGCCAACGCGTTGGCGGGCATGGTCAGGGGCGAAGAAGAAGGAAGGTCTGGGACCGGGCAGGGCACGCGCGGGCGCACTTGTCTCCCAGTGGGCTCCACCAACGCGGATATTGGCCTTCAGGCTGTCACCAAAATGCGTGTGGAGCGTGCGGTTCACATCTGCCGAGCCTGCAAAATCGACGATCAGGCGGGCGGGTGCAGGGTCCATCCGCTCGATATCGTCATAGGCGATAACGGCGTCATAGAGCCCGCTACCCTTCACGAAACCGGTATTGCGCGCGGAGGTCAGGCCTTCGATGGAGAGACCCTCCGGCCGATGGCGTTTCAGCAGTAAGGCGAGCGCCAGTGCGGTCTTGCTCGACGCACTGGTGAGAACGATCCGTTCCGCGCCGGAAAAGCCGGTATCGCGCAAATGCGCATCAATCAGGAAGGAGGTCAGGAACAGGGGTTGGAGCACCATCTGCGCGGCCTCGCGCACCGGGTTCTCGCCGGACCCCGCCGGGCAGCGCTCGTAGCGGTTATAGACTGCCGGCAGCTCGGCGCGGTGAGCGGCGGCATCGATGAAGCTCTCCGGGCGGATCTTGCCCGGCGTGATGATCAGCTCAGCAGCAGCAGGCAGATAGCCATAGACGCGTTCGCCAACTGACAAGCCTTCGCAGCGGCTCTCGATCACTTCCGCAAAGCCCCAGACGGGCAGGCGGCCGCGCCCGTCCGCTCCGGGAAAGAAGCGCCAGTATCCCATCGCCTCGCCGAAGGCGGCATAGGTGATGTTGTTGGCCGTCATGGCAAAGCGGCGCACGGCAAGGCGTGCCTCGCCCGCCTGCAATTCACGGGACATCTCCTCCACGAGGCTGGCTTGCATGATGTCGCCCTGCTCAATGCTCAAAGCCCAGCTCATCGGTCATATCTCCTCATGGTTTGCCTTCATCCAGCAGGCCTTTGAGTGCATAGAGCGCATCCAGTGCCTCGCGCGGGGTCAGTTCGTCCGGATTGATGGCTTTAAGCCGCTCCTCGGCTCTTGAGGGTTTGCGCGGCGCTTCCACCGGTGTTGCCGAGAACAGCGGCAGATCGGCCAGCGCCGCTGCCGGGCTGCCATCGGATTCCAGTTTTGACAGAATGGCCTGCGCGCGCTTGACCGCGGCAGCGGGCAGGCCCGCGCGTTTGGCCACCTCCACCCCGTAGGAACGGTTGGCCGGGCCGGGGCCCACCTCGTGCAGGAAGACCAGCTCGCCCTGCCATTCGCGCGCCCTCAGGGATACATTCCCGGTAGCGTCCAGCTCATCAGCGAGCCGTGTCAGTTCATGATAATGCGTGGCAAAAAGCGCGCGGCAGCGGTTTACCCCATGCAAATGCTCCACCGTCGCCCATGCAATCGAGAGCCCGTCCCACGTCGCCGTCCCGCGCCCGATCTCGTCAAGGATCACAAGGCTTTTCGGGCCTGCCTGATTGAGGATGGCAGCCGTCTCGATCATCTCGGCCATGAAGGTGGAGCGGCCTCTGGCCAGATCATCTGCCGCGCCCACGCGCGAGAACAGCCTGTCCGCAATGCCGATCACGGCGCGTTTCGCGGGCACAAAGAGCCCGGCCTGCGCCAGAATGGTGATGATGGCGCACTGGCGCAGATAGGTCGATTTGCCAGCCATGTTGGGGCCGGTGACGAGCAATAGCCGCGCCGCGGTCTTGCCCTCGCCGTCCAACGAACAGTCATTGGGTGTGAAGCGCCCCTCGCCTGACCTTGCGAGCGCGGCTTCCACCACCGGATGCCGTCCGCCTTCGATAACGAGCTCGCTGCCGGTGGATATCTCGGGGCGTACCGCATTGGTTTCCACCGCCCAGGCGGCGGCTGCTGCCCACACATCAAGGCGGGCCAGCGCCTCTGCCGCGCGGCGGCCCGGCTCGGCCAGCGCTTCTGTGCGCGCGCGCAGATCAGCGAACATTTCCAGCTCCAGCGCGATGGCGCGGCTGGCGGCACTGGCGATTTTCGATTCCAGTTCGCCAAGCTCCGCGGTGGTGAAGCGCACGGCATTGGCCATGGTCTGGCGGTGGATGAAGGGCTCCACCCCCATCAGCGCGTCGGCCTGTTTGGCGGTTACCTCGATGAAATAGCCGAGCACATGATTGTGCTTCACCTTCAGGGCGGCTACGCCTGTCTGGTCGGCATAGGTCTTCTGCAGGCCGGCGATTACCTTGCGGGACTGGTCGCGCAGCGTGCGCAGCTCATCGAGCGCCGGGTTCCAGCCCGTGGCGACGAACCCGCCCTCCCGCGTCAGCAGAGGTGGTTCCTCCACCAGCGCGCGGGCAATATCTTCGACCAGTGCGGCAAGGTCAGGGTTGGCGCTCAGGGAAAGCGCATCCAACGCCTGCGTGATGGCTTCGGGCAGGCTTGCCAGCGTCTGACGGGCAAAGCGGGCGACCAGCCGCTCGCCTTCTTTCAGCGCGCGGGCAAGCCCCGCAAGATCACGCGGGCCGCCGCGCTCCAGGCACAGACGCGAGAGCGCACGCGCCGGATCGCCAGCGGCTTTAAGCGCCTCACGGATATCGGCGCGCAAGCCTTCCTCACTGACAAGGAAGCCCACCGCATCCAGCCGCGAGGCGATTGTGTCCGGATCGGTGGACGGGCGGGCGAGCTGTTCGGCCAGCAGGCGCGCGCCGGGCGCGGTCACCGTCCGGTCGATGGCATCGAGGAGTGAGCCCTTGCGCTGGCCCTGAAGCGTGCGCTCTATCTCGAGGCTTGCCCGCGCCGCCGGGTCAATCGCCATCACCGTGCCGGGCAGGTGGGTGACGGGCGGGGCGAGCTTGGCGGGCGCGCCGGCCTGCGACAGTTCGAGATAATCGAGCAGACAGCCCAGCGCCGCGATCTCGGCCTTTGAAAAATCGCCAAAGGCTTCAAGGCTTTTCGCGCCGAACCGTTCCAGCAGGCGCCGCTCGCCGCTTGCGGGATCGAACTTCGCTTTTGCCCGCGTGGTGATGGCGGTGGAGGGGCAGATAAGCGCGGCCTCCCTCGCATCCTCGTCGCGCACCAGAAGTTCGGCCGGATTCAGCGCGGCGAGCTCTGCGGCGAGGTCGTCCTCGTCCAGTTTAAGCGAGGCAAACCGGCCTTCGGAGATATCGGCGTGGCCTAGCGCCAGCTCCCCGCTGGCCAGTCTTGCCAGCGCCGCGATCCGGTTGGCGCTGCGCGCATCAAGAAGATCGTCCTCGCTTAGCGTACCCGGTGTGACGATGCGCACAATGGCGCGCTCGACCACCGATTTGGAGCCGCGCTTTTTCGCTTCTGCCGGATCTTCGACCTGTTCACCGATCGCCACCTTGAAACCGGCCCGGATCAGGCGGGAGAGATAGGTCTGTGCGTTGTGTACCGGTACGCCGCACATGGGAATCGGCTCGCCCTGATGCTCCCCGCGCCGGGTCAGCGTGATGTCGAGCGCGGCAGCGGCCCGCACGGCGTCATCGAAGAACAGCTCGTAGAAATCGCCCATGCGGTAGAACAGCAGCGCCTCGGACGGCACCTGCGCACGCAAGTTCAGGAACTGCACCATCATGGGCGTCGCGCCTTCCGCGTTGGGGAAGGTGCGCGTGGCCAGATCTGACTGGGCGCAGGCGTCCGGGCTCATGGCGGCAAATTAACCGTGCCCGCGCCGGTAGCAAGGCGCAGTGTTCGCGCGATTGCAGGCGCTATGCCGGGTTTGGATTGCCCGCGCGCACAAAGCCGCTAGGCTTGAGCTCCCTTCGCGTCACGAGATCTGATGGACCGCCCTTTATGACCGACCGCAAGCCGCGCGTGGATGATGAAGAAGCCCTCGCCTTCCACCGCCAGTTCCCGCCCGGCAAGATTGCCCTGCGCGCGACCAAGCCCATGGCGACACAGCGCGATCTGTCGCTCGCCTACAGCCCCGGCGTCGCGGCGCCGGTAAAGGCGATCCATGCGGACCCGGAGGCGGTCTACGACTACACCTCCAAGGGCAATTTCGTCGCCGTCATCTCCAATGGCACGGCGATTCTGGGGCTGGGCAATCTGGGCGCCGCCGCCTCCAAGCCGGTGATGGAAGGCAAGGCGGTTCTCTTCAAGCGCTTTGCCGATATCGACGCCATCGATATCGAGGTGGAAGAAGAAGACCCGCAAGCCTTCATCGAATGCGTGCGCCGCTTCGGCAACACGTTTGGCGGCATCAATCTGGAAGACATTAGCGGGCCGGACTGCTTCATCATCGAGGAGCGTCTGCGCGAACTGCTCGATATCCCGGTCTTTCATGATGACCAGCACGGTACGGCGATCATATCGGCTGCGGGGATCATCAATGCCTGCCACCTCTCGGGCCGCAAGCTGGAAGACCTCAAAGTCGTCGTGAACGGGGCGGGGGCTGCGGGCATTGCGGTGCTGGAGCTCATCAAGTCGATGGGCGTGAAGCACGACAACGCGATCCTGTGTGACAGCAAGGGCGTCATCTACAAGGGCCGTGAGAACGGCATGAACCAGTGGAAATCGGCTCACGCCGCCGACACCAAGGCGCGCACGCTGGAAGAGGCGCTGGACGGGGCGGACTGCTTTATCGGCCTGTCGGTGAAGGGCGCGGTGACCAAGGCGATGGTGAAATCGATGGCCGCCGATCCGATCATCTTTGCAATGGCCAATCCCGACCCGGAGATCACGCCCGAAGAGGTCCGCGAGGCGCGCTCAGACGCCATCATGGCGACCGGCCGGTCCGATTATCCCAATCAGGTCAATAACGTGCTGGGTTTCCCCTACATCTTCCGCGGCGCGCTGGACGTGCGCGCACGTACGATCAATGAGGAAATGAAAGTCGCGGCTGCGCAGGCGCTTGCCGAGCTGGCCCGCGAGGATGTGCCCGACGAGGTGGCCGCTGCCTATCACGGGGCCCGGCCCACATTCGGCAAGGAATACATCATCCCTGCCCCGTTCGATCCGCGCCTGATCAGTCATGTGCCGCCCTATGTGGCGCAGGCCGCAATGGATTCCGGCGTTGCCCGCCGCCCGATCTCCGACATGGAGGCCTACCGCGCCAAGCTCGCCCAGCGGCTCGACCCGACAGCGGCCATATTGCAGTCCATCCACGATGCGGTGCGCGCGTCGGACCGCAAGACGATCGTCTTTGCCGAGGGCGAGGAGCCGATGGTGATCCGGGCCGCTTACGCCTTCCAGAATCAGGGGCTTGGCGATGCGGTTCTGGTCGGCCGCGAGGAGCCGACCAAGGCCAATATGCGCCTTGTCGGCGTGCCCGAGGATGCCATCCGCATCGTCAATGCCCGCCTGTCGGACCGCAATGCGGACTATGCCGACTGGCTGTTCACCCGCCTGCAGCGCCGGGGCTATCTGCGCCGTGATGTACAGCGCCTCGTCAATAATGACCGCAACGTATTTGCCGCCTGCATGGTCGCTCTGGGCGATGCGCACGGCATGGTCACCGGCACCACGCGCAATTACGGGCAGGCCCTGAGCGATGTGCTGCTGGTGCTGGATCCCAAGCCCGGCGAGCGGGTGATGGGCATGTCGCTGGTGCTGTCACGCGGGCGCACGCTCTTCATCGCCGATACGAATGTCACCGAGTTTCCGACCGCCCAGGCCATGGCCGACATGGCGTGCGAGGCGGCAGAGGCCGCCCGCCGCTTCGGTGTCGAGCCGCGTGTGGCATTGCTTTCCTATTCCACGTTCGGCAATCCGGCCGGTGACAGGGCGGAAAAGATCATCGAGGCGGTCAGGCTGCTCGACACGCGCGGCGTGGATTTCGAGTATGAGGGCGAGATGAATGCCGATGTGGCACTCGATCCCGATCATGTGCGCCTCTACCCGTTCTCGCGGCTCACCGGACCGGCCAATGTGCTGATCATGCCGGCCATCCATTCGGCCTCCATCTCCACCAAGCTCTTGCGCGCTGCCGGCGGGGCGACGGTGCTGGGGCCGATGCTGGTGGGACTTTCCAAGCCGGTGCAGATCGCACGGCTGGGCGCTGGCGTGTCCGATATCCTCACCCTGGCGGCGCTGGCTGCGCATGATCTCTCGGTGGAGGAAGGCTAGCTGATCTGCGGCTTGTGAGCCGCGACTTCGCGCGCGGATCGCCAGCGCATGACGATCCAGACCAGCAGCACGGCCGGCGCGCCTATAAGGGCGGTGGTGGTGAAGAAATTGGCATAGCCAAGACCATCCACCATGATGCCGGAGAAGCCGCCAAAGAGCTTGCCCGGCAGGGCGTAGAACGAGCTGAAGAGCGCATATTGCGTGGCCGAGAAGGCCCGGTTGGTCAGGCTGGACATATAGGCGATCAGCGCCGTGCCCGCCCAGCCGCCCGCCACATTCTCCGCCGTGATGGCGAGCGTCAGGTTGAGGATGGAGGGGCTTTTCTCCTGCGGCCACGGGGTGAGCGCGACGCCGTCAACAAGTGTGATCTCGCCGGTAGGCTGGATGAGCGCCAGCCAGGTGAAGGCCAGGGCAGAGACCGCGCTGATGACCGCGCCGATCATCAAGACCGGATAAACACCCCAGCGCGTAGCGGCGATTCCGGCCAACATGGCCCCGCCCAGCATGGCGAAGACACCATAAACTTTTGAAATCGCGCCGATTTCAGACAGCGTGTAGCCCATATCGACGTAGAAGGGATAGGCCATGAAGCCGAGCACGAAATCATTCAGCCGGTAGGCGCCGATCAGGGTGAGGATCAAAAGCGCGATCCAGCGATAGCGCACGATGAAGTCCACAAACGGAGCCACCACGGCGGAATAGAGCCAGGCGGCGGCCTCGCCCAGCGGATTACCCTTCACCGCGCCTTCAACGGCTTCCGTGCCACCACCAAGCGCCTCCGGGCGTTTGGGCTCGGGCGCGAGGAACATGCCTGCCACACCGATCAGCATCAGGGCGGCCAGAACCGTGTAGGCAAAGGAGAAGCCGCCAAAATCGGCCATCACCAGCGCGCCTGCGCCGGCCGCGATCATGCCGAACCGGTAACCCCACTGATAGATGGCGACCAGCAGGGCCTGCAGCCTGTCTTCGGCCACATCAATGCGCCAGGCATCGAGCGCGATATCCTGCGTGGCGGAGCCAAACGCGATCATCACGGTCGCCACGGCGATGACGAAAAGCCCGGTGGAGGGCGTTGCCGTGGAGGCGAGCAATATCGCGCAGATCACGACGATCTGGGCGAGGAATATCCAGGAGCGCCGCCGGCCCAGAAGCTTGTCGAGGAAGGGCAGGGGCAGGCGGTCGACCAGCGGCGACCAGATGAATTTGAACGTGTAGGCCATGCCGGCCCAGGCGAAGAAGCCGATCTCGGTGCGCGAGACGCCCTCCAGCCGCAGCCAGGCCGACAGCGTTGAAAAGACGAGCAGAATGGGAAGGCCAGCAGAGAAGCCCAGCAGCAGCATGACCAGTGCGCGGCGCCAGCCAAGATCGGTGATCGAGGTCCACAGACTGCGCGTCTCGGGCGCGTCCTCGGGCGCTGCGGTGATGTCGGTCATGCGGCGTGACGGCTCCGGAGGCTCAGGTCCCCAGCCTTGCGCGGTTTTTGCCGCCGCACAAGCCGGTCAGCACGTCTGCCAGTGCATCAGGATCCACCGGCTTGGTCAGGAAGGCGTCCATGCCGGCAGCGAGACACTCATCCCGGTCCGCTTCGGTGGCATTGGCTGTCAGCGCGACCAGCGGCACCGCGCCCGGCTCACCGGACAGGGCCCGGATGCGCGATGCGACATCGCGGCCATCCATTTCCGGCATGCGCAGATCCAGCAGCACTGCGTCGAACCCGCCCTGGCTGGCCTCCAGCAGGGCTTCCTTGCCGGTTGCGGCCAGAACGATGGTCGCGCCCAGCCGCGTCAGCAGGGTGCGGGCGATCAGGGCGTTGACCGGATCATCCTCGGCCAGAAGGATGCGGTACCCGGCCAGAACCGGTCCGGTGACCGGGCCGGCCCTGCGCTCCTCGCCGGAACTCTGGCCCAGTGCAAAGCGGGCCAGCGAGCCAGCCCGAACCGGCGCAACCAGCCAGCCATGAATGCCTGCGGGGCGCTCCTTGCCTGCATAGCGCGCCTTGGTGCGTGGCCGGGCGAGCGCGAGAATACGCGTATTGGTACCCAGAGCCGCCAGCGTCCCGGCGTCCTCGCACCAGCCATCGTCCAGAATGATGATGTCGGGCCGGGCTGCGCCTGCGCGGTGAACGAGCTGGGCCTGGCTGTGACAGGTCTCCGCCCATGCGCCAAGGGTTTCGGCGTGCAGCGACAGTGCTTCGGCTTCGATCTGGCAGGGTGTGGCGATCAGCAGGCGGCGCCCGGCGAGTGGGCGGCGGGCCGGCGCGCGCTGTAGTATCTCGGGTGTGAAGCTGACCCAGAAAAGTGCGCCTTCACCGGGCTGGGAATGCACGCCGACCTCGCCATCCATCGCCTCGGCGAGCCGCTTGACCATGGCCAGACCAAGTCCGGCGCCCGGTGCGCTCTTGTCGCGCTCAGCCGCACCGCGCTCGAACTGTTCAAACAGGCGGGCCTGATCGGACGGGCAGATACCCGGCCCGGTATCGCGCACCGACAGGCGCAGCAGGCCGGCCTCCATCTCCAGCGTCACCAGTACGCCGCCCTCGCGGGTGAATTTCACGGCATTGCCGGCCAGATTGAACAGGATCTGTTTCAGGCGGGCCGGATCGGCGCGGATCTGGGCGGGCACGCCGGGCCCTTGCGCATGCGCAAGGGCAAGCCCCTTCTCGGCGGCCTTCTCGGAAAGAAGTTCGCAGACCTCTTCCACAAGGCGTGCCGGATCGACCGGCTCGGGGCGCAGATCAAGCTTGCCGGCCTCCAGCCGGGAGAGGTCCAGAATATCATCAATCAGGGAGAGGGCGTGGGCCGTGCTGGCCTTCAGGGCCGCGACATAAGCCGACTGGTCGGGTTTCAGCCCGGTATCTTCCAGAAGCCGCGCCGTGCCGAGCGCGCCGGAGAGCGGCGTGCGCAGCTCATGGGTGACGGCGGCGAAAAACACGCTTTTCCCGCGCGCGGCCTCGTTCTCCCTTGCGACCAGATTGCGCTGCTCGGTCACATCACGGCCCACCGCGACAATTCCGCCGCGCGGACACAGCGTTTCGGACCATTCAATCCAGACCGACCCGGCACGCGTGCGCATTGCCACATCATAGCGGGTCTGACGGCCATGTTCGCCAAAGGAGGGTGCCACCGCGAACCAGCGCCCGATCCAGTCCTCGCGCTCCCCGCCGAATGCGCGCAGGAAGGCGCCGTTTACATCGGTGAGCCGGCCGTCCGCGTCCCGCACGATAACAAGCTCGGACATCGCATCGAAAACATCGCGCAGGCCATTGCTTTCAATCGGAATATCCAGCGCCTCAACCCGGTCGGAGGCGAAGGGCTCCTCAACGAGCCGGGATAGGGAGCGCGCGGTCATGCACGCACGCTAGAGCCAATGAGGTTAAGGAAGCGTCGAAGCCGAGCGGTGAAATGCGGGCTTGTGCAGTCTGGCCGCCAGCGCGCCCTCTGCCGTGCCGGCCCCTTGCGTCCGCCGCCGGGCGCTCAAGGCTTCGGCGATATGGATGCGGCGCACCCCGCCAGAGCCCTCCAGATCGGCAATCGTGCGGGCGGTGCGCAGAACACGGTGATACCCGCGTGCGGTAAGCCCCATGGCCTCGGCGGCCCGGCCAAGCAGTTCGCGCCCGGCCGGATCGGGCTCTGCAATCCGGTCAAGCGCCTCACCGGACAACCGGGCATTCAGCCCACCACGCGCCAACTGCACCTCGCGGGCTTTTGCGACCCGCGCAGCCATCTCTGCGGTGCCTTCCTCCGCCGGGGGCAGGGCGAGATCGGCAGGGGTTACGGCGGGCACTTCGATCTGCAGATCGATCCTGTCCATCATCGGGCCGGAAATACGGGCCTGATAGCTCTGCGCACAGCGCGGCCCGCGTGCGCAGGACTGCCCGTCCGCACCCGCCCAGCCGCACCGGCACGGATTCATTGCGGCGATCAGCTGGAAGCGGACAGGAAACGTGATGCGGGCATTGGCACGCGCCACGGCGATCTCACCGGTTTCCAGCGGCTGGCGCAGCGAATCGAGCACTTGCGGATGAAACTCCGGCAGCTCATCAAGAAAGAGCACGCCGTGATGGGCGAGCGAAGCCTCGCCGGGGCGTACCCGCGTTCCCCCGCCCACCATCGCGGCCATGGAGGCGGAGTGGTGGGGTGCACGAAAAGGCCGCGTGCGTCTGAGCTGTCCACGCTCCACCAGCCCGGCCACGGACTGGATCATGGAGATTTCCAGCAATTCCTGCGGCGAGAGCGGGGGCAGCAGGCCCGGCGCGCGTTCAGCCAGCATTGACTTGCCGGCCCCTGGCGGCCCGACAAGAAGCAGGTTGTGGCCTCCCGCCGCCGCTATCTCCAGCGCGCGCTTGGCAGTTTCCTGACCGCGCACATCGCGCATGTCCCTGAACTGCGCGCCCTCCACGAGATCGCCGGGCACAGGGCGCGCGAGCGCCTGCCCGCCGCGGAAGTGGTTGACCAGCTGGATGAGGGAGCCGGGCGCCAGGATGGGCAGATCTCCACTGGCCCAGGCCGCCTCCGGTCCGCTGGCTTCAGCGCAGATGAAGCCAGCCCCTGTCTCAACCGCCAGCATGGCAGCAGGCAGGGCCCCGGGCGCGGGCGAAATGGAGCCGTCAAGGCCCAGCTCCCCCATGGCGAGGTGATCGCTCCCCGCCTCGGGGGGCAGCACGCCCATGGCGATGAGAATACCGATGGCTACGGGCAGGTCGAAATGCGCGCCTTCCTTGGGCCGGTCGGCCGGAGCGAGATTGACGATGAGCCGCTGCCCGGGAAGGGACAGGCCGATAGCGGCAAAGGCGGCGCGCACCCGCTCGCGGCTTTCTGCCACGGCCTTGTCAGCCAGACCCACGATCATGAAATTGGGTGTGCCCCCGGCGATCTGCACCTGCACATCCACGAGGCGGGCCTCGGCGCCTTCAAATGAGGCTGATCGTGTGCATGCACTCATACCTGCCCTCCATGAATTTATTCACTGAATTGATATGGCATATGTTTTCGCGCCCCGCCCCTTTATCCACAGATGACATGAACAAAGAGGATCAAACGCGGAACAATAACAGAACAAACATCCCCAATACGTCAAGTTTTTTCGATTCCCTTCGAAAAACACGTGTCAGATCAGACTGTTCTCGCCCACACACTCGGCGCTCAGCACGCCTTTTAGGTGACGGGGCCAGCGTCCGGGCGACAGGCAGATGAGATCGAACCGCGTATTCAGCCGGGCGAGATCATCGCGGCGTGAACGCCACAAGGCGGCGGCCCGCATCAGGCGCTGCTGCTGGCGCGGATGCAGTGCGCCCAGCGCCGCCTCGGGGTCGGCGCGCCACTTCACCTCGATAAAGGCCAGCACCTTTCCCTTGCGCGCTATCAGGTCAATTTCGCCAAGCGGCGTGCGCGCCCGGCGCGCCAGAATCTGCCAGCCTCCAATTCCCAGCCATAGCGCGGCCCAGACCTCACCGCGCCGGCCCCGTTGCTCGGCCTGCTGGCGGCGGGCCCTGTTCATGCCGAGCCCGCGCGCATGTGCGTGGTTGCTCCGGCCGCGCGGGCTTTGTAGCCTTGCGCCGGACTGGCGGGCCTGCGACGGCCATGAGGGGTGGCGGAGAGGATATTGCCCATGATGAGGATACTCTTGCGCACCGGGCTTCGTGCGCCAAGCCTGAACTCTGGCGGCGCACACGTGCCCTTGCGCGCAGGACTGGCCGCGGCCCTGGCTCTCGGCCTTGCTGCTTGCGGGGCGACCACGGGTGGTCCCGGCCCGGTCACCCAGCAACCTGATTCTCCCTTTGTGGGCGCGCCGCCTGAACCGGCGGTGCTGGGCGTGGAGATGACGCCCGAGCGTACCCTGCTCACCCCAGTGCATCTGGCCGGCCGCGATCTGGTGCGTGTGGCCGTATTGCTGCCCTTCTCTGCTTCCGCTGCGCCCGCCCGCAGCGAGGCGACGCACATGTTGCGCGCAGCCGAGCTAGCCCTGTTTGAACGCGGGGTGGACAATGTCCTGCTGATGCCACGCGATACCGAGGGTACGGCACGCGGCGGCGAAGCCGCCGCCGAGGCCGCGATTGCCGATGGTGCCGACCTCATTATCGGGCCGCTCTTTGCTGCTGCTGTGCGCGGTGCGTCCGGCCCGGCCCGGCGTGCGGGCGTGCCGGTCATTTCCTTCTCCACCGATGCCAGCGTGGCCGGGAACGGGGTCTATCTGCTGAGCTTCCCGCCGGAGGAGGAGGTGCGCCGCATCGTCTCGTTCACCGCGTCGCGCGGCGCGGACCGGTTTGCCATCGTCGCACCGGCCACGCCCTATGGTCAGCTGGTCTCGCAAAGCTATCGCAGCGCAGTGGCCGAAACGGGCGGTGTGGTGACGGTGGAGGAGGTTTATTCTGGCGGGGTGGATTCCATGACCCAGGCCGCGCGCAGGCTGGCCCGCGCCGGTATCGAGCGTCTGGACGTATCGCGCGCACTGGCGATGACGGGTGAAGACTGGACCCCGTCCGAGGGCGGCGCGTTTCAGGCTGTACTCTTACCTGCTGGCGGGGATGATCTGCGCATGCTGGCGCCTGCCATGCTGTTTGCCGATATCGACCCGCTGCTTGTGAAGTTTCTCGGCACCAGCCTGTGGCGCAACCCCGCCACGATACGTGAGCCCTCGCTCGCCAATGGCTGGTTTGCCGGGCCTGATCCCGATCAGCGCGCGCGCTTTGAAGCCGTGTACGAAAGCGTTTTTGACGAGGCTCCCTCACGCCTGGCCGGGCTTGGCTATGACGCGGCGTCGCTCGCCGCGCTCATGGCGGCCAATGGCGGGCGCATCGACCGCGCGATGATTGAGGATGAGAATGGATATCTGGGCGTGGACGGCCTGTTCCGCCTGCGCGCTGACGGCATGGTGGAGCGCGGTCTTGCGGTCTACACCATCCGTAATGGCCAGTTCCACGTGCTCGACCCGGCACCGGAAAGCTTCGACCCGTCGGGGCGCGTGCTCGATATCGAGCCCGATGACGGGGAAGTCTAGGCGTCAGCTGAAGGTGCCAGCTCCATCGCGATCCTGTCGGCATAGATGCGCCCGCTTGCGGTCAGTGCCACGCGGGTCTCGTCCAGCGTGATGAAACCCGCACCTGCGTGCTGGCGTGCTGCGTCCTCATCAATGTCGTGGCCCGTGGCGGCTTTGAGCGCGGTGCGGTCCAGCCCTTCGATGATGCGAAGCCCCATAAGGATGCGCTCCTGCGCTTCCTCCAGCGCGCCAAGCGGCTCTGCCCAGGCCAGGCGGCCTGCCTTCACCGCTTCGCCATAGTCTGCCGGGCGCAGGGGCGCAGCACTGGCCCGCCGCCCGCCCGCTGCGTGCGAGCCGAGCCTGCCATGCGCGCCAGGGCCAATTCCTATCCAGTCCCCCCCGGTCCAGTAGAGCCGGTTATGGCGCGAACGGTGCGTATCCCCGCGCGCATGATTGGAAATCTCATAGGCCTCCAGCCCGGCGGCCTGCGTCAGTCCCTGCGTGATCTCGAACATCTCTGCGGCATCCTCTTCGCCGGGCGGGCGCAGCGTGCCGCGCGCCAGCTGGCGGTCAAAGGCCGTGCCGGGCTCGATGGTCAGCTGATAGAGCGAGAGATGATCGGGCGCGCGCGCCAGCATGGCGGAAAGCTCGGCTTTCCAGTCAGAAGGGCCTTGTCCTTCGCGCGCATAGATGAGGTCGGCTGACACGCGGGCGAAAAGATCGCGCGCCGTATCAAAGGCGTTCAGCGCCAGCGCCGCGTCATGATCGCGGCCCAGTCTTTTAAGGGCGCCATCGTCGAGTGCCTGCATGCCGATGGAGAGCCGCCCGACACCTGCGCGGGCAATATCGCCAAAGCGCGCCAGCTCGGCCGGATTGGCCTCAAGACCAATCTCTGCACCCTCTTCCAGCCCGAACAGCTGCTCGGCAGCGCCTATCAGCCCCTCGATATGCTGCGGAGCCATCAGAGAGGGCGTGCCCCCGCCAAAATGGATGCTGGCCAGCGGCCTGGGTCCTGTCAGGTCGCGCCACAAGGCAAGGTCGGCAAGGAGCGCCTCGTAAAGCGGCCCGGTCTCGTTCCGCCCCGCCTTGTAGACGTTGAAATCGCAGTACGGGCAGATGCGCGCGCAATACGGCCAGTGGATGTAGAGGCCGAGCGGAACCGGGTTCACGGGGTCAGCACCGTTGTCACCAGCTTTCTGAACGCATTGGCGCGATGGCTCATCGCATGCTTGGCGGCCGGATCCATCTCGCCGAATGTCACCTCATGCCCGTGGGGCACGAAGACGGGATCATAGCCAAAGCCGTTCTCTCCGCGCGGCGGCCATACGAGATGGCCGCTGACCTCGCCTTCAAAGACCAGCTCTGCCCCGTCAGGATGGGCCAGCGCCAGCGCGCAGACAAAGCGGGCCGACCGGTCAGGGCTTCCGCTGGCCTGAAGCTTTTCTTCCACCGTGCGCATGGCGAGCTGAAAATCGCGATCCGGTCCGGCCCAGCGGGCCGAGTATATACCCGGATCTCCCCCCAAAGCGTTCACCTCAAGACCGGAATCGTCGGCGAGCGCGACCGTTCCGGAGGCCTTCGCGGAGGCTCTCGCCTTCAAAAGCGCATTGCCGGAAAAAGTTTTTTCAGTCTCCTCCGGCTCGGGAATCGACAGCTCGCCAGCCCCCTTCACGGCAATCGAAAAGGGCCGCACGAGATCGGCTATCTCTTTGATTTTGCCTGAGTTATGGCTCGCAATCACCCACATCGGAGCCTTGCGGAACAGGCGGTTTATGGTTACTGCATCCATTATTGCATATCGCCTTTCGAAAAATTCATATCGTTTTTCGATATTTTTTTGTTGCAAAGCGATGAGGGCTCCGCTACATACAGTCTCGAGGCGAACGGGAACCCCCGCCGCTTCACGGCAAAAGCTCCGGCGCAAACAAAAAAGACCGGAGCCAAGGCCAAAGGTTGATCGATAACACAAGCTCGAAGGAGAGTAAGATGGTCAGGCTCGAAAACAACACCCGCCGCTTCCCGTTTGCGGCGCTTATCAACACGGTTCTGGTCGCCGCAGTGGTGGCGGGCATGGCCGCAGCTCTGTCGCCGATCGTCGCCTGAGGCGAAATCGTGCTAGAGCAGAACGGAACCGGGCACTCCCTGTAACAGCCTCTCCCCCCTTGGAGGCGGCAGGGATGCCCGGATAGCCGTTTTAAAGGAAGGGGCAGGGATGCGTACACTGGGTCCGGGGTCTCTGACTTCCCTTCTCAAACTTTTCCTGGACATAGCGATTATCGTGCTGTGGGGCTTGCTGGTCATGGCGAGCCTCGTAACGCTGGCGATGATGTTTGCCGGCGTTTATCGCGTTACGGGCATGGGCCCGGAACTGCCGGAGAGCCTGCTGCGCTTTCTCCAGCTGGATATCGTCATCGCCCTGCCACTGGGAGTGGCGGCGATCATCGCCATCCTGTTCATTTCAGACCGCCTGCGCCGCATCCTGATCACGCTGATACAGGGTGATCCTTTCGTGCCGGAAAATGCCGGCCATCTGCGTGCCATCGCGATTGCCATCGCGGTCTACCAGATCATCCGCTACGGCGCGCACGGCATTATCGCCCTCATTTTCACCCTGTTCGGCCGCTCGGTTGAGAGCGGGGTGAGCGTGGAGCCCCAGTTCGGGCTCAATCTGGGTGCCTGGGTCGCCGTCATCGCCCTTCTCGTCCTGGCAGAGGTGTTCCGTGAGGGAACACGGCTGCGCGACGAGCAGAAATATACGATCTAGGGGGCGCGCCAATGGCAATTCGCGTCACCCTCGACCGGATGCTTCTGGAGCGGCGCATGTCGCTCACCGAGCTGTGCGACCGCGTCGGCATCACCATGGCCAATCTGTCCATCCTGAAGACCGGCAAGGCCAAGGCCGTGCGCTTCTCCACGCTGGAGGCGTTGTGCCGGGAGCTTGATTGCCAGCCGGGCGATCTGCTCACCTATACGGACGAGCCGGGCGAGGATGATGATGAGGATGAAGGCGCCGGCTAGGCCCTTGGCAGGCCCAGCATGTCCTCCATGCCGTAAAGCCCCGCTTCGCGCCCTGTTGTCCAGCGGGCCGCTTCCACCGCGCCGCGGGCGAAGATGAAGCGGTCATTGGCGCGGTGGCGCACTTCCACCTCTTCAAATGCGCCGAGGAACAGGGCGGAATGTTCGCCCACTGCGGCGCCCCCCCGGATGGCCGAAAAGCCGATATCGCCGACAGGGCGCGTCCCGCCGGTGCGGGGCCGCTCAAATATGGCGTGACGGTCCAGCGTGAGCCCGCGTGTCCGTGCGGCCGCCTCACCGACATTCAGTGCCGTGCCCGACGGGGCATCGGCCTTGCGCCGATGGTGGGTCTCCACGATCTCCAGATCAAACTGTTCAGCCGGCAGGTAGCGGGCAGCCTCGGCAGTGAGCCAGGCCATCACGGCGGCGCCCAGCGAGAAATTGCGTGCATAGAAGACGGGTCCGGCCTTGGCCGCTTCGCTCAGCACCGCTTGCTGGTCGGCATCAAGACCGGTTACCCCGCAGACCAGCGGCGGTCCGCCACGCTCGACCAGCTGACGGGCAAGGGCCACGCTGGCCTGCGGTGAGGACACGTCGATCACCACGTCGGCGGCGTCGGCCGCATCGATCATGGACACGCTGGTTTCCTGCCCGGTCAGCGGCCCGCCGGCAAGCTCGCCCAGATCGGCGCCCAGCATGATGGAATCATGGCGCACCACACCGGCCACCAGCTCGAAATCCGGTCTGCGGATGAGCTCGGCCATGATCAGCCGGCCCAGACGCCCGGACGCTCCGATTACCGCTGCTTTGAGAGGTTCACTCACCAATCCGGACACTCCCGCTCACCTGACAGACATTATCCTATCAGGGCGTGATTGGGTTAGCGGGCGGTGAATGGCGATGACATCAGTGCGGGCCGGGCCGCGCCTCGTCATCGCCGCGCACATCATCCCAGAAGCGCTTCACCTTCTTGAAAAAACCGTCGCTGTCAGGATTGCACCCATCACCGGACAGCTCACAGAACTCGCGCAAGAGCTCTTTCTGCCGCTCGCACAGCTTTTGCGGGGTTTCCACGAACAGCTCCACAAACATGTCGCCGCGCGCACCGCCGCCCTTGAGCCGGGCCATGCCCTTGCCTTTCAGGCGCATGCGCCGCCCGGTCTGTGAGCCAGCAGGGATGTTCATTTCCGCGCGCCCGCCCTCAATGGTGGGGGCGAGGATCGAACCGCCCAGCGCCGCCGTCACCATGGGCACGGTGGCCCGGCAATAGAGATTGGGACCGTCGCGTTCGAAAATATCGTGCGGTTTCAGCGAGATGAAGATGTAGAGATCGCCTGGCGGACCCCCGCGTCCGCCCGCCTCGCCCTCACCGGCCAGACGTATGCGCATGCCGTCCTCGACGCCTGCCGGGATCTGCACCTGCAGCTCGCGGTTTTTGCGTACCCGGCCTACGCCATCGCACTCCTTGCAGGGTGTTTCCACATACTGGCCGCGCCCGCCACAGGTCGGGCAGGTCTGTTCCATGGTGAAGAAGCCCTGCGTGCGGCGGATGCGTCCGGCCCCGTTACAAGTCTCGCAGGTAATGATCTTGGAGCCCGGTTCCGCACCCGAGCCATCGCAATGACCGCAGGAGACGGTGGTCGGCACGCGGATTTTCGCGTCCTTGCCGGCAAACGCCTCTTCAAGCGTGATTTCCATGTCATAGCGCAGGTCGGAGCTGCGCGCGGGCCCCGTCCGCCGCCGTCCGCCGCCACGCCCGGCAAAGGCCTCGCCAAACACTTGCTCGAAGATATCGGCGAAATCAGCCGCGCCGCCGAACCCGCCCGGACCGAACGGACCGCCTGCCCCGCCGCCGCCATTCTGGAAGGCGGCATGACCCATTCGGTCATAGGCGGCGCGCTTGTCGCCATCCGACAATATGGCATAGGCCTCGCCGACCTCCTTGAAGCGGGCCTCGGCCTCGGCATCGCCCGGATTGCGGTCGGGGTGATACTGCATGGCGAGCTTGCGGTAGGCGCTCTTGATCGCGGCAGCGTCCGCCCCGCGTTCAACGCCCAGAGTCTCGTAATAGTCGCGCTTGCTCATGATCGCCTGATAGGTGGGAACTCTTCTTTGTCAGGAAAAGGCCCCGGCCTTCATGGGAGGACCGGGGCCGTATCTGCTGCGCCTGTATCAGGCGCTTTTCTTCTTGTCGTCGCCGTCCACCTCGGTGAACTCGGCATCGACCACATCATCGCCGCCCGCAGCGCCGTCATCGGAACCGGCATCATCGCCGCCTGAGGCCTGCTGCTGGGCATACATGGCTTCACCCAGCTTCATTGCAGCCTGCAGTACGGCTTGCGTCTTCTGCTGGATGGCTTCCACATCCTCGCCGTCCTTGACGTCTTTCAGCTCGGAGATCGCGGTCTCGATGGCGGACTTGTCTTCGGCGGAGACCTTCTCGCCAAACTCTTCCACCTGCTTCTCTGTCTGATGGATCAGGGCCTCGGCATTATTGCGGGCCTCGGCCAGTGCACGGCGCTTCTTGTCAGCTTCCGCATTGGCTTCGGCGTCTTTCACCATTGTCTCGATGTCAGCGTCAGACAGGCCGCCAGAGGCCTGGATGCGGATCGCCTGTTCCTTGCCGGTCGCCTGATCCTTCGCCGAGACATTCACGATGCCGTTGGCGTCGATATCAAACGTCACCTCGATCTGCGGCATGCCGCGCGGGGCGGGCGGGATACCGACCAGATCGAACTGGCCGAGCAGCTTGTTGTCCGCCGCCATTTCCCGCTCGCCCTGGAAGCAGCGGATCGTCACGGCGGTCTGGTTGTCATCGGCCGTGGAGAAGGTCTGGCTCTTCTTGGTCGGGATGGTGGTGTTGCGGTCAATGAGGCGGGTAAACACACCGCCCAGCGTCTCGATACCCAGCGAAAGCGGGGTCACGTCGAGCAGCAGCACGTCCTTCACATCGCCCTGCAGCACGCCGGCCTGGATGGCCGCGCCCATGGCGACCACTTCGTCCGGGTTCACGCCGCGATGGGGCTCCTTGCCGAAATAGGCCTTCACCGCTTCCTGAACCTTCGGCATGCGGGTCATGCCGCCAACCAGCACGATCTCGTCGATCTGACCGGTGGAGAGGCCTGCGTCTTTCAGTGCAGCCTTGCACGGCTCGATCGTACGCTTGATGAGGTCTTCAACCAGCGCTTCCAGCTTGGCGCGGCTGACCTTCAGATTGAGGTGCTTCGGGCCTGACGCATCGGCCGTGATGAAGGGCAGGTTAACCTCGTAGGACGTGGCGCTGGAGAGCTCCTTCTTGGCTTTTTCAGCCTCTTCCTTCAGGCGCTGGAGGGCGAGCTTGTCTTTGCGCAGGTCAATCGCGTTCTCTTTTTTGAACTCGTCGGCGAGGTAATCGACAATGCGCATGTCGAAATCTTCACCGCCAAGGAAGGTGTCGCCATTGGTGGCCTTCACCTCGAACACGCCGTCGCCGATCTCCAGGATGGAGATGTCGAACGTGCCGCCACCCAGGTCATAGACCGCTATGGTTTTCGACTGCTCGGTCTTGTCGAGGCCGTAGGCAAGCGCGGCCGCGGTCGGCTCGTTGATGATGCGCAGCACTTCAAGACCGGCAATCTTGCCGGCATCCTTGGTGGCCTGACGCTGGGCGTCGTTGAAATAGGCGGGAACCGTGATGACGGCCTTCTCGACCTTCTCGCCGAGATAGCTTTCAGCGGTTTCCTTCATCTTCTGCAGGATGAAGGCGGAAATCTCGGCGGGCGCGTATTTCTTGTCGCGCCCCTGTACCCAGGCATCGCCATTGTCACCGGGGACGATCTTGTAGGGCACCATGTCGGCGTCCTTCTTGACCGTCGGGTCATTCATCGTGCGGCCGATCAGGCGCTTGATGGCGAAGAAGGTCTGCTCCGGGTTGGTCACGGCCTGACGGCGTGCTGGCTGGCCGATAAGGCGCTCGCCATCCTCGGTGAAGGCGACCACGGACGGGGTGGTGCGCGCGCCTTCAGTGTTCTCGATCACGCGGGCCTGCCCGCCTTCCATGACCGACACACACGAGTTCGTGGTGCCAAGGTCAATCCCGATAACTTTGCTCATGTGTTCGCTCTCTCCAGTATTGGCAGGGCGGGGTGCGCGTTCCGTAAACCTTCAAAAGCGTTTGCGGCGGCTCGCCGTCAAATCCGCCCCCCGTGCAGGTGCTGTGTATTGTCTGGTCCGTTGCAGGGGCCGGTAAAAACCCCTTGTGATACGGGGCGATTTAGGGAGGCCGGGCCAGAACCGCAAGGGCCGATTACGGCTTATTTGTGCGGTGTTTCCACCAGCGCCACCCCGCTGCGCTGCCAATCACTGCAAATGCGGGCACACAAACCGGCATGGTGGCGCGCGCCACGGGCTCCGGCAGGAAGAGGATATCGCGCGCCCAGCCCTCCTCGATTCCCGAAAGCTGGCGCGCCCAAGTCTGCAATATGCACTCCCCGTTGATCAGGATGCCGATGAAGATCAGCACCGGAAAGCCCAGTGCCCACGGGACAAATCGTTCGAACCGCCCGGTCAGCACATAGGCCGCGAGCCCGATCACCATGGTGACGGCCACCACCCAGACGAGGGTGTGGACCAGTTGCAGGATGAACAGCGCCATGTGCCCCCTCGCGCCCTGTCTTGCCTGCCATCCATACTGGCCCGGCTTCCGGCGCAGTCCAAATGCTGATTGAGTGTGTGTCAGGAAATAAGCTGCGCCCTGCTCTCAGGAGGCTGACAATGAACACCATCCCGATCCGCGCTGGCCTTGTCACCTTGATGGCGCTCGCCCTCATGGCCTGCGCCATTGAGCGTGAACATGTGCTGGCGCCTGACACGCACGGCCTGGTGGTGGATGCGGATACGCTTGCGCCGGTACAGGGTGCGCAGGTGCGTTTCGAGGCGCTGACCGGAAGCCTTGCGTCCATGACGGACGAAGAGGGCCGGTTTTCCCTGGAGGGGCGTACCGAAATGCGCCGCGTCATGCCTGTTGTCGGCGGCGTCTACCGGGACTCCTCGCGCGTACATGCCAGCGCCAGCGGATACGAGTCGGGCTATTCCAGCGCGGCCTTCATCAACGGGCTGGGTCCGGCGCAGGCCGAGTTTCCGGTAATTGTTGTTCTGTTCCCGCAAGGCATCGTCGAGCCTGATCTGGCGCGCCTGATGGCAGACTGCCTTGAGACGCCTGAGCAGCGCCACGCTGTCCATGTCGCGGCCCGTCTCGCTGAACTGGACCGGGAAACTTTGCCCGGCTGGCTGGACGCAGATGCGGTACTCGGGCTGGAAGAGCATATCAGCCTCGTCCTGCAGCCCAGCCTGCTGCTGGGGTGTGAGCAGACACAGGCCGCGCACGAAACGCTGCAGGGCCATCTTTCGGCCTTTCGCGCCGCAGCGGCTGTCAGGGAGTAAGCCGTGATGGAAGCAGGCCGGGTCACCGGGCCGGACGGGTTTGTCCTGCTGCCGGGGTATTTCGACCGGGCTGCGCAGGAGAGCCTTCTGGCTGAAGTGCTGGCCGCCATCGAAGCCGCACCGCTCTATCAGCCGGTCATGCCGCGCACCGGCCAGCCCCTGAGCGTGAAGATGACCAATATGGGGTCGCTGGGCTGGATCTCGGACCGGAAGGGCTATCGCTACGAGCCCATACATCCTGTCACCGGCAAGCCGTGGCCTGCCATGCCCAAGGCACTCACTGATCTGTGGGATGCGTTCGGCCACTGGCCGGACCGGCCTGAAGCCTGCCTGGTCAATTATTACGGACCGGAGGCGCGCATGGGGCTGCATATAGATGCCGACGAGGACATTCTCGACGCGCCGGTCATCTCGGTCAGCCTGGGTGACAGGGCGCGCTTCCGGCTTGGCGGCCCTGAACGCTCCAGCCCGACGCGTTCCATGGTGCTGTCATCAGGCGATGTGGTTGTGTTGGGCGGGGCGTCTCGCCGCTTCTATCACGGGGTCGACCGGATCTATCCCGGCACTTCGACGCTTCTGCCGGAGCATCTGCACCCCGGGCGGATAAACCTGACCCTGCGCCGGGTGAGGGCGGTCGCGCAATAAAGTTTGCGGAACCCATTTTGTTCATCTTGCGTATAGCGAAGGTCTGCTTCAATTGCGGATAACGGCGGCACGAGGGCTCGCCGTACCGATTTGGATGGAGGCTCCCATGCGGAAGCTGATGATTATCTCTCTGGCCGCCCCGGCCCTGCTGGTTGCGGGTTGTGCGGCCAATAATACGATGACCCATGCGGCAGGCGGTGCGGCAGCAGGTGCCCTGGCCGGCGCGGTGATCGGAAACAATACCGGCAGCGGTGATGCCCGTCAGGGCGCCATCATTGGGGCGGTTGTCGGTGGCGCGGTGGGCGCCTATGCGGGTTGCCGTGAAGACGGGGGCTGCCGCTGGAACCAGTCCAACCCGAACCATTCCCAGCTTTACTATGATCAGCACGCGCGCCGGTATTACTATATCGACCAGCGTACCGGTCAGACCTTCTGGCAGGACGGCCAGTTCCGCGGTTAAGCGGTCCATCTCCCCTTTGGATCAGCCAACTGCAGGCCCCGGCGGTTTACCCGCCGGGGCTTTTTCATGGAGTTAGCGGGAACACAAATCGGACATGAGTTGTAGATAGGGTGTGATACCCTCAACGCTTCGACATGAAGGAGCTCTCCCATGATCCGCAAGTTTGCCATTATCGCCGTGACCGTGCCCTTCCTGGCTGCGGCCTGTGCCACCACGCCGGCCGCACGCGGCGGCGCGACCGGTGCTGCTGTGGGCGCTGTTGGTGGTGCCGTGATCGGCAACCAGGTCGGCAGCGGCCATCCGCGCACAGGTGCGGCCATTGGCGCGGTGGGCGGTGCGATTGCCGGTGCGGCCATTGCCTGCCAGCAGCAGGGCGGCTGCCAGCACAACCCGAACAATCCGCGCCACTCCCAGCTCTATTACGACCAGCACAATGACCGCTACTGGTATGAAGACCACCAGACCGGCAACACCTACTGGCAGAATGGCGAGCCGCGCACGCGCGCGCCGCGCCGCTAGCCAGAACGCTCCTGACCGGGGCCTCACAGAGGTTTAATGTCCCGGTCAGCGTGCCGTAATCCGCGGACTGTCAGGCAAGCTCCCTCAAGAAAACGGGGGAGTTTGTCATGCTGGCCTGGATGAGCGCTGTGCTGTTGGCTACCAGCACACAAGCACTGGATGCCACTTTCGAGAACGATCTGGTTTTTGTCACGCTCCGGACAGCCGACGGTACGGTGGTTCGGGTTTATACCGATACCGGCGGCGGGATGTTCCTCTATGCGGATTCCGCTGAGCGCGCAGGGCTGCTGGCGCCCGGTGAGGAGGCCGTTTCCTACGCCCGTGCCGCGCCCGGTCATCTGACCTCGGTGTTGGGAGCGGACACCCGTATTGGCGCCATGCCCCGGCAGGACCCTCCCGGCTGTGATGGCGCTGTGGGCCTGTCGCTGGGCGAGGCAGACGGCATGTTTGGCGGACGCTGGTTTGCCGGGCGTGCCTGGCACTTCGACTATGAGGCAGAGACACTTCACATCGTGCCGGGCGGCAATGTCCCGGAAACGGGCGGCTGGACCGGCTTCGGTCTGCATTTTCGCGAGGACCCGGACGTGCCGGAACACGAACGGCCACACTTCCCGCGCGTCAGCGTTGAGATTGGCGGGGAGACGGTAGAACTCCTGTTCGATACCGGGGCGCAGGG
The DNA here is from genome assembly GCA_022565665.1 of Glycocaulis sp. Lineage (GTDB taxonomy): Bacteria > Pseudomonadota > Alphaproteobacteria > Caulobacterales > Maricaulaceae > Glycocaulis. The sequence goes on from JAIUMI010000009.1 coordinate 86,514, forward strand.
CTGTCATGTGCTGCCCGGTGAAGACGGCCCGCCGCTCTGGCGCGCGACCAGCTTCATTTCGGCCAGCCTCGCCGCACGCTGGCGGGCCAGCCATCCCGATTGGCGCTATCTGGAGGGCGGCGATGGGCTTTTCCAGCCCACCGACATGATCGAGGCAGAAAACGTACGCCTTGCTGGCAAGGATCTGGGCCCGGTCTGGTTTGTCATCCGCCCCGACGAGAATTTCTCCGAATTCATGTCGCAATGGATGGATGAGCCGGTGGTGGGCGCGCTGGGCGGTAACGCGCTGTCGGGGCGTGAGGTGATCCTTGATTATCCCGCCCGGCGCGGGGCGATCCGCTAGCGTCAGGCTTCCACGTCCAGCCCGCTTCCGGGCTGTGCCGTGCCGCCATTGGCTTTCGGCTGAGCCTGGGCATCGCCCTGGCCTGCGCCCTCTGCCGGACCTGCGGACACGACGACCATCGCCGCGCGCAGGATGCGCTCCCCGATCACATAGCCGGGCTGCATGACATGGGCGATGCGGCCCTTGGGCTGTTCATGCGGGATCTGGGCGGCGGCCTGATGCCGGTTCGGATCGAGCGGCTCGCCGGGTTCTGGCGCGATGCGCTTTACCCCGTGGCGCTCCATGGTGGAGAGCAGGCGCCGCTCGGTCATCTCCACGCCTTCCAGAAGCGGCTTAACCCCGTCTGGCAGGCTGGCGCGCGCCTCGTCGCTGAGAGATTCCAGCGCGCGGGCGAGATTGTCGGCGACATCCAGCATGTCGCGCGCAAAGCCGGTGACGGCGTATTCGCGGGTTTCCTTCACTTCGCGCGCGGCGCGCTTGCGGGTATTGTCCGCATCCGCCACGGCGCGCAGAAGCCGGTCCCTGAGATCATCAATCTGGGCCTGCAGGGCCTCCGGGCCGGTTTCGCCGGCTGACGGATCTGCAGCCTCCAGCCCTTCCTCTTCATCGGGACCGATAGCGTTCTCGATATCGGTCTGATCTTCCGGGGCGGGTTTCTCGTCACTCATGAGGCAGTCCTGATGCTTTGTAGGTGAGGGGCATGAATAGGGGTATCAGCGGCGCGCGTCGAGCAGGCGGCCCACCACGCGGGCGGTATAATCAACCAGCGGTATGACGCGCGCATAGTTCAGCCGGGTCGGCCCGATCACGCCGAGCGCGCCGAGTATCTTCTTCTCGCTATTGCGGTATGGCGCCACGATCACGCTGGAACCCGATAGCGAAAAGAGGGGATTTTCCGAGCCGATGAAGAGGCGCACACCCTGAGCTGACTGGGCTTCATCCAGCAGCGAGAGCAGGTCTTCCTTGCGCTCGATATCCTCAAAGAGGAGCCGGATTCGCTCAAGATCCTCTGCCGCATCCACCGATTCCAGCAGGCGCGCCTGTCCGCGCACGATCAGGGAGCGGTTCTCCGCCCCGCTCCAGTCTGCCAGCCCGCTTTCGACAAGAGAGGCCGCTGCCTCGTCCAGCTGGGCGCGCTTTTCGGCAATCTCGGCGGCGATCTCGCTGAGCGCCTGGCTGAGCGTGCGCCCGCGCAGGCGCGCAGACAGGTAATTGCCCGCCTCCACCAGTGCTGCGGGCGGCAGGCCGTCCGGCGCTGTCATCAGCCGGTTTTCCACCCGCCCGTCCTCGGAGACGAGGACGGCCAGCACCTCGACAGGAGAGATCGGCACGAACTCCACATGGCGCAGGGCCATATCGCTCTTCTGGGAGGCGACAAGCCCCGCACCGCCGGCGAGGCCCGACAGCATGGAGGAGGCTTCGGCCAGCACGTCTTCGGGCCGCTTCCCGGCTGAAGCCACGCGTGCATCGATATCGCGCCGGTCGTCCTCGGACACTTCGCCGATCTGCAACAACCCGTCGACGAAGAGGCGCAGGCCCGCATGGGTGGGCAGACGCCCTGCCGAGGTGTGCGGCGCGGTCAGAAGACCGGCGGTTGCGAGGTCTGCCATCGTGTTGCGGATGGAGGCCGGGGACAGGCCCAGCGTGGATCGCTTGGAGAGCGTGCGAGAACCCACCGGCTCGCCGGAATCCAGATACGCCTCGACCAGCTCGCGGAAAATATCGCGCGAGCGGGCATCAAGTTCGGCCAGTGAAGGCGACAGGCGGGGCTGGTCACTCATCATCCCATCAGGTAGGCCATGCGGGCCTTGCCTGCAATCCTTGCCGGTCCGGCCTTGTTCTTTACCGGCATATCGCCATACTCAATCCTCGAAACGCTGGGAGCCCGCCTGATGCGTCCTGATAACCGCCCTGCCGATGCGCTGCGTAGAGTAAGCTTTGAAATGGGCGCTGCGCCCTATGCGGAGGGGTCGTGCCTGGCCGTGTTTGGCCATACCCGTGTCTTGTGTTCGGCGACGGTGGAAGACTCCACCCCGCCCTGGCTGCGCGGACGCGGGCAGGGCTGGGTGACGGCGGAATACGCGATGCTGCCTCGCGCGACGCACCAGCGCACCCGCCGTGAGGTGACCAGCGGCAAGCCGTCTGGCCGCACACAGGAAATCCAGCGCCTGATCGGACGCTCTCTAAGGGCCGTGACGGATCTCAAGGCGCTTGGCGAACGCCAGGTCATTCTTGATTGCGACGTGCTGCAGGCCGATGGCGGTACCCGTACCGCCGCCATTACCGGCGCGTGGATCGCGCTTTATGCGGCCTGCCAGTATCTGGGCCAAGAGGGCGGGCTGGCCGCGAATCCGGTCACCGGGCAGGTGGCGGCGGTGTCTTCGGGACTGGTCAAGGGCGAGGCCCGGCTTGATCTGGAGTATGAGGAAGACAGCGCGGCTGACGCCGATGCCAACTTCGTCCTCACCGCCTCTGGCGGCGTGGTCGAGGTGCAGGCGACCGCCGAAACCGATCCGATGAAACCGGAAGAGTTCGACGCTCTCTTTGCGCTCGCGCGCAAGGGGATTGGCGAGCTTGCAGCCCTCCAGCGGGAGGCGCTGGGGCTTAAGGACTGACCATAAAAACGGGAGGAGACATGACCGGCAGGCCGAATGATGTGCGCGCCCGCGTGCCGCGCCACAAGGATAATGATCACACGCATGAAGCTGCCAAAGAGCGGCGGGATTTTCTGGCCGAGCGGGCAGGCGTGACGCTCGATCATGTTGGTGCCTTCTCCTTCGATCCCGGCGTCACGGCGGGCAATATCGAGAATTTCATCGGTGTCGCGCAGGTGCCGATAGGCCTCGCCGGTCCGCTGCGGATCAATGGCGAGCATGTGAATGAAGACGTCTATGTGCCGCTGGCCACGACCGAGGGCACGCTGGTCGCCAGCTATAACCGGGGTATGCGCATCCTTACCGAGGCTGGCGGGGTAAAGACCACCATCCATGAGCGCTTCATGCAGCGCGCGCCGGTTTTCCATTTCGATGACGCCGGAGGGGCGCGGGACTTTGCCGGCTGGGTCGATGCAAATCTGGGCGGTATCCGGGAAGCGGCCGAGGCCACCTCATCAGTGGCAAAACTCTCCCATATCGAGCGCTATTCGGTGGGGCCGATGCTCCACTTACGCTTCAACTATGAGACGGGTGACGCGGCGGGCCAGAATATGTGCGGCAAGGCGACCTTGGCCGCATGTGAGTGGATTGCCGCCAACCACCCCGGCGGCGCGCGCTACACGCTCTCCGGTGCGATGGACACTGACAAGAAGCACTCCCAGCTCAACGTGCTGCATTCACGTGGCGCGCGGGTGATCGCCGAGGCCCGCATCCCGAGCGCGCTGCTGAAGGAACGGGCCGGGGTTGATGCCGCCACGCTCTTCCGCGCGCGCCTCAACTCGTTTGCCGGATCGGTGATGGCGGGCAGCGCCAATAACGGCATGCATGCGGCCAATGGGCTGGCCGCGCTCTTCATCGCCTGCGGGCAGGACGCGGCCAATATCGCCGAGTCCCATACCGCGATGACCTTTGTGCGGCTGGAGGATGAGGGGGAGACCTATTACTGGTCGATCACCCTGCCTGCCCTGATTGTGGCGACGTTTGGCGGGGGTACCCAGCTTCCGACGCAGGGCGAGTGCCTCGATATCCTCGGCTGCCGGGGCAAGGGCAAGGTGGGCCGCTTCATCGAAATCTGCGCGGCGACCGTGCTGGCGGGAGAGATATCGCTGGCGAGCGCGGTCGTGGCGGGGGACTGGGTGGAGAGCCACGACCGGCTCGGCCGCAATCGCTGACCTTGAGGGAGAGGTCAGCGGATCAGTGAAACAGCTCCAGCTGGCGCGCTTCGCTATTGAACGGCGCGATTGTCACCGGGCCTGTCTTCAGCCTGCGGGTTTTCAGTGCCGGGCGGCTGACCGGCAGGGTGTCCGGCGTTTCCACAAGCTCCAGATGCAGCGCGGCGGCCTTGGTACGGATCGCACCTTCGGGCCGGCCGAGAATGAGCGAGATGCGTTTTAGCGGCACGCCGCGCTGGGCCAGCGCGCGCAGCTCACGCTCATCCTCATAGCGCCAGCGCTTGCCCGCATTGCGGGCATAACCACCGCCGGAAGCCTTGATCTTGGATGCATAGGACATGGCAATGCTCCTGCTCTGACTAAGAACATAAGCGGAACATTAACCAAAGTCAAGGGATTGTGGATAAAATCTTACCAGCTGCCGGTATTTTCCATGCTGGCCCAGGGCTCTTTCGCAGGCAGGCGGTCCCCCTCCTGCAAGAGTTCGAAGGAGATATTGTCGGGCGAGCGCACGAAGGCCATGTGGCCGTCGCGCGGAGGGCGGTTGATCGTATAGCCCATATCCATCAGGTGCTGGCAGAGCGCGTAGACATCCTTCACCCGGAAGGCCAAGTGCCCGAAATTGCGCCCGCCGGTATAGGTTTCCGGATCCCAGTTCCAGGTGAGCTCGATGCAGGGCAGGCCTGCGGGCAGGGAGCCGGTTTCCGGCACGCCGCCCGCCGCTGCGATATCGTCCGGCGAGGCAAGAAAGATCAGGGTGAAACGGCCCTTCTCGTTCTCCATGCGGCGGACTTCCTTCAGACCCAGCCCTTCGCAATAGAAGCGCAAGGACGCCTCGATATCGCTGATGCGCACCATGGTGTGGAGATATCGCATTTGTCTGATCCTCTTAACCGCTGTCCTGGGGACTAGTTAGTCACCGCCGCCACCATCGCTACCGCCCGAACTGCCATCGGGGGCATCCGGATCGGGCCGTACGCGCCGGGCCCATTTCGGCCTCCGCCGCCAGCCGGTCTCCTCGGGTATGGGTTCGCCGCGCGCGCGGGCAAGGGCGTGGCTGAAGGGTTCGGGCGCGCGGGTATGGTGAAAGCGCGCGAGCAGGAAGGCGGGAAACGCGCCTATCGCCACCACGCCGAAAAACACCGTGAACATGAAGACATAGCCACCCCGTCCCGCCCAGTCAGCGGCCCCGCTGGCATACCAGATCTGATCATAGATGGCCGGGATTACCAGCAAGGCGACGGGGCTGAGCCCGATCGCGAGGGCGCAGGCCGCGGCCAGATAGAAGGCCCAGCGCGGCGCGAAGCTGCGTACATAGAGCCGGAGAAACTCGTCGCGCGACACACCCCTCACGCTGGCGGGCTTGGTGGCTGTGCGGTCAGCGTATTCGTCTGCCGCATCGCGGTGCAGAACGCGCAGGCGGAACACGCCATAGCCAAGGCAGGCCAGGATGAAGACGGCTATGGAGCCGAGGAGAAGCAGAAGCGAGAGATCATACATGCAGCGCTATTTAGCGTGTCGCGGCCTCGTATGCGAGCATGGCGCGCTTGCGTTGCAGTCCCCAATGGTAGCCATTGAGTCGGCCATCGCTCGCCAGTACGCGGTGACAGGGGATCAGCCAGCTGACCGGGTTTGCCCCCACCGCCGCGCCGACCGCGCGGCTGGCCCTGGCGGTACACACTTCGCGGGCGATATCGCCATAGGATATCGTATCCCCCGGCGGAATGGCCAGGAGCGCGCGCCAGACCTGCCGCCGCCAGGGCGTGCCATAGAGCGCCAGCGGGATCGGGCCTGATCCACCCTCCCCGAAAATGCGCGTGGCGTATTCTCCAGCAACACTGTCATCGCGCTGGAAATCGGCGGCCGGAAACCGGTCCTTCAGGTCGTCTTCGGTCTCGCGCTCTTCGCCGGGATCAGCAAAGCCCAGCGCAGACAGGCCACGCGGCGCGATCAGGAATACGCCGGTGCCAAACGGCGTTGGCGCATGGCCCACCCGGAAGGTCAGGCCCTGCCCCGCATTGCGGGCATTGCCGGGCGTGACGGCCTCCTCGGCAATGAAGACATCATGCAGGCGGGACGGGCCGGACAGCCCTGTCTCGAAGGCCGCGTCCATCACGCTTGCCCCTTCACTCAGGAGCCGCCGGGCACTCGCATGGGTCAGCGCAGCGACGAGGCGCTTCGGGCTGGCTCCTGTCCAGCGGGTGAAGACGCGCTGGAAATGATGCGGGGAAAGACCCGCCGCGTTGGCGATCCGTTCAAGGCTTGGCTGTTCGTCCCAATGGGCGGCAATGAAATCGAGCGCGGCATTGATGCGCGGATAGTCCTGCGCGCGCAAAGCCAGCTCGGCGGGGGTGTGGGCGGCGGTGTTCATGACGCCAGAATGGCCGGGAGCGGCTAGGGCGCGCCACCTGTTTCTTGCGCAAAGCCCGTGCGGGCCGATTTCGCCTTCTCCAGCGCCTGTGACACCGCCTGCGCCAGCTCCTTGCGCTCGCGCGGAGAGAGCGCCTGACCGATAATGAGGCATTTGCCCATCGCGGCGAGCCGGGCCTGCACACCGCCGCGGCGGCTCTCGCTCAGCTCAACGCGTGTCCAGGCAGCGGGCAGGCGGTAGAGTGTTTCATGACCCGTTGGCCAGCGCCGGATCACATCGATGCGGTCCGGCGTGATATGGACCCGTTCGCGCTTGCGCCCGGCCCGGTAGTTCATCCGGAAGGCGAGCCAGATGATCAGCACGTCGAGGCCAAAAAAGCCCAGCACCGGCCACGCCCCGATGGAGGCAAAGGCGATCCCTGCGGTAAAGCTGATCGCGATCACCGCGCCCATCAGCGCCAGAAAGGCAGGATTGCTGAGCGAGCGGTTGGGCCGGATCTCGGCGTCCATCAGCACGGTTTCTCCCGCCATCTCGTTGGGCAGGCCGAGCGGGCGTCCATGGGCCTCAACAGGCCAGTTCTCGATGCGGGCATCGCTGTGCATGACAGGCTCCAAGATAGGGCAAGGGGCCGCTCGCGGCGAGAGGGCAAGGTGCGGCGATTGGGACGGTCAAAGCCACTGCAAGCTGTCACGAGGATGAACGTGACCGCCTTTCGCCAGCCGCAATTTGCCATTAGCCATAGACACTAACGACCCGGGATTTTGATGAAGGATCAAACCCCATGATGAACTCGCTCGCTACGGCACTTGCCGCCCTGATGACGGGTTGGGCTTCGCCCCAGCCCGCCCCTCTGCCGCAGATTCCCGTTCAGGCCGAGGAAGAGGTCGAAGAGGCGCTCGACGCCCTGCCGCCGGCCGAAATCGTGGAACGCTCGGGCCGCGGTGAAGCGGTGGAACGTGAGCGCGCGCTCGAAATCTTCGCCGCCATCACCACGATGGAAGGCCGCTTCCGTCAGATTAACCCCGATGGCAGCGTGAATGAAGGCGCGCTGGCGCTCTCACGCCCCGGCCGGGTGCGCTTTGCCTATGATGCGCCTTCGCCTCTGCTGATCGTGGCCGATGGCTCGACGGTGGCGATAGCCGATAGCGCGCTGGAAACCGTGGATCGTGCGCCGATCCGCTCCACCCCGCTGCGCTGGCTTCTCGCGCCTGCCGAGGAACTGGAGCGCTCCGGCGCCATCGTCGAGACGGGCCGGTTCGATAATCAGCTCTATGTCACGCTGGTGGACCCTGAAGGCGAGGCAGAGGGCCGTGTCACGCTGGTGCTCGATGATACCGACCCGGCAGAACCGGCTTCCACCGTCGCGCTCAATGGCTGGTATGCGGTGGATTCGCTCGGCAGCGTCACGCAGGTGAGCTTGAGCGAGGTGCGCCTTGGCGAGCGCGCTGATCCGCGTCTCTTCATCCTTGATGATGACATGTTCTCTTCTAGGCGGCGCGGGCGGCGGTAGGAGCACTCTATTCCGGCGTCATTCCGGGCCACCCATGCCTGAGAGCTTCACGCCAGCGGGTTCTTTGCAGGCATGGGCCCCCGGGACCTCGCTTGCGCTCGGCCCGAGGATGACAGTCATGGCTTAATGCGCCTGCCCCCAGGTGGCAGCCGCCTTGGCCTCCACCACCAGCGGGACGGAGAGGTTGACCGCTGGCAGTGCCGCCTTGCCCATCACCTCCTGCACCAGCGGGATCAGTGCGTCGGCCTCGCCTTCCGGGCATTCAAAGACGAGCTCGTCATGCACCTGCAGCAGCATGCGCGCTTTCAGGCCCGCCTGCTCTATCGCTGCGTCCATGCGCGCCATGGCCCGCCGGATGATATCAGCGGCTGAGCCCTGTATGGGCGCATTGATGGCCTGACGCTCGGCGAACTGGCGCATGGCCGGGTTCTTGTCCTTGATACCGGGGAAGTGGCAGCGCCGACCGAACACGGTCTCGATATAGCCCTTTTCGCGCGCGGTCTCCTTCATCGCGTCCATATAGGCGGCGATGCCCGGGAATTTCTCGAAATAGCTCTCGATATAGGCTTTCGCCTCATCGCGCCTGATGCCGAGATTATTGGCGAGGCCGAAGGCGGAAATCCCGTAAATGATGCCGAAATTGATGGCTTTCGCCTTGCGCCGCGTCGCGCCATCCATCTGATCCAGCGGCACGCCGAACATTTCCGATGCCGTCATGGCGTGAATGTCATGACCGGCCTTGAACGCGTCTTTCAGGGCATCGACACCCGCAATGTGGGCGAGCAGACGCAATTCAATCTGGGAATAGTCGGCGGCGACCAGCACATGGCCCTTCTCGGCGACGAAGGCTTCGCGGATCAGGCGGCCCTCTTCGGTGCGGATCGGGATGTTCTGCAGATTGGGATCAGAGCTGGAGAGCCGCCCGGTCGTCGTCGCCGCCAGCGAAAACGATGTATGCACCCGGCCGGTATCGGGATTGATCGCGGCTTTGAGCGCATCGGAATAGGTTGATTTCAGCTTGGCAAACTGACGCCATGTCAGCAGCGCGCGCGGCAGGGCATGGCCTTCATTGGCCAACTCCTCGAGGACGCTCGCATCGGTCGACCACGCCCCGGTCTTGGTCTTCTTGCCGCCCGGCAGGCCCATATCACCAAATATGATGTCGCCGATCTGTTTGGGACTGCCGAGGTTGAAGCGTGTGCCGGCCGCCGCGAAGGCCTCCTCCTCGGCCTGCGCCATGCGCTGCGCAAATTCTGATGACAGGCGCGAGAGCTGCGCGACATCCACCTTGATGCCGTTGAGCTCCATCTTCGCCAGCACGGCGGGCATGGGCCTTTCAAGCGTCTCGTAGACGGTTGCGAGCCCCTTGCCCGCAAGGCCGGGCTTCAAAAGCTCATAGAGGCGCAGCGTGATGTCGGCGTCCTCGGCGGCATATTCGGTCGCGCGTTTGAGATCAATCTCGCCAAAATGCTTCTGATTCTTGCCCGTGCCTGCCACTTCCTTGAAGGCGACCGGCTTGTGGCCCAGATGCAGCTCGGACAGCTCGTCCATGCCATGCCCGTGCAGGCCCGCCTCCTGCACATAGGAGATCAGCATGGTGTCATCGATCGGCGCCGTGTTGATGCCCTGACGGGCCAGCACGGCGAGGTCATATTTGATGTTCTGGCCGACTTTCAGGACTGCAGGGTCTTCCAGCAGCGGCTTCAACAGCCCGATGGCCTCGGCCATGTCGATCTGCTGAGGCCGCCCGCCGCCATCGGCAAGATCACCGCCCAGATGAGCCAGCGGGATGTAGCAGGCTTCGCCCGGCTTGACCGCGATGGAGATACCCACCAGCCCCGCCGCCGTCGCCGACAGCGCATCGGTCTCGGTATCGACCGCGATCACGCGCATGATTTTCGCTTTCGCGATCCAGTCTTTCAGAGCCTCCACCGTCTGCACGCATTGATAGCCGGAGCGGTCCACCGGCGCCGTGGCGTCGCCGGTCTCGTCCGCCGGGCCAGCACCCAGCGCTTCCTCGACCCGGCGCGTGATGGTGCGGAACTCCATCGAGCGCAGGAAGGCGACAAGCTTCTCGCCATCGGGCTCCGCCGCGCCGAAATCTTCAAGGCTGTCAGGGGTTTCTATGTCATCTTTCAAAGTGACCAGCAGCTTGGAGATGCGCGCATTCTCTGCATTCTCGATCAGCTTGGTACGCCGTGCGGGCTGTTTGATCTCTTCGGCGCGCGCCAGCAGGGTTTCCAGATCGCCATAGGTGTTGATGAGTTCTGCTGCCGTCTTGATGCCGATACCCGGCACGCCCGGCACATTATCGACGCTGTCACCGGCCAGCGCCTGCACATCGATCACCCGGTCGGGGCCGACGCCAAACTTTTCGCGTACTTCCTCAGTCCCGATCCGGCGCACCTTCATCGGGTCGAGCAGCGTCACCTGTCCGTTCACCAGCTGCATCAGATCCTTGTCTGACGAGGCGATGGTGACGCGCGCGCCCTTTTCCGCCGCTTGGCGGGCATAGGTCGCGATCAGATCATCGGCCTCGAACCCGTCCATTTCGATGCACGGAAGATCGAACGCCTTGGTGGCGTCGCGGATGATCGCAAACTGGGGCCGCAGATCTTCGGGCGGCTCTGGCCGGTGGGCCTTGTAGAGCGGATAAAGATCATTGCGGAAGGTCTTGGCCGAATGGTCGAAAATCACCGCCAGATGGGTCGGCTGGTCCTCGCCCTTGAGATCTTCCAGCAGCTTCCACAGCATGTTGCAAAAGCCCTGCACCGCGCCGACCGGCGTGCCGTCAGAGCGCGTCAGCGGCGGCAGCGCATGATAGGCGCGGAAAATATAGCCCGACCCGTCCACCAGATAGACATGGGAATCCTTGGTAACGGGGCGGTTCGTGGCCATGGGAATTGCGTCCTTGGGGTGCGGGCGAGGGAGTGCTGCCCGCAAACTAGGCGCGCTTCGGTTTCGGGGCAATCAGGCGGGGTGCTGGAGGGTTTCCTTTGCCTCTTGCAGGTCAATGCGTAGCTTTTTGTTGTAGCCGCTTAGCATGTGCAGGAGGCCTGACCCATCGATAAGTGCCAGAGGTTTGTTTGCGACGAACTTGCGGGCATCCGGGCCAAACTGAGCAGTTGTAACCAAAATGCCCTTTATGGCCCCCTCGTTCATTACGGTGCCATAAAGATCCCTGACGGCGGACACGCCGACTGTGTTGGTGTAGCGCTTTGCCTGGATGACGATTTTACCGCCACGGATTGGGTCCGGGTCGAATACGATAGCATCTACACCCCCGTCTCTGCTCCCTTGCGTGACCCTCACTTCGCAGCCGTCTTGAGAAAACTCCCGCTCAAAAAGTTCTCGGATGAGGTGCTCGAAATCCTGCCAGCTCATAGCGGCGATATTCTCGCCTTCTTGGAGCTTGGAGCCGGCTTCCACATTGGGGATAAACCGGGAGTCGTCGCGCTGTAACATCATCAGTGGCGGAACCGGAGCAAGTTGGCTCAGTGAGGACGCCGCTACACCCTTCAAGCCTTTGAAACACGCCTTGGGATCGACGGCTGCGAGGTTGATTGCGCTGAACTCTTCAACTCCAACCTGAATCGAACAAATGCAACTGGTGATAGGCTGCCCGGTGGTATTTGAAACGGATTCCGTTATTCCGTTGAAAACCACAGCAAAGATATTTTTGGTTTCGCGGTCAGCTTCGAAGAGTTCGTGCAGTGTTCTGAGGGTGATTTGATACACGATTGAATCGTAGTGTTTTCGCTTTTGAGTATCGATTAGAAGCTTCTTGTCAAAGCTGTCACGCGCCGCAACATATCTGACAGCCGCGAGTATGGGGATATCTTCCGGGTTAGGAAGGCGATAGTTCACGATTAAAATTTTTGTTTCTTCTTGGTAGTCGAGTTCCCAGTCTCGATTGTACCAAGCCGGGTATGGAGAGTTAGCTAGAACCAAATCTGCATATTTTTCAACAGCATCGACTTCGCCAATTTTATGCTTCTGTCGAAGCATGTCCACGCGTGAATTATGGGCAGCTTGATCTCTATAGAATTGGGACTCTCGCTCTTGCCACGCGTCCACATCGCTCTGGTATGCGAGCATCTTTTCCCTGTGGACTTCAATACGCTGCTTACAGCTTGACTCCCACTTTCTGGTTTCGGCCTCGAACCTCCACATGGCATCGGCTTCACGCCGCTTCCTGATAGCTGGAATTAAGTGTCCGAGAACTCCAAGCTGAGGTCGGAAATCTTGCGGCGCTGGCTGAACTGGAGTGGAAGGTCTCTTGGGTGCAATTGGCTTTGGGCCACCAAATTTTGAATGATCGTAAAATTGTTTCCAATCTATAATGTTTTTATGCCCAAGTGACTTCAGCAGTAATGACGAAGCCTCAGTCAGAGCTGATTCCGCTTCTTCTGTTAACTTTTCACTGAGCGCCTTTTTGGCTTCCTTTGTGGCTGCAGCTTGCTGTCGCGCCCACTGGTCTTCCCACTTAGCCTGTTGGGCGTCAGCTTTCATTTCGACAACGCGTCGGTCTCGTCCCCTGATAAGGCGATACGTGTTCAAGCCAGAGTGTCGGATCTCGATTTCGTACATCGTCCCGTCGCGAGACATTTGCAGCCCTCCCACAAGCAAGCTGAATAACTAATAGTTGTGGCTGAGCAATCCGCCAAGCGTAGGCAAACGACGCCGCTTTGTCTTCGCCTACTCCACCCCCTTCTTTTGTCATGTCAAACATGGCGGTTGCGGCCTCTATGGGCTAGAAAAAACCCATGAGCGAGAACACGAATCAGGAATATGGCGCGGACAGCATCAAGGTCCTCAAAGGGCTCGATGCCGTCCGCAAACGTCCGGGCATGTATATCGGGGATACCGATGACGGTTCGGGCCTGCATCACATGGTCTATGAGGTGGTCGATAACGCCATCGACGAGGCGCTGGCAGGCCATTGCACCGAGGTGCGCGTAACCCTGCACGCGGACGGTTCGGCGAGCGTGTCCGACGACGGGCGCGGCGTACCGACGGCCATCCATGAGGGCGAGGGCGTCTCAGCCGCTCAGGTCATCATGACCCAGCTGCATGCGGGCGGTAAGTTCGACCAGAATTCCTATAAAGTGTCCGGCGGCCTGCACGGGGTGGGCGTGTCGGTGGTCAACGCGCTTTCCGAATGGCTGGACCTGACCATCTGGCGCGATGGCAAGACCCACCACATGCGCTTCATCCATGGCGAGCCCAAGGATGGCGAGGACCTCAAAGTCACCGGCGAAGCCCCGCTTCGCGACAATGGCAAGCCGCTGACCGGCACCGAGGTGCGCTTCCTGCCGTCAGAGCAGACCTTTTCGGAAATCGTGTTCGAGCGCGCGCGCCTGCATCACCGGCTGAGGGAGCTGGCTTTCCTCAATTCCGGCGTGCGCATCGTGTTGCGCGATGAGCGCGAGGCGGAAGCCTTTGAGGAAGTCCTGCAATATGAGGGCGGGGTGGCCGCCTTCGTGAAGCATCTCGACCGCGCCAAGACCGCCATCTTCCCCGAGCCGATCCTCATTACCGGCGCGCGTGACGGCGTGACGGTGGAGGCGGCGCTGCAGTGGAATGACAGCTATCACGAGAACATGCTGTGCTTCACCAACACCATCCCGCAGCGCGATGGCGGCACGCACCTGGCCGGTTTCCGCGGCGCGCTGACGCGCATCATCAATAATTATGCGGCCAGTTCCGGTCTTGCCGCCAAGGCCAAGGTCGCCATTACCGGCGACGATGCGCGCGAAGGGCTGACCTGCGTCTTGTCGGTGAAGGTGCCGGACCCGAAATTCTCCTCCCAGACCAAGGACAAGCTGGTCTCCTCCGAAGTGCGCCCGGCCGTTGAAGGCGCGGTGTTTGAACAGCTCACCGAATGGTTTGAGGAACATCCCTCCGAGGCCAAGGCCATCGTTGGCAAGATCATCGAGGCGGCTGCCGCCCGGGAGGCCGCCCGCAAGGCGCGTGAGCTGACCCGGCGCAAGAGCGCGCTCGACATCACCTCCCTGCCCGGCAAGCTCGCCGATTGTCAGGAAAAAGATCCGTCCAAGTCTGAAATCTTCATCGTCGAGGGTGATTCCGCCGGCGGTTCTGCCAAGCAGGGCCGCAACCGCGAGAATCAGGCCGTGCTGCCGCTCAGGGGTAAAATCCTCAATGTGGAACGCGCGCGCTTTGACAAGATGCTGTCATCAGATCAGGTCGGCACGCTGATCACGGCGCTGGGCACCGGCATTGGCCGCGACCAGATCAATTACGACAAGCTGCGCTACCACAAGGTCGTCATCATGACCGATGCCGACGTGGACGGCGCGCATATCCGCACCCTGCTGCTCACCTTCTTCTATCGGCAGATGCCCGAGCTGATCGAGCGCGGCCACCTCTATATCGCCCAGCCGCCGCTCTACAAGGTCACGCGCGGGCGCTCCGAGCGCTACATGACCGATCAGGCCGAGATGGATGCCTCCCTCATCGAGGAAGGCTCGGCAGAAGCCAGCCTGAAGCTTGGTACGGGCGAGACCGTGACCGGTGCTGACCTTGCCGAGCGGGTGAAAGCGGCCAGGGGCGTGGTGCTGGCCACCGCCCGGCTCACCGCGCGCGCGCCGGCCTTCGCGCTGGAGGCGGCTGCCCTTGAAGATGCGCTGAACCCCGATGTAACGGCGGAGGCCGCCATGCGCGTTGCCGCCCGGCTCAACCGCGCCGCCGATGAGGGCGAGGAAGGTTGGGAAGGTCTCGTGCAGGCTGAGGGCGGGCTGGTCCTGAAACGCGAAGTGCGCGGCGTGACCGAGGCCGTGACACTGGACGACACGGTGCTCGCCAGCCCCGATGCGCGCCGCCTGTCAGAGCGCGCCCGCGCGATTGCCGAGGGCTATGCCGGCCCGCTGGTGTTCACGCGCAAGGGCGACGAGACGGTGATTCACGGCGCCTGGCAGCTCATGGACACGGTCATCAAGGCCGGGGCCAAGGGCATGAAGATCCAGCGCTACAAGGGTCTGGGCGAGATGAATCCCGGCCAGCTCTGGGAAACCACGCTCGATCCCAATGCCCGCTCCCTCCTGCGGGTTTCGGTCAAGGAAGCCGATACGGCCGATGACCTCTTCGCCAAGCTGATGGGCGATGTGGTGGAGCCGCGCCGCGAATTCATCCAGGAATTCGCCCTCGACGCGCAGGTGGATGCTTAGACTGCCTTCTGGTTGTCCGGTAAGCATGCCGCATTTTCTGGAATGACACTCAGCTGTCATCCTCGGGCCGCGCAGCGAACGTCCCGAAGGACGAGGGAAAAACAACCTCTCAGGCATGGGTCACCCGCATGAAGCGGGTGATGACATGAGTGGCGGCATGCAAGCTCTCCCCCGCGACAATCTCGCCCTGCGTCAGAATGCGCGCTGGTAAAAATTTTCTACAACTGAAATAGGGATAAAAGCCCGCAATCGTGCTACGGCTTTTAATCGCAGCACATCGCCATTCTGACCGGAGCCCCTCCATGATCGACATGGAAGTCGTAGAACTCTCACGCTGGCAGTTCGCCCTCACTGCCATGTATCACTTCCTCTTCGTGCCGCTCACGCTGGGCCTGGCCTTCATGCTGGCCATCATGGAGACGGTCTATGTCATGACCAATCGTCAGGTCTGGAAGGACATGACGAAATTCTGGGGGGCGCTGTTCGGCATCAATTTCGCGCTCGGCGTCGCCACCGGCATCACGATGGAATTCCAGTTCGGCATGAACTGGTCTTACTACTCCCACTATGTGGGCGATGTGTTCGGCGCGCCCCTGGCCATTGAGGGCCTGATGGCCTTCTTCCTGGAAGCGACGCTCGTTGGCCTCTTCTTCTTCGGCTGGGACCGGATGAGCAAGCAGGGCCACCTTGCGGTGACCTGGTTCATGGCGCTCGGCACCAATCTCTCCGCCTTGTGGATCCTCATCGCCAATGGCTGGATGCAAAATCCGGTGGGCTCGGAATTCAATCCCGACACGATGCGCATGGAAGTGGTGAATTTCGGCGCCGTGCTTCTCAACCCGGTCGCGCAGGCCAAGTTCGTGCACACCGTCTCGGCGGGCTATGTCACGGCTGCGGTATTCGTGCTGGCGGTCTCGGCCTGGTTCCTGCTTCAACGCCGCCATACCGGCTTTGCCAAGCGCTCCATGACGGTGGCAGCCGGCTTCGGCCTTGCCGGCGCGCTCTCGGTCGTGGTGCTGGGCGATGAAAGCGGTTATGCGCTCACCGACAACCAGCGCATGAAGCTCGCTGCGCTGGAGGCCATGTGGGAAACCCATGAGCCACCTGCCCCGCTGACCGTGATCGGTTTCCCTGACGTGGAGAACCAGACCACACATTTCGCCGTCGATATCCCCTGGGTCCTCGGCCTGATCGCCACGCGCTCCTTCGACCGGGAGGTGGAGGGAATTCTGCCCCTCGTCGCCATTGCCGAAGACAGGGTGGAAAACGGCATACGCGCCTATGACGCGCTGATGACGCTGCGCGTGGACGAAACCGATGTGGACGCGCGCGCCGTGTTCGAGGAGAGCTGGCGCGATCTGGGATACGCCTATCTGCTGACCGCCTATATGGAGGACCCGCGCGAGGCGACGCCTGAGCAGATAAGGCAGGCCGCGCTCGATACCATTCCTGACGTGCCGGTCCTATTCTGGTCCTTCCGCATCATGGCGGGGCTCGGCTTCTATTTCATCCTTCTGTTCGGCGTGGCGTTCGTTCTGGTGACGCTGCGCAAGCACGAGACGCGCTGGTTCCTCTGGGTGGCGCTGTTCTCGCTGCCCCTGCCCTGGGTTGCGGCGGAGCTCGGCTGGCTCCTGGCCGAATATGGCCGCCAGCCCTGGATCATCGAGGGCCAGCTGCCGACCTTCATGGGCGTCTCCAGCCTCAACGCCACACAGATATGGATGACGATTGCGGGCTTCACCGTGTTCTACGGCGTGCTGGCCGTAATCATGGTCATGCTGATGCTGCAGGTCATCAAGAAGGGCCCCTATCCCGAGCTGGCCGGGGGCGAGACGCCGAAAAAGCGGCCCTCTGTGCATGGCTCAACCAAACCCGTTCCGGCCGAATAAGAAGGACATAAACAATGGAAATCCCTATTTCCTATGAAGTTCTGCGTGTCCTCTGGTGGGGCCTTCTGGGCGTCCTGCTGATCGGCTTTGCCGCCACGGACGGATTTGATTTTGGCGTGGCCGGGCTCCTGCCCTTCGTGGCCAAGACCGATTCAGAACGGCGCGTCGCCATCAATACGGTCGGGCCGACCTGGGAGGGTAACCAGGTCTGGTTCATCCTCGGGGGCGGGGCGATCTTCGCCGCCTGGCCGCTGGTCTATGCGGTGTCCTTCTCCGGGCTTTATCTGGCGATGTTCGTGCTGCTGGCCGCGCTGATCCTGCGTCCGGTCGCGTTCAAATACCGCTCCAAGCGGGAAGATCCGCGCTGGCGGGCGAGCTGGGACTGGGCGCTCTTTACCGGCGGCTTCGTGCCCGCCCTCCTGTTCGGCGTGGCGGTCGGCAATGTCCTGGTCGGCCTGCCCTTCCGGCTGGACGATAATATGCGCGCCTACTGGGACGGCTCCTTCTTCGATCTCCTGAACCCGTTTGCCATTCTGTGCGGATTGCTTTCGGTGACGATGATGGGCCTGCACGGTGCGGCCTGGCTGTCGATGAAGGCCGAATATGGTCCGGTGCGTGACCGCGCGCGGACATTCGCGCCGATCCTGGCCATTGCCTCGATTGTGCTGTTCGCCATTGGAGGACTGGTGATGGCTTACGGGCCCTACGGCTTCACCCATGTGTCTGAAGCCAATCCGGGCGGGCCGTCCAATCCGCTGCTTACCGAGACAGCGGCAGAGGCGGGCGCGTGGCTTTCCAACTATGCCGCCCATCCCTGGATGATCCTGGCGCCCGTGCTGGGCTTTGGCGGCGCGTTCGCGGCGCTGGCGGGGTTGAGGATGAACTCTGAGGCAGTGACCTTTATCGGTTCAAAGCTCTCCACCTTCGGGATCATCTCCACGGTGGGGCTTTCCATGTTCCCCTTCATCCTGCCGTCGAGCATTCAACCCAATGCCAGCCTGACGGTGTGGAACAGCTCATCAAGCCAGCTCACCCTGTTCATCATGCTGATCACCACGGTGATCTTCCTGCCCATCATCCTCGCCTACACCGCCTGGGCGTTCAAAGTGATGTGGGGCCGGGTGACCACCGAAGACGTCACCAGCGGCGATTATTACTAGGCAGAAGGAGTGTAACGACCATGTGGTATTTTGCCTGGATACTCGGCATTGGCCTTGCCTGCTCCTTCGCCATCCTCAATGCGATGTGGCACGAAATGTCGCTTGGCGATGAGGGCGACAAGGGCACCAGCGAGGAAGCCGCGCGCTAGTCAGCCCGTGCCGGTTATGTTCACGCCCGCACTCTGACGGCGGGCAATCAGCCCGGTCTCGTGGATGCGTCTGGCGCGCTCCAGCAGGCCGTTTGCGGTGATGTGATCATAATCGGGCTGGCGCGGCTCGCAGCCGGGCAGCGCGTCCTCGCGCAGCACTGCGACCGCCCAGTCGTAGAAGCAGCGCTGCTCCACCTCGCCGCACATTACCAGTTCCACATCATGGTGACGTTCGTCCGCCGCAATCCGCCGGAACGTCGATGACACCGCGTGCCGCGGACCTTCCAGTACCTGGATGAAGCGGTCGCCATCGACGGCCAGCACGCCCGTCAGGCCGAGGGAGGGATTGTGGGCCAGCCCGGCGGAGAGAATGCGGCCGAGTTCCTCTGAGACGGTGCGGTCTTCCACCTCGAAATTCGCACAGCTATGATAAATCAGGCGGGTCAGGAACATGGCCGTTTGCTCCTTGCTCGGTCATCGGACTTTCCGGCGCTGACATCGAGGTTCACGGAGCACGGTTAACTGTCCGTGAACCCATCGCCCGGGTTGACGCATAAACAAATTCATGAAGCGGGGCTTCTAGAAATGATGGACGCGTTCAGGGCCGCCATTTTCCTCGACGAAGCGGTCATAGGCCTCGGCCCTCAACAGGGCGGTTGCGGAGTGCACCAGCCACTCGGTGCCCGAGAAAATCGGTGTTTGTACGGAGTGAAAATAGCGCCGCGCAGCGCTGACCTCGGCCGTCCATACAAATTCGATGCAGGCGATCTCGCCGTCAAAGGCGCCGGCCTGCACAGCACGGCAAACCAGCCCGGCCACGGTCTGACCCAGCGGATCGTTCACGGCCAGGCCGTCAAAGTAGCGGTCAAACGGCGGGCCGGCATCGCGGAAGCGCTGGCTGGCCGCTTCCACCTGCACTACCCTGTCCGTGCATGACAGCAGGGCAACAGCATGGGGCGAATGCAGCACGACTGACTTGAGCTGGTCGATCAGGGGCCGGTGTGCCGGTGTATGAATTAGCGAAGCCAGCCGCGCGGCGATTTCCGGCGACGGTGTAATCACCCCGTTCTCCAGCCGCGAGACATAGGACTGGCTCACCTGAAGCCGGCGCGCCGCATCGTCCTGTTTCATATTACTGCGCAGGCGCAGCGCCCTCAGCGCGCGCCCCCATTTCGCGGACTTCCCCTCAAGCCCGCGCCCGTTGCCCTCTGTCAACCAAGCGCTCCCGTACCACTCAAATTCCCCACCAAATTGTATGGATGAACGTGCTAACGCGCTGATGCATGCATGAATTTATTTTGTTGCACATGTGGCACGTGCAGCCAGCCACTCTCGCCGCAGGCAATAGCATCCCTGACGCACCGCTTCGCCTTGACCGCAAACGGGCGGGATTTACTGTCACGCCCTAACGATACAACACCATTCGGGAGGCCGTGTTTCATGGGGTTTTTCAGCGCGCTCAAGCGGGAGATTTTCTACACCCGCGAGCTGGTCCGGCTTTTGAAGACGCTCAAGACGATCACGCCGGATTCAGATGATCTGACTCCGGACATGCTCGAACGCAGCGTGGACAAGCACGCCTCGCGCCCGGCTTTCATACTGGAAGACGGCTCCACGGTCAGCTATGGCGCGTTTGATGCCTTTGCCAACCGGGTGGCGAACTGGGCGCTCGCCACCGGCATAAAGCCGGGCGATACAGTGGCGCTCTATATGGGCAATCGCTGGGAATATATCGCCTTCTGGTATGGCCTGACCAAGGTGGGTGTGCTGACCGCGCTCCTGAACAACCAGGTGACGGGCAAGGCGCTGTCCCACGGCGTCCGGATCGCCGAGGCTGATCACGCCATCATCGAGGGCGAGCTTTCCGGTGCCTTTGCCGCCGTGGCGTCCGACACCGGCTCGATCACGCCGTGGATCTATGATGGCGAGGCAGGCAGCGTGCCTGCCGGGCGCGATCTCAAGGCCGCTCTTGATGGGGCAAGCGATGCCCGTCCGGGCCGGGAGCACCGGGCCCACCTCAAGGCCAAGGATCCGTGCCTGAAAATGTACACCTCCGGCACGACGGGCCTGCCCAAGGCGGCCATCGTCGCCCATACCCGCGCGCTCTACTATCTGCAGGTCTTTGCCGTGGCGTCTCACGCCTCGCCGAAAGACCGGATGATGATGGTGCTGCCGCTCTATCACGCCACGGGCGGGCTTTGCGGCGTGGGCTGCGCCCTGTCGCAGGGCGGCGCGCTGATCGTGCGGCGCAAATTCTCCGCCAGCGCCTTCTGGTCCGAAGCCGCTGAACACGGCGCGACCATGTTCATGTATGTCGGCGAGCTGTGCCGTTTTCTCATTTCGGCAGAGCCAAACCCGGCCGAGAAGAAGCACAAAATCCGCGTGGCCATCGGCAATGGCCTGCGCCCCGATGTCTGGCCGCGCTTTGTGGAGCGCTCCGGCATCAAGCGCATCATGGAGTTCTACGGCGCGACCGAGGGCAATGTCGGCTTTCTTAATCTCGATTCCAAGCCCGGCGCGATCGGCCGCATTCCGCCTTTCCTGAAGCACCGCTTCAATGCCGATCTGGTGAAGTTCGATATCGAGAAGGAAGAGCCTATCCGCGACGCCAAGGGGCGCTGTATACCCTGCGGGCCAGACGAGGTGGGCGAGGCCATTGGCGAGATTCGCGCCGATGATGCGCGCTACCGGTTTGACGGCTATGGCGACAAGGAAGCCACCGAGAAGAAGCTGCTGCGCAATGTCTTCAAGGAGGGAGATCTCTATTTCCGCACCGGCGATCTGATGAAGCGCGACCGCCAGGGTTATTTCTACTTCATCGACCGGATTGGCGACACGTTCCGCTGGAAAGCGGAGAATGTCTCCACCGCCGAAGTGGCCGAGATCATGGGGCTCGCACCCGGCATCGTGCAGGCCAATGTCTATGGCGTGGAAGTGGCCGGCTATCCCGGCCGCGCCGGCATGGCAGCCCTGATCGTCAATGGCGGGTTCGATCTGGAAGCCCTGCACGCCCATGTGACGAAGGAACTGGCCGCCTATGCCCGCCCTGTCTTCCTGCGTATCCATCAGGAAGATCCATCCGAGCACACGACCGGCACATTCAAGCTGAAGAAAACCGATCTGGTGGCCGAGGGATGGGATCCGGAGAAAATCTCCGAGCCGCTCTATTTCGACGATCCGGAGGCGGGGCGCTATGTCGAGCTGACCGCAGACATCCGCGCCGCGATTGAAAGCGGGGAGAAGCGGGTGTGAGCCCGGAGGCGGTTCTGCACTTCTGGTTTGAGGAGACCGGGCCGGAAGAATGGTTCGCCTCCAGCGCGGAGTTCGATGCGACGATCCGCCAGCGTTTTGGCGATTTTACGCAAGGTTTCCGGCAGGCGCAGACCATCGCAGGTCACGCCTGGCTGGAAGGCGCTGGCAGCGCGCTGGCGCTTGTCCTCGTACTGGACCAGTTACCGCGCAATATCTGGCGCGGCAGCGCAGAGGCGTTCGCGCTGGATACACTGGGGCTGGAGGCTGCGCGGATCATACTTGATAACGGCCATGATCTCGAACTGGCCGATAACCGGCGCGCCTTTGCCTATATGCCTTTCATGCATTCAGAAGCACTGGCCGATCAGGAATTGTGCGTGCAGCTTTGCGAGACCCGGCTGCCGGAGGGTGCAGGCACCGCTCATCACGCCCGCGCGCATCGCGATGTGATCGCGCAGTTCGGACGTTTTCCCTACCGCAATGCGGCGCTCGGCCGGGCCGATACGCCCGAAGAGGCACAATGGCTGGCCAGCGGGGGCTACAGACCCGGCGGCTAGAGCCATAACGCAAACCATGACAGGAATTGTACGGCGTGATACCCGCTTGTTCATTGAAAGCCGGGCCTGCCAAGTCTAACAGGTCGGGGGCCGGGCTGTAGCCGGTTGCCATCACATACGGGGGGATACGTCCTTGAGCGCTGTTTTCGACAAGCTGATCATCCAGATACCGTGCCTGAACGAGGCGGACACCCTGCCTATTGCGCTGGCCGACCTGCCGCGTGAGGTGGAGGGCTTCCGCAAGGTCGAATGGCTGGTCATTGATGACGGCTCCACCGACAACACGGTGGAAGTGGCCCGTGCAAACGGCGTTGACCACATCATCTCCTTTCCCCAGAATCAGGGCCTCGCGAAGGCCTATATGGCGGGCCTGGAAGAGGCGCTGCGCCAGGGCGCGGAGGTAGTGTCTCAGTTTGAAATTTCAGCGCTGCGCTTTTTGTAGGGGCCGCGCTTGGCCGGACGCTTCTCCGCCTCGTTCGCGTCCACACGGTCCAGAATGTTATCAAAGCTCCAGAGCGTGTCAGAG
>JAIUMI010000010.1 GCA_022565665.1 Glycocaulis sp.
CCCGGCCCGGCTCGCTTGAGCTACGCGCAAGCTCCGCTCACCGGGCCTTGACCAACCACATCAACCCAGAAAGAAAGGCGAACAGACTCTACTAACTCACGGCCCGGATCAGGGGGCTGGGTCACCATCAACGTACCCTCACCTTGTCGCTGACGGTGGAGTAATGGCTCATGAACACCCCGCCGATAGGGGCCTCTATTGTGATGACCGCATAGGCCAGAGGCACGCTCTGGTCCGGGCACAGCAGATTGCATGACGCTTCTACTTCGCCGCACTCGCATATCCGCTCCACGCGCACCAGAGCCTCTTCGGGGCGCGAGCTCCAGGCCTCTTCCACTATGGTTTGCGCGCGCTCCGGGACCGTGCCGCCAGCCATGAAATACTGGGTGCCAGAGCGGATGGCACCGGTCATGTCCGAGCGCTGGACCGCGATATGGGCGATATCGGTCGCCGCGACGATCAGCGCCAGCAGAAGCGGCGCAATAAGCGCAAACTCCACTGCCGGGGCGCCGGACCGGTCAGAGGCAAACCTGCGGAGGAGGCGTGACATAGCCATGGCGGGCTACTCCACCAGCCGGACGAAGCCGGGCGTCTGGACCGAGACCGAACCGGAGCGCGAGCAGTCGATGTTCAGGGACGAATTGCCGCTCATCTCCACGCGATGGGCGATGATGCGCATGCAGCCCTCACTGCCGGAAAAGTTCCCGCGGATGTCGATTTCCTGGGAGGGAAAATAGAGCGCGCCTTTCAGGGCGCTTGCTGCGGTGCCGTTGAACTGCGCTGTCGTGGTGGGCGCATTGTTGCGGTCGCCCCAGAAGAGCACGCCGGCATAGTCGCCGGTCTCCGGGGCGCTGAGAAAGATGTCGGCATTCCCGTTCATCTGAACGCTGGCGTTATTGGTCAGGTAGATGGTGACATTCTCGCCGGTGATGCGCGCCCCGCCATTGAGACGGAAGGTGCCGCCATCGACGATATAGACGCCTGGCTCGAAGTGCACATCGCCATTGAACGTCATGCCATTACAATAGCGGCCCGGGGAGATGGTGCGCGGCCCGCTTCCGCCGCCCGGTGGAATATTGCGGCATCCGCTGCCAACAGGCGGATCAAGCCCGGCCAGCGGATCAAGCGCCGGGGGCAGATTGGTGCGCGGCTCAAGGCAATCGGCAAGGTCAAGCTGGCTGGAAATGTTCATGCCGCCCACCGAGTTGGCGCACGAGGTGGCGACGCGGCCAGATCCCGTTACTGCGAGAGCATGGGTGTTGATCGAGTTCGACATCAGATCACAGCCGGTCAGCGTGACATCGGTCGAGCCGGTAAAGCGCAGCGATTCAGCGCCCGCCGGATCCAGCGCCAGAATGCAGGCGGGGCCGGGCTCGTCGAAGCGGGCCACGGCGCGCACCTCGAAGCTTACATCCCGGTCCAGAAACATGCGCGACAGATAGCGCGGGCGGGTCTGGCGGATGATCACCTCGACAGAGCGCATATTCTGGTTCGGCCCGCTCAGTGGCGGATTATTGACCTCGATACTGCCGAGATCGGCGCGGTAGCCATGACGATCCGCCTCACCAATGGCCGAGCTGGCGATCACTTCGGCAGGCTGCGCGCTGCGGGCCTCCACTGCGCCGGCAAAAGCGGCCACGTCGGCGCTCATCTGCGCCACGCGCTGCTGGAAGAACCAGTAACCCGTCTCCGCGCCCAGACCCGCACCCGCAACGACCACGGGCGCGGTTATCGCCGCTATGATGGCGATCTGGCCGCGCCGGTCGCCAGCCAGTCTTTCCAATACTGAAGAAATACCCGGCAACATCGCCATTCCCCGGTCGCAAGCGCTTAGAGGATATGGTGACGGGAATTAATGACATAAGAATGTTGTTGGTAAACAAATGGTAAATAATGTGTTTATGCTATAGTTAATAGGAATTCATTGTATGTGACATTGTTTTGCTTTTCTCTGTGCATGGCTTTTTCACCAATAATGGGGCTGAAAGTTGGTGCCGATGCCACTGGAATTACGGCGATGCGCCCGGAGAGCCGCTTGCCTGAACATCCAGCTGGGCTGGTCAGATGCGCCCAACCGCTGCGGGGTGCCTTCCCGCGGGCTGAGCCCATTCACGCCTCCTTGAAAGGGTGAACCAGAGGCGAAACACAGGTGGCAAACGCCATAATGCTTGATGTGCGGTGATATGGGTGGCTATTGCTTGTATGACCGGCTGAGCCGGGGGAGCGGGCTCACCATCGGGGACATGACATATCCAACATGGCGGCCGCTGCGCAATTCCGTCCGGACATTCAGGGCCTTCGCGCCCTCTCTGTCATTCTGGTACTGGTCTACCACGTTTTTCCCGCAGCGATGCCGGGCGGCTATGTGGGCGTGGACGTGTTCTTCGTCATTTCCGGCTTCCTGATCACCGGCATTCTCCTCAAGCAGGCCGAGTCTGATGGACGGATTGCGTTCCTGACCTTCTACATGCGCCGCCTGCGGCGTCTGGCGCCGGCCGCGACGGTGACGCTGGCGGTGGCGGGCGCGGCCTCGCTCATCATCCTGCCCGAGCTTTACTGGCGCGATACGGCGTTCGAGATACTCGCCGCCGCCTTCTATGTCGAGAATTTCTACCTGTTTGGGCGTTCGGTCGATTATCTCGCCGAGGACAGCGCGCCGACCCTGTTCCAGCACTACTGGTCGCTTTCCATCGAGGAGCAGTTCTACATCGTCTGGCCGGCGCTGATCGCGCTGACCATATGGCTGGCACGCCGGGCCGGGCTGTCCCTGCGTCAGGGCATGATGGCGCTGTCCGGGGTGATCGTTCTGGCATCCTTCACGGTATCGGCCGGTTTCACCGCCGATACGGAGGGCGCGTACTTCCTGACACATTTCCGGGTATGGGAACTGGCGCTGGGCGGGTTTCTGGCGGCGGGCCTGCCTTATCTCAGGCTGTCGGCCTTGATCCGCACCATGACGGGCTGGGCCGGTGCGGTGATGATTGTGGCCGCCGCCCTGACATTCAGCGCGCAGACCGTCTTTCCGGGATATGCCGCGCTATTGCCGGTGCTGGGGGCTGCGCTGCTGCTGGCCGCGGGCGGGCAGGGGGGCATGTCGGGGCTGGGCTGGCTCCTGTCCAACCGCGTGGCGCGCTTTATCGGCGACCGGTCCTACTCGATCTATCTTGTACACTGGCCGCTGGTGATATTCGCGCTGGCCCGCAATGACGGCGAGATAAGCCTTCTGACGGGGCTCGGCGTGATGGTGCTGTCCGTACTGTTCGCAGACCTGTCCTACCGTTTCGTGGAAACGCCTTTCCGCCAGCCGCGCCATCCGGTCGCTGCCGGTCTGGGCGGTGAGCCCGGCCCAGTGCCCGTGGCCGGACAGCAAGGTGCACGGGCGCGTCTCTCACTGGCCGGGCCGCTGGTGCTGCCGGCATGGACGTTCGGCATGTGCCTTGTTGCGGCGGCGGGCCTGCTCGGCGCATCGGCCATCAGGGAGGGCGAAGCGGTGCGCATGGAGGTGGATGCCTATCCCGGTGCGCGCGCCTTGCTTCATCCTGAACGTGTGCGGGCGCAGGAAGGGCTGGTGCCCGTGCCGCCGCTGGAGGGCGCGCGACGCGATAATGCAGCCGTCTATCGTGATCGCTGCCACCGCAATGCGTCGGCTACCGAGCCGCGCGCCTGTGTCTATGGCGTTGCCGATGGTGCCCGCACGGTTGTGCTGGTGGGCGATTCCACGGCGGCGCAATGGCTCCCCGCGCTGGAGACGGTGGCGGAGCGGCAGGGCTGGCGTGTGGTGTCCCACTCCAAATCGTCCTGCGGGCTCATCGGCGTGGCAATGCCGCGCAGGCGCGGCGAGTATGAGGCCTGCACCCAGTGGAACGCGGCCCTGCTGGACCAGTTGCTTTCCGAACCGCCCGATCTGGTGATCACCACCATGTCTCCGCGCTATTCCATGATGAATGCGCGCAATGAAACCGCGCGCCGCGCCAGGTTTGCGGACGGGCTGACACAGGTCTGGAACGCGCTGGCACAAGCCGGTGTGCCGGTGGCGGTGATCCGGCCCACGCCCGGCTTTGCCTTCGACGTGCTGGAATGCTACGCGGCCAATACCGGGGATCCTCAAAGGTGCGGCGCCGAGCGGGGCGACGTGCTGCCGGTGGATGATGCGGTGAGTGCTGCCGTGCCACTAGCCAGCCGGGCTTATCTGCTCGATCTCAATGACGGGATTTGCTCGCCGGAGCGTTGCGAGGCGGTGGTGGGCAATGTGATCGTCTATCGCGACCGCCACCATCTGACGGCCACCTTCACCCGCACCCTGTCTGACGCATTCGAACAGCGTTTGCGGGCCATCGTGCAGGAAGATGCTGCGCGTCACGGGGTTGAAAACCGCCTGTTTGCCCCTGCGCTCGTTCAGTGAAAATCCCGGCTTCTGGGGATGACGCGTACATCGCGCGGATGGCGGGCGTGTGAGCGGTCCTTTGGCGGCGGGCCGCGCCGCGCCATGACGGGCCGGCGTACCTCGTCCATCGGGGCCATCGCGCCATCCAGCATCTCGCGCTGGGCATCCTCGCTCAAATAAAGCAGATCGCCGGAGCGATCCTCCAGCCTTTCCGCGATGATGTGGGTGACATTGTCGGCACTCTGCACCCGGCCTGTCACGGAAAGGATGCGCGCGCCCATCACGACAGGGCGGAATTGCTCGGCGACCTTCTTCCAGACGATCAGGTTGGCGATGCCTGTCTCGTCCTCGATAGTGATGAAGAGCACGCCCTTGGCGGTGCCGGGTTTCTGGCGCACCAGCACCAGCCCGCCTGTACGCACCCTGCGGCCCGTCGGCATGGCGCAGGCGGCCTGGGTGGTGAGGAAGCGGTCCTCGTTCCAGACGGGCCTCAGAAGCGCCATGGGATGGCTTTTGAGCGAGAGGCGCAGCGTCTGGTAGTCCTGCACCACATGCTCCGATAGCGGCATCTGCGGCAGCTCTGTGCGGCTCCTGTCCGCGCCATCGCCTGCCAGCGCCAGCAGCGGGGCAGGGGCCTCGACCGTCTCGCCGCGTATCGCCCACAGCGCCTCACGCCGGGAGAGGTTCAGCGAGGTGAAGGCATCGGCGCTCGCCAGCTTTTCCAGCGTCGCGCGCGGCAGACGCGTACGGGCGCGCAAATCAGCCGGGCTGGCATAGCCGCTCCCACGAAGGGCTGTCAGCCGGGCCATTTCCTCTTCTTTCAGGCCATCAATCTGGCGCAGGCCGAGGCGCAGCGCGAAGGGCCATTGGCCACTGCCCGCAGGCTCCAGAATGTTGTCCCAGGCCGAATGGTTCACGTCGGCGGGGCGGATCTCCACCCCGTGCTCCTTCGCATCACGTACGATCTGGGCGGGTGCGTAGAAGCCCAGGGGCTGGGCGTTCAGGAGGGCGGCGGCAAACACCTCCGGATGGTGGCATTTGATCCATGAGGAGACATAGACCAGAAGCGCAAACGAGGCGGCATGGCTTTCGGGAAAGCCGTACTCGCCAAAGCCCTTGATCTGGTCAAAGCAGCGCGCGGCAAACTCCGGCTCATAGCCGCGCCGCACCATGCCGTGGACCATCTTCTCCTCATAATTGCGGATCGTGCCGACCCGGCGGAAGGTCGCCATGGCGCGGCGCAATCCATTGGCCTCCTCGGGCGTGAACTTGGCCGCATCAATGGCGATCTGCATGGCCTGTTCCTGAAAGAGCGGCACGCCGAGCGTGCGGTGGAGGATGCTTTCCAGCTCGTCGGCGGGGCCGTGTTCCGGCGCGGGCGAGGGATAGGTGACATCCTCAATACCTTTGCGGCGGCGCAGGTATGGATGGACCATATCGCCCTGGATGGGGCCGGGGCGCACAATGGCGACCTGAATGACGAGATCGTAGAAGGTCTTGGGCCGCAGGCGCGGCAGCATGTTCATCTGCGCGCGGCTTTCCACCTGAAACACGCCCAGACTGTCCGCCCGGCAGAGCATCTTGTAGGTGTCTTCATCGTCGGGCGGGATGCTGGCGAGGGTGTGGGTGATGCCCTTGTGCCGCTCGAGCAGGTCAAACGCCTTGCGGATGCAGGTCAGCATGCCTAACGCCAGCACATCCACCTTCATGATGCCCAGCGCATCGATATCGTCCTTGTCCCACTCGATGAAGGTGCGGTCCTCCATCGCGGCATTGCCTATTGGAACGGTCTCGGTCAGCAGGCCCTTTGTCAGCACGAACCCGCCTACATGCTGGGAGAGATGGCGCGGAAAGCCGATAAGCTGGCGGGTCAGGATGATCGCGCGGCGGATCATCGGATTTTTCGGGTCGAGGCCTGCCTGTTCTATGTGCTTGTCCTCGATCGTGCGCCCCCACGAGCCCCAGACCGTGCCGGCAAGGGCTGCCGACACATCCTCGGTCAGGCCGAGCGCCTTGCACACTTCGCGCACGGCCGAGCGCGGGCGGTAGGAGATGACGGTGGCCGTGAGGCCCGCCCTGTGGCGGCCATAGCGCGCATAGACATACTGCATCACCTCCTCGCGCCGCTCGTGCTCGAAATCGACATCAATGTCGGGCGGTTCGCGGCGTTCCTTCGACAGGAAGCGCTCAAAGAGGAGGCTGCTTGTATTGGGGTCGACGCTCGTGACGCCAAGGCAGTAGCAGACAGCTGAATTGGCCGCAGAGCCGCGCCCCTGACAGAGGATTTCCTGCGCGCGCGCCCACGCCACAATGTCGTTCACGGTGAGGAAATAGGCCGCGTAGTCCAGCTCCGCGATGAGGGCGAGTTCCTTGATGAGCAGCGCCTTCACCTTGTCCGGCACGCCCTGCGGGTAGCGCCAGTCCGCGCCCTTCCAGGTGAGATATTCCAGATGGCTTTGCGGGGTGGAGCCGGGCGGCACCGGCTCGTCCGGATATTCATAGCGCAGCTCATCGAGGCTGAAAGTGCAGCGTGCGGCGATGGCTTGTGTGCGGGCGAGGGCGGCCTCGAAGCCTGCAAACAGCCGCGCCATCTCGGCGGGGCTTTTCAGATGCCGTTCGGCATGGGGCTGGAGGCGGAAGCCTGCCTCCTCGATGGTGCAGTGCTCGCGAATGCACGTCATCACATCCTGCAAGGGGCGCCGTTCCGGCGCGTGGTAGAGCACGTCATTGACGGCGACGATCGGCACGCCTGCGCGGGTCCCTATCGCGTCCAGCAGCGCAATCCGCTCCCTGTCCCGCCCCCGGTATCGCCACGCGGCGGCCAGCCAGACCCGCCCCGGCCAGCTCGCGCCCAAACGGGCCAGCACAGCCTCAAAGGCGGCATCAGGCTCTTCGGGCGGGATGATGATGAAGCACTGGCCGTCGCTGGCCTCCATCACATCCTCAAGGGTCAGATGGCATTCGCCCTTGGGCGCTTTCATCTTGCCCTTGGAGATGAGCACAGAAAGGCGGCCATAGGCGGCGCGGGTCTCCGGGTAGCAGAGAAGGCTCAGCCCGCACACAAGGTCCAGCCGCGTGCCGATGAGCAGTTTCAGCCCATGCTCTTTCGCCGCGATATGGGCGCGCACCACACCGGCGAGCGTATTGCGGTCCGCCACGCCAATGGCGGAGAGGCCCAGCGCCTTGGCCTGCTCCACCAGCTCGGCGGCATGGCTTGCCCCGCGCAGGAAGGAGAAATTCGTGGTGACCTGAAGTTCGGCGTAAGGGGTGGCGTTCATGGGAACAGCCCGCACACATACCAGCGCGGAGTGCCGCCGCGCTGGTCATCATAAAGCCCTTCGCGCATCAGCCAGTAGCGATGCCCGTCCTCATCCTCCACCCGGTAATAATCGCGGGCGCGCACGCCATCCGCCTTGCCCCGCCACCATTCCGGGCCGATCCGCTCCGGCCCGTCCGCACGCGCCACGCTGCGTGTCACCCGCCGCCAGGTGAAGCGGGCAGGCGGGCCATCGGGCAGGATCGCAATGGTCTCCACCGGCTCCGGCCGATCCAGCACGATGAGCGGACGCGGGCCGGTGCGATGAGAGGTTTTCGGCCATGGGGTGAGCGTGCCGGGAAAGGGCGTCAGTGCCTCGCTGCGGCCTGGCAGGTGGCTTTCATGGGCGGTGAAGATGGCGACCAGATCATCGCCCAGCCTTGCATTCAGCCGGTCGACCAGCGCGGCTGTCTCGGCCGGGTCTGCGCCCGGCAGGGCCGCACCATCGGGCAGGGGGGAGGCAATGGCTTCCAGCGGGCCGGTGCCATGGGCGGAAAGCGTCATCAGGTCGATGCCAAAGCCCGGATCCATCGCCTCAAGGCGCGGCGCGAAGAGCTTCGCGATAGCACGCCCGTCCCGCCCCGGCCGGGAGAGGGCAAGGCTCACGCTGGTGCGCGTGCCATCAGAGCGATAGCCGGTGAGGATGAAGCGCCGCGCGCCCTTGCCTGCCTCTTCCAGCTGGCGTGTCAGCTCGGTAAGCAGCCTGGAAAGCGTGTCCTCGATGCCGCCAAGACTGAGGAGCGGCTCAGGTCCTGAAATCCGCGCCGTGAAGCGCGCGGGGGCTTTCAGGGGGATGAGTGGTTCCGGGCGGACACCAAGCGCCTGATCGAGGCGTAACAGCACGTCCTGCGCCGCCTCGCGATTGCGGAAGCGGCGGGCAAGGGCGGTGCGCTCAATCGTGAAGAGCTGGCCGATGCGCGTCAGGCCGAAACGGCGCAAGACCTGCACCGTGCCGGCCTCCAGCCGCAGGGCAGAGATGGGTAGGGATGTCAGCGCCTCGCGGCTCCTGCCGGGCTCTGCCCGCATTACCGGTTCTGCGCCATACCGGGAAAGCGCCCACGCCGCGCCCGCGCTGTCAGCCATGCCAAGGCGGGGTGTGAGACCGAGAGCTTCCAGCGCGCGCTTCATCGCGGCCAGAAAGGCCTCTTCGCCGCCGAACAGGTGCGCGCAGCCCGTCACGTCGAGACGTATCCCGTCCGGCCCGTCCATGGCGGTGAGGGGAGAAAAACGCGTCATCCACAAGGTGAGGCGTTTCAGGGCCAGCGCGTCCGCCTCGCGGTCTAGCTCTTCGGCTACCAGTTCCGGCACGCGGGCGCGCGCATCGGTAAAGCGAAGGCCCGGCTCCAGCCCCAGCGCACGCGCAGCCTCGTTCACCGCCGCCAGCGTGCGGCCATGCAGGCAAGTCTCTGTCAGCACGAAGGGCGCGCCGTCCTCAACCGGCCAGGGCGTGGTGCGGGCGCGTTTCAGGCGCTCCATCGGCCAGTGCGGAAACCAGACGTACACGAAGCGGCGCATCATCCATCTCCATCAGGAATGTTTCTCCGGCCCGTTGCGGAAACGCGCGCGAGCGCTCCAGCGTCACCTGCCAGCGCGCGCGTCCCGGTGCGCGCGGATCAAACGGGTTGGGCGCAGAAGGCGCAGCCGCCACCCGCCAGCGATTATGTGCCGCGGTTGCCCCTTCAGTGCGCCATGAGCGCACAAGAATGACGGGCGTGGCGCTCGCCTCATGGGCGAGCGTCAGGCGCCGGGTGAAGGTGAAATCGGCTGTGTCCACCTCCGCAATGACGGCCCCGATGGCGCGCGAGCGGGCGGCCTCGTCGATCGCGCGCAGGGCCGCATTGTGATCGCGGGTTTCCACCAGCATCACCCGTCCAGGGTCTGCCCCCAGCGCGGCGAGCCCACGCGCGCTGATCCGCCCCAGATCAAGGCGCTGGCGGCGCGTACGCACCCACAGCCAGCCTCCGTGGGGCCGCGTCTGCGCAAATCCCACCGCCAACCCCAGCGCGGCAGCCATGTCTGCAAAGGCGGCAGGCGCAATCTCGTGCACGCCCTCAAGCGGCTTTCCCAGCCTGTCCTCCAGACGCGCAGCCTCACCCTCCACCTGGGGGGAGAGACGCTTCAGAGGCAGGTCTGTGAGGATAGCACGAGCCATATGTTCTTATTTTGTTCTTGCGACTAGGAGTCAAGGGAATGATTCGGAGTACCTCTCTCCTCGTCATCCCCGCGCAGGCGGGGATCCAGAGATCATGGGGCTCAGGCGGTCGATGGGGCTCTGGGTTCCCGCCTGCGCGGGAACGACGAGGGGAAGCCGGGATCTATAATATGCACCTCACGCGTTTCACCGGGAAAGCCGGTGCCCAGCATCTTTTCCCTGATGCTCCGCACATCCGTGCGTCGCTCCTCGCTAAAGCTGCGGGCGCGCGGTCGCGCTTGCGGCGCTGTGCGCCGGGGAGCTAGTCCGGCCCCGTCAGGGGCCACCAGGCCGAACGGCCGCCCGCGACTGCCTGTGCCCGCGCAGGCGGGTATTCGCGGAACATCGCAACGCGGATGCGTTGCGGAACTAAAGGGTGCCCTACCCCCGCGCCGCCTTCACCACCCGCGCCACGTCTTCCGCTTTTGTCTGCCAGCTGGTGACGAAGCGATAGCCGCCATGGGGCCAGGGGTAGAAGCCGGCATTGGCGGCATTGAGCGCATCGACGGCCTCTTGCGGCAGGTCGATGAAGACCTCATTGCCCTCCACCGGGTGGAGCAGTTTCGCGCCCGGAATGCTCGTAAAGCCTCCGGCCAGCTCGCTGGCCATGGCGTTGGCGTGACCGGCAAGCTCCAGCCAGCGCCCGTTCTCCAGCCATGCCTCGAATTGGGCAGCGACATAGCGCGCTTTGGGCACCATGTGCCCGGCGCGTTTCTGGCGTGCACGCAAGGTCTGGAAACGGTCCATGACGGAGGGGAAGAGGATCACGGCCTCTGCGGCCAGCGCGCCGCCCTTGGTCGCGCCAAGGCTGAGCACATCCACGCCTGCGCGCCATGTGATGTCTGCCGGGTCGCATTTCAGGTGCGCCAACGCATTGGCAAAGCGTGCCCCGTCCATGTGGACGTGCATCCCGCGCGCTTTTGCGAGGTTTGCCAGCGCTTTCACGGTCGCCACGTCATAGGTGGTACCGGACTCGGTGAGGTTGGAGAGGCTCAAGGTCGAGGGCGGGGTGGTATGCACAAAGTCTGACGGCCATTCGGCGAGTGCCGCTTCCAGCGTTTCAGGCGCCATGCGCGCATGTTCGCCATGCAGGGGCACCAGCTTGGCCCCGCCGGTGAAGAACTCCGGCGCGCCGCGCTCATCGCGGTGAATATGCGCCTCGTCATGGCAGAGGATCGCCGTGTCGCCGGGGGCCAGCACCGCCAGGGCGAGCGCGTTGGACGCCGTGCCGGACACGGTGAACACCAGCTCCAGATCGGTTGAAAATATCTCGCGCAGCTGCGCCTTCACCCGCGTCGAGACGGTGTCATTGCCATAGCTGGCGGCGGCCCCGTCATTGGCGCGTACAAGCGCCTCCAGAAGGGCGGGATGGGCGGGGGCGGTGGTGTCGGACTGAAAGCTCATGGGCGCGCACCTGACACGAGAAAAGGCGCGCGATCAACGCCTTGTGTATGTCCTTACGCTGGACAGGGGCGATGGCCGGGCTAGCATCTTCCGCCATCAAACAGGGGAGGCCATCATGCGCCGTATCAGTTTCGTCTCCGCCGCACTCGCGGCCGGTATGCTTGCCAGCGCTCAGGCACAGCCGGGACCCGGCGAAGGGCCTGATCCTGATCTGGAGGCCATCGAGCCGAGCGCGGAGCGCGTGAATGTGGGGCTGGCCGGTGAATACCCGGCCGATATCGCCCGCTATCTGCTGGCCAATGGCGTGCAGGGCGCGTCCATGTCCCCGCGCGGGGATTATGTGGCGGTGGCCTCGCTCATCACCGGCACGCGCCAGCTCTGGCTGGTGCCTGCTGCCGGTGGCCAGCCGCGCCAGATGACCTTCGGCAATGGCATCACCTTCTGGCGCTGGGCGCCGGACGGGCAGAGCCTCATCTATGGCGCGGACAATGACGGCAATGAGCAGGAAGCCTATTACCGTATCAGCCTGGATGGCCGCCGCGAGGAGCTGGTTCTGGCAGCACAGGCCGGCGCCTTCCGCGTGATGGGCGATGTGCTGCCCGACAATAGCCGCATCGTCTTTGCTTCCACCGAGCGCAACGGGCTCGATTTCGACATTTATGTGCGTGATCTGGAGACCGGTGAGCAGACCATGGTGTTTGAAGGCGAATATGCCTTCTGGCCGCAATCGGTCTCGCCTGACGGCCGCTACCTCCTGATGAGCCAGCGTGTCGGGGAAGATTCCAACAATCTCTTCCTTGTCGATCTGACAGGTGAAGAAGCGGTGCGCACGCTCTCTGAACCTGAGCGCCGTGCCAATACGGCTGATGGCGGGTTTGCGTGGACGCGTGATGGCGCTTCTGTCTACCACGCCTCCAACGAGGACCGTGAATTTGCCGCCCTTGTCCACCGTGACATTGCCAGCAATGCGGTGGAGCTGATTTCTGCGCCCGATTTCGATGTGCAGAACGTGACGCTGTGCGGGCAGGGCGGGCGCTACCTGATCTGGACCACGAATGAGGACGGCTTCTTCCGCCTGCACGGGCGGGATCTGCGCGCCCGGCGTGATCTGCGTATCCCTGAACTGCCTGAGGGCGTCTACAGTGTCTCCTGCCCCGGTGAGAGCGCCTTTGCCTCGGTGACGGTCAATGGCTGGGCGACACCCGGCGAACTGATGGTCTGGGATATTGCCCGCGGTACGGCAAGCACCGTGTGGGCGGTGAACCTTGCCGGGCTGGACCCCGACCGTTTCGTGCGTCCGGAAAGCATCCGCATCACCGCGCGCGACGGGGTGGAACTGCAGGGGCTTCTCTACCTGCCGCGCGAGGATGCGCGTCAGGGCGATGGCCCGCCGCCGGTCGTGTTCGATGTGCATGGCGGGCCGACCGCCCAGTCCATGGCGAACTATACCGGGCCGATGCAATATCTGCTCAATCGCGGCATTGCCGTCTTCCGCCCGAATGTGCGCGGCTCGACCGGGTTCGGCCACACCTATGTGACGCTGGATGACCGGGAGAACCGGCTCGATTCCATCCGCGATCTGGTCGACATGCTCGCCTTCTTCCGTGAGGACGGGCGGGTCGACGCCTCGCGCGCGGCCGTGCGCGGGGGCAGCTATGGCGGCTATGCGGTCAATGCAGTGCTGGCCAACTTCCCCGGCGAGTTCATCGCAGGGGTCTCACTCTATGGCGTGGCAGACTGGGTGACGGCACTGGAAGTGGCTTCGCCCGCGCTCAAGGCCTCCGACATCATCGAATATGGCGATATCAACGAGCCGGAATGGCGCGAATTCTACGAGGTCAATTCACCCATCCGCCAGGCCGACCAGATTACCGTACCGGTCCTGTTCTCGCACGGTGTGATGGACCCGCGCATCGACATTTTCGAGACTGAGGTACTGGTACGCACACTGCGCGCCAATGGCGTGGAGGCCCAATACATCCGCTTCCCCGATGAGGGGCATGGCTGGCGGCGTCTGTCCAATCAGCTCTTCTACTATCGCCGCGAGGCAGAATTCCTTGAGGCACAGCTGGGGCTGGCAGAAGAGTAAGAACGGGGAAAAGGCAGGTGGCGGTGTCAGGCCGCTGCCTGCTTCCTTGCGTACATGGCCGCGTCGGCCTCGGCCATGGCGCTTTCCGCGCTGATGCCGCTGGTCAGGCCGTGAACGCCCCAGGCGGCCTTGAGCGAAAGCTCAAGCCCCTCATGGCGAATAACGGTGGCGGCGATGGCGGCGGCCAGTTCCTCTGCCTTGCGTTCAGCCTGTTCCGGGGCGGTCAGCACCAGCACCACGCCGAACTCGTCTCCACCGAGCCGGCCAACGGCATCGGTATCGCGTACATGACTCACCAACACGTCTGCGACGGCTTGCAGGGCGGCATCGCCGGCGGCGTGGCCGTGTGTGTCATTGATCGCCTTGAAGCCATTGAGATCGAGATAGACGAGGGCTGAGGGCGCATCATGGCGCTCGGCCAGCGACAGTGCCTTCGATACTTCGCGCAGGAAGGCGCGCCGGTTCAGCACGGGCAGCAACACGTCGCGGTCGGCAAGCTCTTCCAGATCGCGGACCTTGGCGCGCAGGGCTTCAGTCTCGCGGCGCAACTGGTCCACCTCTCCCATCAGGGTGAGGAGCGCGCGCTGTACATTCGGGGTCAGTTCGGCTTCCGGCACGCCCATGATGGAGGCGGTGTCGCCCGTACGGGCTGCGGCGCCAGACGCGCCTGTCTGACGGGTGCGCTCGGTGCGCGACGGTCCGGATACGCTGCTGGTCGCGCCTAATGGGCCGCCCGGTTGAATGCGCATCTCCCCGCTCCTTGCCTTGCCGATTCAACCGTGAAGTCTCGCCAAACGTGGTTAACAAAGGCTCAAGCGGGACGGCCTCTGCGATCCGGCTTGACGCGCAAACGCTTATGGCTAGGCTCGCGCGCTTCCTTTTCACCGGGGGCTAAGACCACCATGGCTGGCGACACCGCATTTCCCGATCCCTCACCGCCTGTTGCGGTCATCATGGGCTCGCGTTCCGACTGGCCGACCATGCAGCACGCCACCGAGGTGCTGGACGCGCTGGGCGTCGCCCATGATGCGCGAGTGATCTCGGCCCACCGCACCCCGGACCGGATGGTGGAATTCACCAAAAGCGCCAGGGCGCGCGGCGTGAAGGTGATTATCGCAGGGGCGGGGGGCGCGGCCCATCTGCCGGGCATGATCGCCTCGCTGACCAGCCTGCCCGTGCTGGGCGTGCCGGTTAAGTCCAAAGCGCTCAAAGGGCTCGACAGCCTGCTCTCCATCGTCCAGATGCCCGGCGGCATTCCGGTCGGCACGCTGGCAATTGGCGAGGCCGGGGCGAAGAATGCCGGCCTTCTGGCCGCATCCATTCTCGCGCTTTCCGATGAGGGCGTTGCCAGCCGCCTGGACGCGTATCGCGCCCGCCAGAGCGATGCCATCCCCCATAGCGTAGAGGACTAGGCAGGCTGCCATGCTGAAGCCCGGCTCGCGCATCGGTATTCTGGGCGGCGGCCAGCTGGGGCGCATGCTCGCCATGAGCGCGGCCCGCCTCGGCTTTGACGTCCACATCTTCACGCCTGAAGACAACAGCCCCGCTGCACGCGTGGCTGCGGCCACCATCGTCGCGCCGTATGAAGATCTGTCCGCGGTGGCGCGCTTTGCCGCGGGCGTGGACGTCATCACCTACGAGTTTGAAAACGTGCCGGTGGAAACCGCGCAGGCCGCCGCAGAAAATGCGCCGCTGCGGCCTGGGGTGAAGGCGCTGGAAGTCTGTCAGGACAGGGTCGCCGAAAAGAGCTTCGTCAATGTGGCGGGGCTGGAAACCACGCTCTGGCGCGCCGTTACCACAGAAGACGAGGCCGAGGCGGCCATTGTGGCTCTGGGTGTCCCGGCGATCCTGAAAACCTGCCGGCTTGGCTATGACGGCAAGGGCCAGCAGGTGATCCGCGAAGCCTCTGCCGCGCGCGGTGCGTTCGCCGCGCTGGGCGGCGTGCCCTGCATTCTGGAAGCCTTTGCGCCTTTCGAGAGGGAAGTCTCGGTGGTGGCGGCACGCGGTGTGGACGGCGCGGTTGCCGCCTACCCGCTGGTCGAGAACCATCATGAAGGCGGGATATTGCGCACCACGATAGCGCCTGCGCCGGGCGCCGATGCGCTGGCGGATGAGGCCCTGCGCATTGCCACAGGCGTGCTTGCAGGCCTTGATTATGTGGGCGTGCTGGCGGTGGAGCTGTTCGCGATGGGCGATGGCCGCCTGCTGGTCAACGAGATCGCCCCGCGCGTCCACAATACTGGCCACTGGACGATGGATGCCTGCGCATTCAGCCAGTTCGAGCAGCATATCCGCGCAGTTGCCGGCTGGCCGCTGGGCGACCCGTCCCCGCACTCTGCCGCGCGTATGGAAAACCTGATCGGGGCCGATGCGCTGCGCTGGCAGGAACTGGCGTCAGAGCCGGGCGCGTGCGTCCACCTCTATGGCAAGGGCGAAGCGCGCGAAGGCCGCAAGATGGGCCATGTAAACCGGCTCTCACCGCTCCCCTGACGGGTCACGCGCACGTTGCGGCGTGATCGGGCCGCTAATGCCCAGATGATCGGTACGGCTTGCCCGGTCGCGGTCCATGGCGCGGGTGATCGCAGGCGTGTTGACGGTCTCGCGATGAGCTTGCCGGAAGTGATGGCGGATCAGTTCCAGCGTGGACGGGCTTGCCCCCATCTGCATCAGTTCGAACTCTGCGCGCGACATGTTTTCCAGGAATTGCGGCATGTCCCGGCTCATCGCGCGGATGCGGTAAATGGCGAGCTCCGCCTGCGCTGGGTTGGGCTCATCGCCGCAATTGCCCGCCTCTCGCATGCCCTCGCCGGAGGCAAGGCAGAACACTTCGGTCAGCACGGCGCGTACCCCGCCATCCAGATTGCCTGTCATGAAATCTTCCGGGCGCAGCCGTGTGTCCGCGCGGGAAGCGATATCGGCGAAGGTGAGGCGGCGCGCGGTTGGCCGCACGGCCTCTTCTTCCGGCGGCTGGATGGTATCTACCGGGCGGTCGGGCGCCACCGGGCCGGACGGTGGAGGCGGGGCTGGGCGCGAAGCAGGCGGAGGCGCGGAAGGGGCGGGCGCTTCCCGCGCCGGCGCAGTAACGATGCTGGCCGCGCTCTCATCGGTTTCGGCCGGGCGCGGGGCGGGTTCCTGCTCGGGCTCGGCGGGCGCCTCATCGGTGATGTCTTCAGGGTCTGGCGCCTCGTCAGGGGCAGCCTCTTCGGCTTCATCGCCATCGTCTGGCAGATCGACGTCTTCGCTGTCGTCTGCGCTGCCGCGCCCCCCGTCCTCGCCGTCAGCGTCGCCAGGCTGGCCTGCCTGCGCACCGTCATCCAGACGGTCGGCCAGCAGCGGCATGTTCAACGGCAGATCGCTCTCCGCGTCCGCTGCGCTGACCGTGTAGAAGCGTATCTCGACACTCTGCCCGGTGGTCTCGAAGCGCTCCATGCGTTCGGGTGGCATGACGGCAATGGCGGCGAGCGCCGACACATGCAGCATGGCCGCAACGCCATAAGCGCCCAGCCTTGCCGGGCCGGGCGCGTGTCCGCTATCGCGCTGCTTGGCTGGAATATGAGCCGTCACGGCGTCCAGACATGGCCGCTAAGCCCGCACGCTTCAAATTAAATCGGCAGCAAAGGGGCGTTAGCGCTCTACGCTGTCAGCGATGAACAGACGCGGAGAGGCAGAGCTGGCAAGGCCTGATACCTGGATGAGGGCGAGGCAGCCGGCAAACATCACCGCGGCCAGCGCCATGGCAATCACGCTCACCGGACGCCCCGGACGGCCTTGCGGCGCGGAATAATCAGCCATGACATGCCTCCCTCGAAACGGTGCCGGTTTTGCGGCACCGGCGTTCACGTGAATGAACGCCATATGAACACTGTCCTCTCTCTTCTGGCCGTTCCCGGGTCCGAATTCGGGCGGACTTGCGGCGAATTGCGGCGTAAATCAGGCGCATGATCAGCGCTGCACTGCAACGCGTATTGAAGATCAGGGTAAACGGGCGGTAAGGTCCGCGCCGCGTCGCCCGGCGCAAATTTCACGAGGAATTCCATCATGTCCGCAGCGTTCGTCTCGTCCGAAGCCCTGTCGCGTGTCCAGCCCTCTGCCACCATCGCGGCCACCCAGAAGGCGCGTGAGCTGAAGGCCAAGGGTATTGACGTGATTTCGCTGGGTGCGGGCGAGCCGGACTTCGATACGCCTGACCACATCAAGGATGCGGCCATCGAAGCGATCCGGCGCGGCGAGACCAAATACACCGCCGTTGACGGCATCGCGGAACTGAAAGAGGCGATCTGCGTCAAGTTCAAGCGCGATAACGGACTGGACTACAAGCCTTCGCAGGTGAATGTGTCGCCCGGCGGCAAGCCGGTGATCTACAATGCCTTTGCGGCCACGCTGAACCCCGGTGACGAGGTGGTGATCCCTGCACCCTACTGGGTCAGCTATCCCGATATGGCGGTCCTGTGCGGCGGCAAGCCGGTATTTGCAGAGGCCACCGCCAGGGACGGCTACAAGCTGCGCCCCGAAGCGCTGGAAAAGGCGATCAGCCCGCGCACGAAATGGCTGGTCCTCAACTCGCCCTCCAACCCCACCGGCGCGGCCTATACGGCGGATGATCTCAAAGCACTGGCCGACGTGCTGCGCCGTCATCCCCATGTCTGGATCCTGACCGACGATATGTACGAATACCTCGTCTATGACGGGTTCGAGTTTGCGACGATCGCTGCGGTGGCCCCCGATCTCTACGAGCGCACGCTGACCATGAACGGCGTGTCCAAAGCCTATGCGATGACCGGTTGGCGGATCGGCTATGCGGCGGGGCCTGAGGCGCTCATCAAGGCGATGGCCAAGATGATGAGCCAGACTACCTCCAACCCCTGCTCGATCAGCCAGTGGGCGGCGCTCGCCGCGATCAGCGGGCCACACGACTTTCTGGCACCGCGCAACGAGGCGTTCAAGAACCGGCGCGACATGGTGCTGGGCCATCTGCGCCAGTGCGACGGGCTGACCGCCCCGACGCCGGAAGGCGCGTTCTACGTCTTCCCCGAATGCTCCGGGCTCATCGGAAAAACCTCTGGCAAGGGCAAGAAGCTGAACACCGATTCCGATGTGTGCGACGCCCTGCTGGAAGAGGCTTATGTGGCCGCCGTGCCGGGCAGCGCCTTTGGCTATGCGCCTGCCTTCCGCATCTCGTATGCGACCTCGGACGAGGCGCTGCGCAAAGCCGGCGAACGCATAGCCGAGTTCTGCAAGGCAGCGAAGTAGCTATAGATACACTCTATCTATGTGGTTTTTGCATTCCAGTTGGATTGGAACCGGTAGCTCCCATATAAGTTGGGGTAATCGACGGGCCCCCCTTTACGGCGGGGCGCGACCGGATTCAAGGAGTTGTCCATGCAGATCAATATGGGACTGAGCCAGGCGCAGCGCGAGGAAATGGCCGAAGCCGTGACGCGCCTTCTGGCCGACACCTATGCGCTCTATTTCAAGACCCATGCCTATCACTGGAACGTGACGGGGCCGCGTTTTCACGACCTCCACGCCATGTTCGAGACTCAGTACACCGAGATGTGGACGGCGACCGACGATATTGCCGAACGCATCCGCGCGCTGGGCGTGATGGCCCCGATCTCCTATGACGAGATCACCTCGTCCGCCTCGATCCGGCCTGATGACAAGACGCCGAAAGCCGACGCAATGGTCGCCAATCTTCTGGCCGGCCATGAGA
This sequence comes from Glycocaulis sp., assembly GCA_022565665.1. Taxonomy (GTDB): domain Bacteria; phylum Pseudomonadota; class Alphaproteobacteria; order Caulobacterales; family Maricaulaceae; genus Glycocaulis. Next base: position 19,098 of record JAIUMI010000010.1, read on the forward strand.
CGGTGGTGCGAACGGCGCGCGCCGCCCTGGAGCTGGCCAACACCCATGGCGATGAGGCAACGGCGGATATTGTAGCGCCGCGCGTGACCGCACACGAGAAGATGGCCTGGATGCTGCGCGCGACGCTGGGGTAGGGAAATTTGATCCCTCGTCCTTCGAGACGGCCTCTGGCCTCCTCAGGATGAGGGATCAAACGCTACGCCCTCATCCTGAGGGCGAGCGAAGCGAGCGTCTCGAAGGATAAAGGCCAGCTCCCCCCTCAAGCCTTCTCCGCGATTGTCCAGGCGTATTCGGCCATCGGCTCGACCAGCGCCCCAAGTTCCTTGGCCCGCTCGTTGGAGGCATTGCCCTGCAGCGCGCGCGCATAGACGCCCTGCGCGATGCCCGCCAGGCGGAAGATGTTGTAGGCGATATAGAAATCGAGTTTGGGGATGCCGCTGCGCCCGGTACGTTCGCAATAGGCCGCCACGTATTCTTCTTCCGTCGGGATGCCGAGCGCTTTGAGGTCCACACCCAGAAAACCGGACCGGATATCCTTGGGCGTGCGCCATTGCATGAGCTGGTAGGTGAAATCCGCGAGCGGATCGCCGAGCGTTGAGAGCTCCCAGTCCAGCACCGCGATAACGCGCGGCTCTGCCGGGTGGAAGATCATGTTGTCGAGGCGGTAATCGCCATGGACGACGCTGGTGCGTTCCTGTTCGGGCGCGTTGGCGGGCAGCCACTCGATCAGCCGGTCCATGGCCGGAATGGCGCGGGTTTCAGCCGCCTTGTACTGCTTGGTCCAGCGCCCGATCTGGCGCTCGAAATAGTTTCCGGGCTTGCCGTAATCGGTAAGGCCCGCCTTTTCCAGATCGACCGAGTGAAGCTGGGCCAGCGCGGCGTTGGACGCGTCATAGATCGCGCGGCGTTCTGACGGCTCCATGCCCGGCAGATAGGCGTCCCAGAAGATGCGTCCTTGCACGAATTCCATCACATAGAAGGCCGTGCCGATCACCTCCGGGTCCTCGCACAGGCCGAACATAAGCGGCGCGGGGAAGCCCTGCTCACCCAGCGCCTTCATCACCCGGTATTCGCGCTCCACCGCGTGGGCGGAGGGCAGAAGCACGCCCGGTGGCTTGCGGCGCAGCACGTACTGGCGGCCGGGCGTTACCAGCTTGTAAGTCGGGTTGGACTGGCCGCCCCGGAACTGGCTGATCTCCAGCGGTCCGGCATAGCCGTCCACATGGGTCTTCATCCAGGTCTCTAGCGCCTTTTCGTCAAAGCGCAGGGCGTCCGCGACGGACTTGGTGCCGGAAAACTGGGCGTCGAGTTCGGATTGTGTGTCGCTCATGGCGCCTTGTGTATCACGCCTGCGGCCATGACAAAGTCCACATTCCAGAGCTCGGAGATATTTTCCAGCGGATTGCCGCTCACTGCGATGATGTCGGCGTGAAAGCCGGGCGCGATGCGGCCGATTTCGTTCTCCAGCTGCAGATGTTCCGCCGCATTGACCGTGGCGGCAATCAGGGCCTCGGCCGGGCTCATCCCGGCCTGCACCATCAGCTCGAACTCGCGGGCATTGTCGCCATGCGCGCTGACCCCGGAATCGGTGCCGAAGGCCACGCGCACCCCGCCGCGATGGGCGCGCGAAAGCATGTCGACCATTTGCGGACCGACCTGCAGCGCCTTGGCGCGCTGGAAGGGCGTCATCCAGGGCGCACCGGCCTCGGCCTCCAGCGTCACGAACTCGCCTGCCATGACGGTGGGGACGAGGAAGGCGCCGGAGCGGCGGAAATGGCGGATGGATTCGTTATCAAGGAAGGTGCCGTGCTCGATGGAATGCCCGCCTGCGGCGAGGAAGGCATTCACGCCGGTCACGCCATGGGCGTGGGCGGTAACGCGCCGGCCCATCATTTCGGCGGCCTGCACGATGGCGCGCAGCTCATCATCCATGAACTGCACCTCAAGACCTGCTGCCGTGTTCGACAGCACCCCGCCCGTGGCGGTGATCTTGATGGTGTCGACACCGGCCTGAACAAGCGCACGCACTGCGCGGGCGCAGTCTGACGGGCCATTGCACGCGCCGGGGCTCGCAAAGTTCTGCACCACGCGCTGGTTATAGCCGTTGATATCGCCATGTCCGCCGGTCGGCGTGATGGAGGGGCCGGCCACGCGCATGCGCGGGCCCACCGCATCGCCGCGGCGGATGGCATCGCGCAGGGCGAGGATCGCTTCGAGATCCCCGCCCACATCCTGCACGGTGGTAAAGCCCGCCATCAGTGTGGTGCGGGCATGGCGCGCGCCGATAAAGGCGCGGTCGGCGCTGGACAGGGTGAAGGGCTGCAGGCGGCTGTCGGGGCCACGCTGGGAGAGCAGATGGACGTGGGAATCGATCAGGCCCGGCAGCACGTAGTGACCGGAAAGGTCGGTGATCTCTGCGCCCTCGCGGGTGACGAAACCGTCCTCAACCCCCTCGATCCGGCCATTACGCACGATGATCGAAACTTGAGAGCGGACCCGCTCACCGGGCACTGCAATCAGATGACCGGCATGGATGATGGTGACGCTGTCGGCATTGTCCGCCTCTTGCGCAAAGGCGGTTCCCACCAGCGCCAGTGCCGCCACAAAGGCGGTAAAAATCCCGGTCATGTCTGCCTCCCCATGTGGTCTGTTTGTTGCGCGCTATTTCGGCGGCGGGGAGCGGGCCTGTCAAATATGTGATAACATTACACCCCTTCTCCGGGGCACACCAAATTAGTTGCAAATGATACTAATTTCCGGCACAAAGGATGAGAGTTCGCTGGACGGGCAGGGCGTACAAGCCTTTGCGCGCCGCACCGGACCGGTGTCCAACCCCCGATATTGCAAGGAGCCCTGCCATGGCTGACCTGTTCGAGAATCCGCTGGGAACCGATGGTTTCGAGTTCGTCGAGTATACGAGCCCGGAGCCGGAGAAGCTGGACAAGCTGTTCACGCTGCTGGGTTTCGTTGCCGTGGCCAGGCACAAGACGCGCGACATCGTGCGCTATGCACAAGGCGATATCACTTTCCTCGTCAATCGCGAGAAGACCGGCCAGGCAGCCGATTTCCGCGCCGAGCATGGCCCCTCTGCCAATGCGATGGCCTTCCGGGTGCGTGACGCGAAGAAGGCCTATGAAGAGGCCATCAAGCGCGGCGCAGAACCCTATGGCACGCCGCTCTGGGGCGATGATCAGAGCCTGCCGGCGATCAAGGGCATTGGCGGTTCGGTGCTCTATCTGGTCGACCAGTATGGCGACAGCAATATCTATGATGAGAGCTTTGAGCCGATCCCCGGCGCCAAGCCGAATGGGGTTGGCCTGGAAGTGCTCGACCATCTGACCCACAATGTCTTCATGGGCCGGATGGACCACTGGGCGGGCTTTTACGAGCGCGTCTTCAACTTCCGCGAAATCCGCTATTTCGACATCAAGGGCGCCCATACGGGCCTCCTCTCGCGTGCCATGACCGGCCCGTGCGGCAAGCTGCGCATCCCCTTGAATGAAAGCTCGGACGACAAGTCCCAGATCGCGGAATATCTGCGCGAGTATAATGGCGAGGGCATCCAGCACATCGCCCTGACCACGAGCGATATCTACACCACGATCGAGAAGCTGCGCGCCGCTGGTGTGGAGTTCCAGTCCACCCCGCCCACCTATTACGAGCTTGTTGACGAGCGCGTGCCGGGACACGGGGAAGACCTTGAGCGTCTGAAAAAGAACTCCATACTGGTCGACGGGGACCCGGAGAACGGGCAGGGCCTGCTCCTGCAGATCTTCACCACGACCAATATCGGACCGATCTTCTTCGAGATCATCCAGCGCAAGGGCAATGAGGGCTTTGGCGAAGGCAATTTCAAGGCGCTGTTTGAATCGATCGAGCTCGATCAGATCCGCCGCGGCGTGCTCAAGCCCGACGCGGCCGAGTAGGCGGTCATGACGGGGCGGGCGAACCGGGCGGACCTGCCGCCCGCCCTCATACTTTCAGACTATCTGCCCTACCGGCTCTCGGTCGTCTCCAACAAGGCGTCCGGGCTGATTGCGCGCGCCTATCAGGCCCGCTTCGGTCTTTCCATCTGGGAATGGCGGGTGATCGCGGTGCTGGGCGGCGGCGAGGCGATCACCGCGCAGGCCATCTGCGAAGCCACCGCCATGGACAAGGTAACGGTCAGCCGGGCCTTGCGCGCGCTCGCCGAGCGCTCACTGGTCCAGCGCCGCCCCAGCCCCACCGACAAGCGCGCCGCTCTGGTCTCGCTCACCGGTGATGGCCGGGCGATCTATGAAGAGATCGCCCCGCTGGCGCTGGAATGGGAGCGCTCTCTGCTGGAAGGCTTCAGCCGCGAAGAGGCAGAGCAGCTCTCCCGTCTGCTGGAAAGGCTGGAGGCCCAGGCCGATGTGCTTGGCAGGGGTGAGCCTCTTTAAATCCCCTTCGTTTCCTCGATCAGCCTCTGGTCATCGCTGTCTTCGGGGGTTTCGATCCGGGCCGGCTCGGGCGCTTCGGTGGTGATGAGTTCCACGGCCTGATCGGCGGCGTCCTGGAAGGGGAAGAGGATAAGGTCTGCGCCCGCCTCTTTCAGCCGCTCCAGCGCTGCGCCGCGCTGGCTGGTGACGGCGATCTTGCCCTCATAACCATGCTTGCGCAGGGTGGTAATCATCGGGATGCGCGTGTCCTCGTGGGTGAGGCCGGTATCATGGTCTGACGTCGTGGAGATCACCCATTTCACGCGGTTGAGCGGCAGATGGGTCAGAAACTCCTGATCGGTCAGGTCGCCATAGACCGCATCCAGCCCGCGCTCGCGCCATAGCCGCACCGCCGAGGGATTGAAGTCCACGCCCAGCGTCGAGACGCCCCGGTTGATAAGGCGCTGTGCGATGGCCCCGCCATAGCGGCCCAGCCCGAACAGGATCACGTCATGATGCTTGCGGGCATCTTCCCCGCCATCCTCTGTCTCCGCATGGTTGATATTGCGCCGTTCGAACGGGGAGAGCAGCGGCTCCACCAGCGGATAGAGCCGGTGGGAATAGGTGATCATGTAGGTGGAGGCGGCAATCGTGATCAGGCCCACCAGCGTAACAAGGCCCAGCGCCTCGTCATTGACGTGACCGATGGTCAGGCCCATCGCCATGAAGACGAGCGAGAACTCGCTGATCTGGGCGACGGTGAGGCCTGCCAGGAAGCCGGTGCGCTTGCGATAGCCCATCACCCCCATGATGATCACCACGATCAGCGGATTACCGATCAGCACGAAGGCGGAGAAGACCGCGGCGGCGGGGATGTTGTCGCCCAACAGTCCCAGATCGAGCCGTGAGCCGAGCCCGATGAAGAAGAAGAGCAGGAGGAAGTCGCGCAAAGGGGCCAGCCGCGCCGAGATGGCTTCCCGGTAAGGCGTGGAGGCGAGCGCGACGCCGGCCAAGAGGCCGCCCAGCTCCTTGCCCAGCCCGAATATGTCACCCAGCGCGGCGAACATCGCGGCCAGCGCAATGCCGAACGAGATCAGCAATTCGGGCGAGCGCGCGAGAATGGCGGTCAGCGGATTGGCGATATAGCGGATGAAGACGATCACGGCGGCGACCATCGCGATGCCGGCGACCAGCACCATCAGAAGGTCGGCGACGCCGCTGTCTTCCGCTCCGCCAATGCCGATGGCCGAGAGCACGATCATGGCCAGCACCACCACGATGTCCTGCACGATCAGAAAGCCCAGCGCGATGCGGCCATGCAGGGAGTCGATCTCGCGCTTGTCGGAGAGCAGCTTCACGATGATGATCGTGGAGGAGAAGGTCAGCGCCACCGCGATATAGATGCTGGTGATGGGATCAAAGCCCAGCGCGATGGCGATGAAAAAGCCGATGATCGAGGTGAAGGCGACCTGTCCCAGCCCGGTCGCGAGCGATACCAGCCCCAGCGACTGGATCAGCTTCACATCCAGCTTTATGCCGACCAGAAACAGCAGGAGCGCGATGCCGAGCTGGGAGAGCAGGTCGATATGCTCGCTGGAATGGACGATATCCAGCCCCGCCGGGCCGACCGCGATGCCCACAATGATGAAGCTCACGATCAGGGGCTGGCGCAGCATATGGCCGACCAGGCCGATACCGGCTGCGATCACCAGCAGCAGGGCGATCTCGTAAAAGACCGACTCGGTAATCAGCTCTGCCATCATGCCCCGCTCCCGCAGACCGCTGCCCGGCGCCGAATCGCACCGGTTTTACAGTGTCATGGGCAGGCGCGGCATCCAAGCCGTGCTGGCGTGGTTTCAGCCGGTGGCGGCGATCAGCGAGCGGGCATCATAGGCATTGGCCGTGTCTGACGCATCGCCGGAGCGGGCGATGATCTCCAGGCTCACGATCGTGCGCCGTTCCTGGCCGGGGCTGATGCCGACGCCAAGGCCGACCCCACTGGAGCGATAGCCGCGCGACCCGACGGCAGTGCCGACCGAGCCGCCGACACGCACCGGGCCGGAGCCGCTGCCAGTGGTTTCGACCCGGCGGTCAACGAGCTCGAACCAGTCATAGCCGCTTTCCAGCGTCAGCTCTGCGGCCCGGCGCAGGGCCAGGCGCTCGGCATGGGCGGTGGTCACGTCCGGTCCGGCGGTGAAGGTCACGCGCCAGCGGTTCTGCTCGATGCGCAAGGAATCATAGCCCAGCGCCCGGCCAGGCTGGCCGGCGGCGGGGCCATAGACGGTCTGGCTGGGCGAGCAGGCGGCCAGCATGCCAAGGCTGGCGGCGATAAGCGCGGAGCGCAGAAACAGGCGGTGTGTCATGGGCATCCTCGTACGTGGTGTCCCTCAGGGGCCATCATAGCCCTGTTTTAGGGATTACGCTTCCCCCGCCTGAACGGTTTCGTTTGCGCCCGGCTGTTCATAACCGAACGCGCCGATGATCCAGCCGCCCAGAAAGCCGGCGATAAAGCCGCAAGGCAGGGTGGCCAGCAGCACGAAGGCATCGGGATCAATGCCGGTATCATCGCCAAGGCGGCCAATGAGGAAGAACAGGAAGGCAAAGACAAGGCCGGTAATGCCCAGCGTGATGCCCATCTGCACTGGCGAGCGCCATTTCATGAAATGGGCGATGGCCCAGCCCACAAGCATGGCCGGTCCGCCGAGCACATAGCTCACCATCACAGCGACGATCACCGCAGGGATCATCCCTATCATCAGCACCAGCATGGTCTCATCGAGGCCCTGCTCAGGCAGGAGCGGCAGGGTGATGGCCAGCCAGACCAGCGCGCCGCCGACGACGCCGGCAAGGGCAGGCGCGGCAAGCAGGGCGAGAATAAGCGGAACCTTGCGTGTCTTGAGCATGGGTCAGCGGCTCCCGCTGGACAGGGAACGGAATACAAGGCCGCCTGCCGCGCCGGCGGTAAGGCCGATGAGGGGCAGGGCAAGGCTCACGAGGCCGTCGGACACCGCCATTTCGCCCAGAGGCTGACCACCGGTCAGCGCGCTTTCCAGATCAGCGCCGTACAGCCGGTATAGATGCACGATCATCCCCGCCAGCCCTGTCGCACTCCCGCTAAGCAGCGCCGTAAACCCGCCCCACAGGCCGAGGCCGCGCAGGATCATCCACAAGGGTATGAAAACGATAATCGTTGCCGGATAGGCAAACATCAGTCCGGAAAACCAGACGCTGGCGGACAGTTCGAGATAGGCGTTCAGCGGCACATCGGCTGCGGCCGGATCGGTCAGCTGTATATGGGCGATCAGCCCGGCCACGGCGACCGCGGCGGCCAGCGCCGGTGCGACTATAAAGGCAGCAAGCACGCCTGTGGGAAGGGCGCTCCGGCTCATGGCCGGGCTCCATCGGAAAACTTGGTCATCCCCTGTCAGCCCTTTTCGTTTGTCCCTCGTCCGGACAGCATCTTAGCGGCTCAGGCGCGCGCTTGCACGTATTGCAGGGCCCAGATCCGGCAGGCGCTGGCGAGCCCGTGCTGATCGGCACGGACGGCGCGGGCTTCATCGATCTCGGCAACAAGGCTGGCGAGCGAGCGTCCCTCGGCCTCGGCGGCTGCATCCATCACCGCCCAGAATTCCGCCTCCAGTGCGAGGCTGGTGCGGTGTCCGGCAAGGGAGAGGGATCGCTTGAGCATGCTCATCGTTTCAGGAGGATCACGGCTGCGCCCGCCGCGATCAAGCCAAATCCGATCAGATGGCGGATCGTCACCGGTTCCTTGAGATAGAGGGCCGCAAACGCGACGAACACGGTCAGCGTGATCACTTCCTGCATGGTTTTCAGCTGGGCCGCCGAATAGACCGAATGGCCCAGCCGGTTGGCGGGAACGGCCATCGTGTATTCGATCAGGGCGATCATCCAGCTGAAGAATATGACGATGAGAATGGGCGTCGTCTTGAAGCGCAGATGCCCGTACCAGGCCAGCGTCATGAAGATGTTCGAACCGATCAGCAGCAGGACCGGCAATACGTGTGGCCAGGAAATGGTGGGCATGGGAGAGGTCCGCAAAGACTGGATGGCGCGCAATTGCGCCAACATGGCGTGGCCTGTCCAGCGCAAAAAAAGAGCCGGACGGCGAAATCGCTCTGTCCGGCTCAGTCTTGCATATCCGTTCGGGGAGGAGACGGTATGCGAAAAGGAAACGGCGTTGCCGCTCGCTGGGAGATATGTGCCTTACGCACGGCCACGACAAGTCGTTCCCACGAATAGCAGCTATGCAAAAATGCAATATGACCGGTTTGTAACGATCCCGTGACGCAGGGCTGGATACCGCTCTACTGCGCCGTCTCGTTCTGCCAGAGCCGGACCTGTTCCAGCAGGAATTCGCGGAAGGCGGCAATGCGCCGTGAGCCCTTAAGTTCCTCGGGGTAAACCAGATATACCTCGAACGGCGGGCCGTCGATATCCGGCAGCACGCGGATCAGGGCCGGGTTTTCCCGCGCCACATAGTCGGGCAGGCCGCACAGGCCGAATCCGGCTTCCGCCGCCCGCATCATCGCCTTGATCGTGTTGGCCTCGATAATCGGGGTGCGCGGCGAAGTGCCGCTCTCCTGGCCGATCGTCAGCTGCCAGTTCAGATTGGGGATGGGCGCGAGATGCTTCGGCCCGTAGGCGATGAACTGATGGCCGCGGTCGAGATCGGCCAGCGTCTGCGGCGTGCCATGCTGATCAAGATACTCGCGCGAGGCATAGAGATGCTGCTCCACATCCATCAGCCGGCGCTGCACCAGATCGTTCTGTGTGGAAGACCAGGGCCGGATCGCGATATCGGCTTCGAGGCCCGCCAGATCCAGCTCGTGATCGGCCAGCAGCAAGCGCAGGCGGATTTTGGGATATTGCGCGAAAAAACCCTTCAGGCGCGGGACCAGCCAGATGGACCCGAAGGCAGTCGGCGCGGTTATGCGCAGTGAGCCGGTAGGCTTGTCGCGGCTGTCCTGCACGCGCGCTTCGGCGACCGCAACGCGGTTAGAGATTTCCTTGGCCGCGTCGAAGAGGAGCCGTCCCGGCTCGGTCAGGAGCAGGCCGCGCGCATGGCGGTGAAACAGCTTGATGTCCAGCTCGCCTTCCAGCGCCGTGATCTGGCGGCTTACGGCAGACTGCGACATGCCAAGGCTTTCCGCGGCCCCGGTCAGCGACCCGGCCTCGGCAGCGGCGTGAAAGGTTTTGAGCTTGTCCCAATCCATGGCGGGTGACGTTAGAGAGGTTCGCTCCGTTCGTCAGGTGCGAATTGTCATCCCGTCTGCCAGTGAATTGCGGAAAGCCGCCCAGGCCGGAATGAAGCCGAGAATGGCCGATGCGCCGGTCACCAGGCCGATCAGGGAGAGATCGAACAGTCCAGGCAGGGTCTCGGTCAGATGCACGCCATATTGCTGTTCGAGCACGGGCGCGCCTGCGGCCAGAACGCCATAGGTGAGGCCCGTCCCGATCACTGCGCCGGTAAAGGCCAGAAGCGCGCTTTCGCTGACCATGAGCGTGAAGATATGGCCCGGCCGTGCGCCCAGCGCGCGCAGTATCGCCATTTCGCGGCGCCGCTCATTGAGGCTCGTCAGGATGGCGGTGAGGATGCAGATCAGGCCCATCAGCACCACGAAGGCGGCCACGGCGGCGAGCGTGCGCTCGGCCACGCCCACCACGCTCCAGAGCTGGGACAGGGCAACGCCCGGAATGATCGCCTGCAACGGCTCCACCCGGTAGGTGTTGATCTGGCGTTGCAGGCGCAGGGCCGCGACCGGGGTTTCCAGTCCGACGAGGAAGGCCGTGATCTGGTCCGGCGACAGATCCATCGCCAGCAATTCTTCCACTGACAATGTGGTGCCCGCTCCGGTCGGGCCTTCCAGATGGATTGCCTCGATCGCTTCAAGGCTGACAAAGACGGAGCGGTCCACCGGCGTGCCGGTGGGGCTGAGTATGCCGACAATCTCGAACGGGTTGTTGTCATGTTCGACAAAGCTCACCCGGCCTGTGCCATGGGCGACGACGATCTCCTGACCGAGTGAATAGCCAAGCTCGCGCGCAACGCTCGCCCCGATCACGGTGTCGAACAGAGCGTCCAGCGGGCGGCCTTCGGCAAATTCCAGCTGGCGCCGTCCGGCATAGCGGTAATGCTCGAAATAGCGGTTATCGGTGCCCACCACACGGAAACCGGCATGGGAATCACCCAGAGAGATCGGCACCGTCCACGCCACGCCCGGCGCGTTGGCGATCTGCTGATAGGTTTCCCAGGTGATGTTGTTGGTCGCGTCCCCGATATGGAAGATCGAGTAGAGCAACAGGTTCACCGGGCTGGAGCGTGCGCCGACGATCAGGTCGGTGCCGGAGATCGTGTTCTCAAAGCTCGCCCGCGCACCATGGCGCACCTTCTCCACGCCGAGGAACAGCGTCATCGCGATGGCGACGGTCAGGATGGTCAGAAGCGCCGTTCCGCGCCGGTTTGCAATCGAGCGGATAGCGAGCGAGAGAATCGGAAAGCGGGTCATGTGGCCGCTCCGTTCATCTGCGACAGGTCAAGCGCGCGGTCAAACCGGTCCGCGAGGCTGCCATCATGGCTGACGAAGAGAAGCGCCGCGCCGCTGGCCGTGCATTCCTCGATCAGCAGCGACAGGAAGGCATCGCGCGCATCGGCATCGAGCGCCGAGGTCGGTTCGTCCGCCAGTACGAGGCCCGGCTTGCCGATAAGGGCGCGGGCGGCGGCCACCCGCTGCTGCTGGCCTACCGAGAGGGCGGTAGGCGGGCTGGACCAGTAACGATCCGGATCGAGCTGCAGGCGCGCCATCAGGCGGCGCGCTTCTTTCTCCGCGCCGCCGGCTTCTGCGCAGGCCTTGCGGCGGCGGGCCGAAAACCGTGTGGGCAGCATCACGTTCGCGCCGGCCGGCATGTAGGGCAGGAGGTTGAACATCTGGAAGATGACGCCCAACCGTTCGGCGCGGAACGCATCGCGCTTGCCGCCAGAAAGGGTGGAGACGGGGCTGCCCAGCACGTCGATACGCCCTTCATCCGGCGTCATCACGCCCGCGATCAGGCCGAGAAGGGTGGACTTGCCGGACCCGCTTGCGCCTTTCAGGAAGACACGCTCGCCTGCCTCGACCCGGAACTCGTCCAGATCCAGCACGACCGGGGCGGAGCGCTTATAGGCAAAACGCACGCCCTCAAGCGATATGGCAGGTGCTTGGTTCACGCTGCGTCGGATTTGGCCGCTTTGCCGGCGCTGGCGGCGTGGTGCTCGGCTTCAGCGAGCCAGCGCTCGGCTTCGAGCGCCGCCATGCAGCCCATGCCCGCAGCCGTGACGGCCTGGCGGTAGATATCATCGGTCACATCACCTGCAGCGAAGACGCCGGGAATGGAGGTCGCGGTAGAGTCGGGCTCCGTAACCAGATAGCCGCCCTCCTTCATCTCCAGCTGGCCTTCGAACAGCGAGGTGGCGGGCGCGTGGCCAATGGCAACGAACACACCGTCGCAGGCCAGCTTGGTCTCTTCGCCGGTCTTGATGTTCTTCACCCGAACGCCGGTAACGCCCGGCACCTCGCCCTCGGCGAGGATCTCTTCCACCACGCTGTCCCAGATCACCTCGATCTTTTCATTATCGAACAGGCGCGCCTGCGCGATCTTTTCCGCGCGCAAGGCGTCGCGGCGGTGGATCAGGGTCACCTTGCTGGCAAAGCGGGTAAGGAAGAGGGCTTCCTCCACGGCCGTATTGCCGCCGCCAACCACCACGACTTCCTTGCCGCGATAGAAAAACCCGTCACAGGTCGCGCACGCCGAAACACCAAAGCCTTGCAATTGCTGCTCGCTCTCAAGGCCCAGCCATTTGGCGCTGGCCCCGGTCGCGATGATCACGGTGTCGGCAGTGTAGACCGTGCCGCTATCGCCTTTCAGGGTGAAGGGTCGCTTGGAGAGATCGGCTTCGGTGATGATGTCGGCGATGATTTCCGCGCCGACATGTTCGGCCTGCGCCTTCATCTGCTCCATCAGCCAGGGGCCTTCGATGACGCTGGCAAAGCCTGGATAGTTTTCCACCTCATGGGTGATGGTCAGCTGGCCGCCCGGCTGCAGACCGGCAATCACCAGCGGGGACAGCATGGCCCGCGCGGCATAGATCGCAGCCGTGTAGCCGGCCGAACCGGACCCGATGATGACGACTTTGGAATGGCGGGTCTGGCTCATGGCGGGCGGTGTCCTCTTGGGTATCGCGTTATGGGCAGGTTCGTGCGGGGATAATGAAAGGTTACTGTGCGGATTCGGCGTTGTCCGTCTCGCCTAGCAGGCGGTCCAGCCAGCCTTCGTGCCAGTCAAGGCCGGGATAGGCGTCGTCAATCTGGTCGCGTGCGATCTCGCCTGCGCGGATACGGGCTGCGGCATGAATGTGGGACGCGCGCACGGCCCCGCCGCACATCAGCACGACCGGCCCATCGGCTTCAGACAGGATATGCGCGACCGTATCAGTTGCTTCCGCACCGGTGGAAAACCAGACCGGAACATGGGCATAGATCATCCCGCTATCGGTGACGCTGGCAGCGAAATCAAAGCCGAGCGCTTCCATTTCCGCTTCGGTCAGCAGATTGATGACGGTGGTCTGGCCGTCACGGGCCCAGGAACTGGCAGAGCTGGCATCGGGCCGCGCTTCAAAGCGCACATCGTCGTGGACCGGCGTCATCTGACCTTCCTGCGCCAGCGCGGCGGGCGAAAGGCAGGCGGCAAGGAGGGTGCTGGCAAGGATCGGGCGGAGCATGGCTGTCTCCCGTTTGGCGGGCATGAGTATCAAGCCTGTCAGATGTCACCTTTGCGGGCCATGATTTCAAGCACGCCCTGCGCCGCCCTCTCGGTTTCGTGAAGTGGCTCATAGGTCCAGCTGTCCAGCCGTCCCAGCCAGGGCCGCACGCTGCCATGGGCTTCCAGCGCACTGTAGAGCCGGGCAAACTTGCCGGGCTTGCCGTCCAGCTTCAGCCGGTAGACAGGCGTTCCCGTAGCGGCGGCTTCGGTGAGCATGTTGGTGGAGTCTTCGGTAACGAAAATCCAGTCCGCCCCGCCCAGAAACGCGAAATAGGGGTTGGGCCCGTCTCCGGTGTGCAGCCACACTCCCTCATCGTCCGCAAACGCCTCCAGAAGGGCCGCTGAGAGCCGTTCCGGGGTCCGCCTGGACGTTGTGACCATCAGACCGAGACCGCGTTTCCTGAGGCTTCTGAGCAGGTTTAGAAGCGCATCGCCCGTATCGTCCGTCAGGCGGTGGTGTCTGGATTCCCCGCCGATCAGCACCGCCGCGCGCGGGGCGGGCAGGCCGGCTATTTTGCCGGCAAAGCTGCGCTCGGCCTCGTCCAGCCTTTCGCGCGTCACCCGGTTGGGAGAGCCTATGGTGGAAAGCCCGTTCTTCGCCCGCATCCGGTCATGCTCCGGCGCAATGATGAGATCAAAGCGGTGATGGGCGGTTTTGGGGTCCTGCACATAGACAAACAAGGCGTTGGGGAAGGCGCGGCGATGTTCGGACGCGGCGCGCACGGCCGCCATGCCGCACCCGATCCATATATCCGGCGCGATGGGGCCGGGGTCGGGCAGTTCGCCGGTGCGCGGCACCTGAACGGGAAGGATACGAAGCGGGATGTGGCGCGACAGGGCCTCGGCGAGGCCCAGCACCTGGTTTTCCATGCCGCGCCTGCCGTCGGTGACTACGAAGCAGGCGCGTTCAGGTGTGCGGGCAGGGCGGCCTGGTTCGCCAGCCCCTGCCATGCCTATTTCCATTCCACTTTGAGAATTTCGTAGGTCTTCAGCCCGCCCGGCGCGTTCACCTCCACGACATCGCCCGTTTCCTTGTTGATCAGGGCACGCGCAATGGGGGAGGAGACGGAAATCTTGCCTGATTTCACGTCGGCCTCGTCCTCGCCGACGATCTTGTAGGTGGCCTCGGCCTCGGTGTCCTCGTCCACCACGGTAACGGTGGCGCCGAACTTCACCTGCTCACCCGACATGCGGGACACATCAATAATCTGCGCGCGGGCAAGCTTGTCCTCAAGCTCGACCACCCGGCCTTCAATCCAGCTCTGGCGCTCCTTGGCCGCGTGATATTCCGCGTTCTCAGACAGATCGCCATGGTCGCGCGCCTCGGAGATCGCCTGGATCACCGCGGGACGTTCAACCGATTTGAGATGCTTCAATTCATCGTCGAGGGCCCGGTGACCCTCGGCGGTCATAGGGATTTTTTGCATAGGGAAGGACTCGTTTCTTTTTCCGCCTGCGAGCGTAAGACCCAAATGAGCCCGCTATCAAGCGTTCTGTGCGTTCATGGGGAACGGCCTAATAACGATAGGATTGCAGGGCGCGCGGTTCAAGCTCTCCTGCATCGATCGCGGCGATGGCCTTCACGGCGGCCCGGCTGGCAGAAGCGGTCGTGTAGCAGGGCACTTTCAGCTCCAGCGCGGTGCGGCGGATGGAGTAGGAGTCGATCTGGCTCTGGCGGCCTTCGGTCGTGTTGAAGATGAGCTGGACCTCGCCATTCTTGATCGCGTCCACAATGTGCGGGCGGCCTTCAAACACCTTGTTGATCCGGGTCACCGGCACACCGGCATCGGCCAGCGTCTTTGCCGTGCCGCCGGTGGCAAGGATCGACAGCCCCAGCTCGGTCAGCTGGCGGCAGGGCTCGATCATCTGCGCCTTGTCGGATTCTTTCAGCGACACGAAGACCGTGCCCGAACGCGGCAGACGCACGCCTGCGCCCAGCTGCGCCTTGGCGAAGGCCGCTTCAAAGCGCATGTCGATACCCATCACCTCGCCGGTGGAGCGCATTTCCGGGCCAAGCACCGGATCCACGCCGGGGAAGCGGGCAAACGGCATCACCGCTTCCTTCACGGCGACGTGCTCAGGCGTGTCGTTCCAGACCTTGAAGCTGGACAGTTTCTCGCCCGCCATCACCTTGGCCGCGATAGCCGCAATCGGTGTGCCGATCGCCTTGGCGACGAAGGGCACGGTGCGGCTGG
Source organism: Glycocaulis sp. (assembly GCA_022565665.1). GTDB lineage: Bacteria > Pseudomonadota > Alphaproteobacteria > Caulobacterales > Maricaulaceae > Glycocaulis. Next base: position 34,507 of record JAIUMI010000010.1, read on the forward strand.
CGCGCGGATTGACTTCCAGAACGAAAATCTCCCCGTCCTTCACCGCGTATTGCACGTTCATCAGACCCTTCACGCCGATGGCCTTTGCCAGCGCTTCGGTTTCCCGGCGCAACTCGGCAATGGTCTCCTGGGGCAGGGAATGGGGCGGGATGGAGCAGGCGCTGTCGCCCGAATGCACCCCGGCTTCCTCGATATGCTCCATGACGCCGGCGATGCGCACTTCCTCGCCATCGCATACCGCATCGACATCCACCTCCGACGCGTCGGTCAGATAGCGGTCGAGCAGAAGCGGGCTGTCGCCGGAAACGTGAACGGCGGCGCGGATATAGCGTTCAAGGCTTTCCTGATCGCGCACGATCTCCATGGCCCGGCCGCCGAGCACGAAGGAGGGACGCAGCACGAGCGGGAAGCCCAGCTCCTTGGCGCGTTCCAGCGCTTCGTCTTCAGAGCGTACGATGGCATTGGGCGGCTGTCGCAGATCCAGCTTGTCCAGCAGCGCCTTGAAGCGCTCGCGGTCTTCGGCCAGATCGATCGCGTCCGGGGTGGTGCCAAGGATCGGGATGCCGGCCTTTTCCAGTGCGCTGGCAAGCTTCAGCGGGGTCTGCCCGCCATACTGCACGACGACGCCCAGAAGCGTGCCATTGGCGCGCTCTGTTTCGATCAGTTCGAGCACATCCTCGTCGGTCAGCGGCTCGAAATAGAGCCGGTCGGCCGTGTCGTAATCGGTGGAGACGGTTTCCGGGTTGCAGTTCACCATGATGGACTCAATGCCCATCTCGGCGAACGCGAACGCGGCGTGGCAGCAGCAATAGTCAAACTCGATGCCCTGACCGATCCGGTTCGGCCCGCCGCCGAGGATGATTGCCTTCTTCGCCCCGGTGGGGCGGCTCTCGCACCCGCCGGTCTCGTAGCTGGAATACATGTAGGCGGTGGGGGTGGCGAACTCGGCGGCGCAGGTGTCCACGCGCTTGTAGACCGGGCGAACACCCAGGGCGCGGCGCGCCTCGCACACCTTGGCTTCGCGCTGCTTTGTCAGCTGGGCAAGGCGCTTGTCGGAAAAGCCCATCGCTTTAAGGCGGCGGAAGCCTTGCGCATCGCCGGGCAGGCCCAGCGTCTGTACCTCTTCCTCCACATGCACGATCTCCTCGATCTGGCGCAGGAACCAGGGCTCGTAGGAACAGGCGGCGTTCACCTCATCAACGCTCAGTCCCTCGCGGAAGGCCTGCGCGATGACCAGCAGCCGGTCAGGGGAGGGACGTGACAGCCCGGCCAGAATGGCCTGACGGCGGCCTTCGGGACTGTCTGCGGTCTCGACCCCCTCGATCTCGATCTCGTCAAACCCGCACAGGCCCGTCTCCAGGCTGCGCAGCGCCTTCTGCATGCCTTCCTGGAAGGTGCGGCCCATGGCCATGGCTTCACCCACCGACTTCATGGAGGTGGTCAGCAGGGCCTCGGCGCCGGGATATTTCTCGAACGCGAAGCGCGGGATCTTGGTGACTACATAGTCGATGGACGGCTCGAAGCTCGCAGGCGTCGCTCCGCCGGTAATGTCGTTGTCGATCTCGTCAAGCGTGTAGCCGACCGCCAGCTTGGCCGCGACCTTGGCGATGGGAAAGCCGGTGGCTTTCGAGGCCAGCGCAGACGAGCGCGAGACGCGCGGGTTCATCTCGATGACGACCATGCGGCCGTCGGCCGGGTTCACCGCGAACTGCACGTTCGAGCCGCCGGTTTCCACGCCGATCTCGCGCAGCACCGCAATCGAGGCGGTACGCATGCGCTGGTATTCCTTGTCGGTCAGCGTCAGGGCCGGGGCGACGGTGATGGAATCGCCCGTGTGCACGCCCATCGGGTCGATATTCTCGATGGAGCAGATGATGATGCAGTTATCCGCCCGGTCGCGGACCACTTCCATCTCGAACTCTTTCCAGCCGAGCACGCTTTCTTCCACCAGCACTTCATCAACCGGGGACGCAGCGAGACCAGACGCGACGATCTCGCGGTATTCTTCCACGTTGAAGGCGATGCCGCCGCCCGTGCCGCCGAGCGTGAAGGACGGGCGGATGACAGCCGGCAGGCCCAGCTCCTCCAGAACGGTTTCGGCTTCGACGAGGGAGTGGACGGTACGCGATTTCGGGCTTTCAAGGCCAATCTTGTCCATCGCGTCGCGGAAGCGCTGACGGTTTTCCGCCTTGTCGATGACGTCGGCCTTTGCGCCGATCATCTCCACACCGAACAGTTCCAGCACGCCGCGCTTTTCCAGCTCCAGCGCACAGTTGAGCGCGGTCTGCCCGCCCATGGTGGGAAGCAGCGCATCGGGGCGCTCCTTCTCGATCACCTTGGCGACCATTTCCGGCGTGATCGGCTCGATATAGGTGGCGTCGGCCAGGCCCGGATCGGTCATGATAGTGGCCGGGTTGGAGTTCACCAGAATGACCCGGTAGCCCTCTTCTTTCAGGGCCTTGACCGCCTGTACGCCCGAATAGTCGAACTCGCAGGCCTGACCGATGACGATAGGGCCGGCACCGATGATGAGGATGGAGCTGATATCGGTGCGTCTGGGCATCAGGGGTTCCGTTCTTCTCGCGCGCGCATCCGCGCCGCCGGGCTTGTGGGGCAAGCCCGGGCGCGGATCGACTCTGATTACATGCTAGAAGCGGGTGTTAGCGCCAATTTGCTCCCGTGGCGAGGGGGTAGGTGTCACCCAAGTGACAAATCCCGCCAGAGCTGGGGCTGTAGGTTCGCATCGCGGCGGCGCACACGCGGCGAGATCATCCAGAAGGCGCGCTCATGCAGCAGAGGCACATTGCACTGATATTCGAGAAACACCGCCTCGGCCTCGCGCTGCACCGCGACGCGTTCAGAACGCGAGACAAGCCCGCGCGCTTCCTCCATCAGCTCGGCAAAGCGCTCCCGGCCCGGCCCGGACCAGCCCGTGTCGTCCGCAAATCCGCCCGGGGCAAAGGGTTCCAGCATGAAGTCCGGCTCGGCCTTGAGGCCCCGGTTGAAAAAGCCCAGCGTCATGTCGAAATGCGCGCCCGCGACGGCCTGGTTTATGTCGTGCGGGTAGGAGGCGAGGATATCGATCTGGAAGCCGGCACTGCGCAGATCATCGGCAATCGCAATGGCCACGCGCTCGCGCGCACCGGAAGCGACCCGGAACTGCAGCCGCAGCGGATTGCCCGCGCCGTAGCCGGCCTCCTCCAGAAGTGCGCGCGCCGCGTCAGGATCCGGCGCCGGCACGATGGGCCCGGTCGACTCTTCAAGCGTTTCAGCCTGGATCACATGGAGGGTCGGCGAGGCCTCTCCGCTGAAGAAATTGTCGGCAAGGAATTGCCGGTCCACGGCCAGAGAGAGCGCGCGGCGCACCCGCACATCGCCGAGGCCGGGTTTGCGGTGATTGAGCTTGAGATAGGTGAGGATAGGCGCATCAAACGCGTGCAGCCGGTCGCCAATCTCGCGCTTTAAGAAGCCGATCTGTTCGGCGGGCGGCCGGTCGGCCAGATCGAGATCGCCAGAGCGGAACAGGCGCGCGCGCGTCGCCTCGTCTTCCACCACATCAATGCGGACATGGGGTATGGAAACGCCCGAGGCCGCGTGGAAGTGCGGATTGCGTTCCAGGAAGTATGTCAGCGCGCTGGCCTGGCGCAGAACATAGGGGCCGGCGCTGACCCAGTTTTCCGCGCGCACCCATCGGTCGCCCAGTGCTTCGACGACGTGGCGGGGCAGCGGATAGAACTCGCGCATCAGCACGGGGAAGGCGCCTACCGGCGTATCCAGCTCGAAGATGACCGTGCGCTCGTCCGGCGCGTGCACGCCGATATCGCTGGCCGCGGCCCTGCCCGCCAGCGCATCGCGCGCACCGCGTACGGCAAAGAAATCGCCCAGATTGGCAAAGCCGGTGCGCGGATCGACAGCGCGCTGCGCGGTCCACACCACATCGTCTGCGGTGAGCGGCTCGCCGTCAGACCATTTGAGATCCGGCGCGAGGCGGAAGCGCCATGTCCGTCCGTCATCAGATCGCCAGCTCTGGGCCAGCCCCGGCGCCAGCCCGCCAGACGGGCTGTACTCGGTCAGCGGGGCGTGCAGCTGCTTGTAGAGCAGGGCGGAGGTGGCGAACTGGCCTTTCAGCGGATCGAGGCTGTCCGGCTCATTGTCGATGGCGACGCGCAACAGGCCGGAAACATCCTCTCCGCGCTGCCCGCAGGCAGACAGTGCGAACAGGCCTGCGCTGCCGGTCAGGACGGTGCGGCGGGTCGGGCGGGCGAGGGGGACGATATGCGGGCTCATGGCCCGCACTCTTAACCTGCCATCACCGGCTGGCAATCCTTACCAGCGTGCACGCAAGGCGGCCCAGCCCAGGGCTTCGGGCTCGGCATTGGCCAGATGGCCCGGCTCACGCGTTACCCGCGCGGCGAGCGTGGCGTCCACGCGGTCGGTAAGCGGGCGCCGCCAGGCCGCTTCCAGCGATATCTCCCGGCCCGACGGGCTGAGCGAGGCATGGCGGCGCTCATAGCTCACCCTGTCTTCGCGGTCGACCTGTACCGGCACGCGTGCCGATACCTGTCCGCGTTCCACACGCAAGGGCTGGGCGAGGGTAAATCCGAAGCGTCCGCCCGCCAGCGGCCGGTCAATCCCGGCGCTCCACGCGCTGGCCTCCATGGCCTGTTCCAGGGTCAGCGCTGCGGGCATGCTGAACTCGCCGGTGACGTATTCCACGCGCGCTGCGCCGCGCCAGCCCAGTGGCAGCCCGCCGGACCAGAGCGCGGCGGTAAAGCGCGTATCGGCTGCGTCCTCGCCGCCAAACCGGCTGGCCAGCCCGCCGCCCATCACCGAGCCGGTCTCCTGCCCGGTGCCGGTTTCAAGCCCGAAGGTCTGACCGGTCAGGGCCCCCTGTCGCATCGTGTAGGTGAGGGCGACAGAGTTGAAGGCGCCGGTTTCACCGGATGAAGAGCGCATGTGGAAAGCGACCGGCCCGAAATCATAGCTGGCCGCAACCCATTCGCGGGAGCCTGCAAACCGGGCAACCGCGCCGGAGAACAGGGTTTCGGACAATACCGAGACGCCCGCGCCGCCCGTGGGCGAGGGCGAGGAGAAGCCGCGCCCGGCTTCCACGCTGAGGCCCCCCTGACGGAAGGCGAAGGACATGTCCGGATTGGACTGGTACCAGTCCTGCGGCAGGTTGCGCAGCAGGTGCGGCGGCTGCCAGTTCATGCGCAGATTGATCGTGGCCGGTCCCACCTCGGTGCGCGAGGCGCGCGCCAGGCTGGACGCCGCGGCGCTTTCCATCGCCGCAAGGGCGCTGCTGGGCAGGGCCGATGGCTGATCGGAATTGAGATGGAAGGGGCGGCGATAGCCGTCGCGCATGATGGCGTCCTCCAGCATCCCGCTTCTCCACAACCAGTCGCCATAAGGGCCGGTGGGCATGGATAAAAGCAGATCCAGCGGCACCGCTTCGGCGCTGCCAAAGCGCATGCTGGTACTGCCGACCGGCTGGAACGCAGCGGCCAGATCGATAAGACCGCGGCCGTATACGCTATCAATTCCCGGATCACCCAAATCCAGTGCCGTGTCGAACAGGATCTGAAGCGCCTCATTTCCCTGCAGGTTGGGGAAAGCATCCAGTAGCAGGGCAAGAGCGCCGGCTACATGCGGCGCGGCAAAGCTTGTGCCCGAATAAAGGACAAGCTGCGGATTGCCGTCATCATCATCAAGGAAGGGCGTCAGGATGCGCCGGCCCGGCGCCATCAGGAATGTCTCGCCGGCATTGCCCGCACGATTGGAGAAGCTGGTAATGACGGTCTCGTCCGGAGAACAGTTTTCACCGCCGCCGGGGCATTGCACGGCGCCCACAGCGACCACAAACCCTTGCGCATCCGGCGTATTGGCAAAGTTGGCCGGGAAGTTGGGCTGGTCGCCCGTGCCGTCGGTCTCCTCACCGCTATTGCCCGCAGAGACAACGATGAAAATACCTGCGTTCACTGCCCGGCGCATGGCTGCGAAGGTCTGGCTGAACGCGTCATTGCTGCCGATATCGCGGCCCAGTGACAGATTGATCACCCGGGCATTATGGCTGATCGCATAGTCGATGGACGCTGCGATATTGCTGTCCGAATAGCGGCAGCCGCCATCATCGGGATCGTCATCCTCGCACGTCCCAGGTGTATCTGCGCGGATAGCCAGAATGGTGCTCTGGAACGCGACGCCGTGACCGCCACGGTCGTTCTTGTTGGCCGCGACGACACCGGCGACACCGGTGCCATGCCCGTCAATATCCTCCAGCTCGCCGCGCGAACCGACGATGTCCGTACTTTCAGGAGACAATCGCCCGATCAACTCGGGATGAGACTGGTTCACCCCGGTATCGACCACGGCCACCACGATACCCTGCCCGGTCGCGCCGGCCGCATAGGCCGTCGACGCATTGATCAGCCGCAGCCCGTACTGGCGGTTATACTCTGCTGTCTCGAAGTCTGACGGATTGCCCGGCGGCGGCGGCGGCGGCGGTGGGGGAGGCGGCGGTGGTGGTGGTGGTGGTGGTGGCGCAGGGGTAACCGTGGGGCCTCCGCCGCCTCCGCCGCCACAACCGGTAACGCCAAGAGCCAGTACGGTGAAAACGGAAACCAGAAGCGCGCTGCGCCGGATCATGGGCAATCCCTCTCATCATACGCGTCGTCTGTCCCTTGAGAGGAAGATTAACGCGCAACGCCGGAAATGAAAATCAGCTTCGGCGCAGAGGGGTTAAATCGGTGTCAATCCGACAGGCGGGCGACGAACTCATCGAACACGGCAAAGGAGTCCTGCGGTCCCGGGCTGGCCTCAGGGTGATGCTGGACCGACATGACGGGGTGGTCGTTCAGGCGAAAGCCGCAATTGGTGCCGTCAAACAGCGACACATGCGTCTCTTCGGCATTGTCTGGCAGGCTGTCGCGGTCCACGGCGAAACCATGATTCATCGACACGATCTCCACCTGTCCGGAGAGCAGGTTCTTCACCGGATGGTTCGCGCCATGATGGCCGTGGGGCATCTTCACCGTCTTTGCGCCGATCGCCAGCGCCAGCATCTGGTGGCCAAGGCAGATGCCAAGCGTGGGAATACCCGCCTCAATCACGGCGCGAATGGTGGCAAGGGCGTATTCGCCCGTGGCAGCCGGATCACCGGGACCGTTCGAGACCACGACACCGGCCGGATTGAGCGCCAGTACCTCGCTGGCGGGCATATTGCCCGGCACGACCCGCACCCGTGCGCCTGCGCCTGCGAGACGGCGTAATATGTTGGCCTTCACACCGTAATCGAGCACGACCACCAGCGGGCCGTCCTTGGGGCCTGCGCCCGGCCCGTCCGGCCAGGCCCAGTCCGCTTCGGTCCAGTCACTGGCCGCTTCGCCCAGCACCTGACCGGCCAGTTCCGTGCCTTCCATGGCGGGTGCGTCAGCCGCGAGCGCCTTGAGGGCTTCAATGTCCAGCCGGCCGTCCGGCGCATGGACGATAGCAGCGATAGGCATGCCCTGTTCGCGGATACGCGCGGTCAGGGCGCGGGTGTCCACGCCGGTCACGGCCACGATGCCGCGCGCGGCCAGCCATTCTGAAAAGCTCTGCTCGGCACGCCAGTTCGCAGGCGGTGTGATAGGAGCTCTGGAGACCATGCCGACTGCGGCCTTGCGCGCCCGGTCGCTGGCGGCTTCCTCGTCCTGCCGGTTGGCACCGACATTGCCGATATGGGGGAAGGTGAAGCATACGATCTGGGCCGCATAGGACGGATCGGCGAGAATTTCCTGGTGGCCGGTCATGGCGGTGTTGAAGCACAGCTCGCCGGTGGCCACGCCGGAGGCGCCCGCGCCCATTCCGGGGATTACCGTGCCGTCGCGCAGCACTATCGCGCCGGTTGCACCTTCAAGAGGGGTGTCTTTCCAAGGGCTTATGGCGGGCGCTTGATTCTCGGTGATTTCCGGCATATCTGACACTCCGACAAGCGCTGGGTGCGCCGCAGCAAAGGGGTTGCGGGCAAACGCGCGGACGGTATGTGAGCCGCACCAATACGTCAAGCACGCTGGAAGCTGCAAAAGCATCACAAAATCAAAGGGTTGGCGCATATATGTGCAACCCGTACACTTGGGTGAACCATGTCGCTACGCGACCGAATTACTGAAGACCTGAAATCGGCCATGCGGGCCAAGGACGCGCTGCGCCTGAGCACGCTGCGCCTTGTGCAGGCCGCCATCAAGGATCGTGACATCGCTGCGCGCGCCGAGGACCGGTGCGATGGCTGCGAGGAGAGCGAAATCCTCGCCCTGCTGCAGAAGCTGGTGAAACAGCGCGAGGAAAGCGCGGCCACGTATGAGAATGCGGGGCGACTTGATCTGGCCGAGCGCGAGCAGGCCGAGGCCGATATCGTGCGCACCTATCTGCCCACGCCGATGGATGAGACCGAGATTGAAGAGGCGGCTGAAACCGTCGTTGAAGAGCTGGGCGCCACCGGCCTGAAGGATATGGGCAAGTGCATGGGCGCGCTGAAACGGCGCTATACCGGCCGCATGGACTTCTCCAAGGCGGGCGAGACGGTGAAGACGCTGCTGCAAAGCCGCGCCTGAGGCGTGGGCGGGCAGTCATGAATACGCGTCTGGGCGCAGTGACGCTTGTCGTGCGTGACTATGACGAGGCCATCGATTTTTTTGTGAACAGGCTCGGCTTCACGCTGGAGAGCGATGAATCGCTGGGCGTCGGCAAGCGCTGGGTGATTGTGGCGCCGTCCGGAGCCGGGCAGGGCGGTTGCCGCCTTTTGCTGGCGCGGGCCGTGACCTCCAGCCAGCGCGCTGCGATCGGTGCGCAAACAGGTGGGCGCGTCTTCCTGTTTTTGGAGACGGATGATTTTGACCGCGATTATCAGCGTTTCCGCATCAATGGCGTCGTGTTCCGAGAGACGCCGCGCGACGAAGACTATGGCCGCGTGGCGGTGTTCGAGGACATTTGTGGGAATCTCTGGGATCTGATCGAGCCGCGCACCGCAGCACGCTAGTGCCAGCTCCAGGTAAATCTGCCAATCTGCATTCATGGCCCTGCCCGACGGATTCCTTGACGAGTTGAAATCGCGCATAACCCTGTCTGACCTTGTCGGACGGAGCGTGGCCCTGCGCCGGCAGGGGCGCGAGTTCGCCGGGCTTTCTCCATTCAAGAAGGAGCGCACGCCCTCTTTTTTCGTCAATGATGACAAGGGCTTCTATCACTGCTTTTCCAGCCAGAAACATGGCGATGCGATCTCCTGGCTGGAGGAAACGCAAGGGCTGAGCTTTATCGAGGCGGTGGAGGTGCTCGCCGCCGAAGCGGGCATGACCATGCCTGCGCCGGACCCGGAAGCGGCAAAAAAGGACGCCCGGCGCAAGGAGCTGGTGGAGTGGAATGCGCTCGCTCAAGCCTTCTTCGCCCGCCAGCTTCACACCGGCGAGGGTAGCCAGGCGCGCGAATATCTCGAAGGGCGCGGGCTCGGCCCGGAAGACTGGAACCGTTTCGGGCTGGGCTATGCGCCGGACCGGCGCACCGCGCTGAAGGACTATCTCGTCAATGAGGGCGCGCGGGTTGAAGAGCTTGTCGAGGTAGGGCTGCTGATCGCGCCGGAGGATGGCGGGGCGGCCTATGACCGCTTCCGCGGGCGCATCATGTTCCCGATTGCCGATCCGCGCGGGCGGCTGGTGGCGTTTGGCGGGCGGGCCCTGTCCAAAGAGGTGCGCGCCAAATACCTCAACTCCCCGGAAACACCACTCTTCCACAAGGGTCACACCCTCTACCGCTATCCCGAGGCACGCGCGGCGGCCTCGGCGCCGGACGGCAATATCCGCGGTCTCGTCGTGGCTGAGGGCTATATGGATGTGATCGCGCTGGCGCGTGCCGGCATCGACCATGGCGTAGCCCCGCTGGGCACAGCCCTGACAGAAGATCAGATACGCCTTTTGTGGCGGGCCGGGCCGGAGCCCGTGATCTGCTTGGATGGTGACAGCGCGGGCCAGCGCGCGGCGGGCCTGGCCGCAGAGCGCGCTCTGCCCCTGCTGGAGCCGGGCAGGACGCTGCGCTTTGTCTTCCTGCCAGACGGGCAGGACCCCGACGATGTGCTGCGCGCCAAGGGGGCGGAGGCCCTGCGCAAGCTGATCGCGGAGAACCGCCCGCTGGTGGATATGCTGTGGGAACGCGAATTTGCGCTTGAGCCGCTGGACGACCCTGACCGGCGGGCCGGATTCCGCCGCCGCCTGCGCGCGCTGGCCGCGAAAATCGCTGATCCGGACGTGAAGGCGGAATACCGCGCCGAGTTCGACCGGCGCCTGACGGAAGCCTTCGGGCGCAAATCATCGCGTGAGCCCTGGCGCGGGCGGCGGCGCAGTGATGACGGTCTGCCCGAGGGCGGGCCGATGCCGGAGACCCGCAAGCTGGCCGGCTCGGCGCGCACGGCGCCCGCGGTGCGTCACCTTCTTCTGGCCGTTCTGGAATGGCCGGCACTGGCCCATAATGAGGCGGAAACGCTGGCCGAGCTGGATTGTGGTCCGCTTGACAGCCTGCGTGACGCTATTCTAGACGCATGTTCTTCTGGCCTAGCTGTGGAAAAGGACAGGCTCCGGGCCGAGTTGTCGCGCGCGGGCCATCACGCCACGATCACAAGGCTGGAAACGGAATTGAGGCCCATGCTGGCCGTCATGGGGGGGGAAGCAGCAGATCAGCCGGCACGACAGGATGCTTGGCGGGCGCTTGCGGCTTCCTATATGGAGAGAAGCAGTCGGTTGCGCAGCCGCAGTGAAGCGCGCCAGCTGGAAAGCGAAGCACTGGCGCGCGGGGACAGTGAAAGCGTGCGCCAGCTGATTGCGGGATACAAGGCCAGCCGCCGGCGCCGATAGCGCTGCGCGGGTTTAATCATTTGTGATGCGGGGTCCCGGCGGAACGCATCAAGGGAGTTCAAGTCAGGCATGACCAAAGCAGCGACCGAGACGGCCGAAGCGGCCCCGGAAAATCAGGACGGCCCGCTTCTCGATCTCAATGACCTGTCGGTCAAGGCGATGGTGAAAACCGCCAAGAAGCGCGGCTATGTCACCCATGACGAGCTGAACAAGGTGCTCCCGTCCGAGGAGTTCACCTCCGAGCAGATCGAGGACGTGCTCGCCCAGCTCTCCGAAATGGGCATCACCGTGGTCGATAACGAGGAAGACGTCGAGGACGCTGACGCCAATGCGGGCGAAAGCAGTGAGGACGAGGAGGAGGAAGGCCGCACGCGTGCCGTCGCCGCCAAGTCGAAAAGCGCTGTCGCCGGCCAGAACACCACCTCTGCCCAGGACCGTACCGATGATCCGGTGCGCATGTATCTGCGCGAAATGGGCTCGGTGGAGCTGCTCTCGCGCGAGGGCGAGATCGCGATTGCCAAGCGCATCGAGGCGGGCCGTAATGCGATGATCCGGGGGCTTTGCGAAAGCCCGCTGACGTTTGAAGCCATCATGGTCTGGCGCGAAGAGCTGCAGTCCGGCCAGGTGCTGCTGCGCGATATCATCGATCTGGATGCCACCTATGGCGGCGTGCGCGAGGACCATTCCGAAACCGGCGCGCCTGATGCGGGCCGCGGCCCGGCCGCCAATATCCGCCCCGCCACCCGCACCCCGTCGGACGAGGATGAGGAAAAGTCTGGCGAAGAAGGCGAAGCGGCGGCCTCTGGTGAGGAAGAGGACGATGATGATGAGGGCGCAAACCTCTCCCTCGCGGCGATGGAAGCGGAATTGCGCGAAGGCGTCATGGAGACGCTGGACGCGGTAGCGGGCGATTTCACTACTTTCCGCAAGCTGCAGGACAAGCTGGTTGGCCTGCGCATGGAAGGCAAGGACCTCTCCAAGAAGGACCGCGAGACCTATGAGGGTGTACGCGAGTCCATCGTGGCCAACCTCAACTCGCTCAATCTCAACAACGCCCGGATCGAGGCGCTGGTCGAACAGCTGGATGCCATCAACAAGCGTCTTGTCGTGCTGGAGGGCAAGCTGTTGCGCTCAGCCGAGGCGCATGGTGTGCCGCGTCACGAGTTCATGAGCGCCTATCAGGGCCATGAGCTGGACCCGAACTGGCTTGATGGGTGGAAGGACAAGTCCGCCGCCTGGAAGAAGTTTGCCGAGCGTGAAGAAAGGGAAGCCGCACAGATCCGCGAGCAGATCTCTGATCTTGCTCAGGAATCCGGCGTGCCGATCGACGATTTCCGCCGCATCGTCGCCACTGTTCAGAAAGGCGCGCGCGAGGCGCGTATCGCCAAGAAGGAAATGGTGGAGGCCAATCTGCGCCTCGTCATCTCCATCGCCAAGAAATACACCAATCGCGGTCTGCAATTCCTGGATCTGATCCAGGAGGGCAATATCGGCCTCATGAAGGCGGTCGACAAGTTCGAGTACCGCCGCGGCTACAAATTCTCCACCTATGCCACCTGGTGGATCCGGCAGGCCATTACCCGCTCCATCGCGGACCAGGCCCGCACGATCCGTATTCCGGTGCATATGATCGAGACGATCAACAAGATCGTGCGCACCAGCCGCCAGATGCTCCACGAGATCGGCCGCGAGCCGACGCCTGAGGAGCTGGCTGAAAAGCTCTCCATGCCGCTGGAAAAAGTGCGCAAGGTGATGAAGATCGCCAAGGAGCCGATCTCCCTTGAAACGCCGATTGGCGATGAGGAGGATTCCCACCTCGGCGATTTCATCGAGGACAAGAATGCGGTCCTGCCCATCGATGCGGCGATCCATTCCAACCTGCGCGAGACCACCACGCTGGTGCTCGCCAGCCTCACTCCGCGTGAGGAGCGTGTGCTGCGCATGCGCTTCGGGATCGGCATGAATACCGATCACACGCTCGAAGAGGTCGGCCAGCAATTCTCGGTGACGCGCGAGCGTATCCGCCAGATCGAGGCTAAAGCGCTGCGCAAGCTGAAACACCCCAGCCGCAGCCGCAAACTCAGAAGCTTCCTGGATAGCTAGCAGGGCAATGTAGGGGGCAGGCACCCAACTCCCCCTCTTCACCTGTCTGAATTGACAATTTGCCCCCCTTGCAGCATAAGCCGCGCTTCCCTCGCGCTGGGGCTGGAATACGGCCCTGTTCTGTAAACCACGGGACGATGCGTGAACCGCCGTGTTTCAAAGCGGCTGGCCTTGCGGGGGAGCCAGTTGCCGGGCCGCGTCACAAAAGAGAGAACCATGTCGAAGCGTCATTCGCAGAAATACAAAATTGACCGCCGTATGGGCGAAAACATCTGGGGCCGTCCGAAGTCTCCGGTGAACACCCGCTCCTACGGCCCCGGCCAGCACGGCCAGCGCCGCAAGGGCAAGATGAGCGACTTTGGCCTCCAGCTGATGGCCAAGCAGAAGCTCAAGGGCTATTACGGCAACATCACCGAGAAGCAGTTCTCGCGCATCTATGATGAAGCCCAGCGCCGCCGCGGCAACACCGCGGAGAACCTGATCGGCCTGCTGGAAAGCCGTCTGGATGCCGTGGTCTACCGCGCCAAGTTCGTGCCGACCGTCTTTGCCGCGCGCCAGTTCGTCAATCACGGCCACGTGCTGGTGAACGGCAAGCGCGTCAACATTGCCTCCTACCAGGTAAAGCCCGGTGACGTGGTCGAAGTGCGCCAGAAGTCGCGCAACATGGCCCTCGTGCTCGAGGCTCTCGACAGCCCGGAGCGCGACGTGCCGGACTATATCGATCTTGACGCCAAGGCGATGAAAGCCACCTACACCCGGATCCCGGAATTCTCCGATGTGCCGTATCCGGTGAAGATGGAACCGAACCTCGTGGTCGAATTCTACGCGTCGTAAGACGCCTCTTCGATCATCGGAATGCGAAAACCCGCCAGCCCCGCTGGCGGGTTTTTTGTTGGCGTTTTGCCCTGCCGTTACAGCGCGAAGCTACCCACCACCGGCACGTGGTCCGAGGCTTTTTCCCTGCCGCGCACATCCTTGTGGATCTCGACTGATTTCAGCCTGTCCGCGGCCTGCGGCGAGCACAGGAGATGGTCGATGCGGATGCCGTGATTTTTCGGCCAGGCGCCTGCCTGATAGTCCCAGAAGGTGTACTGGTCGGCCCGCCCGTCACAATGCTGGAAGGCTTCCGTATAGCCCAGCCACAACAGCGCGAAGAAGGCATCGCGGCTGTCGGGGCGGATCAGGGCATCGCCCTCCCACGCGGCCGGGTCATGCACGTCCACATCGCGCGGGATGATGTTGTAATCACCCGCCAGCACCAGCGGCTCCTCATAGGCCAGCAGACCCTTCGCATGGGCGCGCAGACGTTCCATCCAGGCGAGCTTGTAATCATGCTTGGGGCCGGGGGCGGGGTTGCCGTTGGGCAGGTAGATGCTGGCCACGCGCACAGGGCCATTGGGCGCGCCGATCACCGCCTCGATATAGCGGGCCTGCTCGTCGCTCTCATCGCCGGGCAGGGCGCGCTGCGCCACCTCCTCGATGGGGAAGCGCGAGAGCAGGGCGACGCCATTATAGCTCTTCTGGCCCACCGTCTCGACATTATAGCCGAGCGCCTCGATTTCCTCGCGCGGAAAGGCCTCGTCCACGCATTTGATCTCCTGCAGGCAGGCAATGTCGGGCTTCGCTTCGCCCAGCCATTCCAGCACGTTGGGCAGGCGGGCCTTGATGGAATTCACGTTCCACGTCGCGATGGAGAGAGTCATGCTAGTATGCGCTTTCGCGCCTTCGGGCGCCGCTGGGAGGGAGGCAGAGGGATGCGTGGCGAGGGCGTCAGGGCGCAGGGCCGCGAACGCCGTACCCCCTTTCTAGCAGGCCCCACCCTGCTGCTGGCAAGCCTGAGTTCAGCGGGACTCGGCTTTTACGGCCTGACCCTGTGGCCGCAAGCGCGCCTGCTGCTGGCTACGGCGCAGGCAGAAGGGGCGCATCCCTACGCGCTGATCGCCGCTCAGGCCCTGCTCATGGCCGGGCCGTGGATCGCGCTTGCCTCGGTGCTGATCGGCTGGCCGGTGTTTTTCACGCGGCGGCCGGGCGCGGGCGTAATGTGGGTCTTCCTGCCGCCGGTGATCTGGGTCTGCGCGGTGATGGCGTATCTCGCGGTCACCACCATGTTCTGCGACGGGCTGGTGACCTGCGGGGTGTGAGGGGTTCGCCGTTTCACCGGCGTTCGCCGGAAAAACGAAGGAGAAGGATTCCCTAAAACCCCTCAAACTCCGCGATCTCGTCGATCCCGGCCCGGCGTGAGCGCAGCTGGTTCACCTTGGCGGATGTGTCGGCATACCCCAGCGCCATGCCGCAATAGACGATCTCGGGCGCTTCGACGCCGAGCGCGCCTGCCACGGTCTTGCTGTGCGGCGTCCAGGCTTCCTGCATGCAGGAAGCCAGGCCGCGCGCCTCTGCCGCGAGGCAGATACTCATCATGAACATGCCCAGATGCGCCCACTGATTGGGGTTCATGCGCTCATCGATGAGGAAGAAGAGGCCCACCGGCGCGCCGAAGAACTGATAGTTCGCCATCAGGTGCGCCAGACGCGCGCCCTTGTCCTCGCGCGGTATGCCCAGAAGCGCATACATGTCCTCGCCCACCTGATAGCGGCGCGAGCGATAGGGCTCCCACAGGCTTTCGGGGTAAACGGGAAAATCCGCCTCATTGGTGAAGGGATCGGTGGCCAGCTTTGCCTGCACCGCGTCGATGACGCGCTGGCGCGCCTCGCCGGCCACCACTTTCACCCGCCAGGGCTGGAGATTGCCGCCCGAAGCCGCCCAGCGTGCCTCATCCAGAATGGCGCGCACCTCCGCCTCGCTGACGGGCGTGTCCAGAAACGCGCGCGTGGAGATGCGCTGCTTCAAGGCGGTGGCAACGTCCATGAACTTCCCCCGGATCAATATGTCAGATGGAAAAGCTGGTCCCGCACCCGCACGCGGCCGTGGCGTTGGGATTTGTGATCCTGAAGGCGGCGCCGATCAGCTCGTCAGCGTAATCGAGCTCGGACCCGGCGAGGAAATCCATGCTCATCGGGTCGACCAGCACGGTCGCGCCGTCGCGCTCGATCGCGAGATCGTCCTCTGCGCGCGCGGTTTCCAGATCGAACTTGTAGGAAAAACCCGAACAGCCGCCGCCCACGACCGATACGCGTAAATACTGCGCGCCCTGGCTCGCCAGGATCGTATTGATCTGCCGCGCGGCATTTTCAGACAGGGTAAGCGGGATCTCGCTCATGGGCAGTGCGGTTCCAGACAGGACAACTCTCCGATATATGGACGTATTGCCTGCAGGAATAAAGGCTGGCCGATGAGGAAACAGGAAAATGGCTTTTGAACGCGCGCCCTATGCCTGCGATCCGGCCCGTTCGCGCGGGCGTCATTTTCCCGAAGCCGAAAGCGCCACCCGCACGCCCTTCCAGCGCGACCGCGACCGCATCATCCATTCCAGTGCGTTCCGTCGGCTGAAGGAGAAGACGCAGGTCTTCGTCGCCCATGAGGGCGATCATTACCGCACGCGCCTGACCCATTCGCTGGAGGTGGCGCAGATTGCCCGCACGTTGGCGCGCGCGCTGCAGGTGGACGAAGACCTCGCCGAGGCCGCAGCCCTTGCTCACGATCTCGGCCATCCCCCGTTTGGCCATTCCGGCGAGGATGGGTTGGCCGAAGCGATGGCGGGTTTTGGCGGGTTTGACCACAACGCCCAGACGCTGCGCGTGATCACGCGGCTGGAGCGGCGCTATCCGCGCTTTGACGGGCTGAACCTGGCCTGGGAGACGCTGGAAGGCGTCGTGAAGCATAACGGCCCGCTGATGAAGAAGGGCGATGATCCGGCGAGCCTGCCCTGGGGCTTTACCGCCTATGAGGACTGGGAGGCGCTGGAGCTGCACACCCACTCATCGGTGGAGGCGCAGATCGCGGCCCTGTCGGATGATATCGCCTACAATAATCACGATATCGATGACGGGCTGAGGGCGGGCATACTGAAACTCGACGAGGTGATGGCCCTGCCGCTGGCCGGCGAGGTGTTTGCCGGCGTGCGGGCCGAATATCCCGATATCGGAACCAGCCTGATGATCCATGAGGCCGTGCGCCGTCTGATCGGGCTGATGGTCAATGACGTGCTGGATGAAACTCGCGCGCGGATCGCGGCCTCGGGCGTGAAATCGGCAGAAGATGTGCGCGCGCTCGACCATGCGCTGGTCGCGTTTTCAGAGCCGATGATGGAGAAGCTCTCGGCGGTGCGGCGCTTCCTCTACGCAAACATGTATCTGCAATACAAGGTGAAACGGGCCAAGGAGAAGGGCAAGCGCATCGTGCGCGACCTGTTCGCGGCCTTCCTTGAGGATCCTGCCTTGTTGCCGACCGAGTTCCAGCACCAGGCCGATGCTGCATCCAGCCCGGTGACGGCGCGTGTGGTGTGCGATTACATTGCCGGGATGACGGACCGCTACGCGATTGACGAGCACCGCAAGCTTTTTCATGTGGAAGCCTGGCGCTGATTGCAGGCGCGGCGCTTCACATCTTGATACTCTGTTAACGAACAGCGCGCGCTACTGATTCGCGCCAAGCCATACTGGATACAGGATCAACATGTCCGCCAGGGACCGGTACAGCCAGAGCTATTCGCCTGCCGATGACGATTTCGACACGTTCGATGCGCGTGAGGACGGACATGGCCGGCGCGGGCCGATCCTGCTGCTGGCCGCTGCCGTGGTGCTGGTCCTGTTCCTCGGCGTGGTGTGGAGCGCGTATAATCTGGGCGTGCGCGAGCGCAATACCGCCCCCATCCTCACCGCCGACAGCCAGCCCTGGCGCGTGGCCCCCACCGATCCGGGCGGCGTCGAAACTCCCGGCCAGGACATTGAGGCCTACCGCCTGCGTGAGCGCGAGCAGGCACGCGTTGAAACGGCAGAAATCGATGCGACGGTGCGTCCGGGGCCGGAAGAGCCGGTGTCGGCGCCGGAGCGCCCGCCCCTGACGGTGGAGACCGAAGATACTGACCGGCTGGAACGGCCCCGCGGCAGCGAGCCTGCTGACGAGCCGGAGACCGCGCCTGAGCCTGCGCCCGAACCGGCGCGCGAGCGTGAGACGGAGCCGGTGCAGCGGGCCGAAGCACCGGCCGAGCAGCCCGCCGCATCGCGTCCTGCTCCTGCGGCCAGCGCCAGCGGCAATTTCGTGGTCCAGATCGCCGCCTTCCGCACTATCGAGGAAGCCGAGGAGGCGTGGATCGCCTTCATCGCGCGCTTTCCCGATCTGGCGGGCGGGCGCAGCCCCTCCATCGTGGAGGCCAATCTGGGTGCGCGCGGCATTTATCACCGCCTGCGCATTGCCGGGTTCGAGACGCGCGATGAAGCCTCGCGCTATTGCCAGACCCTGTCCTCGCGCGGGCAGGACTGCCTGGTGGCCGCAAGGTGAGCGCAAGCGCCGCGATATATGGCGTTTCCGGCGAGGTGCTGACACCCGACGAGAAAGCTTTCCTGCGCGATGCGAACCCCTGGGGCTTCATACTCTTTGGGCGCAATATCGACCGGCCCAAACAGATCGTGCGCCTCGTCAATGATCTGCGCGACTGCGTGGGTTGGGATGCACCCGTTTTCCTTGATCAGGAAGGCGGACGGGTGCAGCGCCTGAAAGCCCCCACATGGCGCGCCGCGTCGCCTGCAGCGCGCTTTGGCGAGCTGTGGGACCGGGAACCGGAACTGGCGCTGGAGGCTGTACGCCTCAATCACCGGCTGCTCGCGCAGGAGTTGCGTGATCTGGGCATTGATTGCGACTGCGCGCCGGTGGTGGACCTCGCTATTCCCGGCGCAGACGCAGTGATTGGCGACCGTGCCTTCCACGCCGAACCCGGCTCCGTCGCCGAGATGGCGCGCGCGGCGCTGGCGGGGCTGAAGGATCAGGGCGTGGCCGGCGTCATCAAGCATATTCCCGGCCATGGCCGCGCCGATGCTGACAGCCATTTCGCCCTGCCCGTTGTGCGCGAGGACCACGAGACCCTGCACAACACAGACTTTGCGGCCTTCCGGGGCGTGGCTGACGCTGCGCCCATGGCGATGACGGCCCATGTCACCTTCACCGCCATTGACCCTGAAAACTGCGCCACCCTGTCAAAGGATGTGATCGCGCAGATCATCCGCGGGGAGATGGCCTTTGACGGCCTTCTGATGAGCGATGATCTCTCCATGAAGGCGCTGGACGGTACGCTGCGCCAGCGCGGGGAGCGTGCGCTCAGTGCGGGTTGCGACATGCTGCTCCACTGCAATGGCGAGCGCGCCGAAATGGTGGAGGTCGCCCATGCCGCCATCAGTCTCTCCGGCAAGGCGCTGGAGCGGGCCAAAGCCGCAGAAGAGGCGCGCGGGACGCCGGCCGGTCTGGACGTGGCCGCCACCAATGACGCCATGGCGCGCTGCTTTGCAGAAGCCGGGCTGGAGGCACCCGCGCCATGAGCGATCTGTTCGAGGAAGATGTCCGCTTTGAAGCGGCGGGGGACGCCGACGAGACGGGCAATGCCCTGATCCTGGAGCTGGATGGCTGGGAAGGCCCGCTGCACCTGCTCTTGCATCTGGCGCGCAAGAACAAGGTGGATCTGGCCAAGATTTCCATTCTGGCCCTGGCCGAGCAATATCTGATCTTCATCGAGGCGGCGCGAGAAAAGCGGCTGGATATCGCAGCGGAATATCTCGTCATGGCGGCCTGGCTCGCCTATCTGAAATCGCGCCTGCTCCTGCCCAAG
This sequence comes from Glycocaulis sp., assembly GCA_022565665.1. Lineage (GTDB taxonomy): Bacteria > Pseudomonadota > Alphaproteobacteria > Caulobacterales > Maricaulaceae > Glycocaulis. The sequence goes on from JAIUMI010000010.1 coordinate 54,199, forward strand.
CCCCGGCCTGACACCGATGAGCCGGAGCCGGAAATGATGGCGGCTGCGCTTGCCTTCCGCCTGATGCGGCTCGATGCGATGCGCGCAGGGGGAGAAGCGCTTTATGACAGACATCTCCTGAAGCGTGACGTGTTCACGCGCGGCGCGCCCGAAGGTGTGCGCTCCATCCGTGCACCGCAATATGAGGCGAGCCTGTTCGACCTGCTCAAGGCCTATGCAGGCACGCGCGAGAAATACGCCTTCTCCACCTACCGGCCTGAAACGCCGCGCGTCTATTCGCTGGAAGCGGCCCGGGCGCGGCTCAGCATACTGGCCAAGCGCCTGACGGGGTGGGAGCGGCTGGACGCGCTGATCCCGGGTGAGGGCGAGCTGGGGCCGGATGCCCCGCCACCGGAATCCCTGATGGCATCCTCACTTCTGGCGGCGCTGGAAATCACCAAGGATGGCGAGGCGTCCCTGCGGCAGGACGAAACCTATGGGCCCGTCTGGATGCGCGGTCAGGAGGGCCGGCCATGAGCGATCCGATAGCCGAGGCGATTGCCCGCCTGCGCGCCCGCCAGGGCCCGCAAGACGGCGATGGCGTGTCCGGCCCGCACGAGATCGCCGAGCCGTCAGAACGCGCCCTGCGTATGGCCGAAGCGCTGCTGTTTGCCGCCTCTGAACCGCTGGATGCCGAGACGCTGGCCGCGCGCCTTCCGGCCGGCACCGATATTCCCGCCACCGTCGCCGCCCTGCAAAAGCGCTATGAGAATGCAGGGGTCCGTGTCAGCGAGGTAGGCGGGCGCTGGCGGTTTGAAACCGCGCCTGATCTTGCCCATCTGCTCGCGGAAGTGCGCGAGGAACCGAAAAAGCTCTCCCAGGCCGCGCTGGAGACGCTCTCCATCATCGCCTATCACCAGCCGGTCACGCGCGCCGAGATCGAGGAGATACGCGGCGTGGCCGTTTCCAAGGGCACGATCGACCTGTTGTTCGAGCTGAAATGGATACGCCTGCGCGGCCGCCGCCGCAGCCCCGGCCGGCCTGTCACTTTCGGTACGACGGACGCGTTCCTTGAGTATTTCGGCCTTGCTGCGATCACCGACCTGCCGGGGCTGGGCGATCTCAAGGCAGCCGGGCTGCTATCATCGCGCCTGCCGGCCAATTTCGACATTCCAGACCCGGCCCGCCTTGCCGACAATGAAGACCCGCTGGACGATGGCGAGGAGGCCCGCTTCCACCTCGACTTCCTTGAAGGGGCCGAGGACGGGCGGGAGGAATAGGGCGCGCCTCACCCGAAGCTGAACGGGCTGGCACCGCGCACATGGGTGTCAAAGCGCAAGGAGCGCTGCAATGGCGGGAAGGCGCGTTCGGCGCAGTCAGCCCGCTCGCACAGACGGCAGGACAGGCCGATTCCCGAAGGGGTATCCTGCGGCGCGGCGTAGCCCAACCGGTGGGCCTCCTTCATCTCGCAGCCCAGCGCCACAACCGATAGGCTAGCCGTACCGCCGGGCAGGATGCGCTCCACCGCGCGCGCGATGGAGAGATATTGCGACCCGTCGGTCAGTTCGACCGCCTGCACATGCACCCGCTCGGGCATGCGCAGCGCATCATGCAGCCGCCAGCGCACGCAGCTCCCCCCTGACCGGGCAAACGGGATCACCCCGCCGCCAAACCGCTTGGTGATATTACCGGCTGCATCGGTCTTCATCATGAAGAAGGGTACGCCGCGGCGCGCCGGACGGTTCAGCGTGGTGAAGCGATGGCAGACCTGTTCAAAGCTCGCCCCGAAGCGCCGGGCCAGAAGATCAATGTCATAGCGGCTGGCTTCTGCCGCCTCGAAAACCCGGTCATAGGGCATGAGCAGGGCCGCCGCCGTGTAGCTCGCCAGGCTCGCCCGGTAGAGCCGGGCCGCCGCCGGATCGGGGAAGGCGGCACGCGCGACCTGCGCATCCAGCGCCTCGGCGCAATCGAGCAGCACGACAGCCGTCGCGGTGTGGAAGAGGCGGGCAGGCGCGGAGAGGCGCTCGGCCAGCAGGAGCTTGCGGGCGTGGAAATCGAACCGGCGCTGCGCCCCGCCCATCACTTCGTCATCATAGGTGCGTATCGCCGCGCCGTGCTGGCTGCGCAGCCAGAGGGCAAGACCGGCCTCGGCCCCTTCCTCGTCCAGCCTGGCGGACGCACGCAAGCGGCTGGCTGCCTCCTCCAGCGCGGGGAAATGGTTCTGCGCATTGTCCAGCGCATCGCGCACCGCCTCCAGCGCGGAATAGACCTGCCCGCCTGCCCCGTCACCCAGCCGTGCGGCTAGATCAGCCGTGGCGGCCTGCGTCTCCCGGTAAGCCAGATATAGCCGGGCAAAGCCCTCAGCCGCGCGCGGGTGGGCATCAGCCAGCTCGCGTATGTCGCGCGCATCCAGCTCCGCGCCCTTCAGCACCGGGTCGGAGAGCGCCTCTGTCAGATCGGTGACAAGCTGGCGGTCGGCTTCACTGGCAAAGGCGCGCACGTCGATGTCGTATTGCTCGGCCAGCGCCAGCAGGACGCGCGCGGTGAGCGGGCGCTGATTGCGCTCCAGCAGCGTCAGGTAGCTGGCGGAAATGCCAAGGCTGGCCGCAAACTCGCCCTGCGACTGCCCCAGCTCCCGGCGCAGACGGCGCAGGCGCGCGCCCGCAAACAGCTTGCCCTGCGTCTCTTCCATGGCGGCGTCTCCGGTACAATTTGTATGAAATTTACATAATCACAGACTTAGGTATACAGATTTCATACAGCCCTGCCTCATTTCACAGCTGAAAACTCTCCCCCGTTCCCACATGCATTGTAAAACCCTCACAAGTTTCTTGATGAGGGAGGTCAGCCATGACCACATTCTACGATCTCGTTCCCGCCGCTGCTCCTGGCCGCTTTGACGGCATTGAGCGCAATTACACCGCCGAAGAGGTGATCAAGCTGCGCGGCTCCGTGCAGGTCAGCCATACGCTCGCCGAGCGCGGTGCGGCCCGCCTGTGGCAGCTCCTCAAGACCGAGCCCTACATCAATGCGCTGGGCGCTCTTTCGGGCAATCAGGCCATGCAGATGGTGCGCGCAGGGCTGAAAGCCATCTACCTCTCCGGCTGGCAGGTGGCGGCGGACGCCAACACCGCAGGGGCGATGTATCCCGACCAGTCGCTCTACCCGGCCAATTCCGCGCCGGAGCTGGCCCGCAAGATCAACCGCACGCTCCAGCGCGCTGACCAGATCGAAGTTGCCGAGACCGGCAAGGCGAGCCGCGACTGGTTTGCCCCCATTGTGGCCGATGCCGAGGCCGGCTTTGGCGGCACGCTGAACTGCTTTGAGATCATGAAGGCCTTCATCGAGGCGGGTGCGGCAGGCGTCCACTTCGAGGATCAGGTGGCAGCCGAGAAGAAGTGCGGGCATCTGGGCGGCAAGGTGCTGATCCCGACGAGCCAGCACGAGCGCAACCTGAATGCCGCGCGCCTCGCGGCTGATATTATGGGGGTGCCGACCATCACGGTCGCGCGTACCGATGCAGAGAGCGCGACCCTCATCAACTCCGATATTGATGAACGCGATCACGAGTTCATCGATTTCGATGCGGGCCGCACGGCGGAAGGCTTCTTCCGGCTGAAAAAGGGCGTCGGCGTCGAGCACTGCATCAAGCGCGGCCTTGCTTACGCGAAGGTGGCTGACCTCCTCTGGTGGGAGACCTCCAAGCCCAATCTGGAGGAGGCAAAGCGCTTTGCCGAAGCCATCCAGAAAGCCTATCCTGGCAAGATGATGGCCTATAACTGCTCGCCTTCCTTCAACTGGGAAAAGAACCTCGACAAGGCCACCATCGAGACCTACCAGCGCGAGCTGGGCGCTATGGGCTACAAGTTCCAGTTCGTGACGCTCGCCGGCTTCCACCAGCTCAATTTCGGCATGTTCGAGCTCGCCCGCGGCTATCGCGATCGCGGCATGGGCGCGTATTCGGAGCTGCAACAGGCCGAGTTCGCCGCCGAGAAGGATGGCTACACCGCCACGCGCCACCAGCGCGAGGTTGGCACCGGCTATTTCGATCTCGTCAACCTCACCCTGTCGGGCGGGGAAGCCACCACCACGGCCATGGGCGAGAGCACCGAAACCGACCAGTTCAAGGCAACGGCGGCGGAGTAGCGAAAAGCTGTCATGGCCCGGCCGAGCGCGAGCGAGGTCCGGGCCACCCATGCCTGAGAGGTAAAATTTCGGGCCGCAAGGGCGACCGCCCGCCCGCGATTTTTCGCGGAACATCGCAATGCGGATGCGTTGCGGAGCTAAAGAGGAATGGGTCCCCCGGACCGCTACGCGGCCGGAGGATGACACTGAGGTAAGAGCTCACATGCCCCACACCGCAGACCTCTGCGACACTTATCCTGACCAGGTGCAGGTGATGGCCCCGCTTTTCACCCATTTTGGCGGGCGGCAGGTGTTCTCTGGCGCCGCCGAAACGATCCTCGCCTATGAGGACAATTCGCGGGTGCGTGAGGTTCTGGCCGAGCCCGGTGAGGGCCGGGTGCTGGTCATTGATGGCGGGGCGAGCCTTGCCCGCTCGATGGTCGGGGGAGACCTCGCGAAGCTGGCGGCGGGGAATGGCTGGGCGGGGATTATTGTCCACGGCGCGGTGCGCGACGTACACGAGCTGGAGGCCGAACCGCTTGGCGTGCTGGCGCTGGGGCTCATCCCGCGCAAGACCGACAAGCGCGGGCTTGGCACGCGCGGCGTCACCTTGCGCTTTGCGGGCGTCACCATTGCGCGCGGCACATGGGTCCATGCCGACCGGGACGGGGTTGTGGTATCGGCAGGGGAGTTGGTGTGAATGCCCGGGCACGGGGACTACCACGCTCAGGCTTCCCGGGCCGCATAGCGGCCCGCAAGCGCGACCGCGCGCCCGAGCTAATGCGAGGAGCGAAGCCCGGATGGGCTGAGCATCACTAAAAGACTGGATCCCGGCTTGCGCCGGGAAAACGAGTAAAAAAGGAAATGCACATGACCGGAACAGCCATCACCACGCCGAAGGGCGTTGCCATAAAAGGCGCGATACGCCCCGGTTATGAGACGATCCTTACCGCAGAGGCGCTTGGCCTGCTGGCCGATATCCACCGTCGGTTCGATGCGCGCCGCAAGGCGCTGATGGCGGCGCGGCTGGAGCGCCAGAAGCGGCTGGATTCCGGTGCCGAGACGCTGGGATTCCGGGCCGACACGAAAGCCATCCGGGCGGGCGAATGGACGGTGCCTGCCGCCCCGGCTGACCTTGCTGACCGGCGCGTGGAGATCACCGGGCCTGTGGATCGCAAGATGATCATCAACGCGCTCAATTGCGGCGCGAAATGCTTCATGGCGGACTTTGAGGACGCTTCCACCCCGTCATGGACGAACATGATGGACGGGCAGGTAAACCTGCGCGACGCGGTCCACAAAAAGATCGATTACACCGATCCCGATAGCGGCAAATCCTATGCGCTCAAAAAAGACCATGCGGTCCTTATCGTGCGTGCGCGCGGCCTGCACCTCGATGAAGCCCATATCGAGATCGATGGCGCGAGCGTAAGCGGCGGCTTTGCCGATTTTGCGCTCTACCTCCTGCACAATCACGCCCAGCTGAAAAAGAACGGCACGGGGCCTTACTTTTACCTGCCCAAGCTGGAGACGATGGAGGAGGCGCAGCTCTGGTCGCTCGTTATCAGCCATTGCGAGACGGTGCTGGGCCTGCCCACAGGCACGGTGCGCGTGACCATATTGATCGAGACGATTCCGGCGACCTTCGAGCTCGATGAAATCCTCTACGCCCTGCGCGAGAACATCACCGCGCTCAATGCCGGGCGCTGGGACTATATCTTCAGCTATATCAAGCGCCAGAAAACGAACCCGGCTGCCATATTGCCAGACCGGGGCCAGGTGACCATGGCCGTGCCCTTCATGGCCGCTTACGCCAAGCGCCTGATCGCGGTGTGTCACCGGCGCGGCGCACACGCCATGGGCGGGATGAGCGCCTTCATTCCGGTCAAGGGCGATGACGCGGCCAATGAAGCGGCCATCGCCAAGGTGAAGGCCGACAAGACGCGCGAAGCGACAATCGGCCATGACGGCGCATGGGTCGCCCACCCGGCTCTCGTCCCCGTCGCCATGGAGGCGTTCAACGCCGTGATGACCGGCCCCAACCAGCTTTCGAAAATCCCCGACGTGACCGAAGATGCCGCCGCGCTGCTGACCGCGCCTGAAGGCACGATCACGCATGCGGGCGTCAGCGCGAATGCCGATGTCGCCATCCGCTATATCGCCTCATGGCTGCAGGGGCGGGGCGCAGCGCCGATCCATAACCTCATGGAGGATGCGGCGACCGCCGAGATCAGCCGCGCCCAGCTCTGGCAATGGCGCACGCATGGCGCAAAGACGGCGGAGGGCCGCGTTGTCGATGCCGCTTACGTGCGCGAAGTGATTGGCGAGGCCGCCAAGGCCATCCGCGCCGAGATCGGCGATAACGCCTGGGGGCAGGGCCGGTTTGGCGAGGCCGAGGATATCCTCACATCGCTGGCGCTCGATGAGGCGTTCGAGGAATTCCTCACCCTGCCTGCCTATGAGAAGATCAGGGAGTGATGTCTGCCCCGCTCGTCATCCTCGGGCCGCGTAGCGGTCCCGGGGACCCATCTATTGGTGATGCTCCGCACATCCGTGCGTCGCTCCTCGCTAAAGCTGCGGACGCGCGGTCGCGCTTGCGGCGCTATCGCGCCGCGGAGCCAGTTCGCCCCCGTCAGGGGGCACCAGGCCGAACGGCCGCCCGCGACTTTTCGCGGAACATCGCAACGCGGATGCGTTGCGGAAACCAACGAGGAATGGGTTCCCCGGATGGCTATCGCCACCGGGGAATGACGCTGGAAGACGCCCGAACAGGCACCCCGCCGATTTCCCCCTAAACTCTTGTCCCGCTTCGCGCTAAGCTTGCCGGCATGAACCGGCTTGAACCCCTGATTCGATACCGCGCCTGGCTGATTTCGGCCGGGGTCTTCATCCTGTTTGCCATCTGGGCGGCGCATCTCTCGCCCTGGAGCGCAGGCGCGCTGGAAGCCCGGCTGGAAGCGCGGGCGCAAGCCGCGCTGGAGCGCGTGGGTGAGGCCGGATGGGCGGAAATTTCCATGTCGGGACAGCGCCTTGTGCTGAGCGGCGAACCGCCCTCGGATGCTGCGCGGGAGCGCGCCTTGCGCGCAGTGCGTCAGGCCGACTGGGCTGGCGGGATGGTAGCCGGCGGGATCACGCGCGTCGTTGATGCGACGCCAGGCGAAAATGGAGACGAATAGATCATGATGTGGCTGGTCTGGCAGATGTGGGTGCTGCTCCTGCTCGCGGCGATTGTCGGCGGGATCGCCGGATGGGTGCTGCGCGCGCATGAGGTGAAAATGCCGCTACGACTGCCCGGACGGGCGGCGCCGTCTCCGGCCTCCGACCCTATCCCCGGCCGCCCGGCGCGTGACACTTCTGCCACACTGGAAAAGCAGGGTGAAAAACCTGTTTCCGGGGGGGCAAAACCCCCTGTTCCGGAGGGCAAGACAGCCGCGCCAGCGCCGTCAAAACCTGTCGCTTCCAAAGCCGCCACTGCCGATGACTTATCCCGCATAAAAGGGCTGGGTCCGAAGGCCGTGGAGGCGTTGAAGGCCGAAGGCGTCACGCAGTTTGCGCAGATCGCGGCCTGGAAAAAGGACGATATCAACCGCTTTGACGCGGCGCTCAATGCGCGTGGCCGCATCGCCCGTGAAGACTGGGTGGGGCAGGCAAAAAAGCTGGCGGCTGAGTAGGTTGGCGGATCTGCGCCGCCTAGTCGTGGGCGCGTGAACTCCAGGCTTTGAGCGCCCGCTCTGCCGCCTCACTGGCCGGAAGGCGGCCTTCGGCGACATCTTTTTCAAGGCCCGGCAGCACGGCGCGCACGCGCGGATCGGCGCGAAACTTGTCCAGCACATCGGCCTCGATCATGGCGTTGAGCCAGCGCACCTGCTGGTCGCGCCGGCGTTCGCTGAGCGCGTCCGCGTCTGAAAGCGCCTTGCGATGGGCGAGTACGGTTTCCCAAAGCTTTTCAATGCCTTCTCCGGTGAGCGCCGAGCCGGTCAGCACGATGGGCGACCAGTGCGGCGAGGCGGGCGCGAGCAGGTGCAGGGCGGTCTGCAGGTCGCGCGCGGCCTTCTGCGCGCGCTTAAGATTCTCCCCGTCCGCCTTGTTTACAAACAGGATTTCGGCGTGCTCCAACAGGCCCTTCTTGATGCCCTGCAGCTCGTCTCCGGCACCGGGCAGCATGAGTGCGACAAAGCAGTCACACATATGGGCAATTTCGGTCTCTGACTGGCCAACCCCGACTGTCTCAATGATTACAACATCATAGCCCGCCGCCTCGCAGAGAAGCAGGCTTTCGCGCGTCTTCTTCGTCACCCCGCCGAGCGTCCCCGCCGAGGGGGAGGGGCGGATGAAGGCGTGGGGGTCGGTTGTCAGCCGCCCCATGCGGGTTTTATCCCCCAGTATTGAACCCTTCGTGCGGGTGGAGGAGGGATCGACCGCCAGCACCGCCACGCGCTTGCCCTGGCCGGTGAGATAGGTGCCGATCGCCTCGATAAGCGTTGATTTTCCGGCCCCTGGCACGCCCGTCAGCCCGATGCGGATCGCGCCGCCGGTCTTTTCCATGACTTGGGTGATGAGCGCGCGGGCGGCCTCGCGGTGGTCGGTGCGGGTGGATTCCACAAGGGTTATCCCCCGCGCCAGCGCGGCCCTGCCCCCCGCCATCAATCGTGTCGCCAGCTCATTCATGGCCTGAGGCTTAAGCGATTTCTGCCCGCAGGCAAGGCGCGGTGCTAGACTAGGCGGCAGGCCAATGATTCAGGGCAGGGAGACACCATGCACAAGGACGTTCAAGCGCTTGTAGATTATGCGCTTTCCCTTCCCGGCGCGACCGAGCACCACCCCTGGGGCGATATCGCCATCAAGGTCAAGGGCAAGAGCTTCGCCTTCCTTTCCGGCGGGCGGTCCGGCACGGGCTGCGCCATCACGGCAAAGCTACCCGAGTCCGGACAAGCCGTTCTCTCCGTTCACGAATTTGCCTCGCCCGCGGGCTATAACCTGGGCAAGTCGGGCTGGGTGTTTGCCGAGTTTCCCGAAGGCGAGGACGCCCCGGTGGAGCTTCTGAAGGGGTGGATAGATGAAAGCTATCGCGCCATCGCGCCGAAGCCCAAGCGCGTGAAGAAGGCGGGCTAGGCACCTGTCAGGCTTTGTCAGTTGGCATTGCGCCGGGCGCGGCGCAGCCTGTTGCGAGCCCCAAGTGACAGGAGGATAGCCATGCTTGCCCTGATCCTTGCCAGCCTTGTGGCGGCGCAGGACACCCCGATGGATGAGGTTGATCTCAACATCTATTGCAATGCCCAGGCAGGGGTCATCATGCAGTATGATGATCCGGATTTCTTTGCCGAGGATTTGATGATCAGCACCGGCGAATGGATTGAAAACGCTATTGAATCCGGCGCGACGACCCGCGATCATGTCTATGACAGGCAAGCGGCTCTGTTTGAGGATAACCAGCCATTGATACTGGCCGGCGACGTGGCTGCGCTGGAAGCGCGCTTCGCGCCCTGCCGGGAGGCGTTCGGGGGGTAGGGGCTGCTTTTTTCCGCAACGCATCCGCGTTGCGATGTTCCGCGAAAAGTCGCGGGCGCGCGTTCGCGCTTTTCGGGCCGCTTTGCGGCCCGCAAGGCCGACCGGCCGCCGGGCACTTTTGCCCGCAGCGACGCACGGATGTGCGGAGCATCACAAAAAAATCAACAAAAAACCCCGCTGTCGCCAGCGGGGCTTTCTTCAATAAACTCAATGCGTAAGGCCTAGTTCTTCATTGCGTCGGCGAAGCGCTCGCCCAGCTTGTCCAGGAAGCCTTCCGTGGAGAGCCAGCCCTGCTCGTCGCCGACCAGAAGCGCGAGGTCCTTCGTCATATAGCCGCTCTCGACCGTTTTGGTGACGGTGAGTTCGAGTTTCTGAGCGAAATCAACCACCTGCTGATTGCCGTCCATCTTGCCGCGGTGATAGAGGCCGCGCGTCCAGGCGAAGATCGAGGCGATGGAATTGGTGGAGGTCTGCTCGCCGCGCTGATGCTGGCGATAGTGGCGGGTGACGGTGCCGTGGGCGGCTTCGGCTTCCACCGTCTTGCCGTCCGGCGTCATCAGCACGGAGGTCATAAGGCCAAGCGAACCAAAGCCTTGCGCCACCGTGTCGGACTGCACATCGCCGTCATAGTTCTTGCAGGCCCAGACATAGCCGCCCGACCATTTCATCGCGGCGGCCACCATGTCGTCGATCAGGCGGTGCTCGTAGGTGATCTTCTTGGCGTCGAAATCGGCTTTGAATTCAGACTGGTAGATCTCTTCGAAGATGTCCTTGAAGCGCCCGTCATAGGCTTTCATGATCGTGTTCTTCGTGGAGAGATAGACCGGCCAGCCGCGGTCCAGACCATAGCGCAGGCAGGCTCTCGCGAAGTCGCGGATCGACTCGTCCAGATTATACATGCCCATGGCGACGCCGCCGCCGGGGAAGTCGAAAATCTCGTGGGTAATCGGCGCGCTGCCGTCGGCGGGCGTGAACGTCATGGTCAGCTTGCCGGGGCCCTTCACCACCATGTCGGTGGCGCGGTACTGGTCACCGAAGGCATGACGGCCAATGACGATCGGCTTGGTCCAGCCGGGCACCAGACGCGGCACATTCTTGATCACGATCGGCTCGCGGAACACCACGCCGCCAAGGATGTTGCGGATCGTCCCGTTGGGCGAACGCCACATCTTCTTCAGGCCGAACTCTTCCACGCGCTGCTCGTCCGGGGTGATCGTGGCGCATTTGACGCCCACGCCGTAATGCTTGATCGCCTCGGCGGCCTCGATGGTGATCTGGTCATCGGTCTCGTCGCGTTTCTGGATCGAGAGGTCGTAGTATTTCAGATCAATGTCGAGATAGGGCAGGATCAGCTTCTGCTTGATGAGGTCCCAGATGATCCGGGTCATCTCATCGCCATCGAGTTCAACGACCGGGGTATCGACTTTGATCTTTGCCATGTGCGGTGTGCTCTTCTCTTGAGGGCGCGCGCGCTCGCGCGCTAGAGGGGCGGATAGGGTTCGCGCGGTCATCTAGCATCGCGCACCCGTTTAAGAAAGGGCAGGCATGTCATCTGATGGCACCGCGCGCATGAAGGCGCCCGCCTTCGTGCTGGTCAATCCGCAAATGGGTGAGAATATCGGCGCGGCGATGCGCGTGATGGCCAATTTCGGCCTGGACGATCTGCGCCTTGTCGCGCCGCGCGACGGCTGGCCGAATGAGCGTGCAGAGGCGATGAGCGCGGGCTCGCCGCTCTATGAAAGCGCGAGGGTCTGCGACGGGATTGATCAGGCGGTGGAGGGGTGCGCCGTACTCTACGCCACCACCGCGCGCCCCCGCGGCATGGTCAAACCTGTGATGACCGCGCGCGAGGCGATGGCCGAGGCGAGGGGACTGATCGCGGCGGGGCAGAGGCCGGGCTTCCTGTTCGGGGCGGAAAAATCCGGCCTTCCCAATGAGCTGGTCGCGCGCTCGCGGGCGATTCTCACGCTTCCCGTTGAGCCGGGATTTGCCTCGCTGAACCTGGCCATGGCGGTCGGTGTGCTGGCCCATGAATGGCGCGCAGGCGATCCCCCGCCGGAGGAGTTCAGACCGCTGGAAGAGGCTGCCGACGCGGTCGCCCTGCACCGCATGTATCAGCATTTCGAGGATGAGCTGGAGCGGGCGGGCTTCTTCTTCCCGCCAGAGAAAAAGCCGCTGATGACGCAGAACTTGCGCAACATGTTCGCCCGCGCGGGCCTGACCGAGCAGGAGGTGCGCACCTTCCGCGGCGCCATCAAGGCGCTGACCGTCGGACGTGGCAAGGCGCGGGTGGTGCGGGATTAGTAGCTGCCGGTCCCGTCCAATGATGACGCTGGGGGCATCGAAAGCGCCTCATCCTTGTCATTCCCCGGCGGCGTCAGCCGTCCGGGGAACCCATGCCTGCGAAGATATCGCTAGCTCAAACGTTCAAGGCGTGGGTCCCCCGGACCTCGCTCACGCTCGGCCGGGGGATGACACCCGAATAAGGGTTCAGCCCGCCTTCGCAGCCGCCGCCTTTTTCTTCTTCCGGCGGCTCCAGAGCCAGCGGACGAGGAAGACCAGCGGCACACCGATGATCAGCCAGGGAAGGATGACCGCAACGAAGATGATGACGGCGGCCACGCCTTCAGACAACGTGTCGGTGAAGTCCTCCAGTGCCTGCATGATCGGATTGAAGCGCACCGGCGAGGCCGGGCCGACAATCGGGTGATACTGGATGGTCAGGCGCGAGGTCTCGACCCGCGTGCGCAGGGCCGCGATCACGCTGGCGCGGGCGTCGATATCGGCCTGCACGCGGGCCAGCTCGCGTTCCACCGCCAGCACATCGCTCATCGGGCCGTCCGCGCTCTCCAGGAGGCCCTGCAGACGATCGCGCAGGGCGGTCTGGGCGCGCAGGCGCGCTTCGCCATCGACAATCTGGGTGGTCAGATCCTCGACCGAGGTGTTCTCCGAGTGGATCGTGCCGCCTGCCTCGCTCACCTCATCGCCAAGCCTGGCGCGGAAGCTTGCGATCCAGTCCGGCCGCGCGCGGATTTCCAGCGAGCCCGTCGGGCGGTCGCCCTCAGGGTCATTGATCGAGGCATTGATGACGCGGCACACATTCCCGCCCGCGGCGGCGCAGGCTTCCTGATGGGCGGTGTGCAGACCGGCCAGATTGGCCGCCGGCACGCGCAGGCCATAGGTGTGGCGATAGGCGAGCAGCGCCACTTCTTCGGCCTCAGCGCCCGGCGAGGGTGGAGGCGGTGGAGGCGCAGACCGGCTGGCCTGCAGGGCCATATCGCGCATTTGCGGTGCGGCGGCGGGCGCGGATTCATAGGCGGCCTCATCGCCGCGATAGCCGGCATCCTCGTGGGTGTCGCCGCACGCCACCAGCAAAAGCGCGGCCAGCGGGGCCGCCGCAATCAGGCGCAAATCCATGGGTCTGTCCTCCCCAGTCTGAAATCCCTGTCCAGTCCCGAGAAGAACTGTGCGCCGTCAAATGTGGCGAGGGCAAGACGGGTGGTCCGCCTTGCCCGGATTGTCAGACGAGCTCGCCGCTCATCCGCTGGCGTTCCAGTATCAGCGCCCAGCGTATAAGGACGCCGGTGAGAAACAGCGCGCCGATGGCGGCAAGGCCTTCCCCGATCCCGATGGCGATGAGGGGCAGATGTACCAGGAGGCCCAGCGCCCAGATCAGCGCGGCAACGGTCAGATAGCCCGTCACCGAGATGAAGAGAGCACCGGAAACGGCGGCGATGATGGCATAGAGGGTCAGCCGCGCAGGCTTTGCGGCGGGCTCGGTCGTCATGGGTCACTCCAACAAAAGAACGCTCAAAAAATATCAGGCCGGGGCGGACAGGCCGCCCGCGTCCATGAGAGGATATTTGGCGATTTTGCCCGCACTGGAAAAGAGGGCAGGTGTGCAACTGCCAAGCGGGGTGGAATCGGCTAGAAGCAAAGCTGGATGCGGGTTGCCGCAAGAGACAGGAAAGGGCCTGAAACAATGAGTGATGCGCCGCTGGGCTCCAAAGCCAACCCTTCACAGTTCGACTGCCTGCCCGATCTGGCAGAGGATGAACCCTATTTCGTGATCCGTGCCGACGATCCGCTGTCCAATGCGCTTGTTGAGCTTCACGCCTATATCGGCGCCGGGCAGGCCGGGGCCGCGCACAACAAGCTGGCCGAGATCATGGCGCTGACATCGGAGCGCCCGCCGCGCCCGTCCGGCTCGCCGAAATACCGGGAGACCTTCGCCATTTCCTCCTCCATGGAACGCTGGCGGCGCAGCAAAGGGTAAACGCACGTTTAACCTTTCTTAACCGGCGCGCGGCTTCCCTGAAGCCCAAGCCCCTGTCAGGATCAGAAGGACCCTGAACGACATGACCGGCGCTGATGTGCTCGATGTGGGCCGCGAAGCCATCTGGACCATGCTGGCCATGGCCGCGCCGATCATGCTGATCGGTCTGGCGGTTGGCGTAATCATCGCGCTGTTTCAGGCGCTTACCCAGGTCCAGGAAATGACCCTGGTGTTCGTGCCCAAGATTTTCGCCATCTTTCTTGCGCTGGTCGTCTTCCTGCCTCTGATGGGGGCGATCCTCGGCGCATTCATGACCGGCATCGCGGACAGAATCGCGGCAGGCTAGTGCCGTGATCTCGATCAGCTTCGATCTTCCGGCCATCGTCTTTGCCGCCGCGCTGGTGTTTGCCCGCATGGGGGCGATCCTCATGCTGCTGCCCGGCTTCGGCGAGCCCTTCGTGCCAGTGCGCATACGGCTATCCTTCGCGCTGGCCTTCGCCTTTGCGGTCGGGCCTGTGATTGCGCCCTCCCTGCCGCCCCAGCCCGAAACCATGTCCGGCCTTGTCGGCTTCATGCTGGCCGAGCTGGTGACCGGACTGATGATCGGGGCGGCCGCGCGGCTGTTCCTCGCTGCGGCCTCGGTCGCCGGCCAGGTGATCGGTTACCAGTCGGGCATGGCGATGGCGCAGGCCTTCGACCCCGCGCAGGGTCAGTCCGGCGCGTTGCCGGCGGCTTTCCTGAACATCCTTTTCATCACGCTGATCTTCACCACCAATCTGCATCACATGCTGCTGCAGGCCGCTGTCGGTTCCTACGCGCTGATGCCTGCGGGGGCGGAGCCGCTGTGGGGCGACGCGGCGCAATGGGCGGTGGACCTGTTTATCTCGGCCTTCACCATCGGCATCCAGCTGGCCGCGCCGCTGATCCTGTTCGGCCTCGTCTTCTATCTGGGCCTGGGTGTGCTCTCGCGCATGATGCCCCAGGTCCAGATCTTCTTCGTGGCTATGCCGGTCAACATCCTGATCGGCTTCACGATCTTCGCACTCGCGCTCGGCACCATGGCGATGGTGTGGCTGGAGCGCTTTGAGTCCTTCGCAGCGAACCTGATGTGAGGGGCTGATGGCTGAAGGCGAAGACAAGAGTGAGAAAACCGAACCGCCCAGCCAGCGAAAGCTGGAAAAGGCGCGCGAGAAGGGCGACGTCCCGAAATCGCAGGAAATACCGGCCTGGTTCATCCTGGCAGCAGGCCTTGGCGTACTGGCCGCCTTCGGCCCGGCCATCGGGTCCGGTCTGGTGCGTGAGCTGTCCGTCTTCCTGTCCAAGCCGCACGAGCTGTCGCTGGACAATACCGGCGCTCTGGAGCTGACCGCAGGGGCCATCGTGCGCGTGGTGATGGTGATGGGGCTGGCCTTCGGCGCCATCATAGCCGCGGCGCTGGCGGGGCATTTCGTCCAGCACGGCCTCATCTTCTCGGCCTCCAAGATCGAACCGAAGCTCAACAAGCTGAACCCGGTGGAGGGGGTGAAGCGCATTCTCGGCCCGCAGGGCTGGGTCAATTTCGCCAAGGGGCTTGGCAAGATGACGCTGGTGGCCGCGGCCATCACCATCGTGCTGTGGCCGCGCCAGTCGACGCTGGCCATGCTGCCGGCCATCGATCCCGGCCAGCTCATGGCGCTCTACCGCGAGATTGCCATCCAGCTCTTGCTGGCCGCGCTGGCCGTGTTCGCGCTCATCGCGCTGGCGGACTACATCTTCCAGCGCCAGCAATTCTTCAACCGCAACAAGATGAGCCGGCGCGAGATACGCGACGAGTACAAGGAGACCGAGGGCGATCCGATGGTGCGCGCGCGCCTGCGCCAGATACGCCAGGAACGTGCCCGCAAACGCATGATGGCCGCCGTGC
Organism: Glycocaulis sp.; assembly: GCA_022565665.1. Lineage (GTDB taxonomy): Bacteria > Pseudomonadota > Alphaproteobacteria > Caulobacterales > Maricaulaceae > Glycocaulis. Next base: position 69,990 of record JAIUMI010000010.1, read on the forward strand.
CGGAGGCGGCCGTGGTGATCACCAACCCGACCCACTACGCGGTCGCGCTGAAATACGAGCAGGGGGTGACGCTGGCCCCGGTCTGTGTGGCCAAGGGCGTGGAGGCGGTAGCCCTGAAGATCCGCGAGATCGCCGAGGAGCATGGTGTGCCCATCGTCGAAGACCCTCCTCTGGCGCGTGCGCTTCACGCCAGCGTGGACCTCGATGAGGTGATCCCGCCAGAACACTTTGCCGCTGTCGCCAAGGTTATCGGCTACGTGCTGACGCTGAAACAGAGGCGGCGCTAGCAGCCCCCGCCTTCTGGCACGCGCCTCGCATGTCCGGGCCTCATACCGCGCCTGCCTGTCCCCTTATGGGGCGCGGAGAAGAGATGAGGCTGAACCATGGCTGTTCTGGCAGACTGGACCGACGAAACCCGCGCCGCCTTCCGCAAGGAGATTGTGCGCGCACGGCACACCCTTCACACCTCGCCGCTGTTTTCCGATGAAGCCATCGAGCGGCTGATCGAAATTCACCCGCGCGAGCACGCCGATTTCGCCACCATGGACGAGACCGGCTCGCGTACCTCGTGGAAGACCGGCAATCCGGGCGATCTCACCGGGGCGGAGCTTGTCCGCGCCGTGAAGAATGGCCGGCTCTGGATCAATCTGCGCAATCTGTTCGAGATCCATGGCGAGTATCGCGCCATGCTGGACCAGATGTTTGCCGAACTGCGCGACGCCAATCCGGGTTTTCATCCCGTCCGCATCCTCGGCGGGCTGCTGGTTTCCTCCCCGCAGGCCAAGGTGCCCTTCCACATGGATCGCACCGACACCATGCTGTGGCATATCCGGGGCAAAAAACGCGTCTTCGTCTATCCCCACCATGACGAGGTGGCGACCGATGCCGAGCGCGAGGAAGTGCTGCTGCACGAGTTCAATGACGAACTGGCCAATCGGCCCGAGGCGGAAAACCACGCGCGGATTTTCGACCTGGAAGAAGGCGAGATGATCTGCTGGCCGCTGCACACCCCCCACCGGGTGGAAAACATGGGCACGCTCAATATCTCGCTGGCGACCGAATACACCACGCCCGAAGCGCGCCTGGTGAACAATGCCATGTATTTCAACGGGGTGATGCGCCGCCGCTTCGGCTGGTGGCCGGGCCAGATCGCGCATTGCGAGGGGCTGGACCTGAAGGCCCGCTTCGCCGCCGGGATGGTGATGCGCAAGCTGGGCATTTCGGTGCCGGTGGAAACCCCGCATGAGGGCGGATATCGCTTCGAGGTCGATCCTGATGCGCCGCTCGGGGTGCGCGCGTGAAGCGGGTTGCACCACCTCTGCTGGACTGGAATAGCGACCGTCAGGACGAGTTTGGGCGCGGCGTCGTAACCGCCCGCTACCAGCTCGCCCGTCTGCCACTCTTTACCGACGAGGCGCTGGCCGCGCTGCTGGACCGGCATGACCGGTCGCTGGTGGATGTCTGCACGATGGGCCGTGACCCGGCTGCGCGCTCAAGCTGGCGTGATGTCGAGGTCTGCCGCCATCTGCCTGGCCATCATCTGATGGAGGCGGTGCATCAGACGCGTCTGTGGGTGCAGGTGCGTGAGGCGCTGAACACCGATTCCGTGCTGCGGCCCGTCTTCAACGCCCTGTTCGATCAGCTCAAAGTGCTCAACCCGGACTGGAAGCCCTTGCGGGCCTATGGTTCGGTGATCATCGCCTCACCGGGCGCGCAGGTCTTCCTGCACAGTGATGTGTCCGAAACGATGATGGCGCAGGTCAGGGGCACGCAAAGGCTTCTGGTCTATCCGCCCCGCCAGCCCTGGGTCAGCGACGAGGCGCTTGAGCGCGTGCTGATGGGCGAGGATCACGGCGATCTGCCTTATGAGCCGTCCTGGGACGCGGAGGCCGCCATTGCCGGGATGGGGCCGGGCAGCTTTGCCAGCTGGCCGCTGCACGCCCCGCACCGTATCGAGATGACGGGCGGGATATCGGTCACACTGGCGCTGGAAGCGGTCACCCGGACCTCGCTGGTCAGAAACGGTGTTCTGCATGCCAATGCGGTTATGCGCCGGGCGGGATGGGCGCCGCGTTCCAGCCGCGCACGCGGTGCCGGTGCGGTGGCCAAGCTTGCCCTGTCACGCGGCGTGAAGGCGGTGAGCTCCCTGCGCGCGCCGGCACCTGACCCCGTAGGCGAGGATACACCGCTGGCGCAGATGGAACGGGCCTGACGGGCTGAAGGCCGGTTTTGACGCCGGCGCGGATTCGCCCTAGCTCAAGAGGCATGGCGCTGCATCTCATCAAGCTGTGCGTAGGGGTCGACAGTATCGAGGATCTGGAGGCCCGGCGGGCGAAATCCGCACCGGGTTCCGGCCCGGTCTTCCACGTCACCCGCATGAGCCCCAAGCGCCGCGACGAAGTACTCGATGGCGGCTCGCTCTACTGGGTAATCAAGCGCGTCATACAGGTCCGCCAGCGCATCATCGATCTGGAAGAGATCACCGGCGAGGACGGCATATCGCGCTGCTGCATCTGGATGGAGCGGGAGCTGATCCGCACATCGCCGCGCCCGAAAAAGCCGTTTCAGGGCTGGCGCTATCTAAAAGCGGCCGATGCCCCGCCGGACCTGTCCTCGCCCGCTGCAGGCGGCGAGGAATTACCCGGCGAACTGCGCCGCAAGCTCATCGAGCTGGGCGCCTGGTAACAAGTTATCCCCCGCCTTGTGCTCCGGACAGATGCGCCAGCGCTACGGAGTCATCCGCCTGCCGGGATTCAACCTTTAATTGATTTTCAAGCGGAAGCAGCCAAGCGCTTCCAACTTATCCCCCACCGGATCGGCGAATAACGGTTGAGATTTACCACCAATGTAGGAATATTATCCTCGCTTCTGGCGCGTGCCCCTAGACTGGGGCGGTAGCGGAGTGTTGCGCCGGCAAGGAGCAGGGATGATGGGACGCATGACAGAACGCAAGCAGGCCGACCGGGCCCGCGCCCAGCTGGCGCGCCAGATCGCGGCATACAGTCTCGCGCTGCCGGTGGAGGAGCTGGACGGGCCCACACGCGGCGGAGCCGATATCGCGTTTGCGCGGCAGGTGGCGATGTATCTGGCTCATATTGCTTTCGAGATGTCGCTGGCGCGCGTCGGCGAGGCCTTCGGCCGCGACCGCTCCACGGCGGCTCATGCCTGTCACATCGTCGAAGACCGGCGCGATGACCGGGCCTTTGACACACTCATGGACGAGCTGGAAGCGGCCTTGCGTGCCTTGCCTCTGCCCGAAACGGCGATCGAGGCGTGCCATGCCAGCGCGCCGGAGCAGGCTGGTGAGCGCCCCGTCCTGGCTGATCCGGCTGGATCGTCCCGGCCGGCGCATCGCGCTGATGCCGGGCGGGCGCAGTTTTGGCGTCTACGCCAGTGCTGACCGCCGCCGCCGTCCGTTTGCAGTGCTCAGTGCGCGCGAGCTGGACGGCGCCCTGCAATCCGGCCTGATCGAGCCGGGCGAGGGAGAAAGCTTCGTCATCACCATGGCCGGTCAGGCGCATCTGCGCCGCGCACGGGCAGGGGACGGGGCGGAGGCCCAGCCCTTTGCCGGCCAGCATCGCCAGATGCAGCCGCGCGCGGTGATGATGCCGGCAGGGCGTATCGAGACGGTGATGGCCAATGCGCTCGCCTCGCCACTGGCGCGCTATGCGCGGGCGCGTAGTGGCCGCCCGCCTTTGCTCGATCAGCTCCATGTGGTGGCCGGCGACCGGTTGCGGGCTGATTATGATGCCTCCTCCATGCGCTCGCGGCTGGTGGCCGACTGGTCTGCCCAGCCGCGTCAGGGCCGCCATGGTGCGCGCGACCCGGCTGATGCGCCTGCGCGCATGCTGGATGCGAAGACGCGGGTGATGGATGCTCTGGCGGCTGTGGGGCCGGGGCTGGACCGGCTGCTGGTCAATGTGTGCCTGCGTGAAACGGGCATGGAACGCGCTGAACGGGATATGGGCTGGCCGGGCAAGGCCGGTGCGCCGGCCCTGCGGCTCGCACTCGACAGGCTGGCCGTGCATTACGGGCTGAAACGGCCAGAAGAGGCCGCAGATCCGTTTGGCTAGGCCGCTTCCTCGCGGATGCGCGCCAGCATGGAGGCCAGACCGTTCGAGCGTTGCGGGGAGAGATGTTCGGCCAGGCCGATGCGAGAGAGCACTTCGCGCGCATCCACGGCCCGTATGGCGGCGTTGTCGCGGCCCGAATAGAGCCGGATGAGCAGGGCGACCAGCCCCTTGACGATATGGGCATCGGAATCGCCGCGAATGACGAGGCCCCCGCCGGGCTCGCGTGTCATCACCAGCCAGACCTGGCTGACGCATCCCTGCACCTTGTTGGCGTCCACCCGCTCGGCATCGCTCAACGGCTCCAGCTGGCGGCCCATATCGATGAGATAGCGATAGCGCTCCTCCCAGTCGCCCAGAAGGTCAAACTCTTCAACGATATCGTCAATGATCGGATCGGCAGCGCTCATGCGCCACACCTAGTGCTGCGCGGCTGCAGGGGCAAGACGGGTGTATCAGTCTAGCGGGTCTGGGTGCGCGCTGCGTTATCGGTCTCGCGCGCAGCCTCGATCATGGCGTCGGCCTGCGATAGTGCCATCGACCCGATATAGCCGCCAAACCCGGTCAGGTGACCCCAGATCTCGCACAGTTCGCGATAATCGGCGCACAGCCCGTCGGTGGCCGTCTGCACATTGGCGGCGGGAATTGCAGCGGGAGCGGCGGGCTCGTGCATCTGCTCGCTTACGCGTGCGACGGGTTCGGCCAGAAGGCGCTCCATGTCGCCTGCAAACACACCTCCGGCTGCGGTGAAGCCGGGCGGCACGAAGGCCGCGACTACCGCAATCCAGAAAATGGCGCGCAGGACAAACATCATGGCTTACGCCTCGTCACGATTGACGGAAGGACCCTTTCCTCCCGCATTCGAACGCTAGGCGAGACGTGCGCGCAATGCCAGCGAAAGCCGGGCATTGGGTAAACGGGGCATTAATGCTCAACAGGCGTGGTTGCCGGGGTGTTAACCGCCCGTGGAAACCGCTTCTGCAACAGGCGCACGCGTGGCCGTCAGGCATCCGGCGACCTCTTCCAGCGCGTGCTCTGCAATGCAGAACGCATCCTCGTACTTGAAGTGTCCCGCAGCCACGCACTGGGCGAGGTTCAGGCGCGCGCCGCGAATGCAGCGCTCCACGCCCGGATCGGCGAGCAGCACGTCCATGGCGCGCATATCCCCGCTCTCGATGGATTGCAGGGCGGCAACGGCCAGTATGCGGCCAACGCGGCGCTCATCGGGCTGAAGCTGTACCTCGCCGACCGTCAGGGCGAGCGAGGGATCGGGCGCGGCCGGGCGCGGTGCGCCGCCTTGCGCGTCAAACAGGTCGGATGCCGCACCGAGGCGCCGCCCATTGCCGTTATCGGGCAGGCGGAAAGGCGTCTGCAGGCGCACAGAACCCGTTTCGATCTGGTTGAGCCGGGTCGCGCGGTCGCGCGCACGGGCGCGTGCCCAGGTCTGGCTTTGCAGGTCATAGGCCGCCTCGCGATAGCGCGAGCTGACCGTGATCATTTCCTGATTGTCGGTGGTCAGGGCGGTTACCACATTGTCCGAAGCGGAGTCAGCACCCATGAAGCCGGTTACGAAAACCGGGTCATTCATCAGGCTCGCTGCCGTCACGCCGGCGCCATAATAGTCGGAGATGGCGCGCACCGCGTCGATGAACTCGGGATGCTGGGAAGCGACCAGCGCCGCATAGGCGATCTGCGCGTCCACCAGACGGCTGTCGGTATAATAGCCCGCCAGGGCGTCCATGGTCTCGTCGAGATCGAGCACGGAGGTCAGCGGGCGCCGGCCAGCCTCGCCGACCTCGGCGTGGAAGGCGGCATAGGTTTCCGCAGTGGTTTCCAGCCGTCCGCGCTGGCCATTGGCGTCCAGGGCCAGTACCGGCCCGCTGTCAGCCTGCGGGGCTGTCTCGCTGATTTCGGCTTCTTCCGTTTCGGGCGGATTGGCCGGTTCCTCGACTGCAATTGCGGAGTGGGTGAAGGCAAGGGCGACCAGCCAGGCAGTGATCATGGCCAAAGGGCTCCAGACGGCGGTTTGGATGAACATCACTTTGCCTTGAATTGCGCCAGTATCCAAGAGGGGTCGCTGTGTGTGGAAACTGAACAACGACGCGGATTCTCGCGCGCTGCCGGGCTCTTAACCCGGATTCAATAATTGTTAACGCGCAAGGCAGAGCGTGCGGGCCTCACTGGTGTCACTGAGTCGGAGATTCGGGCGCTTTCATGCAGGCAATTCTGGCACGCCTCGGCGCCGGTCTGAACCGCGCCCTGCCGCGTCTCATCCATGCAGGGTGGGCGGCTGGTGTTGTTGTGCTCGCCGGGATTGTGCTGTTCTCCGCAGAGCCCGGGCTGGCGGCAATTGCCGTGCTGCTCGCTGCCGCCCTGCCGGGACTTGCCGGGCTTAGGCTAGCGGCGTCAGGGCAGTGGAGCGACCTTACGCGGCTGACCCTTGTGGTGTGCTGGACGGTGCCGGGCATATCCGCCGTATTGCTGACCGGCGGGGTGATGGGGCCGCAGGCGCTGGTGTTTCTGGCCGGCCCGGCTGCGTTTCTCGCCTCGCGCCAGGCCGGTGCGGCCCTGATATCGCTGCTGGCGCACATGGCTGCGTTCGCGGTGCTGGCCTTCGGAGCGGGCGTTTCGGCACCCCTGATGGCCGATGGCGCTGCAACCGGACCGGTCTGGGCCCTGCTGGCGGCCTATCTCTCGGTGTGCAGCCTGATAGGCTGGGCGGCCATCGTGCCCGCCCTGTCACGCAGCCGCAAAGAGGCCGCGCGCCTGCGCCGCCGGGCGGAAGGTTTCGAGGCCGCGCCTGCGGCACTGATCGTATGCGGGCGCGACGGACGCATGCATGCCGCGTCCGAGGCGGCACGCGCGCTGGTGCCGGGCTTGCCGCGTGCGCTGGAAGGCCTGCCCTTCGCCGATCTGGCGTTCGATGAGGACGGGCGTGAGCTTCTGCAGGGGCATCTGGCGCACGCCCGGGGATCCCTCATTACCGAAGTGCGTGGGCCGGGCGGCCAGCCCGTGCGCGTCGAGGCGAGCGCTCATGCGGCGCCTTCGGGTCATGTCATCATGCTGCGTGAGCCGCAGGCCGGACGCGCCGTTATCGACCGGCTGGCGCGCGAGCGTGACGAGGCGATTGCCGCCAGCAAGGCCAAGTCGGAATTTCTGGCCGCGATCAGCCACGAGCTGCGCACGCCGCTCAATGCGATCATCGGCTTTTCCGACCTGATGAAACAACGCCTCTTCGGGCCGATGCCTGCCCGTTATGCCGAATATGCCGATCTCATCCACGAAAGCGGCAATCACCTGCTCGACCTGATCGGCGATGTGCTGGACATGTCGCGCATCGAAGCGGACCGCTATGAGCTGGTGCGCGAGGATTTCGACGCGGGCGAGGTGATCGAGACCTGTGTGCGCATGATGCGCCTGCGGGCCGAAGACAAGGCGATCACGCTGAGCGTCGATTCCGGCGCGGACGAGATGCCCGTTCATGCCGACCGCAAGGCGCTGCGCCAGATCGTGCTGAATCTTCTGTCCAATGCCATCAAATTCACGCCCGAAGGCGGCGCAGTGGTGGTGATGGTACGCGCCAGCGGAAACGACCTCGTGGTGGCGGTGGGCGATAGCGGCCCTGGGCTCAGTGCCGAGGACGCGGCCCGGCTGGGTCAGCCCTATGCGCAGGCGCGCACGGCCCGCCAAAGCGAAGAGCGTGGCTCGGGCCTCGGCCTTGCCCTTGTGCACGCCCTTGCCGGCATGCATGGCGGCAGTATGAGCCTGAAGAGCACGCTGGGTGAGGGCACGACGGTGAATGTGCGCATGCCGGTGCTGCGTACGGCCGGCGAGGCCGCCGGGGATGTGGCCGTCCTGCCCGTGGTGCATGAGCAGATACGCCGGGCGCAGGAAGCTGGCGAAGCCATCGCCCAGCAGGCTGCATCCTGATCAGGGGCGTGTGTCAGCGCCAGCCATTGGCGGCGGCGGCATAGTCGATAGCCGCAGGCAGCGCGCCGATCTCTATCCACACCAGTCCGATACGCACGCCAGAGCCGTCATATAGCTCCAGCCGTGCCCCTTCCGCGCTGTCGAGCGCTGTCAGCGCGTCCAGCACGGATGCAGGGAAGGTGAAGGCGGTATACTCCCCCTCGCCGGGAATGGCGAACCGGTTTCCATCGCGCAACCGGCCGGTGGCCCAGATGCGCTTGTGCGCGCTCGATGGCGCGCCCAGACCAGCCAGCGCATCGCCGCCCGGTGGTGGCAGCATCCCGCCTGCGGTCAGGTCGATTGCGCGCGGGGCGCGGGTTTGGTCGCGCAGGGATAGGATGGCGGTCACGGGCGCCTGCGGTGCCCGCACGGCCAGCAACACCACCGGTTCGCCACCGATCAGCACACTGCCGAAGCGGGCGCTTACCGCGCCGCGCTGCGTGTCCTGGGCCAACGTCCAGTGCGTGGTCTGGCCGTCCACGCGCTGCGCGGTCCAATGGCGTGTGTGGCCTTCAAACAGGGCCTCGCCATCGGCCAGCCAGGCATGCATCGCCTGCCGGTAGCGGCTGACCTGCCCGTGCACTTCCGGGTCATTGCAGGAGGCGGCCATCCACCGGCGCCGTGCGCGTTCGGTGCTGGCCTCTGCGCTCGCGCCGTCGAGCCCCTCCCGCCCGACATCGCGCCGTGCTGAGCGGATGGCCCTGTCGAGCGTGGTGCGTTCCTCTGCCCTGAGAAAGCTGCAGGCATCATCAATCGCGGACACTTCAATGAGCCGTGCCAGGCGGGCACGCGCATCGGGCGCGCCATCAAGCGCGTTCTCGCCGGGGTTCGCGCCCAGCGTCAGGGCAAGCAGGGTCAGACCAATCATTGCCGGGCAGTCTACGCCCGAGCGGTTGATCTCCGGTTTACGGCGCTGCCAGCGAGCAGCAGCAGGACTGCGATGCCAAAGGCGATGCCGGCCAGCAGCCTGTCATGGGCGCGGAACATCTCTACCAGACGCGCGCCGAGCGGTGCGTGGTCGCGCGCGGTGGGGCCGAAGGCGGTCAGCGTGCCCGCATCCCACAGAACGGCACTGCCGTGCAGGGAGGTCCACAGATCGGACGAACGGGCGAGCCGGCGTGCCGCGCGCGAGAAATCGGCCCCTTCCGGCGCGGTCAGCACCGCGACGGTGCGTCCCTGATCGTCCCGGTAGAGCCCGCCAATGCCCGTAACGGCACCGGTCACTGCGCTGCCTTCGGCGGCGAAGGCGGTCGACCCGTAGGAGCGCCGCTCGCGCGGTACGCGCCGGCTGGCGGCCTGGGCTGCGGCGCGCAGTTCTGCCGGGGCGGCGCGCATGAGATTGTTGTCCAGCTCTGCCATCGGGCCCAGCACCAGAAGGTCATGGGCTGGCGGAACGCTGGCCAGATCCGAACCATACCAAGCATAGAGCCAGGCCGAACCCGAAGCGAGCGCCGCGCGGGCGACCAGCGTCAGCCCGCCCAGCCGGTCATCCCCATTCTCCCCGGCCAGCACGATGGCAGCGCGGCCACCCTGTTCGCGCGCGAAGGGCGCACCGGCCCGGGCGAGTGCCTGAAGGCCATCGCCGCGTGCGCCGTCCTGCCCGCCCGTGCGTGTCAGGCGGGGGGCGCTGAGCGCACTTGTCGGTGTCATGCGGCTGCCCGTATCGGCAAGGCTGCGGGCTGCAAACAGACGGGCTGCGGCGGTTACGGTGGTGGCGTCAGCGCCAGCGAGGCGAACCGTATAGGGATCGGCGAGCGCGATCGACGCGCTGGAGCTGAGCGGATCGATGCCCGCACGCACCACAAGTTCCGCCGCTTCCGGCCGGCTGACCAGAACGGGCACCTCGCCCATCCGCAGGGCCAGACCCTGCGCTGCCAGCGCCTCGACGGCCAGCCGGTCACGACCGGCTCCGGCGGCATCGATATGCACCCGGCGCGGGGCGGCGAAATGCGCCGCAAGGGCCGCTTCCAGCGATGCCAGTGTCTCGTGACCTGCGGCCGGCAGGGCCGTGACCCGCAGGCGGCTGGCGCGCAGATCAATTTCCCACCCATCGGCTTCACCGGCATCAAACCGGATCACCAGCAGGTTGCCGCCTTCCGACAGGCTCTCAGAATAAAGCGCAAAACGCGCCTCGAAAGGCTGGGCCTGAGGAGCGAGCGTGATCGTACGTCCGCCTGCGATGAAGGCTTCAAGGCGCCCGCCAGAGGCCGATGAACGGGGCCGGGCCGTCAGGACCAGCTCCGCGCCACTGGCCTGCGCGCCGGGAGCAAGCGTGAAGGGGATGCGCACCTCGCGGCGGCTGGCCGAGAGGCTTGCCGTCGTGTCGCGCGATGCCAGAAGCGCCGCCAGCGTGCGCTCCTCGGAGCGGGCAACGCGTTCAGCGTCAACGGCCTGTGCATCCTCGCTGATGGAAATGTCTTCCCCGCCCTGCGGACTCGCGCCAGCTATGGGCGCAGCCAGCGCCATGGCGGCCACCGCACACATGACAGCTTTCCAGCCAGTCTGTATCGTCATGAAACGCTCCCCTCGATTTACACATTATTAAGCAATCTCCCGGCCAGCAAGAGCGAATCATGCCCGAGCTCAACACATGGATCTGGGTGGATGCCCTGCGCTGGCGCGCGGAGAAGGCGGGCGCGCAGGTCTATGTGCTGCACAAGGGCGATAGTGATGCGGGTGCAGTACTCGTGAAGGTGGTGGGCGATGACCGGCTGGCCCGGCTTTACGTCCCGGTCAGGGACATGGAGGGCGAGCGGGTCTGGTCACAGCCGCTCGGCCACCTGCCCATGGAGGAAGCCCGCGCGGACAGCTATATCGCGCGCCGCCGCGAGGACGATCCGGATATCTGGGCGGTGGAGATCATCGACCGGCAGGCCCGCCATTTCCTGATCGAACCGCTGGACGATGCGCCTTGAGGGCCTTGCGGCGCTGATGCGGTGACGTGCGGGCCTGAACGCGTTATTGGACCGGCGCGGCGTAATCCAGTAGGGATAGGGCCAACGCGTTGAACACCCAGTTTTGAACGGAGAGCGCAGCCATGGCACCGCATTGGACCGGTCTCATCATCATCGCCATCCTGCTGCTGCTTCTGTTTGGCGGCCGCGGCAAGATTTCCGCCCTGATGGGCGATTTCGCCAAGGGCATCACGTCCTTCCGCAAGGGGCTGAAGGATGACGGCGATGACAGCGGCGACGAGGCCAAGCCTGCCGCCAGCCTCTCCGGTGAGACCAAGGAAGAAGAGCGCACGGGCTCGTAACGCTTCCAGGAGCATACGCTCATGAATCCGGGCTTTGGCGCCCCCGAACTCATCATCATCGTGATCCTCGCCCTTGTGGTCGTGGGGCCTAAGGACCTGCCGCTGATGATGCGCAAGGCCGGACGCTTTCTCGGCCAGATGCGGGCGATGGCGCGCGATTTCCAGCGCAGCTTTGACGAGCTGGGCCGCGAGGCGGAACTGGCCGAGCTGAAAAAGGAAATCGATGCGCTGAAGAAAGCCAATCCGGTGGCCGAGGTGACGGATGAGCTGCGCGCAGCCGAAGCAGACTTGAAACGCGATGCGCTGGACAGGCCTCATCCGCGCGCCGCTACCCCTGCCAAGCCCGCAATACCGGATGAAGAGCTGATCCCGCTCGATCCCGCCCCGGCTCCGGACGCCAAGGCGCCGGCCGAACCCGCCGCGCCGAAAAAGCGCAAGCAGGGCTAGACGATGGCCGATGCTGGCAAACTCCCTCCGCCGGGCGCTCCGGACGGCGACGACGAGGTGGAAGCCTCCCGCGCGCCGCTGATGGAGCATCTGACAGAGCTGCGCGGGCGGCTGATCTGGGTGCTGGCCGCCGTTGCGGCGGCCTTTGTGGTCTGCTTCCTCTTCGCCGAGTGGATCTACAACATCCTCCTCATCCCGTTCGAAGAGGCGGCCCGTCAGGTGCGCGGCGAAGACCTGCAGCTGGAGCTGATCTTCACCGCGCCGCTGGAGTTTTTCTTCGTCAAGCTGAAGCTGGCCCTCTTTGGTGCGCTGATCGTCGCCTTTCCTGTAATCGCCTATCAGGTGTGGGCGTTTGTCCGCCCCGGCCTCTACAAGAATGAGCGCCTTGCCTTTGCGCCGTTTCTCATCGCCTCGCCCGTCCTGTTCGCAGCCGGGATGGCCTTTGTCTATTACGTGATCCTGCCCTTCGTGATGGGCTTTGCGCTGGGGCAAGAGCAGATGGGCAATGAGACCCGCTCTTCCATCCAGCTCCTGCCGCGCGTGTCGGAATATCTGAACCTTGTCACCACGCTGATCCTCGCGTTCGGCATCTCGTTCCAGCTGCCGGTCCTGCTCTCGCTGCTGGGCAAGGTGGGGATCGTCAATTCCGGTCAGCTGATCCGCTTCTGGAAGTTTGCGGTGGTGGGCATTGCGGGCTTTGCCGCCTTCGTCACCCCGCCAGACCCGATCAGCCAGGTCTTCCTCGGCGCGGCCATGTTCGGGCTCTATGGCCTCTCCATTCTCGCGGTGAAGCTGGTCGAACCGAAAGAGGTGGCTGGGTAGTTTCCCTCACCCCAGCTGTCATGGCCCGGCTTGCCTGCGCCCGCGCAGGCGGGTGTCCGGGCCACCCATGCCTGAGAGTTTCCGCTTGTTCGCTCGTTACAGGCATGGGTCCCCCGGATCGCTTCGCGACCGGAGGATGACAGCCGGATGGGTTTTCCAGAGTTAGGCGTTCCCCGGCGCGTAGAGCCACCAGCGCGAACGCGCGCCCGCAGCGAGGGGTGAGCTATGCGAGCCCGGAAGCGAGGAAGCGAAGCCCGGATGGGCTGAGCATCACCAAAGAGCTATAATGCCCGCCACCCGATATCGCGGCGGTAGACGCCTTCGGGCCAGTCGATGTCGCCGATTGCTGCATAGGCCCGATCCACGGCCTCGCGCAGCGTATCGCCGGTGGCTGTCACGTTCAGCACGCGCCCGCCATTGGCGATGAAATTGCCTTCCGGGTCGAGCGCGGTGCCGGCATGGAAGATCATTACGCCCTTGCCGTGGCCGGCATGGTGGAGATTGCGGATTGTGCTGCCCTTTTGCGGTGTGCCGGGATAGCCGGGCGCGGCCATCACCACCGTCACGGCAGGTTTGGGACTGGCCTGGGCGGGCAAAAGCTGGGCGAATTCGCTGGCGCGCATGCCGCCGGTGGAGCAGGCGAGCAGAAGCGGCCCGATATCGGCCTCAAGCTGCATCATCAGCACCTGGCATTCCGGATCGCCAAAGCGGCAATTGAACTCGACCACCTTGGGGCCGTCCGCCGTCACCATGAGGCCAATGTAGAGCACGCCGCGATAGGGCATGCCGTCACCGGCCATGCCGCGCAGCATGGGTACGGTGATCTCTTCCTCCACCCGCTTCATCAATTCGGGCGTCATCACCGGGGCGGGTGCATAGGCGCCCATCCCGCCCGTGTTGGGGCCGGTATCACCATCGCCGATGCGCTTGTGGTCCTGAGCGGCGGGGAGGGTGAGATAATTGATCCCGTCCGTGACCACGAAGATGGAGGCTTCCTCGCCTTCCATGAATTCCTCGATGACCAGCTCTGCCGACGCCCCGCCAAACTTGCCCGACAGCATGTCAGCAAGCTCGGCCTCGGCCTCCTCGCGGGTCTGCGCGATCACCACGCCCTTGCCTGCGGCGAGGCCATCAGCCTTCAGCACGAAGGGCGCTTCGAGCGTATCGAGAAAGGCTTTCGCGCTGGCGATATCGGTAAAGCGGCCATAGCGCGCGGTCGGCACGCCATAGGCGGCCATGCGGTCCTTGGCAAAGCCCTTGGAGGCTTCCAGCTGCGCTGCGGCCTGCGAGGGGCCGAACACGTCAAACCCGCGCGCACGCAGCATGTCCGCAAGGCCCTTGGCGAGCGGGGCTTCCGGCCCGATCACGATGAGATCAGGCTCCAGTTGCAGCGCGAGCTGCTGGATGCCCTCCACATCATCTGCGGCGACATCAAAGCACGGGCCAATGAGATCGATGGCCGGGCTGCCGGGCGCGCACCAGATCGTGTCCACGAGCGGGCTCTGCGCGATCTTCCAGGCCAGCGCATGCTCGCGCCCGCCCGAGCCGATGATGAGGATGTTCATGGCCGCCCCTGTTGCGTGTGTGCTGGCCGTCTCTTAGCGGGGCTGCACGCCTCTTGTCGACCGCCGGGCGGCATCGGGGCTAGGCTGGCCCTGAAACGACTCAGCGGCACACGATGACCGATCTTACCAACACGCCCGAATATACCGTCTCCGAGCTGGCCCGCGCGCTCAAACGCACGGTGGAGGAAAGCTATGCCTTCGTGCGGGTGCGGGGGGAGCTCGGCCGGGTCACGATCCCCAAATCGGGCCATATGTATCTGGACCTGAAGGACGCCGAGGCCGTCATTGACGGCGTGATGTGGAAGGGCGTCGTCTCCACGCTGAATTTCCGCCCCGAGGAAGGCCTGGAGGTGATCGCCGAGGGGCGGCTCTCCACCTTCCCGGGAAGGTCCAAATACCAGATCATTATCGAGCGCATGGAGCCCGCCGGCGCTGGCGCGCTGATGGCGCTGCTGGAAGAGCGCAAGCGCAAGCTCGCGGCAGAGGGCCTGTTTGCACAGGAGCGCAAGCGCGCCATCCCCTATCTGCCGCGCGTGATCGGGGTGGTGACCTCGCCCACCGGCGCGGTGATCCGCGATATCCTCCACCGGCTGGATGACCGCTTTCCGGTCCATGTCCTCGTCTGGCCGGTGCTGGTGCAGGGCGAGGGCGCCGCCGCCCAGATCGCCGCGGCCATTGAAGGCTTCAACGCTTTGCCCGTGGGCGGGGACATCCCGGTCCCGGACGTGCTGATCGTCGCGCGCGGGGGCGGCTCGGTGGAGGATTTGTGGGCCTTCAACGAGGAAATGGTGGTGCGCGCAGCCGCAGCCTCGCGCATCCCGCTGATCTCGGCTGTCGGCCACGAGACCGATACGACGCTGATCGACTTTGCCTCTGATCGCCGCGCGCCGACACCCACCGGTGCCGCCGAGATGGCCGTGCCCGTGCGCCGCGAACTGATCGAGCGGGTGGAAGGCGCGCGCGCCCGCCTTGGCGGTGCGCTCTTGCGCATGGTGGAACGCAAGGAGGCCGGGCTGAAAGCGGCCTCTCGTGGCTTGCCCCGGCCTGAAAGCCTGATCGGCGATGCCCAGCAGCGGCTGGATTACGCGCAGGAGGGGCTGAAACGCGCCCTGCATCTGGGCATAGAGCGCCGCCATACCCGGCTGGAACGCCTGTCGGTGCAATTGCGCCCGCAAGGACTGCGCCGGGAGCTTGCCGAACGGGCCACGCGCCTTGATGTCGCCGTCCAGCGCCTCGCTGGAGCTGGACGGCGCTATCTGGATGCCCAGGAACGGCGCTTGAAGGCCCTTAATTCGACGCTGGAGGCCCTGTCTCACACCAATGTGATGCGCAGAGGCTTTGCCCTCGTGAAGGCCTCTGACGGGGCTCTGGTGCGCTCTGCGGGCATGTTGAAGCCGGGACAGGGCGTTTCCTTGCAGTTTGCCGATGGAGAGCGGTCAGCGGCCATCACAGATGGTGCGCCGCCAGCCGCTCCACGCAAGGCCGCAAAGCCTTCAAAAGCCCGTGACGGGGGCAAGCAGGGATCACTTTTTTAGCCCCCGGCTCTGCCCGCGCGCCTTGCGGCGTGCTAGATCAGGGGGGAGCCGCCAGCGCGAGCGGCATTGACCGGAGGAAGACCCCATGCGTGTCCTGCTTTCAAGTGTTGCTGCCATGGCCCTGCTCACGGCCTGCAATGGTGAACCCGGCGAGATGGCCGAGGACGCGGCCGATGCCGTCACCGAAGTGACGGAAGATGCGGTAGAGGCTGTTGAGGAACTGGCCGGCGGGATCGAGGAAACGGTTGAGGAAGCCGTCAGCGCGCCGACGCTGGATCAGGTGCTGACCGATCCGCGCCGCGAAGCTGATCGCGCCCGTGACCAGTACCGCAACCCGCGTGAGACGTTGGAGTTTTTCGGCGTAGAGGCCAGTGACACCGTGGTCGAGGCGCTGCCCGGCGGTGGCTGGTATGGCCGTATCCTGGCGCCCTGGCTGGCCGCTGAAGGCCGCTATTACGGGCTGAACTACTCGATGAGCATTTTTGAGCGCCTCTTCGCCGACATGACCGACGAGCAGCGCGCCCGCCTTGAGGGCTGGGAGGCCAGCTTCCCCGCCACAGCCGCTGAATGGGGCGGTCCGGCGGCTGGGGGTTATACCCTGGGCTCTGTTCCGGAGAGCGCGGCCGGCACGGCCGATGTGGTGCTCTATATCCGTGCCCTTCACAATATGGCCCGCTTCGGCGAACTGGATGTGGCGGTGGATGACGCCTGGACGCTATTGCGCTCTGGCGGCGTGGTTGGCGTGGTTCAGCATCGCGCGCCTGCCGATGAAACCGATGAGCGCGCCGATGGCTCGCGCGGATATCTGCGTGAAGCCGATGTGATTGCGGCGTTTGAGGCGCGCGGCTTTGTGCTGGAAGCTTCCTCGGAGATCAACGCCAATCCGGACGATCCGGCCGATCACGAAATCGGCGTGTGGGCGCTGCCGCCTTCCTTGCGGGTGGACAGCGATGAGCAGCGCGAGACCAATGCCGCGATTGGCGAGACGGATCGCATGACCCTGCGGTTCAGGAAGCCGTAATTTGCCTTGTGGGTGCCTCCCCCGGTCGCCCGGGGGGGCAGCCCTCGCGTGTCATCCCCGGGCCGCGAAGCGGTCCCGGGGAGCCATGCCTGTAATTGAGGGACCGCGGCACTATCTCAGGCATGGGTCACCCGCCTGCGCGGGGGTGACGAGACTGTAGCTAGCCTCGCCAAATCCGCGTTTTCCCGGCGAACGCCGGGATCCAGACAAAAAAACTGGGCACCGGCTGATCCCGGTGAAACGCGGGCAGGCGGCTAACCCCTTAACCCCGCGCCACCATGCCTTCATTGCAGGCGCGTTCGATGGCGAGACGGTCCGGCTCGGGCAGGGGGTCTGGATGGCGGACCGTCTGGCGCACGGTATTGGGCGGTTGCAGCGCGGCGGCATGGCAGGTGAGCACCTGCGTCAGCTCGGCGGCTGTCATCTCGTAAATCTCGCCGGGCAGGGTGCGCCCTTGCGCATCAATCGGCCGGATGGTGGTGAACAGGCAGCGCCGGGCCTGGAAGGAAGCGCCGTTCATCTGCTCCGTGTCGGTCTCGATGCGGTATAGGCCGGGATCGAGCGCCCGGCAGCTCGAATCCAGCCGGAAGGCGCTATCTATCAGCAAGGTGTAGTGTTCAAACTTGATCGTCATGACATGAAGCCTCTTCCAAGGAGGCGGAAACAGATGCGGGGTTCCCCCCGCATCCATACACCGGCGAGCCTATTTGCTCTGCGTTCCGGTTTTCGCCGGATTTTGTTCCGGCTTGTTGGCAGGCTTGTGCTCAGCCGCTTTGTTTTTCGACTGGTCCTGCGGAGGGGTTTTTTCATTGTTTGACATGATAAATATCCTTAAAAATCGGAGCGCAATGGCTGAAAGCCATATATTGCTGTTGCTCCATATTTAATATGGCACATTTTTACTAAAGTTACAATGCCTCTAACATTTATATTATTTCGAAAATTTCGAAAAGTAATTTTGAATAATACATTATTTTATTTTTACAATTTTGCATCGAGCAAATCCGCGAAGGCTTCATGGGCGAGATTGAGCTGCCGAGTGGGGGTGGCTCCTCCCGCCTGTCATCCTCCGGCCGCGTAGCGGTCCGGGGGACCCATGCCTGCAACGAACCCGCTAGCTCAAAGGTCTCAGGCATGGGTCACCGGCATAAAGCGGGTGATGACCTTTGTGGAGCCGGCAGCTTCCTTAAGGCCCCGCGACGGTCGTACGGTGCATCAGCCGGGCATGGCCGTCATAGCCGCCGGTTGCCATGTGCTGGGTGCAGCGATTGTCCCACATCAGCAGCATGTCGTCCTGCCATTTGTGGCGGTAGACGAAGCGCTCGTCATGCGTGACGCCATACAGCTCGACGAGGAGGAAGAAGGCGTCCTCGTCGGAGAGCCCTTCCACCGTTTTCACATAGCCCGGATTGATGAAGAGCGCCTTGCGGCCCGTCTCCGGATGCACGCGCACGATGGGGTGGGATTTCGTATTGAGGGCGTCTTCGGATGCTTTGATCGTCATGGAGCGGTCCGATCCGTCGCCCTTGCCATAGACGCCGTCTGGCGCATAGGCGAGGGCGGCCGAGTGGACGGCTTTCAGCCCTTCGATCTTCGCCTTCATCTCGTCTGACAGCGCCTCATAGGCGGCATAGCCATTGCAGAACAGCGTGTCGCCGCCCACCGGAGGCGTGATCTTGGAATGCAGGATCGTGCCGGCTGGCGGGGTGTCCTGAAAGCTCCAGTCGGAATGCCAGGCAGCGGCAAAGACGGAGGCCTTCTCGGTCGCCGCGCGCTTCACCTCGATAATGTGGGGGTGGCCCTCGATTGGAGCGATGAAGGGGTCATCGCCAAAGGGGCCGAAATACTGCGTGAAACGCTCCAGGTCCTCATGGCTCATGGGCTGGTCGGGAAAGGCGAGGACGAGGTGGTCCAGCCATGCCTTGCGGATAGCGGCCACCTCCTCATCGGTGAGCGGCTTTGAGAGATCGACGCCAGTGACAAAGGCACCAAGGCTGGCGCCGGTGGGTGTGACCTTGATGTGTGAAGCGGCCATGGCGCTGTCGTCTCCTCCCGTTTTTTGCCAAGGCTGCAGGCGGGCGGCGGAGAGGTCAAGCAGGCGCTTTGTCACCCCACATGCTGCATGTGGTGGAGCCATTGCAGATGATGCTCGTAATGGCGAAGCAGGTCGCGGATGAGCTGGTTCTTCGAATAGCCGAACACATCGTAATGCTGCCCGCCCGCCCGCAGGAAAACTTCAGCGCGCGCGTAGGAATTGTCATCCGTTTCGGTGCGCTCGATCTCCGCGTCAGAGCTCGCCTCATAGCTCTTGAGCGCGACGCCATAGATGAAGTCCGGCTCGTCGCCATGGCCAACACGCAGCCAGAGCCGGTCGCCCTCGCGTTCCACTATTGCCGTATGGCCGAGCTTTTCCATCTCGGGGATCAACTCGTTGAAGCCTGGCGTGGCGGTGTTGTTGATCCAGCTTTCCACCTCGGACGGGGCGGGCCGGGAGAACATCAGGCGCAGGCGCACCTTCCACGGTACGGCCACGCCCTCCACCGGCATCTGCGCGGCGCTCCGCTGGCCGGCCTTGCGTGCGCTCTCCATCGACCAGGCGCGCACCAGCCCGATGAAGGCGAGCCCGATCACCAGCGTGAAGGGCAGGGCGGCGGCGATGGTGGCTGATTGCAGCGCTGCCAGCCCCCCGCCGACCAGCAACACGGCCGCCACGACTCCCTCCAGCAGCGCCCAGAACAGGCGCTGCCAGACCGGCGGGGTGAGCGTGCCGCCGGAGGCCAGGGTGGATTTCACCAGCGAGCCGGAATCGGACGAGGTGACGAAGAAGGTGGTGATCAGCACGATGGCGATGACCGAGGTGATCGAGGCCAGAGGCAGCGTGTCGAGAAGGGCAAAGAGGGCCAGCTCCGACTGTCCGCCGCGCACCGCCTCCACGATCGGGCTGGTGGCGTCTGCCATCGCCTCGACGAGCGCGGAATTGCCGTAAATCGTCATCCACAGGAAGGTGAACAGGGTCGGGCCGAACAGCGCGCCGATAATGAACTCGCGAATGGTGCGCCCGCGCGAAATGCGCGCGATGAACATGCCGACAAAGGGCGACCAGGATATCCACCAGCCCCAGTAGAACAGTGTCCAGTTGCTGATCCACACCCCGTCGCCATAGGCATCGACATTGAAGGTCAGCATGGCGAGCTGATCGACATAATGGCCGATATTCTGGACATAGGCCCCGATGAGGAAGAGCGTCGGACCCATCAGCAGCACAAAGACCAGAAGCGCGATCGCGAGATAGAGATTGATCTGGGACAGCCGCCGGATTCCCTTGTCCAGCCCCGCGAGAACCGAGGCCGTGGCCATCAGCGTGATAATGGCGATGAGCACGATCTGCACTTCCACCGAAATGGAGAGGCCGAACAGCGCGTTCAGCCCGGCATTGATCTGGGTGACGCCGTAGCCGAGCGAGGTCGCCACGCCAAACAGCGTGCCAAGGATCGCAATAATGTCGACGATATGGCCTATGGGCCCGTAGATCCGGTCGCCGATGAGGGGGTAGAGCGCGGAGCGTATGGTCAGCGGCAGGCCGTGGCGGAAGGCGAAATAGGCAAGGCTGAGGCCCACGATCACATAAACCGCCCAGGCGTGAATCCCCCAGTGGAAGAAGGTCAGCACCATGGATTGCTGGGCCGCTTCCTGGGTTTCGGGGACGGCGTCTGGCGGGTTCAGATAATGGGTGATCGGCTCGGCGACGGAGAAGAACATGAGCCCGATGCCCATGCCGGCGGAGAACAGCATGGCAAACCAGGCCATGAAGCCGTATTCGGGTACGCTGTCATCGGGCCCAAGCTTGATCCGGCCCCAGTCCGACAGGGCGACCACGATGGCCGCCACCAGAAACGCCCCGATCCCGACCGAATAGACCCAGCCGGCATTGACCGTGATGAAGTCGCGCGCCGCGCCGAATATGACGGCCGCCTGTTCCCCGGCGATCAGCACGCCGGCCACCCCGCCAATCGTGAGCAGCGCGGCGGGAATGAAGACGGCCGGTTCGATCTGTTTTGTCATCGGGCTTGCCTTTGCTGGCGGGTATCAGGCGGCGTGTGACGGGCGCGTATCGCGCCGCCAGTCGGTGAGGGCGGGGCCGAGCGCGTCTTTCAGCGGGTCCAGGAAGGGCTCGAACGCCTTCCATTGCTCAAGGCCGCTCCGGTAGAGGGGCTGACGCACCTGTTCGGAGCTGGCGGTGCGCACCTCCCGGCGGGTCTTGTGAAAATCGATGCAGGTCTGCTCGAAGGGCAGGCCGCAGAAATCGAGAATGCGGCGCACCTGCGCCTCGATATCGTCCACCACATCCTCGTGGATGACGCGCAGCACGGCGCCGGGCTGCACCGCGTCCCAATGGTCCATCAGGTCAACATAGGCCCGGTAATAGCGCCCGATCTCCTCCAGCCCGTAGGTGAACTCCTGCCCCTCGGCGAAGAGTTGCTTGAAGCCGGAAAAGCAGCACGCCATGGGATGGCGGCGCGCATCGATGATCTTCGCGTTCGGCAGGATCAGGCGGATCAGCGCTATATGCCGGAAATTATTGGGCATCTTGTCGGTGAAGAAGGGCGCGCCCTTGCGGTGGATCGCTGTCTCCTCGATATAGCGCTGCCCCAGCGCGGCCAGCTCTTCGCCCTCCATCTCGTGCAGGATACGCGGATAGCGCGTGCGGTCAGACCGGTCGCGCCCGCGCAAGCCATGGGCGGTGGCCAGGATGTTGGGCAGTTCCAGCGTGCCATCGACCTGGCTGTGCGAGGCGAGGATCTGTTCCAGCAGGGTGGAGCCGGCGCGCGGCAGGCCAACAATGAAGACCGGGGCGGGGTCGTCATGGCCCTTGCCGGATTGTTTCGCGAACAGTTCCGGCGTGCACAGGGCCTTTTGCGCCTCCAGCTCCTCCTCCATCTGGTCAGAGGTGTAGCGGGTCTGGCGGCGTTTGAGTTCATTGCCGCGCGCATAGGCGGCAAAGGCGTTCGCAAAGTCCTCGCGGTCCTCATACGCCTTGCCGAGCGCGAAACTCAGATGAATGCGCTGGGCGTGGGGGAGGGCGCCGTCAGCCTCGCTTTTCTCCATCGCGGTCAGCTCATCATCGGAGAAGCGATAGGTTTTCAGATTGGCCAGCGCATACCAGGCATCGGCGTGGGCGGGCTGGCTTTTTAGCGCGGCGGTGTAGGAGGCGATGGCTTTCTCGCTTTCGCCTGCGGTTTTCAGCGCATGGCCGCGCGAGGTGAGGGTGGCCGGATCGTGGGGGAGGGTTTCCAGCACGCGGTCGAAGGCGGCAAGGGCGGTTTCGTAATCGCCCGTCTGCATTGCCTCGATGGCGAAATGGGAGAGGAAGACCGGGCTGTCCGGATCGCGATCCAGAAGGGCGCGGGCCTGTTCCAGCGCGGCCGCGAATTTCTGCCGCTTGCGTAGCACCTGGATGTAATCAAGCCGCACCTGGGCATTGTCCGGCTCGAACTCCAGCGCACTTTCCAGCAGGAATTCCGCGTCATCGGTGACGTTGAAACGCACACCGATCTCGGCGAGCAGGCGCATCGCCTCGACATGCTTCGGGTTGGCTTTCAGGAAGGAGCGGCACAGCGTTTCGGCGCGCAGAAGCCGGCCCTCATAAAGATGGTGCATGACCGCAATGAGGGGCCTGGGCAGGGCCGCTACACGCTCGCCTTGCGCGCGCGCGGCAGCACTGTCCTGCGCACGGCCCATGGCGGCGAGGATATCGGCCTGCGCAGCCCAGCTGGCGGTCAGGGCCGGATTATACTGGCAGGCGCGGGCATAGGCGGAGAGGGCGCGCTCGTTCTGGCTTAACGCGCGCCACAGATGGCCTTCCTCCTGCCAGGCACGGCCAAATTCGGGCTGGACGGTTTTGAGCCTGTCCAGCGTGGCGGTCGCCTCGTTGAACCGTTCCAGATAGCGCTGGCAGACAGCGGCCATGTAGAGCGCTTCGCCATGGTCCGGCTCTGCTTTCAGCACTGGCGCAAGCGCGGTGAGCGCATCGTCGAACGCGCCTTGCATCACCTTGTCCTGCGCGGCTTTCAGGGCCGCATCATGTGGGCTGGAAGTGTCGTTCAAATCATGCCCCGCCAGAGAAAAGAGAAAGCGTCCCGCAGGGCGGGACGCTTTCCATTATCGGCCATGAGGCCTTTGAGACAACACCGCGAGGTGTTCCAGATCAGTACTGGACACCGACACGGACGCCGATCGTGCGCGGACGCATGATCGTTACCCGCTCGCGGTCGAACACGAAGTTATTGCTGAGCTGGGCCCGCTCATTCGTGATGTTGTCGGCAAACAGCTCCACCCGCCACTGGTCGGCAGCAAGGCCGGCCGAGAAGGAGAACACGGTGTAGCTGTCCAGATCGGCCGAGTTGATGTCGATGACATCACTGCGCGAGCCGTCCGAGTAGATGACCTGGGGCATGACGTGCGCCGTCCAGCCATTATCGGTGTTCCACTCATAACGGGCGCGTAGATTGCCCTGGAAGCTCGGTGCGAAAGCGAGATCAGACCCGGCGGTCACATCATCGGTCGGCGTGATGACGCGGGTGATCTCGGTGTCGAGGAAGGAGAAGGCACCTGCCACAGTCAGGCCGGGAACGGCCATCGGTGCCCAGGTCACATCGCCTTCAAGCCCGCGGATTTCTGCGTCCGCCGCATTGTCGGAGAAGAACAGGTTCACGATGCTCGGATCGAAGATCGTGGTCTGCAGGCGGTCGATCTCGACATAGAAGATGCTGCCGTTAAAGCGCAGCTGGCGGTCGAACATTTCTGTCTTCCAGCCGAACTCGTAATTGCGCACATCGTCGGTATCGAGCGCGAACGGCACGGTATAGCCGCCCGGTCCGGGCGCGCCGCCGGGACGGTTCAGCAGACCCGGACGGAAGCCTTCCGAATAGGTCAGGTAGAACAGCGTCTCAGGGGTGGGCGTCCATGTGCCGGTCACCTTGGTGATGACGCCAGTGGTGTGGGCCGATGAGGGCGCTCGCACCGAATTGAAGATCTGCGTGGCCTGGGCGGTGGTGTAGCCCATCGCCTCAATGTCCGCGATCGAGTCGGCCATGGTGAAGGTCTGGCGCAGGGCCGGATCACACGAGCCGATGAAGGTGAAGGTTCCAGACCCGTCATAAAGATCGGAAATATTGGTACCGAACGCGTTCTGGTCGGCGGCTGCGCCCGAATTACAGAAGGACGAGTTCGCCGTCCCCTCAAGGCCGACATCAATGTCGTACCAGCGAGCCCCCAGCGTGATGGCGAAGGTGTTCGGCACGACGTCCAGCGTCACTTCGCCGAACACGCCAAGCTGTTCGTCGGTGCGGCGCACATCATTGCGGAAGATCACGCCTGCGGGGAACGGTCCGGGATCAGACTGGAAGGCGCCCGGGAAGGGGAAGTTCGGCGCAAACGGGCCGAACGGCTCGGCCGCCAGCATGCCCGGATAGTGGAAGTCATTGCGCTCCACCAGGGTCAGGTCGCTGTAGAACGCGCCGAACGTGGCACGCAGGCGATGCTCCTGCGGTGTGGTCGCGCGCAGCTCGTGGGTCCACACATCGGTCTGCGAGGTGGAGTTCACGAACAGGTTCGGAGCCTGACACGTGCCCGCCGGATCGGCTGCGCCCGGATAGGTCACCGAGCCGTCGCAGATATAATAGGGCAGGTACTGGCCGACGAAGAGATAATCCGAATAGTCCACGCGCTGATCGGTGGAGCGGTCTGTATAGGCACCCGCATACACCACATCGAGCATGCCGATGCGCCCTTCGGCGGTCCAGTTCACGTTCTTGAACTCGTCCTCGATGCGGTCCTGCTCAAAGCGCTGGATCTGCAGATCGTCAAGCTCGGGATCGACGAAGAAGACGCCATCGGCTTCAACGCGCTGCTGCGCGTAGCCAACCGTCAGGCGCCAGTCATTGTCGAACTCGTAGCGGCCCGACACGCGGAAACCGGCATAGGTGGTGGAGTTGAAATTCTCCTGCACCAGCCCGGCATTGTCCGCGTCGATGAAGTTCACGCCGGACAGGTCAGCGGTGGACTGGAAGCCCGCGCGCTGGGCCGAGACCGGCACGCCATTGGCGCGCATCGTGCCTTCGGGGCGGAAGCGGGCCGATTCCGACACGTTGCGGGTGCCGTGCACATTATCGATATAGCCGCCCTGATTATCCACATAGGCGACCGCGCGCAGGGCGAAATTGTCGCCCAGCGGCAGGTTCACCACGGCGTGGACCTGATTGCTCATATCCCCGTCCTGGGTGAAGGACACACCGGCCTGCGAGGACGCCGAAAATTCGCCGATCACCGGCTTGTTGGTGATCATGCGTACCGTACCGGCCTGCGAGCTTGCACCGTAGAGCGTGCCCTGCGGTCCGGGCAGCACCTCGACGCGCTCCAGATCGACCGCATAGACATCAAGATTACGGCCCGGCTGCGCGAGCGGCTGCTCATCAAGATAGAAGGCGACATTGGGCGACAGGCCCGCAACACCGGCCACCGTCAGGTTCGGCGTCGTCGAGGCGATGCCCCGGATATAGATTGTGCTCTGGCCCGGTCCGCTGCCGCCAGCGGTGATGCCGGGCAGCTGGGTCAGATAATCAGTGAAGGTATCAACACGCAGCTCATCAAGCGCGCTGGCATCCAGTGCGCTGACGGCTACGGGAATGGATTGTGCGTCGGCCTCGGTCTTGGTGGCCGTCACGGTGATGGTTTCCACCTGCGCGCTCGCTGCGCCCGCACCGGCCAGCATGGCCGCGGAAAGAATCGTGCTCGTGAGCACTCGTTGCTTGAACGATCTCAAAGGTCCGCCCTCTTATTGCTTGAATGGTTCGGGGGCGAGTTATAGGGATCGAATCGGCGATGGCCAGTTTCGTTTCCTGTTGAAAGTATTTTCTGGTGCCGACTTGCTTACAGTTTCCTCAACGATCGTTCATACGACGCTGATTATAATGTATGAATTCTATATGTGACATGATTGCAACGATAAAAACCGCATTGTGGCGGCAGGGTTTTGTGGGAGAGCATCCCCGGCGAATCCATTGTGGCCGAAGCATTTCAGGCCGAGGCTTGGCCTTGCCCCTCCAAGCGCACTAGAACGGTGTCTGGTAAGGCTGGCCCCGGAAATTCTTCAGTGAAAGACCATGACGATATCCTCATCGCCCTGCGCCGGATCATCCGGGCGGTGCATCTGCGTTCGAAAAAGCTGGAGAAGGATACCGGGCTGACCGCGCCGCAATTCATTGTGCTGCAGACGCTGGCGCGTCATGGCGCAATGAAGCCGAGCGCCCTGTCACGGGAAATCTCGCTGAGCCAGCCCACCGTCACCGCGATTCTCGACCGGCTGAAGCGCGCCGGGCTGATCGTGCGCACTGAAAGCGCCACCGACCGGCGCGCGCTGCCTGCGGAGATTACCGAGAAGGGCAGGGCAGTGATCGGGACCGCGCCGGAATTGCTGCAGGCGGGCTTTCTCAAGGCCTTCCGCAAGCTGCCCGACTGGGAGCAGCACATGCTGATCGGGGCGCTGCAGCGCGTTGCCGAGTTGATGGATGCGCGAGATGTGGATGCCTCGCCCATCCTTACAGGCGGGGCGGAGATGGAAGGGGCTGCGCCGGGCGCGGACGATCAGAAGAAGCCCTGACTTGCAGGAGGCCGAGGGCGCGGGCTAAACCCGGCGCGGAAACATCCTGTTCCTTCCTTCAGCCGGTACAGCTTCATGTTCAAGAAAATCCTCATTGCCAATCGCGGCGAGATCGCCGTGCGTGTCATCAAGACCTGCAAGCGCATGGGGATCAAAACGGTCGCCGTCTATTCGGAGGCCGATGCCGACAGCCTCGCGGTGGAGATGGCCGATGAGCGCGTCTTCCTTGGCGGATCGCTGCCCGCCCAGTCCTATCTGGACATGGACAAGATCATCGCGGCGGCCAAGGAAACCGGGGCGGAAGCCATCCATCCGGGCTTTGGCTTCCTGTCAGAGAACGCGAAATTCCCTGAAGCGCTGAAGAAGGAAGGAATCGCCTGGATCGGGCCGAACCCGCACGCCATCTCGGCCATGGGTGACAAGCTGGAGAGCAAGAAGCTCGCCGCCGAGGCCGGGGTAAGCACCGTGCCGGGCTTCAAGGGCGAGATTGTCGATGACCAGCAGGCCGTCGAGGTGGCGGGCGATATCGGCTATCCGGTGATGATCAAGGCCTCTGCCGGCGGTGGCGGCAAGGGCATGCGTATCGCCTATGACGAGAAAGAGGTCCGCGAGGGCTTCAAGGCGGCGCGCAACGAGGCGCGCTCCTCATTCGGTGATGAGCGCATCCTGATCGAAAAATTTGTCGAGAAGCCGCGCCATATCGAGATTCAGGTGCTGGGCGACAAGCACGGCAATGTCATTCACCTCAACGAGCGTGAGTGTTCCGTCCAGCGGCGTAACCAGAAGGTTCTGGAAGAGGCGCCGTCTCCCTTCCTCGACAAGAAGACGCGCGAGAAGATGGGCGAGCAGGCGGTCGCGCTTGCCAAGGCGGTTGATTATGACAGCGCCGGAACGGTGGAGTTCATCGTCGACCCGAAGAAGAATTTCTACTTCCTTGAAATGAATACCCGCCTGCAGGTGGAGCACCCGGTCACCGAACTGACCCACGGGCTTGATCTCGTCGAGCAGATGATCCGCGTGGCCGCCGGAGAAAAGCTGACGCTTGCCCAGAGCGATGTGAAGATCGAGGGCTGGGCGGTGGAAGCGCGGCTCTATGCCGAAGACCCGTATCGCGGATTCCTGCCCTCCATTGGCCGGCTGACGCGCTATGTGGAGCCGACTGAAGGCCCGAGCGGGCCGGGCACGCTGCGCATCGATTCCGGTGTGCGCGAGGGCGATGAAATCTCCATGTTCTACGACCCGATGATCGCCAAGGTGATCGGGCAGGGAGCGACGCGCGAGAAGGCCATTGATGCGCTTTCCGAGGCGCTGGACCGGCTGCATGTCGCTGGGCTGCAATCGAATGCGCCCTTCCTCTCCGCCGTGCTGGATGAGCCCGATTTCCGCAAAGGCGCGATCCATACCGGCTATATCGCCGAACACTTCCCCGATGGCTTTACCGGCACCGCGCCGAAGGAAAGCCAGTGGCGCGCCTTCGTCGCGGCCGCTTCTCTGGTCCATACCGTGTTTGTGGAGCGCGCTGCGCGCATTCCCGGCCGTATCACGCCGGCCCCGCAGGCCTCGCGTCCGCACGTCTGGACGGTGCTGATCGACGGCCAGCAATTCCCGGTGGAGATCACCGTGGACCAGGGCCTTGAGGGCGGATTTGCCGCCACGGTGTGGATGCCGGGCCTTTCGGCCGACTCGCTGAGCCTTGAGACCGCATGGCAGCCCGGCGATGCGCTGATGGAAATGCGTCTTGGCAAGGACACCGTCTCCATCAGCGTGGAAGACCGCACGGAAGGCTACCGGCTGCGTCATCGCGGATTTGCCGCCACGGCGCGTGTCTACTCGCCCCGCATTGCAGAGCTCGTTGCGCGTCTGCCCGAGCGCGAGGAAGCTGATACCGCCAAGCTGGTCATGAGCCCGATGCCGGGCCTCATCGTATCGGTGGATGTGGAGGCTGGACGCGAGGTTAAGGCGGGGGAAGCCCTGCTTACCGTTGAAGCCATGAAGATGGAGAACGTGCTGCGCGCGGAGATCGACGGCACGGTGAAGTCGGTCAGTGTGAAAGCTGGCGACAGCGTGGCCGCCGACGAGCTTCTGGTAGAGTTCGAGTAAGCCTTTTCACGGGTCTTTCGTTGACTTCCCGGTTGGCACGCCGGACTCTGCCGGACGGGAATCATTTCCGGGAGGACCCCTCATGAACATTACGCACGTGCTATTCAGCCCGAACGGACGGATCGGGCAGCAGGAATTCTGGATCGGGGTGCTTATCCTGATCGCGGCCAATATCGTGGCCGGCTTCATCCCGATTCTGGGCTTTCTTATCTCGCTCGGCCTGATCTGGGTTGGTATCGCGGTTTATGGCAAACGCCTGCACGATGCGGGCAAGAGCGCCTGGCTGCATGCCATTCCGTGGGCGGTGTCGTTCGTGCTGCTGATCATTGGCAGCGTGATGGCTGGCGGTGCGGTTTTCGCTGCGATGATGGGCGGCGGCGATGATGTCGATGTCGCAACCGTGCTGGCGGGCGCGGGCGCGGCAAGCCTCTTCTTCCTGCTCAGCTTCGTGGTCTGGATCGCCTACACGATCTGGGTGGGTCTTCTCAAAGGCGATGCGGGTGATAACCGCTTCGGTCCCGCTCCCGGGACTGCTCAGACGCCGCCTCCGGCCGAGCCGCCGGCTGCGCCGCCTGCGGCCTGATCACACGGTCAGGTTTGGCATTTCAAGGAGCGCGGGAGGCAACTCCCGCGCTCTTTTTCTGCGTGGCGGTGTGTAGCATTTGACCGGGCTGTCCCTTCGGCTAGAACCGGCCCGAGCCACTATCTGCCCATCCAAGCTTCGAGAACGTTCCTGTGCCGATCAGCCTTGCTGCCATTTTCCTGCCCGCAGGCCGGGCCGATGCCGATACGTTCTGGCTCGGCCTGGGCCTCATCGCGTTTATCGATGCGCTGCGCCTGAGCGTGTTTGACGGCGGGGCAGCCATGATGGGCTGGCTGGTCATCCTGTTCTTTACCGCCTCGGTGCATATCAACCGGCTGCGCGATGCGGGCCGTCAGGGACCGCTGGTCATCATCCCGCTGGCCGCAGGCGTGGTCGCCAAGATGATGACGGCGCTGATCGCGGTGACGATCGCCATGCTGCCCATGTTCATGCGCCATCTGGAAGAGGCCGGTATCGATCTGGAGGACCCGGTGGCGGTGCAGGCCGCCGGGCAGGATCCCGAAATCGTGGAGGGCTTCCAGCGCCGTATGGTGGAGAATGAGGCCGAGACCATGGCCGCGTTCGCGTCCGGCGACTGGCCGTCTGCCATCGCCTTCTGGGCGGTGGTGTTCCTGATCGGCTTCTGGTTCGCGCGCATGCCGCGCCGGACCGGATAGCGGCTGTTATACCGGCGGCTCTGCCTCACTCACCGCGCCAAACACCTCAGTGAAAGCCGATTTCAGCGCATAGTCCGCATCCTCCATCGTCACCGGCAGGCCCAGCCCGGCAAGGCTGGTCACGCCATAGCGCGGATCGGTGATGCCGCACGGCACGATGCCGCCAAAGTGGGAGAGATCCGGCTCCACATTCAGCGCGATCCCGTGAAACGAAATCCAGCGGCGCAGGCGTATGCCAATCGCTGCGATCTTGTCTTCGCGTGTCTGCCCGCCCGGTTCTGTGCGGTCCACCCACACGCCCACCCGGTCGCAGCGGCGCTCGCCCGTCACGTTGAAGCGGTCGAGCGCGCCGATGATCCAGGTTTCAAGATTGTTGACCAGCTTGCGCGCATCGCGGCCGCGCTCGCGTAAATCCAGCATCACATAGGCCACGCGCTGTCCGGGTCCGTGATAGGTGAACTCGCCGCCCCGTCCGGTGCGATGAACCGGAAAACGGCCCGGCTCGCGCAAGTCGGAGGCATCGGCGCTGGTGCCCGCCGTGTAGAGAGCGGGGTGCTCCAGAAGCCAGACCAGCTCGCCGGCCTCACCCCGGTGAATCGCCTCCACACGCGCTTCCATGGCCGCCACGGCCGTCTCGTAATCGACCGGCGCTGCAGAAACTGCCCATTCCACAGGATTTTGTGCCATTGCGGGCCTTTTGATTAACGCCTCGGAAACCGGCCCGGAACATCGTGGGTCCCGGCCCGGCTTTCAAGAGCCAGATCGGTGGCCGGCGGGAAAGAGAAACAGGCAGTTCATGAGTCAGCTTGGCGCAGTCCAGATTGAAATATCCGTCCTCCTCGGGCGGTCGCGTCTGCCTATCCAGCAATTCCTGCGCATGGGACGCGGCGCGGTTATCCCGCTGGATGCCGCCGAACATGACGAGGTGTGGATTCTGGCCAATAATCACCCGATCGCGCGCGGAGAGATCGTGATGCAGGGCGATCATATCGCCGTGTCCATCACCGACGCCGCCGATGTGCATGATTATTTCGCCGCCTGACCAGGCGGGGTTCTGTCCGCGCAGTGAAGGGCTTCCCTTTCATCCCGGCTCTTGCTAAAGCCTCGCCTCCCAGTTTGCGGCCGTGGCGGAACTGGTAGACGCGCAGCGTTGAGGTCGCTGTGGGGCAACCCGTGGAAGTTCGAGTCTTCTCGGCCGCACCATTCTCCCCGGTTTCGGGGTTGAAGAACGAAAACACCCGGCCCGGCTGATGCTGTGCCGGGTGTTTTTTTTATCCGCTTTTCAAGAGAGTTCTGACCGGTGATGCTCGCGCTGGCGGGCTGCGCGCGCTAGTCTGCGTGCCATATTCCTGCCGTGCTGGAGCGGAAAGCTCGCGCCCGGTTCAAATGGCAAGCATTCAGAGGGTTCTCGTGGGTAAACGCGCAAAACTGTCAAGCCTGATAGGGGTTCTGCCTGCCGCTCTGGTCCTGATGGGTGCGCCGGGCCTTTCGGCAGCCTTGGAGATGGAAGACGCCGCCGCGTCTGCGCCATCCGGTCTGGTGCTGCGTCCGGGCTGGCAGCCGGGGCCGCAGCTGGAAAGCGCGCGCGCCGGGCTGGGCGCGGTCGTGCTGGACGGGAAGATCTATGCAGCAGGCGGAGCCGGACGGGTCAATCCGCGCGACAATTTCGAGATGCTCGACCCTGAGCTCAACCGCTGGCTGGCTCTGTCGCCGATGGCAGAAGGGCTGGAGCGGTTCGGCATTGCCGCTGCGGGCGGGCGCATCTGGGTGGCGGGCGGATACAGTGCAGAGTCCGGGCGCGAGCCGATCACCGCCATGTGGTCCTATGATCCTGAGGGCGATGTCTGGCAGAGCGAGCCGCCCATGCCGGCTGCGCGCGCCGCCTTCTCGCTGGTCGCCGATGGCGAGCGTCTCTATGCCGTGGGCGGATCGGACGCGCCCGGTGGCCTCTTCGTGTTCGATCTGGAAACGCGCGAATGGTCTTCGCTGGAAGCGCCGGAGGGGGTGCGCCGGCGCGATGCCGGTGTGACGCTGGCCGGACGGGAGATATGGTTTACCGGCGGGATCGAGAACCGCCGCGCCGTGAGCCGCGTGGATGTTTACGATATCGACGGTCAGCGCTGGCGCAGCGGGCCGGATCTGCCCGAAGCGCGGGCCGGTCATGCGCTGGTTCATGATGGCCAGCGCCTGATTGCGCTTGGCGGGCGCGGCGAAGATCTTCGCACCACCCAGCAGAGCGTATTCTCGCTGAATACAGGCTCGGGCGGCTGGCAGACGCGCACGCCCCTGCCCAGCGCGCGGACCGAAGCTGCTGCCGTGATTCTGCACGGTGCGGTGTATGTGATTGGCGGCGGCGTGGGGGGCGGTTTTTTCGCGCCCTTCACCGCGCTGGACAGTGTGGACATCCTGGCACCGGGCCAGTAACCGGTCCGGCCAGCCAGCGGCAGCGCTCTTGCAAGGGCGGTGGCAAAGCCTTTGCCGGGCGTTTCGGAACGGGACATCATGAAGCCGCGCTTGAAATCCAGCCGCGCCGCACGCGACGTTATCAAGGCCCATGAGGCCTTCCTGCCGGAAGCCGCTCCGCGCGGGCGCCGCTGGGCCGTGGGCTTCGGCCATACCGCAGCCGCCAGGCCCGGGCAGACGATCAGCCGGGACGATGCCGAACTGCTGCTGATCTATGATGTGATCCAGGCCGAAAGCGCCATTGATACAGCAGTGGGCACAAGCCTTCCCGGTCCGGTGCGCGATGCGCTGGTCTCGTTTGCCTGTTCGATCGGAACAGGCGCGTTCAAGGTTTCAGATGTGGCCCGGCTGGCCCGCGATGGCCGGCATCTGGAAGCCGCCACCGCGCTGGAAACCTGGGTGCGCGCAGAGGAAGACGGACGGCTGGTTGTCTCCGAACGGCTGGTGCGCCGCCGGGCTGCCGAAAAGGCGCTCTATCTGCAAGGCCTTGCCGGCAAGCCTGCACCTGCGGCGCCCGCCGAACCCGCGCCCGCGCCGGAGCCGGAAAAACCCGCCGCGGCGCCGAAGCTTGGCCCGCTGGTCGATCTGGAACTGGAATTTGTCGATCCGCCTGAGCCTGCCGGCATGGTGCCCGAGCCTGCCCCCGCCGCAGAGGCGCCGCAGGACGCCGCGCCTGCGCCTGAACCTGAACCCGGGCCAGTGGCCGAACCTGAAGTGCAGACCGAGCCGGACGCAGCGGAAGCGCCGTCACCGGCACAGGCCGAGCCGCAGGGCGATGACGCTACCCGCACGGTAATGGCGCGTATGGCCGCGCACATGTCCGAAACGCTCAGCGTTGATGCGCCTGCCGAGGGCGATATTACCGTGCCGTCAGAGCCTGAACCTGCGCCTGAACCCGATCCGGTGCCCCCCGGCACCCGGCTGGGTTTCAGCTTCCTGACGCCGGTAAAGGCGGGCGTCGAGCCCGCGCAAGCGCCCGCACCCGTAACCGCGCCGGCCACGCCCGCCGAATCGCCGCGCCCCGCACAGCCGGCGCCTCTGGTCAGTGCTGGCCCGGTCCCGGTTTACGCCGGTGTCACCATCAGTTCGGGGATCAATCCGGCCATCGAGGCCGGATCGGTGATCCGCCCGGATGGCGGCGGGACGATCCGGTCCGACAACCCGGCCGCGGCCACCGGATTTTCAGGTGAGGTACAGGCGGTGGCCCGCCCGGACGATATAGAGCCGGAAGAGGATGATCAGGTCGATACCGAAGAGCTCCATCCCGGCGTGCTGACCGGCGCCGCGCCCGAACCGGAACCGGCCGCAGCGCCGCCCGTGGCCCC
>JAIUMI010000011.1 GCA_022565665.1 Glycocaulis sp.
AAGTATGAGTGCGTCTACCTGCATGCCTGGGAGACCGGATCGCAGGCGAAGGCAGGCGTGGGAGCCTGGATGAACTTCTACAATCACCGGCGTCCGCACACCGCTCATGGCGGGCGGCCGCCCGCCATGGTCTACTGGGAGCAGAGCCAAACCTATCAACCCGGTCAGCAGGAGCAAAAAGTAGCTTAAAAACCGTCAGAAACTGTCCAGGCAATGGGGAGTAGCTCACATCGCCCGAGGTGATCCGCCTTGCGGTGATGATGTATTTCCGGTTCCCGTTGTCGCTGCGGAACGTCGAGGGCCTGCTCCACGAGCGGGGCGTGGATGTGAGTCACGAGACGGTGCGGTTCTAGTATATGCCCAGAGAGGGTTGGGTCTCAGCGCCACCCTCTCCGCCACTATTTCCAGGTGGACGACTTCCTGAAGGTGTGAGCGTGGATTCAGATCCACCAGCGCGACCATGCCCCGGTTCGCGCCCACCCCTCTCCAAAGCCATCTCTACAGCCGCGAAAATTTCAAGACGAAGCAGGACGCCGCCATGGCCGAGTGGCGCCAGCTCGCCGCCCGGTCACCGGTGGACTGCCATACCGGGACCGGAGCGCGTGCGTCTGACAGACCCTACCCTTCACGATCCTTATGGGGCTCGGCGTCAGCTGGCCGCCAGATCACCGGCTGGGTCCTTGAGATCGTCTTCCACCGCCCATAGCCGGTCCTGGCCCCAATGGGCGGGCCGGTCATCGACGCGGAAGGCGGGCACGCCCCAGATGCCCAGCGCCAGCATGGCCTCGCGATTGGCCTCGGCCTCTTCGCGCCAGCTCGCGTCGGCTAGCACGGCCTCCATGTCCGCCGCTGTGAGGCCCGCCCGTTCGCACAGCCTGAGAAGGCCTTTGCGGCTTCCAGCGTCAATGCCGTCTGCGAACACGCCCTTGAGGAAGGAGTGGGCGAAGGCCACGCCCTTGCCGGTCTTCATGGCGTGGAAGGTGACGGCAAGACCGCGCTCGGCCGGGCGCCCCACCGGGTCGGCGATCAGGCCGAACGGCAAGCCCAGACGTTCTGCCTCGCGCTTGGTGTCGCGTACGATGTAGAGCCGTTTGGCGGTGGGCACGGGCAGGCCGCGCATCACCATGGGCAGGACCGGGCGCAGGCGCAGCTCGGCGTTGTGGGCCTCCGCCAGCGCGATCAGCCGGGCCATTGCGATATAGCTGTAGGGGCTGCGCAGGGAGATGAAGGCTTCCACCACGGCCTGTCTCAAGGGTGTGACAGGCTGAAGCGTCACCTCGCGCCGGGGCGTGAAATACTCCACCGCCCGCCCGTTGATCGCGGCCAGCCGCTCTTCGAGATAGTGGAGCCGGTCGAGCCCCCAATACCATTCCCCGTCAAAATGGAACATGGCCCCGAGATAATGGCCGAGACGCTGGCGCTCACGTACGCCCCTCGCCAGCGTGCGCTCCGGATCACCGGTCGCCTCCGGCACGGCCTCGCCCTTTCGCCAGGCTGTCTCTATTGCTGCGGCGGTGGCGGCGAAGGCACGCGCATCCCTGATGCCGGACAGAGCGGCTTCAGCCGCCCGAACGCCGTCTGCATCCGGCAGTGTGGCGGGTGGCAGCGCCAGGCCGAGCCCCGCGGCGAGTGTCTGCGCATCGCGCAGTGACCAGCGCGTCAGCCGCTCCCGGTCGGGCGCGCGCCTCGGGCCGGCCATTTGCTTTCGCGTTCGGCGCAATATTTACTTCCTGCAACCGCCATCAGACAGGGATGACGCTGCCTGCCGTGTCCTTTTCGCTCCTGCTTTCCGCACTCAAGCGTGCTGCGCTGCTGGGCCTTGCCTGGCTGGTCCTGACCGGCGGGGAGTTTGGCGCGTTGCCCTATATTCTCATCACTGTTCCGGCTGCTACGGCACTGAGCCTTCTCCTTCTCCCGCCGGGACCACGCCCTTTACGTCTCCTGCGCCTCGTCGCGCTGTTCCCAGGCTTTCTGGTGCGGTCGGTCATGGGCGGGGTGGACGTGGCCTGGCGGGCCTTCCATCCACGCCTGCCCGTGAAGCCGGGCTGGATACATGTTGAAACCCGCATGCAGGACGGCCCCGCCCGCGCGCTTTACGGCGCAGAGACGAGCCTTCTGCCCGGCACGCTGTCTGCCGGTTGTGACGCGCGCGGCATGAAAATCCACTGCCTTGAGGTGACGGATCACACGCGTGAGCGGCTTAAAATCGAGGAAGAGCGCCTTGCGCGCGCGTTCTCACAGGATGAGGCGCAGGGCCGCGATGATGGCTGACCTCTTCATGCTGACCGCCTTGTGCATACTGATCTCGGTCGCTGGTGCGCTGATCCGCGCCTGGAGGGGGCCGGGCCGGGCCGACCGGATGATGAGCGCGCAGCTCATCGGCTCAGGGGGCGTGGGCATTGCCGTGCTGATCGCGGCAGCGCGCAGCGAGCCCGCCATTCTGGACGTGGCGCTGGTGCTGGCGCTGCTCGCCGCCTTCGCGGCTCTGGCCTTCGTCAAGACCGTCACGCCCGAAGGTGCGGGCGACCCGGAAGCGGACGAGGCTGAAACCCCATGAGCGTTGTGGAAGGGATCATTGCGGGCCTGCTGGTGCTCGGCGTGTTCTTCTATGTCGCCGGAACGGTGGGGCTGCTGCGCTTTCCCGACACCCATTCGCGCCTGCATGCGCTGACCAAGGCGGACAATCTGGGCCTTGGCTTCATCGTCATC
Source organism: Glycocaulis sp. (assembly GCA_022565665.1). Lineage (GTDB taxonomy): Bacteria > Pseudomonadota > Alphaproteobacteria > Caulobacterales > Maricaulaceae > Glycocaulis. The sequence continues at coordinate 2,710 of JAIUMI010000011.1, forward strand.
GCGGCGGGCCTGCACTGGGGCGATGGCTGGATCGCAGGCAAGCTCGCCCTGGTCTGGCTGCTCACCCTGTTTGCAGCCGGAATGGCGGCCCAGCTGGTCGCGCGCGCAGCCCTGAAGGCGGAGGGCGGCGAGTGAGCCTTGCCTTCGACCTTGCCCTTTGCGCGCTGATCCTTGGCGCTGCGGGTCTGGCCGTCGCCGGGCGCAATCTTTTTGGCTCTGTCGTCTTCTACATCGTCTATGGGGTGCTGATCGCGCTCGCCTGGGTCAGTCTCGGAGCCGCTGATGTCGCACTCGCCGAGGCGGCCATCGGCGCAGGCGTGACCGGCGTTCTGCTGATCGGGGCCTGGCAAGGCATGAAGGATGCGGGCGGGCTGGAAGCCGAGATCACCCAAAGCCTGCCCGTGCGCGTCCTGGCGGGGCTGGGCGCCGCCGCGCTCGGCGGTCTGATCGGATTTGCGATCCTCTCCCTGCCCGGCCATGAGGGGCTGACCGGCCCGGTCGCGGAAAACCAGCCTGCTGTGAATCTTGGCAACCCAGTAACCGCCGTGCTGCTCAGCTTCAGGGCCTATGACACGCTGCTGGAAACGCTGGTGCTCAGCGCCGCACTGGCCGCCGTTTGGTCGCTGACCCCCGCGGGACTCTGGGGCGGGATTCCCGGCCCGAAGCACACAACGCGGCCTGATGGCGTGATGGCGAGCTTTGGCCGCCTCCTGCCCCCTCTGGGCCTGCTGGTCGCGGTCTATCTGGTCTGGGCAGGCGCGGACCAGCCGGGCGGCGCGTTTCAGGCGGGCACGGTGCTGGCGGCGGTATGGATACTGATCGTGCTGGCGGGCCTGCGCGATGAGCCGCGCCTGTCCAGCCTCACCTTGCGCGTGATCGTCATTGCCGGGCCGCTGGTCTTTCTCGGCGCCGCGCTGGCAGGCGCTCTCAGCGGTCTCGCGCTCGGCTATCCTGAAGGTCATGCCCGAACACTGATCCTCATCATCGAATACGCCCTCACCCTCTCCATCGCGGCGACACTCGCCCTCCTGATCGCCGGTCCGGCAAGGCGGGCGCCATGATGGAGCTTCTGGCAGAGCGCGGCAGTCTGTTCGCGCTGACCGGCGCAGCTCTGATTGCGCTGGGGTTTTACGGCTTCATCATGCGCCGCGCGCTGATCCGCCGCCTGATCGCGTTCAACGTGATCGGCAGCGGGATATTCCTGCTCTTCGGCGGCACGGGCTATTTCGACGACGGGGTCGATCCGGTCCCGCAGGCCCTGATCATTACCGGTATCGTAGTCGCTCTTGCCCTGACGGCCTTTGCCGCCGCGCTTGCCGTAAGGCTCGCCCAGAGCGGTGATGACGAGGATGAGAATGCGGAGGCGGGCCGGTGAACCTGCTGTTCGCGCTCGTCGCCCTGCCCCTCCTCTTCATGCTGGCGAGCCTTGTGGCCGGACGCCACGGTCCTCGTCTGATCTGGCTGGCAGCGCCGCTGATGACCGGCCTCGCCGTATGGCTCGCGATGGTGGTCCATACCGCGCCGGAAGGCGGCGCGCTGGGTGGCTGGCCTGTTCCGCTTGGCATCATGCTGGAGGCTGACGGGCTGGCGGCTGCGCTGATGATGGCGAGCGCCATCACCGCCGCCATTACAGGACTCTTCGCGCTTGGCAGCTATGGCACCACACGGGCCGAAACCACGGGCAGCTACACCTTCTGGCCGCTCTTCTATGGCCTGTGGGCTGCGGTCAATGCGGTGCTGGTCAGCCGCGATCTCTTCAATCTCTATGTCGCCATCGAGCTGTTATCGATCTGTGCGGTGGCACTGGCCGCCTTCGGGTCGCGCAAGGCAGCGATGGACTATCTGATGATCGCCCTGGCGGGCTCTCTGGCCTATCTGCTCGGCGTGGTGCTGATCTTTGCCGCCGTCGGCACGCTCGACCTTTCCCTCATCGCGGAGCGCGCGCCAGAGGCCCGGACAAGCATCCTCATCGGCGCGGCCCTCATCTCGGCAGGACTGATCGCCAAGACCGCGCTCTTCCCCCTGCATGGCTGGTTGCCGCCGGCCCATGGCGCAGCGCCGCCTGCGGTCAGCGCACTCCTCTCCGCACTGGTGGTGAAAGCCTCCTTCGTCATCCTGCTGCGGGTCTGGTTCGAGGCCCTGCCGGGGCTGACCGAACAAGCCATCATAACCGGGTTCGGGATGCTGGGTGCAGCCGCGATACTCTATGGCTCGGCCCTCGCTCTCCGGCAGGAGGGTCTGAAGGCCCTTATCGCCTATTCCACGGTGGCCCAGCTTGGCTATCTCTTCCTCGTCTTTCCACTGGCGGGCGGCGGGGAAACCATCACGCCCTGGGCGGCGGGTGCCTGGGGTGCGATGGGCTTTCACGCCAGCGCCCACATGCTCGCCAAGGCCGGGCTCTTCCTCGCTGCAGGGCTGATGATCCACGCCAGCGGCAATGGGCGCATGGACGGGCTGACCGGCCTTGCCAGAGCCATGCCTGTCACCACGCTCGCCTTTGCCCTGTGCGCCGTCTCGCTGATGGGCCTGCCGCCGAGCGGTGGCTTCATGGCGAAATATCTCATGCTGATTGCCTCTCTGGCGTCCGGGCAATGGCCCTACGCGCTGGTCATCCTCGCAGGCGGGCTGATGGCGGCGGCCTATCTCTTCCGCCCGCTGGCGCGCATGTTTGCAGGCAACGAAACGCCCGCAATCACGCCGCTGGCGCATCGCTGGCTGCCATTGGCACCGCTGGCGCTGGCGATAGCGGCAATGGCGCTCGGCCTGCTTTCGGCGGCTCCCTATGAGCTGATGGCGTCCGGCCTGCCGGAAGCCGGTGAAGCCGGACTGGAGGAGGTGGAGCCATGAACACCACCATCCTCATCCCCGTCCTGCTGGTGCTGGCCCCGCTCATCCCGGCCGTGGTGAGCGCATTTCTGTCCGGCCATACGGGCTGGCGCAATGGCGTGAATATCGGCTTTGCCGCACTGAAGCTGGCACTCGTCGCCTATGCGCTTGCGGGCGTGGCGGCCGGGGCGGAGTATGAATGGCGGATCGCGTTCGTGCCGGGCCTTGATCTGGTGCTGCGCCTTGATGCGCTGGCGCTGCTTTTCGTGACTCTCTCTACCGTTTTGTGGGTGGCAACGACGCTCTACGCCATCGCCTATCTCGAGGGCACGCCCCATCAGGCACGCTTCTTCGCCTTCTTCAATCTGTGCGTCGTCGCCGCGAGCGGGATCGCCATGTCCGGCTCGCTCATCACCTTCTTCGTCTTCTACGAGGTGCTGACCCTCGCCACCTGGCCGCTGGTCGTCCACACTGGCAGCGCCAAGGCGATGGCGGCGGGACGCACTTATCTCGCCTACACACTGGCGGGGAGCGCCGCTTTGCTGGCCGGGATTGTCTGGCTGGAAAGCGGATCGGGGCCGGTGGAGTTCGCCGACGGGGCGGACCTTTCCGGCTTCTCCACACTGAGCGCTAGCGTGATCTTCGTCCTGCTTATCGGCGGGCTGGGCGCGAAGACAGCCCTTATTCCGCTCCATCCGTGGCTACCCGCGGCCATGGCCGCGCCAGCCCCGGTCAGCGCTTTGCTTCATGCCGTCGCCGTGGTGAAGGCGGGCGCGTTCGGCGTGGTGCGGGTGATCTATGATGTCTATGGCATCGAGACGGTTGCGGCTCTGGGCCTTGGCATACCGCTCGCGGCCCTTGCCTCGGCCACCATCATTTACGGCTCGCTGCAGGCCCTGCGTCAGAGCGATATCAAGAAGCGCCTTGCCTACTCCACCGTCAGCCAGGTCAGCTATATCGTGCTGGGCGCGAGCCTTGCCGGGCCGTTTGCCGTCATTGGCGGGCTGGTCCATCTCGTCCATCAGGGCCTGATGAAGATCACGCTCTTCTTCGGGGCGGGCGTACTGGCCGAACGCGCCGGGATTACCGGCATCGCGCAGATGGACGGGATCGGGCGGCGCATGCCCATCACCATGGCAGCGTTCAGCGTTGCCGCGCTCGGCATGATAGGGGTGCCGCCCGTCGCGGGCTTTGTCTCCAAATGGTATCTCGCCCTTGGCGGCTACCAGTCCGGGCCCAGCTGGGTAGTGGGCGTGCTCATCGCCTCGAGCCTTCTGAATGCAGCTTACTTCCTGCCCCTGCTCTACCGCGCCTGGCTGAAACCCTCGGCGGACACATTGCCCAGCCGGGAGACGCTGGCCAGCACAAGGACGTGGCTCCTCATCCTGCCCGGCGCCTTCACGGCTGCGGCCGCGCTCGGCGCGGGGCTGTTTGCCGGGTTCGAACTTAGCCCGCTGGGCTGGGCGACGCTGATCGTTGAACGGATCTACCTGCCATGAGCGCGCTCTGGCTCCTCCCCCTCGCTCTCGCCCTGCCCCTGTTGCTGGCGGCGGGCAGCGCGCTGCCACTCATCAGGGACCGCAGCCTGACGCTCGCCATCTTCGCGCCGCTTCCCGGGCTTGCCGCAGCCCTCTTCGCGCCGCGCGGCGAGGTTCTTGTACTGCCTGAACTCGTGCTCGGCGTAACGCTCTCTTTAAGCGAGACAGGCGCGCTCTTCCTCGGCGGGGCAAGCCTTCTCTGGCTGGTCGCCGGGCTCTATTCGCGCTTCTACATGGCCGGGAGGGACAGGGGCGGAAACTTCGCCCTGTTCTGGAATCTCTGCCTTGCGGGCAATCTGGGCGTCTTCATCGCCGCAGACGCTATCAGCTTCTATGTCGCCTTCGCACTCGTCTCGCTGATGGCCTTCCCCCTGGTCATCCATGACCGCAGCATCAAGGCCCTTGAAGCCGGGATCGCCTATATCGTGCTCGCCGTCATCGGGGAGGCCGCCCTGCTGGCCGGGCTGATCCTTGCTTCGGGGGCTGCAGGCGGGGTGGCCGAAATAGAGGCGCTGGTGGGCGCTATCTGGCTGTCCCCTGACCGCCCCCTCATCCTTGCCCTCCTGATCACCGGGTTTGGCATCAAGGCCGGTCTTGTGCCGCTCCATGTCTGGCTGCCCGTGGCCCACCCGGCAGCGCCCGTGCCAGCCTCGGCTGTGCTCTCCGGCGCGATCGTGAAGGCGGGTATTTTCGGCCTGCTGGCCTTCCTGCCGCTGGGCGACAGTCTCGCAGCAACCGGCGTTATCCTTGCCCTGCTGGGCTTTGCCGGCGCGTTCGGTGCAGCACTCTACGGGCTGACGCAAGACGATCCCAAGGCGATCCTCGCCTATTCGACCGTCAGCCAGATGGGACTGATGCTGGCCGCTATCGGCGCAGGTCTGGCGACAGGACTGGAAGCCGCTGGTGTCACGAGCGCCATTGCGATCTACGCCCTCCATCACGGCCTTGCCAAGGGGGCGCTCTTCCTCGGTGTGGGCGCCATTAGCGCCAGTTCGGGCAAGGCCGCACACCGCCAGCGCGCCGTGCTCGCGGTCATCGCCCTGTCGGTGGCCGGATTACCGCTGACCGGCGGAGCGCTTGCAAAGCTCGCCCTGAAAGCGCCTCTGGGACCTGTGAGCGAGCTTCTTGTCACCGCCTCGGCCTTCACCACCGCCCTGCTGCTGACCCGCTTCCTGGCGAGCGTAACGCCCAGCAGCACGGGCAAGGCCCGCGCGCCATTCGTGCGCTCCATTCCGGTCATGGTGCTGGGCGCAGGCGCGCTGATCCTGCCCTGGGCGGTGTGGGAGATGAGCGGCCTGCCGGTCAGCTATGTCTGGCAGTGGAACAATCTCCTGAATGGTGCACTGCCGCTGGCGTTTGCCATTCTGGCCATATGGGCCGCACAGCGCACACGCCTTGCCCTGCCCGCCGCGCCGCAAGGTGATCTGCTGGCGCTGGCCGCACCGGCCCTGACAGGGCTTGCAAGCGCCCTGCAGGGGCTTGGACGCCGCCTGCCTTCGGCACCGCACCTGCCCGCCCGGAAAGCCCTCTCCGGCGCCTTGCTCGACAGGGCAGAGGCAGCAATGTCACGCGCCCTGCCTGCCATCCTGCTGGCGCTGGTGCTCGCTCTGGCCCTGCTGGTTCTCTAGAACCGGGCGCGCAGCTCGAACCCGGCACGGTGGCTCTCGGTGCGGTCGCCATACTCGCCTGAATAGCGCAGCCGCAACGACAACCGGTCATCTCCGCTGATGGTGAAGTCGGTACCGAGCCGCCAGAACTGGCGGTCCATCGCCGTGCCGATAATGGCCGGATCGGCAGACGGATTGGCTCCCAGCAGCATGTAGGGCGAGGCGATGCGGCCCGTGGAGTTGATCACCGACTGCGCGCTGAAGGTCAGCACGCCACTGGTGCGCTCGTCGGGGCGGAAGATCGCGCCAAGCGTCAGGCCCGGCGTCAACTCCGCGATGGCGCGCGTCTCCGAAAGACCGCGTACGCCCAGCCCGGCAAGGCCCGTTTCCTCGAACGAGGAATTGCGCTGCACGGTCGCTGCCAAGCCCAGTGACGGTATGGCAAACACATTACCGGCACCGAGATACTGACTGGCCGACAGGTCAAGGCGGGCATAGCCGCTATCCGGGCTGGATTCGCCAATGCCGACATCGAACACATTGACCACGCGCGAAGAGTTCAGCCACTGCCAGCCACCCGACAGCGCACCGGCCAGAACGAGGCCTTCGGGCGTATGCCGCTGCAGACCGAGACCGAACTGCACCGCCTGCCCCTCGCTGCGGGCACGGTTATCGTCGATGCGGATTCCGCTGATCGATTCATAGCCAATCCCGGCCGCCAGCGACCAGCGCTCATTGAGCGGACGCTGCAAGCCGCCGCGGAAGCCGACCGTGTCGGTTTCGGTGTCAAACTGCTCGCCATCGCCGGCCGAGCGCGATCCGGACATCTCCGCCCGCGTCCATACGCACTGCTCGTCCGGCGCGGTGCCAGGCGTGTCACAGCTGAACAGATCGCTGGCAAAGCTGCGCGCCAGCGCGATCTGACCGTGCAACGGCGCGATGTGAGGCTCAGGGTTAAGCTCGTTGAAAACGGCCTGATAGGCATCTTCCTGACCGGCTTGCATATTGCCCAGAAGGGCCAGCAGACGTCCGACGCCCGACGAACCGCCCGACAGCACGGCGGAGTCCATATGCCCGCCCAGCGAGCGCTGGTTGCGGTTCAGGAAGTCCTGTCCGAAATCAGTATCAAGGGTCAGGTGAATGCCCGCCGAATCCGCCACGATGCCGTAAGTGATGGCAAGCGTGCTGTCTATAGACAGTCCGTTGTCGGTGCCCGCCCCGCCTGTTGCGAACAGGGTGACCCGGTCATTGTTTTCCAGCCAGGTGAGAATGACCTCCCCGCTGCCATTGACCAGCGCATCGCCGGTCACGTTGACCCGGTCTGACGCATAGGGGCCGAAAGCCACGTCAAAGCGCATCAGGCCATTTTCCGTTTGCACGAAATCGCCATCCAGCTCGACCGTATTGATCACGCGCGCGCCGTACAGCACGTTGGTCGCCGGATCGCCCGCATCGTCGAGATTGCCGTGGACCGCACCGGCTGCCAGATCGATCGGCACGCGCGGCGCTGACAAGCCCATCAGGAAGGTGCCGTCATTGGTGAATGTGCCGCTTCCGGGCGCACCGGACGCGGCTGCGCCGGCGAGTATCGTGCCGGACAGATCAGCCTGCGAACGCAGATTGATCCGGTTAAAGGCCACGAACGTCGCCCCGGCATTGTTGTTGAAAGCATTGTTGCCGGTGCCAAGATCGATATTACCGGCCACCAGACCGTCATTATGGATCGTATCGTCACCCGACGTGGTGATGATCGCGCGGCCCGACACTGCCGAGATGGAGCCCGACGTGTTGACCGTGTTCTGGTCGCCGCCATCGATGATGAGGCCCGCGCCCTGACCGTCACCGCCGCGCAACGCACCGGTGAAGTCCGCCGTGATATCACCGCCCGCGCCGGTCCCGCCCTGGCTTTGCAGAAGAACCGCGACCGCGTCATCGCCCGTCGCCAGCACAGCGCCGGACAGGGCGACATGGATCAGCCCGCCAACACCGTTTCCGCCTGCACTGCCGGCAAACACGCCGTCCACCCAGCCGCCGCCGCCACCCAGCGATTGCAGGATGACGCCATACGCACCGGCACCTGTGGTCACGATATTGCCGTTCTGGACGAAGCTGATATCACCGCCATCGCCAACATTGTCATCCGACAGGGTGAGCGTCACATCGGGCGCGCCGAACACCGCGCCGCCGCCGCCGCCGATGGATTGCAGCACCACGCCGTGCGCACCGGTGCCGGCAGTGGAGATGGCGCCGGTATTGCTGATGGTGATGCCCGCGCCGTCGCCCTGCGATCCTCCGAGCCCGCCAAGCAGCAGCTCGCCGGAGGAGAATCCGGACAGGCGCAGTTCTCCGCCGCCGCCGCCGATCGACTGCGCCAGAAGGCCCGGCGCGCTATTGCCCAGCGTAAAGATGCCGCCATTGAGATCAGCCAGTATCGAGCCGGCGTCCTGGTCGCTGCCCCCCTCGCCGCCAATAATGACGCCGGTCACGGCACCGTCGGCGCCAGCGCCGTCCACCAGGAAGGCCGCCGAGCCACCACCGCCACCGATGGACTGAAGGATCAGGCCGGCCGAGAGATCTCCGATGGTGATCAGTTCGCCATTATGGGTGTGTGCGATATCACCGCCGGCCTCGCCGGTGCCGTTGACCCCGCCGAGAATGCCCCGCACCGGACCCAGATTGGTCCCGGCGGGCGCGAGTAGCGCCGCCGTGGCGCGGCCACCACCGCCACCAATGGACTGTATGATGCTGCCGGGCGCGTTCAGCCCGGTCGTGATGATGGCGCCGTTATGGATATTGTCGATATCCGCACCGGAATTGCCGATGCCATTGCTACCGCCCAGCTCAACCAGGGTATCGACGCTGGACGCGATGCCGGTGTCGGACGGGACCGCGTCACCGGCGAGGGCCTCGCTGGTCAGCCGCGCGATGAGAAGGGCCGAGCCGCCACCGCCGCCAACCGCCTGTATCGCGCTGCCCGCGCCATGATCGCCGGTCGAGGCGATCTGGCCGGTGGTGTTGATCGTCACCTTGCCGGCATTGGTGTCGGTTGCTTCGTCCGCGCCAAGGCGCGCGGCTATCAGCGGATCACCCGGCTGGCCGCCCGAGGGCAGGTCCGGCAGGATCAGATTGAGCGGATCCGGCCGTCCCGGCAGGGAGGTGATGCCAGTGAAATCCATCACCAGCGACCCGCCGCCGCCGTTGATGCTTTCCGCCCGGATGGCCTGTGAACCCGTGCCGGTGACCGTGATGCTGCCGGTATGATTGACCGTCACATGGCCGCCCGTACCGCCCGAACCATTGGCGAATGTCGCGCCCAGAAGCGCGTTGAAGCCGTTGCCGACAATCAGTGAGCCGGGCTCGGTCGCTGCCGTGATGGCCACGTTGGCGTTACCACCGCCACCGCCAATGGATTGGGCCTGGATCCCGTGCGCATTGGCGCCGGAGGTGAAGATCTGGCCCGAATTGGTGACCGTGACATCACCACCATCGCCGCCGGAGCCACCAAAGCCGCCCAGCGAGAACATCGGAGCGACTGATTTGGCGATCAGGATATTGCCCGCCAGCACCATACCGCCATTGCCGCCGCCGCCGCCGATTGACTGCGCGAGGATGCCATGCGCGCCAGAGCCTTCGGTCTGGATCAGCCCGCTATTGAGCACGTCCACCGTGCCGCCCGTATTACCCGACCCGCCAAAACCGCCGATATTCAGTCCAGCCGTCAGCGAGTAATCCCCGCCGGAGACCACTCCGGTCATCGTGAGGACCGAGCCGCCATTGCCGCCGCCACCGCCCAGCGATTGCGCGAAAATGCCGTAGGCATCGTCACCGCTGGTCAGGATCATGCCGGAATATTCACCGGCGCCCTGCCGGTTGGTAACCGTGACATCGCCGCCCGTGCCACCAGATCCGCCAAAGCCGCCGACATTGACGACAAAGCGCTGCGTGCGCCCGCCAGGCGACACGCCGAACACGCCATCAAGCACCAGCGCGCCGTTGCCGCCGCCGCCGCCGATGGAGTTCGCGCTGATACCGGCCGCGCCGCGGCCCCCGGTAACGATCAGGCCTTCATTGTCGACCGTAACGTCGCCGCCGATACCGCCAACGCCGCCTGACCCACCGACATTGATGTCGGCAGAATGGCTGTCGCCGGGACCATGCACCCGGGCATTGATGACCATGCCGCCATCACCGCCACCGCCGCCAATGGACTGGGCGCGGATGCCGTAGGCCAACTCTCCGGTCGTGAAGATCATCCCCGCGTGGGAAACATCGACGTCGCCGCCATCGTTTCCGGTGCCGCCTGCACCGCCAACATTGACCCCGACCACCACCGATGGCGAGGATTCCGGGTTGGCGTCCCCGCCAACCTGGACACCCAGATTGGCCGCGTAGCCGCCCGTGCCGCCACCGCCGCCAATCGACTGGGCCAGAAGCCCGTTCGCGCCCCGACCGGAGGTGCTGATCAACGCGTCGGAGTGAACCGTTATGTCACCGCCAAGGCCGCCTGTGCCACCTGCACCACCGACGCCAACCGTCGCTGATACGGTAGTGCGGAACACGATGTTCATCACCGTGCCGCCGGTGCCGCCGCCCCCGCCAATGGACTGGGCGTGAATGCCGTGGGCATCGAGGCCACGCGTGGTGACCTGACCGGCGGCGGTAACCGCGACATGACCGGCCGTTGCCCCCGCTCCACCTTCAAGCCCGACCGCCACGGCAACCTGGCCGGAGCGTGTCGAGTCGCCCGATCCGCTTGTGGCAGACCCGCCAACGGAGGTGGACCCGCTGACGCCACCCCCACCACCGATGGACTGGGCGAAGATGGCGGTGGACAGATCCCCGCTGGTGTCGAACAGCCCGTTGGCATCGACGCTTACGTCCCCGCCCTCGCCGCCCGTGCCGCCAAGACGGCCGATACTGATGCTCAGCGCATTGCGGGTCAGAATCCCGGTCGCCATGGACATGGCCGTGTTACCGCCACCCCCGCCGATGGACTGGGCCACCAGCGCCATGGCGTTGTCGCCCACGGTCACGATTGCGCCATCATGGCTGACCGTCACATCTCCGCCGCGGCCAGCCGCACCGGTCGCGCCGCCTACGGCAAGGTTCAGCGCATTGGCATTGCGCAGCAGACCAAAGCCGACATTGAAGTTCGCGTTACCGCCGCCGCCGCCAATCGACTGCGCGATGAGGCCTGCGCTCTGTTCGCCATCGGTGATGATGGTGCCGGCATGACGCACGCTCACATCGCCGCCTGAACCGGCCCCGGCACCGCTGCCGCCCACTGCGATCAGGGCTGCAACCGGATTATCCTCCGAGGTGCCGCGCACCACACCGGCCGCTGCGATATTGATACCGGCATCACCACCGCCGCCGCCAACGGACTGGACGAGGATGGCGGTGGAGTGGTCGCCAAATGTACGCACAAGGCCCGGCGCAGCGATTTCATTGACGCTGCCTGCATCAACAAAGCCGCGTATCAGCGATACGTCGCCGCCATGACCACCGGAGCCGCCAGAGCCACCAACACCGACCACGATCGGATTGCCCGACGGGGTGCCGGCACCGGCGAAGTTGAACCCGCCCGCACCACCGCCGCCGCCGATGGACTGAACCAGCACGCCGCGGGCAAAGCCGGAATACTCCACGCCTTCGAGCGGATCACCGTCAGGGCCCGGGCTGCTGACAAACGCGCCATTGATGATGATGTCGCCCGTACTGGTGAAGCTTACATCACCGGCATCTGCGCCATCGCCGCCCGTGCCCCCGACGCCGACCGAGAAGGCGTAGCCACGCGCCGGATTGGAATCGGCTTCATTACTGCCGACCAGCACATTGGCCGCGACATTCCATCCACCGCTGCCGCCACCGCCGGCCACGGACTGGACCAGGGCGCCATTGGCCAGCTGGCCGGTGACGAAGATGAGGCCGCTATGGACGGCCGTGACATCGCCAGAGGCATTGCCTGCCCCGCCAAAACCGCCAAGCCCGGCGACAAGCGAGGAATCGGTGCTGTTGGGATCAAAGCTGACACCGCCCGCCACGTTGAAGCCGCCAAACCCGCCGCCACCGCCGACAGACTGGACGAGCAGGCCGCGCGCGCTGACGCCGCTGGCGAACAGGTCGGCGTCCACATTGGCAGTCACATTGCCGCCAAGACCGCCATCGCCGCCAAAGCCACCCACACCGGCCACGATCTGGCCGTTGGACGAAATGCCGCCGCTTATATTGAATGCGCCCGCACCGCCGCCACCGCCGATGGACTGGGCGCCCACCGCAAACCGGTCATCACCGGTGGACTGGATCAGTGCGCGTTCCGTGCCCGGACCGGCAATCGTCAGATTGACCGTACCCGCATCGCCGCCATCGCCGCCAAAGCCGCCAACACCGAACGCAAATGCGCGTGCAGCCATGTCATTGGCACCGGGACGTGTGACCGAGACCTGGCCGGTCACGTTGAACGCGCCATTGCCGCCGCCGCCGCCGAGCGACTGGGCGAGCACGCCATGCGAGCCGTTCTCCCGGCTCAGCCGTTCAAGCGTTTCAGACTGGGTTTCGCCATTGGCGTCTACGGTCTCCACCGTTTCGGTGACGACCTTGCCGGGCTCGGCGCCCGTGGCGATCACCGAGCCGGTGACCGAGGCAACGACATCGCCTGCATTGCCGCCGCCGCCGCCAAAACCGCCAAGGCCGAAGCCGAAGCTGCCGGCATTGTCGTTCGTGGTCGCCGACACCCCGCCTGCGACGTTGAAACCGCCATTACCACCACCGCCGCCAATGGACTGCGCAATGATGCCGCTGGAGTTGAGGCCGTGGGTGCGCGTCAGGCCGGCGCGTACGAGTGTCACGTCATCGCCGTGACCGCCTGCACCGCCAAAGCCGCCAATACCAATCGCGCCGGTTCCGGCCGTACCGGTGCCGAATGCGAGCGCGCCTGTAACGTTGAATCCGCCATTGCCGCCGCTACCGCCGACAGACTGGGCCAGAACACCATGGGCATTATTGCCGGAAGTCTGATAGTCGCCAGTGATTGTACCGGTAACGGTGCCGGCATCGCCACCACCGCCGCCAAAGCCGCCAATGCCGATCCCGGCCACAATGGACGGATTGTCACTGACGGACACCGAGATGCCGCCGGTGACGTTGAAGCCGCCATTGCCGCCACCACCGCCCAGCGATTGCAGGGATACGCCGTAGGCCCCGTCCCCTTCGGTAACCACATTGCCCGCCAGCGTGCCGGTAACCGCGGCAGCGTCACCGCCGCCACCGCCAAACCCGCCTATACCGACACCGAAGACGCCCGACGCGTCTTTCGCCGCACTGATACCGCCTGTGACGTTGAACGCACCGTTACCGCCGCCACCGCCCAGCGATTGCAGCAACGCGCCATAGGATTGGGAGCCCTGCGTGTAGATATCGCCGGTGATCGCGGCGTTGACGGTGGACGCATCCCCGCCTGCCCCGCCAAATCCGCCGACACCAATACCCAGATTGCCGGTAAAACCGCCCGATGCGGCAAAGGACACGCCGCCAGTGACATTGAACCCGCCATTACCGCCGCCGCCGCCCAGCGACTGATAGGTAACGCCGGAGGAATTCGCGCCAGCGGTGAACACATCACCGCTTACCGAACCCGATACCGCGCCGCCATGGCCACCATCACCGCCAAAACCACCAATACCAACCATGATATTGCCGGATGCCGTCTTGGCCCCGGCGATGCCGCCGGACACGTTGAAACCGCCATTGCCGCCGCCGCCGCCGAGCGACTGTACGAAGACCGCAGAGGCATCATCACCCCAGGTCGCCACCCCGCCCGTGATATTGGCGATGACCGTACCGCCATCGCCGCCGCCACCACCGCCGCCACCAATACCGACACCGATATTGCCGGCCACCGATTTGGCCGCCGAGATACCGCCGGTCACGGTGAAGCCACCATTACCGCCGCCGCCGCCCACCGCTTGCGCCACCGCGCCGCTGGCCCCGTCGCCGCGCGTGACAACCGCCAGCGTATTGGCCGGATCGGCCGCACCTGAATTCACGGTCAGCGTGACATTACCGCTATTGCCGCCATCACCGCCCGAACCGCCAACGGCGATCCCCACCGTGCCGGCGCCGCCTTTGGCGATAGCAATGCCGCCTGTAATGGCAAAACCGCCAGAACCGCCGCCACCGCCAACCGACTGGGCGACGATGCCTGAGCTTTGTTCGCCGCTCGTATCAGTCTGGCCGGTTACCGATAGCATTACGGCGCCGGAATGGCCGCCGCCGCCACCTGAGCCGCCAACGCCGACATTGATGGCCGCTGCGCCGCCACCCGATCCAGCGATCCCGCCAGACACGGCGAAACCGCCCGAACCGCCACCGCCGCCAATCGATTGTGCCGTGATGGCAACGGACTGGTCCCCTTGCGTGACCACATCGCCCGTAACGGTGCCTGTGACATTGCCCGCATTGCCGCCGCCGCCGCCCGAGCCGCCGACACCGACCGAGATGGCACCGCCCGCAGTGCCGCCAATCCCGATACCCCCGGCCACGTTGAAGCCGCCAGAGCCACCGCCGCCGCCAACGGACTGGGCAACGAAGCCGCCGGACTGGTCGCCACTGGTGAAGATATCAAGCGCGGAGAGGGTGACATTGCCCGCATGGCCGCCACCGCCGCCCGCACCGCCCACGCCGATATTCAGCGATCCGCCATAGCTACCAGCGGCGCCAATACCCGCCGATACGTTGAACCCGCCATTACCGCCGCCGCCGCCCAGCGATTGCGCGATCACGGCAGCAGAACGGTCACCCTGCGTCGTGACGACACCGCTGACGCTGGCCGTCACATTGCCGCCCGCGCCCCCATCGCCGCCCGCGCCGCCAATCCCGATAGCGCCGGCACCGCCAAACGTACCGCCGCCGCCAATGGCCCCGGACACATTGAAACCGCCATTGCCACCGCCGCCGCCGACGGACTGGGCAAGGAAGCCGCCGGAATCATGGCCGAGCGTGTGAATCTCTCCCGCGCTGGCATTGACCGTGCCGCCGGCACCGCCGCCGCCGCCCGAACCGCCGACACCGACCGAGATCGCACCACCAAAGCTTCCGCCGCCACCAATGGAACCAGCGACCGAGAAGCCACCATTACCACCACCGCCGCCAATCGACTGGATGATGACACCCGTAGATCGCTCACCTTCGGTGTAAACCGGGCCGGCAATCGAGCCCGTGACCGTACCGCCAGCAGCGCCGCCACCGCCTGAACCGCCAACGCCAACACCAACACCGACACCGCCGGACCCCGAGATCGATGCTGCGCCGGAGATGGCAAAGCCGCCATTGCCACCGCCACCGCCGACGGACTGGATCAGGGCACCGCCCGCGTCATCGCCAATGGTGTATATCTCGCCGTCAAATGTGGCATTGACCGTGCCGCCGGCGCCGCCATCACCGCCCGAGCCGCCAACTCCTGCCGCTACCGCGCCGGAACCGGCACCAGCGCCTGAGCCCGCCACAGATATGGCAAAGCCGCCAGAGCCGCCGCCGCCGCCAATGGACTGGGCCACCAGGCCGGTCGAGAAATCGCCCTCCGTGATGATCTGGCCGCCGGAGTTCAGGATGACCGTGCCGCCGGCACCGCCCGTACCACCCGAGCCGCCAAGCGCAAGCGAGAACGCGCCCGCCGCCGTTTCCCCGCCAGAGAAGGCAAACGCCCCGGCGAAACCGCCAGAGCCGCCGCCACCGCCAACCGACTGGGCCATGATGCCTTCGGCGGACTGACCGAAAGTGGTGATGTCGACATGACCATTGACCGTGACGGTGCCGCCAGCCCCTCCGGACCCGCCCGAACCGCCAATCGCAAACCCGGCCGCTACCGCGTAACCACCAGATACCTGGACCGCAAAGCCGCCATTGCCGCCACCGCCGCCGACCGACTGGACATAAAGCCCGCGCGACCGGTCGCCATGCGTGGTAATCGACGGATTGACGCCGCCTGAAGCGGTGAGATTGGCAACAACATTTCCCCCCGCGCCGCCTGCGCCACCGGCCCCGCCAAGGGCAACCCCGGCAAATGCGCGGATCGAGCCTGATGCGCCGCCATTACCGCCGCCACCGCCGACGGATTGCGCGAAAATGCCGTGAGAATCGTCGCCAAAGGTCTGCAGGTCACCGGTATGGTTGACCGTGACGAGGCCAGACCCGCCGCCGCCGCCCCCACCGCCGCCAATGGTAAGGAAGGCCCCGCCCGTCGTGCCGCCATCACCGCCGCCGCCGCCAATGGACTGGGCCTGGATGGCCGACGCGTTGTCGCCCAGCGTTTCCACGATGCCATTGTTGGTGACCGTGACATTGCCACCCGTGCTGGCCGTACCACCACTGCCGCCTAGCGAGACAAGTCCGCCGCTATGGCCGCCACTGCCACCGCCACCGCCGACGGACTGGGCAAAAATCCCGCGCGCGAGATTGCCTTCGGTCAGGATCGAGCCGCCATGGGTAACCGTTACGGCAGCGCCATTGCCACCACCGGCACCCGAACCGCCCAGCGATACGACACCACCCCCGGAAGAGCCTGACCCACCACCGCCGCCAATCGATTGCGCGAAAATGCCGTGTGCGCCCTGCCCGGACGTGTGCATGGCAGCCGTACTTCCGGTTGTCACCGTTACGGAGCCACCCGCACCGCCACCGCCACCTGTGCCGCCGAGTGCGAACAGGCCTCCGGTACCGCGCGCCGAACCGCCACCGCCACCAATGGACTGGGCGAAGATCGCGCTGGCGTCCTCGCCAAGCGTGCGTAATTCACCGTCCATACTGACGACGATATTGCCACCTGAGCCGCCGCCACTGCCGCCTCCGCCGAGCGCCACCGCGCCGCCAGCGACCCCGGCCATACCACCGCCGCCGCCAATTGACTGGGCAGCGACTGCGTACGCCCCGTCCCCCTGCGTCTGGATGTAGCCGCCAGCGTCAACCGTTGCATTGGCCTGACCGCCATTGCCACCGGAACCGCCCTGCGACCCCATCGCCAGAGCACCGCCTGTGGTGCCGCCCTGTCCGCCACCGCCGCCGGTTGACTGGGCAAAAAGACCGATAGAGCCCTCACCCAGCGTGATGATACTTCCCGAATCGCGCAGAACGGCCGTGGCCATGCCGCCATTGCCGCCGCCTTCGCCGTTATCGCCAAAGGCCGCCAGACCGAAAGAGGCCCCCGCGCTGCCACCGTTGCCGCCAACAGACTGCGCAAAGACACCGTGGGAATAGGCGCCTGCCGTAACCACATTGCCGTGATTGATGACGGTTACCGTACCGCCCGAACCGCCCTCCGCGCCGCCACCGCCGGACCCGAAAAGACCGATACTGATGCCGCCACTTCCTGCCCCGCCGCCCAGCGACTGGCCAAAAATACCGTGTGCGCCGTCTCCGAGCGTAGTGATGTCACCCTCACTGGTGACGTGGACCGTGCCGCCATCATTACCCGCACCGCCAGAGCCGCCGCCGGAAAAAATAAAGCCGCTGCCTCCCTGTCCGCCACGGCCACTGCGGCTTTGCGCAAAAATGCCATGGGAGCCTGATCCGGAGGTCGTGATCTGAGGCACATTGCTGACGACAGTAACCGGACCGCCGGCACCGCCGGTACCGCCCGAACGGCCGCTCGCGCCGGCATAACCGTCCCCGCCGCGTCCGCCATTGCCGCCGATGGAGACGACGGAAATACCCGGTGTGTTGGCCGATACGGTCTCAATATCGCCGTGGCCGGCCGGGATCGTGTAATTCTGGGTTGGCCCAGTTGCGCCATTACCGCCCGATGTCGCCGGGACAAATAGAGCACCGGTGCGCCCATTACTGCCGCCCGACCCCCGGTCAATGCGGGAGAAGAAATTTGTGTCGCCCGCGCCCGGCGTGAGATCCAGATTTGCTGCCGGGTCAGGCGGATCGCCCAACAGGCCCGAAATATCCTGTACGACGGGCAGTACCCGCCCGTCTTCGAGCACCACCGAAACGACATTGCCGTTGTCGGGATCTGTGTTTACCGACTCGATCTTGACGATCTCGCCGGGATCCTCCGGATCGGTGAACTCCGCCCCTACCGTGGTGATCAGCAGGATAAAATTGCCCTGATCGGTGATTACGCCTTCGGGCAGGATTTCAGCGATGATCTCATTGGCATTGGTAACCGGATTGAGCACCGGATCACCAACCGCATTGCCGTAAGCGGGCGCGATGGTCGCGGATGCCAGAACCGTCAGGCCAGCTCCCAGAAGCAGATAGGATCGCAGGCTTCGCCGCCGCCCAGACCCAGCTGGGACCACCGGAAATGACTCGCCGCTCATGTTATCCCCCGAACCTACCCTTCACCCTCATCCTCACCCGGCCACGGCAAGTAAGGATGGAATTAATAAAGTATTAACCCGGACGGGCCGTCCGGCAATCAGAATTTGCAACCACGCGCGTACCTTTCCGGAACGGGCTGTTCGGGTACAGCAAGGCGCGCGCCAGTTTCGGCGGCATGCCAGCATGTCGCTTTCTTTTAAGAAGCTTACTCTGCGTCGGGCTGGTTTGCCGGAACCGCCCCGGCAAAGGCCGGTAGCGCCATGGCCGCGGCTTCAGCCTGCAAAAGGCGCGCGTGCCACAGATCCACGCCGAACCGGCGCGCATTGCCCAGCTGCGGCACCAGACACACATCCGCCAGAGTGGGCAGCGGCCCGAAACAGAACGGTCCGGGCTGGGTGGCCACCGTCCTTTCCAGCGCATCCAGCCCGCTCTGGATGGTGTCGCGCGCCCAGGCCTTCACAGTCTCCTCGTCATGACCGAGCCCTGCGATACGCTTGAGCACGCGCAGGTTCTGCACCGGATGAATGTCGCATGCGATGGCGAGCGCGAAGGCGCGCACCTTCGCTGCTTCAACCGGATCAGCCGGAATGAGGCGCGGTTCGGGGTGCATGACGTCCAGATATTCCAGGATCGCCAGCGACTGGGTGATCACCACCCCGTCATCGGTTTCCAGCGCCGGCACCAGCCCTTGCGGGTTGAGCTTCAGATAGGCGTCCGACAACTGCTCGCCCTTGGCGAGATGGTGGGAGACATGCTGCGCCTCCAGTCCTTTCAGCCCCAGCGCGATGCGGATGCGCCAGGCGGCCGAGGAGCGGAAATAGCCGTGGAGTATCATGTGAAAACCGTCCCTGTCTGATCAGTCCTTCGCCGGCCCGCCAATGGTGACAGAGAGCGTAGGCAATCCCTCTATCTCCACCCGCACCGTGTCGCCGGGCCTCACCGCGGCAACGCCCGCCGGAGTTCCGGTATAGATCAGGTCGCCCGGTTCGACCCGGTAGAAACCGGAGAGGCAGGCGATGATGTCGGCGACCGGCCAGATCATGTCGGACAGGCTGGCCTCCTGGCGGGTTTCGCCATTGAGGGAGAGCGTGATGCGCCCGCGCGCCGGATCAAAACCGTCCGCGCGCCGGATCGGGCCCAGCGGCTTGGACTGCTCCACATTCTTGGCCACGTCCCACGGACGGCCCTGCTTCTTGGCCTCGGCCTGCAGATCGCGGCGCGTCATGTCGAGCCCGCAGGCATAGCCGAAGACATGGTCCATGGCCTGCGATACCGCTATATCGCGCCCGCCCTTGCCGATCGCCACCACCAGCTCGGCCTCGAAATGGTAATTCTGCGTCGCGGGCGGATAGGCGATCTTGTCACCATCGGCCGCTATCGTTTCCGCCCAGGCAGTGAAGAAGAAGGGCGGCTCCTTGTCCGGATCGGCGCCCATCTCGCGGGCATGGTCGGCATAATTGCGGCCCACGCAGAAAATGCGGCGCACCGGAAACGCGCCGCCACCCTCCACGGGGGTGGTCACAGGCGGGCGGGGCTCAAGGACAAGGCTCATTACCGGACACTCCATCTAGGGCGGTCAGTTCGCCCGCAGGTGTGCCAGCGTGATGGGTGAGAGACAAGCTGCCGCCTACTTCACCCGGCGCTCCTTGATGACGGTGCGCATATACATCTCGTCATCGCGGAACCAGTGCCAGGTGCGTCCGCGCTTGTTGCCGCAATCGGAAATCTGGATCATCTCGTAGAGATATTCGCCGGGGAGATCCTTGCGTTTCCAGGTGAGGACGACCGTCTTTGAATCGATCTCCCAGGCGCAGCCCTCGATCCGGTCGGTATCCCACCAGATGCGTCCTTCTGCGTATTTCGCCGGGAAGTGATGCTCCTCGGTTTTACCGTCCGGCCACATATAGCGGTTGATCTGGTAGTAGGCGTGCTCGCCCTCTTCCGGGAAAGTGCAGGTCAGGTGCGAGCTGTGCTGGTCGAGGATTTTGTTGTCGGTATCGACATAGGTGTAGGTACCCTCCCACTCGCCTTCATGGCGCGCCAGCACCGGCATCTGCCAGGCAATCATCCGCATTACGTATCTCCCTTAAAACGACTGACCCGGAGCAAAAGATATATCCTTTATCGGCGTGGCAAGATGCCGGTTTACAGCTCTGCCTGCGCGAAATCGCCGCGCGCGGCTTCAAACGCTGCCGCTGCTACAATACCGGCGAAATCGCCGCCCGCAGGCGCCATGATCTGCAAACCCAGCGGCAGGCGTTCACGGCTCAGTCCCATCGGCACCGAAGTGGACGGGATACCGGCAAAATCGGCAAAGGCAGTGAGATCAGCCTGGCTGGCAGGGATCGGTTCACCAAACCGGAAGGCCGGCTCCAGCGCCGTCGGCGCGGCAATGAAATCGACCCTGGTGAAGGCGTCGGCCGCGTCCAGCCCGGACGCATCAAGCACGCCAAGCGCCTCGCGATAACGCGCCTCTCCCTGCTTTGCGCCCCATTGCAGCATTTTGGTGAAACTATCTGAAAAGCCTTGCGGATTCTCCGCCATGACAGCGGCGTGTTCGGCATAACCCTCCCACTCCGAGATGATGAGACCTTCCCGGCGCGACTGGCCGAAGGCGTAGCGCTTGAAGCGGATATCGACGATCTGCGCACCCTGCTCCCGCAAGAGCATCAGCGCCGCCTCAAACGCCCGCATCACATCGGAGCGGACGTCCATCTCGGTCTCGAAGCGCCAGCGACCGACGCGTTTCCCCGCAAGCGGCCTGTCGACGGCACGCACCGGCAGCCCTGAAAGCACCGCAAAGGCAGGGGCAAGATCGGCGGCTCTGCGTGCTATCGGTCCGACATGATCAAGCGAATAGGAGAGCGGGATGACGCCCTCCACCGGTACCGCCCCGCGCGAGGGCTTGTGCCCGCACAAACCGCAATAGGCAGCCGGGATGCGCACCGAGCCCATCGTGTCGGTGCCCAGCGTCACCGGCGCAAAGCCCGCCGCCGCGGCTGCGCCCGATCCGCCGGAGGAACCGCCGGGCGTCAGCCCTTCGCCCCACGGATTGAAACAGCGCCCGAAATGGGCGTTGTCGGTCACCGCGCCGAGCGCGCCTTCCTCCATGTTCAGCGTGCCGAGGATCACCGCCCCGCCTGCCCGCAGGCGCGCCACCACCGCAGCATCCTCGCCCGCGATCCGGTCCCGGTAGGCGCCTATCCCGGCATGCCAGGGCAGGCCGCGAACCGCGATATTGGCCTTCACCAGCACCGGCACGCCATCAAGCGCGGAGAGGCTCGCTCCCGCCTTGCGGCGCGCCCCTGCCGCTTCCGCTTCTGCGCGGGCACCGGGCGCGAGGTCGAGCACGGCGTTGAGCCGCCCGTTCAGCGCCTCGATACGCGCCAGAGAGGCCTCCAGCGCTTCCACGGGCCGGGCGTGGGCCTCGGCAAGGGTCGGGGCCGGGATCATGAAAAGCGGCTGTCGATCAGGCGAATGGGCTTCTGGCGCACTTCGGTCTGGGTGAGCTCTGCCAGCCCGCCGGGGGCGCTGAGCTCCACCTCCACCTCGATACCGATCTTGCGTTTCAGAAGGTCACCGATTGCGTCCTTCAGGCCTTGCGGCTGCTCGCGCACTTCCACCGCCACGGTGAAGATTTCACGGCCATCAGCCTCGCGGCGCGCCTTGCAGATGAACTCGCCATTGAAGGCGCTGATCTCCTCGATCAGCGGGCCGATGGCCTGCGGGAAGATGTTTATGCCGCGGATCTTGACCATGTTATCCGAACGCCCGAGAAACCCCTCTATCCGCTTGAAAGTGCAATTGATTGAGGATTTGCCTGTGATCACACGGGTCACGTCGTGCGTGTTGAAGCGGATGATCGGGTAGATGTCGTCCTTGTAGAGGCAGGTGCAGATCATGTCGCCGCTCTGGCCATCCGCCACCGGCTTGCCGGTCTCGATATCGGCGACTTCGAGATACTGCGCATCCTCCATCACATAGAGGCCGTCGCGGTCCGGGCCTTCGCCGGCGATGACGCCAGTATCGCCGACGCCATACCAGTCAAAGCATTCCGCCCCGCCCCAGGCACGCGAGAGCGCCTCCTTGTCCTCGCGGCCCAGATGGCCGGAGATCATCCGGATATTCAGATCACGAACCGGATCGATACCTTGCTCTACAGCCACTTGGGACAGTTTCTTGATGTAGTCTGCAAAGCCGACAATCACCGTTGCGCCGAAATCGCGCATCAGCTCCACCTGCCGGGCTGAGCGGGTTTCCACGCCCGTGCCGGCGCTCATGAATATGGCGCTGGTCCAGTGGATCACGGCTTCGCGCACATAGTGCCCACCATTGATCATGCCGTGGCCATAGACGGAGTGGACCACATCATCGGGGCGCAGCCCCTGAAAGCGGTAGAGCCGGCCCAAGAGCAGGTTCTGTATCTCGCGCGATTTCGCTCCGAAGAGCAGAACCTGCGGCGTACCCGTGGTGCCGGATGTGGTGTGCATCACGACCGGAGGGCGCTCTCCGGCGCCATAGCTTTCAAAGCCGCCAAAATCCCCGAACGGGGGCTTCAGGGCGATGGAGTCCATGATGTCCTGCTTGTCAAAGCTCGGTAGGGAGGGGAGCGTTTCCAGCCCCTTGATATCGCCGGGCTCGATACCCGCCTGCCCCCAGAGGCGCTGATAGAAGGGGGTCGCCCAAGCACGGGTAACGCAGCGGGCAAAGAGCTTTTCCTGACGCGCGCGCAGTTCGTCCCGGCTGATCGAGGTGACAAAGCGGGTGAAGTCATCGCCCACCGGGAAATCGGCGCGCACCGCGTTCCAGTCCACCGCGTTGAAATAGGTATTATGCCCGTCACTCATATGTCGTCCCCGTATCGGTAGTTTGCTTATGGCCTCAGCAGCGCAGCAATCGCGCCGCCTGCGGCCTCGGTTTCCATGCCCGCCACCCGCGCAGCCAGCGTATCGGCCAGCGCCAGTGGCAGCCTTGCAAAGGCAAGGCAGGTTTCCTGCTTGGCGCGTTGATCTTCGGGGCGCATCGGGTCTTGCGGCGAGCCGTAGAGGGCGCGCGTCTCCACGGTGACCTGCCGCCCGTCTTTCAGCCGCGCCTCGGTAATCTGCGGCGTGAAGGCGGCCGGATCGTCCGTGCCGTCTTCCACCACCTCGATGCGTGCGCCCAGTGTCAGCGTGTCCGCGTCACCCAGCGCGCTTTCGGTGAAATCAGAGAGCCCCACCTGCCCCGTCATCAGCGCGCGTGCGCCGACATACTGAAAGCACAGCCGGGCATGGTTGATGCCCATGCCGGCAAACGCCTTGCGGCCCACCAGCCGCTTGATCAGAGGCGGCGCGATGAGGCGGATCGACTCCACTTCGCTGGCGACCACGCCTTCAGCGCGCAAAGCCTGCATCAGGGCAATGCCGCCTTGCGCGGCGCGGCCCGTCGGCCAGGGTTTGTGGGATATCTCCAGAACCCTCCATATTCGCCCCAGAGAGGCGAGAACGGGTTTTGGGTCTACTGACTGCTCAAAGAGCGCAAAATAGCCGTATGGGCCTTCCAGGGCCTTTGACGGGCCTTCCAGACCCGCTTCTGCCAGATCACACGCCACGATGGCGGCGCGGGCCGCCTGCGCGATCTGGATGGGCAGAGCTGGCTTGCCCTCCACATGCGCCTGCATCGTGCCTGCCGCCTGTGCCAGCGCATAGCCAAGCGCGTTGCGGGCGGTCGCCTCGTCAAAGCCGCGCATCCGCGCAATGCCGAGCGTCGCACCGAACAGACCTGCCGTTGCAGGCCGGAAAAAGCGGATCGGGCTGGTGACAGCGACACCGAGGCCCGCCGCCACATCCACCGCTACCACGATGGCCGCCAGAAGGTCTGCGCCCGGATGGCCCCGGTCTGCGGCGTCTGCCGTCAGCGCCGCGCCGATGGTTGCCATGGGATGGACGACCGCGCGCTCATGCACGCAGTCATATTCCTGGCAGTGGATCTGGAAGCCGTTCACATAGGCCGCGCTCGCGGCGGGCAATGTCTCGCCCGTGCCCCAGACGGCCACCTTGCCGCCTGTGCCCCAGCGCCGCACGACGGAGCGCACAGGCTCGGCCAGCGGGCTCATCGCACCTGCGGCGCCCACGCACAGCGTATCGAGATAGAAGGTCCTGGCGGCGGCAATCGCCTCTGCCGGAATATCCTTCCGGCGCACGCCCAGCGCATGGGCAGTGAAGGCGGCCTCCGCGCTCATACCACACCCCTTATGCCCAGAGCGGGCAGCATGGTGGTGAAGGATTTAAGCGGCCCGCCTTCGGCCATATCCAGCGCGGCATGGCACAATCGGTCCGCCATGAGCGGACTCATCCCGCCCGCCGCGCACAGGGCGAGCGCCTTCTCCTTCAGCCGGTCAACGCTGACCGGGTTTTCAGGATCACCCAGGGCGTCCGGTGCCTCGCCTACATGCTCGCTGCCATCGCGCAGGCCAACCGAAACCCGCGCGCCATAGCGGGCGGGATAGGCGCTGGCGAAGTCGTCACTGGCCGCGACATCCACCTTGGCGGCGAGCGCGCGCACCTGAAGATCGGAATAGCTTTCCGGCTCGAAATCGGCCAGTGCCGGGCCGCCGCGCAGCAAAGCAATCGCGACCGAATGCTGGAGAGAAAACTTCGCTTCCAGAACGGTTTGCGGCTGGGGCTTGTCACAGAACTTCAAGGCGTCGGGATAGGTCTCGATGCGGATGCTGGCGATCTCGCCAGCGGCAACACGCCCGCCAAGCTCCAGCGCGGCATCAATCGCGGCGTGGGCGTGGCGGCAGGCGGGCCAGGGCTTGAAGCTGACCTCGTCAATGCGCCAGCCCGGCCCGTAATCGGCCAGCACATCGGTCGGCTCCGCGCCGGGGCAGGTGGCGGCGAAAAAGCCCTGCGGCCCTTCAAGGATAGCCAGCGGACCATCAAAGCCCTGCGCGGCCAGCTTCGCGCCCAGCAGCCCCGCATGGGCCGCCCGCGCAGTGTGCAATTGCTTGGCCATGGAGGCCGGTTCATGGCGCGTCTGCCAGAAGCCGCTGGCTTGGGTACCCGCCAGCGCCAGCGCGTGGGCGGTGCGTTCAGGGGAAAGCTCCAGCACGCTCGCTGCCGCCATCGCCGCGCCGAACGGTCCGCACGTGCCGGTATTGTGCCAGTAGGCGTAGTGACCAGCGCCGACCGCGCGGCCAACGCGGATCACCGCCTCATAGCCGCGCACTATCGCATCAAGGAAATGCAGTGTGCCCCGGCCTGCATCCTCGCAGGCGGCCAGCGCCGCCGGGATGACCACGGGGCCGGGATGGAGGATGGCGCGCTTGTCGACATCATCCATCTCCAGAACATTGCCGAGCGCGCCATTGGCCATCACGGCGGTAAGGGCGCCGGAAGGCAGTGCGCCAATGGCCGTGCAATAGCCGCGCGCCTCGTCCTTCACCGCCGCGCGCAAGGCCTTTGCCTGCTCGCAAATCGAGCCCGCCACCGCGCAGCCCGCCCAGTCGAGCACATGCAGGGCCGCACGCGACCGCGCATCGTCGCTGACCGGCGACGCGCAGAGCGCAGCCAGCTCACTTGTCAGCGCATTTGGCATTTGTCCGGACATATCTGAGCTTGTAGCATGCGCGCCGCGCGACGCAAAAGGATATGTCATTTGCCCCTGCCCCATGTCATCACCGCCCGCGAGGCTCTTGAACGCATCCGCCTGAGCCACCCTGATGGCGCGCGCATCTATGTGCCCGGTGTGGCAGCTGAACCGCTTGTGCTGGCAGAAGCGCTTCGTGCTTCACCCGATATCGCGGCGGGCCATACCTTCCTTGGAATCTGGATACCGGGCGTGAACGCGACGGACTGGGCAGGACTGAATCCGAAGGCGCGCTCCGAGCAGATTTTCCTCGGCAGTGAATGGCGGGAGAGCTTTGAAGCGGGCCGGGCGCGCTTTCTGCCCTTCACCTACACCCGCGCCTGGCGCTGGCTGGAGGAAGCGCGCGTCGATGCCGCCTTCGTCACGGTATCCATGCCGGATGCGAAAGGACGCGCGAGCCTTGGCGCTGCGAGTGATTTCACCCCGGCATTGTGGGCGCGCGCACCGCTGAGATTCGCCATTGTGAACCCCAACATGCCGTTTATCGCGTCGGCACCCTTCATCGATCTTGCCGCATGTGACGGGGTGATCGAGGCTGATACACCCCTGCCCGGCTATGACGCGGGCGCGCTCGCCCCGGAATTTGCCGCAATCGCCCGCCATATCGCAGGTGTGGTGAGGGACGGCGATGCGGTGCAGTTCGGCCTCGGCAAGGTGCAACTGGCCGTCCTGCCCGCCCTCAAGGCGCATAAAGGCCTCACCATCCATTCCGGCATGGTGTCCGATCCGCTGCTGGACATTCTGGACGGGGGTCAGGTCGCGGCCATCCGCACCGGTGCGATCCTGGGCAGCCCGGCCTTGAATGCCCGCCTTGCCCATGATCCACGCCTTGCCATGCGCACCGTGCGGCAAACGCATTTTCCAGACTGTTTCCCACCGCTGAACGGCTTCTGCGCCATCAACTCGCTGATCGAACTGGATCTGTTCGGTCAGGGCAATGGCGAGTTTGTCGGCAACCGGCAGGTTTCGGGCGGCGGCGGACTGCTCGACTTTGCGCGGGGCGCGCAGATTGCACCCGGTGGCCGGGCCGTGTTCGCGCTGGTTTCCACGGCGAGGAACGGTGCCGTGAGCCGCATCGTGCCGCGCCTCAAATCAGGGGCCGTCACCCTCACCCGCAGCGATATCGCGATTGTCGTGACCGAGCACGGCGTGGCGTATCTGGACGGCCTTGATATCGACGCGCGCGCTGAAGCCCTGATCAGCGTGGCGGCACCGCAGCATCGCGACGCGCTGGCAGACGCGTGGGCGCGGATGCGCCGGGAGATGTAATCAGATCACCTTGCGGGCAATGAGATCGGCGATGCCCGCCTCGCTGAAACCGGCCGCCCTTGCGAGCTCTTCCGAATGCTCGCCAAAACCCGGCACGGACGGGTCTGGCGTGCCCGGCTCATCGGCAAAGCGGATCGGCAGGCCGATATGGCGGTTTCCGTCAGCGTCTGTGAAGACCAGCCCGCGCGCCGCCGTGTGAGGATCGTCAAACGCGTCTTTCAGCGTACGCACCGGTGCCCAGCAGCAATCCACGTTTTTGAGGAACGCCGCCCACTCTTCCAGCGTACGGCTGGCGAAAGTATCGCGAAAGAAGGCGCGCACCGGCTCCTGGTGGGGGCCCGGCTCCAGTAGCGCGACCGCCACCAGATCCGGCCGTCCAAGGGCTGTGAGCAGGTTCTCGGTGAACTTCGCTTCCGACCCGCCGAGCACAAGGAAGCGGCCATCCTTGGTCTCATAGACATGATACATCGCCGCGCCGCCAAAGCTGCGCATGTCCTTGACGGGCGGGTGAGCATCCTCAGCAAACACAGGTCCGGTGACGTTCGGCGTCCAGCTCAGCGCCGCGTCATACATGGCCATGTCGATATAATCGCCCTTACCCGTCTCATGGCGGCGATAGAGCGCCATCAGAATGGCCGATAGCGCCATCAGCGAGGCTGCCATGTCGGCCACCGGCATGTTGGGGCTGGCGGGCTTGCCGTCCTCCAGCCCGCGATTGAGATCAACCAGTCCGGCGAGAGCCTGCACGGTCAGGTCATGGGCGGGCTTCATCGCATAGGCGCCCTCCTGCCCGAAGGCGGAGATGGAGCAATAGACGAGGCGCGGATTGAGGGCCTTTAGCGTCTCGTAATCCACGCCCAGCCGCTTCACGACGCCGGGGCGGAACGCCTCCACGAACACATCGGCCTCTTTCGCGAGCGCCTGCACCAGCTTCTGCCCGGCAGGGTCTTTCAAATTCACTTTCAGCGAGCGCTTGCCGCGCGCGATATTGCGAAACCAGACCGAAACACCGCCAGCCGTCTTCCAGCCGATCTCGCGCGTCGGCTCGCCAATGGCATTGGCCGGCTCGATCATGACCACGTCCGCGCCATGGTCCGCCATCATCATGGTCATGTGCGGACCAGGCAGAAAGGCAGACAGATCAAGGACTTTGAGGCCGGAAAGCTTCATGGGTGGCTCGTCAGGAAGAAAGTGGACGGATGCGGACGCGGTCGTCGGACACGACGATCAGATTGCCATGAACCTGATCGAGATGTTCCAGAATTGCGGCTGTACAGAGGGATACGCTCACGGAGCGGAGCAGGAATGCGCCCGTCCTCGCCGTGGTTGCCGCGAGCAAGAGCGGACCGAAATCCTTGTCGTGAGTGATCAGGATGCTCCCCGTCTCCACGGCGCGCTCCAGCACCACGGCGTCCATGATCCCCGGCTCGGTCTCCAGGATTGAGAGAACATCATGGCCTGCCCCGCGCAGCTGTCGCACGACGCGCATGTCGACGCACTCATCAGCGAGAAGCCTCATCACTCGGCGGCGGGCAGAACGCTGTCAGCCGTCCGGTCCGCCGCGTAGGCCAGCGCCGCGCGTACATCCTCCGCCGTCAGGTGCGGATAGGCGGACAGAACGTCGGCCATTGTCTCACCTTCGGAGAACATCATCACAATCAGATAGACCGGCACACGTGTGCCCTTGATGCAGGGCTTGCCGCCCATGATCGCCGGGTCTGCGGATATCCGCGGATGATCGTGTTCAAGGTTCATGACCGTCATTCTACCACATCACCACCTGAAAACACTCACCCCTTCGGCCACATGTTTAGCTGGGTCTGGGTGGTCAGCGAGACGAGCTTGCCGTCCTCGCGCTCGATCCGCGTCTGCCAGACCTGGCTCGTGCGGCCCTTGTGAACCGGCGTCGCGGTCGCGATGACTTTCGTGCCCACTGGCGGGCTGGAGATCATGTTGGTCTTGCTCTCGGTCGTGGTGGTGCCGATGGAACCTTCGGGCAGCGACAGGAAGGCGCCGGTCGCACCCGCAATGTCCGCCAGGCTCATCATCGCGCCGCCATGGAGCGTGTTTCCGAGCGTGCAGATCTCCTCGCGGACAATCATCTCCGCAACGACGCGCTCCGGCCCGGCCTCCACCATCACGATGCCCAGCGTGCGCGAGAGCGGAACCGCGTGTTCGTTCAACTGTTCAACCGTCAGCTTCATCCCGTTTCCCGTCCCGGCCCTGCCTTGCTGGCCCCAGCAGCGCGTCCGTGTGCTCGCCAAGCTTTGGCGCACGGCGGCCCGTGGGGCGTTCGCCATTGATGGCGAAAGGCTCGCGCAGCAGCTTCAATCCGTCCAGCCTGTCTGGATGTTCGATGGTTTCGATGAGGTGCGCGGCGGTAGGCGCGTCGAGCGCCGAGGCAATGTCGTGCACCGGCGCGACCGGCACCTTGCCGCCCAGCAGCTTTACCCAGTGCGCGGTCGGCTGCGTCATGAAGAGCGCGTCGAGCTCGCCTTGCAGCGCATCGCGGTTTTCCCGGCGCGCGGCGACATCAGCATATTCCGGGCGAGCGGCCAGATCATTGCGGCCCACCGCCTCGCAGAACACAGCCCAGAATTTCGGCAGCTGGCACATCAGGAACACCCAGCCATCGGCGGTGCGGAAAAGCTGGCTGGGCACGACGGAGGGGTGGGAGGAGCGCGAAAGCCGCGTCGTCTCCGCTCCTTCATTCAGATACCACGTCGCCGGATAGGAAAGCTGGTGCAGGGCGGTGTCGAGAAGGCTGACATCCACATCGCATCCCACGCCCCTGGAGCGCGCGCCGTGAATTGCGGCGAGCAGGCTCATCGCCATCATCGTGCCGGTCATGAAATCGACCATGGAGAGGCCAAAGCGCGCGGGCGGGCCATCGGGCTCGCCTGTCAGCGACAAAAAGCCTGCTTCAGCCTGCATGAGATAGTCATAGCCGGGCCACGCCTCGC
Source organism: Glycocaulis sp. (assembly GCA_022565665.1). Classification (GTDB taxonomy): domain Bacteria; phylum Pseudomonadota; class Alphaproteobacteria; order Caulobacterales; family Maricaulaceae; genus Glycocaulis. The sequence goes on from JAIUMI010000011.1 coordinate 32,863, forward strand.
GCTCATAGCCGCGTCCATAGGCGGAGAGATGCACGCACACAATGTCGCCCTTGATGGCTTTGAGCGCCGGATAATCGACCTTCATCTTCGCCGGCAGATCACCGCGCAGATTGTTGGCCACCGCGTCGGCGGTTTTCACCAGCGCCTCAAAGCCCGCCCGGCCTTCGGGCGATTTCAGGTCCAGCACGACCGACTTCTTGCCCCGGTTGAAGGTCTGGAAGAACTGGCTGTCGTTTTCACCGAGATAATACGGCCCCGCCGCGCGCGAAGTATCGCCGCCGTCCGGGTTCTCGATCTTGATCACTTCCGCGCCGAGGGCAGCAAGAAGCTGGGTGCCATAGGGTGCCGCGCCATACTGCTCGATGGTCAAAATGCGCAGGCCTTCAAGGGGTTGGTGCATGGGGTTTCCTTACTTTTCCTCCCCGCTTGCGGGGGAGGTGGTCCGAAGGACCGGAGGGGGGGAGTTTGTTTCACTACCCCCCTCGCCGCTTCGCGGCCCTCCCCCAGTGAACGGGGGAGACAGAAGGGACTTGCTACGCTTGCCCGTCAGACCGGGTTACGCTTGACCAGCTGCTTGGCGATGATGATGCGCTGCATCTCGTTCGTGCCCTCGCCAATGCACATTAGCGGCGCATCGCGGTAGAGCCGCTCGATCGGATATTCCTTCGAATAGCCATAGCCGCCATGGATGCGCATGGCTTCGGTGGCCACCTCGACAGCGGTTTCGGAGGCAAAATACTTCGCCATGCCGGCTTCCATGTCGATGCGCGCGCCGGTGTCATAGGCACGGGCAGCATCTTCTACCAGCAGCTCGGCGGCGCGCGTCTTGGCCGCCATCTCGCCCAGCTTCAGCTGGATCGCCTGATGCTCGCAGATCGGCTTGCCCATCGTCTTGCGGGTCTGGGCGTAGGCGACGCTTTCGCGCAAAGCCCGGCGCGCAATACCGACCGAGCGCGCGGCTATATTGATACGCCCGATCTCCAGCCCGCCTGTGGCCATGAAGAAGCCCTGCCCCTCCTCACCGCCGACCAGCGACAGCTCGGCATCGCACTCATAGTTTTCGAAGATGAACTCGCCGGAATCGATGCCCTTGTATCCGAGCTTTTCCAGCTTCTTGCCGTTGCGGATGCCCGGCAGCGCCTCGCCCGTCTCCGGGTTCATCTTGGTGACGATCAGCATGCTCATCCCCTTGTAACGGGGCTGGGCAGCAGGGTCGGTCTTCACCAGAAGCGCGCTCGCATGGCCTTCAATGGCGTTGGAAATCCAGGTCTTCGCGCCATTGACGACATATTTGTCGCCCACACGCTTTGCCGTGGTGCGGATGGCCTGCAGATCGGTCCCGGCATCAGGCTCGGTCAAACCCAGCCCGCCACGGAACTCGCCGGTCGCAAAGCGCGGCAGCCAGTATTCCTTCTGGCGGGCTGTGCCAAAGCGCTGGACGATCTGGGCCATCATCAGATGCGAATTGAAGATGCCGGTCAGGCTCATCCACTCTTCCGCGATCATGGTGACGATTTTGGAATAGGTAGCCGCCGTCAGGCCAAGCCCGCCATATTCAGGATCGATGAGCGCGCCGAACAGGCCCAGCTCCTTCATGTCCTCCACGAGCTCGGCCGGCCAGATATCGTCATGCTCCAGCTGCATGGCGACGGGCGCGACCTTCTTCTCGATCCATTTGGCGATGGCATCGAGCATCTGGCGCTCATCGGCGTCGGTCATGTGATGGTTTTCGGCAGCGGCCATGATCGGTGTCTCCGTTGGGGGCGCTTTAGTAGTTTTCGACCTTGTCCTCGACCGCGTTGCCGCGCGCCGGGATCAGCATGTTGCGCTTGAAGGTGCACACCATCTCGCCATTCTGGTTGTGGCCGCGCGTCAGGATGGTGACGATGCCCTGCCCGGGGCGGGACTGGCTCTCGCGCTTGGCCAGCACCTCGCTCTCGCCATAGATCGTGTCGCCTGCAAAGACCGGCGCGGTGAACTTCACCTCGTCCATGCCCAGATTGGCGATGGCTTTCTGGGAGACGTCGGTCACGCTCATGCCGATCAGCAGGGCGAGCGTATAGGGGCTCACCACCAGATTCTGCTTGAATTCCGAGGCCTTGGCGAACTCCGCATCGAAGTGCATCGGATGCGTGTTCAGCGTCAGCAGGGTGAAGAGGTGATTATCGTACTCGGTCACCGTCTTGCCGGGCCGATGCTCGTAGATATCGCCGACATGGAAGTCCTCGAAATAACGGCCAAACGTTTCGCGGTACCGGTTCGGGCCCACTTCCTTCCAGTTCTGCACCATGACTTACTCCACAAGGCCGGCCGCCTGGAGCGTTCGCTCCGCCGCGCGGATCACCGGCAGTTCCACAAGTTTTCCATCCAGCAGCGCCGCCCCGCCCTTGCTCTGCGCAAAGGCAGCCAGCACGCGGCGCGCCTGTTCAATCTCGGTGTTCGTAGGCGTGAAGGCGGCGTTGACGCCCGCAATCTGCTTGGGGTGGATACAGGCCCGCCCGGTAAAGCCCAGCGCCTTCACGCGCGCCGTGCTGGCGGCAAGCCCCTCATCGTCATTCACATCGAGATACGGAACATCCAGCAGCTGGATGCCCGCCGCAGCCGCAGCAGCGGACAGCGTGCCGCGCGCATGGAAGAGCGGCTCCCACTCCATCGTCGTGCCAAGATCAGCGGCAAAGTCCGCTCCGCCAAACAGCATGCCCTGCACGCGAGGCCCCGCAGCGATATCGTAAGCGCGCGACAAACCTTCGGCGCTTTCCACGATGGGCCACAGATGGGGGCGCTCATGGCTTTCCAGCGCACCGGCGATGATCTCCAGCTCCACCGGGTGGGAGACTTTTGGGATCATGATGAAATCGGCGGCGGCGCTGGATGCGCTGTAGGCGGCAAGATCAGCGAGCCCGTTCGGGGTGCGCACCGGATTGATGCGGAAACCGAGGCGGGGCGTTTGCGCGCGCGGCTCTGACAGCGCCGCCATCACGCTGGCGCGTGCCTCGGTCTTGCCGTCAGGCGGAACGGCGTCCTCAAGGTCGATACATACCGCATCCGCGCCGGCGCCCAGCGCCTTGGCGATACGGTCTGGGCGCGAGCCCGGGACAAACAGAAGCGATCGCATGGGTTTAAGGATATATCCTTGCCGAAATGTCCGGACAAATTATGTCCGCGCCCCGCAAAGGTCAAGGAAGGGATGTGCGGAGGGGCTAACCCTCAATCCCACTCCAGCGGCGGGGAGATGAGATGGTTCAGCTCCACGATATGCCCGTCAGGATCGCGCAGCATCGACACCATCACCTGAAACGTCACCCCGTCGCCCGGATACTCGCGATAGGCAGGCTCGCTCATGACGGTGACGCCGGGTACCGCGGCGGCGGCGGGAAACACCGTGTCGAGCTCGGGCGTATTGAACAGCAGGACAATCTCGCCGGTGCGAAAGCCCGTTTCCGGCACGTCCGGCGGCGGCGCATCGCCCGCATTCTCCAGTTCCCACAGGCCCAGCATGCCGATCCGGTCATCATTGGCTTTCAGCAGGACAAGGCGCGACTGGCTGGTGCCATCGCGGCTGGTGATGATCTGGTCGTAGCTGACCTCCATCCCCATCGCATCGCGATAGAGCGCCAGTGACGCCTCCAGATCGCGCACCAATAGCGTGGTACGGCGCAGATCGAGCGGATTGCGCGTCGAGGCTGCTTCCTGCGCATCAGCGCTGGCAGACGGCGCGGCGTTGCAGGCGCCCAGCGCCAGTGCGGCCAGCCCTGCGGTGATGAGCGATAGCGTCTTCATGGCGGTCTCCCCTGCCCCTGTTTCTAGTTCACCCGGTCAAACACATAGCCGCCGCGCGCCGGGCCCCAGATGAGGGTGCCTTCGGCGTCAAAGCCCCGGTCCCAGTTGGCATGGCCTTGCGGGGTGTGGATGGAGCGCGAGACCGTGCGCACCGCGCCGCGCAGGCCCGACGGGCAGGTGTCGAAGTTCGATTGCCAGTAGCCGTGGGCGATGCGGTGCACCTCGCCCGAACAGCTCACGGCGCCCAGCTGGTCTTCGGCGATACGTTCCGGCTCGGCATAGGCACCCACAACGCTCGCCGGATCGTTGAGGGTGTAGATCGTGCGCAGCACCAGCCGGTTATTCAGCTCCCAGATGCGGATGATGCGCTGGAAGTACGGGCGCTGCTTGATGGCAGGGTCGAAGTCCTCGGGGCTGGAGCCCAGAAAGGCGTTTTCCTGATAGAGCCAGATGCCGTCCTCGCGGTGCGGCCAGATGCGCACCGTCTCGCTCTCCACATAGCCCCAACCCTCGATGCGGGACTGTTCCAGCGTCGAGAACGAGCCGATCAGCAGGCCCGCCAGCTCGTTGGCACCGGGAAACCCCGGCTCATCCTCCTGCGCAAGCGCCATCGGCGCGGCAAGGCACAAGGCAAGGGCGGCAATGAGCATACGCATGGACTATCTCCCCGTTGGTTTTCAGATTTTGGGCGCGGGCACGGCGGCGGCAAAGGCCTCGGCGATCTGCTCGCGCGTAGCGAGCCACACGCCGGATTTTTCCGACACGTATTGCAGGAAATCGCGAAACGCCCCGATCCGCCCCGGACGCCCGATGATACGCAAGTGCAGGCCAAGGCTCATCATGCGCGCGCCATCGGCCTGCGCCTCGGCGTGCAGCCAGTCGAACGTATCAATGGCGTATTGCAGCCAGTCGCGCGTGGTGAGCGAGGGCGCGAGCCAGAACTTCATGTCATTGGTATCAAGCGCGTAGGGAAGGACGATGATCGGCTTTTGCCCGCCACCCGGCAGATCGACGACATCCCAGTAGGGAAAATCGTCTGAATAATCGTCCATGTGATAGGTGTAGCCAGCCTCGGCCAGAAGCCCGCGCGTAATGTCGGTATGCAGATAGCGCGACAGCCAGCCCGCCGGGCGGCGCCCGCAGGTCTGCGCAATGCTGTCCGTGCCCTTCTTGATGAACTCGCGCTCGCGCTCTTCGTCCATGAAGGCCTGAAACTTCCAGCGCCAGCCATGGCAGCACGGCTCATCGCCCCGCGCCGTGATGGCCTTGGCTACCCAGGGCGCGCGCTCCAGCGCCTGCGAGCACGCCGTCCAGGTGGCGGGGACGTTGTACTCATCGAGCAGCTTTAGCACCCGGCCCGCACCGCGATTGATGCCGTACTGATAGTTCGTCTCATTGCCGTGAATGCGGATCGGGGCTTTCAGCGATACGCCCAGCTCATCAACCGGCTCCGGGCCCTTGTCCCCGTCACGGATATTGGCCTCCGCCCCCTCCTCGACATTGACGACGATGGAGAGCGCGAGTTTCGCGCCATTTGGCCAGCTGAAACCGGGCGGGGGATTATGGGTCATGGTGGCAATGGTCCAGTTCAACTTCCGGGGTCCCGGCCCCCGAGCCGGGATCCAACTTCAAAATGCGACGGCGCTGATGGGTCCCGGCTCGGGGGCCGGGACCCCGGTATTGGGTATTAATGCGGCTCCTCACCGCCGGAGACATTCATGCTTTCAGCCGTGATGTATTCGGCCTCGTCGGAGCACAGGAAGGCAACCGCCTTGGCGGTGTCCTCCGGCTTGCCGGGGCGTTTTAGCGGAATACGCTCGGCCATGGCCTTGAGGTAGTCATCGACGCTGGCCGCGCCGACCACTTTCGAGAAATACTCGTTCTGCCACGCGCCCAGCCCCGTGGTGACATGGTTCGGGCAGACATTGTTGACGGTGATGGCGTGCGGGCCCAGCTCAATCGCCGCGGAGCGCACGAGGCCGACGAGGCCGTGCTTGGAGCTGGTATAGGCCTGCGCATGGGGGAAGCCGGATTTCGCCGCCTGGCTCGCGATATTGACGATGCGCCCGCCCTTGCCGGCCTTCACCATCACTTCAGCGGCGGCCTTGATGCCGAAGAAGCAGCCCGTCAGGTTCACATCGATCACCGCGCGCCAGTCATCGGCCGTCACATCCAGCAGCGGCTTCATGATGTAGCCGATACCGGCATTATTCACCCAGATATCGAGCGAGCCGTGCGTATCGACCGCGTGTCTGGCCAGCGCGCGCATCTGTTCCAGATCGCGCACATCACACACCTTCGTTGACGCCGCAACGCCGGTTTTTCGGATATCGGCGGCAATCGCCTCCATCTCGTCGGTCGCGCCAATATGTTCGGCAGGGGTGGCGAGGTCTGCTGCCTTGCCGATATCGGAGATGACGATATTGGCGCCCTCCGCAGCGAGGCGCAGGGCGATGGCTTCGCCTAAGCCCTTCCGCCGTCCCGAACCGGTGATGACCGCCGTCTTGCCGCTGAAACGTCCCATGCCTGCCCCCTAGCCGAGCTTGTCGGTGAGGATGAAGGCCAGATCATCGGTCATGGCCTGAAACTCCGCCGCAATGGCCTGCATGGTGGAGGTGGAGACGTCCGCGCCAAACTGGGTCATGTCGTTCACATCAATGATCTCGACATAGGCGTAAGGCGGCTTTGCGTCAGAGCCCAGCAGGCCCACCGACTTGAAGACGGCAAAGTCGTCCACCGATTTCAGGCCGTTGACCGTGGGAATGTCCTTGGCCTTCGCCCAGGCTTCATAATCAGCCTCGCTGATGCCGGGCTTCAGATTGAACAGGGCAATGATGCGCGTCGTCATGGGCTCGTCTCCTCCGGTTTTTGTCTGGCGCGCCTGCGACACACTGGCACTTGCATGTGACGGCGCAACGCTCAAATGATATATCATTAGATCGGAGCGCGCTTGCCAAGCCCTGATCGGCGCGTCAGATGAGAAAAGTGTGGGCAGTGATGCCCGATATCGGCTCGCAATGCCGGGGAGAATGTGATGGCCAAGGACAGCGCAGACCCGAAATCTTCCGTGCCGGCCTATGACGGCCCGCCCGACTATCGCCTTGTCGGCCAGCACGATGTCTTCCCGCAGGTCACCCATGACGAGGCCGAACGGTTCAACTATCTCGCCCACATGAACCGGCATCTGGCCGCGCGCGTCCTGCCGGGCGTCAAGGCCGCCTTCGAGCAACGCATCGCGCCCAAAGCCGGGGACGGCTTCAAATCGCGCCACGATGTCAGGAAGGCGCTCCTGAAAGACCCTGCCTTCCAGACCTGGAGCGCGCTGCGCCGGGCCACCATGGAACAGCGCCAGCAGGCGGGGCGCTGGGTGACGCTGCGTCAGGGCGAAGCCCTGACCGCCAGAGCCCGCGAACTGACCGAGGGCGATGGCCGGCTGCAGCTGGAGCCGAGCTTCACCGTGCCGAACTATCTCACCGCCGTGGATCATCACTGCATGCCCGGCAGCTATCATGGCGAGATCGTTGAGGGTGACGTCACCGGCCCGGCCAATTACGATTGCGGCATCTTCGCCACCACGGGCGGAGCGCTCGGTCGCTACAATGATGGCGGCGGTCATGCGGTGGTCGCGTGGCTGAAAAAGCACCTGCCGGACTTCCAGCCCAAGCGCATTCTCGATCTCGGCTGCGGGCTGGGCCACAACGTGCTGCCCATCGCGCAGGCCTTCCCGGACGCCGAAGTGATTGCGGTGGATTCCGGCGCGCCCATGCTGCGCTATGGCCTGGCGCGCGCCAAATCGCTCGGCATCAACAATGTGACATTCATTCAGGCCAATGCCGAGGATCTGTCCCGGTTTGCCGATGAGAGCTTTGACTGGGTGCAGACCACCATGTTCCTGCACGAGACCAGCCGCTCGGCCATGGGCCGCATCTTCGCCGAGAGCCGCCGCGTGCTGAAGCCCGGCGGCATCGTGCTCCATGTCGAGCAGCCGCAATATGCCGAGGATATGCCGCTTTTCGAACAGGCCATCCGCGACTGGGACGCGTTCTACAATAACGAGCCCTTCTGGACGACCATGCACGAGATCGATCTTGATGATCTGATGATCAAGGCAGGCTTCAAGCCGGGCAGCGCCATCCATGGCGGCGTCGCGGCGGTGGTCGATACCACGCTGTTCCCCTCTGCCGGTGACGACAAGGTGGAAGACTATGGCCGCAAGGCCGCGTGGGAGCTGATCGGTGCGAAGAAGGAGGCCGCGTGATGGCCGGTTTTGATCCGCTTTCCCAGGCAGGCAACAAGGCCAAGGGCAAGCGCCCCTGGTTCTTCGAGGACCGTGAAGCCGAGCGCGTGATGAACATCGTCATGGCGCTGGCGCAGGAAGTTTCCGTCATGCGCATGCGCCTCGACACGGTCGAGCGCCTGCTGGAGGAGAAAGGCGCCCTCACCCGCGCCGATATCGAAGCGTTTGCGCCTGACAAGGCGGAGGCCGCCGAGCGCGGCGCGTGGAACCAGGAATTCATCGCCCGTATCCTGCGCATCGTGCAGCAGGAGAACGAAGCCATCGAGGCCGGCGCAGAAATGAGCTCTGAGGACGCCGGCAAGGAGCTGGGGCTGAGCTAGGCGTCAAGGTCAGGCGTCGAGTCCTTCGCGGATTGCCTTGCGGGCCGCCGCGGCCAGCAGTCCGGAGCGCGTGAAGCCGTGGTCGCTCGCATAGCGGTCAATCTCGCGCAGCGTGTCGTCCGGCAGGGTGATATTGACCCGCACCGTCTTCGGTTCGGCTTTCAGCGCGACCAGCACCGCGACGCCGTCACGGTTCTGCGGATCGGCCATGATGTCGGTCAGGCTGGACGGTTCGGGGATCGCCTCGCCATCCTCCAGCATGCCCTCGACATGAAAGGCCAGCGCCTCCTCGGCCATGGCTCGCGCTTCATCCAGCGTTGACCCTGCCGTGATGCAGCCGGAGAAATCGGGGAAGGACACGCCAAAATCGCTGTCGGCGTCCTTGTGGATCAGAGCGATATATTCAGCCACGGGGCTATTTCCTGAGCTTCATGTCTGCCTGCTGCTCGATGGAGCGCAGCGTGCCGATGGGCACGTCCTTTTTCGGATGCGGTACGGTAACGCGGCCCGGCTTTGCCGGATGCTTGAACTGGAGGTGCGAGCCCTTGCTTGCTACCAGCTCCCACCCCTCACGCTTGAGGGCCGCGATGATCGACCTGCTATCCATGTGTATTTATGCGCACTCGATGCGAATGTCAATAAATACACACTAACATCACTCCCCCAGCACGAACAGGCTCTCCTCCATGGGGGCGTTGAGGGTGTAGGACGTCCAGATGGTCTCATTGGCCTTTACGCCATTATAGAACAGGCGCACCCGGCCGGGCTGGACCCATGAATCGCCCGGATTGGAGTAGAAGTCCGAATAGATGCGCTCATGCCAGCCGCGCGCGGTCTGGAAGCCGACGCGCAGGATGGCGTGATCATCGTGCGCAATCGCAAACAGCGCCTGCCCGCCCACCGCATCGGTGACGCGGATCACATAGACCTCGCGCCCATCGACATAATCATCCGGCAAACGGTGCAGGCTGTATTCGGGATCAAGCGCATAGCGGATCGCGCCGAAGCCGAAATTATTGGCCCATTCGGCGCTTGCCTCCGCCCCCGGCACGAGGCCGTTCTGGTTGTAGGTGTTCACCCCGTCAAAGGCGAGCTGGAACACGATCTCTCCGTCCCTGAACGCGTCGATGCGCACACGCCCATCGGCGATATGGGCATCATCCTTGCCTTCAGGATACACGCGCCACATCCGGTAGGGTTCATAGATGACCGGCTCATGCCCGCCACCGGAGAAGAACACGCCATGGCCCTCCATCAGCAGGGTCTGCGGGGATACCCATTCCGCCCCGCCAGCGGCCTCGTGAGCGCGCGCCACGATGTCGCGGGGGCCGAGCCCCTCATCAGCGGCAGACGGCGCTGTAAGGGCCACACAGACGGCAATAGCGGCAAAACGCATGGAAAGGCTTCCTCCGGCATCCTCCGGGCGCTGAGCGAAGGGGCTGGCGCACCGGATCAAATGATATAACCTTTTACATAGTGCACCGTGAAAGTGCTGTCTGACAATCACCTCAGGAACCGGGGGACAGGGGCCATGAAATGCCTGCGCGCCGCGACACTGACCGTCGCCAATCTCGATGCCAGCGAAGCGCTTTACCGCGACGTTCTGGACTATCGCACCATCGCCAGCGGGCCTTTGCCGGCGGACCTGGCGGCCAGCTGGGGCGCACCAAAGTCTGCAGGCGCGCGCCATGTGGTGATGCAGCCCTCATCCGGAGCAGAGATTTATCTGCGCCTGGTCGAGCAGGTCCCGCACCCCGATTTCGTGCCGCTGCGCAGCTATGGCTGGGCAGCCATCGAAATCTGCGTGCAGGATGTGCTGGCCGCCAATGAGCGGGTGAAGGGCACGCCGTTTGAGGTGATCGGCCCGCCGCGCGAGATCGAGGGTCTGCCGGCCATCTATCCCATGCAGGTGAAGGGCCCCGATGGCGAGATCGTCTATCTGACCCAGATCCGCGATGATCTCCCGGCCTATGATCTGCCGCGCGCGCAGAGCCCCATCGACAAGCTCTTCATCCTCGTGATTGCCTGCAGCGACATGCACGCCTCGCTGGACTGGTTTGAGAAGAATATTGGCTTCCCGACCGGGCGCGTGATGGATATCGAGTATCACATGCTCGCGAACGCCTTCGGCACGCCGACAAACGAGCTGCACACCATCTCCACCGCCATCCACGGGCGCGACGTGTTCCTGGAGCTGGACCAGTATCCGGAGAACGCCACCGTGCGCCCGAGGCATCCCGGCATGCTGGCGCCGGGCTGCGCCGTCGGCAGCTTCATCCACCCGGACTTTGACAGCGTGACCGGTGAATGGGTGAGCAAACCCGTCATCCGCTCCGGCGCGCCCTATACCGGCAAGCGGGCAGGCACGCTCAAAGCCCCTGACGGTACGCTGGTCGAGATCATCGAGCTTTAGGCCGCGCCATGACCGGCAAGATGCAGCAGGGCGTTCTGAGAGCCGCGATTGATCGCCGCCCGGTGGCAAGCGACATCGCCATCATCGAGACACCGCGCCCAGACTGCCCTGAAGACGGTGTGCTGGTGAAGCTCGCCGCCATCTCGCTTGATCCTTATGTCGGCACGCGCCTGCGCGGCAAGCATATGGGCGAGCCGGCGCCGGTGCCGATGCGCGATGCCATCCCGGCCCACGGTGTCGGCCAGATCGCGCAGAGCCGGGCAGACGGCCTGAAGGAAGGTGACTGGGTTCATACCACCGAAGCAGGCTGGCGGGACTATGCCGCCCTGCCCGCCAGCGCGGTGCGCACAATCGACATGACCGGGCTCGACCCGGCGGACCATCTCGGTCCCTTGGGCATGCCGGGCCTCACCGCCTGGGCGGCGATGGCGAAACGCGCCGAGGTGCAACCGGGCGATAGCGTGCTCATCGATGCGGCGGCTGGCGCGGTGGGCGGCACAGCAGGCCAGATCGCGCGGGCGCTGGGTGCATCACGTATCACCGGCATTGCGGGCGGGCCGGAAAAGTGCGCGGCCGTAACCGGCACCTACCGCTTTGACGCCTGCATCGACTACCGCACTGAAGGCTGGCGAGACGCGCTGGCAGCCGCCCTGCCGGACGGGCTCAACGTGCATCTGGAAAATGTGAGTATGGACCTCCTCACCCTCGCCCTCACCCATATGCGCCCCTATGGCCGCGCGGTCCTGTGCGGGCTGGCAGACCAGTACCACGCAGACGCCCCTCCGCCGGGCATTCCAGCAGGGCTCATCATCGGCAAGCGGGCGAGCCTGATGGGGCTTGTCGTCTATGACTTCTATGATCGCTGGAACGAGTTCACCGAATTTGCCGCGCCTCTGGTCCGTTCTGGCGATCTGAAAATCGCGAAAGACAGCGTGACCGGCTGGGCCGACGCCCCTGCCTTGTTCGAGCGCATGCTGGCGGGGAAGCATATCGGAAAAGCGATGGTGCGATTGTGAGTGCTCCCGACCATGTCTGGGGCCAGCGCGGCGCGGTGCGCGTGCAGGGCCGCCCGGTCCATTACCGGCGGACGGGGCAGAGCGGCGCGCCGGTCGCAATCCTGCTGCATGGCTCACCGGAAAGCGCCAGCGCGCTGCACGCCATCGCTCATCGTCTGGCAGACCGGTTCGACGTGATCGGCATCGACACGCCCGGCAATGGCCTCAGCGCGCCACTCGACCATCCTGCGCCCGAACGCGCCGACTATGCCCGCCACCTCCTCGGCTTCATGGACGCGATAGGCGTCGCGCGCGCCGCGCTCTACGGCTTTCATACCGGCGCAGGCACGGCGATGGTGGCGGCCACGCTCGCCCCGGAGCGCGTCAGTGCGCTGGCGCTCGACGGCTATGCGGTGTGGACCGAAGCCGAGCGCGCTGATCTCGTCAGCCGCTATTGCGTGGTCTATCCGCCCGTCTGGGACGGCTCGCATCTGGCGCAGATCTGGGCGCGGCTGGAAGAGCAGACGATCTTCTTTCCCTGGAATACACCGCGCCTTGATGCGCGCATGGCCCTGCCGCCCACACCCATCGACATTCGCCTGCGCCGCCTGCGCGACTGGCTGACCGCATGGGACACCTATCCCGCGCCGTATCTGGCTGCTTTCCGCGCGGTGGGGCAGGACGGTCCGGACCGGGTGGAAGTGCCAACCCTGATCGGCGCGATGGCGCGCGATCCGCTCAGCATTCATCTGGATCGGCTGACCGATGTGTCGCCGCAAGTGCGCCTCGTGAACTGGGGCGATGACCGCGACCAGGCGCTTGCCGGGATGACGGCCCACCTCACCGCTTATCCCGGCGAACCGGCCACACGCCCCGACCCGTCCGATGCGGCGCTGCTGGCAAGCCTTGCGAGGCCGGAGCCTCGCGAAAGCTGGGAGCCGGATGATCATGGCGGCTTCCTCCTGCAGCTCTGGCATGAGCTCCGCCGGGAGGTGATCGCGAGCGCAGAGACACAAGACGCGCTGGACGCTGGCCTCGACCCGATGGCGCTGCAGGCCCGCCTCACCGCGATCATCCAGGCGCGAACGGGGGTTTAGGGGCGGAACCGTTCTTCGTTATGCCATCGCAGCGCTTCAGCATCAGGATGTTTCAACCGGTCGTCCGGAGCGAAAATCTTTTGCCCATGTAATGCGTAATAGTGCTTGCCGTTCTCAAACTCTTCCCGAATTCGGCGGCTAACCTCGAACGAAAGGTCTGGGGTCACCGTGACGTAACCAGCATCAAAAAGGCTGTGAATGTCGCGCCGTAGAAGCAGGCCATTGCGTACATCGTGTGTGCCACCGTCTCCGTAGGGTCGAATATGAGCCGCCTCTAGGGCGGGCAACGTACGTTCCTTTGTAATGGCGCATCGGCGCTGATAGCTATCGGTCACGACAACTCGGAACGCACCCTGCCCCAAGCGTGGACGAATGAGCTGTGGTTCTCCGAAGCGCGCCTGCGTCTCAGCGACACCGAATGGTGTTGTCCCGGAGAGTCTCTCGTGCGCGAACTCCCAAAGAGCTGCGCCCTCTTCGTCAGAAGTCGTGTAGGTCTTGAACGCTACAACGTGTTTGGAGAGACTAGCAGGCGGGTCTATCCAGTCACGCTCTTCAAGAAAAAATGGCTGGGTGAGAATCCTGCACCCAATCTCAAAGTTTGTCCTGTCGCCGGCATCTGCTCGCCGGTAACGGGCGATCCTGTCGCGCATCTCGCCAGCAGAATTTGCGCCATTGGCGCGTCCAAATGCTTCCCAAGCCATGGTCCATGGCAACATCGTTGAATAAGCAAATACACCGCCGCCGACGATTTTATTGTAGGGCGCATGAAGCTTGAACAAGAACAGCTCACCAGGCTCCAGGGCACGAAAATCCCTTGCCGACGGCGACCAGAAATTGACCTCGGCAATCTCTGGCGAGGCCCGAAGCAACTCGAACCAATCATAGTCTGTTATGGCAACGATGAGCTTTAGCGTCATCGTAAGAGCGTACTAACGCACAAAGAACAGCGCAATCTGCGGGAAGGCGGCGATGATCCACAGCCCCACCAGCATCAGCCCGATAAACGGCAGCACCGCCTTGCAGACCGTGCCGAAACTCTCCCGGAAGGCGGCCATCGCCACGATCAGGTTGAGCCCCAACGGCGGGGTCAGATAGCCGATCCCCAGATTGACGATCATCATGATGCCGAAATGGACAGGGTGAATGCCCTGCGCCTCGGCCAGCGGCTGCAATAGCGGGGCCAGCACCAGCGTCGCAGAACCCACATCGATGACCATGCCGACAACCAGCAACAAGGCGTTGGCAGCGATCAGGAATTCGACCGGCGAGGAAATCACGTCGGCGAGCTGCGCAACCAGCGCCTGTGGCACGCCTTCGGCGGTCAGGAACACGTTGAGGGCAAAGGCAAAGGCGAGGATGGGATAGAGGCTGCCGAGGAGCTTGGCCGAATCCACCGCCACGTCCTTGAGCTGCACGAAGCTGAGATCGCGGTGGATGAACACTTCCACGATTACCGCCAGCGCCACGGCGACGGCTGCTGCCTCTGTGACGGTGAAGACGCCGGTATAGATACCGCCGAGTATCACGAAGGGTACCGGCAGGGCAAAGCCTGCCCGGCCGAAGGCGCGCACGATCTGCCTGGGCCGCCAGCCGCCTTCCCGGTTCTTCCGGTTCAGCACCACCGCATAGACCGAGAAGATGGCGATCAGCACCAGCGCCGGGCCGATGCCGGCAAGGAAAAGCTGCGAGATCGAGACCTGGGTGATGTAGCCATAGAGGATGAGCGGGATGGAGGGCGGGATGATGATGCCGAGCACGCCGCCGGCGCATAGCGCGCCGATGGAGAAGGTCTTCGAATACCCGCACTCGATCAGCGCGCGGTACATGATCCCGCCGACGGCCAGCAGCGTGACGGCAGCAGAGCCGGAAATCGCGGCAAAGCCCGCACATGAGAGGACCGCCGCCAGCGCCAGCCCGCCGGGGATGGGCCGGGTCAGCTCGCGCATGAAGGCGATGATGCGCTCGGCTATCGCGCCAGCCGACATCACCGCGCCCGCCAGCACGAAAAGCGGGATTGCCAGCAGCACATCCTGGTTGACGGCAAACCACACATCGTAAAGCGCGTATTCGGGCCGGCCATCATTCCAGACCGCGTAGACAAAGAGCGCGGCCACACCCAGCAGCACCAGAACCGGCTGGCGCAGGAAGGCGAGCACCACAATGGCGGCGATGAGGATCCAGATTTCCATCAGCGCGCCTCCCCGTTTTGCGGGGCAGCAACGTCCGCTGTCTCATCCACCGGCGGTCCATCACCGCCCACGCGTTCGACCGGTTTGAGGGCCGGATTGGCGAAATAGATCAGGAAGCGCACTGCATTGCTGGCGAAGGCGAGCAGCAGGATGAGCTGCAAGGCCCAGACCGGCGCGCGCAGGATCGGCGTGCGGTCGCCCAGCGCGAAGGATTCCGCCACGATCCACACCGCAAATCCCGTCAGGACGAGGAAGAAGATTCCGGTCAGAAGGCTGGCGAAGCGTTCCACCCCGCCGCGCAAGGGCTTGGGGACCAGCGCATCAAACACGGTCGGGCGCAGATGCGCGCCGTGATCGGTGGCAACACCGATACCGAACATGGCCAGCGCAATCATGCCGAACACGGCAATCTCCACCGCGCCGATCAGCCCGGTCTGGAACAGGCGCCGCGAGATCACATCAGCCAGCAGGGCGAGCGTCATGATGGCGAAGGCGAACACCGCCGCCCAGCGCTCTGCACCGGCGATGAATTTCAGGATCGCGTTCATGCCGCACCGCCAGAGCGCTCGGCAGCAAAGGCCGCCTTGCCCGCAAGGATGGCCTCATAGACCTCGCGTGAACGCCCGCCGACATCATCAATCAGCTGGTCGATGACATTCTCCGTCGCACGCCGCCAGGCCGCCAGCTGGGCCGCATCTAGGTCGTGGACATGAATTTCCTCACCGCGCGAGGTGCGCAGTTCGCGCACTACACTGCCATCGGGCCCGCGCTGCACGCCGGAACGCATAGCGCCTTCAAGAATCCCGGTCATCTGCCGCACGCCCGCGCGCGCATCGGCGGACGAGCCCCAGGCGGTGTCGATGGTTTCACGCTGGGAGGCGGTCGCGCGCCCATACCAGTCCCGGTTCAGCACGATGGCGCCGGTATCAAAGGAGTGGCGCGTCAGGGTGAAGTCGGTCGACAGCTCCAGCGTGGAAAAGAAGTGGAAGGGCAGGCTGGAAAGCCCGCCTTCGACGAGGCCTGTCTGCAGCGCGGGGATCACGTCGGAAATCCCCAGCGCTATGGCGTCCATCCCGGCAGCCTCGCAGAAAAAGCGCGCGGCAGCATTCGGCGAGGTGCGGATTTTCAGGCCCGCAGCATCGTCCGGCGTCAGGAGCGGGCGGTTGGCGAAGATGTGCGTCCAGCCCACCTCCACCCATTGCAGGATGAGCAGGTTCTGCGCCAGCGCCAGCTCATTGATGATGTCATAGAGATGGTTGTCATAGACATAGTCCACCTCCTCGTAACTATCGAAAAGATAGGGCGATATGGCGATGGAGAGCTCGGGGATGCTCGACGCCAGCCCTTGCAGGCTCATGCCTCCGATATGAGCCCGGCCGCGCCGGAGATCGTGGAGCATGCGCTCCTCATTGCCGAGCTCGGCCTTGGTGAAATAGTCGATATTGAGCGTCGGATTCTCGGCCATGCGGGCCTCGAAGGCGAGCCATTGCGCATCCCACGGCGTACGGGGCGGGGCCTGCGCCACGGCGCGGCCATAGAGCGTTCCAGGCGGATCATTGCGCCGCCCGCACCCGGCAAGAGTGCCCGCGCCCGCCAGCCCGGCAAGGGCCAGGAATTCCCGGCGTTTCAACATTGGCTCTGGCCTCTCCCCAACGCTTGACCGCAGCGATTGAACGCCGTCATTCTGCAAAAGATATAACATTTCATCCGGGCGGCGATGGCAAGGCCATCCGCGCAGATGTTTGCACAGTTTGGTGGAGGCCCCCATGAGATTATCACGCCGCACAATGCTGGCCGGAAGCGCCGCTCTGACTGGCAGTTTCGCCATTGGCGGCTGTGGCCCTCGCGGAGATCGTGCGGCGAGGGACGCCGATGTCATCGTGCTGGGCGCAGGCCTGTCGGGGCTTCATGCAGCACGCATCCTTTCTGCTGCCGGCATGGACGTGCTGGTGCTGGAGGCATCAAGCCGGATTGGCGGGCGCATGGTGACGCTGGATCATCTGCCCGGAGCCCCCGAAGCCGGCGGCGAGCAGGTCGGGCGCGGCTATGCGCGCGCTCACGCAGAGGCCGCCGCGCTGGGCCTGGAGTTCGAGGATTTCGCGCCCTCGCGCTTTGGCGAACAGCTGGTGGTGGACGGGCAAAGAATTGCTGCCAGCGAATGGCCGGCATCGCAGCTAAACCAGCTGCCTGAAGCCATGCGGGGTTTAAGCCCGCATCAGCTCTTCTTCGGGCTGGTCGCACGCCATAACCCGCTGCCCGATGTCTACGCCTGGCGCGAGGAGGCCTGGCAGAGCCATGACATCGCTGCAGAGGACTTCGTGCGGTCGCTGGGTGCCAATGACGCGGCGGTCAGTCTGATGGATGCGACGCTCAATGCCGGGCGGCTTTCCACCTACTCGATGATGAATGTGTGGCGCTCGCTGACGCTGTACAATTCCGAGCGCGAGCTGGGCCCGTCACAGCGCGTCCGCGGCGGCTCGCAGCGCCTGCCTGAAGCCATGGCGGCGAGCCTTCCAAGGCCTGTACGCACCGATGCGCGGGTGGTGGCAATCGAAACCGACGATACCGGGGCAGCGGTGCGTCTGGAGAGCGGTGAGACGCTGCGGGCAGACTTCCTCGTCAGCGCCCTGCCCTTCCCGGTGCTTCGTGCGCTGGATGTCTCGGCGCCCGTCTCGGCGGCACAGGCCGAAGCCATTGACGGCCTGCCCTACACGCCGATCGTGCAGCTTCACCTGGAGGCCGAGACACCCTTCTGGGAAGAGGATGGCCTTGCGCCCGAAATGTGGACCAACTCTCCGCTGAACCGGATTTTCGCACGCCGTGATGCGGACGGGCCGACGGGCATGTTCACCTGCTGGATCGATGGCATGGACGCCCTCGCGGCTGACGGTCGAAGCGAGGCCGAACTGCAGGCGCTGGTGTCAGAGATATTCGCCGCCGCCCGCCCGGCCAGCGAAGGGCGCTTGCGCTTGCGTGAGGTGATCCGCTGGACACCGTCCAATGCGCACGCAGGCGGGGCCTACATGCACTGGGCGCCGGGGCAGATCAGCCACTGGGCCGAACCGATGATCCGGCCTGCCGGGCGGCTCTTCATCGCAGGCGAGCACGCCAGCCATTTGCACACCGGCATGGAAGGCGCGATGGAGGCCGGCGAACGCGCTGGTGTCGACATTCTGGATATGGCAGGGGCTTGAGGCCTACCGCCCCAAGCTCTCCGGCGTGTGGGTGCAGCTTGCCTGTAGCCAGCGCAGATTGATGCCCAGTCGCTCTGCGCCCGCCTCTCCCCAAGCATAGGACAGCGCCCGGTCATCACCCGCCTCATGGACATAGAGGGTCAGCGAGCCCCGGCGGTCCCGTGCAGGCCATTCCACATCGCGCAGGCGTAGCTCGATCTGGCGTGGCGGGGTCTCGTCGGTGGTGACAATCGCGCTGCCACCCTGATCATGCAGCCAGACATCGCGCAGGAACTGCCAGTCGGACGAACCCGCCCCGCTATCGCCGTGCGAGGCCCCGCGCAATACCGCCATCCAGCACTCGAAGGGGCGCACCTTGAGCAGGCGATGCGGCAGGCCAAGCCGGTTGCCATAGACATACTCGCCCTCAGCCGTTTCGGCCCGGTCGCGGATCCAGATCGCATCCGGCGTCAGGACCAGATCATCCTCGATGACAAGCGTGCGCCCCGACTGGCGGCTTTCCACCACACAAACCCCGCGCACGGTCTCGCCGACAAACTGGTTTTCACGGCGACGCCAATACACTTCGCAGCCGGGATAGCTGAGCGTGGCCGCTGGCGTCAGCCCTGCCAGCAGCGATGGATCACGCCACGCACCGCGCAACGCCGCCACGTCACGCGGCGCATAAATGTCCAGCCGGATGGCGTTGGCCTCGTGATCGGCGGTGAAGGTGTAGATACGCTGGCGATAGATGTTTTCGGGGTCATTGCCCGAATACTGCTCGACATAGAATACGTGCTCGCCAAAGGCGGGTAGCTCCACACGGGCGAAGATGGAATGGATACGGCCATTGCGGCCCTCTTCAGGAATGCCCGCGGCCTCGGCGAAGAAGACCTCGCGGTCATTGTCGAACCGGCCTTCAAACCATTCCAGCATCAAGGCGAGGTCGGCCTCCAGCACGGCCTGCGCTGAACGGTTCTCCGTTACCGGGTGGGTGTGGGGTAGTTGCGCCGGGGCAGGGCTGCTGCCTGCTGCCAACGCTCCCACTATCAGCCATGTCCTAAACCCGTTCATGCCGCACCTCTCCCATTCCTTGACTTCCCCGTGAAAAGGAAAAGGCCGGGCAGCGTGATGCTGCCCGGCCCGTCCCAGTCCCCCGGCCTGTTGGCCGTACTAGAAGCGGTAACGCGCTTCGATGCCGTAGCTTGCCCCGCGGCGCAGCGTGCCGAAGAAGGCACGCGGAGCGCTTTGGGAAGCACCCGCAGGCGCAATGTTCGGCGAGAAGCCGGTGCTGATATACGGCGTCTGGAGCCAGCGCGTGGCCATCACGATGGAGTCCTCGTCAAGGATGTTCCGGCCATAGGCAAGAAGGGTCCAGTTGCCGCTCTCAATACCGAGTTGAGCGCCCAGGATCGAGGCATCCCCCGTCTCGGCAAGATTGTGAACCTGCACGTATTTCGACGATTCATAGGTGTAGTCGCCGCGCAGGAACCACTCCAGCATGCCTGCCGAGCCCAACGGAGCGCGCAGTTCGGCGTTCAAAGAGAGCTGGTGTTCGGAGGTGAGCGGAATGCGATTGCCCGCGATGGAGCAATTGCCGGTCTGACCGAAGAAGGATGTACCCGTGCCCGGCGCACTGGATCCCGGCGCCAGAAGGCCGCCACCGGAGGTGAGTTGCCACTGGTCCTCGTCGCAGCCTTCGGTGAACTCCGGCCGCGTCCAGGCATAGGTCGCGCCAATCGTCAGCATGTCATTGACGCGCTGGCGGTATTCCAGTTCCACGCCCCAGATTTCAGCAGAGCCCTGGTTGGTGGCCACCGAGTTGACCGCACCGGTCGGCGCCGCCACCGCCGTGGTTAGCTGCACATCAGAGGCATCGATATAATATACCGAACCGGCGAAGTAGCCGCTGCCGCCAAACAGGAAGCGCTTCAGACCAATCTCGAAATTGTCCGACGTTTCCTGATCATAGGTCGGGCGGCCAACGGTCTCACCGATCTGGCCATTTTGACCACCCGGCTTCACACCGCGCGAATAGACCGCAAACAGCGTCGTATCAGCGTCGACATTCCAGTTCACCGTGAGACGGGGGGTGAAGTTGTTGAACGTATCCGCCCGGCTGAACTGCGTAGTGGCGCTCAGCCCGTCAACCGTCGTTTTTTCCTCTTCCGCGTAACGGCCTTCCAGCGTCACGGTAAGCGCGTCGGTAAGGTCATACTCCAGCAGTGCAAACACTGCCTGGTTGGTCGTCGTCAACCGGCTGGACGGGTTGCCCTGCGGATTGGAGAAGGTGATGCTGCGGCCGTTATTGGTCTGGTCGTAATAATACAGGCCCGCCATCCAGCGGAAGCGGTCGGTGACAGGCGAGGCCAGACGGACCTCGATCGAGTAGTCCTCGACCAGATTGCGCGTGGTGTTGGCAAAGAAGGCGCCAGTATCAGCCATGCCGACCGGCTGCAGAACGAAGTTCACCGCCGAATGATCGGAGTCCGAGCCGAAGCGGCGTTCCTCATCACGATACCCGCCTGATACGGTCAGGACATAGCCCGAACCGCCCAGATCCCAGTTCATGATGGCCGAGAGCAGAAGTGTGTCGTTCGATACGCCATCGAATGCCGTGCCATCAGCCGTCGAGTAGAGCTGGAACGGCAGGAAGGGGTGCAGCGCGTTAGCCGGAACACCCGGTATCGGTACCGGCTGGCCTGGTTGGGCCGGGCCGGTGTTAAGCGCCACCGGTGCGGGGCGGATCACGCCGCAGAAATACTGATTGTTGTTGGTGCTGCCCGAACGCGGCCAGGACGCCAGCGAGCGATGGCCAGGCGAACAGTTGTTCGATGCGGCCGGCTGCAGGAAGAGCGGCAGGGTGCCGTCACGGGACTCCGAGTACTGGGCGCGCAAACGGATATCGATATTGCTGGACGGATTGAAATCCAGCAGGCCGGAGATTGACGTGGTGGATTGTGAGCCCACCGTCTGGCCGGTCACCTGATTGGTCCACTCACCATCATAATTATAATCGCGTACCGACAGGCGGAAACCCGCATTGGGGCCGAGCGGGCCGGAGACGCCGCCGGCAATCTCATGCTCGCCATAAGAGCCATACCGGCCGCGCAGGTTGCCCTCAAGCGTGTCGGTGGCGCCGCGCGTGATAAAATTGATCGCGCCGGCATAGGTGTTGCGGCCATAGAGCGCGCTCTGCGGGCCGCGGATCACTTCCACGCGGGCCAGATCGTTCGGATCGAGATTCTGGATCGATCCGGGATAGTAGACGCCATCCACAAAGTAGGCCGTGCCGGACTCCACCCCGAACTGCACGCCAGCCAGCACGTTGGCCTGGCCACGGATCACCGGGCGCTCCGAGGTGCGCCCAAAGGCGGCCGAAAAGGACAGGCCCGGCGTGAACCGCGCCACATCGTCCACCGTCTGGAGACCAAGGCTGAGAATGTCTTCCTCGCCAAATGCGGTCACGGACACCGGCGCATCAAGGATGGTTTCCTCGCGGCGGCGCGCGGTCACTGTGATGATGTCACGCGCGCTGCGCTGATCGGCTTCGGTATCAGCCTGACGCGCAACACCCGGCGCGCTGACAAGCGCGGTCATGGCCAGCGCGGCGGCCGAGCTCAGTAGAATGGTTTTCTTCACGGTGTCTCTCCCCTGTTACCCGGCCGACCCGCAGGATTCGGAACTCGGTCGGTATATTGATATATCATTTAACATGTGGCGTCAGGCCATTTTCGCCAACCGTCGCGAAGGCGCGGCGAAGTGTTGCAATTCGGTGACAAACCCCGCCGCGCCTCGCGTTTTTCCTTTAGTTGCTGCGGTCGGGCGCTTCGATCTCGCCACGCGCCACGCCAAGGAAATAGGACCAGCTCGTCACGTTCGGACGGGTGTCATCCAGCGGCGGCGCCTGATTGTATTCGGGATAATGGCGTTCGATTTCCGCACGGAAGAATTCAGGAAGGGCGTCATAGCCGCCTTCCAGCTTGCGCCCTGCCGTGGAGAAATAGATCACGCCTTCGCGGCCCTGCATGCGCATCCAGGGAAGCCAGTCGGACATGCGCACCCAGCCGACCCAGGCTTCTGCTGTGGTCGTTTCGGGATCGAGCACGTCAGCATCATTGCCGAAGAAATTGAACATCTCGGTCGCATGATAGGTGCCGCCAATCTCGCTCTGGAACTCGCTGGCCAGCGGGTTTGAGTAGAAGAGCGGGACCGTGTTGGTGAACCACCAGCCGCCATCAGTGGACTGGCCGTTCCAGCGCAGCGGGCCGCGCGGCCCGTTCACATAGGCGGTGAAGTTCACCGGATCGTTGGCAACGTGGAGGACGTCCACCGTCTCGCCCGTCCACGGATTGTCCCAGGTGGAGAGGATTTCGTTGGTCTCCGGATCGAGATAGAGAAGGATTTCGCGCGATACGAGGCGATACCCGTCGCCATACTCAGGATGACTGATGGACGCGCAGGCACGGATATTCATGCCCTCGACCCGGAACAGGCGCCGGTCCGCCTCGCCTTGACGGCGTGAAAAGGCATAGCCGTTCCAGTAATAGACCACCGGCTCGCCATCGACCGTGGAGCACTGGATCTTGCGATTGATCTGCAACACGTCCTCGGGATTGTCGAAGCTCAGCGGCTCTGCGGCCCATGCCGTACTGCTCATTGCAAGGACGCAGCCCGCAATCATGATCTGTTTCATATCACTCTCCCCGTTGGGTCCGCTTATCGGACATTTCAAATGGTATATCATTTCAAAATGCCCGCCGGGGCAAGTTCTTTTGGGCACCCGGCCCGTTAACCCCTCGCTTACCAACCTCCTTAACGCGCCTCTAAACCCCGATAGGCCATGATGCTTGGCAAGTTCGCGCCAGACGCGAACGAAAAGGGGCATTTCGTCATGGCCAAGGCCGTCTTTCACAAGCACCAGCGAGTCTATGTGCACCCTGTGGGCACCTGGGCGCTGATTGAGAAGGTGAAGCCGCAATGGGTGCGTGACGTGGAAGAGCCGGTGAAGGTCTTCTACGATTGCGGCCTTGGCCGCGATTTTCAGGCTCACGAGCTGGCCGTGGAAGACAGTGGCGGGGAACAGCCGGGCGCGCATTGGCGCATATTGCGCGCCGCCAACAAATGGCAGACCCCGGAAGAATGCGCCCACCACCCCTTCCCCGGTACCTATCCGGTCGTGGTGACCGACCAGCAGAACTGGGGCGGCTGGCGCACGCCCGGCGCAGAATATGACCGCGACCCCCACAGGATAGAGGCGCAAGCCCGCCTGATTGCGCAAGCGCCCCGCCTTCTGGCGCTGGCTGAGGCCTTTGCCCGCGCTGTGGCGGACAACCCTGAATGCGGGCCTGAGCTCGTCAATCTGGCGCGCCAAGCCGGCCAGACAGTCAAGACCGTGCGCGCGCGGCCCGGTGAGCCGGGCCAAGGCAGCGAGGATGCGCTTCACGCCGCCGAATAACCGGCAGGGTCTGCGCTGGACGCCAGCCTGTCCGCGCACTTAATCTGCAATCGATGATTCGAACCCGGCCAGCGACCGGCGCCGCTCCCCGGCGCCAGCATGACCGGCTGGCTGCAGACGGGCAGCCGGCCGGACGGCGTGCGCTGTCCCGGCTGGTGCTGCTGGCCCTGATCGTGTTCGGCGCGGTATTCGGCGCGGTGATCTGGGCCAAGCTTCAGATGGAGTGGACCACCGCGCGCGCGGAGGCAGAGAACCGGCAGGCGCGCAGCGCGGCCTTTCTGGCGGAAAGCGTGACCGGGCGTCTCTCCGAAGCGCGCGGCGCGCTCAGCTTTGCAGCCGCCGGCCTGCGCGGCGATGACAATCCCGAAAGCCAGCTTCAGGTGGTGGAGAGCCTGGCCAGCTCCTCCTACATCGCTGGCGCGGCGCTATGGCTGCCCGATAGCGTGCCGGTAACGGCCGGGGCCCTGCCACCTGACATCGCGCTGGCCGCCGATGCGGCGCTGGGCAGTCCGCAATGGATCGCGGCCATGGCCGGACCAGACGGATTCGTGGTGCTCGCCGCACCGGTTCAGGGCACGGACAGCCAGGTGGGTACGCTGCTGGCCTTTGCCGAACCGGCTCGCCTGATGGGCAGCGTGGATGGCAATCGCATAGCGGTGCTGACCGACGGGCTGGGCCGTACACTTGCCCTGCGCCCGGAGGCTCAGATTTCCGGTGCTCCGCTGGCTGCCGAGCGGTTCGGGATCGAGACACGCCGGGCCCGTGCCATTGGCGATGCGGGCGGCGGCGCGATCTCGGGTGCGCAGCTGGGCGATAGCGAGCATATTCTCGGCGTGGCACGGCTCGGCGAGGCACCGCTTTATGTCTACGCCCTCGCCCCCAGCGGGCTGGATACCGGCGCGTGGAATGCCACGCTGGTCTTCCACGCGCTCCTGTTCTTTGGCCCGCTCTTCACCGCGATCGCGTTCTACGTCGTGTTGCTGATGCAGTCGGGCGCGCTGAAGAAAACCGAGGCGCAATTGCGCGACTCCGCCCGCCGCTTCCGTCTGGCCATCGAGGGCGCGCGCTGCGGGGTCTGGGACTGGGATATGGAGACCGACGAGGTGTTCATCACCGACTCCTTTGCCCGCATGCTTGGCCTGACCGATACCAGCCGGCTGGCCGGGACCGACTTCCTGCAATTGCTCGGTTCGGAGGACCGTTCACGCCTGCGTACCGCCATACGGGGCGCCGCGCGCGAGGGCGAGGTCGATCTGGAGGTGCGCGCGCAGCATCTGGCGGTCTGGGTGCAGATGCGCGGGCGGCTTCTGTCCAGCGAAAGCTCGGCGGCGGGCCCGCGCCTTGTCGGCGTTGCCATCGACGTGACCGAACGCAAGGGCGCGCAGGCACGGGTGGCTGCGGCAGAGACACGTCTGCGCGCGGCTCTGGAATCGATGACCGAAAGCTTTGCGCTGTGGGACTCCCGCCGGCGGCTGGTCCTGTGGAACCGCAAGTTCCGGGACTTCTTCCACCTGCCGGAGGGCTCCTTGCGGCCGGGCATGGCCTATGAGGCCGTGGAAGCGGCAGCCGCCCCCTCCATCCGTGATGTGCACAATAGCGAGAATGACGGGGAGTCCTACCAGATGGAACTCGCCGACGGGCGCTGGCTGCACTATTCGGAGCGGCAGACGGCCGATGGCGGTCTGGTCAGTGTGGGCGCCGACATCACTCTGCTCAAGCAGCAGGAAGCCGAGCTGATGGACAGTGAACGCGAGCTGCGCCGTACGGTGGAAACGCTTGAGCAATCCCGCGCGCAGATCCACGAGCTGGCCGAAAGCCATCGCCGCGAGAAACTGCGCGCCGAGGAAGCCAATCGCTCCAAGTCTGAATTTCTCGCCAATATGAGCCATGAGCTGCGTACCCCGCTCAACGCCATTATCGGCTTTTCGGAGATGATGAAGACGCAGATGTTCGGCGCGCTCGGCCATGACCGCTATGTCGAATATGCCGGCGACATTCATAGCTCCGGCACGCACCTGCTCTCGCTGATCAACGATATTCTCGATATGTCCAAGGTGGAGGCTGGCAAGTTCAACCTGCAGACCGAGCCGGTCGATGCGGGCGAGATCATCGAACAATGCCTGCGTCTTATCTCGGCGCGCGCGCAGGAAAAGAGCCTGCAGATGCGCGTGGAAGCCCGGGACCTGCCCGAGGTGGAGGCTGACCCGCGCGCCCTCAAGCAGATACTCATAAATCTGATGACCAATGCAGTGAAATTCACCCCCGCTGGCGGACAGGTGGTCGTGCGCGGCTTCGAGGCGGCAGACGGGATCGTGCTACAGGTCGCCGATACCGGCATCGGCATTGCCGAGGAAGACCTACCACGGCTTGGCCGCCCGTTCGAGCAGATCGAAAGCCAGCATTCCAAGAGCCATCAGGGCTCAGGCCTCGGACTTGCCCTGTCGAAATCCCTTATCGAGCTGCATGGCGGGGAGTTGCGCATCGATTCCGCGCTTGGAAAGGGCACGACCGTGTCCTTCACCATTCCGGCCACACCGGTCAGCCAGAACCCGCAAGGTGATGGTGAAACGATGATCGAGGCGGCAGAATAGACCGGCTTACTCTTCGGAGGCATCCCTGCCCTGGCGGCGTTCGCGCTCACGCCGGCCGCGCCCCTCACGCCCGCGCGGAGCATAAGCCGCTTCCAGCGCAGCGGCACGGGTTTCGGGATCCAGATCGGCCACGATGGCCAGAATGACCTGCTCGCCCGCCGCGTCGATTTCGGCGCGAAGGGCCCGGAACTCGGCCATGGAAGCCAGCACGGCATCACGATCGAACTCGGCAGCCGCCATGGCCTGATTGGCCCGGCGGCGCGCCTCGAAGGACTGCCGCAATAGCGGGCGCATATCGCGCAGGCCTTCGCGCAGCTCACGCCGGGCGACTTCCTGCCTGTCCTCGGGCAGCGCTGCGATGAAGGCGCGCGGATTGAAGGACCCGCGGATCAGCACGCGTTCGGCAGGCGCTTCCACCCGCGCTTCGTTCACCTTGCGCTGTATCAGCACCCCGGCCAGCACGCCATTGGCGAGCAGGGAGACAATCAGCAATATGATCCAGACCCTGCGGCCCGCGAACACGCCCATCAGCGCGCCTCCTCCTGCACCCAGTCGGCGATATAGTCATACCCGTCATCGGCAAAGCCTGAATAGGCCGCCGCATAGGCCGCACTGTCGAGATTGCCGCCTTCAAGGCTCGCCCCGCCCCAGCCAAGGCCAAGCCCGGCGGAGAGGGCCAGCACCGCCGCGAGCTGCATCCAGCGCGGAGCAAAGCGCGTCTCGGCCAGACCGGCCTCGAGAATGCGCGCTGCCAGTGCGTCAGACGGTTCCGGGGTGTGGGCACCTGCCAAAAGCGTGTCCAGCCCGGCTGCCGCCTCTCGGATGGCCTTGGCCGTGTCCGGCTCGGCGCACTCAAAGGCGAGCGCATCGGCGCGCTCGGCCGGTGGCCAGCGCGACGGATCGGCTCCGTAGGCCGTCAGAATGGCTTCAAAGCGCTGTGCGTCCATCATGTTGGGTCTCCCCGGCTCTGGCTCAGCGAGCCGATCAGTTCCTGCGCCTCGCCCATCAGGGCCTGCCGCAATGTGCGTCTTGCGCGCGAGAGAAGCGATTCCACCGCCTCGACACTCACCTCCATCACTTCGGCTGCCTCGATATTGGACATTTCCTGGAAGTGACAGAGTTCAAGGGCCAGTCTCTGGCGCTCCGGCAGGGCCGCAATCGCGGCGTGCACCTGAAGCGCGCTATCGGTTCCAGCCATCACCGCTTCGGCGTTCGCCGCGCCATCAGGCTGGTCGTAATCTTCCGGCAGGGCCGCCTCGCGGCGCTTGCGCAGCCGGTCATAGCAAAGATTGACCGCGATGCGCAGAACCCAGCTTTCAAACCTTGCGGTGCCGGGCGTCCAGCTGTTCGCCTTGCGCCAGACCCGCAAATACGTCTCCTGCGCCACATCTTCGGCCTCGGCCCGGTCGCCCAGAAGGCGGAAGGCCGTGCCGGTAATGCGTGGCAGGGTGCGCGCGATGAAAGCCTGCATGGTGCTGTCATCACCGCGCGCGAGTGCCTTTGCCAGCGCCGCGTCGCTGTCAGGGGGGCTGGCCCGTCCGGACCCGGTAATGACGCGCAGAACCGGCCGGATGGGGGCCTCCCTGACAAACGCGCTGGCGGGTAAGGGCCTAGTCGCGGCTGCGGCGTTGACGGCGTTCACCGCGCTCGCCCCTTTGACCGCGCTGGGCCCGCATCTCGGCCATACGCTCCTGCACCGCCTCGACGCTTACTGAATCATTGCCTTCACCGGCCCAGCGGTCAAACATCGCATTGCCGCGCGCCTCGAAATCGGCCCGGGTGATCTCCCGGTCGGCCCACTCACGGCGCTCGCCGGAGCGCTGGCCCCACTGACGCCGCTCGACAGTGCGCCCGGCCCGTTCGCCGCGCTCGGCCCGGCGCTCTGCCCAGCGTTCGCGCATAAGCTCACGGTCCTCCGCATTGATGACGCCATCATTATTGACGTCCATGCGGTCGAACTGGGCGTTGTGGTGGGCGAGGAATTCCTCACGGGTGATGATGCCGTCATCATTGGCGTCCATACGGTTCAGACGCTCCGCAAACGCCTCCGGGCTCCAGCGGCGCTGCATGTAGCGCCCGCGGCGCTCGGTGCGCTCGCCCGCCTCGGCTTCCTGGGCCACAGACGCGGCATGGGCGCCCACGGCAACAGCCGGAACGGCCGTAAAGCCCAGCGCCAGCGCGGTAACGAGTTTCAGGGAAGTTTTCATGGGGATTGTCTCCAGATGCTTGGTCCAGCAGTTGTCCCTCTGCACCTGGAATAACGCGGGCTGACCGGCCTATCCGTCGCCCGTCTCTGACAAATCACCTATCTGGCTGATAAATATGTCCCTTACCGCATGGGCGGTCTCGTTCAGCCCGTCGGACAACGCCTCCAGCGTGTCAAAACCGGCCTCGCGGGCGAGCCTGCCGGCAAAAGGCCCGCTGGCCTCGCCGGCATCAAACCCGCTGCCATGAGCCAGCCGCGTCAGCTGGGTCACATCGCCATAGAGCCGGTGCGCATCCGCCAGCGCCTTCGCATCGGCCTTGTCCAGCACGCCCTTACTGGCCAGCAGATCCAGCGCCTCGCGGGTAGACGGATATGGCCCCATCTGATGTGCCACCAGCCCCGCCTGCACAATGAACTCGATATCAATCAGACCACCGGGGCGCATTTTGAGATCCCAGGTGGACCCTGCCGGCTTGTCGCGCTCCAGCCGCGCGCGCATGTCCAGCGCCGCCTTGCGGATATCGCCTTGCGACAGGCCGTGCGCGTTCACTGCCGCGCGAATTGCCCCCTCCATGGCCTTGTCCTTGCCACTTGACGCAATGATGGCCGCGCGCGTCATCGCCATGCGCTCCCACACCCAGGCCTCCTCCCGGTAATAGGTCCCGAAGCGTTGCAGGGAGACCGCGACCGGCCCGGCCGATCCGGACGGCCTCAGCGCCAGATCAACCGGATAGAGCTCACCTTCCTCGGTCGGCGCAGAGAGCGCTGCGACCAGCCTCTGCGTAAAGCGGGCAAACCAGACTGACGCCTCCAGAGGCCGTTCGCCCGAAGAGCGCTCCTTGCTCGCCTCGTAGACCACGATGAGATCGAGATCGGAATCAGCCGAAAGCTCGCCGCCGCCGAGCTTGCCCATGCCCAGCACATGCCAGCGGCCCGGCGCAGGGCCGTGACGGGCGGCGATCTCTGCTTCGGCAGCCCTCGCCATGGCCCTTACCGAGATCGCGGCCAGCACCGAATAGGCGTTTGCCGCCTCGCTCGCCCTGGCCCGCCCGCGCAATAGCTGCGCCCCGATGCGCAGGCGCTCCTCGCGCACGATGCGGCGGGCCTCGTTGATCTGCCCTTCAAACCCGTCCGCCCGTTTCAGGCGGGCGGTGTAGGCGTCTTCGTCCATCGGCCCGGTTTCAGACAGCGGGGTGGTGAAGACCGGCTCCAGCATCACATCGAGCAGAGCCGGGCGTTGACCGATCTGCTCGGCAAGGCGCGGAGCAAGGCCCAATATGGTGATCAGCTCGTCGGCGAGCTCCGGATGATTGATCAGCAAGGAGAGCGGCTGCACGCCGGACGGCAGGCCCTCGAAGAAGACCGCAAACCGGGTGAAGGTGGCGTCAGGATCGCCCGTGGCGCCAATAGCTTCCACAAGGCGCGGGGCGAGGCGGGAGAAAAGCCGTCTTGCCCGTTCGGTGCGCGCGGCCCGCGCCCGGCCCGCCGCCCATCCGGCCAGCTGGTGCCAGATGCGCACCGGGTCGGAGAAGCCGAGCTTTTCCAGCGTCGCCAGCGTATCCGGCTCCGGCTCCACGCCGGTGAGCACCAGGCTACCCGCGCTGGTGGCAAGGCTCTCGCCATCGGCAAACTGCTCGGAGAAGGCCGTGTGGACGGCCTTAAGCGCCTCCTCGACGCGTGCATCGAACGCACCGAGCTCTGCATCCCCGGACAGCGCGGCGACCGCCCTGCGGCGTTCAGCATCGGCGGGCAGAACTTGCGTCTGTGCATCGTCGAGCATCTGGATCCGGTGCTCGCAATGGCGCAGGAAGGTGTAGGCTCCCCTCAGGCGCTTCGCCTCGTCTGCATCGACCAGCTCGGCGTCCGCCAATGCTGCCAGCGCTTTCAGCGTGCCGGGCACGCGTACGCTGGCTCTGCGGCCGCCAAAAACAAGCTGGATCACCTGAGCGTAGAACTCCACCTCGCGAATGCCGCCAAGGCCGAGTTTCAGATCATGACCCGCCACTTCCAGCACCGCCCGGTTGCCCACCGCCTGCATCTGCTTGGCCAGCGCGCGGATGTCCTCAACGGCGGCATAGTCCAGCGTGCGCCGCCAGATGAAGGGTTCCAGATCACCGATAAAGGCATTCCCGGCCCGGATATCGCCCGCGATCGCGCGCGCCTTGGCATAGGCGGCCCGCTCCCAGTTCTGGCCCCCGGCCTCGAAATAGTGCCGGGCCATATCGGCATTGATGCACAAGGGCGTGGAGGACGGATCAGGGCGCAGACGCAGATCGGTGCGAAAGACGTAGCCCGCCGGCGTCATTTCGCTCAGCAGGCGCACAAGGCTCTGGGCGAGCTTGGTGGCCGTGCGCTGGGCCTCCCGCCCCTCCGGCGGCGTGAACAGCTCCGGCTCATAGGCCAGAACCAGATCAATGTCGGAGGAATAGTTGAGCGAACGCGTTCCCAGCTTGCCCAATGCCAGCACGATGAGCCCCGGCACGGGATTGTCCTCGTTCCCCTCAAACCCCGCCACCCGCGCCGCATAGCCGAGCGCGCCCTTCACGGCGGCATCGGCAAAGTCCGATAGCGCGGCCGTAGTCTCTTCCAGCGTCCACGCGCCAGAGAGGTCGGCCAGCGCGGTGATGAGGTGGATGTCGGCCTTGGCATGACGCAATGCCGTCATCGCATCGGCCTCATTGGTGCAGGCACGCGCGGCCAGCGCCAGATCGCACGCGGCTCTGGCAAGGCTCTCCGGGCTCTTGCGGGCGAGGGCGGTGAGCGTATCGGCCCGTTTCACACTCAATCGCGCGAGATAGGGCGAAGCAGCCAGCACGCCATCGAGAAGGCCCTGCGCGCTCTTCGGCCAGGCTTTCAGTGCGGTGGCAGGAATATCGGCGCGCGCATGGCTCACCGCCTGCGCGTCCAGCACGGGCAGATCCACACGCAGGCGTGACGGGACAGGGCCGCTCATCGCCCTAGCTGTAGCGCCCTGACTTCCTGATGCAAGCGGGCTAGTCTCGCCGCAGCGGCATGGTCAGGCAGTGCGGGCCGCCATGATGAGCCCACAGCTCGCGCGCATCGAAGCTGGTCACGCTGATACCATCACGCTCCAGCGCGGCCCGGGTGCGCGGCGATCCGGCATAGGCCAGCACCTCGCCCGGCGCAGTGGCGACCACGTTGGAGGCCTGCCTGCGCAGCTCGCCCAGCGAGACATTCATGAAGTGGGTGAAGGCCTCGGCGCTGTCTTCCGGCTCGCGCCCGCCGACATAGGTGACGCGGTAGCCGCGCGCCTTCACATAATCGAGGAGCTTCATCTCCTCCATGTCTTCTTTCGCGCCGGTCCCGGCCCGGTAGACGGTCACCTTGCCGAACTCCTTCAGGAAGTTGAGGCCGGCCTCCGCGTCTGACGCGTCTATGGCGGTGTCGGCACGCGCACCCCGTATGAACTGGCTGAGCGGGTCTTCGCCCGAATGCTCCATCTCCAGGAACCACGGCACGGCCAGCACGTGCTCATGGTTCACATGGGTGAAGAAGGTATCGAGATGCAGGAAGAGCACGCGCAACTGCCCCACCGCACCCGGCCCCATCAGCGTCGGCGAGCGGGTCAGGAAGTCGGTCTTGTGAATCTGCACCGCCACTACATCGAGATTGAGGCGGCGGGCCAGCTCCGGCGCGGTACGCGGATCGGAGCGTTGACCAACGCCGAGGAAGAGCGTGTTGCGGTCCACCATCTGCGCATCGCCGCCTTCCACGATCAGGCCTTCGGCCACGGCATCGAACGCCACCGGATATTCAGCCAGCTCCGGAGCATGCATGGCGATGAAGCGCAGCGTCATGTTCTCGCGCAGCCGGCCTTCAGAGGCCGAGTTGCAGATCACCAGCCCGCCCGGCGTCATGAAGCTGGCATCGCGCGTCCACATGGTGGAGGTGGTGCCGCTGGCGAAATGGGAGTAGCTGCCATCCCCGCGCCGCTGGAACTGATAGGCCGGATCGCGGCCCAGCAGCGTGTCGGCTGTCACCGCGTCGGGGTCGAGCGACAGGCGCGGATGCGCCGCCGACAGCCAGGCCCGCCAGCTGCCGTCAGACTTCGCCACCTCGATGGCCGAAGCCAGAACGTCCTCGATCTCCAGCGTATTCGCACCGGCATCACGCAGCAATTGCGCAAAGACCTGCTGCTGGCGGGAAGCCACTTCCCAGTCGAGATCAAGATAGGGCACCAGGCCCCGGCGGAGCCGGTCGATCTGGTAATCGCGCTCAGTTGAGGTGTGGATCAGCACCTCGCGCAAGCGGCCAATATCGTCGCGCACGAAGGCCGGGCCGTCCGAGTTGCGCTGACT
The DNA here is from genome assembly GCA_022565665.1 of Glycocaulis sp. GTDB lineage: Bacteria > Pseudomonadota > Alphaproteobacteria > Caulobacterales > Maricaulaceae > Glycocaulis. The sequence goes on from JAIUMI010000011.1 coordinate 65,701, forward strand.
ACGCTCCTGCCGGGCGCAGGCGACTTGCGGAAGGACAAGGCTCAAAGCCGCCCCGCCTGCAAGGCCCAGGGCGGCGCGTCGGCTGATGAAAGTCATGGTTCCAGCTCCCCTGTATCTCGGAAGGGAGCTTGAAGCCTGCCGCTCAAAGCGCCAAGCGTTATCGGTCAGCGCACGGAAGGAAAGCGCAGGGCGACCCGCAGACCGGACCCTTCGCCGCTGGAAGAGCCGGGACCGTCATCCAGCGTCAGTTCGGCGCCGTGAACCTCTGCGATGGCATGGACCAGCGACAGGCCGAGCCCGATGCCCGGCAGATTCCGGCTGGCCTCCAGGCGTACGAAGCGCTCCAGCACGCGGGAGCGGTCTTCCTCGGGTATGCCGGGACCGGTATCGGTCACCGATATCTCGGTATCGCCGGTGGATGTCACGCGGGCGCGCAGCATGATCGCGCCGCCTTCGGGCGTGTACTTGATGGCATTGTCCACCAGATTGGCCACCGCCTGCGCGACCAGTTCGCGGTCGCCCAGAATGGCGAGGCCACAGGGCACATCGAGCGCAAAGTCATGCCCGGTCTCCTCGCACACCGGCTCGTATAGCTCCGACACGTCGGCGAGCAGCTCCGACAGGTCGAGCGTCTCGAAGGCGCGGCGGCGTTCCCCTGTCTGCAGACGGGAGAGCGAGAGAACCGCATTGAACGTCTTCAAAAGCTCGTCGGCATCCGAAATCGCCTGTGCCAGCGCGGCCTCGCGGTCGGCCAGATCACCCGCCTCGACCAGGGAGGCCTCCAGCCGTCCGCGCATCCGGGTCAGCGGCAGGCGCAGATCGTGGGCAATCGAATCGCCCGCCGACCGCATGCGCTGCATGAGCCGCTCCACCCGGTCGAGCATGTCATTGAAATTGGCCGAAAGGTCGTCCAGTTCGTCGCCGGAGAAGGTACGCGGAGCGCGCGTCTGCAACCGTCCTGCCATGACCTCGCGCGCGGCCTCGTTGATCGCTTCCAGACGGCGCGAGAAGCGCCGCGAGACCACCGCGCCCGATACTATACCCAGCGCCACGGCGAGCCCTGACGCGATCAGCACCGAGTTCAAGATGTAGGTGACGAAGCGTTCCTCATCCTCAACGTCCAGCCCGACAAAGAGCTTGTAGCCCCCTTCCAGCTCGGTGATCAGGCCGCGCGCCGCGCGGCCCTGCTCACTGGCACTCTGACCGCCAACGGGCGCGCGCTGATAGGTGAAGCGCACCCTGCCCTGCGCGTCTGCCGGGGTGGCGGGAAGGTTGGAGATATTGCCCGACAGGCGCCGCCCGGCCGGCTGGTTCATCAGGTAGAGGAACTCGCCGCCTGCGACAGAGCGCTGCACGATGTAGCGGTTGGCCGCCGCGGCGCCTTCGGCCCGGAAGCGCGCCTCGATGGTCACGCTTTCCTGTGCGATGGCGTTATCGGCGCGGCGCAGCCCCGCAGTTACTGTCGCGGCGTAGACCAGCGCCAGAATGACAAAGCTGGAGAATGCAAACAGGGCCGCAGAGAGCAGCGTCAGCCGGAAGGCTGTCGTGCGCGCGAAATCCGGCAGGCGGAACCATCCGCCCGGCCGGATATCGTCGGTTGCGGTGTCGCTCACGCCTGCAGCCGGTAGCCGGCCCCGCGCACCGTGTGCAGCATGGTGGTGCCGAACGGCTTGTCGATTTTCGAGCGCAGGCGGGAAATATGCACGTCGATCACATTGGTCTGGGGATCAAAGTGATAGTCCCACACCTTTTCCAGCAGCATGGTGCGCGTCACTACCTGCCCGGCATGACGCATGAGGAACTCCAGAAGGCGGAATTCGCGCGGCTGCAGGAGCACGTCCTCCCCGCCGCGTTTCACGGTGCGGGCCAGTAGGTCCATTTCCAGATCGCCAACGGTCAGCTGGGTCTGCACCGAACCGGGATCGCGGCGGCGGGCCAGCACCTCGATGCGGGCGAGCAGTTCGGCAAAGGCGTAGGGCTTCACCAGATAGTCGTCCGCGCCGGATTTCAGGCCATCGACGCGGTCATCGACCTCGCCCAGCGCGGAAAGGATGAGAATGGGTGTAGCCAGCCCGTCACCGCGCAGGGTCTCGATCACCGAGAGCCCGTCGCGGCGCGGCATCATCCGGTCCACCACCAGCACGTCGTACTGGCTGTTGCGGGCCATCTCCAGGCCATCTTCCCCGTCATGCGCGCAATCACAGACGTGACCGGCTTCCTTCAGGCCACGGCTCATGAAGGCCGCCACCTGTTTGTCATCTTCCATGATCAGTACGCGCATGTCCGGAGCTCCCGATCCGACAGGTTGATTGAAGTTCGCTATTCTGCGTCCAGGCTGAGCGCTACATAGCGCACCCCGCCCTGCTGACGCGCGACCAGCACGAGCACGGCGTTGCGGTTGCGGCTGCGCGCTTCCTCGACGGCATTGCGCAGGTCTTCCACGCGGCTGACATCACGCCCGCCCGCTTCCAGAACCACGTCGCCGGTACGGATGTCCCGGCGGGCGGCTTCCGAATTGCTCCGCACCGCATTGACCAGAAGGCCGCGATTGCCGGTAACGCCCACGCGCTCGCGCGCCGCCTCGTCAGCCGGTGCCAGCGTCATGCCGAACAGCTCGTTCTGCGCCGGCGCGGGTTCGGACGGGGTCGTGGCCTGCTCGGTCTCCGGGCGCTCTGCCAGACGGACACGCACATTGCGTTCACGCCCTTCGCGGATGACGCGCAGTTCGACGCGCTCTCCGGGCGGCACCGCACCGATGCGCTGGAACAGCTCACGCTGGTCGGTCACGGTCTCGTTATTGATACGGATGATCACATCGCCATTGCGCAGACCCGCCTCGGCTGCGGGCGTGCCCGCGATCACCTCGGCCACCAGCACGCCGCGACGGTCACGCGGCAGGCCAAGGCTTTCGGCGAGGTCTGCCGTCAGCGATTGCGGGGCGATACCCAGATAGCCGCGGCGCACCTCGCCGCGCTCGATAAGCTGATCGACCACGGTCGCAGCCAGATCGGAGGGGATGGCAAAACCGATGCCGACATTGCCGCCCGTCGGCGAGAAGATGGCAGAGTTCACGCCCACCACATTGCCGTTCAGGTCAAAGGCCGGACCGCCGGAATTACCCCGGTTGATGGGCGCATCGATCTGCAGGAAGTTGGTGTAAAGCTGGGTATTGCCCAGGGGCCGGCCCATCGCGGACACGATGCCCGCCGTTGCCGTGCCGCCAAGGCCAAACGGATTGCCCACCGCCACCACCCAGTCACCCACACGGATGCTGGGGCTGCGGTCCAGGCTGACATAGGCGAAAGTGCGGTCCGTGCCGGTGACGCGCAGAAGCGCGATATCGGTCGCTGCGTCGCGGCCCACCACCTCGGCGCTGTACTCGGCGCCATCGGGCAGGGTCACGGAGATCTCGTCAGCGCCGGAAATGACATGCTCATTGGTGACGAGCAGGCCCTCGGCAGAGATGAAGAAGCCCGAACCTTGCGAGCGGCGCGGACGCTGCGGCTGCTGGCCGCCCGGCCCGCCAAAGCGCTCGAAGAACTCGCGGAACTGGGGCGGGATGTCATCCAGATCAGGCACGGCGCGCGGATCGACACTGCCGGTCGCCTCAATGGAGACCACCGCAGGGCTGACGCGCTCGATGAGGTCGGCAAACGACATCGGCGTGCCCGGCGGCATGGCCGCAGCGTTGCGATTGTTCTGCGCCTCTGCCGGAGCCGGGGTCAACGGCATGAGGCAGACCGCGCCGGCCAGAAGGACCGGAGCGAAAAAGCGGCTAAAGGCTCGCGATGACATCATGTGAAGGCTTTCCTCTGACGGTTGGAATCACTGGACCGCTGCAAGCAGCGAGCCACTTGTCCCTGTCTCCCTATTGAAGGAGGCAGGCTCTACGTTCTATTACCAAATCATGACGCTACTGTAATGTTGCATTACGCGTCAGTTGATCCGGCCTCATAGGCGGTACGTATCTGGGCGCCCCGCTCCAGCGTGCGGTGGACCGGGCATTTACTGGCAATCTCGACCAGCTTGTCCTGCAGCTCAGCCGGCACCTCGCCTTCCACCGAGATGGCGCGGGAGAAGACGTCCGCGCCTTCTTCCTTCGCATGCTTCACGCGCGTGGTGATGCGGCCAAGCTCCAGCTCCTTGTGCCCGGCATACATGCGCAGCGTCATCGTGGTGCATGCCGCCAGCGCCACCGAGAGCAGTTCGAACGGGGACGGACCGGCGTCCAGCCCGCCCACATCTTCGGGCTCATCGACAAGGAAGCGGGCCTGCCCCGCCGCAGCCCAGCTCAGGAATTTTCCGGCGCCAGTCTCGCTGACCACCGCACTGTTCTTTTCTGGCGGAGCATCGGGCGCTTCGGGCAGCGGGTCGGCAGGCAGATAACGCTCCGCCCAGGCGGCGATAACGCGCGCGGCATGATCGGCGTCCTCGCGCCGGGTCAGCAGATGGTCCGCACCTTCAAGCCCGATAAAGCTTTTCGGGTGCCGGGCCGCTACAAACAGCCGTGTCGCATTCTCAATCCCCACAGTGGCATCGGTCGGTGAGTGGGCGATCAGCAGCGCGGCTTTGAGCGCCCTGGCCGCATCTTCCACCTTGGCTTCGGCAATATCATCGAGAAACTGCCGGCGGATGGTGAAGGGACGGCCCTCCAGCTGGACCAGCGCCTCGCCCTCTCGGGCGATTTTCTCTACGTCCCCGGCAAACTGCCTGGTGACATTGGTGGCATCGGCGGGCGCGGCGATGGTGGCCACGGCCTTCACGCCGGGAACCTTCTCCGCCGCAACAATCACGGCCGCGCCGCCCAGCGAATGCCCCACCAGCAGGGACGGCGCCTCATACTCATCACGCAGGAATTCGGCAGCGCGGATCAGGTCGTCCACATTGGAAGAGAAATTCGTGTTGGCGAAATCGCCCTCTGACGCGCCAAGCCCGGTAAAATCAAAGCGCAGCACCGCAATACCGTGCTCGGCCAGTGCCTTGGAGACACGCGTGGCGGCAAGGTTGTTCTTCGAACAGGAAAAGCAGTGCGCAAACAGCGCATAGGCGCGCGGCGGTCCAGCAGGCAGTTCCAGACGCGCATCCAGCATCGCGCCCTGACTGCCCTCAAAGCTGACTCTCTCCGATTTCGCCATGATGCGCTCCGTCTGCCGTGTACCCCAATGTCGGGACGGCACACGGCCGGCGCAAGCTCAGCCCTTGGCGGACTTGCGCCGCATTGCCGTGAACAGCAGCAGTCCGCCCAGCCCAAGGAACAGCAGGGGCGCGATCCAGAGCGGCAGGGTGCGTGTTTCCACCGGCGGACGCATCAGCACTTCATGCCCGAAGCGGACCACCAGCGCGTCACGCACGCCCCTGTCATCGGACCCGGCCGCGATTTCCTCGCGGATGAAGCGGCGCATGTCGGCGGCCATGGGCGCGCTGGAATCCAGCACCGACTCGCCCGCACACACCATGCAGCGCACTTCGCGCATCAGGCCTTGTGCGCGCGCCTCGTCCTCGGGCGGCAATTCCGGCCCGGAGACCTGAAGGACGAGCGCTGCGATGAGGGCCGCGATCATGCCACGCCCTCCTGCCTGCCGCGCCGGATGAGTATTTGCGAGGCCACGGCCAGCAATCCGCCAATCACGATCATCAGCGCGCCAAGGCCCAGCATCCAGACCAGCGGATGGAAGGCGGCGCGCACCTCATAGGCCGCAGAGCCGTCCTCGCGCGGACGCGCTTCACCGATCGACAGATAGAGATCACCGGCGAGCGAGGAACCCAGCCCCACCTCACGCGTGTGCTGCCCCGCCGCCCAGTAATAGCGCCGCTCAGGCGCGATCGTGCCGCCACCGGCGACGTCAAGCGTTGCCCGGTCGGCGAGGAAGTTCGGGCCATCGGCGCGGCGCACATCTCTCAGCGTCAGCGTACGTCCGGCGATCTCGATGGCCTCACCCGGTGCCATCACGCGGTTCACATCCGCCGGGCGCGAGGCATCGGCCGCTGCGCCAATGGCGATGAAGCCCAGCCCGGCATGGGCGAGTGTGCGGCCCGAAAGGGCCAGGCGCAGAGCGCGTGATTTCGCGGTTCGCCAGTGATTGGCCACATCCATCACCGCGCCGCACAGTGCCCACGCGCCGAGCGCGCCTGCGATCACCGCCATGACCGGCGCGCCGAACAGGATGAAGGCGATACCCGTAGCCGCGACAGGGATCAGCAGGAAGACAGCCCGCAACTGTTTCAGGGCCGGTTTTGCCCCGCCATTGGCCCAGGGCAGGAAGGGCGCGAGCGGCACCAGAAGCAAGAGCACCATCAGAAGCGGGGTTGCCGCCGCGTCGAAATAGGGCGGGCCAACGGATACAGGCGCACCGCCCGCCAGTTCGATGAAGAGCGGATAGATCGTACCGACCAGCACAACGCCCGCCGTCGCCGCCAGCAGGAGATTGTTCGCGCCGATAAAGGCCTCGCGGCTGGTCGGTTCAAAGCCTTCCCCCTCACCCAGCGAGCCGGCCCGAGCGGCGAACAGGCCAAGGCCCGCCACCGCCGATACGCCGAGCATGCCCAATATCCACACGCCGCGTTCGGGATCGAGCGCGAAGGCATGCACCGAGGTGATGACGCCGGAGCGCACGAGGAATGCGCCGAGAATAGAGAGTACATAGGCCAGAAGGGCGAGGAATATCGTCCAGCCGGGGAAAGCGCCGCGCTTTTCGGTGGCGATGGATGAATGGATGAGCGCCGCGCCGAGCAGCCAGGGCATGAAGCTGGCGTTTTCGACCGGATCCCAGAACCACCAGCCGCCCCAGCCCAGCTCGTAATAGGCCCACCAGGCACCCAGCGAGATGCCGGCGGTCAGGCTGGTCCACGCGCCCAGCGCCCAGGGGCGCAGCGCCCGCGCCAGCGCCCGGCCGGGTGTCTTCTGGATCAGCCCCGCCGCGGCAATCGCGAAGGCTGCCGAAAGGCCCACATAGCCGATGTAAAGAAGCGGCGGATGGAAGGCGAGCGCGGGGTCTTGCAGGATCGGGTTGAGATCGAGCCCCTGCAGCGGCGCCGGATCCAGCCGGTCAAACGGATTGGAGGCAAAGGCCAGAAAGGCGAAGAAGAGCGTCTGCAGCAGGCCCTGAATGGACACCGCGCGCGTGCGCAGGTTTACGTCCATCGGACCGATGCGCGCCAGCCCGTAGCCGAACAGGGCGAGGACGCCGCACCAGAGCAGCATGGAGCCCTCATGCCCGCCCCAGGCCGCCGTCACCTTGTAGAACAAGGGTTTGTCGACATGGGAATGGCCCGCCACATAGGCGATGGAGAAGTCCGACTGGATGAAGGCAGCGATCAGCAGGGCAAAGGCCGCAGCAGACGAGGCCAATGCAGCCAACGTCGCGGCACGCCCTGCGCGGGCAAAGGCATCACGCCCGGCAGAGGCCCCCACCCAGCTCAGCGCCATCTGCGCGAAGGACGCGACCAGCGCGAGCGCGATCAGGAAACGGCCAAGTTCTGCGATCATGAGCCGCTGCGTCCATAGCCTTCGCGGTAGGCGTCATGGCCCGCAGCCGGCAGGCCCGCCCCCTCGACCCGTGCCCGCTCCAGAGCCGCGGCCACTTCGGGCGGCATATAGGCTTCATCGTGCTTTGCCAGCACGCGGCTGGCGATGAACAGGCCGGTCTCGTCAAACGCGCCCTCGGCAACAATCCCCTGCCCCTCGCGGAACAGGTCGGGCAGCGAACCGGCATAGGTGATGCGGATATCGGCCAGCGTATCGGTGACGGTGAAATCAGCGCCGCCCGTTGCCGGACGGGCCACCGAGCCATCCACCACCAGACCGCCCACGCGCACGCGCTGTCCGGGCGGGGGCGGGTTTTCCGCGACCATGGCCGGGGAGTGGAAGAAAGTCATGGCATCGCGCAGCGCAAAGCCTGCCAGCACCGCCGCGCAGACAAGCACGCCAGCCGAGGCCAGCACGATCCAGAGCCGTTTGCGAGCCTTGATCACTCTTCGCTCTCCTCCACCTGAATGGCGCGTTCCAGCGCATCAAGAATAGCGCCCGTGCCGTCATCATCGCCAGAGCGGGTACGCGCTTCGGCGATGGCCGCGCGGGCACCGGCAGGGTTTTCCATCACCGCACGCACGCGCGCCAGCACCATCCAGCGCGCAACATCGTCAGGATAGGCCTCAAGTCCAGCCTCCAGCCCTGCGACCATTCGCGACACCATCTGCTCAGGCGTCTCGTCTTCGGGCATTTCGCCATCGCCCAGCATTTGCGGCCCGCCCGCCGGGCGCGACAGCAGATCAGCTGCACGCACCGAGATCACCTCGCGGAACGGATCAGCCGGCGGCAGGCGGCGGATAATGCCGGACCAGTATTCCAGCGCCGTTTCCCGGTCTCCGGCCTCATAGGCGGCCACGCCCAGAAAGAAGGCCGGCTCGGGCAGGGTTTCGTCACGCGCATGGGCGGCGGCAAAGGCGCGCTCGGCCTCTGGCGTGACATTGCCCTCATTCAGTTCGACCAGCGCCTGTCCAAGATCGGTGAGCACACGGGCGTTCTCATTGACGCGCAGCGAACGCTCCAGCATGGCGATGGCTTCAAGATGGCGGCCGTCAAAGGCGAGAAAACGGCCGAGATAGGCCAGCGCCTCGGCATTGGCAGGCTCCCGGCGCACGATGGCGCGCAGGCGCTCTTCCTGCTCCTCCGGCGACAGCTCTTCGGGGTCCATCGCGGCCAGGCGCGCCTCGGTGACGCTATAGGGCTGGCCGGGCAGGCCCGGCGAACCACCCGCCAGATAGGCCCCAAGCGCGGCCAGCGCGACAAAGGCCATCACGCCAAAAGCCGCCAGACGCTGCATGGGTTCAAGAGCGCTGCGCGCCAGCGGCGACGCGATCCACAGCGCGGTCAGCATGCCGAGCGCGGCGATGATGAGGGTCAGCGCAATCATGGCGCCCCTTTCACGAAGAGGAGGGTGAGATTGTTTGCCGGCATGGCGATGCGCTGGCTTAGCGAAAAGCCGTGGCTACCGGCCAGCGCCTCCACATCGTCAAGTGCGCGCACACCCCATTCCGGGTTCCGGCCCTTCAGGCTTTCATCAAAGGCGAGATTGGACGGGGCGGTGTCACCGCCCTCCAGGAACGGCCCGTAGAGAACCAGCAACGCGCCATCGGGGAGCAGGGCGCCTGCGCCCTCGAACAGGCCTTCAGCGGCCCTCCAGGGCGCGATATGGATCATGTTGGCGCAGAAGATGGCATTGACCGCTTCGGGGAGTGTCTGCCACCAGCCCACCTGCATCACATCCAGATTCAGCGCAGGCGTGATGCGGCCCGGCGCCTCCCTCGCCCAATCATCACAGCTGGCACGCGAGCGGGCATCGGGATCGCTGGGCGTCCAGTAAAGATCAGGGCGTTTCAGGACCGCCGCCAGTGCGTGCTCGCCGGTGCCGCTGGCAATCTCCAGCACCCGCGTGCGGTCAGGCAGAAGCCCGGCGAGCGTCTGCGCAATCACATCCCGGTTCCGCCCGGCGCTGGGCGAACTCAGGCGCGCACCTTCACTGGCGCGGTCTTCAAGGGCGAGAGGGCGGGAAGACGTCATGCCCGCCGATATAGGGCTTAAGGCCCGTCACATAAAGCACATCACGCCGCGCGGACTGCGGCAGTCCGGCGCAGGAATATCGAAGCGGCCTCCTGCTGGCCCAGTGCGGTCATCAGCCGGGCGATCACGGCCGCGCGTTCATCAACATGGTCTTCGGCGCTGCCATTGCGCAGCGCGGACAGAATGCCCCCGGCGCTGAACTCCAGCCTCTGCATGAGCCGGTCCATCACCTGGCCATGGGCGCCGCCTGCCGCCGCACGCGAGGAGTCATCACGTGTCAGCCGTATGAAAACACACAAGATTTCGGCCCGGCTGGCAGCCTTCTCCAGCGCCTCTCCGTGCAGCTTCAGCCGCGCCGCAACCGGCTTGTGGGGATCAGGCACCGCCTTGTCCATCCGCAGCAGGGCTTCGGCATGAATGGCTTCCATCTGCTGGGCCGCGCGTTGGCGCAGGGCCATGATCTGCCGGCCCCAGCCGCCATCCTTGCGAATGCCGATCTCGCGCGTCATGCCTATGGTGATCTGGGCAAACTGCGCCAGAGCGCGCGCCGCCTCATGCGCGGCATCCAGCGTGGGGGGCGGGTCGGCAAAACCGTTCAGGAAAAATCCGGCATCCTCCAGCATCGCATCCCCGATGGAAGCGACATCGGTACGCGACAGCAGGAAGTCGTCATCGCGCCGCACGATCTTTTCAAAGACCCGCAGGATCACCCAGGGCCGTTTCAGGCGCGCCATGAGCAGGTAGAGAAACCACACCCCGGCGTCCGGGTCCTTGCTGTAAGCCAGATCATAGCGGTCGCGGATATGCTGGGCGAGTTCTTCGGATATGTCGCCAATCTCGCCGGGTAAACCGTCCAGCGCCTCACGCAGCACGGGCGCCACCCGCAAAATGACCGCGATCTCCAGTACCGCGCGGAAGTCGGCAATACCGAGCCGGTGACGCAATTGCTTGCCCGCGCGCGGATCTTCCTTCACGGCCGTCACAGCCTCTTCAATGCGGGCTGCGGCGCGGGCGCGCAGCGGATCGTCGTGAGCAGGATCATCCTCGGCCAGCGGATCGGCCGTCACCGCCACCATGGCGGCGGCGATATCAGGCGCCAGCACCTCCTCGATCCAGTTCCACGCACTCTCCAGCATCGCTGGCGGGGCATGAGAGAGCGAGGGGCGGGCAATGGCCGGATCGGCGCTCAGCGGCTCAAGAGGACGGAAAAACCGCTCGCGCGCGAGCGTGCGGGCATCTTTCGCACAGGCTTCCAGCAGCCGGCCCATCGTCTCATCGCCCGCGCTGACCGCGCCGATCAGGCGCTGGCGCAGCTCTTCGGGCACCGCACGCATCAGCGCGCGCAGCTGGGCAAGTTTTTGTGGTGCAAGCGCTGTCATCTCGCGGTCAAGGCCGGGTTTACCAAACTTCAACCTTGCAGATGGCGGTTAATGGCGCGTTTCCCCTGACCGGAGCGCGCCGGGCAGGAAAAGGCGGGCGCGCAGACCGCCCTTGTCGCCCTCGCCCAGCTCGATCGTGCCGCCATAGGCCCGGGCCAGCTCGCTCACGATCGACAGGCCGAAACCGGTTCCCGGCGCCTGTTCGTCCAGCCGCACACCACGCTCGAGCGCCCGCGCCCGTTCCTCGGGCGGCAGGCCGGGACCATCGTCCTCGACCACGATTGCGATCTGACCATCAGACAGTTCGTCCGCATGCACGGTCACGACCGTGCGCGCCCATTTGCAGGCATTGTCGACGAGATTGCCCACGAGGTCCTCAAGGTCCTGGCGTTCACCACGGAAGACCGGCCGGCCCTCTACCGTCCAGTCCAGCGCGATCTGGCGGCGGCCATAAATCTTGCGCAGCGTGCGCCCCAGATCGTCGAGCACATCGCCGACCGGCGTTCTGGCGCCTATCGCCTGCGCATTGGCCGCCGCGCGGGCCCGGCGCAGATGATGCTCCACCTGGGCCGACATCGTGTCGGTCTGGCGGCGCACCAGCTCGCCTAGCCGGCTATCATCCTGACGGGCTTCATTGGACAGGACGGTGATTGGCGTTTTCAGCGCATGGGCGAGATTGCCCACATGGGTGCGGGCGCGCTCCACCACTTCGCGCGAATGGTCCAGAAGCGCGTTCAGCTCGCTGGCCAGCGGCAGCAGCTCCACCGGATAGCGCCCTTCTACCCGCTCGGCTTCACCATCGCGTACGCGCGCCACGGCGCGCCGCATCTTCAGCACCGGGGACAGGCCGACCCGCACCTGAATGACCACCCCCGCAGCCAGAAGAATGGCAAACACGCCCATCAAGCCCCCGGCAACAAGACCGAATGTCCAGACACGCCGGTCAGATGGCCTGCGGTCTTCGGCCGCAAGGATCAGAACCGGATCTTCAAGGCCCGGCAGCACCACCGCACGCACCGACAGGCGCAGCGGCTCGCCGTCAGGCCCCACCGAATCGCCCGCCACGGGCTGACCGGTGGCCGCAATGGCTGCGCTGCGTACCGCACGCGGGATCACGATGGTTTCGTCCCAGAGCGATCGTGACCGGATAACAGGCTCGGCTGACGGCGGTGCGTCAGCGTCAGTTACCTGCCAGTAGCGGCCGGAAAACACCTGCCCGAAACGCGGGTCAAGAAGGTCGCGGGTGAGCAGGATGTCGCCATCGCCGTTCACTTCCAGCGATACGAGCAGAAATTCGGCGATATTGGCCTGGCGGCCATCCAGATCGGTCAGCACGGTCTGGCGGAAGACGGCGGTCAGCGAAACCGCACCCACCGCCAGCAGCACCACACCCCAGCCGAGCGCGAGCAGAAAGAGACGCCTTACCAGCGACCCGTGCTGTGCGAGCGGTCCGGGAACCCTGGCGTTCACCCGGCCCTGGCCCGTTCATTCGCCGCCGGGTCGACAAGCCGGTAGCCCAGCCCGCGCACCGTCTCGATCCGGTCCTGGCCAATCTTCTTGCGAAGACGGCCCACGAAAACCTCTATCGTGTTGGAATCGCGGTCGAAGTCCTGATCATAGATATGCTCCACCAGCTCGGTACGCGAGATGACGCGCTCGCGGTGATGGATCATGTAGGAGAGGATGCGGAACTCGTGCGAGGTCAGCTTGACCAGCTTGTCGCCGACAAACACCCGCGCGCCGCGCGTATCGACCGACAGATTGCCGATCTCGATGGTCGAAGTGGTGTGCCCCGCGGCCCGGCGCGTCAGCGCGCGCAGACGCGCCAGCAATTCCTCCGGATGGAAGGGCTTGGTGAGATAATCGTCCGCCCCGGCATCAAACCCGGCGACCTTCTCGCTCCAGCGGTCGCGCGCGGTCAGGATCAGGACCGGGAAATCCTTGCCCGCACTGCGCCAGCGCTCCAGAACGCTCACCCCGTCAAGGCGCGGCAGGCCGAGATCCAGCACCACCGCGTCATAGGGCTCGGTATCGCCGAGGAACCAGCCCTCCTCGCCATCACCGGCTTCGTCAACGGCGTAACCGGCATGATCCAGCACATCTTTCAGCTGGCGGCGCAGATCGGGATCGTCTTCGACTATCAGGGCACGCATTGCGGCCTCTCCTTCTACATGACCCGCCCGGTCCGGCCATCGACGCGCACATCAATGCGCCGGCCTTCCTGGGTAAGGATTTTGACGATGTAGAACGGGTTGCCGGAGCGCACGAGTTCCACATCAAGCACCTGCGCGCCGGGATACCGGCGGCGTACATTGTCTATCGCCACCCTTGCCGGGACGATCTGCCCGGTCTGGCTCTGCCCGCGCGCCTCGTCAGCGGAATAGCGCGAGCGCGGGTCGAAAGCCTGGGAGGAAACCTCCTGCAGGTCCGACGCACGTGCATCCGCCGCCGCCAGGGCGCCGATGCAGGCCAGAAGAAGGGTGTGGCGAGTGATCATGGAAATCCGTTTGCCACGCGCGCGCTGAACATCATCTGAACAGCTCTGTTATTGTGCAGTCATGCAGGCTCCGGGCCAAGGGGGTGACCCATCAGCCTTTCAAACGCCTTCGCGGGTCATAACCCGTCGGCGGGGTCCAGCTTTCGGCAAACTCTTCCAGCGCAGGATCAGCCGGTGGCAGATCGATCATCAGCCGGACAAGCTGGTCGCCCCGGCTGCCATCACTCTTCACCGCGCCGCGCCCTTTCAGCCGCAACACCGCGCCGGAGCTGGCCCCGGCAGGGATGCGCACCTCCACATCGCCATCAAGCGTGGGCGCGCGCACCTGTCCGCCCAGCACCGCCTCCTTCAGCGAAACGGGAAGATCAAGGCGGATATCATCACCCTCGCGCCGGAAATAAGGATGGGCGGCAATGTGGATTTCCACCAGCAGCGCGCCCGCAGGGCCGCCAGTCAGCGACGGCTGACCCTGGCCTTTCAAGCGTAGCACTTGCCCTTCGCTGACGCCCGCAGGGATACTCACATCCAGCGCCCGCCCGCCGGGTAAGGAGAGGCGCTTTCGTGCGCCCTTCACCGCTTCGGGCAGGGAGATGGTGACGCGGGTGCGAATGTCGGCGCCCTTTTCCGGGGCGGGACGGCGCGGGCGCGCACCGCGTTCGGCCGCGAACAGATCAGCAAAGATGTCGCCCAGATCCTCAAACCGCCCCTGCGGCCCGCGCTGGCCCGGGCCCGCGCCGGGGTGCGTGCGGTAATGGAAGGGCGGGCGCTCGCGCCCCTGCGCATCGATCTCGCCCCGGTCGAACTTCGCGCGCGTCTCTGCGTTGGAAAGCAGCTTGAAGGCCGAAGTCACCTGCTTGAAGCGCTCTTCGGCGGCCTTGTCACCGGGGCGGGCATCGGGGTGCAAGTCCTTGGCGAGCTTGCGATAGGCCTTGCGGATCTCGTCCGCCGAGGCGCGCTCGCTGACACCAAGAATCGCATACGGGTTCTGCATGGCAAAGGAGATAGCAGCGCACAGGCTCGTTGGCGATGCGCGAGGGTGTTGCTGCCCCTTTCAAGCGTTTCACCGGCGAAAGCCGGTGCCCAGATGCGCCCGCTCGATACTGGCGAGTTGCGCCACCGAAATTGGGTCCCGGCTCGGGGACCGGGACCCCGGCGTTTGGCACGATTTCGCTAAGCCGGGTTCCCGGGCTTGCCCCGGGATCCAAAAAGAAGCTGGGCACCGGCTTGCGCCGGTGAAACGATGGAAGAAGGTTAGATTCCCACCACCGCTACCGCCCCTTCACCGATACTCTGGGAGAGCTGGGCCACGCTCCAGCGCGCACCAGCGGCCCCGCCCGGCAGGGCCGAGGCCAGTTCGCCAGAACTGACGATGGTGGAGGGAGTGGTTACCTCCCGCTCCAGCACCATTGCATCACCTGCATTAAAGAGGCGCACAATGTAGCCTTCAGACGCTTCACCCAGCGGCACGTCGCCTGGAGTCCATGCATCACCCTCAACGCGTGTGCGGCGTATCCAGGAGAGGTGCAGGTCACCGCCCTGCCAGCGGCTTGTGAGATGAACCGGACGAAGGGGGCGCCGGTCGACGCCTGCATAGACCGTCTCCACCTGGCGGGCGGAGAGGTCATCGAAGGTCCGCCCCGGCGGGACGGCAATAATTGTCAGGGCTTCGCCCCGCTCGTCCGGCTCCACCGGCAGCACGCGCACGGCGGCGTCCAGCACCACAAGGCGCGCGCCCTCGCCTGCGCCGCTTGAGAGACTGCCGCCAAGCGCGCGCAGGAGATGCGTCAATCGCCAGCGTCCGGGCGCGATCAATTGCGCATCGGCAAACTGGATCACTTCCCAGCCTTCGGCACCCTCAATCGCGACCCGGTTGGCACCAGCGAGCACGTTGAGCCGCGCCGCGCTTTCGAGAGTGCCGTCAAAGAGATTGAGTTCGATCACGCTGCCCCTGTCCCAGCGTCCTTCCTGGCCGGGCGGCAGGGCCGCTTCCAGACGGCCCATCAGGGCGGGGCTTGCAATCTCTGCGCGGGCGGTCGCCGACCCGGAGTCCGGCCCGGCAAAGAGGGTGAGCGCGCCCGGCCAGGGCGAGGCAAACGCCGCGACAGCCAGACCGTTGCGCGCTTCGCCCTCACCCGGCCTAATCGGCAGATCCATCACCGCCAGCAAGGGCCGCGAAGGCGGCAACACGGCATCGCCATCGGCCAACAAGGGCTCTGTGCCCGCCAGAACAGGCGCTCGGGAGACCAGCGGTTCCAGCCGCGCGGCGCGCCCGGAAAGCCCGTCACACGAGGTTACGCGCCAGCGCTCCGGCCCGCCATTGGTCGACGGCAGCATAACGACATCGCCGGGTTCCAACGCCATCAGGGAAGGCGGCAGCACGCCTTGCGCCGCGATGCCCGCCCCTTCCTCCTCGGCCAGCAGGTCCACTGCCCATCCCTTCGCACGCGCCGGATCGGCAAGCACCCGGCAGGAAAAAGCGGCAACGCCTTCCACCACGCCATCAAGCCCGCGCGCGCTGGCGATCGCGGGCTGGTAGTCTCCGCCATCGCCAATGTGGGTGATGCGCACCTCCCTCACCCGCCCCGCCAGCGCTGGCTGGGTAAAGGAAATCGGAGCGGAACTGCCTTCGCGCACCAAGCGGTCCGGCGCAAGAAGAGTGGCGGCTTCACCCCGGCGGGCAAGGGCGGCAACGCCGTCTGCCCGGTCAACGAGGTCGAAGCCGTAAAGGGTGCCCAGCTGGGCGAGCACGTCACGCGCCCGCGCCCCGCCCTCGATGACAAGGCCGGTCACGACGCCATCAAGGCTCGCGGTGTCGATTGCTTCCAGCCCCGCATCTGCGGCGATGTCGCTGACGATGCGGGCAAGGCCGGACTGACCCACCCGCCCCGTCAGCCAGTGGCCGAGCGCCCAGTTCGCGCCATCATCCCAGACATCGCCGCGCGTGGGAAATTCCGGGAAGGGCCGCGCATCCCACGTCCAGGCGTGGCAGAGCGACAGATCAACCATCGGCCCGGCATAAAGCGGAGAGTGCGGATTATGGCCCGTCCCGGCCTGCCAGTAGCCCAACAGCGCCTCGATATAGCGGCGCTGGATGAGATCATCGCGGCGGCGGGTGGAGAAGTAAGGTGCGAAGCTTTCAGAGCTTTTCGGATCGATGAAGACTTTGGGCTGGTTTGCGCCCTTGTCCACCGCCGGGCAGCCATATTCGATGAAGCCCACCGGCTTGGAGCGTGGCACCCACTCGGTGGGCGTTTCGGACCGCACGCCGCCGACGCGCTCATGGTGAGGCTCGCTCCACCAGCTGCGTAAGTCCTTGTAGCGCCAGATCCAGGGTTCGCCCTGACCATCGGTAATGGGGATGCGGGTCTGGCTCTCCCGGCCGGCCTCGCTGGCATAAAACCAGTCATACCCCTCCCCGCCCTCGACCTGCGAGACGAGATAGTCCGGGTCATGGATTGCAGGGACGCCGGAAAGTGCATCTGCGTGGGCATTGCCCTCGCGCCAGTCAGAGAGCGGGATGTACCAGTCCAGCCCGACGAAATCGATATTCGCATCGGCCCAGAGCGGGTCGAGATGGAAGCGGCGCTCATCACCGCCCGGCGCATGGCCCCAGTATTCGGACCAGTCGGCCGCGTAGGAAATCCAGCAGGTGCTGCCAAGAATGGCGCGGGCCTCGCCAGCCAGCGTCTTGAGGTGGGCTGTCGCCGGATAAACGCCGGAGGCGCTGCGCACGGTCGTCAGGCCGCGCATCTCAGACCCGATCAGGAAGGCATCCACCCCGCCCGCCGCCGCAGCGAGCGCCGCGTGATGCAGGATGAAGCGGGCAAAGCGCCATTCATCCGGACCCGAATAGCTGACGCTGCCGCCGGAGAGGGAGAAATGGGAGGCATTGGCCGCGCCGAAG
This sequence comes from Glycocaulis sp., assembly GCA_022565665.1. Lineage (GTDB taxonomy): Bacteria > Pseudomonadota > Alphaproteobacteria > Caulobacterales > Maricaulaceae > Glycocaulis. Next base: position 83,040 of record JAIUMI010000011.1, read on the forward strand.
AAGGCATCGACCTGCGTGCCCGCGCTCACTGTTGCATCGCTGGTGGCGGGCTGGCCCGGCGCGGGGTGACAGGTGATGCGGCCCCGCCACGGAAACACGGCCTGCTCAGCCCCGCCATAGGGATCGGGCAGGCCGTTTCCCGGCGGCACGTCCATCAGGATGAAGGGGTAGAGCACCACTTTATAGCCTCTGGCCTTCAAGGCCTGAATGGTCGCGATCACGGTCTGGTCAGACGGTGTGCCGCCATAGACCGGCTCTTCCGGCCCGCCAGTGACGAGGTGTGCGTTGAGCCGGGTCAGCCCGGCCGCGCCCCTTGCAATCGGCCGCGTGGCCTTCAGGCGCGTCTCCACGCCGGGGCGTATCGTGCACTCCCCGCAGCGCAGATCATCGCCGAACCAGCTTGTCACCAGCGCCACCGACTTGCAGTTCGGCAGGCGCATGGCGAGATCATCAAGCGCCGCCTCGATGTCGCTTGAAGTGCGCAGCGTGTGGACGTTTTCGGCCCGCTCGCGCCCGTCGGCAATCTCGCGCATGACCGGGCCTGTCGCATAGGCAAACTCGCCAGAGGCCGGGATCAGGCATACGCCTTCGATCAGGCTTTCCATGGAACCGGGCCGGGTTTCCTCGCCTGCGCCAAACACCTCAAAGCTCAGCTGCGGCAGGCGCGCGCCGTATTCATCGAGCGGCATGTCCTCAAAGACCACGTAAGCCAGCCCGCGATAGGCAGGGGCCGCGCCCGATCCCTCGATCATCGCGATCAGCGGGTCGGGCAGCTCGTCCTCGGTGCCGCGATGGACGCGCGTGACAAGGCGGGAGGTATCCAGCGGCGAACCGTTCGCCCAGACCCGCCCAATGCCGGAGATGGGGCCTTCACTTAAGGCCACCGCGAAGCTCACCGAATAGCTGTACTCGACCACGCTCGGCCCGCCGCCCTTGCCGCCACCGGTCTTTTGTTTGGTGCGGGTCTCCCTGAAGCGTGAGGCCCAGATCACCTGCCCCGCCAGCCGCATCCGGCCATAGACGCGCGGTACGGGAGCGCCCTCGCTGGAGGTCTGGATCTCAAGCCCGTCCACACGCGAGCCCGGATCACGGGTGGAGGAAAACAGGCTGGATACGCTAAGCGCGGCAAGCGAACGCAGAGCGCCCGCCGCCATGCGGGCACGGGCGGCAAACGCCATCTGGGCCATCACGGGCCTCCTTGAATCAGCTGGAAAAGGGAAAGGCACCGGCCGCCACGCAGCGGCGTTGCCAGTATGGGGTGTATGGCGTTTCTGCGACCGCCCGGCCCTGCCAGGCATGGATAATCGCCTCGGGGCCGGAGAGGATCGCGCAATGCTTGGCCGGCGCGCCCTCCCGCATGCGAAAGACCAGCACATCGCCGGGCCCGGCCTCATGGGCCGCAACCGGGAACATGTGGCGGGAAAGCGCAGTCAGCAGGGTTTCCGCGTCCTGCCGCTCGGCCCAGTCCGGGCTGTAGGCGGGCGGGATTTCCGGCTCTACGCCGATCACTTCACGCCACACACCGCGTATCAGGCCGAGGCAGTCCGTGCCCGCGCCCCTGCAACTGGCCTGATGGATATAGGGCGTACCGATCCAGCCGCGCGCCGCAGCGATGATGGCGGCCCGGCTCATCTTTTACCTCCATCGCGCACCGGTTCAGACCCGGCATGGCGCACGAGCACATCATTGCCCGGAAGATGAGGACATCCCCGGAAGTTAATGAAATTACTGAACTTCGTGCGGCAGGTCAGGGCCTGCCCGTCACAACCCGCGGTCACCGTGAACGCATCCCCGGCCTTCGGGGAATGAAAGGGAGCGCGCACCAGCTCCAGCCGGGCGAGATCACCGGCAAGGCCATGTGCCCGGACCCGGGAGCGAGCGTCTTCATTGGCACCGCAGGTCCAGACAAGCTGGCCTTCGCCGAACCAGCCGGGCGCAAAACCGGAAAGCCCGCTCGCGGTGATGATACCGTCGGCCAGCGCCTCCACGACCACGCCAGTGCCGGTGAAGGCGGGCGTATCGAGATCAACCGTGCAGCGATGATCGCCCAGCTCGGCATCGCAGGTACGGGCAAACACCCTGCCGATGCGCCGGTTCAGCCGCGCCGAGAGCCCGGTCAACTCGGCCTCGAACGCGGCCCCGGCGCGGCGTATCTCGCCAATCTCGCCGGTGAACACGGTGACGGCCTGATCCGGGCTCTGCCAGTTTACGCGCATCACGCGCACTTCCGCGCCGTCATAAAGCCCGTTGGCGATGTCGGCGGCTTGAATCGCGTCGGAATGCAGCGCCCCGAACGCCGCGCCGCGCGCAGGCGCGCCGGTCTCACTGCGCACAGGGCCGGAGGCAAAGCCCGATTGCGGCTCGCAGGTTACGCCCACCACTTCGAGCGCGCGGTCATGGTCGGTAAAGCCCAGCACCGCGCCGTCATTGCGGGTAACGAGCCAGCACCAGCAGAGCGTCGTCACACCGCTATCAAGGCTGGCCTGAAAGCCAGCGGGAAGAGGGATCATGGTGATGGTTCCTGTTCTTCGGAGCCCTCACGGCTGTCATCACCCGCTTCATGCGGGTGACCCATGCCTGAGAGGGGCGTTCAGCTGGGAGGTTTGAGGCTTGGCTTCCCCGGATGGCTCACGCCACCGGGGAATGACACTGGGGTTGGGCCGGAAGGAAAAGCCCCTACCCCCACCGCACCTCAACCAGCGGCACACTGGCCGCGAGGCCTGCGCCGAAATGATCGAGCGAAACTTCCAGCCGGTCGGTGTCAAAGCGCACCGGCACATCAAAGTGGAAACCCGCCGTGACCGCCGCGCCATCAGCGGGCGGCGCATCGAACACGATCTCGCCGTCATCAAGTGTGAACGCGACGGTTGAGCCATTCACGGCCACCAGCACGTTTTCGGCCACAGGTAGATGAATGGGCCGCTGATAGGCGCTTTCGCCGGTGCCATAGCGCTTGAGCAACGCAAAGCGTGTGCGCACCCCGTCGCCAAGGCCCAGCAACTGGTCACCGGCAAAGGGCGTGCCCGAAGGTAGACAGGAGGCATGGTCTGCCGGATCACGAAAGCGAAAGGCATGAAGCCGCCCGCGCCGCGCCTCGAAGAAGGCGGTCAGCAAGGCCAGGTCATCGCGTGATCGCACGCCCGGCCCTGCATCCCAGCGGCGGCGCGAATGCGCCCACGGGCTGTTGCGTTCTTCGTGGCCGCTTGCCAGCTCCACGATCTCGGTCAGGCGTTCCGGCCCGCCGCGCGCACCGAGCCGCACGCTCAACGGAAAGAGGACATCATGAAACGCGCTCATAGCCGGTCTGCTCCTGCCCTGACGGCGCGCGCGAGACTCGCCGCGATCTGGCTTTCAGACCGGCGCACCGAGGCAGCAGTGTCCGCGCCTGCATGAATGGTGATGTGGATGGGCGGCAGGCTGGCCATGGGCGACACCGCCCCGCCGGCCATCGGCGTGAACACTTCCGGGCCGCGCTCTCCGACGAGATAGCTTTGACCGCCGAGCACCGGCCCGCCTTCGGCGCGCTGGCCGATCACGCTGGCCATATCGCGCCCGGCGCGGCTGAAGAGGCCGGCGAGCGGGTCGATGATCAGCTGATCCACGGCCAGCCGGGCCAGCGATTGCAATATCTCTTCCACCATGGACTGGATGGACAGCGAGCCGGAGCGCCCTGCCCGCTCCAGCGAGCGGGCAATCGCCTCGCCGCTGGCGTCAAAGGCGCGCGCCATCCGGTCTGCGGCCTCTTCGGCTTCGCGGGTGGCCACGCGCAACTCGCCGGTATCGAATGTCTTGTTCGGGCTCATGGTTGAGCGTCCTTCTGATCAGGAAATCGGGCCATCAGGGCTGTCAGGTCTGACCGGCTTATCGGCGCAGCGCTTGCGCCGGATACGGCGCGCACCAGTGCCAGCCATTCGGGCAGAGACAGCGCCCAGAATTCGGACGGGGAGAGGCCCAGCCGGACCACGCCAAAGACGAGCCGGGCCTGCCAGCGCGGGCTCATGACGCAGCCCTTGCCGAGCGGGTGAAAAGCTCGGTGAGCGCCGTCGCGGCCTCCACCGGATCCACCTCCACGGGCCTTGTCTCGCCGCCCGCGCGCAAGAGGATCGCGATCACATCGTTCAGTTCAGCCATCGTCATCGCGGCAAGGCGCGGCCCCAGCGCGGAGAGGTCTTCCACGCCCAGCAGCGCCTCGATCTCAGCCAGCGCGGAAAGTGACAGGCGCAGCGGACGCGGGCCGATACTGGTCGCCAGTATCACTTCGCCCGCTTGCGGATTGGTCATGGCTAAAGCGCCTCGAAATCAAGCGCCCCGGCAGAGGCGAGCGTGAGCGACCAGGTCGCCTCGCCATCATGCCGGCCGGCATATTCCAGCGCGCTGATCTGGAAGCGGCCCACAATCGCGCCAAAGCCCGGAATGACGAGCTGGAAGCGCGGTGCGTCGCCTGCAAAGAAGGCGCTGCGCAGGGCCGCATCGCCTGCACTGTCCACGAACACGCCGGTGCCGGTGACGGCGGCGGATTTGACGCCCGCCCCGGCGATCAGCTCGCGCCACTGGCCGGGGCTGTCCGCGTGGGTGGCGTCAATCGTGCGGGCATTGAGCGAAAAGGATTTCGCGCGCAGCCCTGCAATGGTGGTGAAATTTTCCGGGCTCTGCCCGTCAGACAGCTTGATCAGCATGTCCCGTCCGGCCTGGGCGGTCATGGCGTTCTCCTTGATTTTGTTGGGTTATTGCTGGGCCGCGACGAGCACCCTAACCCGGACCAGCCCATGCACGGAGCGGCCATCGGCGCCGTCAAACACATCGGTGTAGACGGCCTGGCACAAGATGCCGGTGAAGGGCGCGGCGAGGGTCAGGCTGGCATTGTGCAAAGCGGCACTGACCGCGCCGGTGATGGCTTTGACTTCCGCGAAGTCGTGATTGCGGCTCCAGACATGCAGCGTCAGGCGGTGTTCGCCCAAACGCGCTTCATCGCCATCAACGGGGCGGCTTTCGGCCCGGCCCAGCGAGACATAAGGAAACGCTGCGCCGCCGGGTGCCCGGTCATGGAGCCGGGGCGGATCACCGAGCTGGCTCAGTACATCTGCATCGGCGGCGAGATGAGCAAGAATGGCGGCCTGCAGGGCCGCATCCGCGCTCATAGCCGCACCTGACGGAAGGGCCGCAGCAGCGCGTCTACATCACTGGACAGGCGCGCCGGGCCGCGTGAGGTCCGTTCTGCCCGCTCCGCCCCCGCATAGCCTTTCGCGACGAGGCGCAGGATCGCTTCGATGAGGGGCGGCGGCACGGCGTCTGCCGTCCCGCCATAGCCTGCGGTGAAATCGATCTCGATGCCCGCTGCCAGCCGCCCCGGACGCGGGAAGGCATAGGGCGCGCGGGCGATGATCCGGCCGGGATCGGCGTTTACGTCGACGCGGTATTCCTCCGCGTCCCAGACCGCCGCCCCGTGCTGGCGGTCGAAGGTGCGGATCTCCTCCACGCTGACCAGCGGCGAGAGGCCCACCGCGAAGGCCGAGCCACAACCCGACAGGCGGCGCACCAGCCAGCCATCGAGCGTTTCGCGGACCTGGCGGGTGATCAGCGCCCGGCCCGTTTCGGCCTCCACCCGCGCGGTGGCGCTGGTGATGAGGGTTTCGACAAGAGCGTCCTCGCCCGCATGGCCGATCCGCAGCCAGGCCTTGGCATCGGACAGGGAAACGGGCGCTGCGGGGGCAGCCCCGAGCGTTTGCAATGCCATGGTGATGTTCCTGTTTTTAGGTTCGCGAGAAGTCGCGGGCGCAAGGCCTGTCCCCGGCTTGACCGGGGATCGCGCTTGCGGCGCTTCGCGCCGGGGTGAGGCGAGCCCCCCTCCGCTGTCATCACCCGCTTCATGCGGGTGACCCATGCCTGAGAGCGACGTTCAAGCGGAGGCTTGAGGCATGGGTCCCCGGGACCGCTTCGCGGCCCGAGGATGACAGCACGGATAGGCGAGTGGGTAGGAAGACGTGCGAACCGCTCCCTACTCTTCCGCGAACTTCATCAGCTTGATGGCGTTGAAATCCTGCACCCCGCCGCCGACGCGCTTGGTGGTGTAGAAGAGCACGTAGGGCTTGGCCGAATAGGGATCGCGCAACACCTCGATGCCCTGACGATCCACGACCAGATAGCCGCGCTCGAAATCGCCAAAGGCAATTGCGAACTGGTTGGCGCCGATATCGGGCATGTCCTCGGCCTCGGTCAGCGGATAGCCCATGAGGCTTGCCGCCTCACCGGCCACGGTCGAAGGCTGCCAGATATAGTGCCCGTCCGCGTCTTTCAGCTTGCGCACGCGCGACACCGTCTGGCGGTTCATCACGAAGCGCGCATTGGCGCGGTAGGCGGTGGCCGGCGCATAGACCAGATCGATCAGCGCATCGACAGGATCTTCGTCGAAATCACCGGCCGCGCCGCTGGCCACATAGCCGATCTCGCCCCAGCTCTGCGTGCCTTCGGGCTCCTTGTCATAGGAGAGGAAGCCGCGCGGCTGGTTGGTGCCATTGCCCGACACGAAGGCCTTGCCCTCTTCGGCGGCGAACACATCGCGCACCTCTTCGGCGAGCCACTGGTCCACATCGGCCAGCGCATCATCAAGGATGACCGGCGTTGCGGCCGGCATGGCATAAAGCTCGGCGGTCGGGAACTCGATCAGGGTCAGCTCCGGCGTATTGGTCTCGGTGCGCGAGCCGGTCTCGGCAGACCAGCCCGCCGCTGCGCCGCCCAGGCTGACCGGCTTGCGGAAGGTGTGGCTTGTCGTCTGGCGCACACTTGCTATGGCGCGGATGGGAGAGCTTTCAGAGATCAGGCGGTTGATCAGCGCCTCGGTTTCCGGCGGCGCGACATAGCCGCCATCGCCGGGCGAGCCAGCCGAGAGGGCTTTGGCCTCGATCAGGGCCGAGGCATCGCCCCGGCGCACATAAGCGTTCCAGCCGGGTTGGCTCACGCCCTTGCGGCCTGACAGCGCCGGGCGCGAGGCATCCACATGCATGCGGTCGAGCGCGGCCTTCTGGCGGGTCAGCGCCGCGTCGATGCGCGCCACCTTCTCCTCCAGCAGCACGTCGGCGTTTCGGCGTTTCTCGATCTCGGAGAGGCGCTGGTCATTGGCCGACTTGAACTGCTCGAAGGCGGAGAGGAAGTCATGCAGGGCGGCGCGCGTCTGGCTGTTGGGCGCGCTCATCTTGGTTTCACGGGTCATGGGGAAGTCCTTTTATATTGAAGAAGTTGAGGGAGAAAATTCAGGCGAGCACCGTGTCGAGGAAGGCCTCGACCTGCGTGTCTTCGGCCTCTGGTGCGGGCAGGATTTCCAGGCGCGCGCCCTCGGCCATCGGGAAGGTGACGATGGAGATTTCCCAGAGATCCAGCCGGGTCAGGACGCGGCCCTTGCCGTCAGCGCGCAACTTTTCATCAAGGACACGAAAGCCGATGGAGAGCCCGTCAACCGCGCCTTCACGGATCAGGGCTGCCGTGGCTGCGCCGCGTCCGGTGGTCTCCAGGATATGGCCGCGCACATAGAGGCCGCGCGCATCCTCATGAACCTCGTCCCACACGCCGACGGGCTCGTCCGCCTCGTGCTGGAACAGCATGCGGATGCCCTCCGCCCCGCGCTTTGCAAGGCTGTCGGCAAACGCGCCGGGGCGGACAATGTCGCCTGAATGATCCTCGATATTGAACACGCTGGCATAGCCGGCGATCTCGAGCCTTGCGCCCGAGCCGTTATCTGCTGTCATCCGACAGCCTCCTTCTTGTTGGGGGTGTTTGGGTGTTTGGTCGTTTGGTACGAAGCGGAAAATCGCTATCATCACCCGCTTTATGCGGGTGACCCATGCCGGCGAGGGGCGATCAGCCGGGAAGTTTCAGGCATGGGTCCCCGGGACCGCTACGCGGCCCGGGGATGACACGTGTTGATAGGTGTTGGCTGAGACGTGCTCTCCGGCGCGTAGCGCCACTAGCGCGACCGCGCGCCCGCAGCTTCTGCGAGGAGCGAAGCCCGGCCTGCCCCCGCGGAGGCGGGGGATGGGCTGAGCACAGGAAAAGACGCTACTCCCCCGCCAGACGCCGCTCGATGCGTTCAAGGGCGATGCGGGTGTGGACCGAGTGCTCCTCCAGCCTCGCAAGGCGCTCGGAGACAGGCGCGGCAGCCTCCGCGCGCGCTTCAAGATGGCGGATGCGCTCGCCGGTCGCCCCGGCCCAGATCAGCCCGCCCGCGGTCTGCAGCGCGATGGTGACAATCACGCCGAGTGTGACCTGGCGGTCGATCCGCCAGTTGAAGGGACGTTGCTCACTCATCATCCTCTCCTTGCGCTTCTTCTTTGAGGCCCACCATGCGGCGCTGCTCGGCGCGGCTCAGAAAATCCGCCTCGCCAATGCGCTTCCAGCGCGTCAGGCGCTCCTCGGAAAGTGCGGGCAGCGCATCCTCATCCGGCGCAATGGCAAAGCCTTCGCCCAGCCACGGCTCCAGCCAGTTCTGCAGGGACATCGCGGTCTTCCTCGCCAGCGGCAGCACGGTCTGGCGATAGAAGGCGAGATTGGCCTCGCGATAGTTGGCGTAGGTATTGTCACCGGGCAGGCCCAGCATCATGGGCGGCACCCCGAAGGCGAGCGCGATCTCGCGCGCGGCTTCCCGCCGGGCGGCGATGAAGTCCATCTCGGCGGGCGAATGCCCCATGGGTTTCCACTCCAGCCCGCCTTCCAGCAGGAGGGGGCGGCCTGCATTGGCAGGGCCGGAGTGGAGGCTTTCGAGCTCCGTCTTCAGGCGCTCATATTGCTGATCGGTCAGGCGCGCTTCGCCGCCATCGCGGCTGGTGACCACCAGCGCGCCGGAGGGCCGGGCGGCGTTATCCAGAAGCGCTTTCGCCCACGCCCCGCCCGCATTGTGCACATCGACGGCTTTCGCCGCCGCCTCCAGCGGCGGATGGCCGTAATGATCATCGGACGGGTTGAAGAGTTTGAGATGCAGGACAGGGCTTTTGCCGCTCGCGCGATCGCGTTCGATTCTGCGCCGGTCAGAGCCATTGCGGTATTCCCAGGCATCCGCCCAGCCCTTCGGCCCCGGCATGACGCGCATCCGGTCGGGGCGCAGGACGAACAGCCCGGACGGCCCGTCAAAGCCTTCCGCGATTTCCAGATACGCATTGCCCGCAACCTGCAAATGGCCGTGGAAGGTTTCAAACAGCTCCACGCCGGTCTGGTCGGGATTGGGGTGGGTCAGGAGCTGGCGCACCGCGCCCGCCGCCCTGCCCTCGCCCGCAATTGTCATCGGCACGCTGGCAGCGGCCTCGGCGATCAGGCGCACACAGCGATGGGCTACGGCGTTGCGGCCATAGCCCTCGCGGGCCAAGCCTGCATAGTCACGCGGGCTCCACGCAGCCCTTGGGGCAAGCGATAGCGCCACCAGCCTGCCCGCGCTCTTGCGCTGCAAGCCAAGCCATTGTCTCAGCATCGGTTTTTCTCTTTTTTGTTTGTGTTTTGAATACACCCGTCCCGTCGCCCCCGCGCAGGCGGGGGCCCAGAGATCGAAGGGCAAAGGCAGTGCCAGGCGGCTCTGGATCCCCGCCTGCGCGGGGATGACGCGGGGGGATGCTCCTTCACCTGCGTCACTTACGAAAGCTTTGGGGCGTCAGAAAAGATGGACCCCGGGGGGGGGGGCCGGGGCCCCGGGGGGGTGGGCCACCCCCGCCCCCCCCGGGGCCCCGCCCCCCGCCCGGGGCGAAGGGTAAGCACACCCCCGCGCCACGAGCCTGCCCCCCCCCCGGGGGGAG
>JAIUMI010000012.1 GCA_022565665.1 Glycocaulis sp.
ACCGGCGTCGTGCTCGCGCAGCATGCCGATAATCTGCTCTTCCGAATAACGGCTCTTTCGCATGGTCCATCCTCTCCTCGATGGACTCTACCATTCAATGGCCGGAAATCAGGGGGCTGGGTCACACCCAGACGACTTAATGGCGCGAGCCGTACCAACCGGCTCTGGGCCCCCGTCTTCACGGGGGCGACGCGGTGGAGAGGACCGCGTAGAAACCCCTCACTCCTCCTTCACATACACCTCCCCGCCCAGTTCCCTGAACTTCTCGCTCATCTCGGCCATGCCCTGCTCGGCCTCCGCCTCGTTCGGCGCGCGGGCCGTGCCGAACTGGTCGCGGATGTCTTGCGTGATCTTCATCGAGCAGAATTTCGGCCCGCACATGGAGCAGAAATGGGCCACCTTATGGGCCTCTTTGGGGAGGGTCTGATCGTGGAAATCGCGCGCCGTGTCCGGATCGAGGCTGAGATTGAACTGGTCCTCCCAGCGGAACTCGAAGCGGGCGCGGCTTAGCGCGTCATCGCGCAGCTTCGCGGCCGGGTGGCCCTTGGCAAGATCGGCCGCGTGGGCGGCGATTTTATAGGTGATGACGCCGGTTTTCACATCATCGCGGTCGGGCAGGCCCAGATGCTCTTTCGGCGTGACATAGCAGAGCATGGCACAACCGAACCAGCCGATCATGGCCGCGCCGATACCGCTCGTTATGTGGTCATAGCCCGGCGCAATATCGGTGGTGAGCGGCCCGAGCGTGTAAAAGGGCGCCTCGCCGCAGGCCTCCAGTTGCTTTTCCATATTCACCTTGATCTTGTGCATGGGCACATGGCCCGGCCCCTCGATCATCACCTGGCAGCCGCGATCCCAGGCGCGTCTGGTCAGCTCGCCCAGCGTCTCCAGCTCGGCAAACTGGGCGCGGTCATTGGCGTCCGCTATTGAACCCGGGCGCAGACCGTCACCGAGGCTGAACGACACGTCATAGGCGCGCATGATCTCGCAGATCTCGTCAAAGCGCTCATAGAGGAAGCTCTCCTTGTGGTGGGAGAGGCACCATTTGGCCATGATCGAGCCGCCGCGGCTGACAATCCCCGTCACGCGGTTCGCCGTCAGCGGCACGTAAGGCAGGCGCACGCCGGCATGGATGGTGAAATAATCCACCCCCTGCTCGGCCTGCTCGATCAGCGTGTCGGCGAAGATATCGAAATTGAGGTCCTCGGCGATGCCGCCGACCTTTTCCAGCGCCTGATAGATCGGCACCGTGCCGATGGGGACGGGCGAATTGCGCAAGATCCATTCGCGGGTGTTGTGGATGTTCTTGCCCGTGGAGAGGTCCATCACCGTGTCCGCGCCCCAGCGGATGGCCCAGACCATCTTGTCCACCTCCTCCTCCACGGAGGAAGCCACGGCCGAATTGCCGATATTGGCGTTGATCTTCACCAGAAAGTTGCGGCCGACCACCATGGGCTCCAGCTCGCCATGGTTGATGTTCGCCGGGATAATCGCCCGGCCGCGCGCGATCTCTGAGCGCACGAATTCCGGCGTCACGAATTCAGGCACTTCCGCGCCAAAGCTCTCCCCGTCGGTATGGCGTTCAGCCGCGCCGGACAGCGCGCGCGCACGGCCCAGATTCTCGCGCTCGGCGGCATAGATCATCTCCTCGGTGATGATCCCGGCCCGCGCAAATTCATACTGCGTCACCGGCCCCGTGCCGGTGCCGCGAAGCGGCGTGTGGCGCACCGGAAAAGCGCGCGCGAGATACTTGCCCGTAGCCCCGCCATTATCGAGCGCGGTCGGCTCGCGCCCCGCATATTCCTCGACAGCCCCGCGCGCCTTCACCCATTCGATGCGGGTGCGCGGCAGGCCCTTCTCCACATCGATGGTCTGGCTGTCATCGGTGTAGGGGCCCGAGCAGTCATAGACGCGCACCGGCGGCTCCATCGCCGTCGGGTGCAACTCGATCTCGCGATGCGGCACGGCAAGGTGCGGCGCGTCTTGCGGGTGCGAATACACCCGGCGCGACCCGGCCAGCGGGCCGGTGGTGACTTTCGGGGTGGGAAATTCGGACTGGCTGACGGGCTTGTTCATGGCGGTCTCCTCGCGCGCTGCGGGCCATCGTGGGCGGGGGAGAAGCCGGGTGTCGGGCGCCGCCAATAGCGCCGTTCAGAGCCGTTCCATCCCGACGCCGGCATGACCCGGATCCGGTCCTGAGGGTGCTGTCTCAGCCCCGTACAAACACGGGGCGCCCCTTGGAACTTCTGTTTCGCACCATGGTGGAAAGCGGCGCGCGAGGCAAGGGCGCGCCGTGAGGACGCGATACCTCAGAAGGGGGATGGCACACGTTTTGCGTGTCCTGCCCTGAAAACTATCAGGAGTTGCAATCATGGACAGGTTCACAACTCGGCTTCTGCGTTCCGGTCATGGCAGGCTGGAGGATCAGGACAATCTCTTCACCCCCATGCGCATGGCGTTTGCCGGCATCGTGCTCTACGCGCATGCGCTGATGATGGTGCTGCCCTGGCCGGTCACAGGGCCATGGGCGCAGATGGTGGATTTTGCAGGCCAGCATGCGCTGAACGCCTTCTTCGTGCTATCGGGATACATGATCCTGGCGAGCCTGCGCGCCTCGCGCTCGGTGCTGGCCTACGCGATCAACCGTGCTTTCCGCGTCTTTCCGCTGCTGATCGTGGTCACGCTGCTGACCCTGATGATTGTGGGGCCCGCCCTCTCGGGCATCGCGCCGGTCGACTATCTCGCGCGGAGTGAAAGCTGGGCCTATTTCGCCGGTGTTATCAGCCAGGCTCACCCCACGGCGGCCCTGCCCTTTGACGCGTCGGGCCTGCAGGCGGCCCAGAGCGCCAATGCCCCGTTATGGACCATTCGCTACGAGCTGATGGGCTATGCCGGGCTGGGCATTCTCATGCTGGCCGGCGCGCTGCGCTTCAAATGGGTGCTGCCGCTGGCCCTTCTGGCCGTGATCGCGGCGAGCGCGGTCTTTGCCAACACCGCCTATGCCGGGCCGTTCCCTGAAGGCGTGGAGGCGGGCCTGCGCTTTGCCACCGGCTTTCTGATCGGCGCGGTCTTATGGGACTGGCGTGAGCAGGTGGGCCTCAGCTGGGCGCTGATCGCGGCCAGCGTGCTGGCTGCCATTGCCAGCACCGGCACGCCCTTCCACCAGAGCTTCGACATTCTGGCGACCGCCTTCATCGCCCTGCGGGTGGGGTATATGAAAGTGCCCGCCACGTCCCTCTGGCAGCGCATCAAGGGGGTGGAGGACCTCTCCTACGGCATCTACATCATCCACTGGCCTGCGGGCCTGATGCTGATGGTGCTGGCCGGCCATATCGGCTGGCAGCCGGGCTCAACCAGCATTGCGCTGGCAATGACGGCGGTCTCCATCGCCCTTGCCTGGCCCTTGCGGGTGTGGGTGGAGCGGCCCTTCCAGACAATGGGGCGTAAAGTGGCGCGCGGCACATACCGCGCGCCTGCACCCCGGCCTGGCCTTGCGCTTCACCAGTAGCCGAAACTGCCGGCCAGCAGGGCCAGGCCCAGCACCACGGCCACACCGCCCCAGACCATGGGTATCGTATTGCCAGTGAACCAGGGCGCGAAGAAGCGCATGAAGCGGGTCTGAAGCCAGAGGATCAGCGCACCCTCGGCAATCGCGGCCCAGCCGATGAGCGTCACGATAATGGCCAGCGGCGTGTCCCAGCGCGTGTGGGTGGCTGCGATGACAAGGCCAATCAGCAGCGCGATCAGCCCCATGGTGACGGTCAGGCCGATATCCTCGTCCAGCCGGGCGAGCAGGCGGGTGATCAGTGTGCGGTCGATGAGCATTGCCACGCCCATGACCAGCATGTACCCGCCCAGAATCTGGGCGAAGATCAGTGTCAGGTTTGCCATGATGGCACCTCCATCACGGCCTCGTCCCCAGCGGTAGAACGCTACGCCCGGCAGTGAGGGGGCGCAAGAGGGTGATTGGGGAGATGACTTTCAGACTGTCATGGCCCGGCTTGCCTGCGCCCGCGCAGGCGGGGAATGCGTTGCGGAACTAAAGAGGCTTGGATCCCCCGGACCGCTACGCGGCCGGAGGATGACACGTGTGTTACGACCTACCGCACCGCCGCCGCTTCCACGCCGCGCATGACGCGCAGCACATTGCCGCCCCACAGCTTGGCGATATCCTCTTCCGAATAGCCCCGGCGCAGCAGCTCTGCCGTCACGTTGGGCGTTTCGGACGCATCGTCCCAGCCGCGCACACCGCCGCCGCCATCAAAGTCCGACACGATGCCGACATGGTCGATTCCCGCAACGCGCACCGCGTGGTCGATATGGTCGGCCATATCGGCAACGGTCGCATCCGGGTATTCCGCGCGCAGGGCCCGCAGGCGCTCCTGATAGGCCGCCCTGTCTTCCGGCGTCATGCGCTCCCAGCCGCCCGGCTGGTCCAGACCGGCCTCCGAGCGCAGTTCGGCGATGGCGGCAGTCAGGCCGGGATCGATATCGCGCAGATAGGAGCGGAAAGCGACGATCTGGGCGACGCCGCCATTATCGCGCAGGGCTTCGAGAAGCTCATCGGTGAGGTTGCGCGGATGGTCATAGACCGCGCGCGCGCCCGAATGGCTGGCAATCACCGGCGCGCGCGACATCTGGATCGCTTCCAGCGAGGTCTGCGGCCCGACATGGGAGATATCGACCATGATGCCATGGTCGTTCAGTAGCTCCACCAGGCGGCGGCCCAGATCGGTCAGGCCCGGATCTTCCATCGGATCACCGGCAGACAGGTCCGGGTTGGAGCTGCCGCCAAACTGGTTGTTGCGGAAATGGGTGATGGAGGCATAGCGCGCGCCTCTGGCGGCCCAGAGCGGCACCTCCTCCTCGATATTCTCGCCCATGAAATAGCTGTTCTCGATGCCGATAAGGGCAATCAGGCGGCCGGATTCATAGATTTCCTCCACCTCGTCTGCCGTGGTGGCCAGCGCGATGCGTTCGGGGTTCGCACGGACCATGCGCATGATCGCCTGATAGGTTTCCTCGGCGCGCGCGCGGGCCGTGGCATAGCCCTCTTCATTGAGATCGCGCTGCTGCACATAGACGATGAAGAAGGCCGCATCGAGCCCGCCGGCGCGCATCTTGGGCAGGTCCACCTGCAGGCGCGTCCACGTATTGGGATCGATCAGATGGGTGGCATAGCCGGTGGGGATGTCGACATGGGTGTCGATGGTCAGGATGCGGTCATGGATCTCGCGCACCTCCAGCTCGGACAGTTCCTGCGTCAGCGCCGCTCCGGCGATGAAGGGCGCGATGGCGGCCCCGGCGATGAGTTTGCGCAGCATGGCGTGTCTCCCCGTTCAAAGATTTCAGCTGGCGCCAGCTAAGGCGCTGGAAACCCAAAGGGCAAGGTTCGGGCTGCGCCTTCTGACTGGGATGTGATGAGGCCGGGATTGCGTGCGGCCTGCCCGCTACCGCCCGATTTCCGGATCAAGCGCCATCAGCGCCTCATACTGGCTCAGATAAACCTCGCCGGTGAGATGAGTGAGGAAATCAGTGCGTTTGAGCCGGTCCATGACCGGACCCTTCACCTCGGAGAGGTGGAATGAGAGCCCCGCCTCCTTCAGGCGCTGATTGATCACCTCAAGGCTTTCCAGCGCGCTGGCATCAATCGCGTTCACCGCAGGGCACATCAGGATGAAGTGTTTGGCTTCCGGCTGGGCGGCAACCAGCTCCATCACCCGATCCTCCAGATGGCGGGCATTGGGGAAGTAGAGGCTTTCATCGACGCGCAGCGTGATCACTTTCGGCGACGTGATCACCTTGTGCCGGTCCACATTGCGGAAATGCTCACTGCCGGGGACCAGGCCCACCACGGCCGAATGCGGCCGGCTGGTCTTGTAAAGATGCAGGCCGATGGAAAGCACCACGCCGGTCAGTATGCCCGCCTCCACCCCGATGAGGAGCGTGGCGAGAATGGTGCCGATCATCGCCGCGCCATCGCTCTTTGAATAGCGCCATGTCCGCCGGATGATCGGGAAATCTGCCAGCGAGAGCACGGCCACGATAATGGTGGCCGCGAGCACGGCGACGGGGAGGTCCGCCAGCCAGGGCGTCAGGAAAAGGCTGGCAAGCCCTATTCCGATAGCGGTGAACGCGCCGGCAGCGGGCGTCGCCGCCCCGGCATCGAAATTGACCACCGAACGGGCAAAGCCGCCGGTGACAGGAAAGCCGCCGGAAAAGCCTGCGCTGATATTGGCCGCGCCCAGCCCGATCAGCTCCTGATCCGGATCGATTCGCTGGCGGCGCTTGGCGGCGAGTGTCTGCGCGACAGAGACCGATTCCACAAAGCCGATGGCCGAAAGAAGAAGCGCCGGGCCGATCAGGGCCGAGATCAGTGCAGGATCGACGGACGGAATGGTGAAAGGCGGCAGGCCGGCCGGGATATCGCCCACGGTGGCCACGCCGCGCGCGGAAAGGTCAAACAGTTTCACCGCCGCGATGGAGGCGGCAACGGCCAGCAAAGGCGCGGCGCGCCCGATAAGGCTGGCATGGAATTTGGGCAGGCCGAGCCGCCAGAGCAGGTCCGGCGCGCCTTTTCTGGCCCAGGCCAGGAAGGCAAGGGCAGGGATGGCGACGGCGAGGGTCCACAGATTGGCCTCGCCTATCGTGGTCACCAGGCTCGCGGCGATCTCCACGCCGGTCTGCCCGCCCGCGCTGGTGCCGATAATGTGGCGCATCTGCCCCGCGGCGATGAGAAGTCCGGCCGCCGTGATGAAGCCGGAAATGACCGGATGGGACAGGAAGTTCGCGATGAAACCCATCCGAAAGAGGCCCATCGCCAGCAGGATCACGCCGGAGAGCACGGCAAGGGTAAGCGCTGCGGTGACATAGCCCATAGAGCCTTCATCGGCGACGCGGCCCACCGCGACCGCCGTCATCAGCGAGATCACGGCGACCGGACCGACAGCGAGCGTGCGGCTGGTGCCGAAGATCGCATAGAGCACGAGCGGCGCCATGGAGGCGTAAAGCCCGGTCTCCGGGGGCATGCCTGCCAGCATCGCATAGGCCAGCGATTGCGGAATCAGCATGATGGTGACGATGACCGCCGCCATCAGATCGCTGACGAGCGTTTCACGCCGGTATTCCCGGCCCCATTCCAGAATGGGCAGATAGCGGGAGAGGCGCATTGGCCGTGCCCTTTACGCGTTATCGCCGTGGCGCGCGGCAAGGGCCGGGGCCAGGCCGGACAGGTCATAGCCTGCGCGCGCGCCGGCCTCGATGAGGCTTGACGGTTCTTCCTGGCGCGCCTGCGAGAGTGCCCACAGGCAGGTGGAGCGGGTGCCGGAGCGGCAATAGGCCATCACTTTGCCATCCGCGCCCTCCAGCGCTTCTGCAAAGGCGGAAATGGCGTGTTCGGGAAATTGCCCGCCCGACACAGGGATGTGGTGGAAGGCGATACCTGCCTCTTTCGCCGCCGCCTGCAGCTCGGACAGAGGTGGCTGGCCCGGCTCCTCACCATCGGGACGGTTGCAGATCACGGTTGTGTAGCCTTCAGCGGCCAGTGCGCGGATCTGGTCCGGGCTGAGCTGGCCTGCAACCGAAACCTTGGGGGTGAGGGTCTTGTGGAGCATGGAAGGGTCCTCTAAAGCGCATCCAGCGGAATTTTCAGATAGACGGTGCCGTTATTTTCCGCCGGAGGGAAATGCCCGGCGCGCATGTTCACCTGAACGCTCGGCAGGATGAGGACGGGCATGGCCAGCGTCGCATCGCGCTGTTCACGCATTTTCACGAACTCTGCTTCGCTCACGCCCTCATGGACATGGATATTGGCACGCTTCTGTTCGCCGACCGTCGTTTCCCAGGCATAGTGATCGCGGTCCTTGGCCTTGTAGTCATGGCACATGAACATGCGCGTCTCGTCCGGCAGGGCATAGATTTTCCGGATCGAGCGATAGAGCGTGGCCGCGCTGCCGCCGGGAAAATCGCATCGCGCCGTGCCATAGTCCGGCATGAAGAGCGTGTCGCCGACAAAGGCCGCTTCGCCGATGACATAGGTCATGCAGGCGGGCGTATGGCCCGGCGTGTGAATGGCTTTCGCTTCGATATTGCCGAGGCGGAAACTCTCGCCATCCTCGAACAGGCGGTCAAACTGCGAGCCGTCGCGCTGGAACTCGGTGCCCGCATTGAACACCTTGCCAAACACGTCCTGCACGGTGCGGATGTTGGAACCGATGGCGAGCGTGCCGCCGACCTGTTCTTTCAGATAGGGCGCGGCCGAGAGGTGGTCGGCGTGAACATGGGTCTCCAGCAGCCATTCGACCGTGAACCCGTTCCCGTTCACAAAGGCGATGATCGCATCGGCGCCTTCGCGCGAGGTGCGGCCCGATTTCGGATCATAATCCAGCACGGAATCGACAATGGCGGCCTTCTTCGTCTCCGGATCGGAAACGACATAGCTGACCGTGTTGGTCGGCTCGTCGAAAAAGGCTTTTACGTCGGGTTTGCGGGCCATTAGCGGGCCTCCTTCTGGCTATCATTGGCCGCATCCGGTGACGGGGCGAAGGCATCGCACAGCGCCCGCATCACCGCGATGATGCGCGGATCGGTAAGGGAATAGAAAATCTGCTTTGACTGACGGCGCGTGGAGACAATGCCTTCGGCGCGCAGCCGGGCAAGGTCACGCGAGAGATTGGGCTGGGCGACACCGGTGCGCGCCTCGATATCGGAGACTGACAGCTCACCGTTCGCCAGCTCGCACGTCACCAGCAGCCGGTTGGGGTGGGAGAGCAGCTTTAACAGCCCCGCCACCTCATCGGCGCGTGTACGCACCATTTCCAGATCAAGACCTGCCTGCATGGCCAGCTCCGTTCTCATTGCCCCAAGGAAAAGAAAATTTCACGCCGGGGCTTGTGTTGACAGCCTATATATATCATTTTCGATAAATGACAAGTGTGAGGTGGACAAGTCTCGCCAACCCCTGCAACAGGACAAGACCGCAGATGGAAACAGCAACAGCCTTTACACCCCTGTCCGCGCTTGCGGGCGGGGTACTGATCGGGCTCTCGGCCGTAATGCTGATGGCACTCAATGGCCGCATAGCCGGCATTGCCGGCATAGTGGGCGGGCTCATCGGTCCTGCCCCGTTCGACCGGCTGGACCGGTTCTGGCGTCTGGCTTT
Source organism: Glycocaulis sp. (assembly GCA_022565665.1). Lineage (GTDB taxonomy): Bacteria > Pseudomonadota > Alphaproteobacteria > Caulobacterales > Maricaulaceae > Glycocaulis. The sequence goes on from JAIUMI010000012.1 coordinate 9,161, forward strand.
TGCGGCAGGCCTTGTTGCCGCGCCCCTGATCTGGATGGCAGCGACGGGCGCGATGCCTGAAGTGAGTGTCACGGACAGCCTGCCGCTCCTGATCGTGGCCGGGCTGGTCGTGGGCGCCAGTACACAGGCCGGTTCGGGCTGCACCTCCGGCCACGGCGTGTGCGGGCTTGCCCGCCTCTCCCCGCGCTCTGCCGCCGCCACCGGCATTTTCATGGCGGCAGCACTTCTCACGGTCTTTGTCACCCGTCACGTGATCTGAAGGACAAGCTGATGAAATCGATTCTCTCCGCCCTTGCTGCCGGTCTGGTCTTCGGGCTGGGCCTTATCGTCTCCGGCATGGTCAATCCGGCCAAGGTGCTCAACTTCCTCGATATCGCGGGCCAGTGGGATCCGAGCCTTGCCTTCGTCATGGCGGGCGCGGCCGGTACCGTCTTCATCGGTTACCGCTTCGTGCTGAAACGGGACAAGCCGCTCTTTGAAGACCGCTTCACCCTGCCCACCGCCACGCGCATTGACGCGCGGCTGGCGAGCGGTGCGGCGCTCTTTGGTGTCGGTTGGGGGCTTGTGGGTTTTTGCCCCGGACCGGCGCTGACCGCTTTGGGCACCGGAGCCATGCCGGCGCTGATCTTCACTGCTGCCATGCTGGCAGGCATGGCGGGTTGGCGCTGGCTGGTAAGGAATTAATCCCTGAACCATCTCGCCCTTGCCCGCGGCGCACGCTAGGTTTGGTCGTAGAAGCCATCCGCTCATGTGAGGAACGCCATGCATCCAGCCCTGATCCTCCTGATCAATTTTCTCATCATCGCCGCCCTGTTCGGCGGGTTGTGGGCCTGGAGCCGCACCACGAAGGATCCAAGCTTTGTCGATTCCTTCTGGGCGTTCGGCATGGTGGTGCTGGCGCTCTCCACCTTCTTCCTGGCGGGTGATGGCTGGCTGGAACGCAAATTCATCCTCACCGCGCTGACACTGGTCTGGGGCTTGCGGCTCGGCCTCTATCTCTTCAACCGCTGGCGCGAGGAGGGCGAGGACAAGCGCTACAAGGCGCTGATCGGGCGGCTGCAGGACCGGCGCGGCTGGAGCTTTGAGCGGGCAAGCGGGCTGGGCGTATTCCTGCCGCAGGCCGTACTGCTCTACATCACCTGCCTGCCGATCCAGCTCGGCCAGATCAATTCAGAGCCGGCAGGTTTCGGCATTATCGCCCTGCTGGGCTTCGCGCTCGCCGTGTTCGGTATCGCCTATGAGGGCATTGCCGACTGGCAGCTTTCCCGCTTCAAGGCCGACCCCGCCAACAAGGGCAAGGTGATGGATCAGGGCCTCTGGGCCTGGTCGCGCCATCCCAATTATTTCGGCGAGATCTGCACCTGGTGGGGCATCTGGCTGATCGCGGCGGAGACAAGCCTTGGCATCTGGTCCTTCATCGGACCGGCCTTCCTCACCTTCACCCTGCTGCGCTGGTCGGGCGTGCCGCTGCTGGAAAAGGGCCTGAAGCACTCGCGGCCCGGCTATGGCGACTATGCCGCACGCACCAGCGCGGTCTTCCCCTGGCCACCCAAGGCCCGGAAGGGCGACGGCGATCTCGATGACCTGGATGATGATACGACGGAGTATGACAGCGCGGTGTAGGGCCTAGTTCCGCGCGTCGCGCTCGTCGTCTGCAAGGTCGGGCGCGCGGACGGAGACCGCAGCAATAATCCGCTCCGCACCCGCGCGCATGGCCTTGACCGTTTCCTCATCGGGCCGAACTTCTGCGGCCATCCGGTCGCGCAGGCCGAGCGGGTCAACCATCCAGCCTGCGGTGATGATGAGTGCAGCCACAAGGCCAAGCACGGTACGCATGGACGCCTCCCCAGACCCCATTCACCGGGAAGGCTAACATTAATTTGCGGTAATGTTGAAGCGAAAACTTATGCGGCCTCGCGATGTGGTGCCGCGCCGGTTTGCGCCGCTTGTCGCTCCAGCCCCTCCACCGCCTTCAGCAGAAGCTTCAGGCTTTCCTGCAGTCCGTTTGTAACAAGGGCGGCGGAGGCATCATTGCGCGTCAGCGCCAGTTCCAGCCGGTCAGGATCAGGAAGGCGCAAGGTGGCCGTGTCGATGCGTTCAGCAGCGCTGTCCACCTTGTCGGCCGCATCGGCCAGACGCGATTCAAGACGCTCCGACAGTGCGTCCAGCGCCTTGCGGAAATCAGCCAGTGCCTCGCTGACAGGCGGGCCCTTCACGCTCTGCGCAATCGCGTGCATGTCCGCGCGGAAGGCGTCCAGCTCGCCCTGCAGGCCTTCGCCTTGCGGCGCAGCCGTGCCTGCTGCCGGGCTCTCCGGCATGCTCTCCGGCTCCACCTCCTGCCGGGCGGCGATCCAGTCCTCCCCGGCATCGGCTTCAGCGGGCGTTTCGGACAGGGCGGTGACATATTCGCCCCCCTGGTCCTCCACCGGGCGGCCGACAAGGGCCACCTGGCCGGATTCCTCGCCGGGGCGCGAGCCGAACAGTGCCGTCTCCAGTTCGGCGCGCACCTGCTCCAGCGTCGTCATGGACTGTGCGCCCGACACGATGGCCCAGCGCAACGGCCCGATCCGCGAGGCGCGCAAGGTGCGGTTTTCAAAGCGCGAGAGATAAAGCCGCACAAAACTGTCTATGTGTTCCGACAGCGCCTCGTCCTGCCCGGGTTTACGCGATGCGGGCAGCAGGATTTTCAGCGTATGGGCGTGTTCGCCCCCGCGCGGTTCCAGACGGTCGATACTGGTGATCAGCATGGGCGGGCAAATCCTGACAAGACCTGCCCGCCATCACGGCCTGATTGGCTTAATGAGGCGTTAACCTTTCGCCTCTGCCCGCACCGGCTTCGGTGCCCGGATGCCAAAGAAGAGTGCGTAGAGCACCGGCGCAGCGATCAGTGTCAGCACGGTCGCGAAGGCGAGACCGCCAATGATCGTCACCGCCATCCCCTGGAAGAAGGCATCGGCAATCAGCGGCATCATGCCAAGAATGGTCGTGGCAGACGCCAGGAAGACCGGCCGAAGACGGCTGGCCGAACCTTCGCGCACTGCCTCGAACGGATCATCACCGGCGGCCACGCGCTGATCGAGCTCGTCCACCAGCACGATCGCGTTCTTGATCAGCATGCCCGATAGCGACAGGAAGCCCAGAAGCGCGGTGAAGGAGAAGGCGATATTGGTGATCAGCAGCCCGGCGGTGACCCCGCAAATGCTCATCGGCACGATGGCCCAGATGATGAGCGGCTGGCGCACCTTCTGGAAGAGCAGGAAGCTCACCATAAGCATGACGATGAGGCTGATCGGCAGCACCTGACCCAGCGATTCGTTGGCTTCCTGATTGGCCTCGATCTCGCCGCCCCATTCCACATGATAGCCGCGCGGCAGGTCGATGGAGTTGATGATGCCGGCAAAGCGCGGGAAGGCGCTCGCCGCCGTCTCACCCTCCAGCGGATTGCCCTGCACGGTCAGGGTGCGCACCCGGTCGCGGCGGCGGATCAGCGTGTCACGCGCGACCAGCTCGAACCGGTCCACGGCCTGTGTGATCGGCACGTAGCTGTTCTGCGAAGGGCTCCAGATCAGCCGGTCTTCCAGCGCCGAGGGGCTTTCACGCTCCGATAACGGCGCGCGGGCGATGATCGGGATCAGCTTGTCATCCTCGCGGAACAGGCCGATGCGCGAGCCTTCGGTGGCAAAGCGCAAGGTCTCGCCAATATCCTCGCGCGTCACGCCAAAGGTGCGGGCGCGATCCGCGGAGATCACTGGCTCCAGCATCAGCTCGCGATTACGCCAGGTGTGACGCACGTCGATAATGGTGCCGCTGTCTTCCAGCCGGGCCACGGCCTCTTCGCCCAGCGCGCGCAGTATATCGGCGTCCGGGCCGGTAAAGCGCGCTTCAAGCCGGGCGCTGGAGGGCGGGCCGAACACGATCCGCTCACCACGCACCGTCGCTTCGGGCTGTGTCTCACGGATATGGGCGACGATCCGGTCTGAAAGCGCCGGTATCTCCCGCACATCATGGGCGCGGATCACCAGCTGGGCGTAGGCGGTGTTGGGCTGCTCGGAGGAATAGGTCAGCATGAAGCGGGTGCCGCCACGGCCCACGAATGTGGTCACGCCTTCGGCTTCCGGCTGGACAAGGGCAAAGCCTGCCGCCTCGCGCGCAATCCGGTCGGTGGCGAGAATATCGGTGCCCTGGGGCAGTTCGATATTCACGTAAAAAAGCGGTGTATTGGAGTCGGGGAAGAAGGCCGCTCGGACAAAGCCGAAACCCCAGAAGCTGGTGAAGGTGATCAGGACCAGCGCCATCAGGGTCAGCCAGCGCCGGCGCAGCGCGCCTGTCAGCAGTGCGCGGTAGACGGTGTAGGTGCGCCCGCCATAGGGGTCGGGTTTCGAGCCGCGTTCGGACTTGAACAGCGCAAAGGCGATCATCGGCGAGACGGTGATGGCCAAGAGCCAGGACAGGCCCAGCGAAATCGCGATCACGGCGAACATGGAGAACATGAACTCGCCGGTGGAATCCTGTGACAGACCCATGCCGGAAAACGCCATGATGCCGATAATCGTCGCACCCAGCAGCGGGAACTGGGTGGATTTGACGGCCTGTTCCGCCGCGATCTGGCGGCGTATGCCGCGTTGCACGGAGACCTGCATGCTTTCGGTCACGACAATCGCGTTATCGACCAGCATGCCCATGGCGATGATCAGCGCGCCGAGCGAGATGCGCTGCATGGTGATGTCGAAGACCGACATGAAGAAGAGCGTGCCCATGACGGTCAGCAGCAGCGTTGCCCCCACGGTCACGCCTGCGCGCCAGCCCATGAACACGCACAGCATCACGATGACGATGCCAAGCGACATGGCGAGATTGATCAGAAAGCCGCTGATCGCTTCGTCGACGACGACATGCTGTTCGTAGATGGGATCGAGCACCACGCCGACGGGCAGGTCTTCTTCAAGCTGGACCAGGCGCGCTTCCACCCGGCGGCCAACCTCCACGATGTTCTCGTCCGAACGCGCGGCAATGCCCAGCGTGAAGACCCGCTCTCCATTATGATAGGCGTAGAAACCCTCGCGTTCCTGCGGGGTGCGCGTGACGGTGGCGATATCGGACAGGCGCAGCACGCCGCCCGTGGCGCGCGGCGCGATCAGCAGGTTTTCCAGCGCGGCAATCCCGTCCACGCGCTGCGGGACGCTGATGCGCAGGAGACGGTCACCGGCCGGCGTCTCGCCCGCATCAACGACCGCGTTCTCATTGCTCACCGCCTGCAGGACGGCATCAAAGGGAAGGCCGAGCCGGGCCAGCTGTTCCTGCGCGATCTCGATATAGATGCGCTCCTCGGGCAGGCCCGCCACTTCCACGCGCGACACGCCGCGCACGACCAGCAACTCGCGGCGCAGATTGCGCGCCATGTCGCGTATCTCGCTGTCGGAATAGCCGGGCGCCGTGACGGCATAGAGAATGCCATACACATCGGCGAAATCATCAACCACCTGCGGCGTCATCGCGCCGGGGGGAAGCCCTGCCGTGGCGTCACCGACCCGGTTGCGCAGCTCGTCCCAGACCTGCGGCAATTGATGGCCCAGTATCTGGTCGCGAATGGAGACCTGGATCTCCGACATGCCCGGCATGGATTTGGAGGTAACCCGCTCCAGCTGGCCCATCTGCTGGATGGCCGCTTCGAGACGCTCGGTCACTTCCGCTTCCACCTCCTCGGCGGTCGCGCCGGGATAGGCAGTGAAGATGATCGCTTCCTTGATGGTGAAATCCGGGTCTTCCAGCTGGCCGACCGTGTTGAACCCCCACAGACCGCCCAGCAGGCAGGACAGGATGATCAGCCAGCTGATGACCGGTTTCTCAATGGAGATGCGCGCCAGATTGAAAGCGTCATCGGTGCGCGCCGGTTCTTCCGGCGCGGTGCTTTGCGTATTGGTCATGACAGGCTGTCCCGGCGTAGAAAGTGTCTAGCGTGAAGGGGCGGTGCTGGCGGCCAGCGTGCCATTCATCGGCCGCACCCGCATCCCGTCGCGCAGCGCGTTGACGCCTGCGGTGACAATATGCTCTCCGGCGCTGAGTCCTTCCTCGATCAGCACGCTTTCACCCATGACAGGGCCGGTGCGTACCGCGCGCGGGGACACCAGACCCGTTTCCGGATCGAACACCCACACCTTGAAGCTGCCATCAGGCTCGGTGGTGAGCGCCGTGACCGGCGCGCGTACCGACCGGCCGCGCGGCGTAAGCTCGGTATCCAGTTCCACGCGCACATTCACCGTCATGCCCGGCAGGATATTGCCCGGCACGTCAGACGGCAGGGCGAACATCACCCGGTAGGTCTGGGAAGCGGCATCGGCCTCGGCTACCAGCTCGCGGAAAGTCAGCTCGAACTCGCGCTCAGGCATGAAGGGGAAGCGGGCATAGATGGTGTAGCCGCCAGGGCCTTCCAGCGTGGCAATCAGGCTTTCAGGCACCGCGATGGCGACGCGCAGCTCGGAGAGGTCCTGCAGGCGCGCGACCGGCTGGCCGGCCGAGAGCGTGGTGAAATTATCCACCAGACGCCGGCTCATCAGGCCGGTAAACGGCGCCTCGATGGTCGCATAGGCGAGATTCTGGCGCATCGTATCGAGCGCGACCGCGCGCAGTTCGAAATTGGTGCGCGCGTCTTCCAGCGCGGCGTCAGAGGCAATACCGCGCTCGTGCAGGGTCTGCTGGCGCTCCAGATTGGTGCGGGCCTGCTGAAGCTGGACACGCGCCTCACGCAAGGCCCGCTCATAATCCTGATCTTCCAATCGCGCGATCACCGTGCCTTCCTCGACCATCTGGCCTTCGGGCACGAGAAATTCGGCCAGGCGGCCAGAGACCTGGAAGGCGAGATCGACCGTATAGCGGGCCTCCACCCGGCCCACGAAATCGCGCCGGGCCTGACCGGTGGGCGCAATAACCGCCTCGATGCGGGCTGAACGTATGGTTTCCTCCGGCGCAGCCGCCACGTCAGAGCACGCCGCGAGCACGCACGAGGCCATCAAAGCGATGGCGGCGGGGAGGATGTAGGGGAGGCGCGTCTTCATGACTTGGGCTCCGAAATGAGTTCGACCAGCCGGGCCTCTACGCGGGCCCGTTCTTCAGGGGAGAGAAAGTCCATGCCGAGCAGATCGGCAAAATGCAGCCCGTCCACCGCCAGGAAGACGATGCGGGCAAGGTCGGGATCGGCGGCATTGGCCACCAGATCCTCGCGCAGCTGCGTCATCAGCCCGCGCACAGGGTCCAGCAGTTCAGGGTGCTCAGCCGCCGCTGCGAGCAGCCCCATCATGAATTTCTGGCTGTGGGGCTCTTTCTCGCAGGCCGTGCGGATCAGTGCGGAGAGCTCTGAATGCCCCTGCTCGCGTGCATCCTTGCGCGCCAGCTCGATATCGCAGTGCACAGCGTCGACGATGCGCGCGACCATGCCCTTGATGAGGTCCAGCTTGGAGGGGAAGTTGTAGAGCACCCCGCCTTTAGAGAATCCGCTCTCACGTACTACGGCGTCAATGGTCAGCCGCCCGGCACCGTCACGCTCCACGACCCGCTCGGCGGCATCAAGGATGATGTCGCGGGCAGACGGGCGGGGGTCCTTGCGGGTCTCGGCAGCCATGGAGCGTCTTGCCGGCATTGCGCGCCGGCCCTTTCAGCAGGAATTCTGGCCGCCCAGACGATATGTTGCAATGCAGCGAGGCCGGGGGAGCTTATTGTGCAACGCATCTATACCGTCTGGACGGTTTTGTGCATTTACGCCTCTTCCCGGCCGGTTTCAAGGGGGCGGCCAACGAATTTCCATTACGGTTTTGTGAGACTTTTTCCGGGCATATCGGCCTCGCGCCGTTTGCCGCATTGCCCGCACTGCACTAGATTTCCCGTCATCATCGCCATTGCGCGGTCACAAGGGAGGCTCCGATCATGCAGCGCATAACCGCCATTCTGGCCGCCGGGATTGCCGCGCTGGCCGCAGGGTGCGAACGCGGACAGGCCGTATCGGCCGAGGAGGCCGATGCCCGCGCTGAGGCTGTCGCGCAAGCCGTGGCCGTCCATCAGGCCCGTTTTGATGCAGCCCCGGAACCGTCAGGCGATGGCGCCTACCAGTTTGTGTTCGAGGGCCTCTCCACTCCTACCGTGCCGATGAGCGCGTTCCAGGGCGAGGTGGTGATGGTGGTCAATACCGCCTCGCGCTGCGGGCTGACGGGCCAGTATGAGGGCCTGCAGGCGCTCTATGAGGAGTTTGGCGGGCAGGGCTTTGCCATTGTCGGCGTGCCATCGGGTGACTTCATGGGCCAGGAGCTGGCCACGGCGGAAGAAATCCGCGAGTTCTGCACCATGAATTTCGGTGTCACCTTCCCGATGGCCGGGCGCACCCGCGTCACCGGGAATGAGGCCCATCCCTTCTATCGCTGGGCGCGCGACGAAATCGGCGATGACGCCATTCCGCGCTGGAACTTCCACAAGCTGCTGCTGAACCGCGAAGGTGAACTGATCGGTGCCTTCGGCTCGCGCACCGAGCCTGACGCGCCTGAAGTGCGCGCAGCGATCGAAGCGGCTGTTCGCAGCTAGAGGCCGGGTTTGAGGGTTCCCAGCGCTGCGGTGATCACCAGCAGGGCATAGAGCATGAGCACCCAGACGCGCGTGCGGTTCATGGCCTTTAGAAGCGGCGCTTCCGTGGCGTCGCTGGAGCCTTCCTCGATCAGGCGCATCAGCAGCGGGCCGACCGGCTTGTAGGCGACATCGATCATGATGGCCGCCGCAAAGATCACCGCAAACAGCACCGCCTTGGCTGCCAGCCAGCCCGGCAGGGCCAGAGCTTCAATTCCCGCCATCCCGGCAACGCCCAGCGCCAGATAGGCGAGCGTGAGCGCGCATTTCAGCCAGAACTCGATTTTACGCAGGTGCGCGGCGAGCGGCGTCTGGTCATTGAGATAGGCGCCCCAGACCAGGGCCAGCCAAACCCCGCTCACAATCCATGAGAGCGCCACCAGCCAGAGCGGGAGCGTGGCCCATCCGCCCAGCACCAGCATGGTGATGGTCACCGGCACCATCAGCGCCCAGGCGGTACGCGGTGCCATGTCATTGAGCACCAGCAGTCTGAGCAGGGTCAGGCGGGTCTCCAGGCTGTATTCGCGCTTCCTGAAATGCTGGCCAAGAATGAAGACGCCGATATCCCCGCCCAGCCAGGCGACGAACAGAAGGATGTGGATGAAGACGAAAACCAGATAGGGATCGAACATCGCCATGACCTCGGCCGGGGGGCGTGAAAAACGGGCGGTCTCCGCAACCGGAAACCGCCCGCATCAAGGCTTCACCACCGTTGAGACGCTAGAAATTGCGGCGCAGTTTCAGCGACCAGCGGCGGGGAGGGTTGATGTAGACAACGCCTGCCAGAAGCGACTGGCCGTAGATCTCGTCGGTGCAGTTATTGCAGGCCAGTTCCAGCGCCCAGTCACGGTCCACCGTGCCGAGCGTGATACCGGCATTGACCAGCCAGACAGAGTCCGTGAACGAGGCCGGCAGGTTGGAGGTCTGGAACCACTGGTCGGACTGCCAGCGCGCGCTGGCGGCAGGCTGGACGTAGAAATTGCTGCCCGGGAACTCGTAATAATAGCTGCCGCCCAGCGTCACGGTCCATTCCGGCGAACGCACCGGCACGGCAAGGTTACAATTCGGGGTCACGATGCCTTGACCGGCCGAGTTCGGCAGGCCCGCGATACAGTCAGCCTGCTGCTGCTGTATGCGCGCGCTGGGATTGGTGTACTCCGCGTCCTGACGGCCAATGGCGGCGAACACGTTGAAGCCATCAGCAACTGCGATATCGGCCTCGATCTCCACCCCGCGATTGCGCAGGCCCGCATCATTGAGTGTGATGAACTGGATACCGGTCGCGGTATTGAAGGCGGACGGGGCCTGATAGTCCTCCACATCCAGCCAGAAGGCGGTGGCGTTGAGGCGCACCCGGTTCTCGAACAGGACCGAGCGGATCCCTGCTTCCCAGTTCGTTGCCAGCTCGCGGAAGAAGGGCTGGATAGCCGTCGGCGTGGTGCCGCGCGCATTCCAGCCGCCGGACTTGAAGCCCTGCGTGTAGGAGGCAAACAGCATCACATCGTCATTGAGCTGATACTGGGCGGCAAACCGCGGCGTGATCAGCGAGGTGGTGAGGTCTTCGGGAATGCCATTGGCCAGTAGATTGGCCGTGGTCAGCGCCCCGCCGGGAGGCGGTGCGGCGCGGTTGTCGCGGAAGTCGATCTCCTTGTCCTCATTCGTCCAGCGCGCCCCTGCGGTGAGGGTCAGACGGTCCGTGACGTGGAAATCGAACTGGGAGTAGAGGGCAACACTGGTCTGGGTGTTGTCCAGAGTGCGGTCAGCCAGCACCAGCGTCACGCCCGGAGCCGCGGTGAAGGTGTCGATGAAGGTCGTGGAGTTGTCCTCGGTGAAATAGTAGGCGCCGGCCACCACATCGACGCGGCCTTCCATGAAGGAGCCGGTGAACTTGACCTCCTGGCTGAACTGGCTGTGCTCGGCTTCATTGCCGATCACGAAGCCGCCGGTGGAGAAGCCCTGACCGGCCAGGCCACCATCGAAGAAGTCCACGATGAAGCGCTGGTCCAGATTGCGGTATCCGGTGATGAAGTTGAACGTGCCGCCCAGCGCGTCGATGGCGAGGTTCGAGGTGATCTCGAAGGTCTCGTTGTCGAGCCCCATGCCTTCACCGGCCAGCATGCAGGCCAGCAGCGGATCACCGCAGCCGCGCGTGGTCAGACCGGTGCGCGAGATGCGCCGCCCTGAGCTGGTGGACTCAGCCAGCGGGCTCTGCCCTTCGACATAGTTGGCGATGTTGATCGAGCCATCATCGGACAGGCCAAGCGCCACGTCCCAGCGGACAGTGTCGCTGGGCAGGAAGGCCAGATCGAGCCGGACGCCCCAGCCCTCTTCGCCATTCAGCCGCTCGCCCGTGGTGACATTGCGGACATAGCCGTCCTCGTCGAGCCAGTAGGCGGACAGCTTGGTGAGGAATTGCTCGTTGACCGGCATGTCGACCGTGCCACGCAGCAGGCGCCGGCCATAGGAGCCGATGCCGGCTTCAGCAAACCCACCAAACTCCTCGCCCGGACGGCGCATGAAGACCGAAACCGCGCCGCCAGTGGTGTTTCGGCCGAACAGCGTGCCTTGCGGGCCGCGGAGCACTTCCACGCGTTCAACATCGAAGAAGGCGATATTGTTAGCGTTCTGGCGCGCGATGAACACCTCGTCGATATAGGTGCCGACCGGCGGATCGAAGGTCGCGATGGTCTCGGTATTGCCCAAACCGCGGATATAATAGGCATTGGCCGATCCGATACCGGTATTGTGGGTGCCGATCATGTTGGGCACGAAGCCAACCAGATCAATCGGCTCGTCAATGCCGCGCGTCTCCAGCTGGTCGGCGCTGAACGCGCTGACCGCGACAGGCACTTCCTGAATGGACTGCTCGCGCCGCTCTGCGGTAACGGTGATGACGTCCACCTGCTGGGCCGCTGCCGGTCCTGCACCGATAACCGCGACGAGCGCCAGAGCCGATACGGTCTGCAGGGCACGCATGCGTGAAAGTTTGCTGGCCATGATACTCCCCTCTTCCCTTCACCGGATCTTCCGGCAGTTATATGGTATATTGATATATCAATATGTCCGGACATAGCCAGCCCACAGATGCTTTAGGGCACTTCCGGCAACAAATCCTTGGGAAAAGTTGCGCCACGGCAACACATCTGACCGCCGGGATGGCCGTTAGTCATACTCCCGCCGCCAGGTCAGCGCCACGCCGGCATCACCGTCCGGCGCGATGCGCGAGAGCAGGGTGAGATTCTGGGTCAGCGCCCATTCAATGCGCGTGGTAGCGGCCGCCGAACTGCCCACCGTCTCCACCTCCAGATAGACGCTCTCGGTGATATAGCGCCCGCCGGATACGACCGTTTCACCGGCCCGGTTGGAGCTGACCGCGAACTGGTCCAGCCCGACCGCAGTGCGCAGCGCGCCAAACGGGTCAAACGCACCGCCCGAAGAGAGGCTTGCCACGGCGGCGGCGAGCTGGGCGGCCTGTGCGCCGGACAGCTGGCCTGCGCCCTGGTCGAAGAGCAGGCGCGAGGCGATCTCGTCCTGCGGCAGGCTGGGGCTGGAGGTGAGCGTGATCTCGGGCCTGCGCACGATACCGCCCACGCGGATCTCGGCGGTGATTTCACGCGCCTGACGGGCGGCCACGATATTGAGCGCGGCCTCCATGGGATCACCGGCGAAGACGATGGAACCCGAGCGCATCTCGAAGGGTCGGCCCAGCAGGTCTGCCCGCCCGCGCAGCAGGGTGGCCCGCCCGACAAGGCGCATATCCTCGGCCGGGCCGGTCATGTTCACATCCATCGACCACTCGGTATCGAATTGCGGTCCACGCACGAAAATCCGGCCCGGCGCAAATATGCGGTAGTCCATCACGATATTGGGTCCGCGGCGCAGAGGCGGCAGCTCGTCACGCGCACCGGCGGCATTGATGTGAACGACATCGACCGTCTGGATAGCGGGGCGGCTGGCCTCGGGCGGGCGCACCTCGGCGCGCGAGATACGCGTCTCGCCGCTGATCGCGACACGGTCATCCTCGATGTCGAACACCACATTACCGCCGCCGACGGCTGTCAGTTCCGGGCGTTCGATGATCAGGAAATCGGCGAAATTCACCTCCGCCCGCCCGGTTAGCCGCGCCTCGGCGAAGCTGAGCCGTCCGCTGCCGGTGAGCGTGCCGCCATCCGCGCTCTCGGCCATGAGTTGGGTGATATCCAGACCGTCCTCGGCAAAGCGCGCGCGCATGGCCAGATTGCGCACCGAAATGCCGATGGCCGGATCATCAAACCGGGTGCGCGCAAGGATGAAATTGCCATCAAGGTCCGGCGCACCGATCGTACCGCGCAGGGTGGCGCTCATGCTGGCCTGACCGGACAGGCGTTGACCTTCGGCAAGGCGGAACACGGCCAGCGTGCCGATCTCGCCTTCAAGGCTTGCCATACCGTCAAGGCCGGTGTCGGAAGCGGTAAAGCTCTCCGGTCCTGTCACAGGCCCGGAGGCGAGGCGCAGATCCGCCTCCGCCCGCAGTCCCGCGCCGCGCGCCCGCGCGCTCAGCAGCGTGCCCGCTTCGTCCAGCGTCAGGGTGAGACTGCCATCAAGGCTGACATCGCCATTATCGGGCATATTGTCTTCGGGCGGGGTGATGTTCTCGCCTTCCAGCCGCAGCGAGCCGGTCCACGCGCCGTCGGCGCGCACCAGCCGCGCCGACGTGTTCAGCTGCCCGCGTATCGGCTCACGCCCTGACGGGTAGCTGAGCATCATGGCGGGAATGGCTTCCCCATCGAGGGCCAGGGTCAGCCGCCCGGCCTGATCGGTGGCGGTGATATCGAGCCGGCCCTGATTGAGCGCGAGCGCCAGCCGGGCATCCAGCCCGTCACCGCCAAATCCGATACGGGCCGTCTCGCGGCTGGTGATGCGCACCCCGCCATAGCGCCCCTCAAGATCAAGGGTCAGCGCGCCGCCATTATCTCCCGTCGTGAGCCGTCCGGTGATATTGGCCAGCGCCCGCGCGCCATAGGCCCCGTCCGCTTCCAGCGTGAAGGCGATGTCGTCCACCGGGCCGGACGCATCGAAGGCCAGCCGGTCGAGATAGACCATGTCGGCGCCCACCATGTCCTCGGCGAGTATCTGGGCCTGCATCTCTCCGTCGCGCACCCGGAAGCGTATGCCTGCCTGCCCGAACCCGTTGACCGGCACTGCGCGCAGCGCGCCGCCAATGGCGCTGCCTTCGGCCTGCAGCCCGCCGGTGAAATTGAACGCGCCAAACCGGCCTTCAATGCCGGAAAGATCAGCCCGCTCGCCCCGGCGTGAGGCCTGTCCGCCAATATCGACCGGCCCTGTTCCCGCCTGTCCGGTCAGGCGCCAGGCACCCTCGAAGTCATCCGGCGGACCCTCTCCTTCCAGACGCAGGCGCGCATCTTCCACCACGACAGGGCCTGCGCCTGCGCTGGGAGCAGTGGCTTCTGCCCGCACGCGGATCAGCCCGTCCCGGTCGCTGGCCTCGAAGGCGAGGAGCGCCGTTCCGTCCAGCACCAGTGCGGCCAGCGGCGCACCGCCGGACCAGGCCGCATTGCCCGAGGCGTCCCAGCCGTCAGCGTCATAATCCGCGCTGGCCTCGGCCACGAGGCCGGGCGATTCAACTTCCAGAAGCGAGAGCGCCAGCCCGCCTTCACTGTCACGCGCGCCAGACAGGCTGAAACGGGCTTCGCCGCCCAGCCGCTCGCCCAGATCACGGCGCAGGCGCGGGGCGCGCCCTTCGGCTGTAAACTCGACCGAACCGTCAAAGCCGGCCGAGAACTGCGCGCGTCCGCCCACAGGGCCTTCCAGCAGGTCGGTAAGGCGTTCAAGTGCCAGCCCCTCATAACCAAGCGAGAACACGGCCCGCTCGCCCGGCAGGCTGACCGCACCGCCACCGGCAATGACCAGATTGCCCGCCCCTTCAATACGGGCCGTCTCGAACTCCAGCCGCCGCTCGGCATTGTGCCAGATCATGCCGGCCTCCAGCACGGGAGACCCGCCAGCGAGGCTGGCAAGAATGTCCGGCTCCAGCGCTGCGCCGCGCGTTTCCAGCCGCGTCACGATGGCCAGCGCGTCGAACGGTCCGGCCAGCGTCACAGGGCCACTGGCGGCACCGACACTGCCTATCGGCAGGGCAAGGCCCGCCAGCGCCGCGCGCCCGTCGAACAGCACATCGTCCTGGCTGCGTGCGAAATCGAGTCTGCCTTCCGCGGCGAGCGAGCGCAGCGACACACCCTCCGGGGCCAGCGCATTGACCAGCGCCGATGCCTCGCGCACGCGCAGCGCAAATCCGTCCTCATCACGGGTAAGGTCGGCCATCAGGCGCGGCGCGCTGACCTGCAGCTCCATCCCCGGCAGCTGGATGGCCGTGATGCCGGCCTCGCCCAGCGGCAGGGCAAGCTCCAGATTGGCGTCCCCGCCAATCATCTCCGCCAGCCCGGCAAATTGCGGCCAGGCCTCCAGACGCACGCTGCCACTGGCCCGCAGGCGGTCATCGCGCCAGCCCAGCTGCGCGCTAAGCCCGCTTTCATCCCCGACGAAGACCAGAACGCGTCCCGTGCCGCGCCGGGCCACGCCGGAGGCTTCCACCCGCGCGGTCATGCCTTGCTCGCCAGCCTGCAGCAGGGTGGCCAGCGGGCCGCCCGGCAGGGCATCAAGATCGGCGCGGACATCAATCTCCTCGCCCAGTGTCAGGGCAAGCTCCACGCGGTCACCGGGTTCGTCAATCCGGTCCACACGCAGTCCGGCCTGCCAGCGCGCGCCGCGCCCCTCCGCCTCGCCAGTGGCGGCCAGCGTGGCGGCCTCGCCGGTCAGCGCCGCGTGCAGTTCCAGCGCATTGAGCTCAAAGCGGGCGACACGTACGCCGATATCGGGCACACCTCCGCCCGGCCCGGGCTCGGCGCGGACCGGCGCGCGGAACACATCGGCGCGGGCAATCTCTAGCGTGGTGACGTCCACCGTGCGGGTGAGCAGCGCCATGGGCGTCCATTCCAGCGTGGCACCCTCCACCACAAGCCATTCGCCCTCCTCGTCGGTCAGGCTGAGGCGCTCAACGGTCAGCCGGTCGAACGGATTGCCCGAAAGCCCGGACAGGGACAGCTGGCCATAGCCCGCGATCTGACGGCCATCGGCCAGACGCACGATCATATCGCGCCCGGTCTGGCCGGTCAGTGTCACCACGGCAATGCCGGCCGTCGCGACCGCCAGCAGGATGAAAACGCCCAGCACCCACGCCATGATGATGGCGATGAGGCGGATCCGGGAAAGAGCGCTGCCCGCCATCAAAATGCCTGCCCGATGCTGATATAGAGATGGACCGGCGCATCACCGGAGCGCGAGTTCAGCGGTGTGGCGACATCCACCCGCAAGGGGCCGAATCCGGGATAGTAGCGCACCCCGAGACCGGCCCCGTAGCGGACATCGCTCCAGTCCGGCTCGATGGTGCTGCTGGCCACACCGCCATCAATGAAGGCCACGAAGCCCAGACGCTCCGAACGCCGCCAGCGCGCTTCCACGCTGCCTTCAACCAGCGAGCGCCCGCCAAACGGCTCCAGCTGGCCAGTTCTGGCGCTGATGACGCGCGGGGAGAGGGCCTGATAGCCATAGCCGCGCACCGAACCGCCACCGCCGGCATAGAAGCGCAGATCGGCTGGGACATCGCTGGCCGACACCCCGAACAGGCCGCCCATGCGGCCCTGCACGGCGATCAGCGTCGTCTCGCTGGTGCGGAAATAGGTCCGCGCGCCGATCTGGGCACGGACATACTGATTGCTGGCCGCGCCGAACGTATAGCCCGGCTGCAGATTGATCTCCGCGCCAAGGCCTGATCGCGGATCAAGGATATCGTCCCGGTTGTCATAGGCGACGCTCAAGGGGAAGCTGACCGTATTGAGCGTGCGCCGGCCTGCCGCGTCGGTAATGCGCGCCGACTGGGCTTCCACGCCAATGGCGGCAAAGATCGTATCGCGAACCGGGCGGGACAGCGCCGCACGCGCACGCACCGAGTCCTGATCGAAGGCGTCGGTGCGTTCTATCGCAACACCGCCGCCAAACTCGAGATTCTGCGCAAACCGGCGCCAGTGCGGCAGGCGCAGCACTGCCTCGGCCCCGGTATTGAGCTGGGCCACCCGCCCAATCAGGATCAGCGTCTCGTCGCGGCGGAACATGTTACGCCGGGTCCATTCGGCTTCCGTACCGGGACCTTCCGTCGTGGCGTAGCGGGCTGAAAGCTGCAGGCGATGGCGCGGGGCCGGCTCCATGCGCACATCGACCGGACGCATTTCGCCATCATCCTCTTCCGGTGCCAGCCGCGTCTCGGCCAGGGCAACACCCGACAGACCCTGCAGGCGCTGGGTGTAGGTATTGAGCTGGCGCAGGCTGACAGGATCGCCCGGCTCGAACGGGGCAAGGCTGGCTATGTAGCTTTCGCTCAGATCAGCCAGACCACCAGCCAGCTGCGGCTGGCCAAAGCGCAGGAACGGCCCGGTGATGAAGCGCAGCTCCACATCCACGCTATTGTCGAGATGGTTCGCGGTGATGGCGTGCTCATCTGGGCGCGCCTGCGGCCAGCCATTATTGCGCAGCGCCTCCACCAGAGCGGTCTCAGCCGCGATGATGTCGGCTGCCCGCATCGGCCCGCCTGCCGTGAGGCTGGCTGCGGCGCGCACTTCCTCGCCGGGCGGGCGCCCGCCCTGTGGCGTGTCGAAGGAGAGCCGGACCTCGGCAATGGTAAAGCGCGCGCCGGGGCGGACCCGGACCAGCGGTTGCTGGGCCTCGTCCAGGCGCGGATCGACCAGCGCGCCGAAATAGCCTTCGGAATCCAGATAGCGGCGTATCTGCTCGCCCGCCTCACGCGCGCGCTCGCGGTTGCGCCACCGGTTCTCTGATACCGAGGGCGCCTCACCGGCTGCGTTCATCAAGGCTGCATGCAGGGCCGGATCCTCCACGCCTTCAATGCGCGCCAGCGGCACGGCCATGGCGGCCGCGCTTGCCAGAGCGGCGAGGCTCACCGCCACGATCAGGCGCCTATAAAGTCCGGCTCTTACGGTCACGCAGCTTTCCCTGGCTGTCTGGCCGCCCCCGCCTGCAAGCTTAGCGGGCGGACGGGCAGGCTGTAAGGCGCGATTTCAGCCTGTTATGGCCCGGCGGGCATGAGACTTCATGAAATTCCTGTCATCAACATCACAAGCCGACTGTGCAAACGCAGCGCAGACGCTAGTTTGAACACTGTTCACCAACGCGGGACGAGGGCGTTCCATGCAGGCCGAAGACGCGCAGCCCGAAGACGTCAATGACCGGCTGGGCTGGATTCAGATCGCTATTGTGGCGGGCATTATCGTCGGCGCGCTGGCCCTGACCGCCTGGCTGGCCGCCGATGCCGCGCGGGTCCCGCGTGAGAGCAATGGCAGCGAGACCGCAGCCGCCCCGGTGGAAGTGACACGCCCGGAGCGGATAGCCCATTCCATCATCGTGGAAACAACCGGCACGGTGCGTGCCCGCGCCCTGGTCGCCCTTGTGCCAGAGGTTAGCGGGCAGGCGGTCGAGGTGGCCGAGGTTGCCCGCGCCGGGGGCCGTTTCGAGGCAGGCGAGACCCTGGCCCAGATCGACCCGCGCAATTACCGTCTTGCCGTGGACCGGGCGCGTGCAGCGCTCGCCGATGCACAGAGCGCGCTGATGCGCCTTGAAGCCGAAGCCGGGCTGGCGCGCGAGGAGTGGGAGCGGCTCTATCCGGGCGAGCCCATCGCGCCGCTGACCGCACTGGAACCCCAGCTGGAAGCGGCCAGAGCCCGCCTGATCGGGGCGCGCGCCGATCTCGAACAGGCCCGGCTCAATCTGGACCGCACCGCATTGCGCTTTCCCTTTGCCGGCCGGATCACGGACACCCGTCTCGAGGTCGGCCAGCAGCTCAATGCCGGTCAGTCCTATGGCGAAGCCTTCGCGCTCGATGCGCTGGAACTGGCCGTGCCACTGAGCCCGGACGAGCTCACGCGCATCGCGCCTGCCGAAGGGCGCAGCGTGGAATTCACGCTGGAAGGCGCGCCCAGCCAGACCTTTACCGGCACGATTGTCCGCGAGGGCGCGCGCCTCGATGACCGCTCCCGCCTCATCACCGTATTCGTGCGTCCCGATGACCCGCTAAGCCTGCGGCCCGGCCAGTTTGCCCGCGTGCGCATCACTGGCAATGAAGCGGGCGAGATCATGCGCCTGCCCGCCTCCGCCATGGCTGGCCTGTCCGAAGTGCGCACGGTACGTGATGGCCGGATCGCGCCTGTGCGTGTGGACGTGCTCGACCGCACGGCGCGCTTTGTCTTCGTCGCCCCGTTCGAGGTCAATGAGGGTGTGATTATCTCGCCCCTGCCGGAATCGGTGCTGTCGGGTCCGGTCGTGATCATTGGCGGTGAGGACGAATGAGCGGCGCACGCCCCACCGGCTCGCCGGACACACCGGCCGATCAGGGCCTGCCCGGGGCGGGCCTGATACGCTGGTTCGTCAACAATCCGGTCGCGGCCAACCTTCTCATGATCCTCCTGCTGCTGAGCGGGGCGATCAGCGCAGCGACCATGCGTACCGAGGTCTTTCCCACCTTCACCGCGCGCACCATCGTGGTGTCGGTGATCTATCCGGGAGCCACGCCGGAAGATGTGGAGCAATCGATCACGCGGCGTGTCGAAGAAGCCGTCATCGGGCTTGATGGCGTAAGGGAGGTGCGTGCCACGGCGTCGGAGAACCGGGGCACGGTGACCATAGAGATCGGCGAATTCGCCAATGCGCGCATCGTGCGCGACGATGTGCAGACAGCAGTGGACTCGCTCGTTGATTTCCCGCCCGCCGATGCCGAACAGCCCCAGATACGCATCCCGCAGCCCATTACCACCGTCGTCACCCTGGTGCTGACCGGCCCGGTGGACGAGACCGTGCTGCGCCGGGCCGGCGAGCAGGTGGAGCGCGATCTTCTTGGCGTGGACGGTATTTCCACCGTGCAACTGCGCGGTGTGCGCCCCTACGAGATTTCCATCGCCCTGTCCGAAGACGCGCTGCGCCGCTTCGGCCTGACCTTCACCGATGCCGCGCAGGCGCTGCGCGCCTCCTCCATCGATCTTTCAGGCGGCCAGATACGCACCACGGCAGGCGAGTTCCTGCTGCGAACCAATGCGCGCGCGGAAACGGGCGAGGCGTTTGCCGACATGGTGCTGAGGGCCGATTCCGACGGTTCGCGCGTGCTGCTGCGCGATGTCGCGACGATTACCGACGGCTTTGCCGAGGAACCGCTCCTGAGCCTGTTCAATGGCCAGCCCGCCGCCTTCGTGGATGTGCAGCTGCGCGGTAATGAGGATCTGCTCAGCGTGCGCGCCCGCGCCATGGAATATATCGAAGATGCGGTCCTGCCCGCTGGCGTCACGCTTCAGGTTGCCAGCGATCAGAGCCAGGTTTTCCGCGAGCGGATCTCGCTTCTGGCGCGCAACGCCATTCTGGGCTTCACGCTGGTCTTCCTGCTGCTGGTGTTGATGCTGGATCTGCGCCTCGCCTTCTGGGTAGCGCTGGGCGTGCCGATTGCCTTCCTGGGCGGTTTCACCCTGTTCGGTGCGGCAGGGGTGACGCTGAACTTCATCACCTCCTTCGGCCTGATCATCGTGCTGGGGATCGTGGTCGATGCGGCGATTGTCGTGGGCGAAAACACCGACCGGGAACGCATGAAGGGCCGATCCAACAAGGATGCGGCGATTGCGGGGATTACCGGCGTCGCCTCGCCGGTGCTGGTCGGCGTTCTGACAACCGTCGCGGCCTTCGGCCCGCTGGTCTTCATTACCGGCACGTTTGGCGAGATCACCCGGCCCATCCCGATCCTTGTCATCTCCATTCTGGTGGTGTCGCTGATCGTCGCCTTCCTGATCCTGCCCACCCAGCTTTCGGGTGGTTCCACCTGGTCGCGCGGCCCGATGAGGGCCATCCAGACACGTGTGGATGGCATGCTGGCACGCATTGCCGACGACTGGCTGCGCGGCTGGACGCTGTTTGCCGGGCGGATGCGCTATCTCATCGCGGTGGCGGGTTTCTGCATCCTCCTGGCCAGCCTCACCCTGTTGTTCACCGGCACGGTGCGCTTCGTCTTCTTTCCCAATATCGAGTCCGATTCCATCACGGCAGACCTTGCCCTGCCGACCGGCGCGCCGTTCGAAGCCACCCGCACCGCCGCGCTGCGCATGGTTGGCGAGGCGCAGGCCATGCAGCGCGAATATGCCGAGCGGGGCGAGCCTGTCTTTGACTCGATCTCCGCCACGATTGGCGGACGCACCAGCCTGTTCGGGGGGCCGGGCTCTATATCGGCAACCACGCTTGCCTCCCACGTGGCGCAGGTGAATATCCGCCTCACCCCGTCCTCGCACCGGCGCATGTCCTCCACCCAGCTGGAACGCGAATGGCGTACCCGGATCGGTCAGATCGCAGGGGCAGAGCGGCTGAATTTCACCGCCTCGGCCGGCCCGCAGAACCCCGATATCGCCTATCAGCTTTCCCACCCGGACAATGCCGAGCTGGAGCGCGCGGTAAATGCGCTGGTGGCGGGTCTGCGTGAGATGGATGCGGTCAGCGGCATTGATAGCGGCTACGAGCTAGGCAAGCGCCAGCTGGAATTTGCCCTCACGCCGGCAGGCGAGGCAGCGGGCCTGCGCTCGCTCGATATCGCCCGGCAAGCCCGGCAGGCCTTCTTTGGCGAGGAGATCCAGCGTATCCAGCGTGGCAGCGAGGAAGTGCGTGTCTTCCTGCGCTATCCGCCCGATGAGCGCGCGGATCTTGCTGATCTAGACCGGTTCCGCGTGCGTGCACCCGACGGCAGCGCCCTGCCTTTGAGCGTTGCAGCCGACATCACCGAGAGCCGGTCCCTGACCGCCATCAACAGCGTGGATGGGCGGCGCGTTATCGAGGTCACGGCCAACGTGGACCGCACCCTCCTCACACCCGATGAAGCGCGCTCCATGGTGGAGCGGCGGCTTCTACCCGCGATACAGGAAGACTTCCCGCTCCTGCGCTGGGAATTGTCAGGCGCCGGGCGCGATCAGGCGGAGGATTTCGGCTCCATCGGACAGGGCTTCCTCTTTGCCATCATCATCATGTACGCCCTGCTGGCGACGCAGCTGGGCAGCTATGTGCAGCCACTGGTCATCCTGATCGCCATTCCGTTCGGCATTGGCGGGGCGATCCTGGGCCATTTCATCATGGGATATGATGTGTCCTTCCCGTCGCTCTTCGGCATGGTGGCCTTGTCGGGCGTGGTCGTGAACGCCTCCATCGTGCTGATGGACCGCTATAATCTGAATGTGCGGCGAGGTTATGTGCCCGCCGAGGCCATTGCAGAGGCCACGGCGAGGCGCTTCCGGCCTATCGTGATCACCACGCTGACCACCGCGCTTGGCCTGTTGCCGATCATGCTGGAGCAGAGCCCGCAGGCGCAATTTCTTGTCCCGATGACCATATCGCTGGGTGTCGGCCTGCTCTTCGCCTCCACGCTGATCCTCCTGCTCCTGCCGGCCTATGTGCTGATCGTGGAAGACATAAGGGGTATTAAAGTGCGTGAGGTGCAGCCCCAGGCCGAGCCTGCCGAGTAGGCGCTGCACACCGCCCTGCTTGACCCGTGACGCCTTGAGGCTCACTTATCCCGGCCATGAGCACCGCCCCCACAGCCCATGTCCCGCTGGAACCGGAAGACCCGGCCGCGCCTGCGCGCGGCGAGGGCACTGACGGCGTGGACATCATTACCTTCGGCTGCCGGCTCAATGCCTGGGAGAGCGAGGTGATGCGCGGCCATGCCCGTGAGGCAGGGCTTACCGATGCCATCATCATCAATACCTGCGCGGTCACCAACGAGGCTGTGCGTCAGGCCCGCCAGGCCATTCGCCGCGCCCGCAAGGACCGCCCCGGCGCCCATCTGATCGTTACAGGCTGCGCCGCCCAGATCGATCCTTTGGCTTTCGCGAAAATGCCGGAAGTGGATCGGGTCATCGGCAATGCGGAAAAGCTGAAAAGCGACACCTTCCGCTCCGCCGTCATCAGGGGCGGGGAGGCGGTCTCGGTCGGCGATATCATGGCGGTTACCGAGCTGGCGGGTCATCTGGTCGATGGGCTGGAGGGCCGTGCGCGCGCCTATGTGCAGGTGCAGACAGGCTGTGACCATCGCTGCACCTTCTGCATCATCCCCTACGGGCGCGGCAATGCGCGCTCGGCGCCTGCGGGTGAGGTGGTCGATCAGGTGCGCCGCCTTGTCGAGACGGGTCATTCAGAGGTCGTGCTTACCGGCGTCGACATGACGAGCTGGGGCACCGACCTGCCGGGCCAGCCCAAGCTCGGGCGGCTGGTCAGGGCGATCCTGAAACAGGTGCCGGACCTGAAACGCCTGCGCCTGTCCTCGATCGATGCCATCGAGATCGACGACGATCTGATGGCCGCCATCGCGGAGGAAGAGCGGCTGTGCCCCTATCTCCATCTCTCGCTGCAGGCGGGCGATGACATGGTCCTGAAACGCATGAAAAGGCGGCATTTGCGCGCCGATGCGATTGCGCTGACCGACAGGCTCAAAGCCATCCGGCCGGATATTGCTTTCGGGGCAGACCTGATTGCAGGCTTCCCGACCGAGACCGAGGCCATGTTTGAAAACTCGCTGCGCCTCGTGGAGGAATGCCAGCTGGCCTACCTCCACGTCTTTCCCTATTCGCCCCGGCCCGGCACGCCGGCCGCGCGCATGCCGCAGGTCAATGGCGCTGTGATCAAGGAGCGGGCAAAGCGCCTGCGCGAGGCGGGTGAAGCGGCTCTCACGCGCCATCTCGCCTCCATGGTGGGGCGGGAGGAAGTGCTCCTCGTCGAGAAGCCCGGTGAAGCGCGCGCGGCGAACTTCGCGCCGGTCCGCATCGAGACACCTGCCCGCCCGGGCGCGCTTGTGCGCGCGGCCATTACCGGCCATGACGGCACCCATCTTATCGCGCGCGCGGTGGAGGCGGCATGAACTGGTTCGGCTTTGGCAAGAAGAAGGACAAGGCGCCCAAAGACGCTGCGCCTGAAACCTCCGCTCCTGCGTCCGAAGCGGAAGCGGATGTAAGCGCCGGACCCGAAATCGCGCCAGATGCGCCTGCCGAGGCTACACCCACGCCCGTCGCTGGCCCGGTGCAGGCCGACACGCCCGCCCCGATTGCTGATCCCGTGCTGGACCCTGAGCCTGAACCCGAACCGGAACCAGCCACTCCGCCGGAACCCGAAAAGCCCGCAGGCTTCTTCAAACGGCTCACTTCCGGCCTGTCCAAATCCTCCGCCCAGCTGGCCGGGGTGTTCACTCGCCGCAAGCTCGACGCAGAAGCGCTTGAGGAGCTGGAAGAATTGCTGATCGCTGCCGATATCGGCGCGGTCACGGCGGCCAAAGTCACCGAGCGGCTGGCGAGAGACCGGTTCGAGAAGGACGTCACCGATACCGAAATCCGCGAGGCGCTGGCCGAGGTGATCACCGAGACGCTCCTGCCCCACCAGGCTCCACTCGATCTCTCCGGTGACAAGCCGCAAGTGGTGCTCTTCGTGGGCGTCAACGGGTCCGGCAAGACCACTACGCTTGGCAAGCTCGCGGTGAAGATGACCCGCGAGGGCGCGAGCATCATCACCGCGGCGGGCGACACGTTCCGCGCAGCCGCCGTCGAACAGCTGGAAGTCTGGTCAAAGCGCGCGGGCGCACATTTCCTCTCCCGTCCCCACGGCGCGGACGCGGCGGGGCTTGCCTATGATGCCGTGCAGGAAGGCAGGCGCACTGGTGCCGACGCCGTCCTCATCGACACCGCAGGCCGCCTTCAGAACAAGGCCGAGCTGATGGAGGAGCTGCGCAAGATATTGCGCGTGATCGCGAAGGTGGACGCAGCCGCGCCCCACCATGTCGTGCTGGTGCTGGACGGCACGGTCGGCTCCAACGCCATCTCGCAGGCGGAAGCCTTCTTGGAGGCAGCCCGCGTCACCGGCATCGTGATGACGAAGCTCGACGGTACGGCCAAGGGCGGCGCTCTGGTGCAGGTGGCCGAAAAGTTTGGCCTGCCCATCCATTTCATCGGTGTGGGTGAGGGCGAGGAAGATTTGCAGCCCTTCATCGCGCGGGATTTTGCCAGAGCGCTTGCAGGGCTTGAGGCCTGATGGAAACAACAGCGCTCGCCACGCTCGCCATGGTGGGCTCTGCCATGGCCCATGCGGTGATGACGCTGTTCACCAAGAAGGCAAAGGACACGCTCGTCTTCCGCGCGCTCACCATGGTGATCTGCGCGATAGCCCTGAGCCCGCTGGCGGTCATCCTGCCCTTTCCGGACTGGGAGGTGTGGCGCTTCCTGCTCTTAAGCGCCGTCATCATCTGGGCGTTCAACATGTTCCTGATCGCGGCCTTCCAGCGCGGGGACATGAATCTGGTCTATCCGGTGATGCGCGGGGCCGCGCCCGCCATGGCCGGGTTTTTCGCCTTCATCTTTCTGCAGGAAGCTCTGAGCCCTCTCGCAATTATCGGGCTCACCATCGCCTCTGCCGCGATCATCGCCTTTGCCTGGCCGGAGCGGAACGGCACGCCGAAAATGACCGCCATCGGCTTTGCCCTGTGCGCAGCCCTGATGACGGCGAGCTACACGGTGGTGGATGCATCGGGTGTGCGTGCGGCGGTCAATCCGCTGCAATATGCTGTGTGGTTCTTCATCCTGTCGGCCTTCACCCTGTCCGTGACGGCGCTGGTCCGGCGCCGGGGCGCTATCATCATGGCGGCGCGCGCAGAGCTGTCCGGCTCGCTCAAAAGCGCTGTCTTCAATGCGGCGACCTATTCGCTCGCCCTCTATGCCTATTCGGTGGCCGCCGTCGCTCCGATGGCCGCGCTGCGCGAGACCTCCATCGTGTTCGGCGCGATCCTTGCCGCCTGGGTCTTGAGAGAGCCGTTCGGCCTGCGGCGCGGCGTGCTGGCGCTGGTGCTGGCTGGCGGTCTGGCACTGCTGCAGCTGGGCTAGCTACCAATCCGGCTGGCCATGAGCACCGTAATCAGGCAAGGCTCTCACCCGTAATGCCATCGCTGAACAGGAATGCCGCGCCATGAGCGAGAACGCAAAGACCATCGGACAGGGTTCAAAACTGCTGGTCGATGTCGGCCCGGCGGCTGTCTTCATGATCAGCTACAATATCGCCAACCGCGTGCTCGAAGACGGCGCGATCTACTGGTCGACCGGCATATTCATGGCCGCGACCGCCATCGCCGTGCTCTATGCGGTGACAACGCAGAAGCGCTTTCCGCCGATGCTGGCAGTGACCTTCGTGATCGTCACCCTGTTCGGCGCGATGACGATCTATCTGCAGGATCCGATCTTCGTCTACATCAAGCCGACCATCATCAATCTGATCTTCGCCTTCGCGATCCTGTTCAGCTTCGCCTTCGGCTTCAATGTGTGGAAGGCGCTCTTCTCCTCCGTGTTCGAGATGCCCGAGCGGATATGGACGATCCTCGCCATACGCTGGGCGCTCTTCTTCATCTTCCTGGCCGCGCTCAACGAAGTACTCTGGCGCCACATCACCGACAGCGTGGTGGTCGACACCGCGCGCATGTTCGACTGGCTGGAGCTGACCGAGAGCTTCTGGGTCAATTTCCGCTTCTGGGGCACCTATCCGATCTTTGCGGTGTTCGTGGCGCTGAACATCCCGATCACGCTGAAATGGGCCAAAACCCCCGGCGAGGATGATGATGACGGCGATGCCGGCGCGGTTGAAGCCGACACGGCAGAGGACGCAGAGGCCGAGCCCCGCCCGGCCGGGTAGCGGCCCGTCACAGCCAAGTGATTGTGCATCAGCACATAACCGGTTTTAGATAGGGTTATGAGCTTCGCGCCCTTCATACTGGCTTCGGCCCTGGCCACCGTATCGAGCTACCCGTCAGGCGTTGGCGAGACCGTGCAGGGTCCGCGCCCCGCGCCCGCGCCGGTCGTGGTGGAGTTGTTCACCAGCCAGGGCTGCCCGCCTTGCGTGGAGGCCAATCGCGCCTTTGGCGGGATTGCCGCCCACGACCATGTGATCGCCCTCTCCTATGGCGTGGACTATTGGGACATGTTCGGCTGGGAAGACCAGTTCGCCCACCCCGCCTTTGCCGACCGGCAGAAAGCCTATATCCGCGCCGGTGAGGCGCGGCGTGTCTTCACGCCCCATTTCGTCATCAATGGCGGGCCGGAACGCTATCGCTTCCGCCGCGATGATGTGCCGGCACGTGTGGCCGAGGCCATCGGTGTCGATGGCGAGATCCGCCTTGTCTGGCTGTCGGCAGAGCGCGTGCGCCTCGATCTGAGCGGACCGGTTCGCGATGAGGCGGCAGAGGTGTGGGCCGTGACCTACCGGCCGGGCGTAATCCTCGTGGCCATTGAGGGCGGGCGCAATGAAGGCCAGGAGATGGAGCACCACAACACGGTGGCCTCCCTTGACCGGCTGGAGGACTGGCCGGGCGGTGCCTACCGTGTTGAATTTGACGGCCCCCGCGAAGGGTTCGGCCTTGCGGTGCTGGTGCAGGATTTCGAGGGCGGTCCGGTGATCGCCGCCGCGCGGCTGGAACGCTAGCCTCTAGCTAGGGTTCTGCCGTCGCCGCACGCGGCTCGGCAGAACGGTTCAGCGGCCGGGTCATGCGTTCAAACGCATCGGCGCTTACCTCAAACCAGAAACCGTCTGTCAGGGCTCTGAGCGCGGCCGCACGGTCACGTGCATCCTCATTCACCGTCTCGATGCGGATCACGGCCCAGATGCCATCGCGCATACCGTGATAGAAGCGGTATTCGTATTCCAGCCCGTCAAACGTAACGGCACGATGCATGGCATCGGGCATGCGGGCGATATCGGGCGCTTCATCCACATCACGCAGGCGCACGCGCGCGCCCGCCGTTGCCGGCCCGTTGGCAGCGCCTGCGGTCATCAGCTGCCAGATGCGCGGGCTGACAAGCGCGAAATTTCGCTCCGCCGGGCTTTCGCGCTCAAGGATATAGGCCGGCGCCGTCTCCGGCACTATGAAAGCGCGCGCGACCATGCCCGGATCAATGTCCATGAAATCAAGGCCGAGCCAGCGGCCCGGATCGTCCAGCCCGGAAATCTGCCCGCTTGCCGCGAAGGCGCGTTCCCCGCGCGTGAGGCGGAAGTAGAGCCCATCCTCGCCGCGCGCCCGGCCGATGATGAGATCGGCCAGCACGGCCTCTCCCGCACCGGCAATGATGAGGCGCACGCCCTCCCCGCCCTCCATCGGATCGTCCACGCCCAGATGGGCAAAGCGGGCCGGATCTCGCGTCATGGCGGCGGTATAGGTCAGCTGGGCCAGGGCCGCGTCCAGCTCGGCGATGCGTTCAGCGCGCACCGGGTAATTGCCGCGAGAGGGCATCACCCAGCCCTCGTCCGTGCGTTCAAAGCGGAACATGGTGTCCGGTGCGATGATCTCGATGGAACGGGCTTCGCCCGCCCGTGCGCTCCATCCCGGAAGGACCGGGCCGGACACGTCAGGACGGGCCCCGCGCTGGCTGTCAATCACAAGGGCCGTGATCCCGGTCAGCAGAAGCACCGCGCCCGATACGGCGATAATCAGGGCGCGCTGGGCGCGGCGGAGAGCGGGAGACAATGTGCTCATGCCTGACGCCTCCGGCGCACAAGGGTGAAGACGCCGCCCGCCAGCAGCACGATCAGGGGCGGCACCCACAGCGTCCACAGATGCAGGGACCGCTCCAGCGCCTCGATCTCGGCCCGGAAGCCGCGCTCCACATCGCGCAGCGCCGCCCGCGCGCTCACGATACGCTCACGCAAGGCCTCGGCACGCGCCGCGCTGGCGGCACCTGCCCCGCCCAGTGCGGAGGCCTCTCCAGCGGTGCTGAGGCGCGCCAGAGCGCCTTCTGCATCGGCAAGCTCCGCCCTCAACTCGTCCTGCAGTTCCACGAAGCGGGCTTCGGCGCGTGCGCGCAGCGCATCCACGCGGGCCATGGGCCGGGCCGAGCCAGCGCGCGAGCGCAGCGAGACAAGGGCCGGATCACCGGCCAGCGCATCGGCCAGATTAAGCGCCAGGGACAGATTATCGGCCACCATCTGCTCGCCAACCATGCCGTCGGCGCGCAAATAATAGGCCGGGTCCAGCCAGTCTGCATCGGCGATGACGATGATATCGGCCTCGGCCGGGCCTTCGATATGGGCGCTTGCCTCCAGGCGAATCTCGCCGGTCGGGGGGCCATCAGGAAAGGCGGTGGAGATCGGTCCGGAGACGCGCGCGGCAATCGTCAGCGGTGCATTCCCGTCGGGGCTGTAATTGCGCTGGAGATCATCGGGCGAGGGCGAGGTGCCCGCGATATCGGCATCGACCAGCGACCCGTCAGGGCTCGTCTGGATGAGCGGCGTGAACACCGTTTCAGCGCCGCTGCGCGCCGTGAGCAGGCCGGGAGAGCCGACATTCACCCCGCGCTCCAGCGCGCTGGTCGCGGGCATGTCCGCCGACAGGCCGGAAGGCGGTACACCAAACCAGAGCGGATAGGCACGCGTGCGGGTTCGTCCCGCCTCGCTGACCTGTACGGGCAGGCCATGGGCCCGGTCCATCACCACATAGGTAGGGTCGTAAGCGACGCCCCACTGGGTCAGCAGGCGCGGCAGGCGCGAGGTGCGCAGCGCATTGATCGGCGGCAGGCCGTCAGGCCCCGTGCGCAGGGCCAGATGGGCCAGCGGATCGACCGCCACCATCACCCGTCCGCGCGCCAGCGCGAACTGGTCGACGAGATAAAGTTGCTGCTCATCAAGATTGCCGGGGTGCAGGAGAAGCAGCGCATCAGCCTCGGGAACGGAAGTGAAGCGGTCATCCAGCCAGCGCACCTCATAGGTCTGCGCCAGCGCATCTATGACCGGATTGGCCGAGCGCCCGTCCAGATTGGGCGCAAAGGGCAGGGAGGAAATGATGGCGATCACTGGTGTGCGCGTGCGCTCCAGCTCCGAAATCACGCGCACGATCTCGTATTCGAGACGCGCCTCTTCAGCCGGGTCGAAGAAGGCGATGACGGCCGTGCCATCGATGGCATTGCTGCCCGCCAGCCCGAAGAAGAGCTGGCCGCCATCCTCGGTCGGCACTGCTTCCAGCCCCGCGGCGATCGCCGCGTCTTCTTCCACCGAGAAGGGCGCAGGATCAATCTCGGCAAGGCGGATGCGTCCGCCCGAACGTGCAGCCAGTCCCCTGAGCATTTCACGCACGCGCGCGCCATAGGCCCTGACAGCGGGATAGCGGGCTGCACTGCCGCGCGAATAGTAGAAGGTCAGCGTAACCGGCTCTTCCAGCCGGTTCACCACCTCCATCGTGCCGGGGCTGAGACGGTAGAGCCGTCCCTCGGTCAGATCGAGCCGGGCGCCATCGGCCAGCACACCGGCCAGCAGATTCAGCCCGGCAAACCCGGCAATGAGACCCAAGGAGATGAGGGCGAGAAGGCGCGACGGGCTCATCGGCCACCTCCCCGGCGCGCATCAATGAGCGCCATGGCCAGCAACAGGCCCAGAGCGATGAGGGAGAGGAAATAAACGAGATCACTCAGGCTGACGACACCCCGGCGGAGCGAGTCAAAGCGGGCAAGCGCGGAAAGCCCGGCCAGCGCCTCCGCAAAGACGCCCGGCAGGCGCGTGCTGATCGCATCAAGCACCAGGGGCAGGCCTGCGGCGGTGAGGATGAGGCAGACACCGGCAGCCAGCACGAAGGCGATCACCTGATTGGAGGTGGTGGCCGACAGTGCCTGCGAAATCGCCAGATATCCGCCCGCCAGCAGGGCTGCACCGAAATAGGCCGTGGCGATGGCGGCATTATCCGGATTGCCGAGATAATTCATGGCGATCCACAGAGGGAAGGTGAGCGAGAGCGCGAGCCCTGCAATCGTCCAGGCCGCCAGAAACTTGGCGAGCGCGGCAGCCCAGAGGGGAATTGGCGCAGCCAGCAGCATTTCCAGCGTGCCCGCCTCGCGCTCCTCGGCCCAGGCGCGCATGGCAAGCGCCGGCATCAGGATCATCAACAGCCAGGGCAAGTAATCGAACAGCGGTGCAAGATCGGCCCGGCCGGTATCGAAAAGCCGGCCCACATGCCAGGCAAAGCTGGGCGCGGCGATGGCAAAGGCGGTCAGGAAGACCCAGGCAAGCGGGGTCTCGAAATAGGCGGCAAGTTCACGCCGGTAGACAGCCCAGAGCGCAGTCATTCTACACCCTCCCGCGCCTTCTTCGCCTTGCGCGGCTTTATCGTTGCCTGTTCGGCACTGTGACCGGTGAGCATGCGGAAGGCGCTGGCAAGAGAGGGTTCGGGCGCGGAGCGGATGATGGCGGCGGGCGTGTCATCGCTGACGATGCGCCCGCCCGTGATCACGATGGCGCGCGAGCACACGCTCTCCACCTCTTCGAGCAGATGGGTGGAGATGAGGATGGTCTTTTCGGCGGCCATCTCCCGGATCAGGGCGCGCACACCGTCCTTCTGGTTGGGATCGAGCCCGTCTGTGGGCTCATCAAGGATCAGCACTTGCGGGTCGTGAGCAATCGCGGCGGCGAGAGCCGCACGGCGCTTGAAGCCTTTTGACAGCATGCCGATCGGGCGGCTGGCGGCCTCGCCCATGCGGGTGCGCTCCAGCGCGCGTTCGGCAGCCTCGGTCAGTGCCGCGCCGGTGAAGCCGCGCACGCGCAAGTGAAACCGGGCAAAGGCGCGCGGCGTCATCGCCGGATAGGCAGGGGCGCCCTCGGGCAGATAGCCGAGCGCGGTCTGCGCGCTGCGCCGCTCGCGCACCGCGTCGGAACCGGCAATGCGTGCCACACCGGAATCCGGCTCCAGACAGCCTGCCAGCATGCGCATGGTGGTGGACTTGCCTGCCCCGTTGGGGCCGAGCAGCGCGACCACCTCGCCCGTCCCGGCGGTAAAGCTGATTCCGTCCACGGCCCGCGTCGAGCCAAAGCGTTTGACCAGGTCCAGCGCTTCGATCATGGGCGCGTTATCACCGTATCCGCAGCAGGGATTGAACAGGTGAAAAGCCATAGCGCGCCTTGCCGCGCGCGGCTAGCGCCTGCTCTGCAATGGGCAGGAAGAAAAAGGGGGGCGATGGAGGAAGGGTGTGTACCGGCCAGCCTGTACACCCGGATCCGGGGGGCTGGGGGGGCTGAAATCCAGATCGGGCATATGTCCAGAACCGGCCGGCCCGTGAAAAGTGCTGGCGCGGTAAGGCGGGCAAGCGGCGGGAATAAGGCGTGACTGTGGCAGCGCATGAAATCTTTGTAAGAGGCGGAAAAATCGCGCAGGCTGTGATTCTGTCGTCGGCAAACGGATGGATGCTGAATGCCACTGGACGCAGACGCGCGCGTTTCCAAGGTCATGTTCGACCGCAAGGAGCTGGATGCGATCCTGCGTGTTTACGGGATGATGGTGGCGGCCGGAGAGTGGCGCGACTATGCCATTGACGGGCTGAAGGACCGGGCGGAGTTCTCTGTCTTCCGCCACGCCGCCGAGCACCCGCTATACCGCATCGTGAAAACCCCCGCCGATGCGCGCCGGCAGGGCGCATGGAAGATCGTGTCGGCCACCGGCGTGATCCTGAAACGCGGCCATGAGCTGGCGCACGTGCTCAAGGTATTCGACAGGGCCAAGCTGCGGCTGGCGTGAGGTCAGAAAAAAGCGCCCCGGCCAGATGACCGGGGCGCTTCGCATTCAGGCTCGGATGTTAACGCCTAGTCGCGATTGCCCAGCAGCATCAGGATGACCTGGAACATGTTCACGAACGCGATGTACAGGTTCAGCGCGCCGTAATTGGTCATCACCGCCATGGAACGCTGGTCACCGGCAATGCTGGCATAGGTCAGCTTCAGGTTCTGCGTCTGCCAGGCCGTAACGCCCGCCATCAGCACCAGGACAGCCAGCTGGATAAGCAGTTCGAACCCGCCGGACTGGATGAAGAAGGCGTTGATCAGGCCGATGGCGATGACGCCGATAATGCCCATGAAGAGGAAGACCCGTAAGGGTTGCAGGTTCGTCTTCGTGGTGTAGCCATAGAGCGAGAGGCCCAGGAAGGCCGCTGCCGTGATGGCAAAGGCCTGCGCGATGGTGCCGAAGGTCACGTTCAGCGTGGTGCCGGACATCGTCTCGCCGGTTACACCCGCCGTCGCGAGCGCCACCCAGATGGACAGGCCCGAACCGATCAGCGCGACAATAGCCCAGTACAGCACGGCCGACCCCATGGGAGAGGGGTTGCGCATGAAGAACATGGAACCGAAAAGCAGGGCGATCGGGCCGAACTGAACGATGAAGATGAGCGGCGGGCTAAGCACGGCCTGCGTCAGGGCCGGCACAAAGCCGCTGCCGATCACGAAGGCCAGCGCGCCGGACACGAGAAGGCCGAGCGCCATCTTGTTGTAAACGCCCAGCATGAAGCTGCGCAGACCGGCATCGACGGAGGTGTCGAGCGTGCCTGCGCCATAGCTGGCTCTGGAAAACTGGTTCATGGGTGTCTCACTTACCTCATTGCAACAGGGGAAGCGGACGGGTGCGAAAGCACCCACGCTTGAGCCTATATATCAGGTGGAAACCCCTGCGATTCAAGGAAAACCGGCTGATAATCTGCGTCAGGCCGCGCGCTGGAAGTCCATGAAGACCGGGTCGATATCGCCCAGATGCTTGGACTGGTAGCGCGTGGTGATGTGATCTTCGGGCGCGATGCGCCAGTCATCGGCCCTTTGCGCCAGCCAGTTGAGCCCCGGCGTCTCCAGCAGGAGGGGCAGGGCCCAGTCGGCATAGACGCGCACATCAGTCGCCACGCGCAGCTGTCCGCCGGGTTTCAGGATGCGGGTGAGCTCCAGCGCCGTATCTTCCTGCACGAAGCGGCGGAAAGCATGGCGCTTTTTCGGCCAGGGATCGGGAAAGAGCAGGAAGATACGGTCAAAGCTGGCATCAGGCATGCGCTCGATCTCGCCGCGCGCATCGGCCCGCTTGACCCGGACATTGGCTAGTCCGTGCTCCTCTATCCCGGCCAGTGCCTTGGCAACGCCGTTGAGGAAGGGCTCGATCCCCATGAAGCCGGTGTCGGGGAAACGCGCAGCCTGGCCGGTCAGGTGCTCGGCCGCGCCAAAGCCGATCTCCAGCACGCGGGTCCCGAACCCGGCAAGCAGGATGTCAGGCTTCACCGGGCCCTCATCGGCCCAGCTGAGGCCCGGCAGCATCTCGTCGACCAGTTTCTGCTGGCGCGCGGAAAGGGCGTGACCCTTCGCCCGCCCGTAAAGGCGGCGCGAGGGCGGGTGCGGGCCGTCACTCATCGCAGATATCAGGCAAGGCCCTTGAGCTGATCAACCAGATCGGTCTTCTCCCAGGAGAAGCCGCCATCGGCGTCCGGCGTGCGCCCGAAATGGCCATAGGCGGCCGTGCGCGCATAGATGGGCTTGTTCAGCTGGAGATGGGTGCGGATGCCGCGCGGGGAGAGGTTCATCAGCTGGGGCAGAACCTGCTCCAGCTTCGTCTCGTCCACCTCGCCGGTGCCGTGCAGATCGACATAGACCGCCAGCGGCTTGGCCACGCCGATGGCATAGGCCAGCTGGATGGTGCATCTCGCCGCCAGACCGGCAGCGACCACATTCTTGGCGAGATAGCGCGCCGCATAGGCCGCAGACCGGTCCACCTTGGTCGGATCCTTGCCGGAGAACGCGCCGCCGCCGTGCGGGGCCGCGCCGCCATAGGTGTCCACGATGATTTTGCGGCCCGTCAGGCCCGCATCGCCGTCCGGTCCGCCAATGACGAACTTGCCGGTCGGGTTCACATAGAACTCGTCCTCGGGCGGGAACCAGCCCTCGGGCAGCACGCTTTTCACGACCGGGCGGACCAGCTCGCGGATCTCGTCCAGCGTCGCATCGGCGGTGTGCTGGGTGGAGACCACCACGCTGGTCACGCCGACCGGCTTGCCGTTCTCATAGCGCAGCGAGACCTGGGATTTGGCGTCCGGCTCGAACTGGCGCACTGCGCCGGATTTGCGCAGGCGTGCCATCTCCTTGAGAATCTGGTGGGAATAGAGGATCGGGGCCGGCATCAGCTCGGGCGTCTCGTTCGTGGCAAAGCCGAACATGATGCCCTGATCGCCTGCGCCTTCTTCAGTATAGCTGCCCGAGCCTTCATCCACGCCCTGCGCGATATCGACGGACTGTTCGTGCAGATAGTTGGAGAAGGCGGCGCTTTCCCAGTGGAAGCCATCCTGCTCGTAACCGATATCCTTCACCGCGGCACGCGCAGCCGCCTCGATCTCCTCGCCGGAAATCTCAGCTGCGCAGCGCACCTCGCCCGCCAGCACGATGCGGTTGGTGGTGGTCAGCGTTTCGCACGCCACGCGCGCGACCGGGTCACGGGAGAGGAACAGATCCACCACCGTATCGGAAATGCGGTCACAGACCTTGTCCGGATGGCCTTCTGATACGCTTTCGCTGGTGAAGATGTAGGAGGTACGTGCCAAGATGAGCCTCATATAAAGCTTGCTTTATGTGAGGCGCTTAAAGACCATCTTCACGGCGAAAGCAAGCAGGGAGTGTGCGGGCCGGCCATGGGCCGCGCCCGTCTGTGCCGCTGCGCGGCGGCACCGTGCACCGGACTAGTCCTCGCTCTCGTCAGTATCAGCGAGCGAACGGACCAGCTCGAGCACCCGGCGGCGCACCTTGGGATCGGTGATGCGCGAGAAAGCCTGGGCCAGCGCCACCCCGTCAGATGATTGCAGGAAATCATTGATGATCGGGGTCTGGTCGCCCTCGGCAAAGCCGGGTTCCACGGCCGGCGAGCCAGCACCTTCAAAGAAGAAGGCCACCGGCACTTCGAGCACGCGCGCCAGCTTCCACAGCCGGCCCGCGCCGATGCGGTTCGTGCCGCGCTCATACTTCTGGACCTGCTGGAAGGTGACGCCAAGCTCCTCGCCAAGTTTTTCCTGACTCATGTTCAGGATCTGCCGGCGCAGGCGCACGCGCGAGCCGACATGCCGGTCTACGGGGTTGGGTTCACGTGGGTTTATCGCCATCGGGTTCACATCCTCAAATCGTCAAGACCAGACGGCCGGAGCCATGTTGCCATGTCTGGTCCAGGAAATCAGAAAAGCAATATCCGGAAATTACCGCCTCCGGGTTCGGGCAGAGGCTAAGTGGAGACCGGATTGCAGGCACGCCAAAAGAAGCAGGCTTACAGCAATCCACGGCAGATCGCCATGGACTGCGTACGCTACTGGTTGGAGCGCCTTTGGCATATCTATGTCAAGCGCATCATCTGTTTGCGGGTCAAGCAGCCGCACCCCGCGGCCATAAGCATCTATCAGCCCGGATGAGCCCAGCGTGGCGGCCCGGGCCATCGGCAGGCCCTCCTCGATCGCTCTGTAGCGCGCCTGGTTGAGGTGCTGGCGCGGCCCTGCGGAGTTACCGTACCACGAATCATTGGAGACATTGAGCAGGAAGACGGGCCTGTCGTCTCCGCGCGGCGCAAAGCGCGGGAAAATCACCTCATAGCAGATCAGCGGCGCGAAGGCGGGAAGGCCCGCTATCTGTAAGGTCTGCGGACCGGGCCCCGGCGTGTAGTAGGGCGCGTTCATCGACAATGTCGTGAACCCGAAAAGGCCGGTGATCAGCTGGACCGGATTGCCCTCGCCGAATGGCACCAGACGCACCTTGTCATAAATGGCCTCGACCGCCCCGGCCCCGTCCTCGAAATGCATCGCGGCGAGCGAGTTGTAGTAGAGTTCGCCTTCGGGGAAGCGGTCGCGCCTTGTTACACCCGCCCACAGGCGCGTGCCGGAGGGCAGGCTGTCCTCCAGCCGGATCAGCACGCGGGTGTCCTCCAGCATCAAGGTCGGGATCGCCCCTTCCGGCCAGACCACCGCATCCACATCCTCAAGGCCGGGACTTAAGGTCAGCTCCATATACCGGTCGAGGATCGCCAGCCGGTTGGCATGACGCTTTTCCTCCTGCGGAATGGCCAGCTGCACCAAGCGCAGCCGGGTATCGGTCATCTCGGTGGACGCATTGGCCAGCCGCCAGCTTCCATGTGTCCACATGCCCGCCAGCAGCGTGAGCGAGACCAGTACCGGCACGGCGCGCGTCCATCCGCCAGCACGGCCCAGCAGCGCAGCGGGGCTCGCAAAGGCATAGAGAACGAAGGCGGAAAGGCCCGCAGCGCCGATATAGCTGGCCGCCTGACTGACGGGCGTGCCGGCCTCGAACACATGGCCTGCCAGATTCCACGGAAAGCCGGAGAGCATGACCGAGCGGGCCATCTCCACGGCCGTGAAGAGAATGGCGAACAGGCCGATCCGGGACGGGCCATCCGGCGCCAACCGCGCATAGAGGCTGGCCGCCAGCCCCCAGAACAGGGCAAGCCCGCCGGGCAGAAGGGTGAGCGGGGCCCAGATCAGCCAGACATGCTCCTCCGCGCTGACGAGGAAGGCATTGGCCACCCACCACGTTCCGCCCAGGAAATAGCCCGCACCAAAGCACCAGCCTCGCCAGAAGCCGCTGCGGTGCGGGCGGGCGGTCTTCGCGCTGGCATCGAGCGCCAGAACCAGGAGGACGAGCCCGGCGATCAGTGCGAGCTGGAAGAAGAAGGGCGCGTGAGCCAGTACCGAGACCAGCCCGGTCACGAACAGCGCCAGCCCCATTTTCCAGCCTGAAAGCCCGGCCCAGCCGTCCAGCAGGCCCTGCGCGCGCCGTTGCAGCCCGGAGATCATGTCAGGCCGGGCGCGCGGGCATCGGCGAGCGGACCGGCCGCACGGGGCGCGCGAATGCGTACCCTGCGGATGCGGCGCGGATCGGAATCGAGAATCTCGAACTCCAGTCCCGTGGAGTGGGCGATCACCTCGCCGCGTTCGGGCACGCGGCTTGCCAGCATGAAGACCAGCCCGCCGAGCGTATCGACATCTTCCAGCTCGTCCTCGGTGGCCACCGGATAGCCCAGCACGGTTTCCAGCTCTTCAAGCGGGATACGGGCATCGGCCTCCCAGATATTCGGGCCACGCGCGCGGATCAGCGGACCCTCATTCTCGTCGTGCTCGTCATCAATCTCGCCGACAATGGGCTCCAGCAGGTCTTCCAGCGTCACCAGCCCGTCCGTGCCGCCATACTCATCCACCACCAGCGCCATGTGCATGCGCCGGGACTGCATGCGCACCAGCAGGTCGGCCGCGCGCATGGAGGGCGGGACGTAAAGCAGGGGACGGCGGACCTGCGGCAGGATTTTCGCCATTGCCCAGTCTTCCGGGCGCTTGCCGGTCTCGTCACCGGCCAGATGCGCCATCACGTCCTTGATGTGGACCACACCCACCGGGTCGTCGAGGGTTTCACGGTAAAGCGGCAGGCGCGAATGGGAGGCCTCGGCGAAGGACCGGGCCACTTCGCCCAGCGGTGTGTCGATATCGAGAGCGATAATGTCGGCGCGCGGCACCATCACGTCGGCCACACGCAAAGTGTCCAGCGCATCGACCTTGAAGATGGGCGCTATGCCCGCAATATGGCCCGTCTGCTCCCCGTTTGCCGCCCCGCCATTCTCCGGCGTGGGCGTGGCCAGTTCCGGGACCGGGCGCCGGTAGATGGCGCCCTTCAGCCGGGCCACGAGACTTCGTCTTGGCGGGTCGTCGCTCATCACACTCATTTGCTTTCCCTGTAGGGACTGGCAATGCCAAGTCTGGCCAGTGCCGCCGCCTCCAGGGCCTCCATCTCTTCTGCGTCTGCCTCTTGCTTATGGTCAAAACCGTTAAGATGCAGGACGCCGTGCACCGCAAGATGGGCTGCATGGTCAATCAGTGCAATCCCGCGCGCGGCCGCCTCGCCCTGACAGGTCTCGAAGGCGAGCGCCACATCGCCCGGATACGCTTCGCTTTCCGGCGCGGGAAAGGAGAGCACATTGGTGGGCCTGTCCTTGCTGCGGAAGCGCTGGTTCAGCGAGTGCAGCGTGGCATCAGACGTCAGCAGGATCACGGCCGGACCGGGCCGGGGATCATCCACCAGCGCCAGGGCTGCACTGATCGCCTCAAGGCAGCGCGCGCCCACCCCGCTTACCGCGTCCCAGCCGGGATGATCGATCACGATCTCGGCCACGGGCTCATCGCTCATTGGCCTGCATCCGCGCGTTCATAGGCATCAACGATCATCGCCACGAGATCATGGCGCACCACGTCGGTGCGGGTGAAGCGCGTGACCGCAATGCGCGGCACACCGGCGAGGATATCCAGCGCATGGGCAAGACCGGACGGCTCGCGGGGACCGAGATCGGTCTGGGTGGGATCACCGGTCACCGCCATGCGCGAGCCCTGCCCCAGACGCGTCAGCATCATGCGCATCTGCGCGCGCGTCGCGTTCTGGGCCTCGTCACACACGATGAATGCCCGGTTCAGCGTACGTCCGCGCATGAAGGCGAGCGGGGCGACCTCGATCCGGCCTTCCTCGCGCATCTTGTCGACCACGCGCTGGGTCAGCGCCTCGCGCAGAGAATCCCAGATCGGCAGCAGATATGGGTCGATCTTCTCGTTGAGATCGCCGGGCAGGAAGCCAAGCCGTTCACCGGCCTCCACGGCGGGGCGCGTGATGATCAGCCGGTCAATCTCGCCGCGCGCCAGCTTGGCCGCGCCCCAGGCGACCGCCAGCAGCGTCTTGCCCGTACCGGCAGGGCCGACACCGAACACCATGTCGAAGGCATCCTCATCCTTCAGCGCGCGCACATAAGCGCCCTGATTGACGGTGCGGGCGGCAAAGCTCACCCCGCGCGGTACGCGGATAATCGTATCATCGGCATCGACCGGATCATCCCCCATGCGGCAGGCCGCGCGCACGGTTTCCGGATCGATATTGAGATCAGCCTCGGCGCGCGCGTAGAGCGAATGGATCACGCGGGCCGCATCGGTGCGCGCCTGCCGCTCGCCGCCAGAAAGAACCAGCTGGCCGCCGCCGGGCGCTTCCACATGCACGCCCAGCTCTTTTTCCAGCGCGATGAGATTGGCATGGCCGGGGCCTGCCAATGCGCGCACATGGGCGGCATCGTCAAAATGGAGCGTTTCGGCGGGGCCGGTCTTTACCGGGCGGCGGGGTTTGGCAGATCGGCTCACGCGGCGCGGCTTTCCTTTGGCATCAGGCGGGCGGCCAGCGCATTCTTCGAGGCGGATACCACCTCCACCTCGGCAATCTGGCCGATAAGGCCCGCCGGTCCGTCGCAATGAACGGCCTGCAGATAGGGGCTGCGGCCGCCCAGCTGGCCGGGCTTGCGGCCCTCACGCTCGAAGAGGACAGAGAGGCGCTTTCCCACCATGGGGGCGTTGAAGGCTTCCTGCTGCGTATTGAGCAGCGCCTGCAGGCGCGCCAGACGCTCTACCTTCACCGCCTCGTCCACCTGGCCTGCCATGGCCGCTCCCGGCGTACCGGGGCGGCGCGAATACTTGAACGAGAAGGCCGACGCATAGCCGACGGCTTCCACCAGCTTCAGGGTGTCGGCGAAATCGCTCTCCTGCTCGCCGGGGAAGCCGACGATGAAATCACCCGACAGGGCAATATCCGGGCGCAGCGTGCGCAGCCGCTCGATCAGCGCGATGTATTCCGCCGCCGTGTGCTTGCGGTTCATGGCTTTCAGGATGCGGTCGGAGCCCGCCTGCACCGGCAGGTGCAGATAGGGCATCAGCTTTTCCTCTTCCGCGAAGGCGGCCAGCAAGTCCTCATCCATGTCATTGGGATGGGAGGTTGTGAAGCGTATGCGGTCAATCCCGCCAATCAGGGCGAGATGGCGGATCAGCCGGGCAAGCCCCCAGCGCCCGCCCGCTTCCTCGCCAGCGGGCGCTTCGCCTGAATAGGCATTGACGTTCTGGCCCAGCAGGGTGATCTCGCGCACCCCTTGGGCTGCCAGCGCGCGCACTTCGGCTGTGATCTGGGCGGCGGGACGGGAATATTCCGCGCCGCGCGTATAGGGCACCACGCAGAAGGAGCAGAACTTGTCGCAGCCCTCCTGCACGGTCACAAAGGCCGTATAGCCCTCGACGAGGCGTTTCGGCGCGGCGAGCGCATCGAACTTCTCTTCCACCTCGAACTCGGTCTCGAGCGCCTCACCGCGATCGCGGTGCACTTTTGCGATGAGTTCGGGCAGGCGGTGATAGGTCTGCGGGCCTACCACCAGATCAACCATTGGCGCGCGGCGCTGGATTTCGGCGCCCTCGGCCTGCGCCACGCAGCCGGCCACCGTGATGGTCATCTGCCCGCCGGTGGCTTCCTTCTCGGCTTTGAGCGGTTTCAGCCGCCCCAGTTCGGAATAGACTTTTTCAGCCGCCTTCTCGCGGATATGGCAGGTATTGAGGATGACGAGGTCTGCACCCTCCGGCTCCTCTGCCGGCTCATAGCCGAGCGGCACCAGCAGATCGCGCATGCGCTCTGAGTCATACACATTCATCTGGCACCCATAGGTGCGGATGAAGAGGCGTTTGCGGGCTTTCGGTTCGCTGGCAGGCGCGGTCATCAATAATTCCGGTTGCGGGCTATTCGCCGTCTTTCAGCTTCACCGCGTAGAGCTCCAGCCGGTGATCGACCAGCTTGTAGCCGAGGCGGCGGGCGATCGCGGCCTTCATGTTCTCGATCTCCTCATCGTAAAACTCGACGATATCGCCGGTTTTCAGATCGATCAGGTGATCGTGATGGTCCTCGGTCGCTTCTTCATAGCGTGAGCGGCCATCGCGGAAATCATGGCGCTCGATGATCCCGGCATCCTCAAACAGGCGCACGGTGCGGTAGAC
Organism: Glycocaulis sp.; assembly: GCA_022565665.1. GTDB lineage: Bacteria > Pseudomonadota > Alphaproteobacteria > Caulobacterales > Maricaulaceae > Glycocaulis. The sequence continues at coordinate 50,518 of JAIUMI010000012.1, forward strand.
GGTGGCCAGCGAGATGCGGTTATCGATCTCGGAGGCGCGCCTGTGTACCTCCTCGGCATCGGGATGGTCGTCAGCGCTGGAGAGCACGCGCGCGATCACGCGGCGCTGCTCGGTCATGCGCAGGCCCTTTTCAATGCAGAGCTGTTCAATGCGGTCCGACATTGCGGCCTCCACCCAAAATACGCAGATGCGCACTATTCCCTGTTATTACCGGTGCGGGCGCGCCGTGTCCATGGCGGGCCGCCTGCCGGTTCAGATCAGTGAAGTCGACAGCATGAGCGCGTCCGAGCCATCAGCATAATAGCGCGCCCGCCGGCCCGTCTCACGCCAGCCTGCCCCGGTATATAGCGCGATGGCGGCAGCATTGCGCTCCGACACCTCCAGAAACGCCTTTACGGCGCCTTTGTCGCGGGCCTTTCTCAGTCCGGCATCCAGCAGGGCGCGGCCTGTGCCGGCCCGGCGCTTTTCAGGGTCGACAGCAAGGGTCAGGATTTCGGTTTCATCAGCCGCCACGCGCATCATGATGAAACCGACAGGATTATCGTCCACGCTGGCCAGCAGAACGAAACTGCCCGGCAAGGCGAGAAGCTGGCCGAAAGTGGCCGCATTCCAGACCTCGTCAAAGCCCCGCGCATGCAGCTCTGCCAGAATGTCAGCCGCCTCAAGGCCCGCTGGCGCGATTATGGTTCCGGTCATGGGATAATGCCGCCCGGCAGGGCCGCATCGGGTGGGCGGGCATAGCGTGGGGACGGTGGGGGCGCATCCTCGTCCGCCATTCCCGTGAGCGCCATAAGGGCGGCCAGAGGCGCTTCATCGGCAAAGCCTGCGGGATCGGCCCCAAGGAGCGCCGCGCCGGAGCCCGTCAGCACCACATCGCCATATTCCGCGAGCGCGGCGCGGGCGTCGTCGATGGAAAGGCGGAGAATCTCGCTGACAGGCTCGCCAAGCGTGAAGACCTGCAACACCGCCTCGCCCCGGCGCGCATCATGGATCGCGGCCACGGTCCGGGTCTGGCCGGGATCGGCCTGATGCGCCCAGGCGGCAAGGCTGGACACGCCTAGCGCCTGTGCGTCCGTCGCCAGCGCCAGCCCCCGCGCAAACGCGGTCCCGGCGCGGGTGCCGGCAAAACTGCCAGGGCCGGTGGCGACACCAATTCGGGCGATTTCGCGAGGCACCACACCCGCCTCGGTCAGCAACTCTTCCACCAGCAGGGCCAGACGCTCGGCCTGACCGCGCGCCATCGCTTCATGGCGGGTGAAGACCTGCCCGTCCGCCCGCTTCAGGCCAGCCGCGCACCAGCGCCCCGTAGTGTCGAGGACCAGAATGGCGCTGGCGGAAGCGGGCATGGCGGGCATAAGCACCTATTTCAGGATGCGCGCAGCCTCATTGAAGGGCAGGCGCGGCAGGCGCGGGAACAGTTTTTCCTCTGTGCCATAGCCGATATTGACCAGGAAGTTGGAACGCCAGTGCTTCATGGACGGGTCGGAGGCGAAGAACTCCTCATCCACCTTGGCATTGTCAAACCCGCTCATCGGGCCGCAATCGAGACCCAGAGCGCGGGCGGCCAGGATCAGATAGGCGCCCTGCAGCGTGCCATTGCGTACGCCATTGGCCTTGCGGGCATCGTCAGAGGCAAACCATTCCTTGGCACCCGGATCATGCGGGAAGAGCTCAGGCACCTTCTCGTGAAACTCCCAGTCCCAGGCCACAATTGCGGTCACCGGCGCGGTCATCGTCTTCTCGACATTCGGGGCGATGAGGAAGGGCTTCAGCCGCTCCTTGGCCGCGCCTTTGAGGAAGACGAAGCGGGCGGGCGAGTTGTTGGCGCTGGTCGGGCCGTATTTGAGGAGATCGTAAAGCGCCTGCAGGGTCGCGTCGGAGACGTCCTTGTCTTCCCAAGTGTAGAAGGTGCGCGCGCCGCGGAACAACTGGTCCAGCGCGGCATCGGAAAGAACCTTGTGGCGGTCAGCAAGGGCAAGCTCGCTCATGGCGGGGCTCCTTATGGGGTCTGCGCCAGTCTTGAACTGGCTGGAAGGGCTTGGCCACCAGATAGGCCGGATGGACGGCGCGCGCTATGGCGTGACGGGAAAAACCGCTCTTCCCCGGACTCTGAACTCCCGGTCAAGCGTAGCGCAGAGCCGGGACCTCATGCAGGAGACGAGGGAACAAGGCCCCGGATACCGCAGCGCGGCTCCAGGGTTTCAGGGGCGATTACACAACCGCCTCAACCGCTGTCACTTCCGGCACATAGTGTTTCAGCAGGTTCTCGATCCCGCTTTTCAGCGTCATGGTCGAGGAGGGGCAGCCCGCGCACGCGCCGCGCATGTGCAGGCTGACCACGCCCGTCGCTTCGTCATAGGCCTGGAACACGATATCGCCGCCATCCTGCGCCACGGCAGGGCGCACACGGGTGTCGATCACCTCGCGGATTTCCTTCACGATGGCTGCGGCCTCGCCTTCATATTCCACCGCCTCATCGCCCGCATCGCTGGCAAAGAGCGCCTTGCCCGATTGCAGCACATCCATGATCGCGCCGAGAATGGCAGGCTTGATGTGGACCCAGTCCACGCCCTCAGCCTTGGTGACCGACACGAAATCGGCCCCGGCAAAGACGCGCACCACGCCCTCCACCGCAAAGAGCTCGCGCGCCAGCAGTGAACCCTCTGCCGCTTCCGGCGTTGCGAAATCGAGCGGCTCGACGGGCGCGATTTCCTGACCGGGCAGGAATTTCAGCGTATCGGGGTTCGGGGTGGGCTCGGTCTGGATGAACATCGGATTTGCGCTCCAACGGGACTGTTACCTTTCCAAGTGGCGTATGGCGCGCGGCGCTTCAACCCTTATCGCATCATGGATTTGTCAGGTCAGTGCGCGTATGTCATCGGCCGAGAGTTCGCCCGGCACCACGGTGACAGGGATGGAGCGCTCTGCGAACAGGCCGCGCCCGCGTGACAGCGCGCTGACCAGCGGACCGGGACCGTCACCACCTGTTGCCGCGCCGAGCACGAGGATGGATATGGTCTCGTCCTCTTCCACCAGCTTGCGGATACAATGAATCGCCTCGCCTTCGCGCACCATCAGTTCGGGCCGCATGCCGGTTACCGCTTCAATGTCCTCCGCAAGGCTTTCAAGGGCCGCTTCAGCGGCTTCCAGCGCCTCCCGGCGCATGGCCTCGCCCACACCCAGCCAAGGCTCCACGCCTTCGGTCTCGATAATGGCGAGCACGGCCACCTTGCCGCCAGTGTTGTGCGCGCGATGGGCGGCATAGAGCGCAGCAGCAGCGGATTCGTCGCTGCCATCGCCGATCACCAGGAATTTGCGCGTATTTGCCATCGCGCTGACCGTGACGCTTTCTTGACGCGCGGGCAAGAGGGCGGGCATGTGCTTGCGCCATGACCTCACCGCCCAAATCCCCCCGCAAACGTATCCGCGCCCGGCTCGAAGACTGCCGTTCGGTATTTTCGCCGCGCCGCGAAATCACGCTCTGGGCAGACCGGCTGGAGGAAAGCGCCGAAGGCACACTCCTCAAACGCATCGCCTTTGAGGATGTGGAGGAGGTACGCCTGTCGGTCGAACCCTCCGGCATCGGGTCCAGCGAGCCAGCCCAGATCATCTGCCGGGTGAGCGGAAAGAAACGAACGATCGGTTTTTCGTCCCAGCTCAGCAAGGGCTTACTGAAATGGGAGAACCGGGCAGACCAGTTCGCCTTCTTCCTGCGTGACATTCACGAAGCGCTTAACAAACGAACGGACGTGCGATATATCGAAGGTGCGCCCGCCACAGCCCGGCTGAAGGCGTTCCTGCCGTCTCTGCTGATTGGCCTTGCCGGGGCGGGCCTTGCCCTGTGGGCGCTGCTGGCCGGGCAGATCATCACCGCGCTGATCGGCCTCGTTCTGGCCGTCGCGGGCGGATATTCGGCCTGGGTGTTCCGGCCCGTGGCCGACAAGCTCTATGATCCGAAGAAGTTCGGTTAGAGCGCCTTTGAGAGCGCGCGGGCGAAGACCTCGCCCATGCCCGGCGCGTTATCGGGATAATAGAAGGGCTCGATCAGCTCGATCTCCATCAGCTTGAGCGCGCCATCGCCCCCGCGCACCATGTCCACGCGGGCATAGAGCAGCGTCTCCACGCCGCAATGGGTGCACGCGGCCTCCAGGCACTGACGGGCCAGCGCGATATCGGCAGGAGAGGAAACGTGGGGCGTGTCCACCCCGCCATAACTGCCCTGGATCCGGTAATCACCCGATGCCGGCCGCTTGATGACGGTGTGGGAGTGCTCTCCGCCGAAGAAGAGGAAAGAGTACTCGCCCTCTTCTGCAATGGACGGCAGGAAGGCCTGGATCATCGCGCGTTCTGGCGGCAGCAGAGCCGGATCGGGCAGGGGTTCGCCGCGCTTGACCCGTGCCTGGCGCCAGGCACCCGCACCGATCACCGGCTTGATAACCAGATCATCGCTGCCAAGCGCCTCAAAGGCCGCCCCTATCACTTCAGGTGTCGCCGCTTCGGCCCAGAGTGTCTCGATGACCGGCGCGCCGAGCCGTGCCAGATCGCGCAAGTATGTCTTGTCCATATTCCAGCGCACGACATCAACCGGGTTCAGGAGCGGGCGCGACGCGCTGGCCGCCGACAGCACGTCGAGAAAGCGCGCAGACTTGTCCCAATAATCCCAGGCCGGTCCCACGATCACCGCCTCGTAGTGCTCCGGCTCGAACCCCTCGTCCCAGACAATCGTCTCCAATGCGAAGCCGGCATCCCGGCACGCAGGGTCAATCGCCTTCATCTGCGCGGTCAGTTCGTGCGCGTCGCAGCGCGCCTCGGGGCGGCCCTCAATCACATTGGAGGAAACCAGATAGGCGATGCGGCGCATGAGGCGATCCTTGGCGGGTGTCCGGTATAGCCGGTCTAACCCGCCTTCTGGCCCCGTCAAGAATGCCGGCGCAGGGGCAGGACTTGTTATGCCGGACCTGCCGGGCTAAGCCCCTTGCGGCATTTCCCCAAAGATCAGGCAGACAAGGACCAAACCCCATGGCTTCCACGCGTTATGATGTGACCGGCGTCGGCAACGCTATTGTCGATGTGATCGCCAGCGCTGATGACGCCTTCCTGGCCAGGCACACGATCGAGAAGGGCGCGATGACCCTGATCGACGAGGCGCGCGCCAAGGAGCTCTATGCGGCCATGGGGCCGGGTCAGGAAGTGTCCGGCGGTTCGGCGGCCAATACGCTCGCGGGTATCGCCAGCCTCGGCGGACGGGGCGCCTATATCGGCAAGGTGGCCGATGACCAGCTCGGTGAGATTTTCGGCCATGATCTGCGCGCTGCGGGTGTGGATTACGCCACGGCACCGCTACAGAACGGGCCGGCTACAGCGCGCTGCCTGATCCTCGTCACCCCGGACGCGCAGCGCTCCATGAACACCTTTCTGGGCGCTTCCACCCTGTTCTCCAAGGGCGATGTCGATGCCGAACGCATTGCCGCGGCCGAGATCACCTATCTGGAGGGGTATCTCTATGACCGCGACGAGGCCAAGGCGGCTTTCGTTGAAGCCGCCCGGATCGCCCGCTCGGCCGGACGCAAGGTGGCACTGACCCTGTCAGACCCGTTCTGCGTGGACCGCCACCGCGACAGCTTCCGTGATCTGGTGGCCAATCATGTCGACGTGATCTTCGCCAACGAGGCCGAGCTGAAATCGCTTTATCTGACCGAGGATTTTGACGCTGCGCTGGCGTCCGTGCGCGCCGAGACCCGCATCGCAGCCATCACCCGCTCGGAAAAAGGGGCGATCATCACCTCGGGCAGTGACACGGCCGCCGTACCTGCCGACGCGGTCGAGAAACTGGTCGATACGACGGGGGCGGGCGATCTGTTTGCGGCCGGCTTCCTGCTGGGACTGGCACGGGGCGCGGGGCTGGAAACCTGCGCGCGGCTGGGCGTGATGGCAGCCGGCGAGGTGATCACCCATGTGGGCGCACGCCCGCTGGTATCACTGGAAACGATGGCACGCGAGCGCGGACTGGTTATCCCGCCGGCCGCGTAAAGGGGCCCGTTGCCGGTTACCTGCCCTGATATTCAACACGTTAACGGGACCTGTCCGCGTCCTTAACGCCATTTTCAACAACTTGTCCGACCTTACGCTTCCCTTGTTGTCCTACCGGCCCGAAATCCCGGCCGGACAGCCAAGCCGTGTGAGGTCCTATGGCACCGCTGCGCCACGCCCTGTCGCGCATGATGCGCTCTCTCGTGATGAAATTCACGGTGCTGTGCGCCATCGTACTGCTGGCGGCCACGGTAGTGATGACCAGCATTGGCTATATTTCCAATACGCATGACAACCGGGAAACCGCGCAGGCGCACGCGCAGCTGATCTCGCAGCTGTTTGCCGCCAATCTGGCCGAGGAATTCGTCACGCGCGATGCGCGCCGCATGACCCTGAACCTGAACAGCTTTGTCGAGCGCGGTGACGTTCAGGGCGTCTATATCGCCGATACGTTGCGCGAGGTTGTCGTCACGGCGGGCCAGGTCGATCTGTTGCCAGGAGACCGCACGGGCGACGCCCTGGTGCACGGCGCGCTCGGCTCGGTGGACAGCCGGGTGGAGGTGCAGGGCGATCTGATCCGCGTCGCCCACCCCATCATGCATTCAGGCCGGCTGTCCGGCGTGGTGGTGGTCGACGTGCCGACGGCGGCCGTCTCGCGCGCAGCGTCCGACATATTGCAGCGCCAGCTTCTGGTGGGTCTGGTGGCTCTGGTCATCTTCCTGCCGGTGGTGGCGCTGGTGGTACGCACCTCCCTGGGGCCGATCCACAAGCTGACAGAGGCCGCGCGGCTTGCTTCATCGCGCAAGCTGGACCTGCGTATTGATGTGCGCACGGGCGACGAGCTGGAAGTGCTGGCCAATGCGTTCAACCGCATGTTTGCCCGGCTGGATGCCTCAATGAAGCGCATCCATCGCCTTGCCTATGTCGACATGGTGACCGAGCTGCCCAACCGCGAGCGTTTCCGCAAGGAAGTCGAACGGGTGACGCGGCGCGCCGAGGATGACGGCTCTGCCGGCGCCGTGCTCTTCCTGGATCTTGACCGGTTCAAGCGCGTCAACGACTCCCTTGGCCTTGGCGAAGGCGACAGGCTGCTTGAAGCCGTGGCGCGGCGCCTGCGCGAGACGGCGCGCGGCTGGGATCTCTCCCAGGGTGATGATGGCGCCGAACCTTCGCTCGTGGCCCGGCTGGGCGGAGATGAGTTCACCGTTCTCCTGCCTACCCTGCGCGACCCGGCCGATGCCGCCCGCGTGGCACGCCGGATCATCGATGCCGTGCGCCGCCCGTTCGAGATTTCCGGCCACCGCGTCTTCCTGGGCGTGTCGGTCGGCGTGTCGGTCTTCCCGCGTGATGGCGGAGATCCTGAAACCCTGCTGCGCCACGCCGACCTCGCCATGGCGGCGGCCAAGCGTTCAGGCGGCAATGCCTTCGAGTTCTTCGAGGCGACCATGAACCAGACCGCGTTTGAGCGCCTGGTGCTGGAAGGCGAGTTGCGCGAGGCCGTGCGCGATGACCAGCTGGTGGTCTATTACCAGCCCAAGATTTCCATCAAGGATGGCTCGATTGCCGGTGTGGAAGCCCTGGTGCGCTGGAACCATCCCACCGCCGGCCTGCTCTCGCCGGGCACCTTCATCCAGGCCGCCGAAGAGTGCGGGCTGATTGGGGATATAGGCAACTGGGTGCTGCGCCATGCCTGTGAGGAAATGGCCGGGCTGTACAAGCGCGGGCTGAACATCCCGGTGGCCGTGAACGTGTCAGCCGTCCAGTTCGAGGACGAGAAGTTCAGCGACACGGTGCTGGATGCCCTGCGCGAAACCGGCCTGCCGGCGAACGCGCTGGAGCTGGAACTGACCGAATCCACCGCCATGCGCCAGCCCGAGCGCGTGCTGGAACAGATCGCGCCGCTACGCGAGCGCGGTGTGAGCTTTGCCATCGATGATTTTGGCACCGGCCACTCCAGCCTGTCCTATCTGACCCGGATGCCGTTTGACGTGTTCAAGATCGACCAGAGCTTCGTGCGCGACATGGCACGAGATGAACATGCACGCATCGTGGTCGAGACGATCCTGGCCATGGCCAAGGCACTGAAGCTGCAGACCGTCGCCGAAGGCGTGGAGACCAGCGAGCAGCTGGCCTTCCTGCGTGATCAGGGCGCCACGCTGGCGCAGGGCTATCTGTTTGCCCGGCCCATGCCGCTGACTGATCTGGTACGCTTCGCGGAAGGCGAGGCCGCTGCCTCAGCGCGGGCAAGGACAGCCTGATTTGTGTGTCATTTTCGCAACGCACAACACCTTTCTACAATTTAATTGAACAAGCGGCCCCAGTTGTGGCATAAATGCACTTGCGGGCCGCGCACACTCTGACCCGCTCGCTCTGGCACGGCGTCGTCCCCGCAATCCGTCCAGGGTCAGGCCAGCGCCGGTGGATCCCCTCCCGGCGCGGCATAGTGGCAGTAAAGCGGCCCAACCGGCGCCCGATGGTCCCCTCACCATCGGGCGCCTTCTTTTTTGATGCCTGTTTCTGGCAGTCCCGCCCTGTTACCGGCGCGGGCGCCGCGCTAGACAGTCGCCATGACACCGTCCGACGCCCCCGATTCCAGTGAAGACGTGATTGCGCGCCTGCTCGACGAGATACCGCTGCTCTACAAGGCGCGGGCCTTCGCCGAAAGCATTGCCGATCCGGCCTTCTTCTCACGCCTTGGCGAGCGGCTGGACAGCCGCGAGGTGACGTTGGCACGCGCCTATCTAGACGGGCTGGGCTTCCCCGACGCTGATCCCGCCCCGCTGGGCAGCTGGGAGGATGCTGCGATCGCTGCCGAAGCACTCGACACCGATCCGCTGGCCTGGGAGGCAGAAGAGATGCTGCGCGCAGGGCTGGTGGAGCGCGCGCTGGAACGGCTCGACCGCGAGGCGCTGGACGCCGCGCTGATGCTGGTGGCCTCCGCCATTGGCGAGCTGGCGCGCGAGGCGGCTGAAGCCGCCGCCGCGATCGATGACGTCTACGATGAAACCGTGGTCAACACAGCCGCCGGCGGGCTGATACAGGCCGCCCATGGCGCGGTGCTGGTCCTGCTGGCCGAAGCCGAGGACGAGGAGCCCACCCATCCCTTCCTCGCACGCTGGCGGCTTTATGTGCGCGGGCGCTGGCCCGTGGGCGTTGCCGGAGTCACCTACAACATCCTCTAGCCTTTATATTCCAAGGAGCCGCCATGGCCGCGATGAAGCTTGCCACGTGGAACATCAACTCGGTGCGCCTGCGTATCGACCAGATCGCGAAATTTGCCGATATGGCTAGGCCGGACGTGATCTGCCTGCAGGAAATCAAGTGCATGGAGGACCAGTTCCCGGCCAAGGCCTTCAAGGCGATGGGCTACCCCCATTTTCACGTAACCGGCCAGAAAGGCATGCATGGCGTGGCGACCGTCTCGCGCGCGCCGATCGAGGTGCTGGAGGACTGCGCCGTCTGCCCCAAGGCCGAGGCGCGCCATCACGTGGTGAAAATCGACGGGGTGGAATTCCAGAACTATTACATCCCCGCAGGCGGCGACGAGCCGGACGTGGATATAAATCCGCGCTTTGCCCACAAGCTCGACTTCCTCGCCCGCTTTGGTGATTACCTGAAAAAGCGCGGCAGGAAGGGCGGCGATGTGGTGCTGGTTGGCGATCTCAATATCGCTCCGCGTGAGCATGATGTGTGGTCACACAAGCAGCTGCTCAAAGTGATCTCCCATACGCCGGTAGAGACCGAAGGCCTTGAAGCCGCCCGCGAAGGGGCTGGCTATGTGGATGTCGCCCGCGAGCTGATCGCAGAGCCGGAGAAGATCTACACCTGGTGGAGCTATCGCAACCGCGACTGGAGGAAGTCCAACCGGGGCCGCCGGCTGGACCATATCTGGGTGTCACCGTCCCTTGCTGCCGCCGCCACCGCCCATGGCCGCGAGGGCTTCACCATCTGGGACGAAACCCGCGACTGGGAAAAACCCTCCGACCACGTGCCGGTGACGCTGAAACTGGGCTAGGCCGGCGCGGTCTACTCCACGCCGTGCTCGTGCGGGATGAGTTCTTCGTTATCCAGCCCGGTTTCCAGCCGCCAGGCTGCCTCCAGTATGGGGCGCTTGAACCAGACATCGAACCGGCCCGCCCAGAACGGATCGCCGCCGGCAAAGCGGGGTTCCAGCGCACTCCAGTCGAAATGCTCGCGTACACCGTCAAGATCATGGCCTTCGGCCACTAGCACTGCCGTCTGGTCGGCTATGGATTGCAGGGTCTCGGTCAACAGGTCGACATAGGCCCAGTCCGTCATCAGGCCGCCATGGCCGGGCACGATCAGGTCCACGTCAAATTCCCGCAGGCGCCTGAGTGCGGCCGCCCAGCTTTCCGGATAGCTGAAAAACCCGTACGGCGTCGGATGCACCACGGCGTCGCCCGCTGCGATCATACGCGCATCGGGAATGTGCAGCATGATGTCGCCTTTGGTATTGCCATGACCCAGATGAACAAGGCTGACCACACGCCCTCCCAGATCAATCTCCAGACTGTCCTCGAACACCAGATCGATCTCGGGAATCCGCCCCGCACGGCCCTGCGCTTCGATCAGGTCGACCCAGACAAGCCCCTGCTCCAGCCAGAGCCGGTTGGGTTCGGGAAGGTCGGGATTGGCCAGTGCGCCTTCCAGTTGCCCGCGAAGCGCGCCTGGCGGTGTGGCATCGGGGTTGCGCGCGGAGTCCATCAGCGTGCTGTCCATAACGGCGCGGGTAAAGCTATGGCTGACCGTAACGGCTTCCGGCCACGCCTCGCGCAGCGGGCCGATGCCCAGATGGTGATCGCCATGCCAGTGGCTGATCGCGATATGGGTGACCGGCAGGTCCGTTTCGGTACGGATCTTCTCCGCCACACGTTCGGCCTGCAGAGGCGTGCCTCCGCCATCGAAGACCAGAGCGCCCGTCTCGCCAATCACGATCACGCTGGTCCCGGTTACCGGGAAGCGTGCCGACTGGGGCCGCACACCGACCCAGATGCCCGCCGCAGGGCTTGTCCAGTCCAGTTCGAACGGATCGCGTTCAGCGCTGAAATCCGGGGCGGGCGGGGGAGTGTGGTCGTGAGTCAGCGTGCCGGCATGGGCTGAGAAAACCAATGTCGCAGCGATTGCCATGGATGAGAACATGCGCGCAAGATTCCTGTGAAATGAGTGGGTTGGCGCCACGCTAGACAGGTCCGCTCCGCCATGCAGCTTAACGAATGGTCATGGGCGGGTAATGCGCCGCCTTGTCAGGGCTCCAGCGCAATCACGCCGCACTGGCCGCCGAACTGACCGGCATAGCCGTCGCGTGCGGCCCGGCGCGATGAGAAGAAGCGGGCGTCGTCAGCGAAGGTGCAGGCGCGTATGCGGCTGATCCGATCCACCGTCACCCCTGCCGCAACGAGTTGGCGATACACCGCCTCGGCCACATCCAGCCCCGCCCCGCCCTCGAGGTCGCGCGGACCGGTAAGGGCGTCATCGAGCGTTCCGAACAGGGCCTCGAACTCTTCGAGCACTTCCGGGCCGACGCGGTAATTCTCCTTCGAGATCGCCGGGCCGATGGCGGCGCGTAAGTCTTCAGACCTCGTTCCATAGGCCTCGCCCATCGCCTCGATCGTGGCGCACGTGATCTTTTTCACCGTGCCGCGCCAGCCGGAATGGACCGCGCCAACGGCATGGTTTTCCGGGTCATGCAGCAGGACCGGCACGCAGTCCGCTACCTGAGTGCACAGGGCAAGGCCCGGCACATTGGTGATCAGCGCATCGCCATCGCCCGCCGCCCACGTCTCCGGCCAGTCATCGACCCTTATCACCCGCGCGCTATGCACCTGATTGGCAAAAACGAGGCGTTCCAGGCCCAGAGCGCGGGCGACGCGCGCGCGGTTCTCGGCTACATGGTCCTTGTTGTCATCACGCGACCAGGTGAGGTTCAGGCTCTCATACGGCCCCTCGCTTACCCCGCCTGTACGCGTGGTGAAGGCGTGGACGAGGCCGTCCCCGGCAAGGCTCTGCGCGTAGAGAAACTCCAGATCGCTCACCCGCCCGTCCTTCAATTTACGAGAAATCCCGCCCGGCCATCGGCCAGATCATAGCCCTCACGCGCCTCGCCGATAGAGGCCAGCATGGCATGAAATGCGCTCCAGTCATCGTTCTCGGCAATGGGCGCCCACAGGCCTTCCACTTCCTCGATCACCATGTGCACCGGGTTCTCGCGCGCGAAATAGGCATGGGCAAGGCGTTCCGGACGATGGGGTGAACGGGCCTTGAAGCCCTCGAGCACAGCCGCAAATTCGCCCCCGTGATAGGCGCTGGCACGCGGCCCGGCCATGGCGCGCGTCTGCGATGCGACGCCGCCGAACCAGTCAAAGATCACCGCTTCGAAGGGCAGCTGGCTTTCCCGCATGAAGTTAAGAAAGGCCGTGATGAAAGCCTCATCCGATGCCGCGTCCAGCGGCTCGAGGCCGAGCCGCCTGAGCCAGGCTTCGTAAATTGCCGCGCGATAGGCGTCCGGGAAGCTCATCAGGGCGGCGACAAGGCTCTTTTCCTCACCGATCAGGGTCAGGCATCCGGCGAGCTGTTCCAGTGCCCACAGCACGCTTTTAGGCTGGCGGCCATAGGCATAAAGCCCCGTCTCGTCGAAATAGGCCGCGGTGAAGCCCATCTGGAGGCTGGGCAGGAAGCGCCACGGGCCATAGTCGAAGCTCTCCCCCGTCACGACGAGATTATCGGTATTGAGCACGCCGTGGACAAAGCCCGCCGCCATCCATTCGGCGCACAGTTTCGCCTGCGCGGCGCAGACGGCCTTGAGGAATTTGGCGGCGCGCTCGGCCGTCTCCCCGCCCGCCGCCTCCTGGTGGAAGTGCGAAATTGCATAATCCATCAGCGTTTCGATCAGGTCAGGCCGGTTGAAATACGCATGACGCTGGAACATGCCGATGCGCACATGGGAATGGGAGAGCCGCGTCATCACCGCAGAGCGCGTGGGGCTCGGCTCATCGCCGCGATGCAGCTGCTCGCCGGTCTCGTAGACGGCAAAAATCTTGGAGGTATTCACCCCCAGCGCTTCGAGCATTTCCGCAGCGAGTATCTCGCGCACCGCGCCTTTGAGTGTCAGGCGGCCATCGCCGGTGCGTGAATAGGGCGTCTGGCCGGAACCCTTGGTGCCAAGGTCCAGCAGGCGGCCCATGCCATCACGCAGCTGTGCGAAGAGGAAGCCCCGCCCGTCGCCAATCTGAGGATTATAGCTGCGAAACTGGTGGCCGTGATAGCGCAGCGCCAGCGGCGTCTGGAGGTTATCCGGCAAAGGCTCGAAACGGTGGAAATGCGCGGCGCGGGCGGCGTCATCGAGGCTGGAAAGCCCTACTTCGCTTGCCCAACGCGCGTTCCAGTAGCGCGGGATGGCAGCAGGAAAGCCCGCAGGTTCCACCGCATCGGCAAACTCTGCGCCAAGGTGCGCAAAGGCAGGGTCTGGCTGGTAGCGGTTATCACTCATGCCAGCCCTTTTGCCAGCGCACGGGCGGCCTGCACAATGGCCTCCACTGCCTGCGGCAGGATACGCGTCATGTTCAGAAAGCCGTGCGGCATGGTGTTGTAGACCACCCGCTCCACCGGCACGCCAAAGGCGGCCAGACGCTCCGCATAGGCCTTGCCCTCATTGACCAGAGGGTCCAGCTCAGCCGCCAGCAGGAAGGTTGGCGCAAGGCCTTTAAGGTCATCGGCCAGAAGGGGGGAGACACGCACATCCTTCTCATCATCCTGGCTGCGCAGATAGGAGTGACGGACGCGATGAAGAATCTCGCGCGAGAGCAGCGGGCCTTCCTGCCAGGGCTGGCGGGCCCGCTCGATCTCGACAAGCTGCAATAGCGGGTAGAGCAATAGCTGGAAGGCGACCTTGCCCCGCCTGTGCTGGGCGATGACGGCGGCCAGATTGCCGCCAGCAGAATCCCCGCCCACCGCCAGCCGGTCCGGCGAGAAGCCATGATAGGCAAGCGCCCCGTCATATACGGCGTCAAACGCGGCCAGCGCATCGTTCACCGCTGCGGGAAAAGCGTGTTCGGGCGCGCGGCGATAGTCCACCGAAACCACGCGTACACCCGATGCGGCAGCAAGACGCTGGCAGAGCGCGGCATGGGTCTCGATATCGCCGGTAACGAACCCGCCGCCATGGAAATAGACCAGCCCCGCACCATTATCGGCGGCATCAAACGGACGCCAGACGCGCGCCGGCAAGGGCGTGGACGGCCCGGGCAGGGTAATGTCCTCGACCACCTCCACACCCGGCGGCTCAAGTTCGGTGATCGTCACCGCCCGGCGCAAAGCCTCGCGCATGCCGGGCGCGGTGCGCTCCGGCGTGAACATTGCGGCAAGGTCCGCGAGGGCTTTTTCCGGGGTGATCATCGCCTGCCATAGTTCGGCGCGGTGAGGCCATGATGCAAGTGCGAAGTGCGCGTGCCTGAACGGATGCGCAGAAGGGCGGCGCGGCTCCGGGCCGGGCTCAGCTCACCTGAACGCCCAGCTCCATGAAGTGACCCAGATGCACTATGTGGGCAACACGGCGCCATTTCTCCGGCCGGCCGGTAAGCGTCTCCGCGTCTTCCACAGCGCCTTGCAGATAACCGGCTTCGAGGAAGTTAGCAGCGCGGACCTCAGGCAGATACCGATCAAAATTCGACTTGAGAGCCATCCGGAACGCATTTGCGAGATGAGTGCCTTCTCTCTCAGCCAGATCGGCCTGCTCCAGCTCAGGCTCCCGGCCAAACACCCGCTTTGCGGGTATGTGAATCTTCGAGAAATCGACCGGATCTCCCCAGAAGGGAGAAGCCTCAAGAAGCCGCGAGCTGAAGAACTTGTCATCCAGCTCAAAAGGGATAACGGCGAGCGTGTTGTCGAGCGCTGCAAGAATATCCATTGACGGCTTGCTGGCTTTGTAATCAGCGACAGGCAGCGAGAAGGCTGCCCTGCTGAGCTTCGGGCTTAGTAACGGTGTATAGTTTTGACCACGGAAAAGGTGGTACCAATTGCGTCCGTAATGCAACCGCCCCCTGAAATTGAGGTAGTGATGTTGCATACAGAAGGGATCATCGGGCGTCAGGTCAAGGTCGGC
>JAIUMI010000013.1 GCA_022565665.1 Glycocaulis sp.
CCCCCGGCCCGGCTCGCTTGAGCTACGCGCAAGCTCCGCTCACCGGGCCTTGACCAACCACATCAACCCAGAAAGAAAGGCGAACAGACTCTACTAACTCACGGCCCGGATCAGGGGGCTGGGTCATTCGAGGACGATGAAAATATTTGGAAAGATGCTCAGAATGGCATGTGGCATTGGGAAGTTCACATGGCGTATCGTTGGGCGCTAGAGGATAAAGATCATAATTCTATATTTGAAATTGATGGGCCGGAATAGTTTCCGTCACCCCACCCTGCGATAAATCCCGTCTATCCGCACGTCGCCGTCCAGAATGTCGAGATAGGTGCGTATGACCTGTTCGAGCTGGTCAAGCGTCTGAATCGTGCAGAAGCCTTCCGGGTCGCGCGTCACGCCGGCGGCGATGAGCTGTTCGGGGGAGAGGACGTGGCAATCGGCCTGGTGATAGGTCGCCATGCCCTCATAGGCGAAGAGCACGCCATAGCCGACCCCGTCCTCGCGCGGCCACTGGGCGATATAGATATCGCCTGACAGGCGGCGCATCCGCGCATTCTGGTGCGGGAAGTTCTCCACATCCGAGCTGTAGCGGCGCGAGAAGCGGGCATAGTCGATCCGCCCCTGCCACGTGACCCCGCCCCATTCATTGCCCTCTGTGTCAAACGGCGTGTGGGTGTATTCGCCCGGCGGCAGGGCGCGGTGGGCCTGGCGCGCGCCGATCAGCTCCTCCTCGCTGGTAAAGCACCCGGCCAGCAGGAGGGCGGGCGCGAGGAGGAGGAGCTTTAGCGGGCGCAGGATCATTTTCCTAAAGCGGCGCGCACGCGGCTTTCAGCCACGCCGCCACATCCGCTTCACCGGCCACCAGCGGGCCGATCTTCGCCAGCACGTCCGCGTGATAGGCATTGAGCCAGTCCCGCTCGGCCTCGCTAAGCAGCGGCACCTCGATCAGGCCGGCATGGATGGGCGCGAGGGTGAGCGTTTCAAACCCCATCATCGCCCTGTCCCCGCCCGGAACAGGCGCCGCGGGCGTGACCACCTGCAAATTCTCGATGCGGATGCCCCACTGGCCGGTGAGATAATAGCCGGGCTCGTTGGAGAAGATCATGCCGGGCTGGAGCGCGACCGAGTTCGGCGCCTTGGCGATGCGGCCCGGCCCCTCATGCACCGAGAGGTAACTCCCCACCCCGTGGCCCGTGCCATGATCATAATCCATGCCCGCCATCCATAAGGGTTGGCGCGCGAGGGCATCGAGCTGGCTGCCGGTCGTGCCTTCGGGGAAGCGTATGCGCGACAGGGCGATATGGCCCTTCAGGACAAGCGTGAAGGCGCGGCGCATGGCGGCGTCGGGCTCGCCAATGGGTACGGTGCGCGTGATGTCGGTCGTCCCGTCCGGGTATTGCGCGCCGCTATCCACCAGATAGAGCGAGCCGGGGGCGAGGCGGCGCACGCTCTCCTGATTGACCCGGTAATGCACGATGGCGCCGTTCGGCCCCGCGCCGGAAATCGTCTCGAAGCTGATATCGCGGAAGAGATCGCTTCGCTTGCGAAATGTTTCCAGCTGCACCGCCGCGCCGATCTCGTCCACCTCGCCCGATTGCGCTTCGGTGTCGAGCCAGTGGAGGAAGCGGACGATGGCCGCGCCGTCGCGGATATGGGCGGCGCGGGCGCCTTCGATCTCTGTCGTGTTCTTGATCGCGCGCGGGAGCGCGGCCGGGTCGGGACCGCGTTTCACGGCCGCCCCGGAATATGTACATACATAATATGCGTGGGCGGAGGCACTGGCCGGGTCGAGGCGCACGGTTTTGCCGGAAAACGCCCCCAGGGCGTCATCAAAACCGGCTTCAGGGTGGAGGCGGACCGTGTTGCCGAGGTAGGCATGGAGGTCCGCAGGGGTTTTTTCGGGGTGCAAGAACAGGTCTGCGGACCCATCGGACATGATAATCGCGCGCCCGAGTAGCAGGGGCGTGCAGGCCACATCCCCTCCACGCAGGTTGAAAATCCAGGCCACCGAGGCCGGGTCGGTGATCACCGCCGCGTCCACGCCATCCTCTTTAAGTACCTGAGCCAGCTCATCAATTTTGTCTGTGTGGGGCTTGCCGGCCAGCTCCACCGGGTGGATGACGGCCCTACTCATCGGCGCGGGCGGTCGGTCCGTCCAGGCCGCATCTACCACATTGTTTTTTAACGACTTTAATGTCGCGCCTGCCCGCGCTGCAGCCGCCTCCAGCGCGGTTACCGCGTCGGCGGTGTGCAGGCGCGGATCATAGCCGATCTGCTCGCCGGGGCGGGCATTCTTCGCGATCCAGCCCGAGAGGCCCGGCTCTGGAAAGCCTGCAAATTCAAAGAGTTCGCCGTCAACCTGATTGCGGACCTGCAGGGTGTAGCGGCCATCGGTGAAGATCGCCGCGCGGTCCTTCATCACGATGGCCGCACCTGCGCTGCCGGTAAATCCCGTCGCCCAGGCCAGCCGGTCCGCGCTCTCTGGCACGTATTCGTTGTTATACTCGTCCTCATGGGGGATGAGAAAGCCGTCAAGCCCTTCACTTTCAAGAACTTTTCTGATCAGCGGCAGGGCCTTGCGGCCGGCGTCCGGCCCGCCCTTGACGTGAAATTTCTGGATGGTGCCGGGGGGGATTGGGTGTGTCATGGCCCCACGCTAATCCCCCTTATCTGACGGATCAATCTGGCAGGTGCGCAGTGGCCGCGCCGGCCCGCTGGCATTGCCCCGCACATCCCTTCCATTGCCTTGACCGGCCCGGCTGCGCTATAGCGCGGCTCGATTGATTTTCCCCTGTCAGGCCCGAGGAGTCCGGCGCTTATGTCGTCCTATCAATACGTCTATCACATGGACAAGCTGGCCAAGACCTATCCGGGCGGCAAGCAGGTCTTCTCCGGCATTTCGCTGCACTTCCTGCCCGATGCCAAGATCGGCGTGGTGGGTGTCAATGGCGCGGGTAAATCCACCCTGCTGCGCATCATGGCCGGCATGGATAATGACTTCACAGGCGAGGCCTGGGCGGAGAAAGGCGTGCGCGTCGGTTATCTGCCGCAGGAGCCGAAACTCGACGAGGCCAAGACCGTCTGGGAAAACGTCATTGAGGGGTCGCAGGACAAGAAAATCTATGACGATTACAACGCCATCGCCATGCAGCTCGCCGAGGATTATTCCGACGAGCTGATGGAGAAGATGACCGCCCTGCAGGAGCAGGTCGATGCGCGCGACGCGTGGGATATCGATTCCAAGATCGAGATGGCGATGGAGGCCCTGCGCTGCCCGCCGGGCGATGCGTCCGTCACGAACCTGTCCGGCGGTGAGCGCCGCCGCGTGGCCATCTGCCAGCTGCTCCTCTCCAAGCCGCACATGCTGCTGCTTGACGAGCCGACCAACCATCTGGACGCTGAAAGCGTCGCCTGGCTCCAGCACCACCTTGAAAACTATGACGGCGCGGTGCTGATCGTCACCCACGACCGCTATTTCCTGGATTCCATCACCACCTGGACGCTCGAACTCGATCGCGGTCAGGGCATCCCGTACAAGGGCGGGTATTCCGACTGGTTGGAGCAGAAGACCAAGCGACTGGAGCAGGAAACGCGCGAGGAAAGCGCCAAGCAGCGTGCGCTCGCCCGCGAGCTGGACTGGATACGCTCCAGCCCGAAAGCGCGGCAGGCCAAGTCAAAGGCGCGTATCAAGTCATATGAAGAGATGCGCGATGCGGCGGAGAAGGAGAAAATCTCCACTGCCACCATCCGCATCCCGCCGGGCCCGCGCCTGGGCGGCAATGTGGTCGAGTTCGACAATGTTTCCAAAGGCTTTGGCGACAAGCTGCTGATCAAGGATCTGACCTTCAAGCTGCCGCCGGGCGGCGTGGTCGGTGTGATCGGCCCGAACGGCGCAGGCAAGACCACGCTCTTCAAGATGATCGTCGGCGAGGAGCAGCCCGATAACGGCACGGTGAAGATCGGCGAAACGGTCAAGCTCGGCTATGTGAACCAGTCGCGTGATGCGCTGGATGGCAAGAAGACGGTCTGGGAGGAGATCTCGAACGGCCATGACATGATCTCGCTTGGCGGGCACGAAGTGCCGAGCCGGGCCTATGTCGGCGCGTTCAACTTCAAGGGCGGCGATCAGCAGAAAAAGGTCGGCGTGCTGTCGGGCGGTGAGCGCAACCGGGTGCATCTGGCCAAGATGCTCAAAGAAGGCGGAAATCTACTCCTGCTCGACGAACCGACCAACGATCTTGATGTGGAAACCCTCTCCGCGCTGGAAGCGGCACTGGAAGACTTTCCGGGGTGCGCCGTGGTCATCTCGCACGACCGCTTCTTCCTGGACCGGATCGCCACCCACATCCTCGCCTTTGAGGGCGACAGCCATGTGGAATGGTTCGAGGGCGCGTTCTCCGACTATCTCGAAGACAAGAAACGCCGCCTTGGCACAGACGCTCTGGTGCCTACGCGGGTGAAATTCCAGAAGTTCGAGCGTTAGGGGCTAGACTTCCCCATACCCGCCGCCGCCAGGCGTGGCGATTTCGATCGTATCGCCGGGCTGGAGCGGGCTGGAGAACAGAGCGGGCTGTTCTTCTATGCTGCCATCAGCGCGGATGATGCGGGCCTTGCCGGGCGCGCCGTCCTCACCCCCTGCAAGGCCCGGCGGGGCGATCCTTCTGCGTCCTGACAGCAGGGCGGCTTCCATGGCCTCCAGGAACTGGATACGGCGTACCGAGCCATGCCCGCCGCGGTACTTTCCGGCCCCGCCGGAGCCGTCGCGCACCGTGTGGGCGAGTACGCGCACGGGGAAGCGCTGCTCCATGATTTCCGGGTCCGTGAGGCGCGAATTGGTCATGTGGGTGTGGACGGCGTCCGTGCCGTCAAACCCGTTGCCATCAGCCCTCAGCCCCGCGCCGGAGCCGCCGCATATGGTTTCGTAATACTGATATTGTTCGTTTCCGAAGGTGAAATTGTTCATGGTCCCTTGCGCGGCCGCCATGCGGCCCGTGGCGGCAAAGAGTGCATCGACCACAAGCTGGCTGGTCTCCACATTTCCCGCTACGACGGCACCCGGAGGTTCGGGCGCAAGAAGGGTGCCCTCAGGGATGATGATCTCGACGGGTTTCAGGCAGCCCTCGTTGAGGGGGATCTGGTCCTCGACCAGGCAACGCAGAACGTAGAGCACGGCGGCGCGGGCGACGGCGCTCGGCGCGTTGAAATTGCTCATCAGCTGGGGCGAGGTGCCGGAAAAATCGATGGTCGCAGTACCTTCACCGGGCCGCGTGGTGATGGCCACGCAGATGCGCGCGCCATCCTCCATCTCCATAACGGCAGAGCCGCTTTCGAGCGCGCCGATCACGCGGCGCACGGCCTCTTCGGCATTATCCTGCACATGGCCCATATAGGCGCGCACCGTGTCCAGCCCCTGCTCGGCGATAAGGCGTTTCAGGCTGTCCGCACCGCGCGTGCAGGCGGCCAGCTGGGCCTTGAGATCGGCGATATTGCGCTCCGGCGCGCGGGCCGGATGGCGGCCGGAGGCGAGTGTGGCGCGTACGGCTTTCTCGTTGAACTTCATATCCGAAAGGATCTTCACGCAATCAAAGACCACACCCTCCTCCTCGATGGATTTCGAGAAGGGCGGCATGGAGCCGGGTGCGATCCCGCCCACATCGGCATGGTGCCCGCGCGTGGCCACGAAGAAGAGCCGCTCGCCCGCCGCGTCGCACACGGGCTGGATCACGGTGATGTCGGGCAGGTGGGTGCCGCCATTATAGGGCGCGTTGAGTGCGATCGCCTCTCCGGCCTTGAGGTCCGGATGGGCGTCCAGCGCCGCGCGTACACTGGCCGACATGGAGCCCAGATGAACCGGCATGTGCGGGGCGTTGGCGACCAGCCCGCCTTGCGCGTCGAAGACCGCACAGGAAAAGTCCAGCCTTTCCTTCATGTTGACGGAGTGGGCGGTGCGCTCCAGTACGACGCCCATCTCCTCGGCAATGCTCATGAACCGCCGGTTGAAAAGTTCCAGGGTGACCGGATCGCGCGCGGTCGCGGTGGCGGGTTTTGCGGGCTCGCCCGTGCGCTCGATCACCAGCATGCCGCTCTCGCCGATCTGTGCGCGCCAGCCCGGATCGAGCGTAACGGTCTGCCCCGGCTCCATGACCAGGGCAGGCCCGTCTACGCTCTGGCCGCTAACCAGCTCGCTCATCTGCCAGACCGGCGCGTCATGCCAGCGCCCGCCTGAATAAATCCGTGCCGAACCGGCGGGCTGGCCGTTGCGTGTGGGCGGCGTGGGAACAGCGATAGCGGTCTGGCCCGGTGCTTCGGCCTCCAGCGTGACCGATTCAATGACAAGCTTCTCTTCACCGGGCGTGAAGCCGAACAGGCGCGCATGAGCGGTCGCGTGAGCGGCTGTAATTTCGTCCAGACTGGCCAGCTCGACCGGTATCACCGTATCCGAGCCGTCTACGCGGATGTTCAAGATGTTTCGTATATGAATTGTTTTTACACCCTGCGCCTGCAATGCCTCCCTCGCGGCGCGCTCAAGCGCCTCAAGACGGGAGGTGGCAGCCCCCAGCCCGCTGTCATCAAGCGTGCTGTCAAGGCTTGCCTGCCGGGTGTCGCGCAAAGGGGCAAGCCCGATGCCGAGCGCCGAGAGCAGGCCTGCCTTGGGGTGGATGAGAATACGCGTGATGCCGAGCGCGGCGGCCACCTGACAGGCATGTTGTCCGCCCGCTCCGCCAAACGCATTGAGCGCATACTTGCGCGGATCCACCCCTTGCGCGGTGGTGATCTGGCGGATGGCGCCCGCCATGGCCTCGACCGCAATCGCGAGGAAACCTTCCGCCGCCTCTTCGGCGCTCCCTGCGCCCATCGCATCGGCAAGCTGCTGCAGGGAGCGGCGTGCGGCGCCGGCATCCAGAGGGGATTTTCCATCGCTGCCGAAGACATTCGGGAACCAGTCGGCCTGCACCCGGCCGAGCACAATGTTCGCGTCCGTAACAGTTGCCGGTCCGCCGAGGCCATAGGCAGCCGGGCCGGGCCTTGCGCCGGCGCTATGCGGGCCGCAACGTGCCCGCTCGCCGTCGAAATGCAGGATGGAGCCGCCGCCCGCCGCCACCGTGTGAATGGCGAGCATGGGTGCGCGTAAAGTCCGGCCTGCCAGCTTCACCTCGCCCTGGCGGTCATAGCGGCCGTCTTCGGCGCGGGACACATCGGTGGAGGTGCCGCCCATGTCAAAGCCGATAACGCGATCCACGCCCTCGGCCCTTGCGGTTTCGGCCATGCCGACCACGCCGCCTGCGGGCCCGGAGAGCACAGCATCGCGCGCCTTGAAGAATCCGGCCCGGGCCAGCCCGCCGGAGGATTGCATGAAGTAGAGCGGCACGCCCTCCAGCGCAGCGGCCACACGCCCGGCATAATCCTGCAATACCGGTTCGAGATAGGCGTCGATGACTGTGGTGGACATGCGCGGCACGATGCGCGGTAGCGGGCTGACCTCTGATGAGAGGCTGACATGCCTGAATCCAGCCGTCCGGGCGAGTTCCGCCACACGGCTCTCATGTTCATCATTTACATGTGAATGCAGCAGCGCGATGGCGACGGATGTGATGCCTTCTGCCTGCGCCTTGGCCAGTATCCCGGCCAGCTCCGCCTCGTCCAGCGGCTCAATTTCGGTGCCTGCGGCGTCCAACCGCCCGGCGACCTCCACGATTCTTTGGGGCAGGGGGGCAGGGCGGTCGATCCTCAGGGCGAAGATATCCGGCCGGGTCTGGTCACCGATCATCAGCAGATCCCGGAAGCCCGCATTGACGATCAGCAGAACCGGCGCCCCGCGCTCTTCCAGCAGGGCATTGGTGGCCACGGTCGTGCCCATCTTCACGGCGCGCACCGCGCCGGCGGGAATCGCTGCGCCAGATGTCAGCTCCAGAAGGCGGCGCACACCTTCGCTGGCGGCGTCCTGATATTGGGCGCTGTCAGACAGGAGTTTTAGGGCGTGCAATTGTCCGTCCGGGGCGAGGCCGAGAATATCGGTGAAGGTGCCGCCGCGATCGATCCAGATATCCCAGCCGCGTGCCTGGCCCGTCTCTCTGCCGTTCATGCGTATTTGCCCCTTCCGTTCAGGCCTCTGGCAGGGCAGATAAGCGTGTATGGGCGTGTGGCGCAAACTTGCTGATCTCATCACCGGCGGAACCGATCCGTTCGACTGCCCTGACGGGGATTGTCCGCCCGGTCACCGGGTGGATGATGCCGAGTTCGCCATGGCGCTGATCGGGCTGGGCGCGAAGATGGCCAAGGCCGATGGGCAGGTGACGGGCGAGGAGGTCGCCGCCTTCCGCCAGGTGCTCAAGGCCCCGCCCGCGTTCGAGGCCTCGTTGATGCGGGCCTTCCATCTCGCCAAGCAGACCACGCTGGGCTTTGAGGGTTATGCCCGCAGGCTAGCCCGGCGCTTCCGCGCGCATCCGGCCATTCTGGAAGACGTGCTCGATGGCCTGTTCCACATCGCCAAGGCCGATGGCCGGATCACCGGCGAGGAGATGGATTTTCTGGACCGGGTGGCGGATATTTTCGGCTTCACCGAGAGCGAGTTTGACCGCATCCGGGCCGGCCATGGTGCGCTCAATGGCGATGATCCCTATCTGGTGCTGGGCGTGGACCGGTCCATCGCCGATGCTGATCTCAAACGGGCCTATCGGCGCATTGCCTCGCAGAACCATCCCGACATGCTGATTGCGCGCGGCGCACCGCCGGAGATGCAGCGCGTGGCCGACGAGAAGATGGCCGTCATCAATGCGGCCTACCAGTCCATTCTTGCCGCGAGGGGGCTGAAGCCGGCCGCGGCCTGAAGACCGGGGCGGCGGGGAACCAATATCGCACATGCGGCATTAAATCTCTGTCAGGGCCAGCCTGTGCCATTGACGGATAGGATTTAACCCCCAACTCTAAGGACGCTTGGGGCGGGCTGTGATACTCTGGCCGGACGATGCGGGAGACTAGCGCGATGACACACCAGCAGGCATTTAACGGCGACGCCGCCATTCAGGCGCTGCGTGCCGTGCTCGCAGCGATTATCGCGGCGGCCTTTATCGGGCTGGTTGTCCTGCTGGCGGCGGTGCTCACCGCAGCCGCCTTCGTGATAGCGGGTATCGGGTTTCTGGGGCTCGGCGCGTTCTGGGTCTACCGCAAGGTGCGCGGCAAGCGTCAGGCGCAATCGGGTGTACTGGTCGCCCGGCGCGGCCCGGACGGCTGGACGGTCGACGGTACTTCCACGCACTGATCGCGTTCGTGCAACACACCCTTGCGCCGTGCAGGGTTGATGCGGGGCGTTTGCCCCGCTAGAGCGCGTGAATGAGCCCGCGCCATTTTGCCCTCCTGTTCGCCGTCTGCCTGGTCTGGGGCATCAATTTCGTGGTGACCAAATGGTCGGTATCGGGCACGCCTGATATCGTGCCGGGCTTTGAGGGTGTGCCGCCTCTCTTCTTTGCCTGCATACGCTTTGCCCTGCTGTACGCCATGCTGGCACCCTGGCTGTTGCCGGTGCCGAAAAAGCTGGGAC
The DNA here is from genome assembly GCA_022565665.1 of Glycocaulis sp. GTDB lineage: Bacteria > Pseudomonadota > Alphaproteobacteria > Caulobacterales > Maricaulaceae > Glycocaulis. The sequence continues at coordinate 9,536 of JAIUMI010000013.1, forward strand.
CGGTCTTCGGCGCGGCGATGGGCATGGGCGCGGTGCAGTTCGCCATGCTGTTCATCGGCCTGCATTACGCCACCCCGTCCTCCATCGCGATCGTGGTGCAGCTATCCGTCCCGTTCACCACCATTCTTTCCATCCTGTTCCTGAAGGAGCGGGTGGGCTGGCTGCGCGCAGGCGGCATGGCGATGGCGTTTGCTGGGGCTTCGCTGGTGGTGCTGAAGCCGGCCGAGTTCTCCTTCACCTTCGGCCTGCTTGCCGGTGTCGGTGCGGCGATGGCCGCGGCTGTGGGCGCGATCTTCGTCAAGCGCCTCGACCTGACCGTGATCCCGCTGCAGGCATGGATCGGCCTGTTCTCATGGCCGCCGCTTCTTGCCGCCAGCCTGATCTTCGAGAGCGGGCAGATTGAGGCAACGCTGGATGGCGGCTGGCTGTTACTGGCCACCATCATCTTCACCGTCGTGCTGGTGAACATATTCGGCCATGGCGCGTTTTACTGGCTACTGCGCCGCTATGATGCCTCGCTGATCGCGCCGATGACGTTGATGGCTCCGCTGATCGGGGTGATTTCCGGGGTCGTGCTGCTGGACGATCCGGTGAGCTGGCAGCTGGTGGCGGGCGGCCTGATCGCGATTGCCGGTGTGGGGATCGTGGCGGCGCGCCGCTCAAAGAGCCTGCCGCCGGAAACCGTGATACAAAAACCGCGATGACGCGCCTGTCCCGCCCCTCGCCCAACCATGATTTGCGCGCCCTGCCGGTCAGCATGATGGTGCTGCACTATACGGGCATGGAAACGGGCAAGGCCGCGATTGAGCGTCTCGCTGATCCCGCCGCCAAGGGCTCCGCCCATTATGTCGTCGAGGAGGATGGCGCCGTCATCGCCATGGTGGATGAGGCAAAGCGCGCCTGGCATGCGGGCCTCAGCTATTGGCGCGGCATTACCGACGTGAACTCGGCATCGGTCGGCATCGAGATCGTCAATGGCGGGCATGATTTCGCCCTGCCGGATTTCCCTGAAACCCAGATCGTGGCGGTGATCGCGCTCTCCCGGGAGATCATCGCCCGTCACGGTATCGCGCCGGTGAATGTGGTGGGCCACAGCGATATCGCGCCGGGCCGCAAGATCGATCCGGGCGAGAAATTTCCCTGGGAACGGTTGGCGCGACAGGGTGTCGGGCTCTGGCCCGCCGGGGCAGCGCCGGCGCCCCCTGACGAACCCCACGCCGCATTCCTGCTCACCGCCATCGGCTACAATCCCGATCTGCCGCTGGAAACGATCCTCACCGAGTTCCAGCGCCGCTACCGGCCCGCGCGCTTTGATGGCGTGCTGGATGATGAGACGATGGGTCTGATCGAGGCGCTGGCGGGAAAAGCCGCTCCCGCTTGACCTTTCCCCCGCGAAGGCCGACTTAACACCCGTCAGGCGGCCGGGCAGCCGCTTCCGTCCAGTGCCGAAAGGCGGGCGGGAGAGGAAAGTCCGGGCTCCATGGAGGCAGGGTGCCGGGGAAATCCCGGCGGGCCGGAGTTCAAGCTCCGGTTTAGGGACAGCGCCGCAGAAATCAGACCGCCGGGCACGCCCGGCAAGGGTGAAACGGTGGAGTAAGAGCCCACCGCCCCGACCGCAAGGAAGGGGGCACGGCAAGCCCCACCCGGAGCAAGACCGAATAGGGACGGACGTCCGTTTCATCGCGGGCAGGTGCGCCTCCGCATCCCGTCCGGGTAGGTCGCAAGAGGCGGCGCGCAAGCGCCGCCCCAGAGGAATGGCTGCCGCTTTTTTCCTTCGCGGAAAGAATGGCACAGAACCCGGCTTACAGGCCGCCTGACACTTCCCCTTTCCGTGATTTTCGTGAAGTGCGCCCGCGCATTAACAATTTGTTCTTTGTGTGTTCTATTTTACTGCGGCGCAGCATGCTGTGTCTTTACTTATCCACACCTGTAAAAACAGGCCGGGAGACTGGTTTCGGCATTGTTTCCCATGAAATCCCATGGTATCCCATTGTTAACCACGCGAGGGGCCGAGTTGCGCGTGCGGGTGCCGGGGAGACCAGACGGAGATGTTTTTCTCCACCACTACCAACGGGATAGACGCCAAGGGACGGGTTTCCGTCCCGGCCGATTTCCGTGCCGTGGTGGCAGGCGAACGGTTCGGCGGCATCTATGTATGGTGTTCGTTTAATGGACCGTTCCTGGAAGGCGGCGGCGAGGCGCTGATGGCCGAAATGGCCGCTGCCATCGATGCCATGGACCCGTATGATGATGCGCGCACCGCGTTCGAGCGGGTGATTTTTGGCGGCGCCCGCCCCTTGTCCTTCGATGCGACGGGCCGGGTCTCCCTGCCGCGCGAGTTTGCCGAATATGCCGGGCTGGACGCGAAGGCGACTTTCGTCGGCATGGGGCGCCGGTTCGAGATCTGGTCGCCTGAAGCCCATGCCGAGCGCCACGCCCGCGATCTCGATCATGCCCGTCAGAACAAGTCGGCCCTGCGCCGTCCGCCGCGTCCGGCAGGGGGTGTGTGATGGCCCATGTCCCGGTTCTGCTTACCGAGGTGCTGGACGTGCTCAAGCCCCGTTCGGGCGGGCTCTATGTCGACGGCACGTTCGGTGCGGGCGGCTATACGCGCGCCGTGCTGGGCGTGGAGGGTGCGCGCGTGATCGGAATTGACCGCGATCCCGGCGCGCTGCCCATGGCGGCCCAGATGAAGCAGGGCTTTCCCGGGCGGTTTGCCTTCCAGTCCGGTCCCTTCTCGATGATGGAAGACATTCTCGCCCTCTCCGGAGCGGAGGGTGTGGACGGGGTGATGCTCGATCTGGGCGTCTCTTCCATGCAGATCGACGAGGCTGATCGGGGTTTCTCCTTCCAGAAGGACGGTCCGCTGGACATGCGCATGTCGCGCTCCGGTCCCAGCGCGGCGGATGCCGTCAATCATCTTGAGGCGGACGAGTTGGCCGCAATCTTCAAGGTGTATGGCGAGGAGCGTCATGCCCGCCGCGCCGCGCGCGCCATCGAGGAGACCCGCGCCGAAAAACCGTTCGAGCGTACGCTTGAGCTTGCCGAGCTTCTCGCCCGGGTCATCGGCGGCAAGCCGGGGCGCATCCATCCGGCCACCCGCGCGTTTCAGGGGCTTCGCATTTTCGTCAATGACGAGTTGGGCGAGCTTGTCCGCGCGCTGGGTGCGGCCGAGCGCGTGCTCAAGCCCGCAGGTGTGCTGGCCGTGGTCACTTTCCACTCGCTGGAAGACCGGATCGTGAAGACGTTTTTGCGTGCGCGCGCTGGCCTGATGGGTCAGGGCTCGCGCCATGCGCCGGAAGTTGAAAAGGGCCCGGAGCCCAGTTTCGCGCTGCTGACCCGCAAGGCGGTCGAGCCGTCCGAAGAGGAAATGGCGGCCAATCCGCGTGCGCGGTCCTCGCGCCTGCGTGCGGCCAGCCGCACCACCAATCCCGCCTGGCCGGCCACGGACGATGGTCTGCCCGGCGTTCCCCCTTACAGCCGTCTGATGGAGTGCGTATCATGATGCGCCTTGTCCTGTTTTTCTGTGTGATTGGCGGGCTCGCCCTTCTGGGCGCGCTCTATGTGGCCAAGGCCGAAGTGGATGCCGCCCAGGCGCGTCTGGCCGGCCTGCAGGCCGAGTTGGCACAGGAGCGAGCGCGGATCAACACGCTGACCGCCAATATCGCGCACCTGGAAGATCCGGAGCATCTGCGTCACCTCGCCCGGACCCATCTGGGTTTCGAGCCGGTCAGCTCCGCGCAGGAACTGACCCTTGCCGAACTGGCGCAGGTGCGCGCCGAGGCCGAGCGCATGGCGCCGCAGACCGCGCAGGCGCGCTGGCAGGGTGAATTGCCCCAGACAAGAGGGCGTCCATGAAAGCTTGGCTTGCGCGTCTTTCCGGCAGGGTAAGGGTGCGCCGCTCCGGCGGCGGACTTGCTCCTGCCCGCCCGCGCGAGCTCTCCGGCTTTGGCGAAACCGATCTCATCCGGCTGGAAGACGAGGCCGGGCTGGCGGTCGGGCGCACGCGTCTCCGCCTGTCGCTCATCGGGCTGGTAATCGGGGCAGGCTTCGTCATCGCGTCCGGCCGGGCGGTCGAGCTGGCCATGGCGGGCGCCTTTGCTGAAGCGGCGCCGGTGCGCGTGGCCGAGGCGCCGGTGCGCCGCGGCGAGATACATGATCGCAATGGCCAGCTGCTCGCCGGCAATCTGGATTTCCACTCCCTCTTTGCCGATCCGCGCCAGGTATGGGACCCGGCTGACACGGCCCGGCAGCTGGCCACCGTTCTGCCCGATATTGATGTGGAGCGCCTGAGCCGCGAGCTGGGCTCCAACCGCCGCTTTGTCTGGGTGGCGCGCGGATTGTCGCCGCGGGAACGTCAGGCCATCCATCTGCTCGGCCTTCCGGGGCTGGGCTTCCGCGTGGAGCCGGGACGGGTCTATCCGCGCCGCAGGCTGGCCGCGCACCTTGTCGGCTATACCGACCGCGACCTTGCCGGCCTTGCCGGAGCCGAGCGGGCCTTCAATGCCGAGCTGAATGACGGTTCGGGCCGTCCGGTCAGCCTGTCCATTCATCTAGCGGCGCAAGATGCGCTGGAAACCGTGCTGCGCGAGCGCATGGAGCGCTACTCGGCGCAGGGCGCGATGGCGGTTCTGATGCGCGTGGGCACCGGAGAGATCATCGCGCTCGCCTCACTGCCCGACTATAATCCCAACCAGGCCGGTTCGACCGAGGCGGCGCTGCGCTTCAACCGGCCGGTGCAGGGTGTTTATGAGCTGGGCTCGGTGTTCAAGCCGCTGACCCTCGCGGCCGGTATCGAGTCCGGCTCGGTGCGTCTTGATGACACTTTCGACGCGCGCGAGCCGATCCAGGTCGGTTCTCACCGTATCCGCGATTTCCGCCCGCAGCGCCGCATTCTCAATGCCCGCGAGGTGATCATTCACTCCTCCAATATCGGTGCGGCCCGCATGGCCGAACAGATGGGCCGCGAGACGCTGATCAATTTCTACGCCGATCTCGGCCTGTTCGAGCGTCCGCCGCTGGAACTGGTGGAGACGGGCCAGCCCATGCTGCCCGCCCGGTGGGGCCGGGCCGAAGTGATGACCGCCTCCTACGGCCACGGCTTCAATGTGACGCCTGTGGCGCTGGCGGCGGCCTATGCTGCGCTGGCCAATGACGGCATCTACACCCCGCCCACGCTGCGCCCTGTCGGGCCGGGCGATATCGTGCCGCAGGTGCCGGTGATGAGCTCTGCGACGGCCGCCCAGGTGCTGGGCGTCATGCGCGCCTCGGTGGCCGGCGGCCAGGCTGACCGGCCGGGCCTTGCCATTGCCGGCAAGACGGGCACCGCACAGCGTATCGTCAACGGGCGCTATCAGGTGGGCAATGTCCTCACCAGCTTTGTCGGCATTTTCCCGTTTGATGACCCTCAATACGTGCTGGTGATCAGCCTCGATCAGCCCCGTCCCACCCGCGAGACGCACGGCTTCAACACCGCAGGCTGGAATGCGGCGCCCACGGGCGGCGAGATCATAGAGCGCGTCGCCCCCATGCTGGGGGTGGGTCTGCGCGAGGCTGATCCCGGTGCGCGCGTGCAGAATGTCGCCCGGCTCTTCGTGCCGAGAACGCCAGTAAGGCCGGGTCCAGAAGAGCCGGTGGAGCTGGCCAGCACGGGAGAGGAACCATGAGCGTGCGCCGGTTGGCCGATCTTCTGCCTGAAGGGCTGCGCGCGGCTGCAGGAGCAGAGGGGCTCAGTGTAACGGGACTTGCGCTGGACAGCCGGGCGGTAAAGCCCGGCTTCGTCTTTGCCGCGCTGCCGGGCGTGACCACACACGGCAACGCCTTCATCGGCGCGGCTGTCGCCGCGGGCGCCGCTGCTGTACTGGCTGAACGGGGCACCAGGGCCGATGTGCCGGTGATCGAGGCGGATGATCCGCGCGAGGCGCTGGCCGCCATGGCCGCGCGCTTCCATCCGCGTCAGCCGCAATGCATTGCCGCCATTACCGGCACGAACGGGAAGAGCTCCACGGTCGAATTCCTGCGCCAGATCTGGGCGAAAGCCGGGTTCGAGGCGGCTGCGCTGGGGACGCTGGGCGTTACCCGCGCGTCCGGGCGCACCGATGTGGGTTACACGACGCCGGACGCCATCGCCCTTCACGCCGCGCTGGATGCGCTGGCCGGTGAGGGCGTGACGCATCTGGCCATGGAGGCGTCCAGCCACGGGCTGAAGCAGCGCCGCATGGACAGGGCGAAGATCACGCTGGCGGGCTTTTCCAACCTCACCCAGGACCATCTCGATTATCACCCCGATTTCGAGGACTATTTTGAGTCCAAGATGCGCCTGTTTGATGCGCTGTTACCCGAAGGCGCGCCCGCCGTCATCACCGTCGATGGCGAGTGGGGCGAGGCGGTGGTACGCCGCGCGCAGGGCCGCCATCAGCAGATCGTATCGGTGGGCTGGAAGGGCCGCGACCTTCAGCTGAAGGAAATCACGCCGGAAGCGGCCAGCCAGCATGTCCGCTTTGTGTATGAGGGGCGCGAGCGCAGTCTCGTCCTGCCCCTGATGGGCGAGTTTCAGGCCAATAACGCGTTTCAGGCCGCCGGGATGGCGCTGGCCAGCGGCGTGGATGCAGACACGGTTTTCGCCGCTCTTGAAGAGTTGAAGGGCGTGCCGGGGCGGCTGGAACTGGCAGGCGTCACGCCATCGGGCGCGCCGGTTCTGATCGACTATGCGCATACGCCTGATGGTCTGGACAAGCTGTTGCGCGCGGCGCGTCCGCACAGCGCGGGCAAGGTCGTCGTCGTGTTTGGCGCAGGCGGAGACCGTGATCCCACCAAGCGGGAGAAAATGGGCGCAGTGGCGGCCAGGCTGGCCGACCGGGTGATCGTGACCGATGACAATCCGCGCTCCGAAGAGCCAGCCACCATCCGCGCAGCGATCCTGAAAGGCGCGCCGGGCGCAACCGAGATCGGCGACCGGGAGAAGGCTATTCGCACCGCGATTGAAGGCCTTGCTGATGGTGACACGCTGCTGATCGCAGGCAAGGGCCACGAGACTGGTCAGACCATAAAGGGCGTCGTGCATCCCTTCGATGACGGGGAGGTGGCAAGGCGCGTGATCGCAGAACTGGACACCACATCAGCGGGCAAGGGGAGGGGCCGGTGATGAGCGGACCATTATGGAGCGGCTGGGAGGCCGCGCGGGCGACCGGCGGGCGTCTGGTCGGCGCCGAAGACTGGACCGCGAGCGGCGTCTCCATCGATACCCGCACGCTGAAACCCGGTGATCTCTTCGTGGCGCTCAAGGACCAGCGCGACGGGCATGATTTCGTGCCGGCAGCGGAAAAGGCGGGTGCTGCGGCCTCGATTGTTGCCAGGGAGGATGCGGGCACCGGCCCGCGCCTTGTCGTGCCCGATGTGCTGGAAGCCCTGCAAAGGCTCGGTGTCGCCGCGCGCGAGCGTAATGCGGCGCTGCGCGTCGGCGTGACGGGTTCGGTCGGCAAGACTTCGGTGAAGGAAGCCATTGCGGCTGTGTTCCGCGCGGCGGGGCCTGCCCACTGGAGCGTGAAATCCTACAACAACCATTGGGGCGTGCCGCTCACTCTGGCGCGCATGCCGAAGGATACCGAGCGTGCTGTGTTCGAGATGGGCATGAATCATGCTGGCGAGATCGCTGCACTGACGACACAGGTCCAGCCCCATATAGCGCTGATCACCCGCATCGCGCCGGCGCATCTGGAAAATCTCGGCTCGATGGAAGCCATTGCCGACGCAAAGTCGGAGATATTTGCCGGCCTTGCCCCCGATGGCGTGGCCGTGATCCCGGCCGATTGCGAGTTTGCCGCTCGCCTGTCCGCCCGTGTGAGCGAGAGCCAGGCCGCCTTCCTGCTGGAGTTTGGCCGTGCGCCGCACGCTGCGGTACGGGTGCTGTCATGGGAAGACGGTCCGGAGAGCGGATCGGGCCGGTTCGACGTGATGGGCCGCCTTGTCAACGTGACCATACCTGCTCCCGGCGCGCATCAGGCGATGAATGCGGCTGCGGTCATGGCGGCATGCGTGGCGGCAGGTATCGAAGCGGGGATGGTGGCTGACGTGCTCGCCGGACTGACCGCGCAGGCGGGCCGGGGTGCCAGTTTCGAGATCACGCTGGAAGAGGGCGGAAAAGTCCGCATTCTTGATGACAGCTATAACGCCAATCCGGTGTCGATGGCCTCCGCGATAGCCACGCTCGGCCGGCATCAGCCGGCAGGCAAGGGCAGGCGCGTGGCGGTGCTGGGGGAGATGCTGGAGATCGGCGAAACTTCCCGGGAGCGTCACCGCGAACTGGCCACGCATCTCGTTGACGCCGGTGTGTCAGAGGTGATTGGCGTGGGCGCGATGATGGAGCACATGATCGCCGCACTGCCGGACAGCACACGCTCCCATCTTGTCCGTTCACCGGAAAGGGCGGTTGAAAAACTGCTCTCGGGCCTGCGCGCGGGCGATGTGGTGCTGATCAAGGGCTCCAACGCGTCGGGCGTTCATAAAGTAGTCGCAAGTTTGCGGAACGGTGCCGCCACGGCTCCCGTCAAAGGCTGATTTTTACCATGCTCTATTTGCTTTTTTCCCCGCTCGCCCAGGACATCATCCTCTTCAACGTCGTCAACTACCTGACCTTCCGCACCGGCGCAGGGCTGATCACGGCCTTCATCGTGGCGATCCTGATCGGCAAGCCCTTCATCAGCTGGCTGAAGACCAAGGGTACCCAGCCCATCCGCGATGACGGCCCGGAATCCCATGTGCTGACCAAGGCTGGCACGCCCACCATGGGCGGTTTCATCATCCTGATCGGCATTCTGGTGGGCACGCTTTTGTGGGCTGATCTCACCAATCCCTATATCTGGGTCGTGATCCTCGTCACGGCAGGCTTTGGCGGCATCGGTTTCATCGATGACTGGCGCAAGGTGACCAAGCGCTCCAGCGCGGGCATTTCCGGCAAGATGAAGCTTGCTTTGCAGTCCGTGGTCGCGCTCATCGCCGTCATCTGGATGACCGAGCTTCTGTCCAGTGCCCCGAACGTACCCGACGGGTTTGCCACCTCCATTGCGGTGCCATTCTTCAAGGAAGTGCTGATCCCGCTGGGCTATGGCTTCTTCCTTTTCGGCCTGATCGTGATCGTGGGCGCGTCCAATGCGGTGAACATCACCGACGGTCTGGATGGCCTGGCTATCGTGCCGGTGATGATCGCGGCCGCCTCGTTCGGCTTCATCGCCTATTTCGTCGGCTCGGCGGTCTATTCCAATTATCTGTTCCTGAATTTCACGCCCGGCACGGGCGAGCTGGCTGTGATCTGCGGGGCGATCCTGGGGGCGGGCCTGGGCTTTCTCTGGTATAATGCACCCCCTGCCATGGTGTTCATGGGCGATACCGGCTCGCTCTCGCTGGGCGGGGCGCTGGGCACCATTGCCGTGGCGGTCAAGCACGAGATCGTGCTGGCCATTATTGGCGGGCTTTTCGTGCTGGAAGCCCTCTCGGTGATGATCCAGGTGGCCAGCTACAAGCTCACCGGCAAGCGCGTCTTCCGCATGGCCCCCATCCATCACCATTTCGAGAAAATGGGCTGGGCTGAACCCACAATCGTGATCCGCTTCTGGATCATCGCCGTGGTGCTGGCCCTGATCGGTCTGTCCACCCTGAAGCTGAGGTAATCGTGCCCTCATGATCCCGGTCCACGCCTACAAGGGACGCCGCGTGGCGGTGTTCGGCCTTGGCCGCACCGGGATTGCAGCTGCGCGCGCGCTGGCCGCCGGCGGGGCTCAAGTTTCGGCCTGGGATGACAATGAGGCTGCGCGCGAAGCGGCCATCAAGGCCGGGCTGGAGCTGGACGATCTCAACCGGCGTGACTGGGGCGATATGGCCGCTCTGGTACTCTCACCCGGCATACCGCTGACCCACCCGGCACCGCACCGCATGGTGGGTCTGGCGCAGGCGGTCGGTGCGCCGGTGATCGGGGATATGGAGCTGTTCGCGCAGGCCATCGCCGATGTGCCGGGCGTGACCGTGATCGGCATTACCGGCACGAACGGCAAATCCACCACCACGGCCCTGATCGGCCATATCCTCAAAGCTGCGGGCAAGGACGTGCATGTGGGCGGCAATATCGGCGAGGCAGTGCTGACCCTGGCTCCGCCCCGGCCCGGCGCTGTCTATGTGCTGGAGCTTTCCTCCTACCAGCTTGATCTTACCCATTCGCTGCGCTGCCAGATTGCGCTCTTCCTCAATCTGACGCCCGACCATATCGACCGTCATGGCGATATGGAGGGTTATCTGGCTGCCAAGACACGCATCTTTGCCAATCAGGCCCCTGACGATCTGGCCATTGTCGGCGTTGATGACACGCCGAGCGCCGGCCTGTGTACCCGGCTCAAAGCCGAACACGGCCGCAAGGTGATCCCGGTCTCCAGCCAGCGCCTTGTTGGCTATGGCGTCTATGCACTGGCCGGAAAACTCTATGACGATACCGGCGGCGGTGGCGCACGCATGGTGATGGATCTGGCCCGCGCGCCCGCCTTGCCCGGCCAGCACAATGCCCAGAACGCCGCTGCGGCCTATGCGGCCGTGCGCCAGCTTGGCATCAGCGTTACGGACGCGGTGGCCGGGATTGCCAGCTTTCCGGGCCTGCCCCACCGTCAGGAACGCGTTGGCGAGGCCGGCTCGCTGCTCTTCATCAACGATTCCAAGGCGACCAATGCCGAAGCCGCCGCGCAGGCGCTTGGTTGCTATCACGACATTTTCTGGATCGCGGGCGGTCAGGCCAAGAAGGGCGGGATTGAGAGCCTCGCTCCCTTCTTCCGGCGTATCCGCAAGGCTTATCTGATCGGGCAGGATGCAGGGCTGTTGCAAAAGCAGCTCGGCCGCTCGGTGGACAGCGAAATCTCCGGCACGCTGGAAACCGCCCTGCAGCATGCCGCCGCCGATGCGGCAGACAGCGGGCTGCGACGCCCTGTCGTGCTGCTTTCACCGGCCTGTGCCTCGTTTGACCAGTTCAAGAGCTATGAGCATCGCGGCGACGTGTTCCGTCAGGCGGTCAAGGATCTCCTGAAACGCGCCATGGAGGGCAGTGCGGCATGAGGCAGACAGGGCGCTTCTCCCCTTCGCGGGTATGGCATGGTCTGGACCAGACCCTGCTCTTTACGCTGGCCGGGCTGATTGTAGTCGGACTGACGCTCTCGCTGGCGGCCAGCCCTGCTGCGGCTGAGCGCCTGCGTCTGGCTGACCCGTTCTATTTCGTCTACCGGCATATCTTCTTCGTCACCCTGTCGGTCGTCGTGCTGATGGTGATGGCCGCGCTTTCGCCGCGCGGCGTACGCCGGTTTGCCGGGCTGGCGCTGGTGTTCAGCATTCTTGCGCTCATTGCCGTGCCCTTCATCGGATATGAGGTGAACGGCGCGGCGCGCTGGCTGCGTCTTGGCGGCTTCTCCTTCCAGCCCTCCGAACTGTTCAAGCCGGCCTTCATCGTCATCGCCGCCTGGCTGTTCTCCGAAGAGAGCAAGGGTGCGCCGGTGCCCGGCCGGCTCATCGCCGTGGGGCTCTATCTCGTGGGCGTCGGCTTTCTCATCACCCAGCCTGATTTTGGCCAAACCCTGCTCCTGACGGTGATCTTCGGGGCGATGCTGTGGGCGGCAGGCCTGTCCTGGCTGCACACGCTGGCGCTGGGATCGCTCGCCGCTGGCGGGGCGGCAGGGGCGTATTTCATGCTGGGCCATGTGCGTGACCGGATCGCGGCCTTCCTGGCTCCGTCCGGCGGGCCCGGCCCGACCCAGACCGACATGGCCGTCAACGCCATCAGCCGCGGCGGGTTCACCGGCGTGGGGCCGGGTGAGGGCGAGGTGAAGCGCTATCTGCCCGAGGCCCATACCGATTTCGTCTTCTCGGTGGCTGCTGAAGAGTTCGGCCTGATGGCTTCGCTCGCTATAATCGGCCTGTTCGCGATCCTGTTTGCGCGCGCCTGGATGAACGCCATGCGCCTGTCGGACCATTTCGCCCAGCTCGCCACCGCGGGCCTCGCGATGATGTTTGGCGGACAGGCCCTCATCAACATCCTCGTCAATCTGGAGCTGGCCCCGGCCAAGGGCATGACCCTGCCGCTCATCTCCTATGGCGGCTCGTCCATGCTGACGCTGGCCTTTGCGGCAGGGCTGCTGCTGGCGCTGACCAAACGTACGCCGGGAGCCTATCTGCCGCGCGCGGCAGGCGGGGCCACGGTGCGGGCATGAGCCGGCCGCGCCTTCTCATCGCCGCGGGCGGCACGGGCGGGCATATCTTCCCGGCGCGCGCGGTCGCCGAGACGCTGGTGCAGGCGGGCTGGCAGATCCGCCTCGTCACCGATGCGCGGGGCTTACGCCATGCCCACGGCTTTCCCGGCGAGGGCGTGGACCGGATCGAGGCGGCCACCCCGCTGGTGAAGAACCCGGTGCGGGCCGCCGCGAACGTGATGACCGTGATGCAGGGGTTTGGCGGTGCCGGGCGGATCATCTCGGATTTCAGGCCCGACGTGATCGCAGGCTTTGGCGGCTATCCGGCTTTCCCCGCGCTCGCTCATGCCCGCCTGAAATCCATTCCCTATCTCATCCATGAGCAGAATGCGGTGCTCGGCCGGGTGAACCGCCTTTTTGCGAAGAAGGCCTTTGCCGTTGCCTCCGGCTTTGACCGGCTGGACCGCCTGCCGAGAAGTGCCCGGCATGAGGTGACCGGCAATCCGGTGCGTGCGGCGGTGCTGGCGGGCGGGATCCAGGCTTATGAACCGCCTGCCGCCGATGGTCCGGTCCGCCTGCTTGTCATTGGCGGCTCGCTGGGTGCGCGCATACTGTCCGACGGTGTTCCGCGCGCGGTGGCGGCCCTGCCCGAAGCTCTGCGCAACCGGCTTGAAGTGACCCAGCAGGCCCGCGCCGAGCAGATCGAGGCCGCGCGCACCCTCTACGCAGACGCAGGCGTGAAGGCCCATTGCGAGCCCTTCTTTGAGGATATGGGGCCGCTCTACCGGCAGGCGCACCTGGTGATTTCGCGCTCGGGTGCGTCCAGCGTTTCGGAGATTGCCGCTCTGGGCCGGCCGGCGCTTCTCGTACCGCTGGAAATCGCCATGGACGATCATCAGCGCGCCAATGCCGAAGGGCTGGTGGCCGCAGGCGCCGCGCAGATTGTTACCGAAGCCGAGATTGCTGCGAACGCGCTGCCAGCGCGGCTTGAATCCCTGCTCGGTGATGGTGAAGTTCTCGCCTCCATGGCCGGAGCCGCCCTGCAGGCTGGCAAGCCTGACGCGCATCTGCGTCTGGCATCGCTCCTGCAATCGGCTTTAGGCTGACCCGACATAATTCAAGGATTGCATGGATGGCTCCGATCGACCTGCGCGCCGCAACCGGCCCGGTACATTTTGTGGGTATTGGCGGGATCGGGATGAGCGGCATTGCCGAGGTAATGCTCAATCTGGGCTACCGGGTCACCGGGTCGGACATCAAGGACAGTGCCAATGTGGAGCGCCTGCGGGCAAAGGGCGCGGTGATCCATATCGGGCACCGCGGGGAGAATGTGGATGGGGCGGGCGCGCTCGTTGTCTCCTCTGCCGTCAAGCGCGACAATCCCGAACTCGTGGCCGCGCGTGCTAGGCGCATTCCGGTCGCGCGCCGGGCGGAGATGCTCGCCGAGCTGATGCGCCTGAAATACGCCGTCGCGGTGGGCGGTACGCACGGCAAGACCACCACTACCTCGCTAATCGCCGCGCTGATGGATGCAGCCGGGTTTGACCCCACCGTCATCAATGGGGGCATCATTTCGGCCTATGGCTCGAACGCCAAGATGGGCGAAGGCGAGTGGATGGTGGTGGAGGCCGATGAGAGCGATGGCTCCTTCCTGAAGCTGCGCGGCACGGTCGCGCTCATCTCCAATATCGACCCGGAACACATGGAGCATTACGGCGATTTCGATGCGCTGCGCGATGCCTTCGCCCAGTTTGTCGAGAACCTGCCCTTTTACGGGTTTGCCGCGCTGTGCACCGATCACCCCGAGGTGCAGGCGCTGGCCGCGCGCATCGAGGACCGGCGTATCATCACCTATGGCTTCAACCCGCAGGCCGACGTGCGCTGTGTGAACCTGCGTACCAGCCCGGAAGGGGCCGTGTTCGACATTGCCTTCCAGCCGCCCGGCGGTGAGCGCGTGGTCTGGAAAGACATCTCCCTGCCCATGATGGGCGAGCACAATGTCCAGAACACAACAGGCGCAGTCGCCATCGCGCAGGCGCTGGGGGCAAGCGAGGAGTCCGCGCGCAAGGCCCTGGCCGGGTTTGCGGGCGTGAAGCGCCGCTTCACCATCACCGGCACAGCCAAGGGCGTCACGGTGGTCGATGATTATGGCCACCACCCGGTGGAGATCGCTGCGGTACTGAAAGCCGCGCGCCAGCGGGCGGGGGACGACAAGGTGATCGCGGTCGTACAGCCGCACCGCTATACCCGCCTCAATGACCTATTCGAGGAATTCTGCACCTGCTTCAACGATGCTGACAGCGTGCTGGTGACGCAGGTGTATTCCGCCGGTGAAAGCCCGATCGAGGGCGCCGATCAGGACTCGCTCATTGCCGGCCTCACCGCGCACGGCCACCGGGATGCGACGGCTACCTCGCGCGAAACACTCGCCGACGATATCAAGCCGCGCGCCAAGTCCGGTGATCTCGTCGTCTGCCTCGGCGCAGGCGATATCACGGTGTGGGCGGCGGAGCTTCCGGGACGTCTGGAGCAGGTGTTGTGACCTTCCCCTCACTCCTCCCGCAACTGCCCGAAGTGCGCGGGCAGTACATAGAAAACGCGCCTCTGTCGGACATTACATGGCTGCGCGTGGGCGGGCCGGCGCAGGTGCTCTACCTGCCCGCAGACGAGGCCGATCTGGCCCGCTTTCTGGCTGAGACCCACGAGGAGATACCTGTCCATGTGCTGGGCGCAGGCTCGAACACGCTTGTCAGGGATGGCGGCGTGCCGGGCGTAGTGATCCGCCTGACGCCAGCTTTTGCGCGTACCGAGGTGCTGGAGGGCAACCGCATCCGCATCGGTGCCGCCCTGCTCGACAAGATGGCCGCCAAGGCCGCCGCGAAGGCCGGTATTGCAGGGCTGGAATTCTATGTCGGCGTACCGGGCACTATCGGCGGAGCGATCCGCATGAATGCGGGCTGCTATGGCAGCGAGACAAAGGATGTGCTGGTCGAGGCCATCGCTCTGGACCGGCGGGGACGCCGCCTGATCGTCAAACCCGACGAGCTGGGCCATGCCTACAGGCACTGCTCTGCGCCCGAAGACTGGATCTTCACCGAAGCGGTGTTTGAAGGCCGGGCCGATGCACCAGCCGCCATTCTGGAGCGCATGGACGCGATCAGCGAGAAGCGGGCTGCCACCCAGCCCATCCGCGAAAAAACCTCCGGCTCCACCTTCAAGAACCCGGACCAGACCGCCAGTAAGGGCCGGTCTGCCTGGCAGCTGGTGGAGGCCGTGGGCGGACGCGGACGGCGCAAGGGCGGCGCGCGCTTTTCCGAGATGCACGCCAATTTCCTTATCAATGATGGCAGCGCCAGCGCAGCTGATCTTGAAGGTCTCGTCGAGGACATCCGCGCCGAGATCGCCGCGCGTGAGGGCGTGGACATGCACTGGGAGGTCAAGCGTATCGGCCTGCCTGAAAGAGAGACGCCATGAGCAAGCGTATCGCCCTTCTGCTGGGGGGACTCAGCCCCGAACGCGAAGTATCGCTGGTCTCGGGCCGCGAATGCGCCAAGGGGCTGCGCGCCAGGGGCCATGAGGTGCATGAGATTGATCCTGCCGAACCCTTCTGGGTCGAAAAGATCAAGGAGCTGAAACCCGACCTTGCCTTCAATGCACTCCATGGCCTGTGGGGCGAGGATGGGCGGATACAGGGCGTGCTGGAGTACTTGCGCATCCCCTACACCCATTCCGGCGTGCTGGCCTCGGCTCTGGCCATGGACAAGCAGAAGACCAAGGCGGTGTTGCGCCTTGCGGGCCTGAACTGTCCTGACGGGCTGATCGCCAGCCGGTTTGATGCCGCGCGCGAGCACCTCATGCCCGCGCCCTATGTGGCCAAGCCCAATGATCAGGGCTCGTCAGTGGGGGTGCTGATCGTGCGCGAAGGGGCGAACCGTCCTCCTGCGGAGCTGGCCGCTGACAGCTGGCCCTATGGCGATGAAATCCTCATCGAAAAATTCATTCCCGGCCGGGAGCTGACCGTCGCCGTGATGGGGGACCGCGCGCTGACTGTCACCGAGATCATGCCGAAGACGGCCTTTTATGACTATGAGGCGAAGTACGCCGACGGTGGTTCGGTGCATCAGCTGCCCGCCGATATCCCGCAAAACGTGTTCGACGAGGCCATGGAAGCGGCCGTCACGGCTCATCGTGAGCTCGGTTGCCGGGGGCTGACCCGGTCCGATTTCCGCTGGGATGAGGGCGGGGACGGTAAGCTTTGGTTACTCGAAATTAATACCCAGCCGGGCATGACTCCCACATCGCTTGCGCCCGAACAGGCTGCGCATTGCGGGATCGGATTTCCCGACCTTGTCGATTGGATAGCGGAGGACGCCAGTTGCCAGAGGTGAGGCGCAATAGAACTGCCCCCACCCGTGCCGGACAATCCGGCGCAACCCGCTCCCGCACCCGCAAATCACCCTCAAAGACCATTCCGCCGCGCCGCGTGGTGAACTGGGCGAGCGCCCAGCTGCGCACCGCGCGCTACCGCACGGTCAATGCGCTGCGCCTTGGCGCGCTGGCCGCGCTTCTGGTTAGCGCCATCGCCCTGGCGGGCCTGGCGGTGACAGGTGGCCTCAGCGGCCTTGGTGACAACATGGCGCGCATGGCCGAGACCCGGCTGACCGAGGCCGGGTTTGTTGTGCGGGCCGTCGATGTAGCGGGCGGGCGCGATGTCAGCGCTGCCGAGATCGCCACGGTCATTGGCGCGGAGCCGGGCCGGGGTCTTCTGGCCATCGATCCGGGCGAGGCGCGTGCCGCCATCGAGGCGATGAGCCGGGTGGAGAGCGCCAGCGTGGTGCGCCTGTGGCCGGACCGGATCAGCGTCATCATCACCGAACGCGCGCCTTACGCGCTCTGGCAGAGCGGCGGGGTGCATCATGTGGTGGACCGCAATGGCGTGGTGCTGGACGGCGAGAGTGCGGGCGACCATGCGCATCTGCCGCGTGTGGTGGGCGAGGGTGCCAATCTGCATGCTTCCGAAATCGTCACGCTGCTGGCCCGTCAGCCGGAGCTGGCCGCGCTGGTGACCCATGCGGTGCGGGTGGGTGAGCGGCGCTGGAATCTACGTCTGAACTCGGGCAGCGATATCCTGTTGCCGGAAAGCAATGTGGCGAGCGCGCTCGCCCTGATCGCGGCGCTGCATGCTGACCAGCGCCTGCTCGAACTTGATGCTCAGGCCTTTGATCTGCGCGGGGATGGCGAGCTCGTGGTGCGGGCCTGGCCGGAGCGGGCCGGCGCCAGCGCGCAGCGCGAACGGGGGGCTTGAGGGGCATGGGGCTGTTCGGCCTGTTTTCCTCCAGTGGCAATGAAGCAGCTGGTGGCAAGCCCGGCGTGTTTGCCGCGCTGGAGGTCGGTGCGGCCAAGACCGTCTGTTTCATCGTGAAAACCGAGGCGACGCTGACGGGCACGCGTCCGCGCGTGATCGGCGTCAGCCATCAGTCCAGCGCCGGCATGCGCGCCGGGGCGGTGGTCGATATCGATGCGGCGGCGGGTGTGATCCGCACAGCGGTGGACAATGCCGAACGCATGGCCAAGCAGGCGGTCAGCTCGGTCAGCCTTGTCACGACGGCAGGCGCGCCCGCCTCCACGCGGGTGACGGTAGAAGCGCCGGTTCCCGGCCGGCAGGTATCCGAGCGCGACCGCAACCGGGTATTGGCGGCAGGGCTGCAGCGCTGCGCCGAGCCGGGCCGGGCCATGCTGCACGCCATCCCCGTATCCTGGCGGGTGGACGAGAACCGGGGCGTGAAGGATCCGCGCGGCATGGCGGGACGCACGCTGGCCGTTGACCTGCACGTGATCTCTGCGGCCGCTGACCCGGTGCGCAATCTGATGAACGCGGTGGCCCAGTGCCGCCTCGAGGTGAGCGAGGTGATCGCCGCGCCTTATGCTGCCGGCCTGTCCGTGCTCGCCGAGGACGAGGCGCTGCTGGGCGCGACCGTCATCGACATGGGCGCCGATACCACCAGCGTCGCCGTTTTCGCCGACGGCGTGCCGGTCCATGTCGATGTGCTGCCGGTGGGCGGAGCGCATGTCACACGCGATATCGCCCGTGGGCTGACCACGCCGGTCCATGCCGCCGAGCGCATCAAGTCGCTTTACGGCTCTGTGCTGGACAGCCCTGACGATGACCGCGCCATGATCGAGGCGCCGCCGGTCAGCTCTGATCCTGATGCCGGCATGAACCAGCATCCACGCGCCCTGCTGAACGCCATCATCCGCCCGCGCGCCGAAGAAATCTTCGAGCTGGTCCGTGACCGGCTGGATGCTGCGGGGATGAGCGCCGTTTCGGGACGCACCCTAGTGCTGACCGGTGGCGCCAGCCAGCTTCCCGGCCTTACCGAACTGGCAGGGCGCATCCTGACTCGTCAGGCGCGGCTGGGACGCCCGCACCTGCTGGCCGGGCTTGGCGATGCGATGAAGGGGCCGGGCTTTGCTGCCTCCACCGGTGTGGTCGCCCGCCTCGGAAAGGCCGTGCCCGACATTCTCTCCGGTCCGCCGCGCTTTGTGTCCGAGCAGACGCCGCGCCGCGTGGCCCGCCCCGCAGGCGAACGCGGCCCGGCCGCGATCTGGCGCTGGTTTGCCGAAAGCTTCTGACACGCGGGCCGCGGCACTGACCAGAAGTTCTATTTTTGTTCTGCAAATCAGGTGCTTAGAAATCGCTAACGCCCGCGCAGCATTTAACGCTCGCTTAAGCAACACCGCTCAAGAGTGAGGGTTGACCGGTATTAACCCTTTCGCCCGTACGACGGAGCCTGCCCCATGGCATTGAATCTTTCTGTTCCCGAGACCACCGAGCTGAAGCCCCGCATTCTTGTTTTCGGCGTGGGCGGCGCCGGCGGCAATGCGGTGAACAACATGATCGACGCCAATCTGGAAGGCGTGGATTTCGTTGTCGCCAACACCGATGCGCAGGCGCTCCAGCGTTCGGGAACGCAGCATCGCATCCAGATCGGCCATCAGATCACGCAAGGACTTGGCGCCGGTGCCAAGCCCGAAGTGGGCATGCAGGCCGCCGAGGATTCCATTGCCGAGATCATGGAGTATCTGCAGGGCGCCCACATGGTGTTCATCACCGCCGGGATGGGCGGGGGCACCGGCACCGGCGCGGCGCCCGTGATCGCCCGTGCTGCGCGCGAGCAGGGAATCCTCACCGTTGGCGTGGTCACCAAGCCCTTCCACTTTGAAGGCTCCAAGCGCATGGCGATCGCCGAGTCCGGCATTGACCGCCTGCAGGGCCATGTGGACACGCTGATCGTCATCCCGAACCAGAACCTGTTCCGCATCGCGACCGAGAAGACCACGTTTGCCGAAGCCTTCGCGCTGGCCGATCAGGTGCTCCATTCGGGCGTGCGTGGCATTACCGACCTGATGGTCATGCCGGGCCTGATCAATCTCGACTTTGCCGATGTGCGCACCGTGATGAACGAGATGGGCAAGGCCATGATGGGCACCGGGGAAGCCTCCGGCGAGAAGCGCTCCATCGAGGCGGCCCACGCCGCCATCAACAATCCGCTGCTTGATGATGTGTCGATGAAGGGCGCGCGCGGCGTGCTGATCAACATCACCGGCGGCATGGACATGACGCTGTACGAGGTGGATGAAGCCGCCAACGAGATCCGCAACGAGGTCGATCCGGACGCCAACATCATTGTCGGCTCCACTTTCGACGAAGGTCTGAACGGCACAATCCGCGTGTCGGTTGTCGCGACCGGTATTGATGCTGAATCGATCCAGGTCGCCGATCCGCGCCGCCGCCCGGAGCCTGCCAGCACGCTGAGCGTGATGAAGCCGCGAGAGATCGTGCGCCCCGCACAGCCGCTGGTGCGCCGCTTGAATGACGAGCAGGAGGCCGCGCGTGCGCGCCAGCCTGCCGATGGTGGCATCCATGCCAAGGCCGCCGCCTGGCGCGCCGCCCAGCAGCAAACCCCGGCCACCCAAGAAGAGGCTCCGGCTCCGGTGGCGAGCACTGAGTCCGCCGATATCGTCGAAGACGCTCTGTCCGCGCCGGACGCCTTTACCGGCGGGTATGAGGCCGAGACTGTTGAGGACGACACCCGCCCTGCCGTGGTGCGTCATCAGGAGCGGCTGGCCCAGGAAGCCGAAAGCCTGCGCCGGGAGCCGGTGCAGGAGCCCGAGCCCGAGCCCGAGCCCGAGCCGGAAGATCAGCCCCAGGGCGCGCTGCGCAAGGGCCTGTCCCTGTTCGGCCGCCGCGCCAAGCCGCAGCCGGCGCGCCCCGAAGCGCGTACCGCTCCGCGTCCGCCTGCCCAGCCGGTGCGTCCGCAGGCGCCTTCCGAGCCTGTGCGCCGCGCCGCCCCGGCTGGTGACCTGTTCGCCGACGAGTTCGACGACGCCGATCTGGATATTCCGGCCTTCCTGCGCCGGCAGGCGAACTAGCGCGTCGCAGTTTCATTTTGTGAATGACAGCAAGCCCCGCGCTCCGGCGCGGGGCTTTCCTGTTTACCGGGAACGGCTTCGCCGCCCGTCCCGTTTCGTAACATGGTGCAACAATCGTTTAATTCCGTTGTGGACAATGCCTCTCTAGTTTGGCGGCTGAATGAGGGGGTTTTCCGGTTGCGGTGCGGAGGGGTGCCGTCCGGAAAGCTGATTGAAGACACAAGAAAGATATAACTCACATGGTGCGGGCGGCTTTTCTGACCGAGCGGACGACACTGGCCCAGCCGGCGGTATGCGCCGGGATCGGGCTTCACACAGGCGCCCGGGTGCGCATGGTGCTCAAACCGGCCTCGGCAGGCTCTGGCATCATGTTCGAACGCACCGATCTTGATCTGGCCGACCGGCGTATCCCGGCGCGCTATGATCTGGTGCGCTCCACTGATCTTGGCACCACCATCATCAATGAGGACGGGGCTTCGGTATCGACCGTGGAGCACCTCATGGCCGCCTTTGCCGGTCTTGGTGTCGATGATGTTCTGGTCGAACTGGATGGCCCGGAAATCCCTGCCATGGACGGTTCGTCCATGCCGTTTATCGAGCTTCTGCAGCATGCCGGGCTGAAAACCCATCCCGTGCCGCGCCGAGCGATCCGGGTACTGAAACCCGTCGAGGTGGAGCTGGGCGGACGCCGTGCAGTCTTCCTGCCGTCCGTTCAGCCGGCTATCGATGTCTCCATCGATTTCGACAATGCGGTGATCGGGCGTCAGCAATACCGTTTCGAGGTGAGCCCGAAAGCCTTCTGCGAGGATATTGCCGCAGCGCGCACATTCGGCTTCCGCCGCGACTATGAAACCCTGCTCAAGGCGGGCCTTGCCCGTGGCGGCTCGATGGACAATGCCATCGTGCTGGACGATAGCGGCGTGGCGAACCCCGAGGGCCTGCGCTTTGCCGACGAGTTCGTCCGCCACAAGGCACTGGACGCGCTGGGTGATCTCTATCTCGCCGGTGCGCCTATCCTTGGCCTTTATCAGGCATCCAGGCCCGGCCATGGCATCAATAACGTAGCTGTACGCGCCCTTCTGGCCGATGCCAGCGCCTACAAGATGGTGTCGCTCAGCGAGATGGCCGAGACCTCTGGCGGCCGCATGGCGCGGGGTTAGGTGGCTCTTGCCGCACCGGATGGCTGACAGGGTGCTTTTGCAGCCGCTCATGATGGTCTAGAAGAGTCTTCGAAACGACCTTCCAGCTGCCAAGCCAAAGGGCCATCCATTGCTGACCGCTGTGCGCTTTATCATCATCGCTTTCGTTGCGGCCGCCCTGCTGGCGGGTTGTGGCAACCGCCGCCAGGCTGAGCTGGCCTATGTCGCGCGGCCTGTGGAGCAGCTCTATAACGAGGCGTTCCGACAGATGGAGCGCCGCCGCTATGCCGAGGCTGCCCAGCTGTTTGACGAGGTGGAGCGCCAGCACCCCTTCTCTGAATGGGCGCGCCGCTCCATGCTGATGGCGGCCTTCGCCAATTATCAGGCCAACCGCTATGAGCAGGCCATCTCCACCGCGCAGCGCTTCATCTCCCTGCATCCGGGCAGCTCCAGCGCACCCTACGCCTATTACCTGATCGCGATCTGCTATTACGAGCGCATCTATGATGTGGGCCGGGACCAGTCGACCACCCAGCAGGCGCTTGAAGCCCTGCAGCAGGTCGTCCAGCGCTTTCCTGACAGTCCCTATGCGCGCGACGCCCGCCTGAAGATCGACATGACGCGCGATCACCTGGCTGGCAAGGACATGGATGTCGGCCGCTGGTATCTGCGCAATGGCTTCCATCTGGCGGCCATTGGCCGGTTCCAGAACGTGATCCGCAATTACGGCACCACCAGCCATGTGCCCGAGGCCCTGCACCGCATGGTGGAGGCTTATGTGTCCATGGGCGTGGCCGAGGAAGCGCGCCAGCACGCCGCCGTGCTCGGCTATAACTTCCCCGGTTCGGAATGGTATCAGGACAGCTATAATCTCCTGACCTCGCGTGGTATTGATGTGCCCGGCGAGGGCATTGAGGAACGCGATCCGAGCCTGCTGCGCCGCGCGATGAGCCGGATATTCGGCTAGCCAAGAGGGGAGCGGCGAGGCGCGATGCTCGCATCCCTCTCCATACGCGACATTGTTCTGATCGACCGGCTGGATCTTACGTTCGAGGCCGGGCTGTCGGCCCTGACCGGTGAAACCGGCGCTGGCAAATCCATTCTACTGGGCGCTTTGGGGCTGGCCTGCGGGGACCGCGCCGACCGCGCGATGGTGCGCACCGGAGCGGAGCAGGCCAGCGCGATAGCCGTTTTCGAACTGCCTGAAGGCCATGCCGCCTTCGCCCTTCTGGATGAGGCCGGGATCAGCTTCGAGCCGGGCGAGCCCGTCATACTGCGCCGCGTGATTACCGCCGATGGCCGCTCACGGGCGCATGTGAACGACCAGCCGGCCAGTGTCGGTCTTTTGCGGGCGCTCGGCGATGTGCTGGTGGAAATCCATGGCCAGCATGACGGGCGCGGGCTTCTTGATCCGAAATCCCATCGCGGCCTGCTTGATGAATATGCCGGCAATGGTGCGGCGCTTGCCAGTGTGGCCAAGGCGTGGGAGCGACTGAGCGCAGCGCGCAGGCATCTGGATGATCTGCGCGCTCGCAAGGCGAAATCGGCCGAAGAGGAAGCCTTCCTGACCCACGCGCTGGAGGAGCTGGACGCGCTCTCCCCGCGTGCGGGCGAGGAGGCGGCTCTGGCCGCCGAGCGCCGCTTCCTGCAACAGGCCGAAACCGCCCTGACCGATCTGCAGGATGCTGCCAGCGCCTTTGCGGGATCTGATGCGCTCTCTGCCCGCCTTGGCGCAGCGCTGCGCGGGCTGGAGCGGGTGCGCTCAGGTCTTGGCGAAAGCGGCGATGCGGCCAGCGCGCAAGGCGCGGCCCTCAATGCGCTGGAGCGCGCGGCCGGCGCGATAGAGCGCGCACTGATCGAGTTTGACGAGGCAGAAAGCGCGCTTTCGGAAGCCGCTTCCGCCTTCGAGGTGGAGCCGGGTGCGCTGGAACGCGCGGAGGAGCGCCTGTTTGCCCTGCGCGCGCTCGCCCGCAAGCATCAGGTCGAGGTCGATGCGCTGGGGCCGCTACGCGATGAGCTGGCGGGGCGTCTGGAAGCGGTCGGTGATAGTGAGGGCCGCGAGCGCGAGGCCGAAGCGGCGCTGAAAGCCGCCGAGGCCGACTACGCCCGCGCGGCTGGGGCGCTCTCCAGAGCGCGCAGCGAAGCAGGCGGGAAACTGGCCCGATCGGTCATGGCAGAGCTGGGCCCCTTGAAACTCGACAAGGCCCGCTTCCGCGTTGCCGTGACGCCGGACGAGACCCGCGCCGGGCCGTCGGGATGGGATGTGATAGCCTTCGAGGTCTCCACCAATCCCGGCGCGCCGTTCGGGCCGCTGGAACGCATTGCGTCCGGCGGCGAGCTGTCGCGCTTCGCGCTTGCACTGAAAGTGTGCCTTGCGGGCCAGCAGGACGGGCTGGTGATGGTGTTTGACGAGGTGGATCAGGGCGTGGGCGGCGCGGTGGCGGCGGCGGTGGGCACGCGCCTCGCGCAGCTGGCCAAGGCCGGGCAGGCGCTGGTGGTCACACACTCTCCGCAGGTTGCCGCCCGCGCTGATCATCACTGGAAGATCGCCAAGGATGAGGCGGGCGGTGCCATGCGCACCCACGTCACCTTGCTGACCGGCCAGACCCGCCGCGAGGAGATCGCGCGCATGCTGTCGGGCGCCGAGATCACGGAAGCTGCACGCGCTGCCGCAGATGAGCTGATGGCATCATGATATCCGAAATCGAGAACCTCTCTCCCGACGCTGCCGCCGCGGAGCACGCGCGCCTCGCTGAAGAGATCGCGGCCCATGACCGCGCCTATTACGCAGAAGATGCGCCGGTCATCTCTGACGCGGAATACGACGCCCTGCGCGCCCGGCTGGAGGCGCTGGAGGCGGCGTTTCCCGAGCTCGCCCGCGTCGACAGCCCGACCCGGACCATCGGGGCCAAGCCTTCTGGCAAGTTCTCTGAAGTGCGCCACGCCGTACCCATGCTCTCGCTCGGCAATGCGTTCACCGAAGAGGACGTGCGCGATTTTGATGCCCGCATCCGGCGCTTCTTGCGGCTTTCGGAGAGTGACGAGCTGGCCTTCACTGCCGAGCCGAAGATCGATGGCCTGTCGGCGTCCTTGCGCTATGAAAAGGGTGTGCTTGTCACCGGCGCAACGCGCGGGGACGGGCAGATGGGCGAAAACGTCACCGAAAACCTGAAGACGCTTGGAGAGATACCGCACAGGCTCGAAGGCAATGTGCCGGACGTGCTGGAAGTGCGCGGCGAGGTTTACTTAAGCCATGCCGACTTCGCGAAGCTGAATGAAGCGCAGGAAGCGGCCGGCAAGCCTGCCTACAAGAACCCCCGCAATGCGGCCGCAGGCTCGCTGCGCCAGATCGACCCGGCGGTCACGGCGACGCGGCCCTTGCGCTTTTTCGCCTATACCTGGGGGGAGCTGTCGCAGCCGCTGGGCGCAACGCAGAGCGAGGCGGTGGAGCGGCTTGCCGCGCTCGGTTTCACCACCAATCCGGACATGGTGCGCTGTGATGGTGTGGAGGGGCTGCTGGCCCATTACCGCTCTCTGGAAGAGCGCAGGGCCGGGCTTGGCTATGATATTGACGGCGTGGTCTACAAGGTAGACCGGCTGGACTGGCAGGAACGCCTAGGCTTTGTCGCGCGCGCGCCGCGCTGGGCCATTGCGCACAAATTCTCGCCCGAGAAAGCGGTCACGAAACTCAACGCAATCGAGATCCAGGTGGGCCGCACCGGCGCGCTCACGCCCGTGGCCAAGCTGGAACCGGTCACGGTGGGCGGCGTCGTTGTCTCCAACGCCACGCTGCACAATGAGGACGAGATCGCGCGCAAGGATATCCGCGTCGGCGACTGGGTGGTCGTGCAGCGCGCAGGCGACGTGATCCCCCAGATCGTGGAAGTGCTCAAAGACCGGCGAGAGCCGGGCGCAGAGCCCTTCGCCTTCCCGAAGACCTGTCCGTGTCCCTTGCAGACTCCGGCTGAGCGGGAGGTGAACCCGAAGACCGGCGAAGTGAACGCGGTCACGCGCTGCACCGGTGAGTTCGCCTGCCCCTATCAGCGCAAGGAACACCTCAAACACTTTGTCGCGCGCAAGGCGTTCGACATTGAGGGGCTGGGCGAGAAGCAGGTGGAGGCGTTCTACGAGGAAGGCATCGTGAAAGAGCCTGCCGACATTTTCACGCTGGCCTCGCGCAATGCATCAGGTGCGTTCATCCCGCCCATCGCCGAGCGGGAAGGGTGGGGCGAGAAGTCTGCCACGAACCTGTTTGACGCCATCGAGGCACGCCGCACCATCGCGCTTGCCCGTTTCATAAATGCTTTGGGCATCCGCCATGTGGGCGAGGAAACCTCGCGGCTGCTGGCGCGCACCTATGGCAGCTGGGCGGCCTTCCATGAAGCCGCCATCGCGGCGGGCGAGGAGGGCGAAGCGCGCGAGGCCATGCTGGGCGTTGACGGGCTCGGCGATACGGCGGTCGATGCCATTGGCCGCTTCTTCGCGGAGGATCATAACCTCGCCGCACTGGACCGGCTGCTGGCTGAAGTGACGGTCGAGGACGCTGAAGCCGTCGCGACCGACAGCCCTGTAGCCGGCAAAACGGTCGTCTTCACCGGCTCGCTGGAGCGGTTCACCCGCGATGAAGCCAAGGCCCGCGCACAGAGCCTTGGCGCGAAGGTGGCGGGGTCTGTCTCGGCGAAAACTGATTATCTCATCGCTGGCCCCGGCGCAGGCTCGAAGCTGAAAAAGGCCACTGAGCTGGGTGTGACAACGCTGACCGAGGATGAGTGGCTGGCGCTGATCGGGGGGTAGCGATCACCCGAAATTCGGCGCGCGCTTTTCAAGAAACGCCCGGTAGCCTTCCTGAAAATCTGCGCTTGAGAAGGCCTCGAGGAAGAGGGCGCGAGTGGCGTCGTCATCGTCCGATTGCCCGGCCTCGATAAGGGCCATAAGCTGCTTGGTGACGCGCGCAGAGCGGGGCGAGGCGGCGGCGATCAGCGTGCCATAAGCCTCCACTTCAGCGACGAGCGTTTCAGCGCTGACAAGCCGGTTGATGAGGCCAAGACGCAGCGCCTCGTCGGCATCGAGAAGCCGACCGGTGAAGAGAATGTCTTTCGCTGCAGGCAGGCCGACCGCGTTCACAAGCCGGCGCGTATCGTTGAGTGTGTAAACGAGTCCCAGCTTGCCTGGCGTGATGCCAAAGCGTGAGCCCTCCGCCGCAAAGCGCAGATCACAGGCAAGCGCGATACCGCACCCGCCGCCCACACACGCCCCCTCGATCATGGCGAGTGTCGGCTTGGGGAAGGTGGCAAGGCCATCAAGCGCTGCCGCGATGGCGCGCGAATAGTCCGCGGCGCGCTCGGCCGTGGCGTAAACCTCCTCGAACTCGGAAATATCCGCGCCTGCTGCAAACGCGCCGCCCGCCCCGCGTACGACCAGCAGGCGCACGGGTTCATCGGCTTCGGCCTCTGCCAGCAGGGCGGGGATGGCGCGCCACATCGCTTCATTGAGCGCATTGCGCTTTTCCGGACGGTTCAGCACCAGATGGGCGGCATTGCCATGGCGTTCGAGCGTGATGGGCGCAGTGTCAGTCATGGGCGATCTCTTGGTAAATGTCCGGACTTTTCCTGCGCCCTGCTTAGAGCGCCCGGCGCGCGCGCGCAACGCCGGGCCGGTGGCAGTTACGGCGTTTTGGCATAACCGCAATGAGGCAGCGTTCGCCAGCGCACCCTTGCGTGAAGCCGCCCTGCGCAGTAATCGCGGCCCCTGACACCACCCCGCGCAGCCCGAAGGACAGGCCGGACATGGAATTTGAATTTTTCAGCCGCTTCCTCGCTGCGCTGTTTGCGATGGTCAATCCGCTGGCGGCGATGCCGGTCTTCCTGTCACTGACGGCCGGATCGAGCCCCAAGGCCCAGCGCGCCATGGCCATTCAGGCCGCGATTGCCGCCGTGATCGCCTGCTTTGCCATCGCGATTGCGGGCAAGTGGGTGCTGGGCGTGTTCGGTATCGCGATTGACAGCTTCCGCATCGCGGGGGGCGTCCTGCTTTTCACCATCGCGCTGACGATGATCTCCGGCGCGCGCCACACCTCCAGTGCGGGCACCGAGAAGGAGCGCGCCCTGCAGGAGAATATCGACAACCCCGCGATCTATCCCTTCACCATCCCGATGACGGTCGGCCCCGGTACGATCACCACGCTGATCATCTTCTCCGAGCAGGCCGCGACCAGCCCGGTGAAGATGGGGCTATTTGCCGGCGTTGTGCTGATCGTGATCGGGCTGCTGCTGGCCGCCTTGCTGGTTGCCCCGCTGCTGGACCGGATGGTGTCGCAGACCGCGCGCACGGTCTCCATCCGCATCATGGGGATTATCCTGGCGGCGCTGGCGGTGGAGTTCATCATCACCGGGCTGCGCGGCTCGGGCCTGATCGCGCTGAACGGGATCTAGGGAAGGGCGAGGGCTGTCAAAGGCCCTCACTCCGACGTCAGGAAGGCGACCAGCTCCCGCCGGAATGCGCCTTCGCGCAGGGCGGAGAGATGGTTGCCGGGCGTGCGTTCGGTTATCGCATTTTCAAACAGCTCCGCCAGCGCCTCGGCCGAACCGTTATCCTCATCATCCCGGCCTGCAATCACCAGGATGGGGGTCGTAATGCCGGTCAGGGCGCGGGCCGGCGTGGCCCGTTGGGTACGCAGCACGACGAGACCTGCTTCAGGATCGCCGCCCGTGCGCGCGATATAGTCGGCAGCGGCACGTGCCGCTTCCGGAGAGCGGGCCGCATCGGGATTGTTCACGTGCTGCAGGGCGTCCTGCAGCAGCGCCTGACGGTTGGCCGGAGCGGTAATGCCGGTATCGCCCATACCGCCCAGCACGGCCCGTCCAGGTTCAGCACCCAGCGCCAGCATGCGCACCACTGTACGTGCGCCCAGCGAATAGCCGGCCACGTCAAACTCGGTGATCTCGAGATGATCGAGCAAGGCGAACTGGTCACGCGCCAGCGCGTCGGCAGGCCAGCTCTGGTCTTCTCCGGGGCGTCCCGAGGCGCCATGGCCGCGCAGATCAGGCACGATCACGCGCCGCCCCTCGCGGGCCAGCGCAGCGGCGATTCCGGTATCGATCCAGTTCTGCGGGCCGTCGGCCAGAAAGCCATGCACCAGCAATACCGGGCGGGCATCCGGGTCACCCAGCTCGCGCCAGGTGATCACGGTGCCGTCGAAGCTTTCAAAGCTCTGATCACTGCCCGGCCGGAACTCGCCGCCGGGGCTGCACGCCGCGATCACAAATCCGGCAAGGGCGGCAAGCAGGAAACGGATCGGCATGAGGCAGCTCCAGAGCGGTTAGAGGACGGTTTCGCCCGCAGGGTCCCTGAGATTGTAACGCGAACTCATCACAGCGCCATAGGCACCCGCCTCAGCGATGAGAAGAACGTCTCCTTCGCGCGTTTCGGGCAACAGCCTGTCGGCGCCAAGCAGGTCTGCGCTTTCGCAGATCGGTCCCACGACCGAGGCCATGCCGGCCGGGGCTTCATCGAGGCGGGTGAGGTTCACGATCTCGTGACGCGCACCATAAAGCGCGGGGCGGATCAGCGAGTTCATGCCGGTGCCCAGACCGATGAAGCGCGTGCCAAAGCTCTCTTTCACCTGGGTCACCCGCGAGAGCAGCACGCCTGCCTCGGCGACGAGGTAGCGGCCCGGCTCCATCCACAGATCAAAGCGCGGCAGGCCCGATTTCAGACGGGTAAGCGCCGCGTCAAGTTCGGCCAGATCCAGTGCGGGCGCGCCGGGTGTCGCCGCCACGCCAAGCCCGCCGCCTGCATTGAGGATACGGACATCCTCAAAGCCTTCGGCGGCGCGGGCGAGGATGGCGGCAACCTCCTGCCAGTGCCCTGCCTCGGTAATGCCGGAGCCCGCATGGGCGTGCAGCCCCTTGACGATGGCACCGGCGCTCTGGGCAAAGGCGCGCGCGGTGGAAAGCTGTTCCAACGGTACGCCGAACTTCGCCTTCGGCCCGGCCGTGCGCACATGCTCGTGATGGCCGCGCGGGGTATCGGGATTGACGCGCAGTATGATCTCGCGGCCCCTGAACAGTTCCGGCCAGTCGCGCAGCGGGTGCAGGCCGTCGATCGTGATGTGGGCGCCTAGCGCCAGCGCGGCTTCGTACTCCGCGCGCGGGGCGAAGTTGGGTGTGAACAGGATCTCGTCCGGGGCGATATCGGGGAAGGTCTCGCGTACGCGCGCCACCTCGCCCATGGAGACGCACTCAAAGCCAAGCCCCGCCACACGCACGGCCTTCAGGAGCTCGGCGTGCGGATTGGCCTTCATCGCATACCAGGCCCGGTCCACCGATGTGAGACCCGCCACAGCACCCGCACGGGCCGATACGGTTGCGCGGTCATAGACATAAAGCCCGCCTTCGGAAGGCGCGATATCGAGCAGCGCGTCGCGCTTTTCCACCCACCAGGGAGCGGTCACCGGTATGGCGGACGGCGCAGGCGCAGGCGCGGTGATCTCCGCCCAGCTGGGTCCGAACACGGCGCCCTCTTCGGCATTGGAGATGAGACTCTGATGCAGGCGCTTGGCGAGCTGGCGGCCATAGCTGTCCTTGGCGTCCTCGCCATCATCGACCACCACGGTGAAGTTCAGATCATTGGCGGCCTGGCTAACAAGGTGAACCGGCCTTTCCTGGAACACTTCGAAGGCCGGGGCGAGCTGGTGAAGAATACGGCGTATGCCGTAACCCACCATGGAGACAGCCGCCTTGCCTTCCTCGATCCGTACCCGGCAGAGCGGGGAGAGCGCCTTGCGCAGCGCGTCCAGCCGGTCTGCATCAAGACCCGGATCAGGGTCGAGCGAGACGGTGACATTGGTCTCCGAGGTGGAGACCTGATCGACCGACACGCCGCACTGCTTGAAACAGGCGAAAACGTCGGCGAGGAAGCCAGCCTGCCGCCACATGCCAGAACCCTCCATGACGACGAGGCGCACGCCGGTCTTCACCGACACGGCCTTCAGGCGCGGGGCGTCATCGCCGGGCGCTGATGTGATCAGCGTGCCGGGCAGGTCGGGGCGGAAGGTGTCTTTGACCAGCATGGGAATGTTCGCGCGCCGGGCCGGGCCGATGGAGCGCGGGTGGAGCACCTTGCCGCCCATGGTGGCGATCTCCTGCGCCTCCTCGTAGCTCAGCGCTTTAAGCATGCGCGCGCCATCGGTAAGGCGCGGATCGGCGCTGAAGAGCCCCGGCACATCGGTCCAGATTTCAAGCCGCGCCGCCCCCGCCTTGGCCGCGAAATAGGCCGCAGACGTGTCCGACCCGCCCCTGCCGAGCAGGACCGTCTCGCCGGTGGATTTCGAGGCGATGAAGCCCTGCGTCAGAACCACATCATGCTGGCCCAGCCGTTCGGCGAGTGCCGCATCCGGGCTTTCATCGACCATATTGTCCAGCCAGGAGCGCGTATCGCCGCCATCCTGGGCTGCACGCAGCACGGTGCGGGCATCCAGCCCTTCGGCCTCCACGCCCAGACGGCGCAGCAGGGCAAGGCCGAGGCGCGAGGCCATCAACTCGCCCAGCGCCATCAGCTCGGCGCGCACCCGTCCGCTCGCCTCACCGATGAGGGCGATGCCGTCGGCCAGGCGCGAGAGCGTGGCGAATTCCTCAGCGAGTAGTGCCTCTCCATCAAGACCGGCTTCGGCCGCAAAGGCGAGGTGCTTGGCGCGGATCGCCTGCACCGCCTGATCTCCAATACCGCCCAGCGCCTGCACCGGCAGGGCTTCGAGCAGGTTGGACACGCCCGAGAGCGCGGAATGCACGATCAGCACGCGCTCACCATCTGCCAGACGTTTTCGCGCAAGCCGGGCGATGATTTCCCAGTTCTTCGTGCTGGCCACCGAGGTGCCACCGAATTTCATCACGACGAGCGGGCGCGTTGCCATGGCCTGGGCCTTCCTGCTGGCAGGTTGGAATGATTGCGGCCCTTCCTTTAGCGCCTGTGCTGCGCTGCGCAATGATGAAGCGTAGATGGCGGGGCGTGTCTGACATGACTCTGACATGTCATTGCGCTATCAGCCGGACACGTTCTTGCGAGGGGAATCGATATGCGCATCCTTCATTGTCTGGCCGCGAGCCTTGGCGCCATGGCGCTGGCCGCCTGCGCCACCCAGCAGCCTCCGGAGGCTCCGGACGAGGAGTATATCGTCCTGATGATCGGGGTGGATGGGCTGACGGCGGACGCGCTGGACCTGTTTGAAGCCCCGGCCCTGCAGGCACTCGCCGACAGGGGTGTGCGCCCTGAAGGCATGGTGCCGGTAATGCCGAGCGTGACCTTCACCAATTTCTACTCGCTGGCGACCGGGCTCTATCCGGAAGATCACGGCATGATCAACAACGCCCCGTTCGACCGGGAACTGGACGAGGGTTTCGTCAATCCGATGAGCGCGCAGGACGAGCGCTGGTGGTCCGGCGAGCCGATCTGGATCACGGCCGAGCGTCAGGGCCTGCCGACCTCAATCATGTTCTGGCTGGGCTCTGAAGTGGAGTTCGACGGCGACCGGCCCTCGCGCTGGACGCCCTACGAACACAACAAGCCCTATCAGGAGCGGGTGGAGGAGGTGCTGGCCTGGTTTGACGGGCCGGAGGCGCTGCGCCCGCGCTTTGCAGCCGTCTATTTTGACCTCGTGGACACGATTGGTCACCGCACCGGCGCCAATACGCCCGAAGTGGGCGAGGCCATCGCGACCGTGGACGGCTATATCGGCCAGATCGTCGCCGGGCTGGAAGCGCGCGGCCTGCTGGACCGCACCCATATCCTCATTGTCTCCGACCATGGCATGGCGACGAACCCGGAAGAGAATGTCATCCATTTCGATGACTTCATGGACCTTTCCACCGTCTATGTGCCCGAAATCGAAGGCCGGGGCGGCAATGGTTTCCGCCCCTTCCTGAACGTCTATGGCGAGCCGGAGGCTATCGAGGCGGCCTACCAGTCCCTGCAGGGCGCACACCCGCACATGCGCGCCTGGAAGCGCGGCGAAATGCCGGATCATTTCCGCTTCGATCACCCCACGCGCGGGCCGGATCTGTTTGTGCTGGCCGATCCGGGCTGGACGATGAGCGCGCGCTCCTTGCCGTTGGGGAGCCCGTGGCGCTCCATCGGGGTGCATGGCTATGACGTGGCCGATCCGGTGATGCATGCCGGCTTCATCGCTGCCGGGCCGCTCTTCCCCGCAGGCGAACGCCCGGAGACGTTCGAAAGCGTGAATGTGTATCTGCTGATAGCCTGCATTTTGGGCCTCGAACCCGCCGAGACGGAGGGGGAGCCGGCCATGGTGTCGGCCCTGACGGGCGGACGCTGCGAGGTGGAGTAGGGCGCCGGTCACTCATCGCTGTCATCCCCCGGCGGCGTTAGCCGTCCCAGGGGACCCATACCTCATTTGGTCATGCAACGCATCCGCGTCGCAGGTCTGAAAACTGGCCCTCGTCCTTCGAGACGCTTTCTTGCGAAAGCTCCTCGGGATGAGGGCTTCGGGTTTGCTTTTCCCCTCATCTGTGAGGGTGAGCGTAGCGAACTTCTCGAAGGACGAGGGAAAAGCATCCAAAGCTGACCTCGCTTGTTCCTCCCCGCTTGGCGTTGCGCGCGCGACGGGCTATCGAGATAGGGAATCCCCGCCACAGCCTCGCAAGGGAAGGATCTGACCCATGGCCGACAAGCCGCATCGCATCACCTTCATCGCTTCCACCTTCACTGCGGCCGCGCTCGAGTTTCATCGCGGGCGCATGTCGGAGCGTGGCTACCGCATGGAAGGCCGGATCGAGCCGACCGTGTTCCAGCGCATCAGCGAGGATGGCTCGACCAGCCCGGAATTTGGCGGCGAGCCGGTCTTCACCGTCACCTTCGTCAAGCGGGACGAATAGGTCTTGAGCTTTTCGCACCATGGCGGTCCGGTCCGCGCCGAAGCAGTAGCCGACAGCTTCGAGCCGGCGCGTTCGGCCGCTGAAGCCGTGGACCGGCTGTCCGCACTCTATACCCGGGCGGTAGAGGCGCTGCGCTCGGCATTGAAGATCTATCTTGATGGTGGCCCGCCGCCGTCGGGTTCGGCGCGCGCCGCAGGCATGTTCGCCTATCCCGAGCTGCGCATCACCTATCTGCCGGACGGGCCAGTGCCGCCTCTGAGCCGGGCCTATGGCAAGTTCTCCGAAAGCGGGATCTACACCCAGACCGTCACCCACCCCGAGCTGTTTCGCGAGTATCTGACCGAGCAGATATCACTCCTTCAGGGCGAATATGACGTGCTGGTGGAGACCGGTGTGTCCACGCAGGAAATACCGTTCTCCTACGTGCTTGATGGTGCGCAGGAGCTGGATATGGACGGTGCCGCACCGGCCGAACTGGTGCGCCATTTCCCCTATGCTGACCTCAGCCAGATCGATGACGCCCTGCCCAATGGCGAGCGGCCCTCGCTGCCGCGCCAGCCGCGCCCGCTTTCGCTGTTTGACGGCGCGCGCACCGATTATTCGCTTCAGCGCATCCGCCATTATACCGGCACGCCATTTGAGGATGTGCAGGGCTTCATCCTGTTCACCAACTACCACCGCTATGTCGATGCGTTCGTGGCGTGGGCGGCTGAACAACTCAAAGCCGATGGACCGTACGAGTCGCTTTCGGCGGCAGGTTTCGTTCATGTGGATGCCAATACCGATGATCCGGTCAGCGTGGTGGAAAGCGCGCCCTGGCGGCGCTTCCAGATGCCGGCCTATCACCTGAAAGCGCCAGGCCGGCGCGGCATCACGCTGGTCAATATCGGGGTGGGCCCGTCCAACGCGAAGAACATCACCGATCACCTCGCCGTGCTGCGGCCCGAATGCTGGCTGATGATCGGCCATTGCGGCGGGCTCCGCCATTCCCAGCGGCTGGGCGACTATGTGCTCGCCCACGCCTATCTGCGCTATGACGCGGTGCTGGACCGGGACTTGCCGGTGGAAATTCCGATCCCGGCCATCGCGGAAATCCAGATCGCGCTTCAAGATGCCGTGAAGCGGGTGTCGGGTGACAAGGGCGAGGCACTAAAGCGGCGCCTGCGCACCGGCACCGTCGTCACCCATGCCGACCGGAACTGGGAGCTGCGCTATCTGCAGGAGGCCCGGCGCATCAACCAGTCGCGCTCCATTGCGGTCGACATGGAAAGCGCGACGATCGCCGCCAATGGTTTCCGCCTGCGCGTGCCATACGGGACGCTGCTGTGCGTTTCCGACAAGCCGCTGCATGGCGAGCTGAAACTGCCCGGTGCTGCTAACCGCTTCTACAACAAGGCCGTCTCCGAACACCTTATGGCGGGGATCGAGACTATCGAGATCCTCAAGGCGGCAGGCTCGGAAGCCCTGCATTCGCGCAAGCTCAGAAGTTTTGACGAGCCGCCTTTCCGCTAGGCGCGTGTTTCGGGGTCAGGCCCGTCTGGCCGGGGCGGAGGCGGCCGGTGCTGCCCCGCTCACCTCGATACGTGTGCCCAGCCGGTTCACTACGTCTTTCGGCGCCGGACGGCCGAGCAGATAGCCCTGGCCCTCATCGCAGTGTTCGAGACGCAGGAGCTCCAGCTGCTCCACCGTCTCGATGCCCTCGGCCAGCACAGGGATGCCAAGGCTCTTGGCCAGCGCCAGCACGGCGCGCACTACCGCGAGCGAGCGCTGGTCGGTTTTCAGTTCGTCGGTGAAGGACTTGTCCATCTTGATCTTGTCGAAGGGGAAGGCGCGCAGCGTATCCAGCGAGGAATAGCCGGTGCCGAAATCGTCCAGCGCGATGGATACGCCCAGCGCCTTGATTTGCCGCATGATGTGCAGCGACTGGGCCTTGTCCTTGATCAGGGCGGTCTCGGTCAGCTCGATCTCCAGGCGGGCAGGCGGCAGGCCGGTTTCGATAAGCACCTGATGGATCTGCTGCGGCAGGCCGATATGGGTCAGCTGGATCGCTGACAGGTTGACGGCGACCTTCAGCCCCTCCGGCCAGGCAGCAGCATCAAGGCATGCCCGGCGCAGCACCCAGTCACCGAGCTGCAGAATCAGGCCGTTGGCCTCGGCCAGCGGAATGAACTGCACAGGCGGGATATTGCCCCGCACAGGGTGCCTCCAGCGCAGGAGCGCCTCATAGCCGCGTATCTCGCCTGTCTCGATGGAGGTCTGGACCTGATAGTGCAGGCTCAGCTCATTGTTCTCGATGGCCTGACGCAGATCGTGTGCAAGCGCCCGGCGTTCCCGTACGGCGTCGCCAAGTTCGGAATTGTAAAAGCAGATCGTGGTGAGCGGGTCTGCCTTGGCCTTGTACATGGCCAGGTCAGCATTGCGCACCAGCGTGTCACGCACCTCGCCATCGCGCGGATAGATGGCCACGCCGATACTGGCGCCGGCGGTTGCTTCCAGCGCGCCGCACTGGACCGGCTGGTTGAATTCGCCTTCCAGCGCCTGCACCAGATCCTGCAGTTCGCGCTCATCGCCGGTCTTCAGGATCATGCAGAACTCGTCACCGCCAAGGCGCGCGGCGAAATGGCGGCCGCCATCAAACTTGCGCAGCCGCTCGGCCAGCGCGATAAGCACCTGATCGCCCGCCGCATGGCCCCAGCTGTCATTGATTTCCTTGAACCGGTTGAGATCGATGGCTGCAACGGCGGTTTCACCGGCCTGCGGCCCGTCAAGGCGCGCATCAAGGCGGGCATAGAAGCTGGTGCGGTTGGGCAGGCTGGTCAGCGGATCGTGCAGCGCCATGTGGCGCAGCTTGTCTTCCGACGCTTCGCGCATGCGCTGCTCGATCAGGTAGGTCGCGACGCCCGTTCCCAGGATCAGGAAGCCCGCAATGGCCACTGCAATCGCCATGGCGGTGAAGGCGGGGCTTTGAGCGCCGGGCTCGATACCGGCCAGCGGCTCGACCAGGAAGGCGGCCATGCCGGTGAAATGCAGCGAGACAATGCCCGCGACCAGCAGGAAGGCAGGCACCATGGCGCGCCAGCCGCCATTCCAGTTGGGCGCTACGTAGAGCGCGGCCGCGCCGAAAGCCACTGAAAGGATGAGCGAGGCTGCAATGTAATTCATGTCCCAGGTGACGATCCCGTCCACCCGGTAGGCAAACATGCCGGTGAAGTGCATGGCCGCGACGGTCAGGCCGAACGCCGCTCCGCCCAGCGCCTGCATGATGCGTGAGCGGTGGATGCCCGCAATCAGGAAGGCCGCGCCGCTGCCGGCGATGGCGATCAGGCCGGACGCGATGGTGAGGCCGGAATCCAGACGGACCGGCACACCAGGCTCATAACCCAGCATGGCGATGAAATGCGTTGTCCAGATGGCAGAGCCCGCACACACGGCGGCCAGGAAGGCCCAGCCCAGCCGGGCAGACCCTTGCGCGCTGACGACCAGCCGGTAGAGCCGGATCGTGATCGTTGCGCCCACCACGCACATGATCGCAGCCAGGAGCACAAACCACAGATTATGCTCTGTGAAGAGACAGGTTATTACGCGCATCACCATCCACCGGTTCGCGGCCCTTTGCGGGTTTTTCAAGGTGATACCGGTTTCCGGTTAACATTCCCTGTTCATACAAATATGCAGGCTTGCCCGGCGGGCGGCCGCGCAGTAGGTCAGGGTCATGAGCGATCGTGTCCTTCCCCTTCAGGGGGTTCATAATTTCCGCCGCTTTGGCGACCTGCCCACAACAGATGGCGGGCGGGTACGCTCCGGCCTCTATCGGTCCGGGCAGTTCTCGCGTGCGACACCAGCTGATCTCGACGCAATGGACGGTCTGGGCATCAAGGTGGTGGCCGATCTCAGACGTCCCCGCGAACGCGAAATGGAGCCCTCGCACTGGCCGGAGCGTGCAGGCGTTACGGTGCTGGCGAGCGATCATGCGGGCTCTGCCGAGCCGCCCCACCTTGTGTTCCTGCGCGATAACGAACTGACGGAAAAATCCATCCGCGGCTTCATGACCGACATCTATCGCGAGCTGCCGTTCGATCCCGGCAATCAGTGGGTTTTCGCACAAGGCTTCCGGGCGCTCGCTGACGCCGAACCCGATCATGGCTTCATCGTGCACTGCGCAGCCGGCAAGGACCGGACAGGCCTGTTCTGCGCCTTCCTGCTGACCGAGCTCGGCGTGGATGAAGAGGCGGTACGCGCTGACTATCTGATGACCAATACGGCGGTGAATTTCGAACGCATCATTCCGGCCATCGCCAAACGCCTCAAGGATGAGCTGGGCAAGGACGCTGGTGAGGCGGAGCTGCGCGCCTTTCTGGGCGTGGATACGGCCTATTACGATGCCGCCATGGAAGCGGTCGGCGATCCGCGCGTCTATCTGCGTGAGGAACTGGGACTGGACGAGGACACGCTGGCCCGCCTGCGCGAGCGCTTGCGCGACGCGTGGTGAACGCCATGCCGGCGGTGCGGTCCGGCGGGCCTGAACGGGCGCTGGACTGGCGCTCGCCTGAGGACCTGCTGTGCCGTATCGCGCATCTGCCGATGAGCCTGGCTTTGCTGGGCGGCGGGGCAGGCGCGCGGGGCCGCTACAGCTATCTTGCAGCCTTTCCCTCTCTTGTGATCGACCGGCCGGGCAATGGTGATCCGCTTGCGCCGCTGCGCGCGGCGCTTCGCGCCGGCCGGACAGGCTGGCTGGGCGGGCTGTTCGGCTATGAGCTGGCGGGCCGGTTCGAGACGGTGCCGGAAACGGCCCGCACCCTCACGCGCTGGCCGGAGCTGGCGCTCGGCTTTTACGAGGCTGTGGCGGTCTTCGATCATCAGACCCGCACCCTGCGCGTGGAAGGCCCGCCAGAGGCCGCAGAACGCCTCTACAGCGCCTTGAGCGCGCCGGAGGCTTCAGAGCCTGCCGCGGCGCTGGAGCGGCCTCTGGAGCCGATCTGGAGCGATTCACGCTATATGACCGCTGCGGCCCGCGCCCGCGATTATGTGCGCGCTGGCGATGTGTTCCAGGTCAATCTTTCCCACCGCTTTACGGCAAGGCTGTCCGGCGATGAGGCACCGCTGGCCGTGTTCCGGCGGCTGGCCAAGGACAGCCCTGCGCCTTTTGCGGCCTGGCTGCGCCTTGACGCGGACCGGGTGGTGATCACCAACTCGCCTGAGCGCTTCGTCTCCCTGTCGCCGGCCGGGACGGTGGAGCCCCGGCCCATCAAGGGTACACGCCCGCGCGGGGCAACGCCGGAGGAGGACAAGCAGCTGGCCGCAGAGCTGGCCGCCTCTGCCAAGGACCGCGCGGAAAACCTGATGATCGTGGACCTGATGCGCAATGATCTGTCGCGCGTATGCGCCAGCGGCAGCGTGAAAGTGCCTGAGCTCTTCACCGTGGAAAGCTTTGCCAATGTTCATCACCTGGTCTCCTCGGTAACAGGACAGCTGGCGCCCGGGCGCAGTGTGGCAGACCTTATTGGGGCGAGCTTCCCGCCTGGATCGATCACCGGCGCGCCAAAGGTCAGGGCCATGGAGATCATTGCCGAGCTGGAAGGCGAGGCACGCGGCCCCTATTGCGGTGCGATGGGCTGGATCGGACCGGATGGCCAGGCCGATTTCAACGTCATGATCCGCACCGCCGCCTTCGTGCGGGATGGCGAGGGCTGGGAGGTGCAGGCGCGCTCCGGCGGCGCGATCACCATTGATAGCGAGCCGGCAGACGAGCTGGCAGAGACCCATGCCAAGATCGCCATGCTCAAGCGCGCCATCGAAGGGGTAGGGACATGACGCTCTGGCTCGATGGCGCCTATCTCGACCCGGCCGATGCCAGTGTAAACGTCGCTGACCGGGGCTTCCTTCTGGGTGATGGACTGTTTGAAACCATGCGGTTTGAAGCGGGCGTGTTGCGCCGCTGGGCGCGCCACGAAAAGCGCCTGACAAACGGTCTCGACGCGCTGGGTGTCGCGGCTGACCTGCCATCTGACATTCCGGCTCTGGCCGCAGACCTGGCCAGTCGTAACGGGCTGGACCGCGCCGTGATCCGCCTCACGGTTACGCGCGGAAGCGGCGGGCGCGGGCTGGACGGTATGTCCGGGACAAAGCCGTGCGTTCTGATGACGGCGGGCGCATTGCCGGAGCGGTCTGCGCCAGCGCTCGTTCTGGTCAATGCGCCGCGCCGGGCGCCGCTGACACTCGCCGCCCATTTCAAGATGATCGGCTATGGCGACAATGTCTTCGCCCGGCGCGAGGCGCGCGCGAAGGGAGGCGACATGGCCGTAATGCTGTCGCCCGACGGCCATGTGGCGTGCGCGGACAGCGCCAATCTCTTCTGGGTGACCGGCCGCACGGTGTTCACGCCGTCGCGGGATACTGGCGCGCTGAATGGCACCACACGCGCGGCCATTCTCGATGAATGCGCCCGGCGGAATCTGCATATCGAGGAAGACGCACTCCGCCCGGAATCGCTGGCCTCGGCCGAAGCCGTCCTGGTCACCAATGCGCTCTGGGGCGTCATGCTTGCGGCCTCGCTCGACGGGCGGACGCTGAAGCGCGAACACGCACTGGTGCGCCTCATACAGGCCATCGAAAGCGAAGCAGAGTAGGGACTGAGCGATGGCAGTAAACCAGCCCGGGACACGCCGCTTTGCCCTGCCTGACGGGGAGATGGCCGCTCTTGTCTGGGAGAAGCCCGGCGCAACGCGGCTCGTCTTCCTGCATGGCAATGGCTTCAATGCGCGTTCAGGCGTAAAAATGCTGGAGCGACTGGCTGACCGGTACGAGATCATCGCGCCCGACCTGCGCGGGCATGGCGCGACAACCCTGCCCGCCGATCCGGCCACGCATCGCAGCTGGCATGTCTATGGGCGCGACATCGTCGGCATGCTGGATCAGCTCGATGCGCGCCCGTTTGTGCTCGGTGGTCACTCCATGGGCGGGGTGACGGCGCTGCTGACAGCGGAGAAGCTTGAGACCAAGCCTCTGGGCCTTGCCCTCATTGATCCGGTGATCCTGCCCGGCGGCTTCTACGCGCTCAATCACACGCCGTTCTGGCATCTGGCCTGGAAACGCTTCCCGCTGGTGCAGGGCGCGCTGCGGCGGGGCAATTTCTGGCCGGATGTGGAGGCGGTGAAGGCGCGCTATGTGTCCCGACCGCCCTTTTCCTACTGGGCGGAGGGCGTGCTGGACGATTATCTCGCCGACGGTCTGAAACCCGTTGAGGGCGGTGTCACGCTCAGCTGCGATCCGGCGTGGGAAGCGGCCAATTATGCCTCGCACCGCCACAACCCTGTCAGGGCCGCTGCGCGCTGCGGAGTGCCAGTGCGGGTGCTGAAGGCCGAGAAGGCCTCCACCGTGCGCGATGTGGCGGGGCTGACCCGGGCGGGCGCCGTGATTACGCCTCTGCCGGGCCATTCCCACCTCGCCCCGATGGAAAACCCGGTGGCGTGCGCGGACTGGATTGCGGGCGTGGTGGAGGGGTTTGGGGGTTAGCGCAAACCAACGCGTTTCACCGGCGCAAGCCGGTGCCCAGTCAAACTCTGGATCCCGGCTTGCGCCGGGAAAACGCCTTTAGGTGAAAGCGCGAAACAGCCCGCCCCCTACCTCGCCTTCGCCTCATAGGCGGCGCGGCGTTGGTCAAGCACCGGCTTTACCGCCTCACGCTCGGAACCGCTCATTTTCGTCCAGCGGCCGAGCTCTTCCATATTGCGGAAACAGCCCACGCAAAGCCCTTCGCGCGGGTCGACAAAGCATACCTTGATGCAGGGGCTCCAGATGGGGGCGGTCATGGCGTTTTCTAGGCATAGCTGCGCCGCTGCCGCAATGCTTCCCCTTTGTCTGCACCCTGCCTATTGTGCGTTAATGTCTGGCGGGCTAGCACCCGCGCTCTCAAGCCAACATGCCTGCCGTCCGGGGGAATTTCATGGAAGATATGGGCCTGCAGCTGCGCAGCCTTCTGGGCGTGTTCGCCTTTGTTGCCATCGCCTGGGCGCTCGGCCCGCGCAAGATGCCCCCCTGGGTACTGATCCTTGGCGCGGTGCTGGTGCAGTTCGCGATTGCCTTTGCCCTTTATAGCTTTGCCCCGACGCGCGCCTTCCTTGCTTCGCTGACCGGCGTGGTGGAGGTGCTGCAGGCCGCCACCACGATGGGGACAAGCTTCGTCTTCGGCTATGTCGGCGGCGGGGAGGCACCCTTCCTCATCAACCCGGACGCCAACGCCTCCACCTTCATCTTCGCGTTTCAGGCCCTGCCCATGGTGATCGTGCTCTCGGCGATCTCCGCGCTTTTGTGGCGCTGGCGGGTGCTGGAATTTGCCGTGCGTGGCTTTGCGCTGATGTTCCGGCGAATACTCAATCTTTCCGGCGCGGCGAGCCTTGGCGCGGCGGCGAACATCTTCCTCGGCATGACCGAGAGCCCGGTTCTGATCCGTCCGCGCCTGCCCACGATGAGCCGGTCTGACCTGTTTCTGATCATGACGGTGGGCTTCTCCACTGTCGCGGGCTCGGTGATGGCGATCTATGTCAGCCAGCTCACCGGCATTGTCGCCGATGCGGCAGGCCACATCCTCACCGCCTCGCTGATCTCGGTGCCGGCCGCTGTGCTGCTTGCACGCCTGATGCACCCGCAGGACGAAACCGAGGAACAGGCGAGCAAGGAGAAGATCCCGGTCAATCTCTACCATTCGTCTATGGACGCGCTGACCACCGGCGTGTCGGACGGTGTGCGCCTGTTCGTGAACATCATCGCCATGCTGCTGGTGTTCACGGCCATTGTCGCGCTGATCAATTTCTCGCTGGCCGCAGCGGGTGACATCAATGGTGCGCCCATGTCGGTGGAGCGGGTGCTCGGCTGGCTGTTTGCGCCTCTGGTCTGGCTGGCGGGCATTCCGTGGGCCGAGGCCCAGACAGCCGGGTCCATCATGGGGCTGAAAACCGCGCTCAACGAGATTTTCGCCTATGACGCGCTGGCGGGCGCAGGCGATGATCTCTCCGCACGCTCGCGCCTGATCATGACCTATGCGGTGTGCGGCTTTGCCAATTTCTCGTCGGTCGGCATCCTGATCGGCGGCCTGATCGCGGTCGCGCCCTCGCGCCGGGCCGATATCCTGTCGCTGGCACCGCGCGCACTGATTTCCGGCACGCTGGCAACGCTGATGACCGGGGCCGTGATCGGTGCCCTGCCCGGCGGCCTGTTCGGGCTTTAGATTGCGTTCTGTCATCCTCCGGCCGCGTAGCGGTCCGGGGGACCCATTCCTGCAACGATGCCGCTAACCTTCACCTCTCAGGCATGGGTGGCCCGGATAAACCGGGCCATGACAGAATGGCTTTAGTCCCCCGCCTTCGGCCACAGCTTCGAGCGTAGCCAGCCTGGGGTGGAATTGCCTTTGAGCGTTTGCTTGTAGGCGTTCTCCATGAAGGCGTTGAGGCTCTTCGGATCGCCCAGCAGATCCATGCGGGTCTTGTAGGGGCCGTCAGGGTCAAGCTGCTTCACCGGCCTGGCCGGATTGCCCGCGACGACCATGTTGGCCGGCACGTCGCGGGTAACGACGCTACGCGCGCCGATGACTGCATTATCGCCGATGGTTATGCCCTTGCCGACGAACGCCCCATCGCCGATCCAGACATTGCGGCCGATGGTGACGGGCTTGCTTTCGGGGCGCGGATCGATCCGGTCATACAGCCCGTGCCAGTCGGAATCGGTGATGGTGACAGACTTCGCGATCAGCGCGCCGTCGCCAATCGTGATTGACCCGCCCGCCAGCAGGCGCACCCCGCCCGCAAAGAAGCAGCAATCGCCAATCGTGATGGAGCCGGGCACGTCGCCGGGCGACCAGACAGTAAAGCTCACCGGCTGATCGCGGCGCGTCACGACATGCAGGGCTCGGCCCACGCGTATGTTCGGCCCGAACACTTCCATATTCCACGGCCGCACGATCTTGGGGTCCGGCCCCAGTTCTTCAAAATGCGCCTTGAGGAAATGGGACACCCACGCATTCTCATATGCTTCCCACGCGCTGTGCATCCAGTAGGGGCGGTGGTCACGGCGCATGATCGGCGTTATCTCCAGTCCATGAGCAAGAACACCATAGAGACCGCGATTCTCGCCCTCGTCGAGCAACGGGGCGTGGGCAAATCCATCTGCCCGTCAGAGGCCGCGCGCGCCGTCTGGCCGGAGGACTGGCAAAAGCACATGCGCGAGGTGCGCGCCGTGGCCGTGGGGATGGCCCGCAAGGGCGAGATTTCCATTCTGCGCAAGGGCAAGCCCGTCGACCCGGAGGATTTCAGGGGCGTCTACCGCCTCTCGCTCCCGGTGGGTGATGGCGATTGATGGCGGAGCGGTTTGACACGCTCGCCGCAGACATCCGTGCCTGCCGGGTCTGCCAACCGCATCTGGATCATCCCTGCCGCCCGGTCCTGCAGGACAGTGCCACTGCCCGCATCCGCATTATCGGGCAGGCACCCGGCACGCGGGTGCAGGCTTCGGGCCGTCCTTTCACCGATCCGTCAGGCGACCGGCTGCGCGGCTGGATGGGAGTGAGCGAGGCGGAGTTCTACGATCCCCGTCTGTTTGCCATCACGCCCATGGGCTTCTGCTTTCCGGGGCTGGATGCGAAGGGCGGTGACCTGCCACCCCGGCGTGAATGCGCCCCGCTCTGGCAGGACAGGCTCACCCAAAGCCTTGAAAGCGTTGAACTGACCCTGCTGGTCGGCGCCCATGCCCAGCGCCATTATCTCGATCTGGACCGGCGCGAAACCCTCACCGCGACAGTGCTGCGCTGGCGAGATTTTCTTCCCGGATTTGTTGCGCTGCCG
Organism: Glycocaulis sp.; assembly: GCA_022565665.1. Taxonomy (GTDB): domain Bacteria; phylum Pseudomonadota; class Alphaproteobacteria; order Caulobacterales; family Maricaulaceae; genus Glycocaulis. The sequence goes on from JAIUMI010000013.1 coordinate 54,040, forward strand.
CATCCGAGCTGGCGGAACACGGCATGGTTAAGGCGGAACCCCCGGTTTGAAAAAGAGGTTTTGCCGTTTCTGCGATCTCGCATCCGCGAAATCCTGACCTCCGCACTTTGACCGGACAAAGTGCCATATTTTTCCGTAACTTGCGCCGGGGCGGCAAGGGGAGTAAATGGCGGCGCATGAAACAGGCGGATCCGGTGATTTCAGGGTGGCCAGAGGGCGATGAGACCCGGCCCATACCGTTGATCTGCTGCTTGCGTGCCGGTTAGCCGGCACAGCCCAGGACATAAGGAACTCCCCCATGAGCGTGCCAGCCAGCGTGTTCGAACATCCCTCTTTCGACAATCACGAGAAGGTGCTGTTCGCCAGCGATCCGGCGACCGGCCTTCAGGCCATCATCGCGGTGCACTCCACCGTGCGCGGCCCGGCTGTCGGCGGCTGCCGGATGTGGGGCTATGACAGCCCTTCTGAGGCCGTGACCGACGTACTGCGCCTTTCACAGGGCATGAGCTACAAGAACATCATGGCCGATCTGCCGATTGGCGGCGGCAAGAGCGTGATCATCAAGCCGAAGGGCGAGTTTGACCGCGAAGCCCTGTTTCAGGCCTTTGGCCGTGCTGTGGATTCGCTCGGCGGTCATTATATCTCGGCCGAAGATGTGGGCGTGAGCCCCGATGACATGGTCAGCGCGCGCCGCACCACCCGCCATGTGGTCGGCCTGCCGCAGGGCACGGGCGATCCTTCACCTACGACAGCCAAGGGCGTGTTTTTCGGCATCCAGGTGGTCGCCGAGAAGGCGCTGGGCAAATCCTCGCTTGAAGGCGTGCGTATCGCTGTGCAGGGCGCGACCGGCCATGTCGGCGCCTATCTGTGCCGCCATCTCGCCAAGGCGGGCGCGGAGTTGACCCTGACCGACATCAATACCGATGCGCTGGAAAAGCTCGCTGCCGAGCTCGGCGCGAAGACGGTCGGCAAGGACGAAATCTACGATGTCGAGGCCGATATCTTCACCCCGTGTGCGCTCGGTGCCGTGATCAACGAGAACACGATTGACCGGCTCAAAGTGCGCGCCGTGGCCGGTGCCGCCAACAACCAGCTTGCCACGCGCGAAATGGGCGCAGAGCTGATGAAGCGCAAAATCGCCTACGCGCCGGACTATGTGATCAACGCGGGCGGTATCATCAACATCATGGGCGAGATCGAGACCCGCTTCGACCGCAACTGGGTGGAAGGCAAGCTGCAGGGGCTGAAATCCACGCTCGCCGAGATTCTCGACGCGGCCGAAAGCGAAGGCCGTCCAGCCAATCTCATCGCCGACGAGATCGCCCGCCAGCGTATCGAGGATGCCCGCGCAGGCACCCGCCACGCGGCGGAGTAGGCCGTCCGGCATTTCTGGACCTCAAAGACCCCGGACCGGCCCTGCCGTCCGGGGTTTTTCTTGCCCTGTGCGGTTTTCAGCCATCCCCTGTTGCATTGCAGCGCAAAAGGGGGCTGACTTCGCGCCAGCAAGAGCGCGGGCCATATCCCCGCCAGAACACTCACCAGTTTTAGGGGAAGACATCCATGAGCGAGATCCGGTTTGACGGCCGTGTGGCCATTATCACGGGCGCCGGCGCAGGGCTTGGCCGCTCTCATGCGCTGGCACTGGCCGCGCGCGGCGCGAAAGTGGTCGTCAATGATCTGGGCGGTTCGGTTGATGGCACGGGCGGTTCGATCAGCGCCGCGCAGGCCGTCGTCAACGAGATTACGGCTAATGGCGGCGAAGCCATCGCGCACGGCGCGAATGTAACGAAGGCCGATGAAGTTACCGACATGGTGGACACAACCATGAAAAAATGGGGCCGGGTCGACATCCTCGTCAACAATGCCGGCATATTGCGCGACAAGAGCTTCGCCAAGATGAGCCTTGAGGACTTCAGGGCGGTCGTGGACGTGCATCTGATGGGCGCAGCGGCCTGTACCAAGGCGGTGTGGGAGATCATGCGCGAGGCCAATTACGGCCGTGTGGTGATGACCAGTTCATCGTCTGGCATTTACGGCAATTTCGGCCAGTCTAACTATGGCGCCGCGAAGATGGGCCTGGTTGGCTTCATGAACGTGCTGCATCTGGAAGGCGCGAAGAACAATATCCGCGTCAACGCGCTCTCCCCCACCGCGCGCACCCGCATGACCGAGGGTCTGATCCCGGAAGAGGCCTTGAAACTGATGACGGTGGAGAGCGTGACGGCGGGGCTCGTCTATCTCGTCAGCGAGGACGCGCCGAGCCGCACCGTGCTGTGCGCCGGGGCGGGCGGGTATGCCGCCACGCGCATCTACGAGACCGACGGCATCTTCCTGCCCCCGGCGGAACAGACGCCGGAGAATGTCGCGAAGCATTTCGCGCAAATTCTCGATCCCAAGGGCCAGGAGCCTTATGAGCAGGGCGGCCAGCAGACCATGAAATTCATCGCCAAGGCGGCTGAAGCGGCGGGCGTGAAACTGGGTTAGCCCGGCTTGCGGTAGTGGATGATGCCCCAAGCCAGCAGGCCTTCATCAGCGGCCTTCACCCAGTTGGTGAGGCCGTCGAGCATGCGCTCCACATAAGCCTCGGACACCTCGCCCTTCAGCTCGCCACGCCGGGTGAGAAGCTCTTCGCGCACACGTGCATAATGCGTGCGCAGCTGGCCTGTCATCGCTTCGCAGCCGGCATCTTCAAGGCCGAGCGCCTGCAGGGTCCGCCGATAGAAGGCGAAGGAGCCGAGGCTGGAAAGGTGAATGCGGTCATAGACCGGTTGCAGGGCCGCCGGGTCGTCCACGATGTCGGCCTGCATCGGATCGGTGAAGATGATCTCCCCGCCGGGTTTGAGCACGCGCGCGGCATTTTTCAGGACCCGCTCCCGGTCGGCTGAATGCAGGAAGGCATCCTGCGACCAGACAATGTCGAAGCTGGCATCGGGATAGCCAAGGTCTTCAAACGCGCCATGATCGATCATGATCAGGTCTGACAGCCCCTGTTCGGCGGTCAGTTGGGTATTGCGCGCGTTTTCCACCCCGGAGAGATTGAGGCAGGTGACGTGCGCGCCATGCTCGCGGGCGAGATAGCGCGCCGCGCCGCCATATCCGGCCCCCAGATCCAGCACCCGCGCGCCGGGTTTAAGTCCGGTCAGGCGCGATGCCATATGCGCCACCGTCTTGCGGCTTGCCTCGCGGATCGGGCTGTCTCCGGCCTCATAGAGCCCAACATGGATATCTTCCCCGCCCCAGATAAGGGCGTAGAAGCGGTCCGCATCATGGCTGTCATAATAGGTCTCGGCGGTTTTCACCGCGGCCTGCATATCACCCGCCAAAGCTCTTCTCCGCGACATGTATGAAGAAATCGGGGTCGTGATCGGTGTAGGTTTCCTGGAAATCGCCGTAGGTGCGCACGCGCTGGAAGCCGATCTCCTGCATCAGCCCGCGCACATAGTTCTTGCGCAGCGGGAACATGTTGAGGTGATAGACTGAGCTGTCGGGGAATTCGTAGCGGAAGCGCGCCAGGCTCTCATCGACATATTCCGGCGCGGCGGAAACCTGATCTCCGCAATAGTAATATTTGTGCTTGCTGTCGAAGCCGACATCCAGGATCGCGTCATAATTGCGCTGGTCCATGATCAGTATGCCGTCATGCTTCAGCGCGGCATAGAATTCGGCCAGCGCGCGGCGGCGGTCTTTCTCGTCATGCAGATGGGTGAAGGAATTGCCAAGGCAGATCACGGCGTCATAGCGTCCGTGAATATCCCGGTTCAGGGCGCGCCAGTCGGCCAGAGCCGTGTGCAGGACCAGCCCGCGCTTGCGGGCATTTTCAAACGCCTTGGCCAGCATCTCGGCTGAGCCGTCGGCGCTGGTCACCTGAAATCCGGCTTTGAGTAGCTGGACGGAGTGAAACCCCGTGCCGGTGGCGACATCAAGTACGTCGGTCTTGCCGCGTGCGCGAAGGATGTCGATGAAGAACTGGCCTTCGCTTTCGGCGCGCGCGTCCCAGTCGATCAGCTCGTCCCACTTCTCCACGAAGCCCTGGACGTATTCCTCCCGGTAATGGTCGGACTCCCTGACCTTGATAGGGTCATCGCCGTAATTCTGTTCAGCTTTTCCTGGCTCTGCGCCGGTCTGGACGTGCGTTTCCACAGGGCCGGTCATGGACTGGCTCCCTTGAAATTGCTTTGCCCCCTCTTCGAAATGCGTCGCGCGGGGGACGGAACGGTGTTGAGCGTGGGCACCATAGGCAAATGGCCCGGTGAATGTAACCCCCGTCCATAGAAGGCTTTGATGACGGGCCGCGAGGGTCTAAGACTGGGCAGGAATGCGGGCCAATGCGGCACCGTACCCGATACTCCAAGGGAGACTGTCCATGCGTGAAGCCGTCATTGTATCTACTGCCCGCACACCGATTGGCCGCGCCTATCGCGGCGCGTTCAACAATACCCAGGCCCAGGAACTTGGCGGGCATGTGATCGCAGAGGCGGTGAAGTGCGCTGGCGTCGACGGTGCACAGATTGATGACGTGGTGATGGGCGCCGCCATGCAGCAGGGTTCCACCTTCCAGAACACAGCGCGCCAGTGCCTGATCCGCGGCGGACTGCCCACCAGCGTGTCGGGCCAGACGGTGGACCGCCAGTGCGCGTCCGGTCTGATGGCGATCTCCATGGCGGCCAAGCAGATCATCTCTGACGGGATGAATGTGACGGTTGGCGGCGGTCTGGAGTCCATCTCGCTGGTCCAGAACGAGCACATGAACATCCACCGCGCTTTTGATCCGTGGATCAACGAGCACCGCCCCGATCTCTACATGTCCATGCTGGAAACCGCCGAGATCGTGGCCGAGCGCTACAATATCTCGCGCGAGGCGCAGGACGAGTACGCGCTCCAGTCCCAGCAGCGCACGGCCGCCGCCCAGGCTGCGGGCAAGTTCGATGACGAGATCGTGCCGCTGGCTTCCAAGATGGGCGTGATGGACAAGGCCACGGGCCAGATCTCCATCGTCGATACGAAGCTGGAAAAGGACGAGGGCAACCGCGCCGATACCACACTGGAAGGCCTGCAAGGCCTGCGCACTGTCCACGCCAACGGCCAGAAAGTGAAGGAAGGCAAGTTCATCACCGCCGGTAACGCCTCCCAGCTTTCCGATGGCGCGTCTGCCAGCGTGCTGATGGAAGCCAAGGAAGCCGAGCGCCGGGGCCTTACGCCGCTCGGTGCCTATCGCGGCATTGCGGTGGCGGGTCTTGATCCGGACGAGATGGGCATTGGTCCGGTCTATGCCGTGCCGAAGCTTCTCAAGGCCAACGGCCTGAAGATGGACGATATCGGCCTGTGGGAACTCAATGAGGCGTTCGCCGTGCAGGTGCTCTATTGCCGCGACAAGCTCGGCATCCCGAATGACCGGCTGAACGTCAATGGCGGGGCGATCTCCATCGGCCACCCCTACGGCATGAGCGGTGCACGCATGACCGGCCATGCCCTGATCGAGGGCAAGCGCCGGGGCGTCAAATACGTTGTCATCACCATGTGTGTTGGCGGTGGTATGGGCGCGGCGGGCCTGTTCGAAGTATACTAGCGATTAAATGGGGGAGGGGCGCATGCGGTTCATCACGCTTCTGGCGGGTCTTTCGGCCCTGCTGGCAGGATTATCGGCCTGCGCCCCCACCACGTCCGGCGGGATGACCAGCGCGTTCTCCGCTGCGCCTGCGCCCGCAGACTTCACCCCGCGCGATCCGTCACGCCCGGAGCTCTCCGGCTATATCGCGGAAGGCGAGGGCTTCTGGCTGGAGCTGGCCTTCCGCGAAGCGCCCGATGGCGGGGTGGAGATCGACACCATAATCGATACTGGCGCGGCGGCGCTGCTCAATCCGGTTCTTGAGATGGCCGAACCCTGGCTTGCCGGCGGCGTACGCCGGTTTGAGGGCCATACGGGCCGGCATGGCGATGTGACGCTCATTCTGCAGGCCGGTCCCTGCGCGATAGGCGGCATGCGCTATGGCCATTTCGCCATGCTGGAGATTGCCGGGCGGCCTTATGAGGGCTGTGCCCGCGAGACCGGCCCACATCCGCTCTGGACGCACGAGATTGGCGAGTTCCTGCCCGCCATAGAGGCCTGCCGGGCCGATAGTGCGGTCTCCGCCGTGGCGCATGTGCGCGGGGCCGGTCAGCGCCGCATAGTCCATGCGCGTCATGATGACGGAGCCGTGGTGGTGCGGTTTGAATATCCCGGTTCGGGCAGGTTTGACTGCAGCCATAACGGCATGCGGGCCAGCTGGCGGGCCGTGTCCGACACCGAACCGTCCCGTCCGGGCGAAGGTGATCCGGTCTTCATTCCCGGCACCCTGCCTGCCCCGGGGGATGGCTGCTATCTCTATGAGCGCGTCGTGGATGGTGAGGGCCGTCTTGTCGGCGCGCTGGCGCATGATGTGTGCCTGCCAGGGGCGGTGAGCTAGAAGCGCTCGCCCATGGGCCGACTCATTGCAAGCTGCACTGCATGATCCTTGCCGCCACCCTTGCCCTTGCGCTGAACGGCGCTGCCATCCCTCAGCAGAGCCTGAATGATGCGCGTCTCGTCAATGTACGTGACGGCTCGGCAGATCTCTGGCTGGCGCTGGAGGTGCAGCCCGATGCCATGCAGGCCATCGCCGGTCCCGGTGAGGTGAGCATGGTGCTCGCAGGCGCAGCGTGTGCGCCGCGCGACATCGTCCCCCCGGCAGGTCGTCCTGTAACCCGTCTGGTACTGTCTGCGGACGACGATGCCTCGTGCAGCCTGCGCGTGGAAGGGCAGTGGGAAACCGCTAGCGCCCATCTGGCAGAAGGTGGTGTCGTGATCGCGCTGGAGGGCGTGCGCATCGCGCCCACACCGCCGCTTGCCGCTGCTGCTCAGACCGGTGCCTCACACGCGGCGCAGGCCGGGCGGGAGACAGCGCCAGGTGACAGCGCTATGCCTGCCCCCCCCACCGGAGACGGGCCGGCGCGAACACCTGATGTCTCAGCTGATCGGCCTGAAGCCCCGGCAGAGCGCGGCGCACCGGTTGCCCTGACACCGTCCGCTGGTGGGCCGTGTGAGCAGACCGGCGCGCGCCTTGAAGATACACCCTGGGACTTGGGTGCGATGGCGGCCCATGCGGGCTGCTTGTTCGATGCCGGTCAGCGGCGCGACGCTGAAACGCTCTATGAGCGGGTGCTGGCGTTTGAGCCCGGCCATTTCGCCGCTGCGCTGGGACTGGCGCAGATACGCGCAGATGCCGGTGCCGTGGAAGAGGCGCGCGCCCTGTTTGAAACGGCGGCCGCCGTAGCCCGCACGGATGGCGAGGCGCTGGCCGCGCGTTCTGCGGCCGAGGCCCTCCGGTCCGCAAGCGAATAAATCGCACTTGATTAAGCCGTTTGAAACCCATTGCCGGTAAGACAGTACGCGTCAGGCCGGAAAACGGACTGGCGGGGTGAAGTCTCAAGCCGCGCAAACAGCGGCATCAATATGGGTTGGGTGACATCATGAAACTCTTCAAATCTGTAGTTCTGGCTGCTGTTATGGCCTCTGGTTTTGCTGCGGCTCCGGCTCTGGCCTCGGCTGATCGTGAAACGGTCAACGTGGTAGCTCCGGAATATCCGCGCGGCGCCGAGCGCCGCAATCTCGAGGGCCATGTTACGGTCCGCTACAATGTGACGCCTGAAGGCGAAGTCGCAGACGTGGAAGTGGTCGAGGCCACACCCGCCGGTGTGTTCGAGCGTTCCGTGCTGCGCGCGCTGGAGCGCTGGCGTTATGCGCCCGCCGCCGAAACGACCGAAGGTGTCGAGCAGGTCTTTAACTTCGCGTTTGCAGACTAGCTCTAGAAAATGAAAGGGCGGCGTCAGGGGTGATTCCCGGCCGCCTTTTCTCGCGCCCGGCGCGTTAACCTTAACGGGGGATGATCGAATGAAGCTGAACCTTCACTCCGTGCGCACACGCCTGATTGCTGCCTTTGCACTTGTGGCCCTGACCGGTGTCGCTGCATCAGCGGCCGGCATGATCGCACTGCAGACCGCACGCGGCGCCCTCACCGGAGTGGTGGAAGAAGCAACCCCCATGGCCAACGCGGCCAGCGCCCTGGAATCCGCCAGTGGCGCCATAACGGGTGAGCTGGCGGCCTTTGCCCGTTCGGCTGACGCGGTGGACATGACCGCCTCGCAGACGCGCCTTGCCAACCTTCTCGAGCGCGCACGCAGTGCGATTGCCGATCTGGGCACTGCCGGGCTGGAACCGGCCCGTACCGCCGCCCTTACCGAACTTCTCGATGATCTGGCCGCCGGGGTGAATGCCGCCGAGGCGCCGACCATTGCTAATCTGGAAGCCCGCAGCGCCCGGCTGGATTCGGTCGCCGGCGCCATTGCTGACCGCGCGCAGGCGGTGGCAGCTCTCGAGGCCGGCCTTGAGAACGCGGCCAACGCGCAGGAACTGGAAACCTATCTGCGGCTCATCATCGATCTCAATCTGGTCCTGACCCAGTATGCCGAGCTGGACGGTGCACAGTCCGAAGGCGAAGTGGCCGATGTGGAGGGGCGCTTTGAACTGGCGATGGACGAGCTGTTCGTCAATCTGGCCATTCTGGGTGATGCCGCCTCGGGGGCCGTGACCAGCGCATCGGAATCCCTGATCGAACGCGGCGAGGGCGACACTGGCGTGTTCGCGCTGCGCCGGGCCGAGATTGCCGCCGAGATTGCCGCCACGGACGCGGTGGAAGATGCGCGCATCGCCCATGCCATGCTCTCTGCCGAAGTGGACACGGTGGTCAGTGATGCGGCAACGCTGGCGGCCAGTGCGAGCAGCGATGGCTATACCGCTGTGCTGTCGGGCCAGATCCTGCTGATCGTCATGGCGGTTGGCGCCATCGCGATCACCGGCGTGATCGGCTGGTTCTATGTGAACGCCAACCTGCTGCAGCGCCTGACACGCATTTCGCGCACCATGACGGCGCTGGCCGCGGGTGATACCGGTCAGGCGCTGGACGACCATGGCAAGGACGAGATCGCCGATATGGCCCGCGCGGTCGCGGTATTCCGCGAGAACGAGATCGAGCGCGTGCGCCTGGCGAGCGAGAGCGAGGCTGAACGCGTGGCGCGCGAGGCCCGTGCGAAAACCATCGAGACGCTGATCAAGGATTTCGAGGATACCTCTTCGCGCGCTCTGGAGGCGGTGTCTCACGCCGCAGGCGAGATGGAGATGGCGGCCAATGCGCTGACCGAGAGCTCCAACAGTGCCACTTCGCGTACCGCAGAGGTGAACGAGGCTGGCGTGCTGGCTGCGCAGAATGTCGATACGGTCGCGGCCGCTGCCGAGGAGATGACCTCCTCGATCGCCGAGATCGCCCAGCAGATTTCGCGCTCCTCCACCATCGCGCGCAGCGCAGCCGATGAAGTGTCTGGCGCGAGCCAGGACGTGACCGCGCTCAGCGAGGCGGCCGGGCGGATTGATGGCGTGGTGCGTCTGATCAACGAGATTGCCGAGAAGACCAATCTTCTGGCCCTCAACGCCACGATCGAGGCGGCGCGCGCCGGCGAGGCAGGCAAGGGCTTTGCGGTGGTGGCAAGCGAGGTGAAAACACTCGCCGACCAGACCGCCCGCGCTACCGGCTCCATCTCCGAACAGGTCTCCGGCATCCAGTCGGCCACCGAAAAAGCAGTCGGCGCCATCACGGCCATTGGCGGAGTGATCAACGAGATGAACGAAATCTCCACCGCCATCGCCGCCGCCATGGAAGAGCAGCGCGCGGCGGCCGAGGAAATCACCCGCTCGGCGCAGGAGGCCGCAGGCGGCACGCGCCGCGTCTCGCAGGCCATTCAGGGTGTCGACGCGGCCGCGTCCGAAACCGGCCAGTGCGCGGCCCAGGTCAATGAAGCCTCGCATGGCCTCTCCAACGAGGCCGGCACGCTGCGCGGCGCCGTGGCCCGCTTCCTGGAAGGTGTGCGCGCGGCCTGATGCGTGCTGCACCGGGCAATTGCGCGGCAAGGTGAATACGCCTGCTTGCCTGACAGGGCGGGTTTGCGTATATCCGCGCCTCCGGGGCTAGCGCGCCGGGGCGCGCAACGCGCCAAACCCCTGTGGCGGGGTAGCTCAGCTGGTTAGAGCGCAGGACTCATAATCCTGAGGTCGAGAGTTCAAGTCTCTCTCCCGCTACCA
>JAIUMI010000014.1 GCA_022565665.1 Glycocaulis sp.
CCCCGGCCCGGCTCGCTTGAGCTACGCGCAAGCTCCGCTCACCGGGCCTTGACCAACCACATCAACCCAGAAAGAAAGGCGAACAGACTCTACTAACTCACGGCCCGGATCAGGGGGCTGGGTCACAGCCTCCACAAGGCGGTGAACTCAACACCTATCTCAACCACCTCTTATTCGCGATTACCGAAAGGCCGCGTCGCCTCACAGAGGGGCATGTCTAGCCAAGATGCCGGCAGTGGAACGGTATTTCCTTCTCAGTCCCCATTCGGTTCCGTTACCTCCAGCTCCTCCCAATAACTCTCATCTCCTTCAGGAAGCCAGATAAACTCTCGCCAATCAGATGGCTCCAAATCATACTCTTCAACTATCCGCCTGAGCCGAGCTTCATCTTCAGATGTGATCGAACCCGTAGGTGACACTTCAACTCTACCCAGCCGGATCAACTCCACAGTCAATCTGAGATTACCAATTTCTCGGCGCAACTCTGTAAATTCCGAATGGACCCGGTCCTCAACTCGTCCGACCCGATTATCCATCAAAGTTGCGCCGGTAATAGTCACCCCAATAATAGCGAGAATTCCGACTCCGACGCCCCAAAATTTCCCTGCCATGCCCCGCTCCCTATGATTGTTGGCTAGTGCAACCACAATGATATATCGTCATTCACTTGCTATCTAGCCTGCTCGACCAGGCTCCGCCCTTCACCTGATATCGGTCCTTTTACCGGGTATATATCCAGCTCTCCGTCGAACGGCACGCACAGTTCTGCCGGTTCACCGCCACTCATCCACGCTTCCCTTGCGCCGGCGTCCAGGATCGCCGGCATTCGGTCATGGATGGGTGTCATCTGATCGTTTGCTGCTGTCGTGATAATCGTGAAGCTGGATACAAGCTCGCCGTCCTTCTGAGCCCGCGTCCACAAACCAGCGAACACCAGCAATGGATCTTCGCCATGCCGGATAAAATGGGGCTGGCGCTCGCCCTTCGGGCCGGTCCACTCGTAAAAGCCCATCGCTGGCACCAGGCACCGCCCACGAGAGAGTAACGGGCTGAATAGCCGCGACTCTGCCAATCGTTCCGCACGTGCATTGAACGTCGAGAGACGCTTACCCTCCATCCAGGGCTGCCATATACCCCAACGCCCCGTTGTCAGGACACGCCGCCCATCAATCTCCGCCGCAAACGGCGCGGTCACAGTGGGCGCAATATTGTATCGAGGCTCCACATTGAGGGGAGGGTGCCCCTCAATGAGGTTCAGCCAGGCCCGATATTCTTCCCAAGTGGTGTCGCCCGTGGCGTAACGTCCGCACATGGCGCGACGCTAACGATTCTCCTAAGCGCCGGGAAGGGCGCGAGGGTAGGGGGTCAGGACGCCTTGAGTCCCGCAATCGCAGCTTCCAGCTTTTCCGCATCGGCTCCGGCCGCTGCAACCAGCAGCTTCTTCAGAACTTGCGGGCCGAGCTGGTAGGCGCCTGTTTCCATAACAATTCCAGCCGCTTCCGCGCTCGCTTCAGTCTTGAGCTTCTCCAGCTGTTCGGCCTGCTTTGCGAGCTTGGTCATCGGTGAAGCCATGAATCTTTCCTTCCGTAATTAACGTGTCATTAAGCCCCTAATGGTGCTCTGGCCATCAGTTACAAAACGTATAAGCATCTAAAAAAGAGTGAATGCGCGGGGGCGAGCTGGCGAACAGCTCGAAGGAGGCAAGTTATGTCGCTGATTTTGCGGCAAATTGTAGCCAGCATTGGCGGAGAATTGCATGACGGCGGAACGCGCGCACTTTGCCCCGGACCTGGCCACAGCGAAAATGATCGCTCCATGTCCCTGATGATTGGACGGGACGGCCGCGTGCTCATCAACTCGTTTTCGTCCCGTACCGATTGGCGAGAATGCCAACGCTGGCTGGAAGAATTGAAGTTGATCGAACCCTTCGACCCCAAGAACCCCCCTTACAAACTGCCCCGTCAACCGCATATACAAAATGTAGCTGTACGAGACCGCCAGAAACTCGATCGCGCCAAGAGCCTGTGGGCGCAATCCTTACCCCTGGCCGGTACCATTGGGGCGCGCTATGCCGCCCTTCGCGGCCTGCGCCTCTACGAGCTACCGTCCACTGAAATCCGCTTTCATCCCAATGTGCGCCGAACGCGCGCGCCGGCTCCAGCCATCCTTCAGAAAATCACATCCTCCACAGGCCGAATAATGGGCGTCCAGTCCACCTTTCTGGATCCCGTAACCGCCAATCGCCTGCCAGGACGTGAGGGCCGCCGCATTATCGGCCGGTTCAAATCCGGCGCTGTTCGCCTGGCACCGGCCGGGCAGGTTCTAGGAGTAGGTGAAGGGGTTGAGTCCACCGCCTCGGCAGCACGGCGCTTTGCGGTTCCCGCCTGGGCCCTGCTTGGATCTGAAAACCTGAAAGCCTTCACGCCCCCTGAAGGCGTGGAATTGCTGCTCATCTTCGCAGACCACGGCAAGGGCGGACAGATCGCAGCGCAAACCCTCAAACAGCGCGCGCTCGATACAGGAATCGATGCACGCATTCTCCCGCCGCCCAAATCGGCCGAGGACTGGAATGAGCTCGACAAACCAGCCTTGCCAACAGCCGATTTCGAGAAGGTTTGACTCGATAAACGCGAATCCCGCCATGGTGGCAGAAATCTGTGACTGATCGGATGAGAGATATGGCAGATACGGACGACAAAACATCTATCCAGCGACGCTGGCGCAAGAAGCGGATCGCGGAAGGTCACGCAGACGTTCGCGTCCTGCTGACACCCGACGAGCTGGATGTGGTCGACCATATTTCCCAATACACCGACCGCAAATCGCGCGCGGCCGCCTTGCGCGTGCTGATCGCGAACGCGGACAAAATCATACCGCTAAAGGAGAGGGGCGCATGATGTGAAGAAGCCGCCCCTTTTGCCGAAGGGGCGGCTCCTGAAGCTCAAGCTGTAGGGCTAGAGAGCAATGCCAAGACCTCTTCTAGCCCGACATCGCAAAGAATGCAAGCGCAGACTGGTCTGCGAGCGATACCGGCTTGCCTGACGGCTCACATCGCCAAAACACGATGGCCCACACCTCGATCTCCACACAGAGCACCCGCCAGGCGCGAGAAGTCGCGCCGGCGCCCGTGCGTGCGTGTTCATCAATCAGCAAAGGAGGGGCGATCAGCCAAAAATAAACCCGGCCAGAGGCCGGGCTTTCAAGGCGGTATTCAGGAGACCGAAGAGACCAATAAAGGCCAACGAGCCGGTCCACAAAGCTAATTCCTGAATACCACCTCCATCGCTGCCGTCAAGCAAAATGTGCCATTCGCACAGCCTGAAGGCATGCGCTGATTTTGGGCTGATCGATCCTTGATGGAGGATCGAAACGATGGCTTACGGCCAACAAACAGCGGCGCTGTCTCTCTCGGAGAAGACAGGGTTTCGCCGCAAATTCCCCGAAGACCTCATCAATGAGGAACTCGTCGAGCGCTACAACGCCAATCCCGGCAAAATCGGCCGGCTGGAAATGCGCAATGAGGTGAAATGGTTCCGAAGCGCGCTGAATCGCAAGCTCGACCTGGCCCCGCTCGCCTGGGAGCTTCTCCTGGAGCTGATCGATCTCTCCCATGATTGCGACTGGCAGGGCGGCCCCATCACCGTTTGGCCCGCCAACGAATACCTCATGGAGCGGCTCGATTGCTCAGAACGCGCCCTGCAATACCAGATGCGCGCTCTCTCTCGCGCCAATCTCATTACCCATGTGGATCATTCCTCGCGCAAGCGTTTCGGACATCGAGGGCTGGACGGCCGTATCGTCATGGCCTTCGGCATCGATCTGCGTCCGCTCGCAGCCCGGGCAGACGAACTCGTCCAGATGGCCCGCCAGGCTCGCGAAGAGCGCAAAGAACGCGGCCGGCTCAGAAGAACCCTCAAGGTAACGATCGCCAACCTTGTCGAATATGTGCGCACTGCCGCCAGCCAGAACCGCCCGATCGCGGACTGGCAGGGGCTTTATGATGAGCTGCAGGCCGTCTCTCGCACAATAGCGGTCAAACGCATCCCTCTGGACGTGCTCAGAGCTGCCAAAACCGTGCTCGACGAGCTGGACGCCAAGATCCGCAAGCTCCTGGTCAAAGCGCTCCGCCCAGCAAGCCCTTCATCAGACAAGGACACGGATCATCCTGCACCCGAGGGTGCATCCGATTGCACCCTAGAAACAACAACAACCAATCCATCTTCTGATGAAGATACTGTGAGGCCACCAGAAAGTGGCGTTGCAGAGCCGTCCGTGCCCAAACCGGCGACACAGAGCCAGGCTGAGAAGAATGGGGAAGGGGATTCGGGATATTCGCATGGCGTCACACCCTATTCCGCCTTCCAGCATCTCGAAAAATATAAAATCACCCCGGAACTCCTCGTCACGGCCTGCCCCAGCTTCTGCGCAGGCCTGAACGATGAACCCGATTGGGACGATCTCGTCGCCCATTGCGAGCTTTACCGCTCGATTTATGGTCTCCATCCATCTGCCTGGCGCAAAATGTGCGAGACGCTGGGTGAACGCCCTGCAGCTGCAGGGCTCGCCGTGATCGGAGAGAAATTCCTGCGCGGCGCACGCGGTGGCGGCAACGTCATCGAGTCACCGGCCGGATATTGCGTCTGGATGACCCGGCAGGCCAAAAATCGCGGATTCCTCGATATCGGCCCGAAGATCCACGCCCTGCTGACAAAGGATAACAGGCCGAAAAAGGCCTGACCCGTTAGGCAATCTTCACGATTTTCCAGCAACATACAAATCGTATGTGCAATTGGAGCAGAGACGATGATCGAGAAATGTCCAGTGTCGGCCGCCGGCGCCGGCGTCAGTGTCGAACTCTCGGCCGACCTGGCTGACAGCCTCGGCGTCCGGCCCGGTGACACGCTCACAGGCATACGCCTGAATGACAGTCAGCTCCTGCTGACCGCCTCCGATCCCGACTTCAATGCTCAGGTTGAAGCGGCCAGGCAGTCCAGTAGCCATTTTCGTAACGCCGTCAGGGCACTCGGAACATGAGCACGCTTCCTATCTCCCGAACGGCCATGACCGCAAGCATGCTCCAGATAGCTGCACAGCTCGGTAAAACCTGTGGCTGGTCTGATATGCAGGCCCTCAAGGCTATCGCCGACAGACACGCTCATCATCCTGGCCAGCCACACAAGGCCGCCTCCATGCTGCTGCTAGACGTGCTGGCCTCTCCGCTGGCTCCCCAGCTCGCAGCACCGCTAGCCCTGGTGCTCACCGCAACATTTCTGCGCGTGAATCGGCTGGAATGGGACATCAGCGAAACCGATGCCGTCCTACTGGTCGAAAACGCCCGCAATGGTGCTCTGGGGCTCGATCAGATCGCCCGCTTTATCGACACGCGCCTTCAGGATGCCCGCCTGGCGCAGGCGAGCTGACCAAGCGTCACTTTGATCGCCCATCTTGCTGCCTGTTCTAAGTAGGATCGGGGCGAGGGGGCACGATCCATGGACCCTGGCGCAGATCTTCCGGGCGCACTGTTTCCAGATTTTCGTCAGGAGCCAGAAAACGAACCTCTTCCCAACTTTCACGCCGTTTCGAGTACGTCATATTGTGGATGTAATTGCGCGCGCTGACTTCGGGATATCCTCTGTAATTATAAAGATATACGAATTGCGAGATGACCAAATTGCCGGTCTTCTCTACGACTTTGCCATCAGGCGTATCGATGATCGCGCATGCCCTCGACTCTACGTAATCCAGCCAGCTCTTCACCCGGACGAAAAACTCATACGCCTCGTCAGGATGGGAGATCGCACGTTCGAAGACCTCATTATAAGCCCAGACCCGGATCTCCCAGCCCTTCTCGGCGTCGGGATCAGTTCGCCATTGATATTCATAATCGCCAAAATACCCCGCTCTAAGCGCATCATGGGTTTCATCGCTGATAAACTGGACGGGGAAGTGCTCAAAGCCTTTGCCCTGCCAGATCAGGCCTTCCGCGTGCTTGAGATAATACTCACAATCAAAGCCTTCATCAGCGAAGGGGATCATGCTCGCGATATTCCAGTCGAGCTTCTTTTTATCCAGCACGTTCTCAATTCCTCGCGCGACGGCGGTGAGCGCCCGGATCTATGATTTCCTCGGCCGACCACAAACCAATGCCGGCGCGCCGGGCTTCGGCCTCAACCGCTACAAGCTCTGGCGCCGTCGGCCGTCCACGAAACCGGTAAACGACAGCCAGACCCTCAGCCACCAGCTGACGGCCGAGATCCAGCTCTCCAACAAAGCATCGTGCGACCCTGCGGCCATACACATCGCGGCGTTCGCCTTCACACCTGACCGCATTCGATCCGATCAGCTGGACCATGCGAATCCGGCCGGCCTCGCCACAATCCCATTCGCGGCCGTCCACGATCATCGTCTGACCCAGCTCGCAGGCGTCCATGCCTACGATCCGGATCCTTTCGCCATCGAGCACGATCGTGTCGCCATCGATCACCCGGACGTTCGCACTCGCAACAGGCCCGCTGCTCGCGCCCATCATTCCAGCCAGAACAGTCGCCAGCACCAGAGCTATAATCGCCATCGTCCGATACCTCCGCCTGCGGGCCAGTCTGACCATCCTGTTCATAGCCGTAAATGCCTCATCAGATACCGCTTGCATATACAAACTGTAATTAGTTAAAACATCCTAGCACACAATATAGAAACATTCTGTATTTCTCATAACCTTTATTATGCGACGGCCCGGTACTTGTTGTATTCCTTTGAAAACAGAACAGTGAAGATAAAAAGGGCTAGCAATTGTAGCGATCAAATTGAAGGAGACCGTTATGCCTGCTACCGCGTTTTGCCAGAAACCGGGATGTGATCGTGCCTGGCCCCGTGATCCCGCCCTTGAGGTTGCCTGTCCCACCTGCAAGGCCGGCATTGGCGTCGCGTGCCGGCGCCCAAGCGGCCACACCGCGTTCGGAAAATTCAACGTTCACGCTGATCGCGACATCTCTGCCGACCTGGCTGGTGCCTACGGCGAGTGCCCGTCCGGCCGGTGCGGCCTGAAAAACAAAAATCGGAAGGAGGAGGCGTCCCGCCAACAAAAGGAGGCAGAGGCACTGCCTCTGTTCAACACATGTCTCTAGACGATGAATTCATCCGATCAGCCCGCCGCCAAGGTCAGAGCGACGGCGCATTTGGCTATCCCTCCAACCCCGGAGATTTCGAAGGTCCAGCCAGGGTCGCCTATCTGGCCGCCTATGAAGAGGCCTCCAACACCAACCCTGGCGCCCCTATCCGCTTTCTCATCGCCAAGCTTATGCCGGACACACCCAACGCTTCCCAACAATCCATCATCGACCAGGCCGAAAGCACGCTTATGCTGCTTGAAGCCAAGGCACGCACCTACTACCTCGTCGAGCAGGTCTACCAAGATCGTGTGAACACCCTGCTTGAAGCGCTGCAGGCCGGAGAACCTGCACAGTTCGTCCACAACGCGGCCGTCACGACCGATATCGAGAGCCTTCGCAGGATCTGCCTTGATTACGCCAACTGGTGGAACAGAACCGCCCTGCCCGCTATTGCTCGTGCCGTCACTCCTGAGCCAGCCAATAGCGGCAAGTAACCTCTGTTCAGCCATCTCACAGCATCGCCCGTTGACTCTGAGCCGCCCACGCGCCAAATGTTCTTGCTCTGTTCCCCGGAGCGATCATGCGCAAACCTACCCGTATCGAATGGCTATACGCCGACTTCGACGGATTTTTCGCCAGCGTTGAGCAACAGGCCCGTCCCGCTCTGCGCGGCCGGCCGGTCGGCATTATCCCCTTCGATGATGAGCGCCGATCCATCTGCATCGCCGTCAGCAAAGAAGCCAAGGCGCTCGGGGTACGCACCGGCACCCCCTGCCCTGATGCCCGGCGCATGGCGCCGGGCATCGTCTTCGTCCAGCAGCGCCCCCCGCTTTACGTTCGCGCCCATCACGCCCTAATCGGCGCGATCGAGCGCTGCCTGCCGGTTGCCGCGCCATTTTCCATTGACGAGCTGGCAGCATCGGTTGCTCACATCTCTCCGGACCAGCTGGTTGACGTAGGGCTCGCCATCAAGTCAGAAATCCGGGCCCTGGCTCCCTACATCACCATTTCCATCGGCATGGCCGCCAACCCGCACCTCGCAAAAATCGCCTGCAAATGGAACAAGCCAGACGGTCTCACGCTCCTTCCCCCCGAAGACATGCCCGGCAGGCTTCTGACCGAAGACCGCGCGGATATACCCGGCATAGGCAAGCGTATCGCCGCGCGCCTGGACGAGGCAGGCCTGCACGACATGCAGGCCGTCTGGAACAGTCAGCCCAAGCAGCTCCGCGCCATATGGGGCTCAGTGGCCGGAGAACGGTTCTGGTATGCGCTTCACGGCTATGACGTTCCCGGCGACCCCACACAGCGCTCCATGTATGGCCATGGGCGGGTCTTGCCACCTTCTCATCGCACAATTGCCCAGGCGGGCGATTATGCCGCTTTCCTGCTCGCCAAGGCGGCACGCCGAATGCGGGCCAACGGCTACGCCGCCGCCCGGATCGATGCTTATGCTGCCGCACGCGGCCGCTCCTGGTCGGCAGGTAAGTCTATCATTCCCCCTGCCCACGACGACCGGACCTTCCAGCTCGCCCTCCGGTCTCTTTGGGCTGACGCAGCGCGCGACCTCGCCAGATATGCTCCCGTTTATCGCATTGGCATCACTCTCTCCGAGCTGGCCCGTGGTCCTCGCCAGCTCGACCTCTTCGCCCAGGATCCAGACCGGCCGAAATGGGAAGCCGTCACCGAAGCCGCCGACGCCATCAATCGCAAATACTACAAAAACCTCGTGACAGTGGGCGCGCTCACGCCGCCCCCCGGCGCCTATACAGGCAGCAAGATCGCTTTCACGCGTATTCCCGATTTTGAGGATTTCGCATGAACGATCGTCATCCCCTGCAGCTCCGCGACCTTACGGACGGATACCGTTTCATCGCTGCGTGTCCGTCATGCAGCTACAAAGCCACCATCGATCCGGCCACCATCATCACTCGCAACCCGGATGCCCGCTTCTGGACCGTTCCAGAACTCGCCAAACGCCTCAGATGCACACAATGCAAGCGTCGGCTGATGCACGATGTTCAAGGTCACCCCACGCCGGCCCAGATCAGCCAACGCCTCGCCATCGAGCGCAATCGTCTACGACCTGCCGCTTTTCAGGCCGGCGTAGCGCTACCGCCATCCCCAAAAAGGGAAAAATGAGGGTTCCAGGGCGTATTAGCCCTGGAGGAAGCCATGTCGACTCCCCTGCCCTCGCAGCATAACGATCGCCCGGTTCTCGACCGTATCACCATCGCCATCTGTCTGGCCGTGGTACTTTTCTTTGCCCTCGCGGTCGTCCCTTCCATCATTTCCAGCCATTCCGGCCCGGCCAGCCACACCGTGGAGGCCAACCATGGATGATTCCATCAAGGCCTTTGCCGGATCCGACACCGGCTTCGCCAGATGGCTGCAGCAGGTCAATGACCACATTCGCGAGCTCTCCACGATGACCTGGCAGCAGTTTGAAATGATCCCCTACCGCGAGCTTTATCAGTCCGGTGCCACCACCGACCAGGCACTCGCCGCGCTTGCTGCCAAGGATCCACTTTTCGCCGCCTACTATCAAAATCGCTAGCAGCGATCCTTCGTCGGCACTGCGAACCCCTCACCTCAGTCGAAACGCCATAGCGCGGGACCGAAGCTATACGCCCAGCCCACGCCCGGCACGATTGGCAAACCCTCAACTATCTAAAACCAAAGGACATCACCATGGGATGGACCGTGTATTATAAAGACAACTCGCCGCGCGGGATTGACGCTGAGCGGGCGGAGATTCACCGGCTTTGCACATGGGCTGGAGAGAACAGCAAAAGCGAAGTTGTCGACGCTAAAAAGGTCGGAACAACTTGGTACGTAGCTCACCGCATCACCCCGAAAGCATCCGATCACAACCCCCTACCATACCAGCCCGAGATTGACGGCTCGTATGTGGTTTGCACCGTTATCCTGACCAGCCGCCAGAATGGCGAGTGGGGCTATAAGGCCATGGGCGAAACTTCCGGCCCCTACCAGACCGCATGCCCGGCATCGATACTCGACGCACTCTCACCCTTGGTTGCTGACGCTGACACATATGCCCGAGAATGGCGCGAATCGTGCCGCGCTGCGCGCAGGACAAAAACGACCGCCATCACGCCCGGGAAACTCCCACAGGGAACACGTGTCACCTTGGCCGAACCTGTCACTTTCACCGGCGGTCTGAAAGCCAGCGAATTTACAGTGCAGAAGCGCCCTGGCAGGAAACGCGAGAGAACACTTTTCCTGGCCGACGCGGGCTTTCTATGCCGCTTGCCTTCGCATCTTCTGCAGTCGGCCAAGATTCAGATACCCGCATGAAACACGCTATCGAAGCCCACCGGCTCCATTCCCAAGAAGCCAATGATGCTCTTCGCGTCTACCGCACCTGGTGTGCCAAACCCCTGCCCGCGGTGCCGGGCATGGCTACCGCCCCTCGCCTTGCCGTTCGCATCGCCAACGGTCTGTCCATCGAAGAAGCGGCTGGACGCGAATATCTCTACCGCTGGAATCTGGCCCTCACCTCATCGCGGTGCTTCGGTGTCCCACACCCTCTGGGGATGTAATTCATGAGTGCCAACAGCACTCACGCCGCTTCCATGTCTGTTCGAGCGAAATCATCGCCCTTGTAGAGCATGGGATATCGGTAATAGCGGGCCATCGCGTAGGCGAAACAGTCCCCGAAATTGAGATCCGCCTCGTGAATGCCTTTGCCGTAACGCGCATGGACCTCTAAGGCCTTTGCCCCCAGACTTGGTGGCACTGACATGATCTGAATCCCCGCCAGATCAAGGTATTCCTGGACCGCTGCAGCCGCAGTCAGCGTATCAGTGTTCAAGACCCTCGAAAGAGCGCGGCCCGCTTCCCAGACAGACAGAGGCGACGTAATCCTCTTGGGGTGTTTCTCTGCCCGGGCAGCCAGTTCGGCTGCCTCTGCTTCCCCGGCAATCATCGCGACAAGCGCACTCGCATCCACAAACATCACGACTCCTCGTAAAGGCCGTCGATCCACGCCTTGTCTGCTGGCAGACCGCCTTCGGGATCTGTCCGCTTGCGAAGCTGCGCTGCGAAGTGGAGGGTCGCATCGACAAGAGAGGGCTTGGCCGCTTCCCGCTCCAGCTCCCTTTCAAGGGCAAGCTTGATAGCTTCGATCTTGGGCAGATTCTTTGCCGCCGCCAGCCTGTCGACCAGCTCAGTAACGTCGGCGCGCTTGATCAAATAGGACATACGTATATCTCCGATTACATATACGTATATACGCACCTATATATCCCGCTTCAATACCTAAAGCGGATGACCCATGATCTCCAGTGCCGAGCGGATCGAGATATTCCCACGAACCATGTCATGGGGCGGCGTCTCCGGAGTGCAGCCAAGCTCGCCGCACGGCACCACGCCGTGCTCTGCGCGAATGATGGCAGGAACAGCCGACACGCCAAATGCCTGAAACGGTCGAGGATCGATCATCAGCCCGCCCGTCTCGTGCTCTTCAATGAGATCCATGATCCGGGCCTGAGTCTGCTGCCAATCGCCCCCATAGAAGCCTCTGATCACAATCGTGCCATTAAGCTCGTCAGCTTCGCGCACCAGGCCGCGAAGCGCCTCATCCGGCATTCCAAGGCTCACGAGCACGTAAAGGACCGGACCTTCCAGCACTTCTGGCTCGAACATGCCCTCGATGTTCAGATCTCCTCCAAACATCTCTCCCACTGACCCGGAGCCCTGCCGGGCCAGATCGACGCTATCGGGAAAAGTGACGCCCTGCGTCTCGCGAATGCGGTCGGCCGACGACATGAGCCGATCTGCAAAATCCTGCGCGCTTTCCCCTTGCGCATCCCTGGCCGCTTCAAGACCAGAGCGCATACGCTCCACCGCGTCCAGATCAATCGGGCTCGCCGGTTCATCTCCAGCCAGCGCCAGCGCCAATCCCATGGTCAGAATGCACAGCAATTTCTTTTCCTCCAAAGCAGGAAGCCAACATCCTCACCCGTGGCCGGCCAGGTCCGGCCGGACTCATAGATGACGGTCGATACCCCCACACGCGGACACGTCCCCGGCCCGCTTACGTGCGGGTTGGGATTGACGAGCTGGAACCGGTATTGCTCACGTGGCCAGATGGGCGCGAGCTGGCGCTGACATAGCGCCGCGGACCCGGATGTACGATAGGCAAGCAATTGCCGGTGCATCTTGTAGACCATACGTTCGGCTGCCAGCGCTGCACCCTGGATCCGTGTAGCATCGCGCTGAATATTGCCGTTCATCGGGTAGATCGACCCATGGCATCCAGCACACCAGTACATACCCGGCACATTGCGCCCCGTAGTCGTGACGGTTGCGCAATCGGCCACACACGCTGCCTGCGCCAGCAGATTGCCGAACAATATGCTTTCCGGGTGAATGAGATAGCTCAGCTCGTCGTCCTGCCATAGCGGATCCAGCTCCGAGATATAGGCGATATCGAACTGCCCGCGCTCAAGGCATGCCGCATCCGCGAGCAATTCCAGCCAGTAGAAGAGCGGATACACGTAATAATGGACGTGATACTGCCCGCCCGACCAACGCCCATCTACGAATGTGCGGCCCTTGTCACCAATGTCGAAGCCCGGATCCAGCCGGATCCCGCCCAGATTCACAAAGCACCAGGGCCTCTTGGACACATCTAGAAGCCGGATCGGCTCCCAAAACCCCACCGCGATACCCATGCGCACGAAAGGCGGCGTCGGCATCGAGCACAGGCAGATCGGCAAGGTCGGATTATCGGTATCGGGCGCATTTCCGCTCAACGACACCTGCAGCCCGCCCACACTCAGCGGGAACATGCAGTCCCAGCAAATATCCCCGATCGGGTTGACGAAACCGCCCTCGCACCGGCTTTGCGCATGGCTGCCCCCTGCCCCCGTCAGACCGACAACAAGGCTTGTCATCAATACAGCCAACCAACGCGTCATCACGGCCGGCCCCCATCAATCACCCGCCACTCAGCGCGCCCATATTGACGCACCCTCACGAGGCGGCCTTCCTGCTCGATTGAGGCGGGAACTTCGGTAATCCCGAACCTGCTGGTCAGCACCCCTTCCTGATCAAAGAAGAAGCGCGTCTGATGTCGCTCCATGAGATCGAGTGGCTCTCCATTCACGAGGATCAGCGAAACCAGCCCGTCGCGATTGCGGTAGCGTTCCAGCCCGAAGCGAACCTGGTCTTCATCATCGCCATCAATGAACACATAGCTGCGCGTCAGCGTGATCGTATCGAGCGGATTGACCTCCTGCCCGGCATGAGCAAACGCAACGCCCTCGTGGTTCACGATGTCTTCCTCCACTACGATTGTCGGGTCGTAGAGCCAGCTTTCACTCTCTTGCGCGTGAACAATTCCTCTCACCGCCGGAGGACGCCGAACCCGCGCTTGTGCGCGTTCGGCCGCCTGCTCGTTGAAGTCGTCTATGCGGCCTTCGGCCTCCATCCGGGCCAACCGCTCAGCGATCCACTCCAACAGATCCGGCTCGACGATCTCCCACGTCTCCCCGTACACTCCATGGTCCTCGTTCACCGCCACACCGGCCAAGGCCCAGGCACAGACCGCTCCCAATAGACCGGCTCCCATCACGCCACCTTCCTCTGCTGACCAAGCTTCTCGATAGCGCGCTCAAGCAACCGGCTTTCCTGCAGCCGGTTCGGCTTCACCCTTACCAGCGGGATGCGCGCCTGGCCGAATACGTCATTGATCAACTCGTCGCGAACACGTCTGTCCGGCCGGTCATGGCTGCTATCATCAACCTCAACGGCAAATGCGGCCTCGCCTCGCTGATCAAGAACCACAAAATCGACGTGCTTCTGCGCCAGCTGACTGAATACGCGCCACCAGGCTTTCTGACTGCCTGCTCTCATCCTGATCCGGATGAGATCCGCGACACGCACTTTGGGGGCGACGAACCCATTGCCGCCGACACGTCGGGTCAGCCAGAAGAAGGCCCTCCGTTCGGCAGGGCTCAAAAACATGTCAACGCGCTCATAGGCATATGTGGAAACACGCAGGCCAAGCCAGCCCGCCCGAGCGGCAACCACAATCAACACCGCGAGGATACCCAAACCGATCCACAGGGGTTGCTCCGCCAGTCCTAGCAGCGTGTCCATTTCCACCTCACAGAACAGGTATCGCGCGGCCTTCAATCGTCTCCACGGCGATCAATCCGATCTCGGCATAGCGGCTGTCATAGGAGTCCACTGCGTCCGTGACCGCGAACACATAACCTTCGGGAATGACCCCGGCCGCAATGGGCTCAAGCCCCCTGCCCTCCCGGCTTTCACTGAGCGCGACACCCCGCCAATGGCCAGCAACGCTTACGCGCTGCCCCTCGACCTCGACCAGATCACCCGCCACACCCACGATCCGTTTCACGAACAGACCGTCATAGGCAGCTGTTTCCGGCGCCGGAAAAACCGCCAGTTCACCACGCCCGGGCACGGCACCGCGATCAACAATGAAGGCCCAATGAGGCAGGCTCTCAGACAGGTTCAGACCGGCATACCAGCGCGGCTGCATGTTCATCATCACGACAAACACACAGCCTATGGCGACAATGCCGCCAAACCGTCCGATCATTGCCCAGGACAGGTTCATTACTCCGCCCCTGCCCTCACCGCGCCAATCTCTCTCATCGTCTCGCGATGCACCCAACCGGTTATATCGGTCATTCGCTCGCCACGGCCGACAACAGCCTCCGACGCAATAACGACCGTTCCTGTCCGGGTGGAGAACTCCTGGGTGAGCATATGCGCTGTCACCAGATACCGGTCCGTCATCCGCTCCAGCTCACTTGACGGCACCAGCTCCACGATCTCACTGGCGAACAGCGACGCGAGCTGCTCATAGGACACCATGACCATCTCGTCCTGCTTCTGGCGGCTCTCATAAAGCGCCAGCAGGCTAAGACCGGTTGAGATGATGATCGCTCCGCACAGAGCTAAATCACCAAGGTTTATCCCGGCAATCGTACCGCGAAGGGCCGCAACGACCCCCCTGCCCTCTTGCCGGTTATCTATGCTTGATTCAGCCATTGTGGCCTTCCTTTCCAACGCAGTGCGACAACGATCCCCAGCCATACGAACCAGACCGGCACAGCCACGGCGAGGAACGCCAGGCGAGCGCCTTCCTCGGCGCGCGCGAAGTGGGTGAGGAAGCTTCCAAACAGGCCGGAAGCGAGGACCAGATTGCCGCCTGTCAGCAGCAGCAGCAGCACGATCTGCCCGCCATAGGTCAGGGCCACACATTCCAGGGCCCAGACCAGTTGGGCCAAAGAGCGCCGCAAGAGGCTGATTGCACCCATCGCCTAACCCTTCATCGCCAGCTCTGCCACGACCTCCGCCAGATCGCGGCCAGCCTCCACGCCGGCGCGAATACGCGCATAATCGGCGGGGCTGGAAGAGAAGGCCGTCGCAGTGAACGGATCCAGCGTCAGGCGGGCCACCAGCTTCGTGCCTGGCCCGGTAATGAACATCTCGGAAAACTCGCCACGGCTCATCTTGAGTGTCTTGACGGTACCAAGCGTGGCATCATCCAACGAAAGACGTTTCGAAGCGCGAAGGCCTTCGGCCTCTTCTTCACTGATGCGCAGCAGGATCCGCCAGGCGCTGTTCTCGAACGCGGCGCGTGAGCCGTCATTGGCGTAGTAGTCATTGACCGATTGTGTACCGGTCACGAGCGAGCCGCCTTCCTTGCGCGCCCGGCGGGCAAAGCCCTCGATAAACCGCGCTGCAGGCCCGCCACCCAGCATCTGCCAGGCCTCATCGATGAACACCATCTTGCGCTGTCCACGCCCACCGATCTTCATGCGTTGATCGACCTGGAAGAGCAGGCACAGAATGATAACCCCGCGCAGCTCTTTCATGCTTTCCAGATCCGAAAGCTCGTACACGGTGAAGGGATTATGCGTCGTCAGTGATGCCTGCCCGTTAAAGAACTCCTTGTACCGGCCGACCCCGTAAGGGCTCATGCCCTGCGCAATCAGATCCGCCGTCGGCGTTTTCATCTTCAGCAATGTCTGGCGAACATCTTCAACCGAGCCCTTGCGGCCTTTCTGCTCCCAGACCGCGCCAACCGCTTCGTCAATAACCCCTAGCTCGTCTCTTGAAGCGCCGGTCTCTCCGAAGGCCATCAGCTCGATCACCTGGACAATGGAATCGAGTGCCTGAAGCCGGTCATCATGGCTGGTCATCGCCTTCTCGCTGACTAGCGAAAACGGATTGACGCAAATCGCCTTGTCAGCCCGGAAGACGACATGTTCACCACCCAGCAGGTGACACATCGTCTCGAAGGACCGGCCATCATCGACCACAATCGCGTGATAGCCAGCCGCCAGACCGTCCGCGCAGAGCGACTGCATGAAAACCGATTTGCCCGAGCCCGACTCCCCCGTCACTGCCACATTGTGGTTGCCTTCCCCCTCATTCTGGAATTGAGACCAGAACAGGGGCTGACCAAGCCGCGTCATAAGCATCATGTGCGGGCGGCCAAAGCTCTTGGGTTGGCCCTGCAGCGGCGCTAGCGCCGGCATGTGACGGGTGAGGCCCGTCCTCAGCAGGCGCATATTCTCCAGATCGGTCGAGAAATTGTCTCCATAACCCATCGGAAGCTGTGTCAGCATCGAGATGAGATGCGCGCTGTCATTACGCTCAAGATCCCAGCCGCGCGTGCGATAGAGATTACGAAGATTGCGCTCCGCTTCCTCGCCCGATCCCAGCGGGCACTGCACCATGATCTGGTAGCAGAACCGCACCAGCCGGGCGCCGTCCTGCACCTCGGTATTGGCTGCCTGCCACTCGCGTGCCTTTTCAAGCACGGCCGGAAAGAATTTGGCGACCGGCGAGCTGAACTGACGACCCGCCTTTGCGGCACTCAGCCCCGCCTTGGACTGGCTTTTCTCCCGGCTCAGATAGGAAATCTGCAAGGTCTTCCACACCGAGCCGGAAAGACGCATCGTGTCCTGTGACCAGTCACCAAGAAGCGATGCCATCATCGACTGGCTGGACTCGTGTGGCAGGCGCGAAACCGAGAACGTGCGCACCTCATTACGCGAGCGCATCAGCTGACGCGCACCAAGCGTCCCCTTCAGATACGAATGCACGCCATAGCCGGTGTTTTCCAGCTCCAGGCGGGGCTTGAACACCTCGATCGAGCTGTCATTGCGCACCATCTGGTCGCAGACCCAGCTCTCCGGATCGTATTCGACATCAGGATTGCAAGTGTCCCGGCCCATATTGAGCCAACCGGAAACCAGCGAGATCACCCCGCTCGCATTCAGACTTTCAGCCGGATGGCCCAGCGTATCGAAGCTCTTCTGGACCCGCTCTCTCAGCTCGATAAGGCTTGCAATTGCCCTCGTCGCACTCGCCTTGGGCATCGAGGCAGAGATGAATACCCTGAAATCTCTGGCATGATACGGCCCACTGCGAGATCCGCTCTTCCAGATCATCTCCTTGAAATAGTCCGCCCGCTGACGCCCTATCGTCTCCATAACACCGCCGCGCTTCACGCGAGGGCCCGCCCACTTCTCAAGGATTGTCCCCACATAGGGCGACGAGTAGGACGATATCTGCACATGGACTTCATCGGGCATCGCTTCTTCAAGAACACCCTGGATGATCGATTCCGTCTGAGTATCCCCACCGGTCAGTGGCCAGACCTCCAGCACCCAGCCGAACGAGTGAAGATTCTCGAAAATCCGGTTCTCTTCGTCATAGGTCCGATAGGGCAAATAGCCCGCAATCGAACTGGCACGCGCATGATAGCGCGCCCGATCAGACGGAATACGATCGCCCAACAGATACTCGCTGGCCGTATCGAGCGCCTGTCCGACACCGATCCGGTCCAGCACCCCATCTAGTCTGTCGAACGCCGCACCCAGCATCTACTGCTCCCGGCCGGTAGCGCGCGCGCTAGCAGGTGCCGCCCACTGTTCATCGCCGTAGGGAGCAAATATCGTCGTGCCGGCATGATAACGCCCGTCACCATCAACCCACGGTGCGAGCGTCACCCGTAACACCTGCCGGCCGTAAAATGTGGGCCGATCTGGCGCATTAGAGACTAGCGGCCCATGAGGCCCGACATGGATTCTGCCCGCGCTGACCTCGTGAACATCGATGTCATTGCTCGCAATATCCGCGCACGTGCTGTTGCCGAGCGCCCTGCAGCTCCACTCGCCCGAAACGGACGAGCCGCGAAAGGTGCTGCAGCCCGTCACCAGACCGGCTGCCACGACCACACCCAATACAAGACCGAGTTTCATCGCTCTCTCCCCCTAGCTTTCGCCATTGATGAAAGCGGTGATCTGTTCGAGCGGCATATATCCGCCCGGCAGACGCCGGCCGTCCTCAAACACCATCGTCGGCGTGCCGCGCATGCCAAAGCTCGACGCGAAGGAGGTGTTGGCCGCGATAACGGGGCCAAACTCGGCAGCGCATTCGGCCTGCTCGCGCGAAACTGACACCGTTCCGTTCGCATACATGTCGTCTGCAGCCTGCGACCGGTCATCCGCGCAAAGGACCAGAGCGGCGCGTGCGCCCCCTCCCCGGCCTAGCCAGTCCACGTAATACTCGCGAACCTCGAACTCCGTCGTGCGGACCAGCTCGTTATGAAGACGCTGGCAATAGGGACATGTCAGATCGGAGAAGACGTGCAGTACGGGCAGGCCCTGCCCGCCATTGTGAACCACCGCATTCTCTACCGGCAACGTCACCTCGACACTGGCGAGAGCCTGCCCGTTCCGCCCAGGCGGTACGGCGGGTGGTTGCGCCCCCTGCCCGCCTCCTACGCGTTCAGGCCCGCCATTGCGTACCTGAGCCTCGCCCGCCAGAAGATTGGCAAACCCCGCGACAGCTTCGCGGCGCATCGCCGTCACATCCTCGCGCGCTTCGAGATCGTAGATCGAGCCCGTATAGGCATAGCCCCGGCGCGGATCGACATAGAACAGCCTTTCACCCGCGATCACCTCGCATAGACCGGCCACAGCCTCACAGTTGACACTCGCTACCGCAATTCCCGGAAGAAGCCCTTCCACCTGGGAAAGCGTCAGTTCAGCCGCCCTGTCTTCCGGACGCGACAAATACGCAGCCGTCAGCGCCGATGATCCGATAATCGCGATCAAGACCGCCGCAGCACTGGTGTACAATACCTTCTTGTTGATTGACTTCATGCCTCTAGCTCCCTTTAGCGAACCACAACGCCAGAAAGGAACACGATCTCGACATCGATCCCCGTCGGCATTTCAATAACCGGCTGATATTGCTCAGCCCTCTGGATGTAATACTGGGCGAGCTGGCTGGCCGCGCTCGACACACCAGACCCCGCCGAGCTGATGGCAATGTCCGATGCGCTAGGAAGTTCAGCGGCGCCAGTAAGACCACCCAGCGTACCTGGCTGGCCAACACGGCTGAATGCATTGCCAAGCCCCTGCAGCGTGCCCGCAATAAGCGCACGCTCGGTCAAATCACCCTCACGGCTGATAACCCGCCCGCGTACACCGGCCTTGCCGGCAAAGACCACATAACCCTCAACGCTGGACTCCGAGACACGCCCCGATCCGTCATTGACCGGACACGTCATGCGCTGCAGGCGCACATACACGCGCTCGCTCGACAACTCGCCGTAAGCGGCCCCGTTAACAAGGCAGCCTTCGATATCGGTCTGGTAGACTTCCCCGCCTTCAATGGCCGAGCGCGCCTGGCCGCTGATACGCAAAAGCACCGGCTTGGGATCTGAAGAGAAACTTGTCCCCGTCGCGGCATCAACGCCCACCAGGACACGCGCAGACGCATAGGAATTAGGCGGCACGTAATTCTGGGGATCGCGGATCACGGCGCGTTGAAGGGAGGCGGACTCTCCTTGTGTTGCGGTTGAAAACACAACGGAATGCAAAGCCCGTCCGCCAGGCGTCTCAACTCCTGCCGTCAAACTTCCACCTGCCCGCGAAGAATCCGCCTCCACAACACCCCTTTGGCGGAAGGGGTCCGGTTCAGAGCCCTGTTCTGCAGGGCTCCAGCTCTGGCTGGATGATGATCTCGCACTTGACCGCGCGTTGGCTTCATCCAGTGCCGAGCCGAGCTGCTCGATCATGGAGTTCGCTTCAATCTGGATTTCCTCATTCGCCTGACGCTGAGATTCCAGATCACGCCGGAGTTCCTCATTCTCCCGGGCCACACGATCGCGCTCCTCGCTAATCGATCCGAGCTGCTCTTCAACCGAGCGCAACCGGCCTTCATAGATCTCGAAATGCGAGCGTTCGCCCGTAGGCTGGCGCGCGAGATCCGTCATACGGGCGCTCGCGGGCGGCATCGCACTTTCCATCCGGGAAACCGGATCGGAGTTATTGCCAGACAGGACAAACCAGATCCCGCCAGCGGCCAGAACGACCACTATCAAGCCGACCAGGAGCTTGCGCCTGTGCTGGCTTCTGGTGTTCTCATCAGCCATCAGCGCACCTCCATCACGGTGAACACCCGTGCGCGCCCACCGGCCGGTATCTCATCCAGGCTGGACACCACGGCGAGAACCGCCACATCGGCAAACGCCTCATGGCGAATATCGACATTGGCCGCCGTAATGTTCGAAAACTCGAAAAAGCGCGCCATCAGACCATCGCGCTCAACAACACCAATGCTTGAGAGACTTACGCCTTCGGCAATGATCTCAGGGCGGCTCCGCCGCCCTTGCGGCGTCTGCCCTGCCGCCCATACGGCAAACTCGACAATGCGCTGTTCGTGAACTTGAGCCCTGCCAGCACGCACAGGCGCCTGCCCACCCTCAGAGCCAATGCCCGAAATGAAAATCTGCGCCGCCGGCTGATCCGCAAGCGTAAATAGCGCCTGATAAGTCGCCCCGCGCTCGGTCGTTATGAAGGCACTGATCACCTGGCCAGGCCGGCCGCCCGAAACGACACCATAAAGATCACCGGTAGCATCATCGCGCTCCCAGTTGATGAGAGGGCCACCGGCCTCACCGTTCTGAGCCGATCGCACACCCGCAACCCGGTCGCCGTCAAAACTGATCCGGGTCACCTCGCTGATCGACAGAGTGGCAGGAAACCGCTCTCCATCCGCTAGCCGGAAATGGCTTTGACCCCACTCCCGGCTCTGCTCGGGAACCTGGTCGTCTGCAATGCCCGAAAACGTGAAGATGACAGCAGCAACACATGCGCCAACCAGGGCCCATGCCAAATTCTCAACCCGCGGCATGCGCGCTCTCCTTTATATCGAAATCCAGCTCAAGGATCTTGGCTCGTGGCGCTAGCGACCAACGCGCCGAATAGGTCACAACGAAGTCCCCATGCCGGCCACGTACTGATCCGCTTATGCTAATCAGGAGCCGCGTCTGCGATCCGGCAAAGCGAACCAGGTCACCCATGTGAAAATGGTCACTGGGGCCTTTCATCGCGCGAAGAACCGATACGTTCCGCTTGGCTTTATTGCTCATTGCCGGCATAGCGAATTCAGGCGATGACTGGCCGAACAGCTCATGGCCGAGCTGGCGCATCTCCTGCTCGATCTGCTTCTGTCCCAGATCGAAGGTTTTAAGCTCGCTCATCAGTCATCTTCCTCTACAATCCGGCGACGGCTGCGCGACTCGCTAAGCCGCGAATCCCGTGCGTCGATCCGTGCAAACTCGATGAGGCGCAAGGACAGACCATCCAGGCGCCATTCCGCTGCGAACACAGCGTTCTCACGTGAGATCCGCTCGTCCCCGACATAGGTTTCGAGCACCCCGTGGATTTCCGAATAGGATTGGGAAGTTTCGGTATAGAGCTCGACCGGATGGAAAACGGTCGACGTATTCGTCTCGATCCGGTTCACCCGCTCCTCATTAAGCCGGCGCTCCATATCGCCATACACCGAGGAATGAACCAGCCGCAGTACGGCCCGCTCGAAATAAGCGCGATTGCGCGGATGCCGGTTCAAAAACAGCCCCGCTACATCCCGCGTTACCTGCTCCAGATAGTCACGGTTCACGGTTCCGCTGGAAACGTGCATGTCAGACGTGAGCGTCGGCACCAAGATCACGTCCTGACGCGTATTCATCAATGCCAGAGCCATCATCCCGTTGCCCACTGCGAGAGCGGCTACCAGAACGCTGGCCACCACCAGCTGGCGTGTCATTGACCGGAGTTTCTTGGCGGCCGCTTCCTGCTTCATCACCCAACCCATTCCCTGATCACTGAATCGGGAGAGCGGCGCAGACGCACCATGTGCGCTGGCAAGACCCAATACAGCGATGCAATTAAATTGCGGATGGACAGGCCGCGCTTGGCGCGCTTCCAGACATTCCAGCTGATCACAAACGTCACGATGCCTGTGACCGGCATTCCAAAGCCGAACCCGATGACCAGACACCCCGCCAAAAGCAGGAACTCATCAATCGTGAAGATCAGGAACCGATCCGGCTCATCGAGCATCTGGTATAATCTGGTGCCAGCCATGGCGCGCCCCGTCCCGAGCGCGCAGCGCTATCAATCCAAACCGGTTATGGGCTTTCACTCCCGGTCAGACCCCAGCGCTGCGCGCTATTCGATCAGATGACCGCTGAAAACATTCCCGACACCAGGCCAGGCCCGAAGCTGGCCAATCCCGCAAGTGCGAGGCTCCCGAGGATAATCATCACGTTGAAGCGCACCACGCACATCACGACAGCCACCATCAGCGCGATGAGCGCAACCAGATTACCCAGAGAGCCTTCCAGCCAGCTCGTAATCATCAGGATAAAGTCCTGGAACGTGCTGTCCGTCCCGCCAGCAAGCGCCGGCGCCGATGCCAGAACGAAACTGCTCACAGCGAGCAATGACGCCAGAACACCCATTTTCCCAAGGTTGCAAAAGAGACCCGTCTCTTTTTCCAAAGTTCCGATTGACATGATAGTTCACCCCGTCAAGATTCCTGAAAAAAGCCAAGCTTGGCTTGAGCTTATTCATTCACATTGACGGCCATTCAGATCAATCACTAATGAGTCTCTAATTGGGCGATGCTATCCACTTACATATTATGTCTGTCGCCTTCCGAGCGACCTTCTGCTTACCCGCTCTTAATCTTTCTTAACCGGGTTGAGAATTAATGCGCTTCTTCGGTTAATTTTTCGACTTTCTGTGCCCCAGAACGGGCGATTTATGCTCCGCCGCGTTGATATTTGTCGCCCCCACAAGCATTGTTGCCTTACATCTTGTGGCTGCACATGCACACCATTCCCTTAATCATTGAGGCACGCCATGTAACGGACCTACTCAATTACAAAATGGGTGGTGCTACATCATAATTACAATCATTTATTATGTGGTGTACATATTATAATTTCTTGCAGCCTGCATAACCATTTTGTAACAACCGCCTGACATACAATGCTCTAAACTATCTAGCACTCAGAACAATCCTTCTTTCACCCAACCGAATGCACAGCTTTCAGCTTGCCCGTATCAATCCCTGTCGCTAGCGTTATTGAGAGGGATTCGCAGAGGGGACATCATGCAAAATCTCATTGGCGCCGACACGACTGAAGTTTCAATGGAATCTCTGTCGACCATACGACTCGATCGCCAGATGCGGCAAATTACAATCGTCCATAAATTTCTGAAGTGGAAGAAAGTCCCGAGCAAAAACTATGACGAGGTGCTCGGCTTCGACAAAAAGACACTGAGCAAACTGAAAACCGGCGATACAAAACTCGCCGCACACCATCAGTTTTCTATATCGAATGGCCTTCAGATGCCCTGGTGGTATATCGAGCTTCTCACGGACATCCCCATGTCAGATGAGCAGCTATATCAATTATATTCCGACGCGGATTGGTATAAATCCATACTGCCCAAATTCTTCCTGATACCGAAGCATCAGCGTGATCAGCATTTTCAAACACTGCATGCTGCCTGGCACCATCATATAAACGCGCTGAAACTCCAATCATTAGCGCTCGATGCCACCATTTCTACAAATTCGTAGTGTTTGGCCTTCTAATCGCGCAGTGTGAGCGTCTGGAGGATC
This sequence comes from Glycocaulis sp., assembly GCA_022565665.1. Classification (GTDB taxonomy): domain Bacteria; phylum Pseudomonadota; class Alphaproteobacteria; order Caulobacterales; family Maricaulaceae; genus Glycocaulis. Next base: position 24,120 of record JAIUMI010000014.1, read on the forward strand.
CGTCCCGCGATGACGGTACGCTCACAGCGCCTGCCATACAGACCGCCCTGCAACTGCGCGCACTCACTGGCGCCATTACGGCCGCTCACGGTCTTGTTGACGGGCTCAATACGATCCTCACCGAGGCCACCCGTGCGCCGCGTTTCACGCCTTTGCCAGCCACCCTGCCCCAACTCCAGGCACTCCGCTCGATCTTGGCCTGGTCCCGGTCTCTCTTCTTCATTGCGGCGCAACTGACTGAAACCAATCAGGCGCTGCATGAGCTGGATCACCCAGCTGGGCATATCAGCAGTTACGCCGCGCTCTTGCGTGCACGCATCATCCTTCCGGGCAAAGCGTTCATTGGCGGATTTCGCCCGGTAGACCCTGAAAGCCTGATCATTCTTCCAGACCGCAAATTCCTGACTGAAACTGGCATGCGCATACTCGGGGAGGCAGCGATCATCAAAACCGCACCAGACCTTCCCGACGGTCTCTCTGAATGCCTTATCATCGATCAGCTCAACGCAGCCCTGGATGCCCAGCAGACCGCTAGCCAGCTCATGCGTGAGCTTATCCCGGCGCTCACGCTCAACCGACTGTCCAGTATCCACACAAGGATGGCAGAGAACCCGGCGATCTTCGGCCGGCTGCCTCCTGGTTGCGATCCCCTCACCCCAATCGTGGGATAGAGAGAAAAATGAGGGACGAAGGATGCTTTTTCAGCATCTTATGACAGGAGAACAACCCATGTCCCCAACTCTCATTCCGCTTCAGCAGCTGGTCGTGTGCGAGTCAAATGTCCGCTCACGTCCCTATACGCCTGAGAGCGTGGCATCACTTGCCGCCTCTATCGAAAGAAAAGGGCTGCTGCAGTCGCCTCTTGGCTACCGGAAAAGCAAAAAGCGCGTCGCGCTTTATGGTGGTGGCCGTCGGCTCAAGGCCCTGCAACTGCTTGACCAGGAAGGCCGGCTTCCCGAATCCCTTCAAGCGGGCATCCCTGTCAATCTACGCGACGGTTCGCTTGCCGACCGCGTCGCAGCATCGTTTGACGAAAATGTGGAACGCGTTGATCTTTCCCCCGTTGAGCAGTTCCACGCTTTCCAGCGTCTTCGCGAACAAGGCCTGGATGACGATGCCATCGCTATCGAAATGAACGTCACCGCCCGTATCGTGCGTCAGCGGCTATCCCTTTCTGCACTTCATCCGCGTATCCTGGAAGCCTTTGAAGAAGGCAAGTTCGGGATTGAATTCCTGCAGGCGTTCACTTCCACCGATAACACCGAGCGCCAACTGGAAGTGCTCGATGAGATGCTCAACGCCTATTACAAATGGTCGGTCCACCAGCTGCGCCACCAACTTCTTCACGACGCGATTACGCCTTCACATCGGCTTGTGAAGTTCGTCGGCCGGGAGAATTATGAAGCGGCGGGCGGTTCTTTCACTGAAGACCTCTTTGACGAGAATCAATGCTTCTGCGACAACCCCGCGCTACTCACCGAGCTGGCGACGGGCAAACTTGAAGAGCATGCCGCCGCGATTGCAGATGAGGGCTGGAAATGGGTCACCCCAGTGACAACCCTGGTGTACTCCGAGATCCGCGAGTATGGCCGTCACTATCCCGAAAATCGCTTCCGTGATGAAGCGGCTGAGAACCGGGATGCGGAAATCTCTGCCCGGCTGGAAGTTCTTGAATCACTTTATCAATCGGAGACTGACGACGACGCTCTCGCCAAACTGGGCGAGGAATTTGACTCCCTCGAAAGTGAGCGGGAAACCCTCACGATCGAAGCCTTTACTGACGATCAGATTGCTCAATCGGGTGTCTTCGTCTCTGTCTCCCAGACGGGTGAGCTTTTGGTAGAACGGGGGCTCATTCGCCCTGAAGATCAGTCGGCCGCGCCGGAAGCCCCCTCCCCTTCTTCTGAAGAGAACGCGCAAACTTCCCAGAATGCAGACCAGGACAAGGCCTATCGCCTCTCCAATCGTCTGGCTGAGGACATTGATCGCGCTCTGCAGGCAGGTATCCAGCACGCCATCATGGAGGATCAGAAAACAGCCTTCCTGCTTTCCACCGCGCACCTGGCCAAGATAACCTTCCGTCACAGCCGGCGTTCAATCACCATCTCCTCTGATGGTCCTGCGAACAACGCATCAGCAATCGAGGTCATCACTTCCCAGAAGGCCTCTGAACAATTCGATGCCTGGTCGGAACGTCTGAAGAATGCCGAATGCCTGCTTGAAGAGCTGGCCAGCTGGCCTGAAGATGACGTGCACGCCTTGCATACCTTCTGTGCCGCACATCTCTATACCCGTTCGACTGATTGGGGTCGTAATAATAATCCCGACAGCCACCAGACACTTCGCGGCCTTCTTGGCTTCAAACCTGAGAACCATTTTTCTGCTGACGCAGCCTTCTTTGGTCATTTCACGAAGGGGCAAATCGCCACGGCCTGCCAGATCATGGACTCAACGATGACGCCTGCATCGAATGCCAAGAAGTCGGATATGGTTCCCGTTGCCACCAAGCTCGCCGCCAAATCTGGTTGGCTCCCATCTGCTTTCACCGACGAAAGGGGCTATGGCCTCGTTGCTCCTACTCCAGCTCTAGAAGACGCGTAGCTTCTTCAAGAGCATCTGGCAGGGCGGTTTGCGTTTTCTCCTGGCGTGAACCGCCCTGCTTTATGTTTGCAAGTTGATCCGATTCCAGATCATTTCTCTGATGTCCTTCAGAACCGGGTTGGCGGTTCCAAGGTATGGCAGCGATAACATTGTTGCACATTGTTCCCCATGTTGCCCCGGTGTGCCGGGGATACCATGGTGCACCACCCGCGCCATTGTTGCTAATGTCCCCATTGTACGCCATGTTGCACGAGGACAACCCCGGTGCCGGTGTGCTACAATGTGACCGATGTTCTACGGCGTGCGCATTGTCCCCATTGTACCCCGCTGACGACCTTGTTACCTTATGTTAACCGTGGTTTGCCATGTTGCCAGCGTTGAACAACGGCACCTGCGTGCTACCGTGTTTCCATGAAGGAGAATGTCTTATGCCTCACAAGGTCATCAGCATCGCCACATCAAAAGGCGGTGCCGGCAAGACAACGCTCAGCATCAGCCTCGCCAGCGCATTCGCCGAACAGGGCGGGCGGATTGCGCTAATCGATACCGATCCTCAAGGCTCACTGACGTCCTGGGCAGAAAAAGCCGATCTGCCTGAATCGATTTCAGTCTACTCGGAATCCACTGATGAAAACCGCGTGATAGATCTAATTGAGGCCGCAAGCCAATCTCACCATTTGACGATTGTAGACGTGCAGGGAACCGCCAACACGCTGGCACATACTGCTATGGCCTTCTCCGATCTCGTCATTATCCCGATGAAAGCCTCGGAATTTGATGCCCGAGCCGCATTCGACACTCTAACCGCAGTGAGGGCCGTCTCACGGAGCCGCCGGAGCGAAATAGAATTCATGCCGGTTCTCAACTGCCTTTCACCGGCGATTGCGTCCCGCACCGCTCAGGCTATTCGTGAAGGCTTTGAACAAGCCGGTATAACCGTCCAGACAGGCCTTTCAGAGAGAGAAGCTTTCAGGTGCATCTCAGCCTATGGGGGCTCTCTGTTCCAACTCTCCGATAGCCAGGCGCCCGGTCTTGCCAAGGCCAAAGCCGAAGCACTCGATTTCGCCAGCCTTGTCGCAGACAGGCTGGGCATCTCACAGACACAGGCTGCATAGGGGAGGGCAGAATGGTCGAGAAACCCAAACTCACCTTCTTCGAAGAAGCACCGGCTAACGCGAAGTCTCCAGCGATCACCAGGACACGCGAAGAAGTCCTCGCCGCAACGCAGGTGATGAACAAGACACGCGGGATCTCACCAGTGAAGCCGCGTTCCAGATCTGGACCTATCCCCAAAGAGCGGACCCGATCAGACCGTATCACTGCTCGCACCTATCCCGAGCATTCGGCCGTTGCAAAATACCTCTTTGAGAAACACCGCGCGGCCGGGCCCGTCCTCGAAGCAGCCATTCTTCAGTTTGCACGTGACGTCATCAAACGAGGCAGTATCAACGACCAGCTCCTATCCGAGCAGCAGATTGCGGATCTTCAAACTCTGGTCGATCGTGCGGCATCAAATAATTAACGACTGTCGCGCACATCAAAAACCGACTATAAAACAACCATATACATATTGTATATTTTGCTTGTGCATAAGATAGCTGCGTGCTACACCATTCAACGTCAACAAACACGTTGACCATCCCACTTGGCCGGGCTGCTTGCCCACCCCCGTAAATCGGCAGCCCGGCCAACTCCTATATCGACGCCATACGTGACATTGCACCGCTCCACCGCCCGAAAGGGAAAGAGGGGAGGGGGCCTCCTGAAGCTTTTTCAGGAGAAAGATGATGCACCAACAGTCTTCGCTCTCGCGTGCCGCCACATTATTTGCTGGCACGCACATAGAGTGCCCGCTATCGCGGGCCTCTATCAATGACGTCATGGACACCACCCATGAGTCTGGCAAGTGGGAATGGCGGGACGCATACGACGCTATCGAAGCCGCCACCGTGCTGCGTATCCTTGCAAGCAATCCCGCCAGCTCCGTGGCTGAACTACTATCTATCGCCACTCAGCTCCAGCACTGGAAGCCTACTCAAACCATTCGTTCAATCGCCAGCCAGTCGCGCGAGCTATTCTCCACACCCCCCATTCTGGCTGCCGCCGCGACAAGCCTGCTCAATCTACATAGCGATCATCGCGTGCTCGAACCATCGGCCGGGAACGGTATGCTGGCTGCATTTGCAGCTCTGAAAGGTGCCGCACTCACGCTCAATGAGCCTAATGCTCAGTCGCGTTCAGTTCTCAAATTCCTCTTTCCCACAGCCGAAATACTGGATGCCGACGCAGCCGTGCTTGACGCTTTGACAGCGCCAGGCGGCCTGTATCACCGGGCAATCATCAACCCGCCCTTCGCTCATGCCGAACGTCATCTGAAGACCCTGATCTCCTGCCTCGATAGTGAAGGTGTTGCCGTCGCCTTGCTGCCAGCGCGATTGACGGACGCCAGTACATTGTCTGCCGTCCTGGGTGACAGGGCTGAGTGCGACGTCCTGATGTCTCTTGCTCCGAAGCTATTCGCTCATGCAGGCGTCTCTACCGCCACCGCTCTGGTGCGCTTGATCAAACGCCCTCCGCGCAAGCTCCCCGATGTTCAACCCATCGCCGACTATGACGAGCTGAAAACTGCTGTTCAGGACATCCGCCGAGCTTCCAACGCTCAACCAGGCGCTGCCCCATCCAATACTCCAGTCTCAGGACAACTTGGTCTGGATCTCGGCCAAGGCTCTGCGAACCGTCCGTCCCGCGTGCGGTCATTCGGCTCATTCCGTCCTCCGCTTCCGGGAAAACCCTTGCAATATCGCACCACCGAGCCGCAATCTGCCCAGCCGGCCGGAGACTCTGCCATCTTCGCACGATACCGCCCCAGCCGTGTCTCTCTCGAAGATGCCAAGCCTCATATCACCCCGCTTGTCGAAACGTTCTCGATGGCGTCCGTCCCGGCGCCCATACCTACCTACCAGCCCTGCCTTCCCGGCCGTGTGATCAAGTCTGGGATCCTCACCGACGCTCAACTGGAATCCATCATCTATGCCGGTCAGGCTCACGAACGCTTCATTCCCGGCACCTATCTGCCCAACGAAAGCGCTCTAGACCTCAACGAACACCCCGAAGGCAATGCCTACCGGTATGGCTACTTCATTGCCGACGGCACCGGGGTAGGGAAGGGGCGTGAAATTGCCGGGATCCTCATGGACAATCTCTGCCGCGGCCGCACGCGTCACCTCTGGATTTCAGAAAGCGCCACCTTGATAGAAGACGCTCGGCGTGACTGGACCGCCCTTGGCGGCCGCTCACACGAGGTAATTGATCTCAAAGCCATCTCCGCCAACGACGATATCTCCAATGTCGAAGGTATCCTCTTCGCGACTTACGCAACTCTGCGCATGGGCTCCACTCAATCACGACGAGCCCGCATCGACCAGATTATCGAGGCGTTCGGCACCGATTTTGACGGCTTGATCATCTTCGACGAAGCCCACGCCATGGGCGCTGCGATCCAGATCGAGGGCAAGATCGGTATGGGCAAGGCATCCCAGACCGGCCTCACCGGCCTGCGCCTGCAAAATATGCTCCCAGAGGCCCGCATCGTTTATGTGTCAGCCACCGGAGGCTCTCACGTCGAGAATTTGGCCTACGCTACGCGCCTCGGCCTCTGGGGTTGCTCCAAGACGCCTTTCGATACCCGTGAAGCCTGCCTATCCAATCTCTCTGCAGGCGGTCCTGCAGCCCTGGAACTGCTGATGAGAGAGCTTAAGGGCAGGGGGCTCTACACCGCCCGTTCTCTGAGCTACGAGGGTGTTTCGTATGACCCGCTAACCCACGATTTCACCGCGGAGGATATCGCGCTTTGGGATGAATGGTCAGCCGCCTGGACCGTCATCCATTTGAACCTCCAGTCCGCTCTGGAATCCACGGGCATTGTCGATGAAACGAAGGCCACCAATTCCAGATCGGCAAAAGCCGCTGCCCTGTCTGCCTTTGAATCCACCAAGCTCCGGTTTTTCGGCCACCTGCTTCAAACCATTCAGTCACCAGCTCTGATCGAAGCCATAGAAGACGACATCGCCAATGGCCTGGCTCCCGTCGTGCAAGTCACTTCCACCAATCAATCCGTTCTTGACCGCCGATTGAAACACGCAGCCGAAATGGGCATCGAGAATATCGACATCACCCCGAAGGAGTACGTGATCGATTATCTTGAAAACGCCTTCCCGGTCGTGAAGCAACAACCGATTTATGAGGACGGTGAGATCGTCGACACCCGACCCCTAATCGACCAGGACGGCAACTTTGTCGTCTGTCCTGAAGCCGTCGCTGCACGAGAAGCCCTGTTGACCCGGCTTCTCCTGCTTCCTGAGTGTCTGGGGGCACTCGATCAGCTCGTCCTGCACTTTGGCCCCGACCGTCTGGCCGAATGCACCGGACGATCCCGGCGCCTGATCATGGCCAATGGGACTCGCACGCTTGTAACCCGGCCGGCGAGTTCAAATCCGGCCGAAGCAGCCCGTTTCATGGCAGGTGATGCAGATCTGCTCGTCTTCTCCGACGCTGGCGGTACAGGCCGTTCCTATCACGCCAGTCTCGACCACCAGAACCAGAAGCGCCGCAGCCATTATCTTATCGAACCTGGCTGGCGCGCATCCAAAGCCATTCAGGGCCTTGGCCGCTCTCACCGCTCCAATCAGGCGGAGCCACCCCGGTTCCGCCCCGTATCAACGAATCTCGCCGGCCAAAAACGCTTCATATCCACCATTGCACGCCGTCTTGAGGTGCTGGGGGCCTTCACAAAGGCTGACAGACGTTCAGCTGGCGACCAGCTCTTTTCTGCCCTGGATAATCTGGAAGGCCCCTACGCCTTCGGTGCCTACCGCAACTGGGTTCATCAGCTCGCCTCGGGAAAAGCGTGTATCTCTGCGGTTAAATTCGAGGAGCTGACAGGTCTCCAACTGACTGCTAACGCAGCCCCGATCTCCGACCTCCCTGCCATCACACGCTGGCTCAACAGGCTCCTGGCGCTGCCTTTCGCCATGCAGAACGCCATCTTCGCAGAATTTTTCGGCCTGCTGGAAGCCTCGCTCGAACAGGCGAAATCACAAGGCGTCCTCGATCACGAGATATCCATGATCACCGCCGATGAAATCCGTTTGCTTGAGCGCCATCAGCTCCCTGCCGATCCTGAAGGCTTCCTGCCCGGCTATGTCTCTGTCTATGAGACAACCAACATCCTCCACCCCCGGTCCCTGGATGCTCTCTCTATCGTCCCTGAGTACATCTCGGGCTATTACAAGGACCGTAAAACGCATACGCCCATCCTCGCATCCATGCCCCGCCTCGCCGCAGGCGATAACGGCATTCCCTACACCATCCTCACGCTCGACAGCCCGTCTTCACGCTGGCATCAGTCAGAAAATGCCCTCATCATGCGCTACGACGAGATCGACCAGGAAGAATTCACCCGGCTCTGGGACGCCGCCCAATCCAAGCCGGCACAGATTCAAAAGCGCCTGGTCCATATCCTCCACGGTGCCAGCCTCCACCTTTGGCGGTCCTTTGAATCATCAGATATCTCCGTGCGCCGGATCATGGACGAAAGCGGCGAGTCCGTTGTCGGCCGGCTGCTCACTGCCAATCAGGCCCAAATGCTTGCCGACATTGAAACGCGTCAGAAACCCGATCACCTTATCTCCCGGCTGAGAGAGGGGCGATCCATAAGCCACACGGCATCGAGCCTTCACCTCGTTCCAACACGCTTCATGGACAAGCCCGTGATCGAGATTCGCGGCTGGAAGCCCGATGACCTGCCATTCTGGACCTCTCTTGGAGCCCAGGCACAGCGTCATGCCTACCAGATGCGTCTAACCGTTCCCGATCAGGACGCTCTTGGCTTCCTTCAACAACTCCATCAATCCCGGCCTGATCTTGTATTGGCGGCCTGATTTCTAGACGGTGATCTGCAGCCCCGGCATTGCCGCCGGGGCTGCTGACCCTAATTGCCTGTTATATCGTTTACTCTTGCCCGATATATATGCCTGCTATAAACCGCCGCCATGGTAAAACCTTCGCCCAAAATCAGCGTAAGGGTCTCTATCGCTGCCGCCAATCAGAAGCGGCACGAACAATTTCTCTATTCCCTCTCAACGAAATTCAGCATTCCAATTTATACCATAGGCTCTCTTCTCGTCACGCGCTGCACAAGCAGCGTTCTTGAAGACGTGCCTCAGAACTTTTACGCTCCGCCAAATGACTGCGCTGTATATGTGATATCCATACCACGCATTATTCACACTCATATTCAAGAAGTTATCAACGTATCCATTACGACATTCTTCTATCACACGATGCACCTATTTTACTCCGATTCACGTATTCAAACTGAAGTAATGTATTCTCTAGCTGAATCGCTAGACGCTTCCGTTTCAGACCTTTTCGCCTGCCTCCACGACAACACGCCGATTCCACCCGGCGCGACCAACATGGGCAAAGTGTAAAAATCGGACTGCGGGACTGACAGGCTTGGGCCAGAGGAAAGGTCTCTGGAGCCTGCTCAGGAGACCCGCCATGCCTCGCAAAGCTCCACCGCGCTCGCACCGCGCGGACGTCTACGAAGAGATCACCAACAAGATCATCAGCCAACTCGAAGACGGCCGGCTCCCGTGGGTTCAGCCATGGGCCCGCAATGGAAATTCCGCCGTTGCCATGCCACTGAACGCCTCAACCGGCCGCAACTATTCCGGCATCAATATCCTCCTGCTCTGGGGCGCTGCCATAGAGCGCGGATTTGCCGGCCAGAGCTGGCTCACCTTCCGTCAGGCCTTGTCCCTTGGTGGAAATGTCCGCAAAGGCGAGCGTGGCACTACCGTGGTCTATGCCGATAAATTCGTGCCTCAATCCGAGAAGGTCCGCGCCCAACAATCTGGCGACGAACCTTCCGCCATCCCCTTCCTGAAACGCTTCACCGTCTTCAACGCCGATCAGTGTGAAGGGCTTCCTGATCACATTGCCCCCCAGGCTCCGCCAGTACCGGAGGGCCTCATCGACCCCACTGTTCAGGCGATAATCGCCGCAACCGGAATCGACTTTCGAATCGGCGGGGACCGAGCTTTCTATGTGCCACGTCACGACTACGTGCAGGTGCCACCGCCCCAAGCCTATTTCGAGACGATTGACTGGCATCGTACCGCTCTGCATGAGCTTGGGCACGCCACAGGTCATCAATCGCGCCTTGACCGCGATCTCTCAGGCTCCTTTGGCTGCAGGAAATATGCTTTCGAGGAGCTCATCGCCGAGATGACGGCCGCCTTCTCATGTGCAGCCCTCGGCATTGAGCCAACCGTGCGGCACGCCGACTATATTGGCTCCTGGCTGGAGGTTCTGCGAGAGGACAAACGCGCCGTCATTCGAGCCGCCAGTCAGGCCAGCAAGGCTGCAGACTGGATTCTCGCTTTCCGGCCCAGGCTGGAAACGGATACAAGCGGCGAGCAGCTCCGACCTCACACCATGGCTGCTTGAGCATGGGTTCATCCCGGCTTCACACATTATCGGGCCAACCGTTGTTTTCACGATGCTGATCGTATCCTGATCGGCCAACGCTACTGGCTCCCTACCGTACCTGCACTGGCGCCTTCTCCTATCGCACAAGCGCGAGGGAGAGGCGCCTACGGCGCTTTCAGCAAGGCTGAAAACCCACACGGGGCCGAATAGTCAAACCCGTCAACACCTCTGCCTCAAATCCTTAAATCCCAATCTCAATTCTTCCAGGTGCCCTCTACCCTAAGAGCCAGCCCTGATGCGTAATTGCGCCGGATGGTCCCTCCCGCCCTCAAATTCAAGAAATGAGGAAATGAAGTTGAACCTGATGATCGAGAAGCAGTTGGCGATACCCGCCAGACGGTCACCAGGATCGACAGGAGAGACCAATATGGCCAGCTTTGATATTACGGGCCACCTCGGCCAGAACGCCGTCATCCGCGAAATTGGCCGCGCTGACGGCTCCACGACAGAAGTCGCCTTCATCTCGATCGCGTCGAACGACTACGCCGGCAATGATCGCCAGGGCAAGCCGATCTACCATGTGAACTGGTATGACGTCGCTACCTTCCGCAAGGATCTGATCAGCTTCCTGAAGAAGCACGGCAAGACCGGCGCCATGCTCCAGATCCGGGGCGATATGGACAGCGAACGCCGCCAGGCTGACGGCAAATACTTCATGGTCACCCGTTTTCGCGTCGGTCAGACCGGCTTCATGACGCTTCTGCGCCCCGCCTCTGAGAAGAGCTCGGATGAGCGTCCGTCATCCACCGAGAAGCAGCGTGAGTTCGCGTCCGACACGCTCGACGACGACATTCCGTTCTGACGCTGACCTAGCCAGCCAGCGGCAGCGCCATAAGGCGCTGCCGCCCGCTTTCCCACATCACCAATTCTGGAGGTTCGTCATCATGACGAATAGCGAGCGCGCCGAACGCGGCGAGGCTGCCATTGACGGCTATCTGGCCTATGGCGGCGATCTGAGAAGCAGCTTCGACAACGATGAACTGCTCCATGACGTTTTCACCGATCTGCACCATTGGGCCGTAGGGCAGGGCATGTCGCGCCGGGACGTGGAAACCACGTTCGGCAAAGCCGCCCAATCCTATCTCGATGAACTGGCGGAAAAAGACGAAGGCGGCTCTTAGCCGCCTTCATCCTTTCCAGGCCCGCCATCCAGCCCAACCCCCTGCAGGGAGACACACCCATGCAAGCTGCTCTGGATCTTGATCGTCCCGACTGTGTGTACGCGCCGGATGACGCAGCACTCGTAGCCGAGGCCCGCGCGGTGCTGCGCCGATACATGACACACCGCCCCCAGATCACCAGTTTCTCCACCGCCAAAGACTATCTGCGCACCGCTTTCGCGGGTGAAAGGCAGGAGGTCTTCCGGGTGCTCTATCTCGACATTAAGAACAAGCTTATCGAGGACCATCTGGCCGGCCGTGGAACCGTCAATCATACGCCAGTCTATCCGCGCGAGCTGATCCGCCGCGCGCTTGAAGTCGGCGCATCCGCCATGATCCTCGCGCATAACCATCCATCGGGTGATCTCACGCCCAGCCATGCCGATATCGAGATGACCCGCAAAATCCTCGATGTCGCCAAACCCTTCGAAATCGCCGTCCATGACCACTTCATCGTGGCCGGTGACAACGTTGGCTCCATGCGCTCTGCCGGCCTCATCTAGCCCGGCACGCCGCGCTCACTCCCTTCCTGCTCATCCCCGGCGGACAAGCGCTGCGTTCAAGCGCGCGCCCGGTCCTGCCCGATCCAATCGGAGATCCGTCCCATGCAATCGCTCAACCTTCCCGAAGACCTGGTGCACGACGCACTGGAGCGCCTTCGCTCCACCCTCGAACACACCTTCGAGGACATGCAGGAGGATTGCACCCAGACCGAGGAAAGCCGGGCCGAATTCGAGGCGCTGATGCGCCGCTACTGGCCCTATCTGGGAATGTCGGCCCCCCATCCTCTCTGGAATGACCAGTCTGTCCCCGCTTTCGAGCAAACACCTGAAGATCACGAGATCCAGTCCCAGATCGATGAGGCCGACACCAGTGAAGGCCCGGCACGCCTCTGGTCCGCACGCACCTATCGCCGCGAGACCATCATTGCGCGTGAGGATGTCCTGGTTAGCGCGCGCTCTGAGCGCGAAGCGCTGGAAATCATTCGCGACGGAGAAGTCCAGTCCGCCACCAATTTCGAGATCAGCAACACGCTGGAATCCGAGCTGACAGAGATTTCGATGCTCTGCGAAGAGTAACGCTATTGCATCCCCTCAGTGCCAGTACCGTCGCCTTTTCAGCGACACTTCCTCAACCCGTCCAAAAGGAAAACCGGGAAAGAATTCATGCTCATAAGGGCATGAAGAAAAGGCATGACGCCTGATCGGCCTCTTGGGCACAAACAGGAGAGACCCATGAACAAGTTTATCATTTCCGGCAATCTCGGTGCAGATGCGGATATCCGCGAGCGCGAGCGTAACGGGGAAACCCGCCGCCAGGCCTTCATCCGCGTCTGTGTGGAATCCTACACCGGCCAGAAGGACGGCCAGCCGACCTACCGCAAGGACTGGTTCTCCGTCGCCGTCTTCAATCAGGGCCTGGTCAATTATCTCGAAAAGCACGGCAAGAAGGGCGCTTTTGTCCTCGTGGAAGGTGAGATGGAACAGCGCCGTGTCGATGACACGCGCGAAGCCGCCGTCGAGACGCTCATGCGTGTCACGCAGAGCACCGGCTCCATCGAGCTGGTGAACCGCGCCAGCTAACCTCGCCATATCCACCGGCCGACATGAAAAGGGCGCTCCTGCGGAGCGCCCTTTTCTCTTGCGTCCGCCGCTCCCTCTAAAAGCGAAAAATCAGACCGCTTCCTTCGAACCCGCAATGGAGGAAGCCATGTCTGTCAACTTCGCCGCCATCAAGACCCGTCCCGCCCGAGATCTCGAAACCGAGTATTGGGCCGACGCCGACAAGCTTTTCGAAGGCCGCCGTCTGACTACCGGTAAAATCGAGCTGATGAATGAATGGCGCTGCGCCCATTATGCCTTCGACGATATCGCCACCGATTTCGTGATCGATCGCAAGCGCTACACCGTCATCTTCAAAGGCCCGCGCGGCGAAGCCTGCGCCGGCGGATTACGGCGCGCCATTACCGACCATCTCGTTGAGATATACGAGAAGACCGGTGATACCGACATCTTCCAGTCCTTCAGAATGCCGGTTCTCGTCACCGGCACCTGGAAGCCGCGCCACTGGCGCGATTCACGCGGCGTATGGCGCCGCACGCATGAATTGATCGCTGCCGCCTGGTCATACACCGATCCCCAGACCGGCCAGCACGTCGAAGAGGGGCGTCTGCCGCGCCTCTGACCGTTTCAGCAGCGAAAAGCGAAGCGCGGAGCCAGCCCGCGCGAGCCGTGGGAGATGGGCTCCCCGGCCTATGGCGATACGCCTCCGCTGCTGAAGGGAGTGAAGCTGATGTGGTTTTTACCGTTTAGCTTCTCTCTGGACGTGAAAAAGACCCGGACGAGCTGGCGAGTTCGCATCCGGGTCTCGCTCTTCACGATCTAGAGACAGGGGGTCGGGTGGAAGCCCGATCCCCGCTCCCTCAATCTATCCCATCCCCAGCCCTTTGTGAACCCGCTCGCACGGGCGCGCCGCCGTGCGCGCACCCCGTTGCGATACTTCACCAGCAACAAGGATTCCCGTCATGGACCAGTCCATCACCATTCCCGCCGTACCCGGCGTCCATGTCACGCTCGAATATGGTCCGCGGTTTGAATACGCCCCGGCCGAAGGCGAAAGCAGAGGCCGCGTCGGCCCGCCACCTGATGGCATCCCGCCCCATTTCTGGGGCGTCTATATGCGCAGCTCTGACGGCCATGCCGTTCATATCGACGACGTGGCCGATGAGGATCTCGCCCGCGCCTATGGTGAGATCTCCGAAGATCTCCTGTGCGACTCTGCCATGAGCCTCTGGGAAGCGGTCTGTACGGCTCTGCCCGGCAGCCAGCTGGCCATTCTGGCCGATACCGTGCGCTCAACCCATGGCTCCGCCACTCTACGCCAGTCTGTTGGCGCGCTCGCACGCGGCTGCCATATCGGCTGGATCGCCGCCCACAAGGGCGGCAATGGCTATGATGACGCCTTCGATTGGGAGTTCTGCCCCTGGTTCCTCCTGGAATGCTGCAGCTGGGACGACAACGCCGTCTCCCTTAAACCCGACTGGCTTGATACCTGTCTGGCGCTCGGCCGCTCTGGTTGAGCGCGACAACGCACAATGCCTCCACGCTCTTCGAAGATGTGTCTCATTTCCGAGATTCAGGCCGGGATGATAATTCTCGCAATGGCTACGCCCATTCGAGACCGTCCGGCCGATAGCCGGGAGCGGAGGGACAGGGCAGGGGGCGCCGTCTTCACCGAAGGCGGATCGATACCCCCAACGCTCTCTGGCGGGACCGGTAGCGCAAGGCCCGCTATTTTGCCCTTGGAACGCCACGCCTGCTCCGGGCATGCCCAGCAGCATCAATCGCGCATTCTGCGTCTGGCGGGCTAATTTCGGGCCTACCAGACCGCGTTGATATCGCTAGAGCCCAGTCTGGCTCCGTCATCTATGCCTCTGCCGCCTCAATCAGACATTCTCCCCTGAAGTCAATCGCGGGTTCTCTGGCTCTCTCTGCCCCCATCAGCAGAGGCGATTGACGACAGCCATGGTCCTCCGATCAGGCCGATCATGCGTCCAACCTCATGGCACTTCCCTCTTCCCGTTCAATGCCAGCGCGCGTGAATTGCGTCATGGGGCGAGAGTCGGCAGGTTCGCGTTCCGGCCTGTGGCGAACGCGCCAGTCCGTCCCGATCCTGTCCTGACACGCATCGGCTCTGTCTCTTGTCTGTGCATCGGCGGACCCGTCACCGCCCGATCGCGCAATCAGCCCTCTGGCATGGTCGAAGGTCATTCACACCCTGCAGCTCAACGCCGGCGCGCTAATGTCTCCCGTCCCGTGCGCGCCTCTTTGAAAGCGGGCATTTCCTCACAGCGCCAGCTTCAAACGCTGGCCGGCCATCCTTGTGGCCGCCCGTATGGCTCCGCCCAGGTGCGCATTCGCCTGCCGCGCGGACAGGCGGGTTTCCCTTTAATCCCTCTCGAAGCGTCATGCGGTGATGCCAGGGCTCCCGCACAATGGCCTGCCTTTTTCGATGCAGAACCGAACGGCCTCGAATGGGAAAAGGTCTGCCCGAAGGACGGCTTCGCCTCGACCGGCTAAGGCGCAACAGCGCCGGGCCGATTTTTTCCCCTGCCAGCGCTACGCGCTGTCATTCCTCGCGGAACAAAAAATAGTCCCTCTGCTGTCAAGCCGCTGCGCGGTGCGCCGCCGGTCGCCTCCGGCCTCAAGACCACCCATCGAGGCCGCACGGTGCGCCTCTGACAGAAAAAGGAAAGAAGCCATGTACGACGCTCTTGAGAACATCACCGCCAATGACGGCTACTCCATCATGTCTGAAACCCGCGACCTGCCGACCGACGACGCTATCGAAACCACCTTCACCGCTATCGCCAACGAGCTGGCAGACCTCGGAGCCGGCAACGCACTCGAACCCGTCATCGCCGAATTGCTGGCCCGCTTCACCGGCGCCCTCTACGGCACGGCCGAGAATTACTCCCGGCGCCATGGCGAGCTGCAGTCCAAAATCGTTGACCTCATCCAGTGCCAGGACGGTTCCGAAGTGAAATCGGTCGAACTGGAACAGGCCCGCACCGAAGCCGAACATCTCGACCAGCTGATCGATGCAGTGAACAGCGGACAGGAAATCATGGCGCAGGGCTATGCCGCCCTGACCGGGGAACGCTGGAAGCCCGCACGCGGCTCCATCTACTCCAAGCGCAAGCACGCCAATGCAGCCGTCATCGAGGGCCGTGAATATCTGGCAAATCGTGAGAAAGCCGAAGCGCTGCGCGCCGTGCCCGAAGGCACCAAAGTCGCCGTCGTCGGTACCGCCAACTACACCGATCACGAACAGGCCTTCGCCAAGCTCGACGCGCTGCACCAGAAGGCTCCCGATATGGTCCTGATCACCGGCGGACAGAAAACAGGCATCGACAAGATCGCTGCCATCTGGGCCGGTAACCGCAATGTCCCGGTTCTCGTCGTGCGGCCCGACTTCAAGCGCCACGGCCAGGCCGCAGCCTTCAAGCGCGTTGATCACGTGCTCGATACCTTCAAACCCGAAGCCGTCCTGGCTTTCCTGAAGCAGGAAGACAAGGCAGGCCTCGCGCTCAACATGGTCCAGAAATCCGAAGAACGCGGCATCTTCACCCGCCGTTTCGGCCAGAAAGCCAACTAGAACGCCTAAGCCGTCCCATCAGCCGCCCGGCCTCGCCGGGCGGCTTTTCTTCTGGCTCGCGTGCGGACATGGAAGGTGACCGGCCAGCTGCGCTGGCCGGTCTCTTATTTAGCATTCATCCCGGCCCGGAACCCTCCTTTCGTCTCTGCCGTCGACACCTCTCCCCATCAATCCTGAAGAGCGCTAATCAGCATCCACCCGGTTCGCGCTTTCACAATCCGATTTCGGCTTTCTTTTCGGAGCTCGTCGAAATTAGCGTGCGCTCCGGGGCAGGGGAGTGTGCTGCCCCTATCTGAAGGAGCGTCTCGCAGCGTAACCGCCCCGATATCGTCTGCCGGTCCAATATGTCTGGAGCTTGTCGGTGTCGGTTGCCGTTGGTCGACAGCAGTGAATCTGACTGGCTGCCCGCTTGCCTGATGGATCTCTGTGCCTCGGGTTTTTGCGCGCGATCCGATAGCCGGTTCAGCCTCCATGCTTGCTGGATTCTGGTGTGATGGAATCGCAGCTGTGTGGCGAATTGGGCGAACCGGCCTCACGGCCGGCCAGGCTCTATTCCGCTACGCTCCACCAAGCCCCGGCCAGGCCGGGTCTTGGCCCATACCGGTGACGATCCTTTTCGCACCGCTAGCAGGCATGTCCATGCCAGACCTGCCACCAGTCTGATGGCCTCGTGCGTCATCGCCCAGAGCAAGAATTCAGACAGTAAGGGCGATTGGTCTTGGCGAAGATCAATCGGCTCCTTTCCCCTAAACTCCCAACCGCCCGTGGCTCACCCGCTCCGGGCGGTTTTTTTGCCATCAGCCCGAGCACCATCGTGTCCCGCTTACGCGGTCCTTTCCGCTCCCGGTTTCTCCATTCATTCTGTCCCCACACCCGGCCATGCCGGGCTGTTTTTTTGCGACATAACAGAGCGCTTTTGCATCTCTGCTTCTCGCGCGAAGCGTGGAGCTTTCTGGTGCCGGTTCCGGCTCACTTTTCCCGTCGCGTGTTTTCGGTTTTTCGAGCGCGACAACGCTACGTCAACAGCCTCGCTTTTCCCTTCACCGCCTTTCCCGGTCTCATTGAGCTGGCGCATTCACATCCCGCCCTGCGGTGTGATCCTCTCCCGTCCAGCCGGAGAGGTTGGACGCTATGCGCGACCGATCCGGTCTTCGCCACTGGCAGGTTCGCGACAACGGTTCTGACGATGTGGCCCTGTTTCCCCTTTGCGACTATCAGCCGGTACGGGCGGCTGCGCCGCCCGCGCATCAGCGCATTGGTTTTTTCTCACACAGTATGCACGCCGTGCCGTCTTGCTGCGCAAGACGATTTTCACTAGTTATACCAAACACTTACAAGATGGGGGCCATTTGGACCAAGGCGACAACGCCAAAACCAGCGAAATGGGCCCATTCCAATTGGCTTGTGATTTCAATGGGTTCGGTTGGCCATATCATGGCCCTGTCCGTGGCCATGCTATGGCCCCTCGTGGCCATGTTCTGGTCGTCGTGCCTATCGGCAGCTTCTGCACGATCATCTTCTATTGCGCAACTCGGCCAATCGTGCTTTGCTACTTCAGTCTCAACTCCTGTCGTCCTTGTCTATTCATACGAGGACGATCTAATGCAACGATTGCGCATTGAGCTCGATGCCGAGCTACTCCAGCAAATCGATTATTCCATTCAGTCCGGGCGGGTCAGCAACCGCACCGAACTGATCCGCACCGCTGTGCGCGAGCATCTCAATGGCGCATCCGAACGCCGCGAGATGCTCAAAACCCTGCGCTGGCTGAGCTTCGCTCTGATCGCCGCACAGGTCGAAAACTGGCCCGAAACACACAAGAAAGATGTCGTCCAGGCCGCCGTGAGAATGGGCGCCGATAACATCCTCACACCGCTCGAATTGTGTACCGCAATCAGCGCCCTCAATCCCGAAAAATGGATCGAAGGGGAGGGCGCATAATGAGCCGGCACGACACCTCCCTTGGCAGCAATGCCGCCCATTCCTCGTGGCTGCGCGGCGGACAGGTCTTCATCCATACAGCGCGCATGTCGCTCCAGATCGTGCGCCTGATGGCCGTCCTTTGCCTCGTTACCACCCTGGGCACAGCCTTCTATCTGATCACCCAGCACGCCGATCCCGTCGACCGGCAAAACTGGCTCACCGTCAATATGGCGCGCATGAATTCTGCGCTCGGTTCAAACCGCGAATATGCCGTCGCCCGCCATGACAGAACCAACGTGCGCATGCCAGCAGACCGCATCCTGGCCGACCCCTATACGCGTCAATCGGCCGACCGATTTGTCGCCTTCTCCAAGGGATATATCTACAACGCCCTCGGGATCGGTGGCGCATTATTCCTGGTCATGGCCGTCATCTTTATTGCTCACGGCCGGCGGCTCGGTTCCGACCGCACCATTCGCGGCGCGCTACTGATAACTGCCAAGGAGTTGACCAAGCGAATCCGAGCCTTCAACCGCCAGCAGGCCAGGCTCTACAAGGTCCGCAAATACAAGCCCTACGAAATCGCCGGAGTGCCATATCCCTTCAGGGCAGAGACCACCCATACCCTTCTTGCTGGCACCACCGGCTCGGGAAAAAGCCAGGTCATGCTCCGCCTGATGGAACAGATCCGCGAACGCGGTGACCGCGCCATCGTCTACGACAAAATGCGCACCTACGTACCGCCCTTCTACGATCCCGAGCGCGGTGACCAGATACTCAATCCGCTCGATCAACGTTGTGCCGGCTGGTCGCCATTCGCAGACGCCCGCTCACACTCTGACTTCCGCCAGATGGCCGCTGCCCTCATCCAGTCCAGAGGCAATGATTCTGATCCGGTCTGGGCCGAATGGGCGCGCCTCTTTTTCACCGAAACCGCCTATAAGCTCCATCGCATGAACAAGCGCTCAGTGAGCGATCTCATGTATCTCCTGCTGCGGGCGCCCTTACGCGACGTGGCTGATTTTCTGGCCGATACCAATGCGGCCGCAACCATGGGGGCCGATACCCCCAAACAGTCTCAAGGCATCCGCGCCACGCTGCTCGCCAGCATGGCATCCATGCAGGCTCTGGCCGACAGCGAAGGCGATAAACCCGTCTTCTCGATCCGCAAATGGGTGGAAGAAGACTCGCCCTCCTGCCTGTTCCTGACATCGCGTTCTGACCAGCACGAAACGATCCGTCCGCTCATCACCACCTGGATGGAAGTCGCCCTGTCCGCCATCATGGCGCAGACCCGCGATGCCGACCGGACAATCTGGATTCTTCTCGACGAATTACCCAGCCTCAACCTGCTGCCCTCACTCCAGGGCGGCCTCGCCGAAGGCCGTCAGTTCGGGGCCGCGTTCGTGCTGGGCATTCAGCAGCTCTCGCAGCTGAGAAGCATCTACAAGGATGACATCGCGCATACGATCATGGGCCTCACCCGCACCAAGATCATTCTGAACCTCCCAGATCCCGACACAGCCGAATACGCCGCCAAAACGATCGGCAAAACCGAGGTGCAACGCGCCCAACGCGGTGTGTCTTTCGGTGCATCCACTGTGCGTGATGGTGCCTCCTATACCTTGCAGGACAAGCTCGACTTTCTGGTCCTGCCCGACCAACTCACGCGCCTTCCGAACCTGTCTGGCTATCTCGTACCTGCTACAGACCTGCCCGCTGCGACGCTCTCCATCAAATACAAGGCTGCCAAGGAAAAACATCCCGGCTTCATCGAGCGCCACGACGATACGAGCGAAATCGACTGGTCCACGGTCTTCATCAAGCGCCGCGCCAATGCCACGCCTGTCGCCAGCGATGACTCCAATAGCCCCGCTTCAAATCCTGCAGACCCCCCATCGTCTGGCGCTAGCTCTGCCGTGGCGGCCGCACTGCTTTCCGAAGGCTCCCAACCACCCGCCAGTACGGCTCAATCCGGCGACCAACAGGCCGGGTCCGATGAATCTGAAGGCCGCGAAACACGTCAGGAAACCGCTCCGGCCGCCCAGCACGACGCGCAATATGCCAGCGCTTCTGCTGTCCTGGGTCAGGATATGGAAGGGGCGGAAATGAACTCCCATTCCGATTCCGACGCTCAGATCTATCAACAGACGGCCGATCCACTCGCCATGGTCATCCAGTCCGACGAGCCGGAGCGCTGATCCATGCTGTCAGGGTCCAAAGATGGTGGCGGCCTCTCGGCCGAATATTATAGCGCGGATAACTACTACTCGGCTGATGAGGGCACGGGCGAAAGCTCGCAATGGTCCGGCAAGGGCGCAGACCGTCTCGGGCTGACAGGCAAGGTCGATAACGCCGCCTTCAATGGCCTGCGCCAGGGCCAGCTCCCTGATGGAACGCCCCTCGATCCGTCGAACAAGCCAAGCTCGGGCGTTTCGACACCGCAATCTGACAAAGACGGCCCGGCCGCAAAAGAACGTACACCCGGCTGGGACATGACCTTCTCGGTACCCAAATCCGTCTCACTCATGGCGCTTGTCGGAAAGGACGACCGCCTGATCAGGGCCGCCGAAAAAGCCGCTGCTACGGCCATGGCCTATATGGAATCAAACGCCACTACCCGTGTGCGCGAGGGCAGGGCGGTGCGTGAGGTGAAGACCGCCAATCTGGTCACGTCCCGATTCACGCAGCACACATCGCGCAAAGGCGACCCCCAGCTCCACCTCCACAACTACATCCACAACCTCACCTGGAACGAGAACAAAGGCCAATGGCAGGCGGTGCATTCCCCGTCCCTGTTCGCAACCAAAGAGGCTACGGACCGCATCTTCATGGCCAGTCTGCGCGAGGAGGCCCGTAAAGCCGGTTATGAGGTCACACCCGTAGATCCACATGGCAACTGGGAAATCAAGGGCGTGCCCACGAAGGTCATGGAAGACTTCTCCAAACGGCGCGCCGATATCGAACTGGCCGCGAAGGCCACGAACGCACCCCTCAACCGCGCGACCATGGAACGCCTTGCTCTGATAACCCGCCCCACGAAGGATCAGAGCAAGATGCCCGGCAATAATACCGAGCGCTGGCGCGCTGAAGCCGGTGAGCGCAATACCCGCACCCTCGACGCACTGGCCGGGCAGGCCCGGTTAAAAGCCACCACGATCAACCCTCTGCTCAATTCCAGACCCCTGCAGGACGCCGGCAAAGCCGTCCGATCGATCATCAATCTGCTTGATCCGCGCCCAGCCTGGCAAAAACCCGCACAGGCCATTGACGGCAAAACAGCCCTGAAGCGCGCCATCTCCCATACGACTGAAAACTCGGCCGTCATGCACAATAGCGAGCTGATCACGCGCGCCATCACCTTCTCCCATGGTGACACTTCACCAACCGAGATCCTGCAGGCCTATAGCGAGGCCCTGAAATCCGGCGAACTGATCGAGGCGGAGAAGTATAAGCCCGGACACGTCACCACGTCTGACATCCTCAAGGCCGAACGCGACCTCATCAGCACCGTCAAGGACGCCTCGCCCAGCTGGACAGCACTGGCGGGCTACGACGTGGCCGCACACGCTGAAGAACACGCACTGAGTAAGGACCAGAAGCAGGGCTTTCGCGCGATGCTGGAAGGCACTCAGCGCTACGCGCTCGTCCAGGGCTTTGCCGGCACAGGCAAGAGCTACATGGTCCAGGCCGCCCATGCCACGCTCCAGAAGCTGAGCCCGGATACGAAGCTTCTGGTCCTTGCGCCCCTTCACCGCCAGGTCGAAGAACTTCGCGACAAGGCGCACGCCACACTGTCTGAAGACGGCAAGCCGCCCGCCAATTTCGAGGCGGCCACCATTGCCCGCTTCGTCACCGATATGCAGGCCCTGCAATCGGCCGGCAAAGAATTACCCGACATGTCCAACACCCATGTCGTTATCGATGAAGCCGGTCTGATGGGTAACAAGGACGCACAGGCGCTCGTCTCCATTCTCGAAAGCGCGAATGCCGGGCGCGTCGTGATGATGGGCGATCCCAAGCAGAAATCAGCTCCTTCTGCCGGCGCCCCCTTTATCGCCATGCTCAAATCGGGCCTGAAATCAGCCCGGCTGGATTTTATCCAGCGCCAGAAAAGCGCCAATTACCTCCAGGCCGCCCGGCTCGCCGCTACGGGAAAGCCCGGTCAGGCCCTCAAAGCCATTGGCTCCGCGCTGCTGGAAACCGGCAAGGAGAGCATGGAAGCGCGCGCGGTTGATGAATGGAAATCCCTGCCCGACGCGCTACGCTCAAAAGCCCTCATGGTCACCACGACACGCGCGCGCCGTGATCAGATCAATGGCCTTATCCATGAAGCCCGGCTCAAGGATGTCACCCTGGCACCTGAAGAGCGGCTGAAAGGTGAGGGGGCTTCCCACACAACGCTTGTCTCGCTCAACCTGTCAGAAACCCAGCGCCGCCACGGATTGGGCGTCCGAGAGAACCACGTCCTCATCTTCAACCGCAATCTGCGCGCCATTGGCGTCACCAAAGGCGACCAGCTCAAAGTGCTCAAAGCCGATCCGCGCACCGGGCGCATGATCCTGCTCAAAGCTGATGGCACCAAGGTTCAGTACCAGTCGCCAGGCGATAAACATGCCCGGCCGCATTACGACGCATTCTCTGAAAAATCCCTCGCCCTGCACCAAGGTGAAAAGCTCGTCTGGACGAAATCCTTCCCCAAGCACGGCGACATCAAGGCCAATACCGACACCACCATCGTCCACATCGACCGCAGCCACATCACCCTGCGCGATGATAAAGGCGTCGAGCAGACTTTCGAACGTACCGACCCTCGGCTCGCTCACCTAAATTATGGCTATGCGCACACCTCAGTTGCCGCGCAAGGCTCCACCGCCAATCCCGTCATCGCCGTTACCGGCGCTGCCGACCGCTATGCCGGCGATCAGGCCCACAATTATGTCGCCCTGACGCGGGTAGGCGGGCCGGACGCCCAGAACGAACACCTTGTCTACATCACCGACGACAAGGCCAAACTCACCCAGCGCCTCAATATGAACCGGCCAATCCCCGATTCCGCGCTGGCGCACGTCAAATCCGAACCCGTGAAGGAAGCCCCCGCACAGCAGAAACAACCAGAGCCGGTCCTGCAACCCTCTCTCGATATAGGCCGAGGACGCTGATCCATGGCCGTTCCGCCCGTGCTTGCGGCGTCCAGCCAGATCATCAAGGCGGCCGACCAGGCCGCCTATAGCCGTGCCGCCATCAATCCTGACCATCTCATTCAGGCAGCCGCACGCGAAACCCGCGCGGCAGGAATCCACGACACCCACCTGGAAACCGCGCTTCACACCCTCATCGATCGCGGATATCTGCGTCATTCCTCAGAAGAGACTGGCCAGCTCGTAACCGACCGGACCCAGCGCTGGACCGACAGCTTTGCGCGTGCGCTGACCCATCCGGCCCACACGAATACTCAAATATCCGAGCACATCATGCGATCAGGGCAGTTCAATCGGGCAGACCCTCTCAGCCAGCCTCAACGCTACACCATCATCGATATCTCACTATCAGGCGGGATGGACGCCACCTTGCGCGCGCTGACCGAGCCCAGAATCAAAAGCACGCTCATCGAGCCTGATCACACCCATCAGTCCACCCTGCACCCCCGCGTGGAAAGCCAGACCATCACCGGCTGGCTACGCAATGCCGTCCAGTCCATCCATCGCATCGACCGCAACGCTATTCCCTCGTCGCAATCGGTCCTGTTCGTTCGCGCTGACGCCCTGCAAAGCGCCCATCGAGCGCTGGCACTCACAAGCGCGGCCGACAAACTCCACATCCCCAAAGTCATCATCCTGGCCGACCCCTCTCGCGACCGGCCGGCTGATCTTCCTGCCGTTATGGCCGCCATTCGCGCCGGTGCTGTCTCCACGCTCTCAGCGCCAGCACGGTTTAACGAGCCCCGCCACAGCGAAAACCTTTCATCGCGTCTTCTCAATGCTGGCCCCAGGCTGATCGATGCGAGAGGTGAGACGGCCTTCATGGCAGCGGCACGCCTTGCGGAGTCTGAAACCCGCCAGCTCTACGCGGCTACGCCAGACCATGCCCGTCAGCTCGACCTGGCCGCGGCACACAACGGGCAAACCTACAGATCCGGCGCCGCCACCCTTACCCAGCTCTACCCGATCAGCGCCCATCTGGCCGATACCCGAACGGGTGCCGGTTTGCGCGCCGACGATGTTCTAAGACTCGATACTGGCCGAGACGGCGATCGTCCCACCCAGTTCACATTGAAAAGCCTCGACCCGCTCACCGGCCATCTTGTTGTCCAGGACCAGGGCGGAAAGCTCGCCACCTTCAATCTCAACACGCTCCACGATCAGGGTGTACGCATTCAGGCCTTCTCAACGGAAAAGCTTCCCATCAAGCCAGGCGATCCAACCCGCTTTCATCAGTCCGGCTCACAGATTCCCGCCGTCATCAGATCCGTGTCCTCCGAAGGTATCTCCATCCGCACGGATACTGGCCGCGATTTGACCCTTACGAGCGCTCAGGCCCATCAAGCCCTGACCCTCGACCACACCAGCTCACGCATAGATCCGGGCAAGCCCGCCGTGTCAGTTGCACTCAGCCATGACCGCGATCAGGCCGGACATTTCAGCCCGGGCGCCGCTGCCATGGCGGGAGCCAGATCCGGTCCATTCGCAGAAATGAAGGTGGCCACCGATAATGCCACCGCCATCACCCGCCAGTCTGCCAGCCTTCCCAAGGGCACCGAAAAAGCCATGGAAGAGACCATGAACCATTCCCTGCAATCCTCTCGCGACATGAACACGCCCTCACGAGAACTCGATATGGGACGGGAGAAATAGCCATGACCGGACTTCCAGAACCCATCACCATCATCGCCCTGGCCGCGCTGTCACTCCTCGCTCTGGCCGGTCTATGGCTCATACGCCCACCTTCATGGCGCTTCGCGCGACCGGCAAAGCAAACACCCGGCGAGATAAAGCCCGATATACTGCCCGACAGGGAAATCGAACCAGCGCACATATGGACCGAAAATGCCGCGCCGCTCGTTGCCCAGCTCAAGGACTTACGGCCCGACCTCGCCTATCTCTGGGGGCCTCGCCTCGCTGACTTCCTGGCCGTCGAAGCCCGTTATCGCGGCACTGGCAAGGCCATCGCCACGGATCTTCGCCTGCGCCAGACCCGTGTAGGCCTCGTTCTGATGGAAATTCCCTCCATAACCCCTCTGGGCGTGCTCCTGATCGCCGGCAAAAACAACGAAGTCGCCATCTCGCTCTTCGAACACCTCAAGCTTCCCTACGCCGAGGTTCATCCTCGCGATCCCAATGCTGTAGCGAAGGCCCTTTCGCTGTTTGGTATAGACGCTCCTCTGACAGCGCCTGCTGCCAAGGCAGATGACATTTCCCGGCCACTATCCGCCAAAGCTTCACCTTCCGGTCCTGATTGTTACCGCTCTAAATCCCGAAAACCATCTCCTGCGAAGCCAGCATCAACATCAAAACGCAAATCAGCCAAAACCACTGGCAAAACTGAAGCCAATCCTCGCCCCGAACCGGATACAGTCCAGACCACGCCGCCTGCTGACGAAACGCTTCCGCTGCCTCTTCATGTGCGAGGCGCAGAACCCGAGGACATGTTTGCTGCACCAGCCAGCGACAAACCCGCACCAACACCATCGCCGCCGGCACCAGCAAGTGAAGCCAAGCGCAGCCCGGTCACCAATAATCCCGATATCGTGTAGCGGCTCCGCCCAAGTTCCGGGCCGATCTGGTGTCCTAATCTGCGATACCGACATTCAGCTCGTTCAGCACCGCCCCCAGTCCAGGAGCATCAATAAGCCTCATCGGAGTGTCAGCCTGCAGCTTGCTGATTGCCCGGTCGAAAACGGCCAGATTCGTGTGGTTGTTCAGGCGCGATGGATAGATGATCCCGTCAGGCTGTTGCTTATGCTCGTGGAAGGCTAATGACCAATTGCGCGCCAGCGTCTGTCTGGACGCCTTCGCGACATCGGTCGGAACACCCATGATAACGGCACCGGCACCGCGTAGATCGACCAGGTTCAACGGGGCTTTGACGTTGATCTCAGCATAAAGCCGAGTGTGTAGTTCCGATTCAGCGATTGGAAGATCACCGATTACGCCGTCACGTTGATCGCGCAGTACGGCTTCCAGAAAGCAGACCTTCACAGTCTCCCCGAGATAGAGAACGCCGAACCGGTTGCGCGCAATGCGCCGGCGCGGGTCGCTGAACCGGCTCGGTGACTTGCCAACACCAAGCGGGTCCGGATACCGCCCCAGATAGATGCGGCCGAAACGCTCGCCGGCTGGCACGACATGAAGCTGAAGGCTCGAACTCGCAAAGCCTTTGGGCGGTAGCACCTTCGCCATCTACCGAAAGTCTCTCCCGACGCTCTTGGCCGCCTCCAGAGTGGCCTCGATCTTACCCCGCTCCAGCGCTTCGCGCCCGGTTAGCCCACCGAGTTCGCCGTGATTCTGCACCAGGAAGCGATATACGCCCCAAGGCCCGCCTAGCAGATCGTGTAGATCCGCAAGTTCTGTAAAGGGTTTCCCCTCAGCATTGAGCTGCCACTTCGGATAACGAAAGCCGCGTTTCGCACCATCGAGGCCCAGAACCAGACCGTTTTGCCGCTTCGCGTTCACCGTTACTCGCGATGTTCCCAGCAACCTCGCGAATTCATCCGCGCTAAGCATATCGCTGCCAGAGAGGATTTCGGCCGCACGCAGGCGACCCCGTTCCCGTGCATTGGCAAGCGCCGCTTCAAGCTCGGAATTCAACTCACCAGCCTCCGCCGCCACTGGCTCGGGCACAGCATCCAGGTCTTCTAGTGTCGTGTGTATAGACTCGCCATCCGGGTCTACCTCAACACGGAAGCTGACCGGCCGTCCTACCTTGTGGCTCTGGCTGACCGCGTCGCCATAGGCCTGCAAGAGCGCCTTCATCCGCTTCGGACTTTTTACAAGAGCCTTGGAAGCCGCCTCCGAAACCTTGAGCTTGTAACCCTTAACTCCCTTCGGTAAATTCGCGCCCGGGCCAACGTAAAAGGTGGCCATGGAGTTGGTCGCACTCCCGGACGTTCGGACTCGCCGACCCGCACCCCGCTTTATGCCTGACCTTGCTTTTTGATCTGCCATAACCTTACCTCCGTCAGATCAAATATGCCACAGTCCGATAAGGTCGGCAAGTTCGCTAACTTCGTAAAGTTCCACTCACAAGGCTGTATCTGACGATGAATTATTGGGGCGAGGGCTATCACCAGCAGCCGCCCTTGATAGAACTCCGGTCTTGCCGTCAGTCCATTTTTGGATTATATTACTTTGCAGCTCCAATTTAGGACTTTTATCATGGCTGCCCAAGGTATCCAGGCCCCGACCATAGATCGCAAGGAACTGTCCGGCCCCGCTCTGCGGACCTTCTTTCGTATCGCGGAACTCTGGCGCCTTTCAGTCGATGAGCAAATGGCCCTCCTGGGCCTGACCGCCCGATCGACCTATTTCAAGTGGAAGAAGCACCCCGATACGGTCCTGTCGAAAGACACGCTGGAGCGCATCTCCTACATCCTCGGTGTCTACAAGGCGCTGCAGATCCTTCTGCCGAACGAGCAGGCGGCCGACGAATGGATAAGACGGCCCAATCACGCGCCCCTGTTTGGCGGCCGGCCGGCGCTCGACCGGATGGTGTCGGGCCAGGTCGCTGATCTCTTCGTGGTCCGCCAGTATCTCGATGCGCAGCGGGGCGGTTGGGCATGACACCCCCGATATCTGAAATCGTCTGGAAGCCGTGCTGGCGGATCATCCCCAGCCGCTTCCCCCCGATAGACCTGTTTGAACGTGTCTCCGAGCCTGGCGATCTCGATGCCATCTTCGCGCTCGAATCCCTTACCAATCCCCGCCTGCGTGATGAAGTGGGCCAGATCAGCCTAATCGCGCCAGAGGACCGTATCAGCGGCCCCGGCACCAGTGTGATCATGGCAGCCTTTACCCATTTGAACCCGGAAGGCAGCCGCTTCTCGGACGGAACCTTCGGGGTGTTCTACGCTGCCAGTTCCTTAGAGACAGCAATCGCCGAAACCACCTATCATCGCGAGCGCTTCATGCGCGCGACAGAACAAGCTCGTATGGACCTTGATATGCGGGTCTATGTGGCGGATCTGGCGGGCGATCTTCATGACCTTAGAGGCCAGCTCGAGGCTTTCTCCTTCGCCTACCACAGCGACAATTACGGCCCGGCCCAGCAGCTCGCACTATCACTTCGCAAGGCCGCCTCGAATGGCATTGCCTACGATAGCGTTCGCCGTCCCGGTGGGGAGTGCGTCGCAATTTTCCGGCCGCCCCTTCTCTCGAACGCCAAACAGGAGCGCCATCTGTGCTATGTCTGGGACGGTAAGCGCGTCTCAACCGTTTACGAGAAGCGGCAACTCCAACTTTGATCGTTCGGCTTGGGCCGCGCGATCAACTTTCTCCAGGCGAGCATTTCTCATGAATTATTGGGGTGAGGGCAATCACCAACAGCCACCGCGTACTGGCAAGGAGATGCCGCCGTGGCTACCGGGCGCTTTATTTTATGGCGCGGCCGCCTTAGCGATCATCGTGGCGCTGGCATTCAGGTGGTTGTTTTGAATGCCTCACTTGCGCGTCGACGCGATCACTGTTTAAGAGATCATCGATGGGGTCCGTGCAAAATTATCATATTGCAGTAAGCACCATAACCTCGGAACAATCGCGGGCGCGGCGGTAGCCCAAGGCGCTGTCTGGGATTCACTTTGACGCAGAGATCGGCAAGCGGGACATCTAATGTGGGTTTCAGTAATTCTGATTGGGTCGGTCATTGTGGCATGCTGCTTGGTGTTGGCTGGCGTTGCTGCATTGATGTCTGACGTCAGGCGTAAATAGCAGTTGATCGCGCAATTGGCGTTCCAATTTTGTCGAGTACCGCTGAACGGCGAATGAGAGTTTGCCCGCTGGTTCTCTATGACAGACCGGCAGGACGGGCCTGCGGGAGGATCTTCTTGCTCGGAATGGCCCTGGTGCGCTGGCAAGCCACAGGTACAGTAATGCACTCCTTATCGGGGACCCAACATGGCGGCGATTTCCCGCAAGACACTGACCCAGGCCCTGCGCATAGTCTGGGTGATCGGTGCCATCGGCTTTCTGGGCTATTTCCTATATCGCAGCTGGGATGAAGCCGTATCGCTTCTGTTCAGCCTCAGCTGGTGGCAGCCGGTCGTCGCTTTCGCGCTGCTGCTTGGGGGCAAGGCGTGCTATGTTGACGTGGTGAGGCGCATGCTCCGCGCGACGGGCAGCCGGGCGAGCTATGGTTTTGCCTTCTACGCGTACTCTCTTTCCCAGCTAGGAAAATACATACCCGGATCTGTCTGGCAGTTTGTCGGCCGGTTCGAGATCTATCGCGGCGGTGATGTGACCGCTGCGCGCGCCGTGCAGCTCATCCTTCTGGAAAACCTGCTCATGCTGGGCGTGGCGGGTTTCATCGCACTGGGAGCCGCGCCCGTTCTGCTGACCATATTGTCCGGTTATGTCCCGCCCTTCCTGCTGGGGATTGCCATAGGATTTGCGATACTTGCAGCGCTGATGCTGGCATGGTTTGTCAAACCCGTACGCAGCCGCATTACACAGGCCGCCGACGCTGGCTGGCGTCACCGGGTCCTTGCGTTGCAGGTGCTGGCCTTGTTTGCCGCAATGTGGATCCTGATGGGCGCTTCTGCATCCATACTGCTGGTCCAGAATGAAAACATGACGCTCACTTACGCGGCCTATGTCGCTGCCCTGTTTTGTGCCGCTTATGTTGCCGGGTTCGTTGCCCTTTTTGCGCCAGCAGGGTTGGGCGTGCGTGAAGCGGTGTTCGTTCTGGGTCTTTCGGCAACGTTTCCTATCGAAGCCGCCCTATTACTGACTCTGGGGCATCGGCTGCTCTACGTCATTGTAGATATCGTCATGGGGCTTGCCGCTCTGGGGCTTCATGGCTGGGCTGCGCGCCAGCAAGCCTGATGAATAGGCCTTTAACGACCCGGCTTTCCCTTGCCTCCGGTTGCGTCAACTGCACAAACAGGGTACGTCCCGGCAAGGCGCAGCGCGCCGGATTTTCGTTTCGGGGAAACAATTAATGCGCCGCATCAGCATCGTCGTACCTGCAAAGGATGAGCAAGCAACACTGGGGTCGCTTGCCGATCAGATTTTCGCCGCCATTGAGGCGCTCCCTGAGCCCACTACGGCCGAGATCATCTTCATCGATGATGGCAGCGCCGATGATAGCTGGAAGGTGATGTCGCAGCTTGCCGAGACCTACCCGGCAAATGTCCGCGCCATCCGTATGCGGCGTAATTTTGGCAAGGCCGCAGGTTTGGAGGCCGGATTCCGCCTCGCGACCGGCGAAGTCGTCTTCACGATGGATGCCGACTTGCAGGACGACCCCAAGGAGATCAGCCGCTTCCTGGCAAAGCTTGATGAAGGCTATGACCTTGTTTCGGGGTGGAAGGAAAAGCGCAACGACCCGCTGTCCAAGACGCTTCCCTCTAAGCTGTTCAACGCCGTCACTTCTTGGCTGACGGGCGTGAAGCTGAAGGACTTCAATTGCGGCTTCAAGGCGTATCGACGTGAGGTGATCGAGAATGTCCGCCTGTATGGCGAGCTGCATCGCTATATCCCGGTGCTGGCGCAGGATGCGGGCTTCCGCGTCGGCCAGATCTCTGTTGAGCACCATCCGCGCCGCCACGGCGTTACCAAGTATGGCCTTGAGCGCTATATCCGCGGCTTTATCGACCTCATCACCGTCCTGGCGACCACACGCTATCTCCAGCGGCCCGGCCACATGTTCGGCGGCGCGGCGGTCCTGTCCGGCGCGCTGGGGGTTCTTATCCTCGCCGTCCTGAGCATTCTGTGGCTGTTCGGCGAGCCGATTGGCGGGAGGCCGCTCTTCTTCCTCGGCCTGCTTCTGGTGATCCTGTCGGTACAGCTCATTTCCATCGGGGTGATCGCTGAACTGCTGATCCGTCTATCGGTTCCGCGTGATCCGCTTGCTGCCGTTATCGCCGACACCAGAGAGACGAAGCCCCTGCCTGCAAAGCCCGCGCGCGCCGCAGCCAAACCGGCTGCGAAGGCATCTGCGGCCAACGCGGCTGCCCCCAAGGCAGCAACCAAGCCTGCCGCCAAGAAACCGGTTGCACGGACCCGCACCGCCAAGCCGAAGATGCAATAGGCAGGCTCTCCCAACATGCTCAACCGGCTTATCGACAGGCTAACGAAGAAGAAGTGGAGCGAGGCCGAGATCGACGCCATGGTCGGTCCGGCGCGCAGCGCCTGGCTGACCTACGCGAACGATGAAGCTGTGCGCGACCGCGCGGCCTCTGGCGGCACGACCAGTGCGCTCCTCATCCACATGCTGGAGACTGGGGCGATAGACGGCGCCATCGTCTGCCGGACCTTCATCGAAGAAGGCAAGGTGCGCGCCCACTTCGTGCTGGCGCACACGCGCGAGGACATTCTGGCGGCGCGCGGCTCGAAATATGTCGAGACGAAATTCCTGCGTGAAGTGCTGCCCATTCTGGAACAGAATGAAGGCCGGTTCGCGGTGTGCGGCCTGCCTTGCGACATCACCAATCTGAAGCGCTGGGAAGAAAAGAACCCTAAGCTCGCGGGCAAGGTGGCGCTCAGGCTCGCTTTCCTGTGCGGGCACAATTCGCGAAAAGAGCTGATCGACCACATTACCTGCCAGCTCTGCACCAAGGCGGGCGGGGACTGCCAGCTGACGGATTATGAGTTCCGCACGGGCCACTGGCGCGGCGAGCTGGAAGCGCGTTTTGATAACGGGCAGACCATCCGCAAGCCCTTCGCCTTCTTCTCCGACTACCGCAATCTCTACTTTTTTGCCGAGCGCAAATGCGTCGCCTGCATCGACCATTTCGGCTACGACGCCGATATCGCGCTGGGCGACGTGTGGCTTTACTCGCTGCGCGACGACCCGATGAAGCATACTGGGATTCTGGTGCGCACCGAGCGCGCCGAGGCCGCCTTCAACGCGCTGAAAGATGCCGGCCTCGTCCACGGCGAGGAGATCACGCGCGAGATGATCCTGGACGGCCAGACACGCATCGCACCAGTGCACTATAATGTCTCGGCCCGCTCGCGCGCGGGCAAGCTGTTCCGTGTCAAAGTGCCGGACAATCACAACATGAAGGTCGGCCCGATCAAGTATTTCTCCGCCGTTGTGGGGATGGCCAACATGCGCTGGAGCGAGCACAAGGAAGGCCGTCAGGTGATGGCCATCCCGCGCCCGCTCATCCGCATCTACCTGATCTTCAAGAAGGGTCTTGAGACCATCAAGTAAGCCCCCGCGGGCATGCCGGGGCGGACGCACAAGGGGGATTATCCAAGGTGAGCCAGCAGGACCATTACGCCATCATTGGCGGGACGCTGTGGGGCAATCGCGGGGCCGAGGCGATGGTGTGCACCACAATGGCGCGGGTGCGCGAGAAGACGCCCGACTCCCGCTTCGTGCTGATGTCCTACTACCCGGCTGCCGACCGCAAGTTGGCCGCAGGGGCAGACCATGTGACGGTGGATAACGCCATCCCGCGCATGCTGCTGCTGGTCTACATGCCGTTTGCGATGCTGGTCTGGCTGTTTGGCCTGGTGCGCCTGCGCTTTCCCGACAGCCTCATGCCGGCGCGGGTGCGCCGCCTGCGGGCCTGTAAGGCGCTGCTGGACGTGTCCGGCATCTCCTTTCATGACGGGCGCATCGGCGTGCTGATCTACAACGTGTTCTGCATCTGGCCTGCGCTGCTGATGAAGGTGCCCGTCATCCACCTCTCGCAGGCGCGCGGCCCCTTCAACAACCCGCTCAACAAGCTGCTCTCAAAGCTCTTCCTGTCGGCCTGCACGATGAGCTGGGCGCGAGGACGGGTGACGGCGCAGTACATGCGCGAGCTGGGCCTGCCGGAGGATCGATGGGGCGAGGCCGCCGACATCGCCTTCTCGTTCCGGGATGGCAATTCCATCACCACCGAGAACCCGGAACGCTCTGCCGCCCTGCTGGTCGGACTGGAGGCCGCCAAGACGGGCGGCAAGCTGGTGGTGGGCGTCTCGCCCAGCTCTGTCGTGCTCGCCAAGACGGAGAAGCTCGGCATCGACTACCCGGCCCATTTTGCCCGTCTGGTGACGCATCTGGTGGCATCCGGCCACCATGTGGTGCTGCTGCCCAACGCCACGCGTGAGGGCGGCGAGGGCCTGCGCAATAACGACATCCCGGTACTGGTCATGGTCCATGAGCGGCTGTCGCCGGAGGTGCGCGCCGCTGTCAGCCTCGTCGATTTCGACGTCAATACCGACACCATCCGCGCGATCATCTCATCCTGTGTACTGCTGGTTACCTCGCGCTTCCACGCAATGGTTGCCGGCCTGTCGCTAGTCGTGCCGGTGTTTGTGGTGGGCTGGAGCCACAAATATGGCGAGGTGCTGGAAATGTTCGACTGCCCGGACGATGCTATCGATTTTGCAGGCCTTTCCGAAGGACTGATTCCGGCCGTGGACACGATGTTGACCGCGCGCGAGGACCGCGCCGCTCGAATAGCAAAAGCTCTACCCAGAGTTCAGAGCAGCTCACTCAGGCAGTTTGAAGTGCTATGACCAAATTAAAAAAAGCGCCCCTTATGTTGCCGCAAATATTTTTAGCCGCAAAGCGCGTCGTAAAACCTATTGCAGCCCTTGTTTTGTTTGCCAGCATTTCGGCAGTTACCGCTCTTTGGATCAGCGGACAGATTATACAGGGCAGCCAACTGGTAGGGATATCAAGTGACGAGGGTATACACCTTGGCCGTACCGCCAACTGGTTTCGGACAGGGTGGTATTTACCACCGCGCTTTCTTGATGAGAATCACAACGCACGTGAGGTGAACCCGCCGGGGCGCATTCATGCTTACGGCCCCAGCTTTAGTGTGAGCGCTCATGTATTTAATGTCGCACTTGGTCGCGAGGAATTCGGGCGCATCTCTCGGTCTCCCGAAGCGTTTGATGGAAGACGTCTTTTTA
Source organism: Glycocaulis sp. (assembly GCA_022565665.1). Taxonomy (GTDB): domain Bacteria; phylum Pseudomonadota; class Alphaproteobacteria; order Caulobacterales; family Maricaulaceae; genus Glycocaulis. The sequence goes on from JAIUMI010000014.1 coordinate 58,585, forward strand.
CGGCTTTGCTCGGGATAGTGGCCTCGGTCGCATTTGGATTCTCCCTCTACTCGGCCACTGGCAGCCGCATGATTGGTTTATGGTCTGGAGCTGCCCTACTCGCCGTCCCCGCCTGGGCGGGCTATGCCATGTTTCATCCCAAAGATTTACCAGTTGCTGCAGGTCTCACTTTCTTTGTCGCAGGTATGGTTATTGCATTCTCAGGTAAAAAATCTCGCCATGCGCTGATTTTCGCTGGATTGCTCTGTTTAATTGGTGTCTATTTCTCTGTAGGAACAAGAACGGCCCTATGGGTATACTGTGCTTCGGCTTTTATTTTAATACTACTTACTATACCATTTTTGATAACAAGGCCTACGATTGAAGCTGTCTTAGCTCCGATCATAGGGAGTATTGCAGGATTCGCTTTGGTCATGGCGCTTCAATACAGAAATATGGCGCAGTTTGCTGACTGGCTAATCGGATCGGTCTTTGTGAGCGTCGCCTTTCCGGCTGCACAACGTAGAACCACGCTAACTGCTGGAATTCCGGTCAGCTGGCATAATCCTGACTGGTGGTATCTTCCAGCTTGGATGGGAACGGCTATCCCGACTTTTATTCTTCTTATTAGCCTATTCGGTATGATCTGGGCGTTCTGGAGCACAATAATTCGCGCAAGGAATGTAGCTACAAAGCAGGAGAGTTGGCGATTTCTATCTCGCACCCACATTGCCGCCCTGCTTTTCGGCCAATTGGCGTTCATGCTACCCGTGGCAGCGATCATCATGAATTCAACCATGTATGGTGGCGTTAGACAGCACCTTTATGCCGTGCCGGGCTTAGTTGGTCTTGCCGGAATTGGAATGTATATATTAGTAATAAATAAGAATATAATCAAAAATACATGGGTTTTGCCTTTAATGGCGTTGCCATTGCTTTTTTCCGCTTATGAGCAAAGTAAGCTTCATCCATTTAATTACATTTATAGAAACACTTTGGCCGGACCGGTCGACGGCCGTAGGGAAACGGACATGCACGGCGTAGGGGATAGAATTGGGGCTGAGCAAACCCCAGAAGGGATCGATATCTTCTGCACGCGCAGACAAGCTAATCGCGCAAATCGATGTGCTGGAGCGCTTCAATGGATATCTGAACGTCCAAGATTTGATGAGTCTCTTCATCCACCCATAGCTGAAGGCAATGTCTTGCTGGTTATGCGCCCAATGGCGATGTACTCAGCGCCCAACGAATGCTCTTTGTGGCAGGACGTGACTAGGCCGCTCCGGCAAGAACACATAGTTGTTGTTCGCGTCTTTGAATGTCCCGCGGATCAAATAGTGTTACGAAGACGGAGAAGATAATGAATAAGGCGGGTAGTTACCCATCAACCAACGCAATGCCGTCACGGCTAATTGTAACGGCCGATAAACTTAACCGTTTTGCTAGGCGGCATAGCGTCGCGCTGGCCATTATTGCAATGGCATTCGCGATGCGGCTGTATCTCTCTGGGCAGAGATCTTACTGGTTGGATGAGGTCTATTCAGTCTATATCCACGCAGTGCAACCGCAATCGATTTTTGAAGTTTTAGATTCTATGTGGGGAATAATACACCCTCCACTATATCAACTAACATTGTTCCCATGGGTACAAATGTTTGGCCACGGTGAGTTGGCTACCAGGACACTATCAAATGTTTACATGGCTATTGGAACATTTTTCCTTTATCTTTTTGCCCTACGTGGATTCGGGCGCGGGCTAGCTATAACCACAATTATCCTATTCAGTCTGAGTATTACCGCTGTGCACTATGGCCACGAAACGCGTTCTTATGCCATGGTCGTGATGTGGGCTTGTATATCTAGTTACGTCGCTGCAATATACCTAAGGGACTCACTTTCCAAGTTCACATGGAAGGCTGCTTTTCTTTCGCCATCGGCTGCTGCGCTGATAGCGGTAAACACTGCAGCCCTGTTTACACATTACTATTTAGCGTTCTTCATTGCTGCCCAAGGCATATTTTTCTTTATTGCCCTATTTTTGTTTTATAGAGGTTGGAAAAGACCATTATCAATCATTCGCTTGGCGCTGTTTGGGGCCATTCCGCCAAGTATATTGGTCGCGCTCTGGGGCGGCTCCATCGTTCAGCGATATGAGCGAGGTGGCCGTACATTTGATAGGGAACCTCAATCGATTTTGGAGCCGTGGTCGCGCTACTTGGTGGAGCCAAATCTGGGTCGCGACAATATCGTTGGATGGATTGTAATCGGTCTCGGACTGGCGGCTATATTCTTTATATTCTGGCTCGCCTATCGCAGACAGCGGGCCATAAAGGAAGCTGTCTTTGCAGCACACACGCTGGTTTGGGCGGCCCTGTCTATTGGTATCGCCGCCCTCGTGATACTGGGAGTCAGTGCCGACGCGTTCGGAGAACGCTACTTTCTATTTGCGGTGCCGCCCTTGATGATCGTTCTGGCGTTGGGTCTTCACAGCGCGATAGGCGGAGCATCGACTTTGATTGGCTACACGAATGCGGTTCCTGGGAGTGCTATAAAGACACTAATTTTTTACCCGGTTTTGGCTTTGGCTGCGCTATCACTGGTGATGCCTCCCACCCATCGGAACCTTACTTCCGAGAGGCTAGACTGGCGTCAGCTCGTGGAGGTGCTTGACCGGCAGGTTAGTTCACAGCCAGATCGACGTTATTTCATCTATGAGACGAACTCGCGTGGATACTCGACGATAGAGTACTATTTTCGCCGTCAAAATACAAATCTGCGCACTGATCGCATAATAACCCGAGGGCAAAATAACAGAGAACGCTTTCCATTTGACAGAGACTCTTCGGAATTGGCGGATGCCGACTATGTGGTGTTACTGTTTCATCATCAGACTACTAACAGGTTTCGCAACACTATCAGGGAAATGAACAGGCGTTTCGAGGAAGACCATAGAGTGATGTTAACACGCAACCGTGGCTATATAATTTATCGTGCGAGGAGCGAATAGTGCTCGGTCCAACAGAGCTTAAATAAGAAGCATAAATAGACTAATAATATACTATTGATACGAGGTGCTACGTTGTTTCAACGGACACATGAGAAAACAAATAGTGCCTTCTTCGACTGCGAGGTGCTGGAGGTGCGCCACTACACCGATACGCTGTTTTCCTTCCGCACGGCGCGCCCGCAGAGCTTCCGCTTCCGCACCGGCGAGTTCGTGATGATCGGGCTGGCAGGCGAGGGCAAGCCGACGCTGCGCGCCTATTCGCTCGCTGGCCCGAGCTGGGATGATGCGCTGGAGTTCTATTCCATCAAGGTGGAGGACGGGGCGCTGACTTCGCGCCTGAAACATATCCGGCCCGGTGACCGGGTGCTGGTGGGCAGAAAGCCGACGGGCACGCTGGTGCTCGATGCGCTGCTGCCCGGCAAGCGCCTCTTCCTGCTCTCGACCGGAACCGGCATTGCGCCCTTCGCCAGCATTGTGCGCGAGCCAGATGTCTATGCGCGCCATGATCAGGTGATCCTCACCCATACCTGCCGCACGGCCGCAGAGCTTACCTATTCGCGTGAGCTGGTGGCGGGCCTGAAAGACGATCCGCTGGTGGGTGACAGCGCGCCGGAACAGCTTGTCTATTTCTCTTCCGTGACCCGCGAGGACGGCCCGCAGACCGGGCGGATCACCGATCTCATCCAGTCCGGCCTGTTCTTCAAATCCACCCAGCAGGCCCGCTTTGATCCGGAACATGACCGGGTGATGATCTGCGGATCGCTGGCCATGCTGGAAGAGCTGAAAGCCCTTTTCGAAGGCCTCGGCTTCACCGAGGGCTCCAATGCCCGGCCGGGCAGTTTCGTGGTGGAAAAGGCGTTCAGCGGGGACGGGATCTGACGTCAATATGCTTGTTCCAAGGATTGGGCGGTTCAGGCAACGGTGCGCAATCCATCACCTGGCCTTCTGGGAGTCCTACACAAACGCCATAAGTTCCTTCGGATGACGAGTACGACGGCAATTGTAAAATCTCACAATACCTGACAAAATTATCTCACGGCAGAGGTATAAGTTGTGACCCAGCCCCCTGATTTCCGGCCATTGAATGGTAGAGTCCATCGAGGAGAGGATGGACCATGCGAAAGAGCCGTTATTCGGAAGAGCAGATTATCGGCATGCTGCGCGAGCACGACGCCG
>JAIUMI010000015.1 GCA_022565665.1 Glycocaulis sp.
ATGTAAAATACGCTTTGAACACAATGGCTTTGCTTGGATCGTAGTCGTGCAGACTCAGCTTATGCGTTTTCCCCCAGTCCATTTTACCCCATATCTCACCGCCCATCTCCTGAACCTCAAAAACCTTTGACTCACCCTGGCTGATGCGTCCCAGGCGAGCACCATCGACAAAAATATCAAGCGTGCGCAGCGCTCCGTAATAGCCCTTCTGCCGCTCTATTCTGATCTGTTTCATGTCACCGACCATGTTTATTGATAGCTTCCAACAATAATATCTTGATCGCCAACAAGTCAAAAAGCCGTCAGCCTCAACTGCAAGCGCAAGTTCATCTGCTACAAAGCCAGATACCGCGGCCTTGTCGAATACGCCTTCTGCATATGGATGAGTCTGGGGCCTAAGCCAGCAGCTTGGCCGCCTCTTCCGCGCGGCCCAGGGCATCAAGCGCGGCCGCGCTGATATGGCGGGCATTGAGGCCGGCTTCCTCGTACTGGAGGAAAGGTTTGTCATGCTCCTGGAAGACGTCCGGCAGGGTGAGGGTGCGGATTTTCAGCCCGTTATCGAGCACGCCCTTCTCGGCCAGCAGGTGCAGCACGAACGCGCCGAACCCGCCGCGCGCACCTTCTTCCACCGTGATCAGCACTTCGTGCTCGCGCGCCAGGCGCAGGATCAGCTCCTCATCGAGCGGCTTGGCAAAGCGCGCATCAGCGACGCTGGCGGAGAGGCCGCGTGCAGCAAGGTCATCAGCCGCTTTCAGCGCCTCTTCCAGACGCGTGCCCAGCGACAGGATGGCAATGGAATTGCCCTCCCGGATCATGCGGCCCTTGCCGATCTCCAGCGCTTGCGGGTTGGCCGGGAGTTCAATCCCCGTCCCCTCCCCGCGCGGATAGCGGAAGGCGCTGGGGCCGTCATCAATGAGCGCAGCCGTCCTCACCATGCGCACGAGTTCGGCCTCATCCGCTGCCGCCATGATCACCATGCCCGGCAGCATGCCGAGGTAGCCGATATCGAAACTGCCCGCATGGGTAGAGCCATCCGCCCCGACCAGCCCTGCCCTGTCGATCGCAAAGCGCACGGGCAGTTTCTGGATCGCCACATCATGGACCACGCTGTCATAGGCGCGCTGCAGGAAGGTGGAATAGATCGCGGCAAAGGGCTTCATGCCCGCTGCCGCCAGCCCGCCCGCAAACGTCACCGCATGCTGCTCGGCAATGCCGACATCAAAGCAGCGGTCAGGAAAGCGCGCAGCGAACTTGTCCAGCCCCGTTCCGCCGGGCATAGCCGCTGTAATGGCAACCACGGACGGATCGGCCTCCGCCTCGGCGATCAGGGCCTTGGCGAAAACGGAGGTGTAGCTCGGCGCGCCGGGCGCGGGCTTGCTCTGCTCGCCGGTGATGACGTTGAACTTGGAGACGCCGTGATACTTGTCGGCTGCCGCCTCGGCAGGCGCGTAGCCATGGCCCTTATGGGTGACGGCATGGATCAGGACTGGCCCGTCCTGCCCGTCGCGTACATTCTTCAGAACCGCGACCAGCTGGCCGATATCATGCCCGTCAATCGGGCCGACATAACGAAAGCCCATCTCCTCGAACATGGTGCCGCCGACGGCCATGCCGCGCATGTATTCCTCGGCCCGGCGGGCGGCCTCCTCCACGCCGATGACCTTGGCAAGGCCCTTGCCGATCTTGCGGAGTGAGCGATAGCCCTTCGAGGACACGAGACGGGCGAAATAATGGCTCATAGCACCGACGGGCGGGGCGATGGACATGTCATTATCGTTCAGGATGACGATGAGTTTCTTGTCCAGCGCGCCGGCATTGTTCATCGCCTCATAGGCCATGCCCGCCGACATGGAGCCGTCACCGATCACGGCGATGACATGCGCGTCCCCGCCCTGAAGATCATTGGCCACCGCAAAGCCGAGCGCGGCCGAGATGGAAGTGGAGGCATGGGCCGCGCCGAACGGGTCGTACTCGCTCTCCGAACGCTTGGTGAAGCCCGACAGCCCGCCGCCCTGGCGCAGGGTGCGGATACGGTCCCGGCGGCCGGTGAGGATTTTATGGGGATAGCATTGATGGCCGACATCCCAGATCAGGATGTCTTTGGGCGTATCGAACACGTGATGGAGCGCGACCGTCATCTCGACGACGCCCAGCCCTGCGCCGAGATGCCCGCCCGTTACCGATACCGCATCGATGGTCTCTGCACGCAACTCATCAGCGACAAGGCGCAGATCGGCAATGTCGAGGCCCTTCAGGTCCTTCGGTGAGGCGATGCGGTCCAGATGCGGGGTGTCGGGCATGAAAGCTCCAATTGGCGGTCGTCAGGTCCAAGCTAACGGTCAGGACCGCCGTTCCAAGACGAAATCAACGCATTGCTCAAGGATTTTCGCAGAAGTCCCGAAAAGATCGAGATGTTCCTTGGCCTGAGCGGCGAGATGACGCGCCCTTTCGCGCGCGCCGTCAACGCCCAGAATTGTGACAAATGTGGTTTTTCCCTGACGGGCATCCTTGTTGACTGCCTTGCCGGCGATGCTGGGCAGACCCTCGGCATCGAGCAGATCATCGACAATCTGGTAGATCAGGCCCAGATCGTGGGCATAGCCTTCCAAAGCCTGACGGGCATCGGCGCTGGCTTCGGCCAGGATCGCGCCGGCATCCACCGAGAAGCTGATCAGCGCGCCCGTCTTCATGCGGTGCAGCCGGGTCAGCACGCCGATATCATCGCCATGGCGCTCCGGAGAGAGCATGTCGATCATCTGACCGCCCGCCATGCCCCGCGCGCCGGAAGCCTTCGCCAGCCCCTCCACCAGCGCCAGACGCACTTTCGGCGAAGGGTGGGTATCCGCGCCCGCCATGATCTCGAACGCGGCCGATTGCAGCGCATCACCCGCCAGGATAGCGGTCGCCTCATCATAAGCGATGTGCACGGTTGGACGGCCGCGGCGCACCGCGTCATCATCCATGGCGGGCAGGTCATCATGGACCAGCGAATAGGCGTGGATACACTCGATCGCAGCGCCTGCCCGGAGAAGACCGCGCTCATCCGCGCCCAGCATCCGGCCAGCGGCCAGCGTCAGGAAGGGGCGGATACGCTTTCCCGGCCCCAGCGCGGCATAGCGCATGGCAGACGCCAGACGCGCTTCAGGCCCGTCAGGGCGCGCCAGCAACGCGTCCAGCGCGACGGTGACGCGGTCAGCGGATTCTTCCAACTGGGCCTGAAAGCTGGCCATGACGGGCGGCGCGCTCCGGGTAAGAGGGGGCAGTGCGGTGCCGGTCTAGCTCACCCCAACGCCGTTGGCCACATCGGCATGTGCGGGCACTTCCAGAAGCACCACATTTCCCGACTTATCGTGAACGCCCAGTACCAGCACCTCCGAGCGCACCGGGCCGATCTGGCGCGGTGGAAAGTTCACCACTGCCAGCACGCGCCGCCCCACCAGATCCTCAAGTCTGTAGAGATCGGTGATCTGCGCGGAGGAGCGCTTCTCGCCAACGCCCTCGCCAAAATCGATCCAGAGCTTGTAGGCCGGCTTTCTGGCTTCCGGAAAGGGTTCGGCGCGCGTTATCGTGCCAAGGCGGATATCCGCCGTGAAGAAATCCTCGGCGCTGATCTCAGGCGCTACCGGTTCGGCGGGCTTGCGCATCAGCCGTCGAGCTCGGCCGGTTCGGCCTTGGCAGCGCCATCTGCGCCCAGCACGATCTTCTCCACTTTGAGCTGGGCCTCTTTCAGCCGTGCCTCGCAATGGGCGCGCAGGGCCGCGCCGCGCTCATAAATGGCGATGGACTTTTCCAGCTCCACATCGCCGCGTTCAAGCTGCTGGACGATGTCCTCCAGCTCTTTCAGGGCGGCTTCGAAGCTCATCTTGGCAATATCGGCGTGCGAGTCGGTCATGGCGTGACAGTGACAATAGCGGAGCGATACGTCCAGTAGACGTCAGCGCCCGCCCTTCAGTTCGTATTTGCGCCAGGACCAGTAATCATCTCCGCCATCACGCACGCACACATAGCCGTGGCGTTTGAGGACCGGGCGCATCATGCGGTTGAACCAGCCATGGGCGAACAGGGCCACATCACCGTGCTGGGCGGCCTCGATCAGGATCGCGACCGCCTCTTCCGCACGGCGCTCGGCCTGCGGGCGGGTCTCCTTGCCGCGCGCCATGCCCAGCCACCAGGTGCAGCGCGCATAGACGCCCCAGGTGCGCGCCTTGAACCGGCCCGGCATGGGCGGGGGCGGCAGGGGCGCTTCGACAAAGACCGAGTTCTGCGTGATCTCCCGATCACCCGCACAAGCCTCAGCCGTTTCAATGGCGCGCGGCAGGGTGGAGGCGAAGACAGAATGAACCTGCGCCGTCTGTGCACACAGGGCCTCCGGCGCGCTCTGCCCCGGTTTCAGACCCGCCAGATCGTAATCGGCCCACCAGTGCTCATAGCCGCGCCAGTCCATGACGGAGCGCCGGTCGGCGTCGGGCTCGCCATGACGGGCAATGATGATGGAACCGGGAAGGCGGGTGGTTTCAGGCTGGGTCATGCTGCTTGTTCGGGGCCGGGCGGAGGGGACTGCCTGGCGCCCCTCCCCTTCAGGCGGCCTGCAGCGCGCCGATAAAGGTCGCAACCGACCGCTCAAGCGCCGGGCAGTCGTATCCGCCCTCAAGCACGCACACAAGCCGGGAGTGGGCAGAAGATTTCGCCAAAGCAGCCAGAGCCGCAGCGGCCTTGCCGAAATCAGCGTCTTCAAGATTCAGCCCGGCCAGCGGATCATCCTTGTGCGCATCAAATCCGGCCGAGACCAGAAGCAGGTCCGGCTTCTCCGATTCGACCCGCGCAATGATCTCTGACAGCGCCGGATGCCAGACATCGCCCGCCGCGCCTGCGGGCATCATGCGGTTGATGATATTGCCATGCCGGCCCGTCTCATGCTCCGCACCGGTGCCGGGATAGATCCAGCCCTGATGGATCGAGCCGAAAATCAGACGCGGTTCGCGCTCCGCCGCCGCCTGCGTCCCGTTGCCGTGATGCACGTCGATATCAATGATGGCAACTTTCGAAAGACCGCGCTCGTCCAGCGCATGGAGTGCGCCAACAGCGATCTGGTTGAAGAGGCAGAAGCCCATTGCCCGGTCCGGCTCGGCATGGTGGCCGGGCGGACGGCAGGCGACGAACGCCGCCTCCGCCTCGCCATCCAGCACCGCGTCCACCCCCTCGATGACGCCCCCGCAGGCATGGAGCGCCGCGTTGAGAGAGCCGGGACTCATCCAGGTGTCAGCATCCAGCGAGACATGGCCCTCATCGGGGCTCGCGGCGAAGACCGTGTCGATATGGGCCGCATGGTGTACGCGCAAAAGGGCGTCGCGGCCCGCAGGCTGACGGACCTCGCGGCGTTCAAGCCCCTCAAGACTGTCCAGCGCGCGGGTGACAGCCTCCAGCCGGGCCACCCGTTCAGGATGGCCCTCTGGCGTGATGTGTTCAAACCCCGTGGGCGAGGTGATGGCGAGCGTTTTCATGGGGCAAGGCTATCTGGCCCTGCCCCCGCCCGGCAAGCGGCTCACGCGGCGCTAGAGATGTGCGCCGCTGCCGTTCGCTTTCGCCTGCATCGGGGCCGCTGCCGCATGCGCCGTCACCATGGAGGGCAGCATGTAGAAGCCCGGCTCGAACTCCGCATAATTGCAGGTGATTTCCTCGCCCGGCGCGATATCAGCAATCGCATAGCCAAAGACCGAGTCCTTGAAATCGGTATTGGGCTGAAGCGAATGGTTCATATGCCGGCCGTTATCGGCGTCCAGCACCAGCTTTCCCGCCTCGATGGGGTGGGGGTAGGTGTAGCGCTCGACAAAGCGGCGGATGCTTTCGGGCATGGCCGCCAGATCCGCCTCACCAATGAGGCGGTCAAAGCCGGGTTCGAAACGATAGATGAGCTGGCCCTTGCGGATCGGCTCAGCGGCAAAAACCCCAACGCCTTCAATGGCAGAGGGGCCGACATAGGTGTCGATCAATAACATGGTCAAGAACGCCAGAACGCGCCCGTGCGTCGACGCGGGCGGGTAAAGGGGCACGGGGGCGACTCAAGCCCCGGTGCAGAGTGCGACGCTCCAGCGCCTATGATGCTCCAAATACGGAAATTGCAAGCGGCATTTTCAAGGCAGACGCCAATTCAGAGTGCTGCGCGGATTTTTTCCGCAATCTGTTTCAGTTCCGCCATATCAGCCATGCCCGCCTTGCCGTGCCCGGCAATCTCCGCGCCCTCGCGGCGCGGGATGATGTGAAAATGGATATGGAACACGGTCTGACCGGCTGGCGCGCCATTGAACTGGGCGATGAAAATGCCGTCGGGCTCCAGCGCCTTGCGCACGGCAGCAGCAATTGTCTGTACTGTCGTGATGGCCTTGGAGGCGGCCTCTGGCGACAGCTCCAGCAGGTTGCGCGCAGACTCTTTCGGGATCACCAGCACATGGCCGGGTGCCTGCGGAAACACGTCCATGATGGCCAGAATATCGGAATCCTCGAACACCTTCACCGCTGGCGCCTCGCCGCAAATGATCTTGGCGAAGATGTTCTGGTCGTCATAGTGGCCGTCGAGGCTCATGGGCGGGGTTCCTCCTTGTCTGCCGTGTGCTCGTAACCAATGGAGCGGAGCCTGGAAACCTTCGACTTGAGCCAGTCCACGAAATCGCCTTCCACCGGTCCATCCGGATCATAACCCAGCTCTTCGGGTGAAAAAGGCTCGCGCCCACCCGGCCGCCAGACATGGCCGCACTCGACGCATTGCCGACGTGTCGACGGCACCGGAAACCCCGTCAGCGTCACAGCGAAGTTCGTCAGAATTGTAAGCAGCCAGTTTTTCCTCGGATGGCTTTCGCCTCCGCAGGCAGGGCAATCTGGGACTTCGCCATCCGCCGGCGGCCTGGTCTTTCGTGCGGCCCACTCGCTTTCGATCGACTGAAGATACTCGCGCGCCAGCTCCAGTTCCGCTGCCGCGACATAGACAGGGAAACCGCCCACCACAAAATGGTAAGCCGGATTTACGCGACCAACATGCTCATTGCCCATGAAGGCGTAAATGCCCTGCCCATTGAGCGCTGCGACCATTGCGGTCGCCGCGTTGAAGCTCAGAGGATTGGCCAGCCGGACAAAGCTCATACCCCCGATTTAAAGGGCGAATCCGCATCAAGAGAAGCAATTTCCGCCATCACCGCCTTCTGCTCATTGCGCAGATAGCGGCGCACCGCGCCGTCAAAGCCCGGATGGGTGAGGAAATGGGCCGAGCCGACCGGTGTCGGGCGATAGCCGCGCGCCAGCTTGTGATGGCCTTGCGCGCCCGCCTCCACGCGTTTCAGGCCATGGGCAATCGCGTACTCGATGGCGCGGTGATAGCAGAGCTCGAAATGCAGGCTGTCATGCCCCTCAAGACAGCCCCAATAGCGCCCGTAGAGCGCTTCCCCGCCGATGAAATTGAGCGCCGAGGCGATCCACCGCCCCTCGCGGCGTGCCCTCACCATCCAGACATGATCCGCCATGCGCTCATGGATGAGCTGGAAGAATTCCCGGTTCAGATAGGGCGTGCCCCATTTGCGTGCGCCGGTATCGAGATAACAGGCGAAGAACACGTCCCAGTGCTCCTGCTCCAGCTCGCCGCCGGTGAGCGCCACAATCTCCACCCCGGCTTGTGCGGCCTCGCGTTCCTTTTTTAGCGCCTTTCGCTTTCGCGAAGCGAGATCGGCCAGGAAATCGCCGTAAGAGCCATAGGCGCGATTATGCCAGATGAACTGGATATCGGTGCGCGGGGCGAGACCGCCCGCTTCCAGCGCCTTTGCATCGCGCTCGTCGGGGAAGAGCACATGCCAGCCGGACAGCCCCCATTCGCGCGCCAGGGACTGCGCAGCCTCTACAAGCGCGCTGCGGGTTGCGTCATCAGCAGCGAGCACGCGCCGTCCCGTCACGGGCGTGAACGGCACGGCGGTGAGGAGTTTGGGATAGTACTGCCCCCCGGCCCGCTCCAGCGCATTGGCCCAGGCATGGTCGAACACGTATTCGCCATAGGAGTGGGATTTCAGATAGAGCGGCAGCGCGCCCACCGGCTCGCCATCTACGTTTTCAGCGATCAGATGCCGAGGCACCCACCCCGTCTCTTCACTGACACAGCCCGATTGCTCCAGCGCCTGCAGGAAATCCCAGCTGAGGAAGGGATCGAATGCCGCACCCGCCGGATTGGCCAACCGGTCCCACACCTCGCGGTCCACCCCGCCAAGGCCTTCAATCATGCGCACGCGGGAAACACTCATGGGCGGGGATTGTGCACTTGCGGCAGGGACGGGAACAGGCTTCACATGCCATCACATATAGACCGGCAAGCAGCCATGTAAGGAGGTAGAGGATAATGGGCGGCAGATTGAACGGGAAACTGGCATTTGTCACAGGTGGTTCGCGCGGCATCGGCGCGGCGATCTGCCGGGCGTTCGCGGCCGAGGGCGCGCATGTGGTGCTGACCTATGGCGGCTCCAAGGACAAGGCCGAGGCGCTCGCCGCCGAGATCAACAAGGCAGGCGGCAAGGCCGAGGCGATTGGCTGCGATGCCTCGGTCATGGGCGAGACCGCACGCGTCATGCGCGAGGTGGCCGGCAAGCACGGCCCTATCGACGTGCTGGTCAATAATGCGGGCATTGCCCGCGAGGTGACGCTGGCCAAGCTGTCGGACGAGGACTGGAACAAGGTGATGGCGGTCAATGTCACCGCCCCGTTCGAGGCCATCCGTCTGGCTGGCGAGCTGATGAACCCGGGCGGGTCCATCATCTCCATCGGCTCCATTCTGGGCGACCGCGCGCCTGCGCCGGGGCTTGGAGCCTATTGCGCCTCGAAAGCGGCGGTACAGCTTCTGACCAAGGCCGCGGCGCGTGAGCTGGGCCGCAAGGGCCTGCGCGCCAATGTCATTCAGCCCGGCCCCATCGACACCGACATGAATCCGGCCGATGGCGAGACAGCCGATCTGCAGCGCATGATGGTACCGCTGGGCCGCTACGGCAAAGCCGAGGAGATCGGAACCGTGGCCGTCTTCCTCGCCAGTGATGAGAGCAGCTATGTCAACGGCACCACGATTGATGTCGCCGGCGGCATGACCGCGTAAATACACCATGATCTTTCTCCACCCGGCTCTCCTGCCCAAAGGTCCGCTGCTGGCGCTGGACCCCGGCACCCGCACGATTGGCGTGGCCGCGTGCAATAGCGAGCGCACGCTGGTGAGCCCGGTGGAGACGATCGAGCGCACGAAGTTCACCGAAGACGCCGCGCGCATCTTCCGGCTTTATGACGAACGCAGCTGCAAGGGGCTGATCATCGGCCTGCCCTTGCACATGGATGGCGGAGACGGGCGGCGGGCACAATCCGCCCGCTCGCTCGCCACCAATCTCTTGCGCATCCGCGATATCCCCATCGCCTATCAGGATGAGCGCCTCTCCACCTTCGAGGCGGGCGAGGTGCTCAGCGAAGCAGGTATCCCCATCCATCGTCACAAGGAGATGATCGATGCGGCGGCGGCAGCCGTGATCCTTGAAGACGCGCTATCGCGCATTGCCGAAGGCCTGCCTGAAGCATGAGTCCGGTCCTTGCCGCCCTCGTGCCGGTTTTCGGCGTCATCGCTCTGGGGTGGGCCTTGCGGCGGACAGGGCTGGTGGCGGCGCCGCTGTGGGGCGGGATAAACCGGCTCTCCTATCAGGCGCTGATGCCGGCCATGCTGTTCTCCACCATCGTGGCGGCAGACTTCGCCGCCCTGCCCGCAGGACCGTTCCTGATCGCGGCAGTGGCGGGGTTTGTGGCGATGGGCGTCATCACGATGGGCTTCCGCCTCATCCCCATGCCGGGGCCGGTCTTCACCAGCCTCTTTCAGGGCGGGGTGCGCTGGAACGGCTTCGTGCTGCTGGCGCTGGCCCCTGCCGCCTTCGGGCCGGAAGGCGCTGCACTGGTCGCCCTCGTCTTCGCGCCGACCGTACCCCTGGTCAATCTGATGTGCGTGGCGGTGATGGGCGTGTGGGGGGCGAGCACCGAGCCGCCGGACTTTGGCCGGGTGATGATGCGCATCATCACCAATCCCCTGATCCTTGCCTGTCTGGCAGGGGCAGGCGCCAACGCGCTCGGCCTCTTCCAGTCCGGCCCGGTGGCTGACACGATCAGCCTGGCTGGGCGGGCAGCCCTGCCGCTCATCCTTTTGACCATCGGGGCGGGCCTGAACTTCTCCGCGCTCGGCGCGCGTCCTGCCGTGCTCACCCTGTCGGTGACGCTGAAGCTGCTCATCGCACCGGCGGTCTTCTACCTCATTGGCGTGCTGATGGGGGTGGAGGGAATCGCGCTGGTGGTACTGACGGGCGTAGGCGCCACGCCCGGCGCAGCCGCCGCCTATGTGCTGGCCAAGGAGATGGGCGGGGATGCCGAACTGATGGCGGGCCATGTCACCGCCACCACCATACTCGCCGCCATCACCCTGCCCGCAGCGCTTGCACTGGCCGCGCTATGACCCTGCAGATCCTCGCCGTCTTCTTTCCCGCCTTTGCGCTGGTCGCGTTCGGATATCTCGCCCGGCGCTGGCAGATCATCCCTGACGGGCAGTGGCGCGGCATCAATCTGATGAATTACCGCATCCTCCTGCCCGCCATCCTCTTTGTGGTGCTGGCACAGGCCGATTTGACCGGCCCCGGCGCAGCCATCGTGACCGGTGTCTCTGCACTGGGCATTCTAGCTGCGCTAGCGCTGGCGCTTCTCATCGCCCGATTGCTCAAAGCCAGCGCGCGGGAAACCGCCGCCCTCGTCGCCGTGGCGTGTGTGTGGAATGTGGTCCTCTTCATCACGCTGGCCGACCGGCTGCATGGCGAGGAAGCGGAAACCTGGACCGGCATGATCATGGCGCCGGGCCTGGTACTGGCCACCATCATCATCGTCAGCGCCTTTGCCATCACGCGCGAAGGCTCGGCCAGCAAGGCGGTGCCTGCCCTTGTGCGCGATCCGGTGCTGATCGCCTGCCTTGCAGGGGTCACCGTCTCGTTCATCGCGCCACTCATCCCGCCCGTATTGCCGGAGATCGTGGTGGAAGCGCTGATCGCGCCGCTGGAGCTTGCAGGCTTCGGATCGCTGGCGCTGGTTCTGATCACCACGGGCGCAGGGCTGGACTTTTCCGCCCTGAAGGGCCGGATACGCCTGCTCCTTAGCGCTGCCGTGATCCGCTCGGTGATGATCCCGCTTCTCGTGCTCGGCGCGGCGCTTGTCTTCGGTGCCGATGCGCAGGCCACGACCCTGCTTGTACTCGCCACGGGCGGGCCGTCAGCGGCCTTTGTCTATGCGGTGGCCAGCGAGTTCAACGGCGAATCCGGGCTGGTGGCGGGGATGATCACGCTGAGCGTTCTGGTCAGCGCCGTGGTGCTGCCTGTACTGACGGCCCTGACGCTATTGCTGTGAGATGTTCCGCCACCGGCCTATTGCCGGGCGGCCCGCACGCCACTATACCGCGCCTCGCGCAAGGTGGAGCACTGACCGGGCATGGGCGAGACCTCCTACCGTTTTCCCCATCGCGGGCTGACGACAGCCTCGGCTCTCAATCGCGTGGATTTGCAGATGATTGCAGATCGCGCGCGCGAGCATCTTTCCCGCAATCGCGAGACTGACAAGAAGCACCCTTCGCTAAAAGGGCTGACGGTCATCAATCTCTTCTTCGAGGCCTCCACCCGCACGCTGGCAAGCTTTGAAATTGCTGCCAAACGCCTCGGCGCGGATGTGGTGAATTTCTCCGCTGGCAATGCATCCCTCAAGAAGGGTGAGAGTCTCGCCGATACGGCCGAGACGCTGGCGGCCATGCGGCCCGACATTCTGGTGGTCCGCCATCAGAGCCCGTGCGCGGCAGGCTTCTTCCAGAACACGACAGGTGTCGCCACTGTCAATGCCGGCGATGGCGCGCATGAACATCCCACGCAAGCCCTGCTCGATCTCTTCACGCTGGAAGAGCATTTCGGCGATCTCGGCGGGCGGCGCATCGCGATTGTGGGTGATATCCTGCATTCGCGCGTGGCACGCTCCAACGTGGCCCTGCTCTCGCTGATGAATGCCGAAGTGCGCCTGTGCGGCCCGGCGAGCCTCCTGCCCGCCGATGCGGACCGCTGGGGCGCGAGCGTGTTCCACGATCTTGATACCGGGCTTGAAGATTGCGACGCGGTGATGGTGCTGCGCCTGCAGCGCGAGCGAATGAGCGCAGGCTTCATCCCGTCCAGTCGCGAATACGCCGCCCTTTATGGCGTCAATCACGACCGGCTGGATGCTGCCAAGCCCGAATGTATCGTCCTCCATCCCGGGCCCATGAACCGGGGCGTGGAGATCACCTCCGCACTGGCCGACGATCCTGACCGCTCGGTGATCCTCGATCAGGTCGAGGCAGGCGTGGCCGTACGCATGGCGGTGCTGGAGCTGATCGCCGGGCGCGGCCCGCAGGAGGTGGTGCTTTGAGCCTCTCCACTCTCATCACCGGCGCGCGCGTTGTTGATCCCGCCAGCGGGTCGCAGTTCGAGGGCGATGTGCTGATCGAGGATGGCGTGATCGCCGCCATCGGCCCGGCCCTCTCCACCAGCGGTGCAGAGATTGTCGAGGCGGAGGGTGCGATGCTGGCCCCGGCCCTCATCGATCTGCGCGCACGGGCCAATGAGCCCGGCAGTGCGGGCACCGAGATGCTGGATCATACCTTGCGCGCGGCCGCCGCCGCCGGTGTGGGCACGCTGGTCCTGTCACCGGCCAGCGGGTCGGGCATTGCACGGCCCGAGGACGTGGAGGTTGTCACTTCACGCGCTCTGACCGCCCCCGTCCGCCTGCTCGCAGCGGGCCTTACCCATACCGCCAGCGGCGATATGGCTGAGGCTGGGCTGATGCTGCGCGCGGGCGCGGCCTATATCGGGGAAGGTTCCGGCCAGATCGCCGATATGCGCTTCCTGCGCAATCTCCTCTCTTACGTGAGCGCGTTCGATGCCTGGGTGAGCCTGCGGCCCGAAGAACCCTCACTGGCAGACGGCACGATCGCGCATGAAAGCTCGATGAGCGTACGCCTCGGTCTTCCTGTCCGCCCCGCCCTCTCCGAACGCCTCGGCGTGGAGCGGCTGGCGGCGCTCGGCGAACTTACCGGTGCACGCATACTGCTGGACCGCCTGACCACGTCTGACGGCATTGAGGCGCTGAAGGCTGCCCGCAAGCGGGGGCTTGAAATGGCCGCCAGCGTGCCGCTCACCCATCTGCTCTTCAACGAAGTGGATATGGGCGCGCTTGACCCTGCCTTCCGCCTTGACCCGCCCTTGCGTGCCGAGGCAGACCGCGCCGCGCTTCTGGCCGCGCTCGCCAATGGCCTTGTCGATGTGATCGTCTCCGATCACATGCCGGTAGCAGCCGAGCTGAAAGCCAACCCCTTCTCCGATGCGCCCGCAGGCTCGGCCAATCTCGAAGCCCTGATCCCCGCGCTCTGCACGCTGGATGCGGACGGGCAATTGCCCCTGTTCGCAGGGCTCAAGGCCCTGACCAGCGGCCCAGCCGAGCTTCTGGGCCTTGAACAGGGCCGGATGGAAGAAGGCGCGCCTGCCGACCTCATCCTCTTCGACCCGTCCGCGCCGGTCATTTACGGCAAGGACGGGCTCTACAGCCCCTCGCCCAGCGCCTTTTCGGGCCGCCGCCTCCAGGGCCGTGTCTTGAAGACATGGGTCGAGGGGGCCATGGTGTACGCCCACCACGCGGAGTAACGCGCCTTGCCCACCGAACTTGCCATCATCCTGGCCGTCATTGGCGGCTATCTTCTGGGCTCCATCCCCTTCGGTCTTGTCATCGTGAAGCTGGCGGGCCTTGGCGATATACGCGGCATCGGCTCGGGCAATATCGGTGCGACAAACGTGTTGCGCACGGGCCGCAAGGATCTGGCGTTGGCCACTTTGGTGCTCGATTCCGGTAAAGCCGGTATCGCCGCCCTTATCTTCACCTTCGCTATCTCGCCTACCGCCGGGCTGGTTGCGGGCGGGGCGGCTTTCTTCGGCCATTGCTTCCCGGTCTGGCTCGGCTTCAAGGGCGGCAAAGGCGTCGCGACCTTCCTTGGCGTATTGCTGGCCACCGCGTGGCCGGTAGGCCTGATGGTCTGCGCCACCTGGCTCGGCATGGCGCTGGTCTTCCGGATTTCGTCGCTCAGCGCCCTTGTGGCAGCGGCCATAGCGCCCCTGCTGGCTCTGGCCTTTGCAAGGCCGGATGTGGCCGTGCTGGCCCTCTTCCTCGCCGCCCTGCTCTGGTGGCGGCACAAGGAGAATATCGCCCGCCTCCTAAAGGGTGAGGAGCCGCGTGTCGGAGCGAAAAAGGAGTGAAGCGCACCGCGCTCACCCCGCCGGGCCGCATCGCCTGGCTGAGGCTGGCGCGCACGCGCGGTGTGGGTCCGGTCACCTTCAACGAGCTGATCAGGCGCTTCAAGACAGCCGAAGCGGCTCTTGATGCCCTGCCCGATCTCGCCAAGCGAGGCGGGCGCGCCACTGCCCTGAAACCTGCCAGCCGCGAGGAGGCCGAAGCGGAAATGGACTGGCTGGACCGGATCGGCGCACGGCTGCTGTGTGCCTGCGAGCCGGAATTTCCTGACAGCCTGGCTGTCACCGACCCGCCTCCCCCCGTCATCACCACGCTCGGCCCGTTGGAGCTGGAGACCCGCGTGACCTGCGCCATGGTGGGCGCCAGAAGCGCGTCTGGTGTGGGCCTGCGCTTTGCCGGTACGCTGGCGCGCGAACTCGGCGAGCGCGGCGTCATCGTCGTCTCCGGTCTGGCGCGCGGCATTGATGGCGCGGCCCATGCCGGATCACTGGACACCGGCACCGTAGCCGTGCTGGCAGGCGGGCTGACCAGCATCTATCCCCCGGAACACCGCGACCTGCACGCGGCCATCGCCGAAAAGGGGCTTCTGGTGAGCGAATCTCCGCCCGGCTACACTCCGCAGGCGCGCGACTTCCCGCGCCGCAACCGGCTCATCTCCGGTCTCTCCATCGGAGTGGTGGTGGTCGAGGCAGCCGAACGCTCCGGCTCGCTGATCACGGCGCGCTATGCGCTGGAACAGGGCCGCGAGGTGATGGCCGTGCCCGGCTCGCCGCTCGACCCGCGCGCCAGGGGTGCCAACCGGCTCCTGCGTGACGGAGCGGCCCTTATCGAAACCGCGGAGGACGTCGTCGCCTTGCTGGAGGGCGCGCGCCGGGGCGCGATGAGCGAACCGGCTGGCGGCGGCTATGAAGGTGATCCCGAATATGGCGGGGCCATCGACCGGGCAGCCGATGATGTGCGCGAGCGGGTAGCGGCCCTGCTTAGTCCCTCCCCGATCAGCCGTGACGAGCTGGTGCGTCTGTCCGGCGCGCCTGCACCCATCGTCATGGCCGCTCTGGTGGAGCTGGAGCTGGCCGGGCGCTGCGAGATGGATCCGGGCGGGATGGTGCGGCTAGCGGTCTGATGCCGCGTGGCGGATGTCTGTTGCCGCGGCGCGCAGCCTTTCCGCGCTCACGGCCGACAGGGCCAGCTTGAGTGCGTTGGCCGAACGCGGCAGGTCTGCTGCGTCAGCAAGGCTGGTCATGGATCGCAACAGATCGGCAAGATAATCAGCCACCAGGTCGGGCGTGGCGGTCTTGGCAGAAACAGGATTATCGTCGGTCATGAGGGGATTCCCGATAATGCGTTGCTTACCCAATCTGACGCAAAAACGGTTAACGTGCAATTGATATTTGATACATCTAAAACGTGTATATCGGAGCAATCCCGCCAAGCGATGTTGACTTGGCGCGGCACGCCCCCCACTTTCGCGCGCCGGGCCGGAAGGGCCCGATCTCCAAGCAGGGCAGCCAAGTTTTGATGAACGTCGTCGTCGTTGAGTCCCCGGCCAAGGCCAAGACCATCAACAAATATCTGGGGAAAGACTTCACGGTGCTGGCCAGCTTCGGCCATGTCCGCGACCTGCCCGCGAAGGATGGCTCGGTGCGTCCGGACGAGGACTTCGCCATGAGCTGGGAGGTCGATTCCAAATCGGCTCCCAGGGTGAAAGCCATCGCCGATGCACTCAAGGACGCTGACCGCCTGATCCTCGCGACCGACCCCGACCGGGAGGGCGAGGCCATTTCCTGGCACCTGCTCGAAGCCCTCTCCAAGCGCCGTGCGCTGAAGGACAAAAAGATCCAGCGCGTCGCCTTCAACGCCATCACCAAGAGCGCGGTGGAACAGGCCATGGCCCAGCCGCGCGATGTGGATATGGAGCTCGTCGAGGCCTATCTCGCCCGCCGCGCGCTGGATTATCTGGTGGGATTCACCCTCTCTCCCGTGCTGTGGCGCAAGCTGCCCGGTGCACGCTCGGCAGGCCGGGTGCAGTCGGTAGCGCTGCGACTCATCACCGAGCGCGAAAGCGAGATCGAGCGCTTCAAGCCGCAGGAATACTGGTCCATCGAGGCCGATGTGCGCGCCGATGGCTCCGATCCGTTCCGGGCGCGCCTGTCTGCCTTTGAAGGCAAGAAGATCACCCGTCTGACCATTGGCGATGAGCCCAGCGCCCGCGCGGCCGAAGCGGCAGTGAAGACGGCGAACTTCACGATTGCCGCTGTCGAAGCCAAGCCCACAAAGCGCAATCCGCCTCCGCCCTTCACCACCTCCACGCTGCAGCAGGAAGCGGCGCGCAAGCTCGGCTTTGATGCCCAGCGCACCATGCGCACCGCGCAGCGCCTTTATGAGGGCATTGATATCGGCGGGGAGACGGTGGGCCTGATCACCTATATGCGGACCGACGGCGTCTCCATGGATGGCAGCGCGATCGGTCAGGCCCGCAAGGTGATCGGCGAGCGCTATGGCGAGGATTACGTCCCCGACAAGCCGCGCGCCTATGCCTCCAAGGCCAAGAACGCGCAGGAAGCCCACGAGGCCGTGCGCCCGACGAGCTTTTTCCGCCATCCCTCCAAGCTGAATCTGGAAGCCGATCAGGCCCGGCTCTACGAGCTGATCTGGAAGCGCGCTGTCGCCAGCCAGATGGAGAGCGCACGGCTGGAGCGCACCACGATTGATCTGGAAGCGGATGGAGGCCGGCTGGCCCTGCGCGCGACCGGTTCTGTCATCACGTTTGACGGCTTCTTCGCGCTCTATCGCGAAGGCGTGGACGATGACGCGGACGAGGACGGCGAAGCGCGCCTGCCACAAGTGAAGCACGGTTCTTCTGCGAAGGCCGAACAGACCTTCACCGAGCAGCACTTCACCCAGCCCCCGCCGCGCTACACCGAGGCCACGCTGGTCAAGAAGATGGAAGAGCTCGGCATTGGCCGGCCCTCCACCTATGCCTCGGTGCTTTCGGTCCTGCGCGACCGCGACTATGTGCGCATGGAAGACAAGCGCTTCGTGCCCGAGGACAAGGGCCGGGTCGTGATCGCGTTTCTGGAGAACTTCTTCACCCGCTATGTCGAGTACGACTTTACCGCGGATCTTGAAGACCAGCTCGACAAGGTCTCGTCCGGTGATCTTGCCTACAAGGAGCTGCTGCGCCGCTTCTGGGCCGATTTCTCGGCCAATGTCGAAGGCATTGCTGACCTGCGCGTCGGTCAGGTGATCGATGCGATGAATATCGCGTTGGCGCCCATTGCCTTCCCGCCGCGCGAGGACGGCAAGGATGCGCGCCTGTGCCCGTCCTGCAATGAGGGCACGCTCTCGCTGCGCCTTGGCAAGCATGGCGCGTTCGTCGGCTGCTCCAACTATCCCGACTGCCGCTTTACCCGTGCGCTCGGCAGTAATGGCGACGAGAAACCCGCCATTGAGGGCAATGGCGAGATCGGCCTGCATCCTGAACACCAGCAGATGATCCATCTGAAAGACGGGCGCTTTGGTGCCTATCTGGAGATGAGCCTGCCGGGCGAGGACAAGCCGCGCCGCTCCTCCATCCCCAAGGGCTGGGACGTGGCGAGTATTGATCTGGACAAGGCGGTCATGCTGATCGACCTGCCCCGCCAGATCGGGCCGCACCCGGAAGATGGCGAGATGATCGAGGCGGGCCTTGGCCGCTACGGCCCGTTCATCAAGCACGGCAAGACCTATGCGAACCTGCCTTCCATCGAGGAAGTGTTCGAGATCGGGCTCAATCGCGCCGTGGCGGTGATCGCGGACAAGAAATCCGGGGCCGGGCGCGGACGCGGCGCCCCTGCCCCGCTCAAAGAGCTGGGCGCGCATCCCGATGGCGGGCCCATCCAGGTCATGTCAGGCCGTTATGGCCCTTATGTGAAGTGGGAGAAGGTCAACGCCACCCTGCCCAAGGGGGTGACGCCGGAAAACGTCACGCTGGATCAGGCCGTGGAGCTGATCAACGCCAAGGCCGCCAGCAATGGCAAGGGCCGGGCGAAGAAAGCTCCTGCGAAGAAGGCGGCGGCGAAAAAACCTGCCGCTAAGAAGAAAGCCACGGGCAAGAGCGGGGCGAAAGCGAGCGAGGCGTGAGCACGCGCGAAGACCCTTTTGACCGGGGCGGGTTTACCCGCGAGGCACTGCTTGAAGCCATCCGCCTCGGCGAGGGCCGCTTTACCAAGCGTGAACTGGCCCGCGCCCTGTCTTTGAAGGGTGATGCGAAAATCGGCCTGCGCGAGGCGCTCAAGGCCCTTGAGGAAGACGGCGCGGTCATTCGTACAGCCACAAAGGCTTATGCCATCCGTGGCGGCCTGCCTCCCGTCACGGTGGTGGAAGCCTTCGACCGTGATGTGGACGGGGAAATCCTCTGCCGCGCGACGAACCTCGGCTCGGAAAGCCCCGTCATCCGCCTCGCCCCCGGTGAAGGCAAGGGCCGCCGCGGCGACAGTGCGCTGGGGGTCGGAGACAAGTTTCTTGCCCGGCTGGAGCGTGAGAATGGCGAGTACACGGCCCGAATCATCAAGAAGCTCGGTCGCTCCGCCCACCGCATATTGTGCGTCTACCGGGAAACCGGGCGCGGCAGCGCGCGCCTCGTCCCGGTGGACCGGCGCACCAAGCACGAGCTGGTTCCGGCCAAGGGCGAAGGACTGGCCGCGAAAGACGGTGATCTCGTCAATGTGCGGCTCGCCTCCGGCAAAGCCTATGGGCTGAAAACCGGCATTGTCGAGGAGGTGCTGGGCAGTGCCGATGATCCCCGTGCGGGTTCCCTCATCGCGCTGGCCGAACATGGCGTGCCGACAGGGTTTGGCGAGCCTGAGCTGAAAGAGGTCAAGGCGATCAGGCCCGTGACCGCCAAGGGCCGCGAGGATCTGACCGACATTCCCCTCATCACCATCGACCCGGCTGACGCAAAAGACCATGACGATGCCGTCTGGGCCGCAGCCGACGACGATGCTGCCAACAAGGGCGGCTGGGTGGTGATCGTCGCGATTGCCGATGTCGCCGCCTACGTCACCGGCGGGTCTGCGCTGGACAAGGGCGCGAGGAAGCGCGGCGTCTCGGTCTATCTGCCCGACAGGGTGGAGCCCATGCTGCCCGAGCGGCTCTCCAACGATCTGTGTTCGCTCAAAGAAGGCGAGAACCGGCCCTGCCTTGCCGTGCGCATGGTGTTCGACCGCAATGGCAACAAGAAGGCTCACCGCTTCCTGCGCGGCTGGATGCGCTCGGCCGCCGGGCTGTCCTATGAGGACGCACAGGCCGCGATTGACGGCAAAGGCAAGGGGAAGGCGGAAACGCTGAAGACAGACGTGCTGGAGCCGCTCTGGGGCGCGTATGCGGCCCTGAAAAAAGCGCGCGAGGCCCGCGAACCGCTGGAGATCGACGCGCCCGAACGCAAGGTGCAGATAGGCCCCGATGGCGCGGTGACCGGCGTTGCTGTGCGCGAGCGCTTCGACGCGCACAAGCTGATCGAAGAAATGATGATCCAGGCCAACGTGGCCGCCGCCGAGGCGCTGGAAAGCGCCAAATCGCCGCTCATCTACCGCGTCCATGACGAGCCGGGCACCGAGAAGGTCGAAGCCCTCTCAGACTTCCTGCCGACCGTGGGCCTGAGCTGGGCGCGCGGCGAACGCCTGACCACCAAACGCTTCAATCAGGTGCTGCAGCGCGCCAAGGGCGGGCCGCATTACGAGACGGTCAACGAGGTGGTGCTGCGCACCCAGTCACAGGCCATCTACGACACCCGTAATGTCGGCCATTTCGGGCTCAATCTGGACAAGTACGCCCATTTCACCTCACCCATCCGGCGCTATGCGGACCTGACCGTGCACCGTGCCCTGATCCGCGCCTTCAAGCTGGGTAATGACGGGGCGAGCGATGAGGAACGTGCCTCGCTGCAGGTAATCGCCGAGGAAACCACCTCCAACGAACGCCGCGCCATGGCCGCAGAGCGCGATGCGACCGACCGCTTCATCGCGGCATTTCTCGCCGATCGCGTCGGCGCGGAGTTTGCCGGGCGCATTACGGGCGTTACGCGCTTTGGCGCATTCATCCGGCTGGATGAGACGGGAGCCGACGCGCTCTGCCCTGTCTCGCGGCTCGGGCGGGAGTATTTCCAGCACGATCCTGCCGCCCATGCGCTTGTGGGCGAGAACACAGGCGCTACATACCGTCTGGGCATGGCCGTTACGGTGCGCCTTGAAGAAGCGACACCGGTGACCGGCGGGCTGCTGGTGGAGATAGTGACCCCGCCCGAACAGGGCAGGAAGCCCATGGGACGGCGCAAGGGCGGCAGGCCGCCCGCCGGACGGGACGGACGCTCGCGCGGCCCCAAGGGCAAGAGACGGCGCTAGGAAGCAACAGGTGGCTCAAGACAATCCCTTCGATCCGACGCGCCACGAGGAAGGCACCACACCGCCCGGCGAGAAGCCGCACCCGTCCACGCGCCGGCCGGCGCTGGCCGCCTCGCTGATCCTGACGCGCAAGCGCGCCAACGGCACGGTGGAGGTCCTGTTCGGGCGCCGCTCTGGCGGGCATGTGTTCATGCCGCGCAAATACGTCTTTCCCGGCGGGCGTGTGGACCGGGCCGATGGGTATGCGCCGCTTGCCAGCGAACCGGCAGAGCCCGTGCTGGACGTGCTGACGCGCTGCATGAGCGAACGGCGCGCCCGCGCGGCCGCCGCTGCCGCCATCCGCGAGACGGCGGAAGAGACGGGCCTGCTCATCGGCGAGACAGCCCCGCAAACGCCCCTAAAAGCCCCGTGGAAGCCCTTCGAGGCCGCAGGCCTCCTGCCCACAGCCGAGCCCCTGAACGTCGTTGCACGGGCAATTACGCCGCCCGGACGGGCACGCCGGTTTGATGCCTGGTTCTTCCGCGCCGATGAGGCCTGCGTCACGGTGAAGGCCGACCCGGTGAACTCCGGCGAGCTGGAAGACATCAGATGGGTGGCGCTTGATGAAGCCCATACCATCGATCTGCCAATCATCACCCGCTTCGTGCTGGCAGAACTGGCGGAACACCTGAAAGGCGGCGCCCCGGTGCGCTGCGCCCGCGTGACGCCCAAGGGGCCGCGTGTGGACGAAATCTGGCCGGGCGCACAAGACGAGGGACGCGCAGGCTAGCTCTGCCTATATAGCGCTGATGGCACTCACGCTTCTCACCGATCCGGCCCTTGGCCGCGCGCGATCGCTCTTCATCACCATCATGTGTGGCGGGCTTGCCGGATGCGGCTTTGGCCTTCTGATGCCGCTCATCTCGCTCAATCTGGAAGCGATGACGGGATCAGGCGCGCTCGCCGGCGCGAACGCAGCGGTCGCCGCCCTTGCCATGATCGCGGCAACGCCCTTCATTCCCGGCTTCTTCTCGCGCGTCGCGCCGCGCGTTCTCATCGCGGGCAGCCTTGCAATCATCGCCATTGGCATTCTGGTCTTTCCCGCCGTGCGCGAGGTGTGGGTCTGGTTCCTGACCCGCTTCGTGATCGGGCTGGGCGTGACGGTGGTGTTCATCGCCAGCGAGACCTGGATCAACCAGCTCGCCAAGCCGGAGCGGCGCGCCTCCCTGCTCGCGGTCTATGCCACCGTGCTGTCGGCCGGGTTCGGGTCGGGCGGCCTCCTGCTCGCTGCGCTGGGTTCAGAAGGGTGGGCGCCCTGGGTCGCTGCCGCCGCGATCTATGGCTTTGGCGTGATCCCGGTGCTGGTCCTGAAAGGGCCGGAGCTGCAGCCGCCCAGCCATGACGAGGCCAGCCCCGCCACCCTGCTCGCCACGGCGCGGCTTGCGCCCGCCGCCATCATTGCCGGCTTCCTGTTCGGCGCGCTGGAGAACAGCTTCTTTGCCCTGATGCCGGTCTATGGCGAGCGGATCGGCTATTCCACCGCCCTGCTGGGCCTTCTGATGACGACAGGCGCGATGGGCGCGCTTCTATTGCAGATACCGATCGGACATTTCGCAGACCGGATGGGCCGGGCGCGCACGCTCGCCCTCATCACACTCGCCGCCATCGCGCTGCCGCTTCTCGCCATTCCGGCAGGCAATGCCGCGCTTCTCCTGTTCCCGGTGGTGTTCCTCTATGTCGGGATTGCCAGCGCCTATTACACGGTCGGTCTCGCCCTGATCGGGGAGAAAGTGGACATGGGCCGCCTTGCCGCCGCCAATGCCGCCTTCATCTTCGCCTATGGCTGCGGCTCATTGTTCGGCCCCGTCACCGTGGGCGCCGCGACCGACGCCGTCAATCCGCAGGGCTTCCTGATCGCGCTCAGCGTGATCGCCGCGTTCTATCTGCCGCTGGCGTGGAAGAACTGGCGGGGCTAGCCCCGCTCGCACCCCTGCCATTGACACCACAGCGAACATGCGTATTTTCGCGCGCTCGCGAAGAGCCGGAACTTCATCCGGCCCGCCACAAGATCAGGTAGACGTGTCATGGCCAAACCGACAACCATCAAGATCCGCCTCAACTCGACGGCCGATACGGGCTATTTCTACGTCACCAAGAAAAACGCCCGCACCATGACCGAGAAGCTCGTGCTGAAAAAGTACGATCCGGTCGTGCGCAAGCATGTCGAGTTCAAGGAAGGCAAGATCAAGTAGATCTGCCATCCGGCATTACGGATTTTCGGGAAAGGCCGCGTGGATCACGCGGCCTTTTTCTGTGCCACCACGACCTGGTTGCGCCCCGCGGCCTTGGCCTGGTAGAGCGCCGCATCGGCCCGCGCGATCAGGCGTTCGGGCGTATCACCATGCAGGATTTCCGCGACACCGGCGCTGATCGTCACCTCAACCGTCACCCCGGCGCTGACCATCACGAAGGGCTCGCGCGCAATGGCTGCGCGTACGCGCTCGGCCGCCTCTGACGCCTCGCGTCCGGCAGCACCGCTGAGCAGGACCATGAATTCCTCGCCGCCATAGCGGCCGGCAATGTCCAGCGCACGCAACTGCTTGCCCATGCGCGCGGTGACAGCACGCAAGACCTCGTCGCCGGCCTGATGGCCCCAGCTGTCATTGATGCGCTTGAAATGGTCGATATCGAAGAGAATGACCGATACCCGCTCCGCGCTTGCTTCCCACGCATCCACGGCCTGGCGCAGGCGCGACGCCATGTAACGGCGGTTGTAAAGCCCGGTCAGCGGGTCGATCACCGCCATCTCCAGACTTTCTTCCAGCCGGTCGCGCAATTGTTCGGCATAGCGCTTGCGCTTCAGCTGGGTTCTCAGCCGCGCGGCCAGCTCGCCCGGATCGACCGGCCGGTTGACGACATCACTGACGCCCAGATCCAGCGCGCGCACCATTTCCTGGGGCGTATCGCCCTCGACCACGCAGATGATTGGCGTATTGCGTGTGGCAGTATCCGCCCGCAGCCGGGCACACACCCTCAGCGCATCAAACTTCGCATTGGAAATGTCGATCAGCACCAGTTCGGCGCCGGCGCGGGCCGCTTTCACCACGCCCGCCGGATCGGCCATGGGCCGGCCGGCAAACTCGCGCGGCAGCTTGGCCGCCAGCCGCTCGGCAGCCTGCTCGTCACCAGCCGCGACGATAACGGTTGCCGAACCGTCAAGATCGGCTTCGCCGTCCTCGCTGCCAAACGCGCTCTCCTGGCGCAGGCGCAACTCGTCGAGCACTTCCTTCAGGCGCAGAAGCGACCGGACCCGCGCAAACAGGGCCACATCGTTGACCGGCTTGGTCAGAAACTCGTCCGCGCCCGCTTCCAGCCCCTTCACCCGGTCTTCGCGCTGATCCAGCGCAGTGACCATCACGACGGGGATGTGGCGCGTGGCAGGATCGGCCTTCAACCGCTTGCAGGTCTCGAACCCGTCCATACCCGGCATCATGACGTCGAGCAGGATGAGGTCGGGCACCGTCTCGGCTGCCTTCTCAAGGCATTCCGGACCGGAACTTGCCTGTACGACATCAAAATACTCCGCCGACAGGCGCGCTTCGAGCAGGCGCCTGTTCGTCTCAATGTCGTCTACTACCAGTATGCGCGCGCTCATGGCTCCTCGCGCCTCACCCCAGAAACTTGCGAATGGTCTCGATAAAGGTCGAAACGGTGATCGGTTTGGACAGATAACCCTCGCATCCGCCCTCACGGATGCGCTCTTCATCGCCCTTCATGGCAAAGGCCGTGACGGCCACCACAGGAATGGACGAGAGCTCCTCGTCGCTCTTCAGCCACTTGGTGACGTCCAGCCCCGATACCTCGGGCAACTGGATATCCATCAGGATAAGATCGGGGCGGTGTTCGCGCGCCATATCAATGGCTTTCAGGCCCTCACGCGTCTGGAGGGTCTCGTAGCCGTGGGCCTCGAGCAGATCATGAAAAAGCTTCATGTTCAGCTCGTTATCTTCAACGATCAGAACTTTTTTGGACATGACCTGCAGCATGGCGATGCGCGCGCTTCCCCCGTTTGTCCCGCCTTTGGCGTGGACCTTTGACCATCCGCGGGAGAGTAAAGCCGATCTTCCTTAATCAACGATGAGTCGCCTGCTAGGAAGGTGGTAAGGAACAAGATAAGAACGAGGCACGACAGGCGATGGGAGGCTACTGGACGGCATGATCCGCATAGGCGTCGACATGGGCGGCACGAAGATCGAGGCTGCCGCGCTGGACCCGTCCGGCGCGATTCGCGCCCGCCGGCGGATCGCGTCGATCCGCGACTACTCTATCCTCATCGAATCGATTCGCACGCTCATTCGCGAAACCGCCGCAGAAGCTGGCGCGGAACGCTTCACCGTCGGAATCGGCCATCCCGGCTCGATCAATCCGCGCACCGGGCTGGTACGCAATGCCAACTCCTCCCACCTCAACGGCAAGCCGCTGGACCGGGATCTGTCCGATGCGCTCGGACAGGCCGTGCGCTGTGCGAACGACGCCAACTGCTTTGCCCTGTCGGAAGCGCGCGACGGAGCAGGCGCAGGCGCACGCTGCGTGTTCGGCGTCATTATCGGAACGGGTGTAGGCGGCGGGATCGTCATGAACGGCCAGCTCTACGAAGGTAACGGGCTGATCGCCGGTGAATGGGGCCATACCGGCCTGCCCCGGCCAGACGCGGAGGAAGTGCCCGGGCCGCAATGCGGATGCGGCCGGCTGGGCTGTGTGGAAAGCTGGTGCTCGGGTCCGGCGCTGGCAGCAGACCATGCGCGCGTAGC
Source organism: Glycocaulis sp. (assembly GCA_022565665.1). GTDB lineage: Bacteria > Pseudomonadota > Alphaproteobacteria > Caulobacterales > Maricaulaceae > Glycocaulis. The sequence continues at coordinate 25,514 of JAIUMI010000015.1, forward strand.
CGGCGAAGCCCTCGCCGCCGATGCGATTGCCGCCAAAGCGGCTGACGGTGACGCCGCTGCACGCGCCACGATGGCCCGCCATGCCGGCCGGCTGGCCCGTTCGCTCTCCACCATCGTCAATGTGCTCGACCCGGATATCGTCGTACTCGGTGGCGGACTGTCCAACGTGCCCGGCATTGACCGCGAGGTGGAGGCCCGGCTGGAGCCGCACGTCTTCTCTGACGAGATGCGCACCCGCGTGGTGGTCAACAAGCACGGGGACTCCTCCGGTGTACGCGGCGCGGCCTGGCTATGGCCGCTGGAGGCACGCTGATGGCTGGGTTCTGCCGGTCCTGCTTTGCACCGGCAGACAGCGTGCCCTGCTCCTCCTGCGGCGCACGCCGCGTCGTGCGCCATGATGAAATCGCAGGCCTCACCATCGCCCATATTGATTGCGATGCCTTCTATGCCGCCATCGAGAAGCGCGACGATCCGGCGCTGGAACACAGGCCCGTCATCATTGGTGGCGGCAGGCGCGGCGTGGTGGCGACCGCCTGCTATGTCGCGCGGCTGAACGGCGTGCGCTCGGCCATGCCGATGTTCAAGGCGCTGAAAGCCTGTCCCGATGCGGTGGTGATTCGCCCGCGCATGGACGTCTATGCCCGAGAGGGGCGGCGCATCCGCCAGATGATGGAGGATGTGACACCGCTGGTGGAGCCGCTCTCCATCGACGAGGCCTTCCTTGATCTGTCCGGCACACATCGCCTGCATGGCACCGCGCCGGCGGTGACGCTGATGAAGCTCGCCGCGCGCATCAGAGGCGAGGTCGGCGTGACGGTGTCGGTGGGGCTCAGCTTCAACAAGTTTCTGGCCAAGACGGCGAGCGAGCTGGACAAGCCGGACGGATTTGCCGTGATCGGGCGCGCCGAAGCGCCGGAATTCCTGCGCACCAGGCCGGTGGACAGCGTGTTTGGCGTGGGCCCGGCCTTCGCCTCGGTTCTGGCGCGCGACGGGCTGAAGACGCTGGGCGATGTCATTGCGCGCGGTGAGGACTGGATGATGCGCAAGCATGGCCCGTCCGGCGTGCGCCTCTGGCGGCTGGCGCAAGGCCACGACACGCGCCGGGTGAACCCGGAAGGCGAACGCAAGAGCGTCTCGGCCGAGACCACTTTCTTTGACGATGTGGCAAGCCATGACGAGCTCGAGAACCGGCTCTGGCCGCTATGTGAGAGAGTGGCCTACCGTATGAAGCAGCAGGGCATTGCGGGCCGGGTTGTGACACTGAAGCTGAAAACCTCCGCCTTCCGCTCCATCACGCGGCGGCGCACCCTGCTGCAGCCGGCCCAGCTGGCCGATACGCTGTTCCGCAATGGGCGCGAACTGCTCCGCGCTGAAGCTGAAGGTCCGCATTACCGCCTGATCGGAATTGGCTTCAGCGATCTGGAACAGGCGAGTGGCGATGCGCGCGACCTGCTTGATCCCGACGGGCTGAAACGCGCCGCGGCCGAGCGCGCCATGGACAGGGCCCGCGAACGCTTCGGCGCCTCGGCCGTCGTGAAGGGCCGGGCACTGAAAAAGCCGGACCGGCGAAAACCTGAGCAATAATTCATTTGGCCCGCGCACCCCCCGGTGCTTGGCTGCTCAAGAGGAAGGCGGAAAAAGCTCCATGATCCATCGCTGTCCCTGGCCGGGCGATGACCCGCTTTATGTCCATTATCACGACACCGAATGGGGCGTGCCCGAGCGCGATGACGAGGCTCTGTTCGCCAAGCTGATCCTGGACGGGTTTCAGGCGGGCCTCAGCTGGATCACCATCCTTCGAAAGCGCGAGAACTTCATCAAGGCCTTTGACGCCTTCAACCCGGAGACGCTCGCCCGCTATGGCGATGCGGATATTGCCCGCCTGCTGGATGATGCCGGCATCATCCGCTCACGCGCCAAGATCGAAGCGTCCATCGGCAATGCGAAATCCTACCTCGCCCTACGCGAGCGCGGCATAGGCTTCTCACACTTCCTGTGGGACTTCGTGGATGGCGAGCCGGTCCAGAACCGCTTTGCCAGCATGAAAGAGGTGCCCGCCGAAACACCGGTCAGCCAGAAGATGAGCAAGGCGCTGAAAGCCGAGGGTTTCAAGTTCTGCGGCCCGGTCATCGTCTATGCCTTCATGCAGGCGACCGGCCTTGTGAACGATCATCTCGTCACCTGCTTCCGCCACGAACAGGTGAAGACAATGGGGAGCCCGGCATGAGCCACCGCCTGACCTTGACCGCGATGCTGGGCGTGTGTGCCGCGCTGGCCGCCTGCGCGCCCAATCCACGCAATGTACCGCCACCTGAAGCGCTCAACCGCACCTGCGGCCCCGGTGGAGGCCATGGCGCGACCGGCGTGATGGACTGGCACTGCATAGACGGGGATGGCGAGGAAAGGCTTCGCCCGCAACCGCTTACCCGTGTCATCCGCGGCGACCGTCTGCCCGATCCTGACGATACGAAGTGAAACGCGTTTACACTATTGCACAGAAAACACATGCATTGCCTGGCTGGATGCGCTAAAGCGCGCGGCCAAGCAGTCCCCGCCGGTCGACATCAGCCATAGGCAGGGGCTAGGGTTGTGAACGGTTCGGTTACAAGAGTCGCTCCGGGGAGCTGAAATGAGTGCCGCCATCATACGCGCCACAGGCCTGTGGACGCCGCCATACTCCATATCCAATGAAGAGCTGGTGACGGCGTTCAACGCCTATGTTGAGCACTACAACACGCAGCACGCCGCCGAGATCGCGCGCGGTGAGCTGGAGCCGCTCCAGCCCTCATCGGTGGAGTTTGTCGAGAAGGCATCCGGTATCAGGTCCCGCTATGTGGTGGAAAAGGACGGCATTCTCGACGTCAAGCGGATGATGCCCAACATCCCTGCCCGGCCCAATGACGAGGTGGCCATTCTCGCCGAGATCGGCGCGAACGCGGCGCGTGACGCGCTGGAACGCGCCGGCAAGACCCCGGCCGATGTGGACGGCATCATCGTCGCCGCCTCCAATCTGCAACGCGCCTATCCGGCCGTCGCAATCGAGGTGCAGATGGCGCTCGGCATGGAGCATGGCTTCGGGTTCGACATGAATGTCGCCTGTTCCTCGGCCACTTTTGGCATGCAGGCCGCCGCCGACATGATCGCGGCCGGCAATGCGCGCGCCATTCTGGTGGTCAGCCCGGAGATCACTTCGGCCCATCTCAACTGGCGCGACCGCGACAGCCATTTCATCTTCGGCGATGTGGCCACGGCCATCCTGCTGGAGCGCGACGAACTGGGCGAAGGCGGCTGGAAGATTATCGGCTCACGTCTGAAGACCCAGTTCTCCAACAATATCCGCAATAATTTCGGCTTCCTGAACCGTACCGAGCGCGCCACCGGCGATAATGGCCCGCTGCAGAACGGCTCGCCGATGGATGACAAGCTGTTCGTGCAGGAAGGCCGCAAGGTCTTCAAGGAAGTCGTTCCCATGGTCTCGGAGATGATCCGCGAGCATATGGACGATCTGGGCCTTGAACCGGACGAGATGAAGCGCGTCTGGCTGCACCAGGCCAATATCAACATGAATCTGATGATCGCGAAGAAGGTGTTTGGACGCGAGGCAGGCGGGGAAGATGCGCCGACCATCCTTGACGAATTTGCCAACACCTCATCGGCAGGCTCCATCATCGCCTTCCACCGCCACTCCGAGGATCTCAGGGCCGGTGACAAGGGTGTGATCTGCTCGTTCGGCGCAGGATACTCAGCCGGAACGGTGTTTGTGGAGAAGCTCTGATGGCGCTTCCGGGCGAGCAGGACCTCGCCGCGCGAATTCTGGCCAAGACCAATGAATATCTCGATTTTCCGAGTGTCGTTGGCCATGAAACGCCCTTTCTTGATCATCTGGCTCGTGACTTTTCCGGGCTCGGGTTTGCGCCGGAGCGCCACCCCAATCTTTGCGTCGTAAATACCGGGCGCGAGGGCCCGGTCTTCATCGCCCATGTGGACCGGCATGGCGCGGTGATCGCGGCCGATGGCGCAGCCGTCTATGCCGCCAATGCGGTGAAGAACGAAAAGTATGGCGAGGACGCTCCGGCCAGCGAGGCGCTCGCCGGCCGCGTCAATGAACGCTATGCGGGCGAGGAAGTCTTCGCCTATGACCGCAAGACCGGCGGACGGCTTGCCTATGGCGATGTCGCCTCTGCCAGCCTGGACGGCGAAGGCCGCATTGTGCTGACGGTGCGTGGCCTGCCGCCATTGCAGCCGGGCACGCCGCTCAGTTTTGCCCGCGCGCTCGATCGCAGCGCCAATGGCCGCGTATCGGGCCAGCTGGACAATCCGGTGTCGGTTGCTGTCCTGCGCGTGGCGGCGGAGTTCGGCCTTGGCGGCATTATCGTTCTGACCGCGGAAGAAGAGATCGGGCGGTCTGCCAGTCACTTCCTGTCCTGGGCCAATGGCACTCTTCGGTCGCGCAAGGACCTTGTCGTGCTTGATACCAGCCCGTTCGAGGACTCGGCCGCCATGCTGGCAGGCGCAGTAATCCTGCGCCGGCGCGATGCCAGTGCCAGCTTCAACGAGGCGATGGTGGCCCGTGTGGAACGCGCCGCCACCGCCAGCGGCGCGCCCGTCATCTTCAAGGACGCCTTCATCGAGGCGGAAAACGCCGCACGCGCGCGCCGTGGCCAGCCGTCAAAAGGCGTTGGCCTGACCGAACTGGGCAAGATCACCGCGCTGTCACGCGGCGCATTTACCGGCGCCACCCTGCAGATGCCGACAGTGAACTACCATTCCAATCAGGAAAGCACCTCTCCGCGCGCGCTGGTCGCGATGCTCAAGGCCACGCTGGCGGTCTGATCGGCTCCCTGTCGCCCAAAAAAGAGGCCCGGCACAAAGGCCGGGCCAGTCAGGGAGGACTGTTGAGGGCGGATGCGCTTTATGCGCTCTCGCCATGCAGGGCGACATCCACGCCCGTGATCTCGGCTTCCTCGTCGACCCGCAGCGTCACCACGCGGCCCAGAAGGAAGAGAATGAGGAAGGTGATGACCGCACACCAGGCGGCCGCCGCCAACGCGCCCCAGGTTTGCGTCCACACCAGCGTCCAGTTGCCTTCAAGCGCGCCGGCCGTGCCGCCAATGGCTTCGACGGCAAATACGCCGGTCAGCACCGCACCGACGAATCCGGCAATGCCATGCAGGCCGAAGGCATCAAGGCTGTCATCGTATTTCAGTGCGGCTTTCAGGCCCGTCACCGCGAAATAGGCCGCGATGGCACCAGCTGCGCCCAGCGCGAACGCGGCCTGTGCACTGACAAACCCGGCAGCGGGCGTGATCGCCACCAGCCCGGCTACGGCGCCAGAGGCCGCACCCAGCACGGTCGGCTTGCCCCTGAGTGCCCATTCGAGCGCACACCAGACAACCGCCGCCGTCGCCGCCGCGATCTGCGTGACCAGAGCCGCGTGGGCAGCAATCTCGTCAGCGGCGAGCGCGGAGCCGCCATTGAATCCGAACCAGCCCACCCAGAGCATGCCCGCACCGATAACGGTCAGCACCAGATTGTGGGGCGGGTGGCCTTCCTTCGGCCAGCCCCGGCGCGGCCCCAGCACCAACGCCAGCACGAGGCCGGCCACGCCGGAATTGATGTGCACCACGGCGCCGCCTGCAAAGTCGATCACACCTGCCTCATCCAGGAAGCCGCCACCCCACACCCAGTAGGCAATCGGGGCATAGACAGTGAGCAGCCAGACCGGCACGAAGATCACCCACGCCTTGAAGCTCAGCCGTTCTGCCGCCGCCCCGGACACAATCGCCACCGTGATGATCGCGAAGGTCAGCTGGAAGAGGATGAAGACCGGTTCGGGCAGGCCGTCGGCATCGCTGCCCGGCTCCAGACCGGAAAGGAAAAGCCGGTCAAAACCGCCAATGAAACTGCCCTCGCCTGTCAGCGCCAGCGAATAGCCCGCCACCGCCCAGGTCAGCGTGACCAACCCTGCTGCCGCCAGTGAATGCATCAGCGTGGACAGCACGCTCGTCTTGCGCACCATGCCGCCATAGAACAGCGCCAGCCCCGGCACCGTCATCATCAGCACCAGCGCGGAAGCGGTCAGTATCCAGGCGGTATCGCCTGCGGAGAACGCGGCCTCTTCCATAGTCGGATCGCCCCTTAGAAATGAAATCCGGGGGCGAGCCTGCGCCGGTGTTTTTCGCCTTGTCAGCGCATTGCCCGATATTGCGCCGCAGCAGGCATGGCCCTGCCCGCGTTTGAGGCGCGTTTGCCCGCCATTGCGGCAGGGACGCGTCCTGGCGCTTTTTGCGGGCATGTCACAAGTATAGGGCCAGACTGCCTCCCCCGGACCATTCAGCCAGGGAAAACCGCAATGCGCTGATTTTGCCGGGCAATCCCGCAGGCGGGGCGGGGATAGTGGCAGACTTGTCCCCCTATTCCCGCCCCGGCGGGGCTGGTCAGCCTTTCAGCGAGCGCGGCGTCTCCGCCCTCTGCCAGAAGGCGAGCATGTTGCCGTCCGGGTCCTGAAAGTCGGCAGACCAGCCGCCTGGAGCCTCGCTGACCGGTGTGACGATGCTTACCCCCTGCTCGGCAAGGGCGGCAATGAGATCATCAATACCGCCCTGCTTCAGGTCGAAAACGACTGCAGGCGTATTGCCCGGGCGTACATCGTCGGTCTGGAAAAAGAGGAGCTGGGTTCCCGGAATCAGGTCGGCGATCAGCCAGAAGGGCTCGGCCCCTTCCTGACGGGAGACATCAAGGCCCAGCGTGTCGCGGTAGAAGCGCTCGGTGCGCTCGATATCGGACACGTTGAAAACAATAGCGATTTCATGCGGTTTGGGGATCATGGAGACCATCCTTTGCAAGGCGCGCGCGACCGTCGCCCGCATCCTGACCCTCTGTTGCCGCGGGACGCGGTTTTGTGAGGATGGGGGTGCGGAACATCAGCAGATTGCCGTCCGGGTCATAGGTGCCAAACGCTACCCCGCGCCGGACCAGCATGGCCGGAAGCTGGCGGCGCAGCTTTCCATGCGGCAGGCCGTCCAGCAGGGATAGAAAGCCCGGCGCGCTCACCGCGTCCGCCCTCGCGGCCCGCTTCAGCGCTGAAAGCCGCTGGCGCAGGGCAGTATCGGGCAGGCCCAGCGCGGCGCGCATTTCCGCGCGCGTATGCCCGGTCAGCGCCAATGCCGCCACGCCGCGCAGGGCGGGCGGCAGGGACCAAACCCAGCCGAACAGGACGCGCCGGTCTTCCGCGCCTGCATCCATTTCAGGCATGGCAGGCGCATGACCTGCCTCGCGCGCCTTCCGGCGTACGGCGCTGCGCGCATTCATGCGCGAGAGATTACGGATCACACCGGCCAGCCAGCGCCGGTTGGCAGGATCGGAGAGATCGGAGCGTCCCGCCTTCAGCCCGGCCAGCAGCGCGTCCTGCACAAGGTCTTCGGCCTCATGGGCCAGCCGCGCATGGCGGCGCGCTATAGTCAGGAGGTCGGCATAAGCAGCCTGCATAACGCCTTAATGCGCCACCAGAAGCGAGGGGCCGTCCGTGGCGGTGAGCAGCGTGCGCGTAACCCCGCCAAAGATGAACTGGGCCAGGCGCGACTGGCCATAGGCGCCAGCGACCAGCAAGTCCGCGCCAGAGGCCGCTTCCAGCAGCGCTTCACCGAGCCCGCCCTTGCCATCAATGGCCACCGAATTCGCCTTGATGCCACGTGGGGCGAGCCAGTTGGCCAGCCGGTTGGGCGCAGCCGCGGCGCGATCATTGTAATCAAGGTTTTTCGGGCTGTGCAGGATGGTCACCTCCACGCCCCTGCGGAAGAAGGCCTCCGCAGCGAAAGCCGCGCGCGAAGCTTCCTTTGACCCGTCCCACGCCACACAGATCGTCTTGGGCGCAATCGCGCCGCCACGCGGCACGAAAAGCGGGCAGGCCTCGTCCACAAGACACGAAGCGGTAAAGCCGGAGAGCTGGCCCTTGCCGGCGGCCGCATCCGGGCAGGCGACCAGCATGCGCACCAGCCTCGCCTGCTGGGCGGCTTCAGCCGGGCTGTCGGTGATGCGCCGGAAGGAGCAGGCCGCGCCCTTGTCCGGCAGGGCGTCCACATGGCGGCGGAAGCGCTTCTCGGCCTCCACGGCGGCCTTTGCCGCTTCCTCACGCACCGTCTCGATGGCGCTGGTCACGACGGAGGCGCCGGCCGCACCCGGCCCGGTCCAGAGCATGTAGCTTGCCGGATCAGGTTCCACGAACACGGCCCGCAAATCGGCCTTGATGAGCGGCGACAGCGCCACAGCTGCGGCCAGCGGTGTATCGTCGGATTCATTGCCCTGCAGAGCGACCAATATGCGTTCCGGGTTCATGGTTCATGCGCTCCTTTTGCCGATGGCACCTGTTTGAACTTACGTCATTTCCGGCTAGACCGGGAGGCCGATAGCGAAGGTGCGACACTGATTACCGAGATGGCTGCCCGCAAGACAAAAAATGTGGCTCCAAGGGCCTGGCAGCGCATGCTTTCCGGGCGGCGGCTTGACCTGCTGGACCCTTCCCCCTTTGACATCGAGATCGAGGATATCGCGCAAGGCCTTGCGCGCGTCGCCCGCTGGAACGGACAGACGATTGGCGATCATGCCTTCTCGGTCGCCGAACACAGCCTGATCGTGGAGCGCCTGTGTGGCCAGATGGAGCCCGCCTGGCCGGCCCGCTGGCGGATGGCCGCGCTGCTGCACGATGCGCCGGAATACGTGATCGGCGACATGATCTCGCCGTTCAAATCCGCGCTGGGGCTGGACTATCAGGATTTCGAGGCCCGGCTGGAACGCGCGGTCCATGCCCGTTTCGGCCTGCCCGCCCATCTGCCGAAATATGTGAAGACCACGATCAAGAAGGCCGACCGTCTGTGCGCCTTCTTTGAAGCGGTGCAGCTGGCCGGTTTCAGTGTGGAGGAAGCGCGCAAATTCTTCGGCAAGCCGCCGCTCGGCCTGCGCGTGGAGGTGCCGGTACGCCCCGCCCTTCTGGTTCAGGAGGCCTATATCGCGCGCTTTGAAACCATCATGACCGAGATGGACGCGGACGCATGACGGACGCCGCCGCCTCCCTGCCCTCGCCGTCGGGCGTCGTTGTCGGCCTGAATGCCGTGATCGTGGCAGGCGGGGATAGCGAGCCGCGCGTGCTAGTCACGCAAGGCCTTGCCACGCCGGAAACGGCCCTGCCCTTCGGCGCGTTCGATCCGGAAGCCCACCGCACGTTCGAGATCGGCCTGCGCGAATGGGTGCGCGGCCAGACCGGGTTCGAGCTCGGCTATGTCGAGCAGCTCTACACGTTCGGGGACAGGGGCCGCGAAGCTCCGCTGGCCGCGCTGGCGGGCGCAGCAGGCGCGCGGGTAATCTCGGTGGGCTATCTCGGCCTTGCCCGCGAGGCGCGCGAACTGACCGGGATTGGCGCGCGCTGGGCGGGGTGGAACGAGTTCTTCCCGTGGGAGGATCACCGCGCAGGCCGCCCGCCCGTGATTGATGATGTACTGGCCCCGCGCCTGCGCTCCTGGGCCGACGAGGCCGGCGCTCCGGGACGGCGCGCCGCGCGGCTGGAGCGCGTACGCACCTGTTTCGGGCTGGACGACACGCCCTGGAACGAGGAGCGCGCGCTGGACCGCTATGAGCTGCTCTATGAGGCCAGCCTCGTGACCGAGGCTGCGCGCGACCGCGGCGAGAGCCCCGAAACCGTTCCCGGCACCGGCCAGCCCATGGCTTCCGACCACCGGCGCATCCTCGCCACCGCCATTTCGCGCCTGCGCGGCAAGGTGAAATACCGCCCCATCGTGTTTGAACTGATGGGCGACAGCTTCACCCTGTCAGAGCTGCAGCGCATGGTCGAAGGCATAGCAGGCTTCGCCCTGCACAAGCAGAATTTCCGCCGCGCACTCGACAGGGCGGGTTTTGTGGAGGGCACGGGCCGGTTCGAAGCCCGCACCGGCGGACGTCCGGCCGAGCTCTACCGCTTCTGCAACGACGCCGCACGCACCGGAAATGCGCTGGGCCTGACCATTCCACGGCAGAAATAGGGCTGAGGACGAAACTCCAGCGCCCCGCTTGACAAAACGAACGAACGTTCGCACTTAGAGTGCATGAGCGACCCCAGACCCACCCGCGACCGCATCATCACCACCGCCCTCGCCGAGATGGCAGAGACGGGGCTGGCGAGCCTGTCCATCGGCCAGCTGGCCAAGGCATGCAACATGTCCAAGAGTGGGCTGTTCGCCCATTTCGGCGGGCAGGAAGCCTTGCAGTGCGCGGTGATCGAGGCAGCCATCGAGCAGTTCCGCGTTCAGGTGGTGGAGCCCGCCCGTCAGCAGAGCGGCACGATCTCCCGCCTCGAGGCACTGGGCGAGAACTGGACTGAATGGCTGCTGCGAACGCCCGTTCGCCCCTGCCCGATCCTGCAGGCCGCCTTCGAGGCCCCGGCGCTGACGCTCGCCGCCGCCAAAGTGGCGCGCGAAGCCCGCATCGGCTGGACAGGCTGGGTGGAGCGCCTCACAAAGCTGGCCATCCATGAGGGCACGTTCTCGGACAGTGTGGATCCGGCAGACTTTGCCTTCCGCTTCGAGGCCACAGGCCTGGGCTGCCAGTCCTGGGCGGTGATTCAGGGGCGGGGGGAAGCGCGCGAGCGTACGCACGCCGCCTTTGCCGCCCTCATCGACAGCGCCCGCGCTTCATAGCTCGTGCCATGCCCGCACCTGCGATCCTGATGGCCAACACCATGGCGCTTCTGGCGCCCGCCCGCTTCCGCACCGAGGCGGGACGGCGCTTCGTCCGCCCGCGCGTGCGCCAGCAGAGCGATACCGGCCGTGATTTTCTTGAAAGCCTTGATGCCAGCTGGATCGAAGGCCCCAAGGGCCGCCAGCGCCTCTATTCGGGCGGCAGCGGCCCGCTTGTCCTCTTCCAGCATGGCTGGGAAGCCGATGCAGCAGACCTTTCCAGCCACGCCCAGTGCCTGTTCGAGACCGGCTGGCGCGTTGCCATCCTCGATGGGCCTGCGCACGGCGCTTCGGAAGGCCATACAGCATCCATCGTCGAATTCGCACACGGGCTGGGTGCGGCAGCGGCAACACTCGGCCAGCCCTTTGCGATGGTTGGCCACTCCATGGGCGCAGCCTCCGGCGTTGTGGCGATGGGCGAGGGTCTGCTGACACCGAAAGCCTTCGTGGGGCTCGCCTCACCCTGCACCATGGCCGGCAATATCGAATGGCAGGCCAGCCGCTTTGGCATGTCCGCACGCGCCATCGCCCTGCTGAAAGAGGGCGTGGCCTACAGGCTGGGCGAGCCGCTGGACCGTTTCGACGTGACGCGCGACGCACCTCATCTGTCCGCCTCCGCGCTATTCCTGCACGGGGATAATGACGTGATTATCCCGGACAGCGCCGGACGCGAGGCCGCCGCAGGCTGGCCTGGCGCACAGCTCGCCATACTGCCCGGCATCGGCCATCGTGGGATATTGCGCGATCCCGAGGTGCTGACCCGCGTCAGCGCGTTTCTGGAACAGACACGCGGTTCCTAAGCCCCGATAATCCCGCCATCGAGCCGCCGGATGGCAACCGTAGCCGAGCGCGGCAGCGCGTCCCCGCCATCAGGCCAGTGACTGTCGAAATTGCCGCTGGCGAAGTCCTCCGGTGTGGTCGTTGCGCCGGGATGCTGGACGTTGACGAAGATGGTGCGGTGATCAGGCGTGGTCACCACGCCGGTGATCTCCTGGCCCACCGGGCCGGTCAGGAAGCGCTTGATCTCCCCCGTCTCCGGATTCGCTGCCAGCATGGCGTTATTGCCAAACGGCACATGATTGCCGCGATACATCACGCTCTCGGAGATATCGGTCTGGATCCAGAGCCGCCGGTTGGCGTCGATCCACAGCCCGTCCGGGCTGGAGAAGATATTGGTGTCATCCAGCGGATTGCCGTTCAGGTCACGGCTATCGCCTTCCGGACCGGCGACCACAAACAGATCCCAGTTGAAGCGGGTGGCCGTCTGATCGCCATCCTCGTACCAGCGTACGATCTGGCCGAAGGGATTGGGACCGCGCGGATTGACCGCATCGGTGTCATCTTCGGTGCGGTTGCCGTTATTCGTCAGCGTGAAATAGACAGCGCGCGTCTCGAAATCGACCGTACCCCATTCAGGCCGGTCCATGCGCGTCGCGCCCACCAGGTCAGCTGCCGTGCGGGTATTGATCAGCACATCGCCCTGATCGGTGAAGCCGTTGCCCTCATCGAGACCGTTCCGGCCATGGACGAGTGGCAGCCATTCGCCCGTGCCGTCATCATTGAACTTCGCGACATAGAGCGTGCCGGTATCGAGGATGTCTCCGCGCGTCACGCCGGGCTCATAAAGCCCTTCAGTGACGAACTTGTAGATATATTCGAAGCGCGCATCGTCACCCGAATAGCAGACCACCGGCTTGCCCGCCTCTGCCGGCGCAAACACCACGCCTTCGTGTGCAAAGCGGCCGAGCGTGGTGCGCTTGACCGGCACGGAGTCCGGATCGAACGGGTCGATCTCGACCATCCAGCCGAAATTGTTCGGCTCATTGCGGTAATCGCCCGCTGCGCTGGCGGCTTTCGATGACGCATCAAAGCGCACGAAACCGTCCTCGCCGCCTTCGGCCAGATGCCAGTTATGGCGCGAGACATCAGTGCGCACGCCGTAACGGGCATGTTCCCGCGGCAGTTCGCCATCCGTGTTGAGGAAGTAGCCCGACCAGTTCTCCTCGGCCGCCATATAGGTGTTCCACGGTGTGACGCCGTGCGCACAGTTGGAGAGCGTGCCACGCGTATGGGTGCCTTCCGGGCTGTAGAGCGTGGCCATCTTGGCATGGCCGCGCGCAGGCCCTGCAATCTCCATTCGCGTCAGACCGGTAATGCGCCGATTGCGCGGATCAGGGACGATTGCCCAATTGCCATTGCCGTCATCGCGCATGCGCGCGACCGAAACGCCATGCGCGTTCAGCTCTTTGAGAACATGATCTGACGGGCGTGGCCCGGCATGATCCGGCGTCGCCCAGGCGTGAAGCGCCTGCCCGCGCGCGTGTCCGTAATGCAGGTAGCGGCTTTCGATATATTCGTGATTGACCACAAGCAGACCGTCGGTCGAACTGCCTTCCCACGGGTCATTGCCTTCGATCGGGAAGAAATGCATGCCGTCATGGTGCATGCCGGCCTGATGGGCCTGGTCTTCGCCTGTGTTGTCCGGCGCGAAGGAGGGCATGTGCCCGCTGATCGCGTCGCCCCAGCGATAGATGACTTTCGCTTCATACCCCTCCGGCACAACGAACCGGTCTGTGGTATCGACCGGGACGGGATTGAAGCCGAGCGTCGGGCCCGCGCCCGTCTCACGTGCATAGGCCTGACGTGCGCCTGCGGTGGCGAACATGCCTGCCACAGCCAGCCCGAGTCCACCGCGCAAAATCGCCCGGCGCGAGAGCCGCGCATCTACCACATCAGCAAAATGGCGATTGGCGGAGGTGTTGGTTTCCGGCTCGAAATCAGGATCAAGGCGGTTGGCAAGATCGGTCATGGAAGGCTCCCGGCGGACGGTGTGTGGCGCATCAGGTGACGCATATGGGGCTAACAGGCAATTGTGACGAGCCCGTGAAACACAGTTCACGCTTGCGTGCGCTTGGCCAAACCCCTTGCCATGAGCGCGCGGGCGCGCAATGCCTCTGGCGATGACAGTCGCACCCCTTCCCGTTCTGGATGCACACGACCCGGCCAGCCTTGACCGGGCAGCGGCGATTCTGCGCGAGGGCGGGCTGGTCGCTGTGCCGACCGAGACGGTCTATGGCCTTGCCGCCGATGCCGGCAATGCGAATGCCGTGGCGGCACTCTATGCGGCCAAGGGCCGTCCGGCGTTCAATCCGCTGATCGCCCATGTGGACGGCCTTGAGCGGGCGCTCACCCTGATCACATTGTCCGATGCGGCGCTGGCGCTGGCGCATGCCTTCTGGCCGGGACCGCTGACCCTGGTGAGCAGGCGAAAAGAGAGCGCAGCCATAAGTGATCTCGCCGCTGCGGGCCTTGATACGCTGGCCGTGCGCTGGCCGGACGCGCCCGCCATGACAGGGCTTGTCGCGCGTCTGGGCCGCCCGCTGGCCGCCCCCAGCGCCAACCTGTCCGGCACGATCAGCCCGACCACAGCCGCCCACGTCGCCGAAGGGCTGGCGGGCCGGATTACCATGGTGCTTGATGGCGGACCTTGCCTGGTGGGGGTGGAAAGCACGATTATCGCCGATACGCTGGAAGGCTTGGTGCTCCTGCGTCCCGGCGCCCTGCCCCGCGAGGCGATAGAGGCCGTGACAGGCGCGCGCCTGAAAGGGGCTGGCGGCAAGGCTGCCATCAGCGCGCCCGGCATGCTGAAAAGCCATTATGCGCCGCGCGCGCGCCTGCGGCTGAATGTCACCGCACCCGAAGCGGACGAGATATATCTCGCTTTCGCGGACCATCGCGGGAGCGGGGCGAAGGCCGTACTTCACCTGTCCGAATCCGGAGATCTTGCCGAAGCGGCGGCAAACCTCTTTTCGCTGATGCGAAAAGCCGATCAAATGGGAGAGCGGATCGCTGTGGCGCCGGTTCCGGCCACCGGGCTGGGCGAAGCGATCAATGACCGGCTGACCCGCGCCGCCGCACCGAAGGACAGCTAGACGCGCCGCCGCACCGAAGGACAGCTAGAAAGGGAAGCCTCATGGATCAGCTTGCCCCCGCCAGCGCCAGCAAGACCTCCTGGATCCCCGATGGCGTCTATGTGGTCCGCTTCCGCAGCGCGCTCGACCAGTCCGGCGGGGTGGTATGGGTCTGCAATGGCCGCGCGATTGGCGGCGATAGCAGCTATTATTATGACGGCCATGTGGAGCATGACGGCGCCGGGCCTGTCGCGCGCATGCTGTTTGCCCGCCACCGGCCCGAAGCGGTATCGGTGGTCGGCGAGGTGGAGCGGTTCAATGTTGTCTTCGCCGGCCGGGTGGAGGGCGAGAAATATCTGCTTGAAGGCCGCATGGACGAAGAGCCGCGCATGAAGCTGACCGCCGTGATGACCCGCCTGCCTGTTACACCCTGACGCCCGAAGGACACCGCCATGAACGCGCCTGCCATCGATATCGCCCGCCTGACCGAGGGGCTGGACCCGCGCGCCTGGTCCACCGACGAGGCCGATATCGCCACCCATGTGCGTGACTGGCGCGGGCGCTATACCGGCCACACCCCGCTCCTGTTCAAGCCGGGTAGCACGCAGGAGGTTTCCCGCATCCTGGCCGCCTGCAATGCCGCCCGCATTCCTGTTCAGCCGCAGGGCGGGTTGACCGGGCTGGTCGGAGGGTCGGCCCCGTTTGGCGAAGCCGTCATCTCGATGAAGCGCATGAATGCGGTGCGCGAGATCGACACCGCCAACGAGTCGGCGACCGTCGAGGCCGGGGTCGTTCTGGAAACCCTGCAGGACAGGGCGAAGGAGGCGGGCAAGCTCTTCCCCCTGAGCCTTGGCGCGCAAGGCTCGGCCATGATTGGCGGGCTGCTCTCCACCAATGCGGGCGGGGTGCATGTGCTGCGCTATGGCATGATGCGCGATCTGGTTCTGGGGCTGGAAGTGGTGCTGCCCGATGGCCGGGTGCTGTCCGGGCTCTCAGGTCTCAGGAAGAACAATACCGGCTACGACCTCAAACAGCTTTTCATCGGCGCAGAGGGCACGCTGGGGGTGATCACGGCGGCAACGCTGAAGCTGTTCCCCCGCCCGGCCTCGACCGCTGTCGCACTGGCTGTGGTGGACGACCCCCATGGCGCGGTCTCCCTTCTGGACCATCTGAAGAACCAGACCGGCGGCGCGGTAGCGGCCTTCGAACTGATCCAGTCCTTCGCGATGGAACTGGTTTGCCGCCACGTACCCGGTGCGCGTAATCCGCTGGCGGGCAACCCTGCATGGATGGCGCTGATCGAATTGACCAGCGCCGAACCGGACCGGGCATCTGCGATGATGGAGACAGCGCTGGAAAGCGCCTTCGCCCGGGGGCTCATCTCCGATGCCGCCCTTGCCCAGTCTGAAGCGCAGGCCGCAAGCTTCTGGCACTTGCGCGAAAGCATCCCCGATGGCGAGAAGTCCCATGGCCGCTCGGCCAAGCACGATGTTTCGGTGCCGGTCTCACGCATGGCCGATTTCATGGCCGAAGCCACCCGCGACGCCGAAGCCATGATCGAGGGCTCGCGCGTGATCGCGTTCGGCCATGTCGGGGACGGCAATGTGCACTTCAACGTGGCCGCGCGCGAGGAAGGCGCAGGCGAGGAATTTGTCACCAAGGCCGCGCCGGCGACCCGCCATATCTACGATCTGGTCGACAAGTATGGCGGCTCCATTTCGGCCGAGCATGGCATCGGCATCCTCAAACAGGAGGAGCTTATTGCCCGCAAGCCTGTGGAGGTGGAGGTCATGCGCGCCATCAAGGCAGCGCTCGATCCCAACCACATCATGAACCCGCGCGTGATCTTCGGCGCGGGCGGCAGAACCTAGCGCCGCTCTGCGCCGCATATTGGCAAAACCCGCCCCGCTACCCTATCTCGATAGACAACCTCACTTGAACCCGCCCTGACGAAAGGCTGACCGGTCATGCTGATCCTATTGTCGCCCGCCAAGCAGCTTGATTTCGAGCCTGCGCGCGAAAGCCTCAAGCCCACGCGCCCGGCCCTGATGCACCGTACGGCGGAGCTGGCGAAGACGACGGCGAAGCTGACGCGCACCCAATTGCGCCAGCTGATGGACATTTCCGATGATCTGGCCGCGCTGAACCGGGACCGCTTCCAGGCGTTCGACCCTGAGAGCGAAGAGGGCAAGCCCGCCGCGCTAGCCTTCAATGGCGAGGTCTATCGCGGGCTGGACGCCAAAAACCTCTCCGACGCCGATCTGAAGTGGGCGCAGGATCATCTGCGTATACTTTCGGGGCTTTACGGCGCGCTGCGCCCGCTCGATGCGATCCAGCCCTACCGGCTGGAAATGGGCACCCGGCTGAAAACGAAGAAAGGCACGACGCTCTATGATTTCTGGGGCGATGACATCGCAGGCGAGCTGGACAACATCGTCTCGGCGCACAAACACCCCGTGATCGTCAATCTGGCTTCCAACGAGTATGCGAAGGCCGCCCGCCTGTCCTCACTGAAGGCCCGCGTGATCACGGCGGACTTCAAGGAGGAGAAGGACGGCAGGCTGCGCGCCCTGATGGTGTTCGCCAAGAAGGCACGCGGGCTGATGGCGCGCTGGATCATCCAGAACCGTATCGAGAACCCGGACGATCTGAAAAAGTTCAATCTGGAAGGCTATCGCTTCGACAAGGCCGGATCGGACGGAGACCGCCTGCTCTTCACGCGCCCGCAGCCTGCCCCTAAAAAGGGCTGATGGCCCGCCTGCGCCTTGACAAAGGCGGCCCGACAGTCTTTTGCACTGCACAAATCCCCCTCACCGGCCATACGCCGAAGGAGACAAGGCATGAGCGGTCTTTCGGCCGATCTGAAGGGCCACGCCGCCCTCATCACCGGATCGACATCGGGTATCGGCCTTGCCATGGCGCGCGCGCTCGCCGCCTGCGGCGCGGATGTGATGCTGAACGGGCTGGGCGATGCGGGCGAGATAGAAGCTGCCCGCGCCGCCATCGAGGCTGATTACGGTGTGCGGGCGCTCTATCACGGCGCGAACATGCTCAAACCCGATGAGATCGCCGATCTGGTCAGCGAACCCGTGAAGGCCTTCGGGCGGCTGGATATCCTCGTGAACAATGCCGGCATCCAGCACGTCGCCAAGGTGGAAGAGCTGCCAAGTGAGAAGTGGGACGCGATTATCGCAATCAACCTCACCTCCGCCTTCCACACCACGCGCCACGCGCTGCCGGTGATGAAGCGTCAGGGACGCGGGCGGATCGTCAATATCGCCTCGGCCCACGGCCTTGTCGCCTCGCCCTACAAGTCGGCCTATGTCGCGGCCAAGCACGGCATGGTGGGTCTGACCAAGACGGTCGCGCTGGAAGCCGCCGAGCTGGGCATTACCTGCAACGCGATCTGCCCGGGCTATGTGAAGACGCCGCTGGTGGAAAACCAGATCGATGACACGGCGCGTGAGCGCGGCATCAGCCGCGAGGAGGTGATCCGCGACGTGATGCTGCACGCCCAGCCGACAAAGAAATTTGTCGAGTACGACCACCTTAACGGCCTTTTGCTCTATCTCGTCTCCGACGCCGGCGCCTCGGCCAATGGCGCAGCCTACCCCGTTGAAGGCGGCTGGACGGCGGCCTGATGGCCAGCCGCCCCAAATTGCTCTCGCTCGCCCTGCAGGGCGGGGGATCGCATGGGGCCTACACCTGGGGTGTGCTGGACGCACTTCTGGAAGATGGACGGCTCACGCCCGGCGCCATCACCGCCACCAGCGCAGGCGCCATGAACGCCGCAGCCCTTGCCCATGGCTGGCTGGACGATGGCGCGGATGGCGCACGCGCCAGCCTTGAGGCGTTCTGGCAGGGCGTAGCGCACCACAGCGCGGCCTTCCGCCCGCTTGTGCCCGGCGGGGCCTTCCTGCGCATGGTGCCGTTTCTGGATGCACTCTCGCGCCTGACCAGCCCCTATGATCTCAACCCGTTCAACGCCGATCCGCTGCGCGACATCCTGCAAGCGCAGATCGATTTCGAACGCTTGCGCGCGCACGGCGATATCCGCCTCTTCATCACGGCAACCTGCGTAACGACGGGGCGGGCGGAGGTGTTTTCCGGCGAGCGGGTGACGCTGGACGCGGTGCTGGCGTCTGCCTGCCTGCCCTTCCTGCGTCAGGCGGTGGAGATAGATGGCGAGCCCTATTGGGATGGCGGCTTCACTGGCAATCCGGCGCTCTGGCCGCTCTTCTATGCCGACACGCCCGGCGACCTTCTGATCGTGCACATCAATCCGCTCAACCGTCCCGGCACGCCGAAATCGGCTGACGACATCATGAACCGGGTGAACGAAATCACCTTCAACGCCTCCCTGATGGCGGAGCTGCGCGCGGTCGCCTTCGTCAAGCGCCTGATCGAGGATGATCTCCTGGTCGAGAGCGAAAAGAAGCGCCTGCGCAATGTGCGCATGCACGCCATCCGCGCCGATGAGGCGCTGTCCGGTTTCTCCGCTGCCAGCAAGTACGATACGAGCTGGACCTTCCTGACGCGGCTGCGCGATGCGGGCCGGCAGGCGGCGAAAGACTGGCTGGAGAGCTGTCACGCAGCCATCGGCAGGCGCTCCAGCATCGATGTGCGCGGCGACTATCTGGGGCGTTAGCGGGTATCCGCCCATTCCAGCCAGTCGCCATGCGCCACAAGAGGCGCACCCTCCACCGGCTGGTTCCAGACATAGACCCACGCCTTGCGAGCCGGCGTCAGAAGCGTGATCTGGCGGCGCAGATAGCGCGAGCGGTCCGGCGCTTGTGGATAGTAGTCCTCAAACGCGTCCAGCCTGGCGATGACGGACGGGTCGATGACCTCGAACAGCTCGCCCACGACCTCGCCCTTGCCCTCAACCAGGCCGGGATAGCCGCCAAGATCATGGATCAGGCCGGGTATGGTGCACGGCCCCAGCGGACGGAACGCCCGCTCCAGCCCGAAACGGGCAAAGCCCGATGCGCCCTTGCGCAACAATCCGTAGACCGCAAACGCGTCGCCCGCGCGCACCGTCGCCATGGCGTTATTTCAGGAACGGTTGCAGCTTTCCATAGGTCAGCGAGCGCCACAGCCACTCCAGCGGTCCGAAGCGGAAGACCTGCAGCCAGAACGTGGAGACAACCAGCTGACCGACCCAGATCGCCGCCACGATCTGCACCATCTGCACCCGGCTAACCTCGCCGAACCAGCCCAGCCCGATCCCGCCAATCGACAGGAAGACCAGGATGAGGGAGTGGGAGAGATAATTGGTGAAGGCCATGCGTCCCATCGCGCCGAACGGATAGCGCACCATCGCCAGGAAGGGCAGCTTGCACACGATCATCACGACCGCCGCATAGCCGATGGCGGTGAACAGGCTGGCGACGTAATTGAGCGTCTGGGGCACCCAGAAGGCCCGGAAATCAAACTCCGCCGCGATCATATGCTGACCGCCCCACCAGGAGAGCGGCAGGCCGATGGCAAGGCCGATAACGGCCACCATGCCATAGCGTGCCACGCTCCACTGCGCGGTCAGGAAGCCCATCTTGAACAGGGCCATGCCGAGGAACATCACGCCGATAATGCGCCCGCCAAACAGGCCCATGCCCATCACCTGGCCCATGGCCGCGCCGAACGCATTGATCCCCAGGCGCTCCAGCCCGCCCGCCTGATAGGCGGCCACGACCTCCTGATAGGCTTCGGGCGTCGGGATGATGCCGATATCGGTCCCGCTCATCTCCTCAGGGATCAGCGCCATCGACCCGAAGACTGCAAAGAAGAGCAGCCCGGCAATCGCGATCCAGAACAGACCCCAGAAGAGCAGCTTGCCGATGCTCATCCGGCGGAAATAGACCGCGATCATGCCGAACACGGCATAGCTGACAAGGATGTCGCCGTACCACAGCACATAGGCGTGGATCAGGCCGATCAGGAGCAGCCAGCGCATCCGGCTGAAATGCACCTTGCGCGAGGCGTCCGCCTCCTCGCCCACCATCAGGATGATCCCGGCACCGAACAGGGCGGAGAAGATGGTGATGAACTTCATTTCGAAGAAGACGTGAGAGTAGAACCACACATCGATCGACGCACCGGTGAAGAGCGGATCGGATGGCAGGTATTGCTGGGCCTGCATGGGCAGGAAGAAGAAGGGGATATTCATCACCAGAATGCCCAGAATTGCGATGCCGCGCAGGACATCGAGGCTTTGATGGCGGTTTTCGGCCGCAACCGGATTGGCATTCATGGAACTGGTCTCCCCCTGTCTGGAACCGGCCAGCACGTTCAGCGCAAGCCGGATACGATAGCAAGCAAAACCTGCCCGCACGCCACATTCATTACCAAGATTTCATCGCAATTCCGGCTGTTTTTGCTTGAGCCGTTGCAAGAGCCGCTTCATAAGCGGCATCAGGGAAAGGGACGGCGATCATGCTGGGCATAGCCATCGACATATTTCACTGGATCGCGGGCGCGGTACTGGCGCTCGTCGGTATCAGCTATGACCGGGTTGACGATTGCGCCCCGCCCGTACGTCAGCAGATCATCGAGGAAACGCACGTCTTTACAGGCGAAGGCATGCTCCATCAGGCCTCCGGCTCCTTCGAATGGACGTATTCGGTTCTGGAAGACGGCAGCGTGCGGGTGAACATCCAGCCGGTGAACGTGCACGAGGTTTCCGGCTGCGATGCGCCGGTCATGCGTCTGCCAGAAGCGCCGCGCGCACCTGTCTTGCGCCTTTAATTTTACCCCGTCACGGCCTAGAACAGAGCTTTGATGCGTCCGGCGCAACGCGCAGGACCTGAATCTGATTCCAGCGGGGCGTATGCCATGCCTGCCGACGACACATCCGCCGCCAAGGCCAAGCCGGACGAAGCTGCCGTGCCCGCGCCGATGGCCGATCCTTCTGCTGGAAACCTGCCTGAACGCGCCCGGCCGCGGACCATGGTCCCCTCGCCGGCTCCGGCCAGCGGCGGCGGCTGGCTGGCCTTTGCCGGCGCGGCATGCGGTGCGCTCTGGCTGGGCGGCGCCGGGGCCTATCTGTTCGGCTATGCCATTCCCGACTTCACCGCGCTGAGCCCGGCCCAGCTGGCGGGCGTGGCGATCTTCGCCGGTGCGCCTGCCCTGCTGTTTGTCCTGACCGGCTTTCTTGGCCGCGCTGTCGTGCGCGCCGGGCGCCAGGCCCATGCAGTGGAGCGGGCCATCTCGCACCTGGCCACACCCACCGATGCCCTGCAGTCGGAAGTCAGGGTGCTCGCCGATGCGGTGAGCCTGCAAGTGGGGCGGATCAACACCTCCATGGACAGCGCGCTGGCGCGCCTTGCGGCGATGGAAGAGGTGATCACCCACCACGCCGATACGCTGGAGGATTCCTCCAAGGCGGCGCGCGAACGCGTGGAATCCCTGATGCGCACCCTGAAGACCGAACGCGAGAAACTGACCGAGATCGCCGACAGCCTGGATGACAAGGCGGCGCTGATTGCCGAGGCGATCAAGGATCAGTCCGAAATGGTCGCGGCGGCGGCAGAACTGGCCAATGAGAAAGCCAATGAGGGCGCGCTGACCCTGCGCGCCGGCGTTGAACGCCTGACCGGCGCGGGCGAGGACACGGTGCGCTCGGCGGAGAAGGCCTCTGAAATTCTTGCCAAGCGCGCCGGTGACATGCGCGAACTGGCCGATACGCTCAAGAGCCGGGGCGACGGGCTGGACGCAGCCTATCTCAAGCACCGCGAACGCCTCGCCGAAGCCAGCGAAGCGCTACGCCGCGAGCAGGAGAAGATCGCCTCCGCCCTCGACTTCCACAAGGCCGAGCTGGCTACACTCTCCAAGACGGCCGGGTCGGGCGCGGAGACCCTGCGCAAGTCAGCCGAGGAAAGCGGGGCTGTCTTCACCCGCGCCGTCAATGACGCCATCACGCGTGCCTCCGCCCTGTCCAGGACCATCGAGAGCGAGACGAAGCTGGCCGCAGAGGCCAATGAAACCATGCTAAAACGCCTTGCGGAGACCGCCAGGGAAGCACGCGAAGCGGCCAATGACGCCGCCGAGCGGTTCTCCGGTCAGGCCGACGCCGCCGAAGCCGCGCTGGAACGGGTCAGCGAGGCGGGATTTGAGGCGGCGCGCCGCTCCGACGAAGCCTTCCAGGCGCGCCTGCGTGAGGCCGAGGAACTGGTCGAACGGGCCTCGAAAGCCTCCGAAGTGGCCAGCGATGCCGTGCGCAAGCAGCTGGCCGAAACACTGGAGGCCGCCAGCAAGCAGGCCGAGCATGTGGAAGTCATGCTGCGTGACATGCGCGCGCGCTTTGAAGACGCCCCGGCCGCGGCGCGGCGCGCGACGCTGGAGCTGGAGCGCGCCCTGTCGGAAGGTCTTGAGAAGCTGAACCAGACGGCAGAGGAAGCCGCCGACAATGCGCGCGAGATCGACGCCCTGTTCCAGGCCCGGGTGCGGCACAATTACGAGCTTCTGTCTGACTTCATGCTGCGCATGGGCTCGGTCGCGGGCGGACGCAAACCCATAGAGATCGCGCCCAACGAGGTGCCCGATCCGCTCAATATCCGCCGGGCGGCACGGCCCGCGCGCCGCGAGGAAGATGAAGCCGACGAGATGCGCCTGGACGCCAGTGCGCGCATCGAGAACGAGGACGGGGACGACGCTCCCATCACTCCCGCCCCGCGCCCCGAAGGCGGCTGGCGCTGGAAGGATCTGCTGGCCAATATGGATCCCGACCCGGAAGACCCGGCTCCCAAGGACACGCCTCGCCCGAAAAAGCGGCGCTAGGGTCTGTACTCCATTGTTCGTTTTCCCGGCAAAAGCCGGGATCCAGAGCAAGACCGGGCACCGGCTTGCGCCGGTGAAACGCCTATTGTGAGTGTTTAATGGACATGGGTCCCGGCCCGGGGGCCGGGGTCCAGCGGCACTCGGGTTCGCAGAGCCCCAAGCGCGCCCGCAACGTCAGCGAGGGAGCATCAATAAGCCCCCTACCCCTTTTTCGCCTCGGGCAGCACGGTGCGCAGGTGCAGCTCGCGCAGCTGGCGCGCTTCGGGGTAGGCCGGCGCATTCATCATAAGATCGCGCGCCTGCTGGTCTTTCGGGAACATCACCACTTCGCGCAGGTTTTCGACGCCCGCCAGCAGCATGACGATGCGGTCCACACCCGGCGCGATACCACCATGCGGCGGCGCGCCATAGCGGAAGGCGTTGAGCATGCCGCCAAAGGCTTCCTCGACCACTTCCGGGCCATAGCCTGCGTATTCGAAGGCCTTGAGCATCACATCCGGGCGGTGGTTACGGATCGCGCCGGAGGAGAGCTCCACCCCGTTGCAGACGATGTCATACTGCCAAGCCCTGAGGCTGAGCAGCGTGTCGGAGTCTTTGGGATCGAGCGCCATGAAGGCCTCGGCCTCCATTTGCGGCATGGAGAACGGGTTGTGGGAGAAATCGACCTTCTTCTCGTCCTCATTCCACTCATACATCGGGAAATCGACGATCCAGCAGAAGCGGAACACGTTCTTCTCGCAAAGATCGAGTTCACGCCCGACCACATCGCGCGCGCGGCCGGCAAAGGCGTACATGTCTTTGGGCTGGCCTGCGACGAAGAACACGGCGTCACCTGATTTCAGGCCCAGCGCCGCGCGGATGGCGTCGGTGCGCTCCTCGCCGATATTCTTCGCGATCGGGCCAGCGCCTTCGAGCGCCCCGCCCTCTTCACGCCAGAAGATATAGCCAAGGCCCGGCTGGCCTTCCTTTTGCGCCCAGCTGTTCATGCGGTCGCAGAAAGCACGTGAACCGCCCGTCGGCGCAGGGATCGCCCACACCTCGACGGCCGGGTTCTTCTCGATCATCCCGGCAAACACCTTGAAGTCGGACCCGGCAAAATGCTCGGTGACCGATTGCATTTTCAGCGGGTTGCGAAGATCCGGCTTGTCCGAGCCATAGGTGCGGATCGCTTCGGCATAAGGAATGCGGACGAACGCTTCATCGCTCACTTCGCGGCCATCGGCGAACTCCTGGAACAGACCTGCCAGCACCGGCTCGATGGCACCGAACACGTCTTCCTGGTCGACAAAGCTCATTTCCATATCGAGCTGGTAGAACTCGCCCGGCGCGCGGTCGGCGCGCGCATCCTCGTCGCGGAAGCACGGCGCGATCTGGAAATAGCGGTCAAAGCCGGAGACCATGATGAGCTGTTTGAACTGCTGCGGGGCCTGCGGCAGGGCGTAGAACTTGCCCGGATGAATGCGCGAGGGCACCAGATAATCGCGCGCGCCTTCGGGGCTGGAGGCGGTGAGGATCGGCGTCTGATACTCCATGAAATTCTGCTCGATCATCCGGCGGCGGATGGAATCGATGATCTTCGAACGCAGCACGATGCGCTTGTGCAGGCTCTCGCGGCGCAGATCGATATAGCGGTGCTTCAGGCGCACTTCCTCAGACCAGTCCGGCTCGCCGAACACGGGCAGCGGCAGCTCCTCGGCCTCGGACTGGACGGTCAGACCATCGAGGCGCACTTCCACCTCGCCGGTCGGCAGGTTCTTGTTCACCGTGTCCTCACTGCGGGCAACCACCTTGCCCGTCACCGTGATGACGCTCTCCACGCGCAGGCGCTCCAGCCGGGCAAAGTGCTCGGATTCCGGCTCCAGAACGCACTGGGTCAGACCGTAATGATCGCGCAGGTCGATGAACAAGAGGCCACCATGGTCGCGCTTCCTGTGCACCCAGCCGGAGATGGTGACGCTATTGCCCACATCGCTCTTGCGCAGCTCGCCGCAGGTATGGGTGCGCCAGTGGGTCTTGGTAACGGACATGGGTCAGGGCTCTTTGAAACTAAGGTGGAAACGGGTGACGGAACCCGCCCGGAAACTAGGGGCAGAAATCAGGGGCGGAAAAGGCCTTGGAGCGCGCGCAATGTCAAGGCGGGGACGCGGTTTCAGCGAAGATCGAGCCGCCCCAGCGGCGCGCCGACCAGCCCGCTGACCAGAGCCGCCTGTATGCCGGGTGCCGGCCAGATCTTCGAGACCGGGCCGACAAGACGGTCGCGCAGGAAGGGGATGACGCGGCTGTCAGACTGGTAGACCGGCGTGAAGAAGGCCGTCAGCACCTGATAGAGCCAGACATGGAAGCGCCTATAGGCAATCGCGCGGGCGATGGCGTCTGCCACGTCCGATCCTTCGCGAAGGCCCAGCGCCAACGCATACGCGTCTAGCAGGGCCATGTTCGCCCCCTGCCCCAGCTGCGGGCTCGCCGAGTGCCAGGCATCGCCAATATGGATCAGCCCGGTTTCACCGGGCTTTTTCAGCGTGCGGTGCGCATAGCGGGCAAAGACGAGCTGATCGGGATCACTGATCTGCTCCAGCAGCGGCTCGACGGCCGGCCAGACGGCGCGAACATCGCTTTTCCACGCCTCGAGCCCGGCCTCGCGCCATGCGGCCACATCCACGCCCTTGATCGACCAGAACAGGGCGGCCTTGGCCTTTGGGTCATGCGGCGCGGTGCCGATGGGCAGGACGCCCGCCATGATGGAGGCGGCGCGGTAGCGCTGTTCAAGGGCGTGGGGGTTGAGCGCGGAGCCCTCTGGCCAGTCAAGGCTTGCCCAGAGCGCGCCGTATTCCAGCGTCTTGCCCGTCGGCGGTGCGAGCAGCGTCTTGGTGCCCAGCGCATCGACAATCAGATCAAACGGGCCTTCGCGATGTCCATCGGCCATCACCAGTGTGCGTTGGCCGTTTGCGCCCAGTTCGCTGCCGGTAATTTCACACGAGGTATGAACCGGAATGCCCGCCGCCAACACGGCGTCATAAAGGATCGCAAACAGCGCGGCACGATGGATGCCGAGGCCCACCCACAAAGGCTCTCCAAGGGCGCTGTAGCGCACGTCCAGCACCGTCGCGCCCGACCGCACCGCCTTGCCGAGAAGACGCTCCACAGGGCTTGCATGGGCCTTCAGCGCAGCGTCCAGACCCAGCCTTTCCAGCACGGCCAGCCCCGTCGGTTGGATAAGCAGGCCGGAGCCAATCGGGCGCGGCGTGTCAAACCGCTCATAGAGCCGCACGCGGTGGCCATCGCGATGCAGCAGCAGCGCAGCGGCGAGCCCCGCCGGGCCGCAGCCCGCAATGGCGATGTGGAGGGATCTCATGTGGATGGCAGGTTCAATGGCCAGAAGGGCAGGCAGGCGGGCGGTCAGCCTAGCGCCTCGGCCCGGCCCTGTCTTGTGCCTAATAGCCCAGCGCGTACTTGGCGAGGTCGCTGATTACCAGCTCCAGAACGGCGCGGCGCGCCTCTTGCGGCATTTCATCCGGGTCAGGCACTTCGAAATGGGTGTGGTTCTGGTCACAGCACAGAATATTGCCATCAAAGGCCGGGCCCATCTTCGTGAGACCGGCTCGTTCCCGTAACTCCGTGAGATATTCGTCCGCCGTCACTCGGCCGCTATCGGCGCCAGTTGCTGGTATTCAGCGGCAAGCCTTGTCGAGTGAAACCCGTCCGGTGAGGCCGCTTCCTCAATTATGGTGATGCCCGAAGCACCGATATTCTGGCGCTCCAGATACCGCTCCAGTACACGCGGCGCACGATCAAGGATTTGCTCCAGGGTCGAACCCTGCACAAAGAATCCCGGCAGTCCGTCTGCTGTAGCAACCAGCCAGCCGGTTGTTTCATGCTCCGCAATGTTGAGCGCGTGGCGCTTTACCTGCATTGGTTCACCTTCAGGAAACAAACTCTTATACCCTTACGAATATGGCCTTTCCTGAGCATGAAATCAAATCATGCAACGGTAAGTGCGGCCCTGCACCCTCCCCTTGGACGGAATCGCCCGCTCGCGCCATCATAGGGCTCTCACGCGGCAAGGGAGACCACCCTGCGACACCATATCTTCCATTCGGGCTACTGGGTGATCTCGGTGGTGATGGGCCTGCTGGTCGTCGCTCCGGCCACACTTGTGCCCGGGCGCTGGGCGGTGATGGGCGCGATCTGGCTCTATACCCGCGCGATTACCGGGTGGATGGCGCTGTGCGGTCTCAATCTGCTGGTGCGCCGCCTGCACGTGCTGCCCGATACCGAACCCGCCGTGATCGCATCAAAACACCAGTCCTGGGGCGACGGGATATGCCTGGTCTCGCGCCATCGCGAGCTGACCTATGTGATCGGCGACCACATGCTGAAATTCCCGCTTTTGGGTTGGATACTCAGGCGGGCCGAGGCCGTGGTGGTCGATAATGCCGGCGGCAAACGCGCCAATGGCGCACTCGATACGGGGCTGCACGCACTCCAACGCTCCGGCCGCGATGTGCTGATCTATCCGGAAGGGGGCCTTAGCGAGGTCGGGTCAAAAAAGCGCTACCGGCTTGGGGTCTACCGGCTGGCGAAGGATCTGAACCGGCCTGTCATTCCCGTCGCCACCAATCTGGGTGTCTTCTGGCCGCAGCAGAAATGGGAGTTCCATCCGGGCCTTGCGATCATCGAGTTTCTCGATCCCATCCATCCGGGCGATGACCCGAAAGCCTTCATCGCGGCGCTGGAAATAGCCATTGAAACGCGTACCGCCGAGCTGGTGAAGGCGGGGCGGCGGAGTTTGCGCTGACTGCCAGCTCTGAAACCCGGGGCGAGCGTGAGCGAGCCCCGGGGCCTCTCTCCGCGTCTCCTGCACGAGGTCCCGGATAGCGCAGCGCGCTTCCGGGATTTCAGAAATACCAACCATGTCATGGCCCGGCTTACCTGCTCTTCCCAAGCTCCCTCAACCGGGTTCCCGGGCTTGACCCGGGATCCATGTTTTCAGCCATCGAATATTCCCATGGGTCCCGGCTCGGGGGCCGGGACCCCGGTGGATAGGGCGGAGGTTTTCCGGGCCGCATTAGCGGCCCGCAAGCGCGATCCCCGATCAAGCCGGGGACAGGCCGAGCGTCCGAGCCTATGCGAGGAGCGACGCCCGGATGGGCGGAGCATCAAGAAAGAGAGCCTACTCCCCCCCGAACCGCTCTTTCCATTCCTCCACCGACGCATCCTCGATCTTGGCAAAGAGGACGTCGGGCGGGGTGATGGCGAGGCCGCACGGCAGGGCATCGAGCAGGGTCTTGTCCTGCCAGTCCGGCCAGGCGCGGTTGCCTTCCGGCACGCCGAGCGCATCCAGAACTTTCCTTGCCGTATCCGGGATGATCGGCTGCGCGATGATGGCAAAAACGGCCGCGAGATTAAGGCCGGTACGCAC
The DNA here is from genome assembly GCA_022565665.1 of Glycocaulis sp. Lineage (GTDB taxonomy): Bacteria > Pseudomonadota > Alphaproteobacteria > Caulobacterales > Maricaulaceae > Glycocaulis. Next base: position 54,343 of record JAIUMI010000015.1, read on the forward strand.
GCCCACCGCCGCCGCATCGACATCGCTCTTATACTTCACCCACGGCTCGGCTTTGGTCAGGTATTCATTGCCCGCCGCCCAGATGGCGCGGGTTTCGGCAGCCGCCTTGCGGTACTCCATCGCCTCATAATGCGCGGCCAGAGCCTTCAGCCGTTCGGACAGCTCCGCCGCCATCCACGCTTCCGCCTCGCCCGGCGTGCCGGTGCCTGGCACCTGCCCATCGAATTTCGCAGCGCAATACTTGGTGATCCGGTTGACGAAATTGCCGAGCACATTGGCGAGATCGGAATTGATCACGCCCTGAAAGCTCTCCCAGGTAAACTGGGTGTCGGAGCCTTCAGGCGCATTGGCAGTGAGATACCAGCGCCAGTAATCAGAGGGGAGCAACTCCAGCGCCGTGTCCATGAAGACGCCGCGTTTCTGGCTCGTGGAGAACTTGCCGCCATACCAGTTCAACCAGTTGAAAGCTTTGAGCCGGTCAACGAGCTTCCACGGCTCTTCAGAGCCGAGGATGGTCGCCGGGAAGCTGACCGTGTGGAAGGCGACATTATCCTTGCCCATGAACTGGACATAGGAGACATCGCCCGCGCCCTTGTCGGTGCGCCACCAGCGCTCCCAGTCATTCCCGGTCGCCTTCGCCCATTCGGCGGTCGCTGCGATATAGCCGATCGGCGCATCGAACCAGACATAGAAGACCTTGTCTTCAAAGCCTTCGCGAGGGCCACCATCCTTCGTGACCTTCACGCCCCAGCTGAGATCGCGGGTGATGGTGCGGTCGCGCAGCCCCTCATCGAGCCATTTATAGGCGATGGAGCGGGCGAGCTGCGGCCAGGTGGTGGCCTCATCCACCCATTGGCGCAGACGCGGCTCCATCTGGCTCTGTTTCAGCTGCAGATGGCGCGTATCGCGCACTTCGAGATCCCGCGAGCCGGAAATGGTGGAATAGGGATTGATGAGGTCGGTGGGCTCCAGCAGCTTGCCGCAGCTGTCGCACTGGTCGCCGCGCGCTTTCTCATGGCCGCAATTCGGGCAGGTACCCTCCACATAGCGATCGGGCAGGAAGCGCTTGTCGGCTTTCGAATAGATCTGCTTTTCAACGATCTCGGCGATCAGGCCCTTCGCCTCCAGCACTTCGGCAAAGTGCTGCGTCAGCTGCGCATTCTCCGGGGATGAGGTGCGCCCGAAATAGTCCCAGGACAGGGCAAAGCGCTCGCCAATCTCTTTCTGGATGGTGTGCTGCTCATCACAATAGGTGCGTACATCCTGCCCCGCAGCGGCCGCGGCGAGTTCTGCCGGGGTGCCGTGCTCGTCCGTGGCGCAGATATAGAGCACCTCATGGCCCCGCATCCTCTGGAAGCGCGCATAGATATCGGCCGGCAACATGGAGCCCGCCAGATTGCCCAGGTGCTTGATTCCATTGATGTAAGGCAGGGCAGAGGTAATCAGTATGCGGGCCATGGCGGCAAATCCCCAACGGGCGTATTGTTAATCACTGGCGCATCTCGCGCCTTTGTCGACAGTTCGAGGGCGGAGCAATAGCCGCCCCGGACGGGGAGGAAAACACTCATGCCCAGAATTTTCGGTCACGACCTTCTGGCAGTCATCGCTGCCGCGGTCGCCATCTATGCCATAGGCTTTGTCATATACGCGATTGTCTTCTCCGACTTCTGGATGGCGCAGTACGGCTACACGGCTGACAGCTTCGCCGGCCATGAATGGAAGATGTTCCTTGGCCCCATCATGCCGGTCCTCATTACGCTGGGCCTCGCGGCACTGTTTCAGGCGGCAAACGCCAGCGGGCTGAATGCCCATATCCGTATCGGCGTCATCGCATGGGCGGGCTTTTCGCTCAGCACGCTACTTTATGGGTTTGCCTATGGCACGAGGGTGACGACGGGCGCACTGGCGCTGGACGCGGTGCATCTCCTGCTGGGGATACTCGCGGCTTCGGCCATTCTCGTCTGGCGGAAATAGGAGATCATCACAATGGATATTCTCGGTGTTTCACTCATTGGCTGGATCATCGCCACGGTGGGCTTCATGGCGGTGGGGTTCGTCTGGTACGGGCCTCTGTTCGGCAAGAAATGGATGGAGCTGAACGGCTTCACGCCGGAATCCTTTGAAGGCGCGAACATGACCCTGACAATGGTCAAGGGCGTCATCAATTCGGCCGTCATGGCAGCTTTTATCGGCTATGTGCTTGTGGCCGTTGGCGCGGGCGATCTGGTCGCGCACGTGAAATGGGCGTTCCTGCTCTGGCTCGGCTTCTCGGCAACCACGCAGGCTCTCTCCCATATCTGGGAGCGCCAGCCCCTGGAGCTCACCCTCATCCACTGGAGCAATAACCTTGTCGGCTTCCTCCTGGCGGGGCTGATTTTCGCCTTTCTCTAGGCAGTAGCGTCACCGTGGACGGAGCGGCGCGCTTGCCCGGCGCGCCGCTTTCGTTTTATGACCCGCCCACAAGAAACGGGCCGGCATAGCTCAGCTGGTAGAGCAGCGGTTTTGTAAACCGAAGGCCGGGGGTTCGAGTCCCTCTGCCGGCACCACTTTCCCTTGTCCTCCCTCACATCCGTTCGGTCGGTTCGGGCAATAGTGCCCGGCGGCCGGTCGGCCTAGCAGGCCGCAAAGCGGCCTGAGAGCGCGAACGCGCGTCCGAGCCAATGCGAGGCGCGACGCACGGATGTGCGGAGCATCAACAAAAGATTGGCTCGCGGCACCAATTTCCGCACCTGCGAAGATGACCGGTGACGCAGGGCAGCCATCCGGCTAACCTCGCGCGCGATAAAGCCAAACCGGACCCCTTCGCGCATGAACGACAACCGCCCCGCCGAACTGGATGAACGCCTGCCCGGCACGCCCGCTGCGCTGGCCGATTATTGCCTTGGTGCACTGGAAGGCGGATGGGGCGAGGACTGGGACAGCCCGCTGAAAAACCCGGTGGGCGATCTCGCCAACACGCTGTTCTCCGGACTCAACCGGGGAGCGGTGTCGGTGGAGGGGCTGTCGCGCCTGATCGACACGCTGGCCGATGAGGGCCTGGCCCGGCGTGCGGAGGCGCTCAACGCCCAGCATGGCGAAGGGCTGAGCAGGAAGGCGGAAAGCGGCGTGCGCGCCGCGTTGGAAGCTCTCGCTGCGCAGGGGTTCGACACGTTTGAGGGCGCGGTTTCGGGCCGGAAGGGCGGGATCGTGTTCACCGCCCACCCGACCTTCGCGCTGGCCAGATCCACCCGCGCTGCGCTGGCCGACGCCGCTGTCTCCGGCAAGGCGAAGGCACTGAAGGGCGCAGGCCACGCCCACGGTCCGGACGCGGATATCTCGCTGCTCACTGAACATGGCGAGGTGCTCGAAGCGCTCGCCCGCGCACGCGGCGCCAATGCCGCCCTGACCGGGCTGGCACTCGACATCGCACGCCAGCACTTCCCCGATTCATGGCGTACGCTCTCGCCTGACCTGCTCTCGCTCGCGAGCTGGGTCGGCTATGATCTGGATGGCCGGACCGATATTCACTGGAGCCGGTCCATCGCCTTCCGCCTGCAGGAAAAGGCGATCCAGCTGTCCCGTTACGCGTCGCTCCTGACAGACAGCGGTGCGAGCGGGGTGGACGGGCTGATCGAGCGCCTTGAAGCCGCTTCCCGCCTTGCCGCCAGCCATGCCAAGCTGTTCGAGGCGGATATGGAAGCGCCCGGCGCGGTGGTGAAGGCCGCCAACGCGCTGACCGCCTCCCACCCTGCCCGGCTGGTTTCGCTGACGCCAGTCGTCGCCGAACTCGACACTGTGATGGCCCGAGCCGATGACGCGACGGCGCTGAAGCTGGCTGCCATCCGCGCAGAGATGAAAACGGCTGGTCTTGGCGCGGCCCACATCCATCTGCGCATCAATGCGGCCCAGCTGAAAAGCGCGGTGCGCGCCGATCTGGGGCTGGAGGAGGACGAGGACGATTTCGGACGCCTCGCGCTTGCACGGGCCTCTGAACGCGCCGCCTCGGCCCATGTCCATCAGGTCAGCTTCGCGAGCGTCTTCCTGGAGCAGATGACCGCCCGGCGGCAATTCATGCTGTGCGCGCAGTTTTTGAAACATATCGATTCCGACACCCCGATCCGCTTCCTGCTGGCCGAGTGCGAAACACCTGCCACCGTGATGGGCGCAGTCTATCTCGCCCGGCTTTATGGTGTGGCGGAGAAGGTCGATATCTCGCCCCTGTTTGAAACACCGGACGCGCTGGAGCGCGGCGGCCGCCTGATCGAGCGTCTGCTGGCCGAACCGGTTTATCGTGATTACATCGCCGCGCGCGGTCAGCTGGCGATCCAGCTGGGCTTTTCCGATGCCGGGCGCTTCATGGGCCAGGCCGGGGCCGAGCTGGCGATTGAGCGGCTACACATTCTCGTCGCCCGCGCGCTGAAACGCCATCAAGTCAGCGGGGTCGAGGTCGTTGTCTTCAATACCCACGGCGAGTCGATGGGGCGAGGCGCCCATCCCGGCACGCTGAAAGACCGGCTGGACCATCTGCTGACCCCGTGGGCGCGCTCACGCTTTGCCGCAGCCGGTGTGCCGGTGGTCCATGAGACGAGCTATCAGGGCGGGGACGGCTTTTTGCACTTCGCCAATGACGCGCTCGCCCGCTCTGTCGTATTCAGCACCGCGCTGCACGTATTGTCGCCCACGGCCAAGGGCATGGACGATCCGTTCTACGCCGAGATCGACTATACGTGGGATGTCTACCGCGCGATCAAGGCATGGCAGGAAGCGCTCTTCGCCAACACCGATTACCGCAATGCGATCACGGCTTTTGCCCCGCACATGCTGGTGAAATCCGGCTCGCGAAAGGCCAAGCGCCCCGGCGGGCCCGGCCAGCAGCTCGACCTCTCCATGCTGCGCGCGATCCCCCATAATGCCGCCCTGCAACAGCTCGGCATTCCGGTGAATGTGTCCGGCGGGCTGGGTTCCTCCATCGGGGCGGAGCCGGAGCGCATGGCCGCGCTGCTGACGCGCTCGCCGCGCATGGCGGCGCTACACGCCATGATCGCGCGGGCGCGTACGCTCACCAGCCTCAGCGCGCTGCGCGGCTATGCCCGGCTTTATGATGCCAGCGAATGGACAGGGCGGGCCGCGTCTGCCAGGGCACAGTCTGCTGCGCGGGCCTTTCTGGATCTGGCCAATCGATTGTCAGACCAGTCGCGCCACACCGCCCTCACCCGCCTGGCCAATCATCTTTCGGCCGATCTGATGAAGCTTGACCGGCTGGTCGATGACGAGGCGCACAGCTGGCGCAATGATCCTGACCGGCGCGCGGTGGAGGCGCTGCACGCTATCCGTCAGGCGCTTATCATGCAGGCCTTCCTGACCGTTTCCCGCCTGCCCGCCTTCTCGCGACGGCATGACCTGACACGCTCGGACGTGATAGATCTGGTGCTGGCCTTGCGTATCCCTGAAGCGGTCACAGCGCTTGACGAAATCTTCCCCGAAGCACGCGAAGAGCTCGATGCGCTGGGTGCCATTGAGGAGCCGAACGAAACACCCGATGGCAGTGGCGGGCACGGCTATCCGGAAATCCAGTCACGCATCATCCGCCCGCTGGAACAGCTTTACCCGCTGATCACGCGCATCAGTGTCGCGATCAGCCATTATTACCGCGCCATCGGGTAGGAACTAGACCCGCTCCACCACCATCGCGCTGCCCACGCCCGAGCCGCCATGGGCGACGATGAGGCCGAGGCTACCACCGGAGCGTTCAAGCCCGCCCAGCATGGTGGCCAGCAGGATCGCGCCCGACGCGCCCATCGGGTGGCCCATGGCCAGATGCCCGCCTTCCGGGTTCACCTTGTCCATGTCGGGCTTGTAATCGCGTTCAAACTTTACCGGCGTGGCAGCGAAGGCCTCCATGAACTCGATCCGGTCGAAATCGGAGAGCGCGAGGCCGGTCTCTTTGAGGATCTGCTCCATCGCGGCAAAGCCAGCGGTCAGCTGGAGCACCGGATCGGCGGTGGCTTCCACGGCCGCGCGGATACGCGCTTTTGGTTTCAGCCCAGCGGCCTTGCCTGCCGCTTCGGTGCCGACAAGCGCCAGCGCCGCGCCATCGCAGACAGGCGGGCAATTGGCGACGGAGTGGACGTGGTGAACCGCGCTCAGCTCCGGGCGGGCTTTCAGCATCACCGTATCAAAGCCGGCGGCGCCCATCTCGGCAAACGCAGGCTCGAACCCGGCGAGCTTCTCCGCGCTCATGCCCGCACGCACCGCCTCATCGCGCTCGATCAGAACCGCGCCGTCCTCGCCGGAGATCGCGATCACTTCAGCGAGGCCGCCCTTGTCCCAGGCCGCCGCAGCGCGGTTGTGGGACCGGGCCGTCACCTCATCGAGATCGGCCTTGGTAAAGCCCTCCATGGTCGCCATCAGGTCAGCCGACAGGGCGACGGGCACATAGCGCAGCGCCGCCGCGGTCTTCGGATCGGTATAGTAGAACGCCTTGTCGCCCATGAAGGGCACCGCGCTCATCATCTCCACCCCGCCCGCGATACGCAGCCGGTCATCACCGCGCGCCGCCGCTTCGCTGGCCGCCATACCGACGGCCGTCAGGCCGGAGACGCAGTAATTATTGATCGTCAGCGCGCGTACCGCATCGGGCAATCCGGCATGAAGCCGGGTGACCAGCGCCAGATGCCCGCCCTGCGCCCCTATCTGCCCCACACAGCCCAGTGTGAGGCTCGCCGCACCCGACACCGCCCCGACCCCGTTGCGGCCCTCCAGCGCGCGTATAAGCGCCGTTGTGAGGGCGTGCGGAGCAAGCCCTGCCAGCGCACCGTCCGGCTTGGCCTTGGCGCGCGGGGAGCGGACGGCGTCATAGATGAAAGTCTGGGTCATGGGGGTATCCTGAATTAACTCTCCAGTGTGTCATCCCCCGCTTCATGCGGGGGACCCATGCCTGGAAGCTGCGATCAAACACGAACTCTCGGGCATGGGTGGCGCGGGGGGGCGGGGGGGGGGGGCGGCCGGCGGGGGGCGGGCACCCCGGGGGGGGG
>JAIUMI010000016.1 GCA_022565665.1 Glycocaulis sp.
ACCGGCGTCGTGCTCGCGCAGCATGCCGATAATCTGCTCTTCCGAATAACGGCTCTTTCGCATGGTCCATCCTCTCCTCGATGGACTCTACCATTCAATGGCCGGAAATCAGGGGGCTGGGTCACTCTCACCTGCCGCTCAGCCAGCACGTAAGAGCCGCTATTGAGGCTCACCTCGCGACACTTCTTCCCCTTAGCTAAGGGAAGCGTGCCGCCCCCTCAAAGCGAGGGGCGCGGGCCGTTCAAGCCATTCTGGCGCTTGGCCGTAATGACGTTTCTGATGCGGGTCAGAAACTTTTCCGTCTCCGCCTTAGCTTCAGAGCCTTCCGGTAAGGCGAGCATTTCCTCGTAGATGATTGCGTAGAGGGATCTCAGCTCTGCCTCGTTGAGGGCGAAGAGCGATTGAGTGTCTGTATAGCTGGGCATGATGTCCTCCCTGTCTTTTCGAACCCGGCCGATCCAGGCCCTTCTTGATGGGAAGACAAAAAGCCTGTCACGAGGCTTGGGCGTGCATCCGCTAGGGATCGAAACACCCGTGGAGAACAGCCACCGCTGTTGCACCGGCCAGAGGCCGATAGGCAAGGATCACATTCAAAAGGAAGGGCTTTGGACGAGACGGGAACCGTCAGGGAGGCATTGTCTGCTAGGTAGGTCTCCGCTTCGCGCAGCGCGAGGCTTGGCTGGAAATCTTCAGGATCGAAACTCGCAGTCAGTTGGACGGATGTAGCGATCATGGGATCGCGCCATCTTCATCGTCGTCGTTCATGCGCCGGCGGATGGTTATCGGCGCGGGCATTCCTCCTCTTAGCCAATCGTAAAGGTAGCACCGGCATCGTTATCTGACGGTTAGATGACATGAGGAGTTGCTTACGAAAGCCTTGGTAGCTATAGGTTTGCGCGTTGACGCGGGGTGGAGCAGCCCGGTAGCTCGACAGGCTCATAACCTGTAGGTCGTCGGTTCAAATCCGACCCCCGCACCCAATCCCCTCTTTTTGGTTTCCATATAAAAAACCTGAAAGAGGGGTTTGCCTGAAACAGCGAAAAAACCCTTGTATATCAATGCGCGAATCGGGCGCGTAATTGGGTAAAACTGTTACACAAGTTATTACACAGTTTTATGTTAAAATGGCAAAAATACAATAAAAACAATTGGTTAGAGTGCGCACGCTTAGTCTCATAACCTGAAGGTCGCAGGTTCAAATCCTGCCCCCGCACCCAAAATTTCAAGCCACGCCAATGGTTTATGAAAGCGCCTCGGACCCCCGTCCGGGGTGTTTTGCGTTGGGCCTGATAGCGGCTTGGCACCAGCCGCTGAGGGGCCGCCGGGCTCAAGCTCCTCTGCGCGTCCTGACCCCCGAACGGCCGACGGCTGGTGATCGCGAGGCACCGGCCCCATCGGCGCATAACTTTCCTGTCGAGCGGCAATTCTAAGGCAATTTACCCCCTTTGTGTGCTTGTTACTGCGTCACTTCAGCAGGAATCTGGAATTCTCGGCTATTATCATCGCATCTGGCCGGTTCCGCCCCGGCTGCATGGCAACGCCGGGATGATGTGATGAAGAAGACCGATGCCAGAGAGGGTATGACGCGGCGGACATGGCTGGCCGCAGGCAGTGCGTTGCCGCTCGCCGGTGCGGCTCTGGGCGCCGCTGTGTACGGGCATGAAGAGCCCGCGCCTGGCCTGCCTGCGCACGATGCCTTTCCGGGCATCCGTCCCGGCTATCTCAATTCGGGATCGGTTCATCCGGTAAGCGCTGGCGCGCGCCCGCGCGTGGCCGCCTATCTCGCCTCGCGCGCCATGGGCGGCGAGAGTGATTACGATATCGCTGCAGCGCGGCGCACGGTGATGGAGAGGTTTGCCCGGCTTATCAATGCCGATACGGACGAACTGGCCTATATTCAGAGCACGTCGGCGGGCGAGCAGATGGCTGTCACCGCGTTGGGCCTGCCCGAGCCGGGTGCGCGCGTGGTCACCGACGCGCTGCACTTCTTCGGCTCCTTCCACCTTTACAGCGAGCTGGAAAAGGCCGGTGTCGAGGTGGTGGTGGTACGCCCGCGCGATAACCGCATCCATCTTGAGGACATGGCCGCAGCGATTGACGACCGTACGCGGCTTGTATCGGTCTCTGCCATCGCGACCACCAATGGCTTCCAGCACGACCTAGCGGCACTGGCCGATATCGCCCACGCCCACGGCGCGAAGCTGTTCGTGGACGCGATCCATGCGATCGGCTCGGTGCCGTTCGACGTGAAGGCGGCCGGCATCGATATGATGTCGACCTCCTCCTATAAATGGCTGATGGGCGATATGGGGCTCGGCTTCATGTATGCCCGGGCCGATCTGATCCCCGAACTGGTCCGGCCCCAGGCTGGATATTTCCAGCTGGCGAGCATCTCCAGCCATGTCTTCCCGTATGAAGAGCCGCACGAGCGCGCCTATCAGACCCGCGCGCGCGACGATGCCACGGGCCTGTTTGCCATGGGCACCTACTCCAACACGGGAGTGGCCCATCTCGATTACTCGCTAGACCTTCTGCTGGAGCTGGGCGTGGAAAATATCCAGGCCCGGCGTCAGCCCCTGATTGAGCGGGTGCGCGAGGAACTTACCGGGCGCGGCTTCCAGCCGCTAACGCCGGAGGATAGCACAGGCCCGCTGATCGCCTTTGCCTATGAAAATGCGCGTGCGCGTCTCGGCCCGCGGCTGAGGGAGGCGGGCGTGGACATCTCGCTCAGCCAGCACCGATTCCGTGTCTCGCCGTCTGTATTTAACACGATGGATGACATCGAAATGCTGCTGGAGGCGCTGGCGTGACACCGCCGCTTTTCCTCGACGCTGGGCAGGTCGCGGAACGCCTTTCGCTTGACGTCTGCACCGGCCTGATGCGTGAGGCGATGCAGGCCTTGTCGGGCGGCGAGGTTGAGCAGGCCTTGCGCAGCTTTCTCAAACTGGGCGAAGGGCGCACCTTCGCGCTGATGCCGGCGGGGTTTGTGCCTAGAGGACCGTTCGGCGCCAAGCTGGTCAGCGTCTTTGCCGATCCGGACCATTCCGGACGGCGCACCCATGAAGGCCTGGTGATCCTGTTTGACGGACAAAGCGGCGCTCCGGTGTGCGTGGTCGACGGCGGAGCGGTAACCCGAATCCGCACAGCTGCTGCCAGCGCAGCAGCCACCGATGCGCTGGCACGTCCTGATGCGTCTCGCCTTGCCATCTTTGGCACGGGCGTGCAGGCCCATACCCATGCCCTGGCCATCGCCCATGTGCGAAAGCTCGAGCAGGTCATCATCTGGGGCCGGGACAAAGACCGGGCCGGAGCGCTGGCGGCGCGTCTGGCAAGCGAGTTGAACATCGATGCGGTGGCCGAGCCTGATCCGGCACGCGCCGCCGGGGCAGACATCATCTGCACTGTAACGGCTTCGGCAGAGCCGGTGCTGAAGGGTGAATGGCTCCGGCCGGGCACGCATGTAAACCTTGCCGGATCGAGCGGCCCTCATGCAGCCGAGGCGGATGGCGCTCTGGTAGCCGCCGCACGCTTCATCGCGGACCATCGCGAGCATGTTCTGGCGCATGGGGGCGAGTTCCTGCGCGCGCGCCAAGCCGGCCTGATCGGTGATGGTCACATCGCGGCGGAGATCGGGGAGGTTTATGCCGGGACGCAAGCCGGACGGACCCGCCCAGGGGATATCACCATCTACAAATCACTGGGTCATGCCGTGCAGGATCTCGCGGCTGTGGCGTGGCTCTATAACGACATGAAAGCAAGGGGAGAGGGATGAGCGAAACCGGCCTGAAACAGGGCGTCGGCCTGTTCTCTGTTGTGGCGCTAGGGCTTGGCATGGCGGTCGGAGTTGCCGTGTTCTCGGTCATGGCTCCGGCTTCTGCGCTGGCGGGGCCTGCGCTCTTGCTTGCGGTGCCGCTGGCCGCGATCCCGATTTTTATCATCGCGCTCACCTACGCCTTCATGGGTTCGGCCCTGCCGACAGCCGGGGCCTCGTATGAGTGGCCACGCCGTTTCGTCTCGCCAGCTTTCGGCTTCATGATCGCCTGGCTGCGCATTGCAGGCAGTGTCGGGGCGATGCTGGTGCTCTCTCTGGTGCTGGTGCGCTACCTCTCCATGATCGTGCCGCTGCCCTTGCGCACCACCATGTTCGCGATCTTCGTCGTGGTTTTTGTCCTGAATTTCTTCGGGGTAGGCATCGCTGCGCGGGCACAGGGCTTCCTGATAGCCGCGATCATCGCCTTTTTCCTCCTGTTCGGTGGCTGGGGCATGACGGCTATCGAGTTCGAGGCCTTTACGCCCTTTACCCCGTTTGGCTGGGCAGGTGTGCTGGCGGCTGTACCGGTGCTGGTGGGCCTGTTCTTCGGGCTGGAGGCGGCCACCGAGATGGGTGACGAGGTGAAAGATGGCCGGCGCAATATTCCTCTGGGCATTGCCGGGGCGATTATCTCCGCGCTTGTGCTTTATCTGCTGATCGCGGTGGTCTCCATCGGCGTGCTGGGGACGGAGGCGCTGGCCGAAAGCGAAGCGCCGATCCTGGATGCTGCCAATGCCTTCATGGCCGCGCCGCTGGCTACCCCGCTCGTTATTGCTGCATCCGTGGCCGCCATTGGCACCTCGCTCAATGCGTTGTGCATGATGTTCAGCCGCTATCTCTTCGCCATGGGCCGGGCCGGGGCACTGCCTGGGGTGCTGGGCCGGGTCCATCCGCGCTTTGGCACGCCGCACTGGGCGCTGGCCACCGCATTCGGCCTGTGTGTGCTAGGCCTGTTCCTGCCAATGAACCTGCTCGCCCTGTTCCTGGCGATCAATATCCCGACCCTTCTGAAATATGCCGGAACGTGTCTGGCTGCGGCGAAAGTCGCCGCTGACCACCCTGACCTCTATCGTCAGGCGAGCTTCCGCATGGGGCGCCGATTCACTGTGTTCTGGTCATGGCTGGGCATTGTCGCTTCGCTGGGCGTCGTCGTGATGGGGCTAACCGCAGACTGGCGGCCCTATGTGGCGCTTGCCGTCTGGGGCCTCATAGGTGCCAGCTATTACATCATCAGCCAGCGCATGAAGGGCGCCTAGCGCAGCGCCCTTGCCAGTGCGCGCATATCGGCGTTGAACGCGTCCAGCACCGGGGCATCGCGATACATCATGTGACCGCCCTCATAACAGCGCGTGGTAACGGCTGCGCGGACCAGTTCGCTCTGGCGGGCCGCCAGCTCCTCGACACCGGCGCAATTGGCCAGTGAGTCATAGGCGCCTGATGCGACCAGTACCTGAATGGCCGGATTGAGCTCCAGTGCGTCGACAGTGGAGGGCAGGGGCGGGCCGATGCGCGGCGGGCCATCGCCTCTGCGGATCGCTTCTGCGATGGCAGCAGCATATTCCTCTTCGGTGACAGGGCCGGTCGCGTAGTTCCAGCGTGCGCTGGGCGGGCGGGGCGTCTCGCCGCCGGGCGCATAGCCTACGCTCCAGCTTTCCAGCCCGATATAGGGCAGATCAGTGCGGTAGTTCAGCCGGTAGCGCAGATAGCGCAGTATCGGCTCGCGCACCGAGGAGGCGCCTGTGGGCGTGTGCGGATCGGCTGTGTTCAGCCGCATGTCGAAGACGCCGAGGGTTGCCTCGCGGCCGCTCAGCAGCGTATCGCGGAAGGCCCGTGTGGTGATGGCTAGGCTCTCACGGCTGATCTGGTCCGCGTCGATCCCGATAAAATCGGACAGCTCTTCTGCGATGGTGTCCCGCTCGGCTGGTGAGAGGGTGTCGATGCGCGCAAGGGCAGGGGCGTAGCGCTCCCTGACCCAGCGCTCTGCATTGGTCAGTACCTCATCCAGCGTTTCGCCCACAGAAGGGTCTGAAAGGCCATAGTGGAAGGCCGTCCGGGCAAAGCCGATAACCCGTAACGCGTCGATCAACACGCTGTCACCGTCCTCTACGCGCAGGCCGGACCCGCCGGAGATCAATGAGAGTGCGCCGACGGGAATGCCCCGTTCTTCCAGCTGATAGGCAACACTGGCCACGCGGATCGCCCCCCAGCTTTCACCGGCCAGAATGATCGGGGAATCCAGCGCCTCATTGCGCAGCCGCCACGCCCGGACGAACTCGGTGGCCGAGGCGATATCGCCAAGCGTGCCATAGAACTCATCACCGTACTCTGCGCGTGCAGGGCGGCTGAAGCCGGTGCCGATCGGGTCTACGAACACCAGGTCCATTTCGCTGAGCCAGCTATGCGCGTTGGGCACCAGAGTTCCGTCTTCAGCGCGGTAAGGGCCTGCGGTCTCGAAATGAAGGATAGTGGCGGGAGCGCCCGGCCCGCCATTCCAGACAAACGCCACCGGCCGGTTCGCATCGCTTGGCACACGGTAGGCGACATAGAACATATAGCCGCGCGCATTGCCTGTCTCGACATCGCGAATGGCCAGCCGACCGGCATGGGCGGTATACTCAAGGCGCAGATCGCCCGCCTCCAGCGTATGGCGGGTTTCGACCACGCTTTCATCGGCCTTGGCCGCCGCGCCATGAACCAGCATGAGCGCCGTGCCCGCCAGCGCCAGAGCGCGAATGCGGTGATACGCGACAGAGTCTTCAGACAGTGCCATGGCCGGTCCTCCTCCCATGCGATGTGCTGAAACGAGGCTATCGCCCCGGAGACGGCATGTTTATTTAAATGAAGCATCACGCCATGTGCCGGACCGGCAGTTCTATGCGTGCGGGTGCGTGGACAGTGCGCGTTTGCCCCGGTTTGCAGGTGCGCTGATGCGCACTCGCCAGCTTTGCTGGATGATTTTGGCAAGAATTGCCCCGCCTCATGCGTAGTCTATGGGCAAGCCAATAGATTTTTCGGGAGTTCCGTCATGGCCCTTCTTCGCGTCACGCTCCTTGTGCTGGTCGTACTGGCTGCAGGTCTTGCACATGCCGGTGAAGTTGAACTGGTGTCCACTAGCCGCACCGTTCACGAAGGCCTCTTCAACGGAGAGTCCGTGCGCTACACCGCGCTGCTTGAAGAGCGGCGCTACAGCGTGGAGGGCGCGCTGGCGGGCCAGCTCGTGACTGTCAGCTATGTGCGCGAGGACGTGGCCGATCCGGCAAGCCGTCCGGTCATCTTCCTGTTCAATGGCGGTCCGGGCGCCTCCACCACGCCTCTTCATTTCAGCGCGTTCGGGCCGAAACGGCGTACCGGTACGGACAACGATGCGGTGATGTACGACAACCGGCACTCCATACTGGACGCGGCTGATCTGGTATTCATCGACCCTGTCGGGACCGGCTATAGCCGCCTTGCGGACGGCGCCGAGCAGGGCCTTGTCTGGTCGCGCACGGGCGATGCGGTATCGGTGGCAGCTTTCATCCGTGACTGGCTGACCCGCCATGGGCGTGAGGCCTCTCCGCGCTATCTGCTCGGCCAGAGCTATGGTACGGCCCGCGCTGCGGAGATCCACCGCGTCGACCCCGAACTCGAGTTTGACGGGGTGATGCTGTTTGCGCTGGTGCCGGGGCCACGACCCGGTCCGCTGGGGCCGATGACGGCGCTGCCGACCATGGCCGCCACCGCCTGGTATCACGGACGGGCTGGCCAGCATCATGACAGCGTGGAAGCGGTCTTCGAAGAGGCGGTGGAGTTTGCGCGTACCGATTACGGGCAGGCCCTGATACGCGGCGCGTCGCTGCCCGTCGAAGAACGTCGGGCTATGGCCGAACGTGTCGCTGCATTTACCGGCCTGTCTGCCGATCTGGTCGAAGAGAATAATCTGCGCCTGGATAATCGTACCTTCATGCTGAACCTGCTGGCGGATGAGGGGCTGCGCACCGGCCAGCTGGATTCCCGCGCAACGCGTTCGCTTGATGCGCCGCCCCAGCGTCCGCCCCATGATGATCCGGGGCTGGGCTATGCACCGTCCGATCCTGATCTTCCCGAAGACCTGCCAGGGCTGCTGGAGCGTGGCGGTCATGACTCCATAGTGGAGGCCTATTTCCGCGATGTGCTGGGTTATCAGGGTGACGAAATCTATGCGGGTCTCAATCTCGATGTGAACAGCGCTTGGGACCATGAGGGCGGCGGCAATGCCATCGCGCTGCTGGCCGAGGCGATGGAACGCAATGCGCGCCTGCGCGTGTTCTGGGTGGCCGGATATTATGATCTGACAACGTCGGTGTATGCCGGGCGCTACACGCTTGATCAGGGTGATATACCTGCGGACAGGCTGACAGCAGCATATTTCCCGTCCGGTCACTCGGTCTATGTCGAGACCGTCAATCTTGAGCGACTGTCTCACGCCGTGCGGGGCTTCCTGGGCGGGCGTGAATAGCGGCTTATGATGGCCGGTCGGCTCGAGCAAAAATTATTCGCAACAGACTTTTGAACGGCCTGTCGCGGTCGCCTATGGCCAATATCGGGAATAATTCGAAAAGAACTTCTTCTTCACGCTGATTATTCTTTGTCGTGAAGGGGAGCGTTTGTGCCTGCGATGCGAGCAGGTGGCAGATGGCTGCTTGTGGGACAAGGAAGGGGAGTTTCGATGTCCAGGGATCGCCAGTTCTCATTTACCGCCTGCCTGCTTGCCGGTGTGGCCGCTATCGCCCTGCCAGCTGCGGCTGTTCATGCGCAGGCCGCGCAGACGCAAACCGCCGAGGAGGCTTCCGAGCGCGATGACCGCATTGTGGTCACCGGCTCGCGGATCGCCCGCCCCGAGGTTGCCACCTCCGCACCGCTTACCGTCATCGATCAGCAGGCGCTGACCGACCGGGGTTTTGTGCAGGCGGGGCAGGCGCTGAACGATGCCACATCAATCACGCCCTCTGTGCCGCAGACCGAGTTCTCAGGCGGCAGCAGTGGCGGCGGTCAGCAATACCCGGCCCTGTTCGGTCTTGGGGCGGGACGCACGCTGACGCTGGTCAATGGCCGGCGGACCGTCGCGACCGCCAACGGCATCGGTAACCCGGTTGTGGATACCAACTCCGTTCCCACGGGGCTTCTCAGCCGGGTGGAGATCGTTCAGGGCGGCGGCGCGGCCGTTTACGGTTCTGGCGCGATCGCAGGTGTAGTGAACTATGTGCTGCGTGATGATTTTGAAGGCGTGCAGATTGATGCGCAGACCGGCATTTCCTCCCGTGACGACTATCCTGTTCATAGCCTGCGCCTGACGGCAGGCCGCAACTTCTTCGATGGGCGGGCCAATCTGGCGGCCAACTTCGAATGGTCGCGGTCCGAGCCGCTGCTGGCGGATGCACGGCCGGAAACGGAACGGGCACGGGTTACTGTTGCCAATCCGGCAGATACGGGTCCGAATGACGGCATCCCCTCCCTGCGGGAAATCTTTGATGCCCGCTTCTGGTCCTTCAACGCCAATGGCGTGTTGTTCTTCCCGCCTGCGCCGATGCCAACGGCCTTTATCACGGCGGACGGAACTCCGTTTCCGGCTGGCGGTGTGCCGCTCCAGATGGGACCGGGGGGCATGCCTATCCCGTATAATCCCGGCCAGCTTGCCGGTATTCCGTTTGCCAGTGGCGGGGACGGGTTGCGTTACAATGAGCTCGGCGCGCTGTACTCGGGCGTTGAGCGGCGCAATATCAATGTGATCGGTCATTACGACTTCGATAATGGCGTGCGGCTCTCCACCGAGCTGCTCTGGTCTCATACCCAGGGCGAGGATGCGCGCGCTGGCCGTCCTAGCAATACCATCCTGAACCCGGCAGCGAGTGGTAGCGGTGCTATCCAGTTCAACCGGTTCAACCCCTTCTTGTCAGCTGATGCGGTGGCTGCGCTCAGCGCGGCCTATCCGGCTTTCGGTTTCGGGGCGCCGATCTTCATCTCGAAAATGTGGAACGACCTCCTGCACGATGACAGCGCCTACACCACGACCGAGGTCTATCGCGCGCTGGCCGCGCTGGACGGGACGGTTGAGTTTGGCAGCCGCGATTATGACTGGTCGCTATCGCTGAGCCACGGGCGGACAGACGGCAATACGCGGAGCTGGGGCGTCTGGCAGAGCCGTTTCAACAATGCCATCAATGCCGTACTGGATGGTAGCGGGAATATCGTCTGCGCCATCAATAATGACGGCGATCCGGCAACCGACGATCCAGCGTGTGCCCCGCTGAACCCGTTCGGCGAGGGCAATGTCAGCCAGGAAGCGCGCGATTATGTCAACACGATATTCGGGCAGACCTACACCAACACCCAGACCAATTTTCTTGCGACGTTCGGTGGCACGGCCTTCAGCCTGCCGGCGGGTGATCTGGCTTTCGTTGCGGCCTATGAATACCGCCATGAAGATGCGGACTTCGTTCCGCGTCAGGCCAATCTGCAGGGGCTCGGGCGGCAGGGTGTCCCCACCGCGCCGGAATCGGGCAGCTACAACACCCACGAATACTCGCTTGAGGTGCTGGTCCCGCTGATTGGCGGTGCTACGAGCATGCCGCTGGTTGAAGATCTCGAGTTTTCCGGTGTCTACCGCCGGGTGGAGCATTCCGTCGCGGGCGGGGAGAATATCTGGAATGCGGGCCTGCGCTGGACGGTCAATTCCGATTTCGTGCTCCGCGCCTCGCGTAGCCGGAACTTCCGTGCGCCAAACCTGAACCAGCTTTTTGCGCCGGTGCAGACAGCCAACGCGTCGGTCGGGATCGACCCGTGTGATTTCCGCTATATCGATAGCGGGCCCAACCCGTCTGTCCGCCGGGCGAACTGCGAAGCCGAATGGGCGGCCAATCCGGGCTATGAGCCTCTGCCGAGCTTCCAGAACTCGTCCACCAACTTCCAGACTGCGCTCGTGACTACGGCAGGCAATCCCGATCTTCGTAACGAGCTGTCAGACACGACGACCTACGGCTTCATCTTCGAGCCCTCCTTCGTGCCGGGCCTGACCATTATCGCGGACCGCGTGGAAGTGGACCTGACCGACGGCCTGTCGGTCTTCGGCCCGGCCCAGTTCCTGGCCGTGTGCTATGACTCCAGCACGCAGTCGCAGGACTTCTGCGGCGGGTTCACCCGCGATGCGACCGGTCAGGTGGTCGCGGCCAATTCCAGCACCGTCAATGCCGGCCGGGTGCATTTCCGGGGCGAGGTTTACAACATCAACTACGACGTGCCGCTTGATGCACTGTTCTCGCGTGATATCGGAGAGTTGAACCTCAATCTGGAAGCGACCCATGTTTCCCGGCTGGAAACCTCGGTTACCGGGTTTGACCTGTCGCGCACCGACGGCACCGTGGCGCAGCCTGACTGGGTAGCCCGCTTCGACGCGCGCTATACGCGTGGGCCGGTGCGCCTGTCGTATACGCTCAACTACCTGCCTGAAGTGCTCCGTCAGGAGGGCTCCAATATCGAGAACGATCCCAATCCGGTGGTCGGGAATAATTTCCGCCACAATGTGTCGGGCCAGTTCCAGATAAATGAGCGTTTCGCGATCCGGGGCGGTGTCAATAACCTGACCGATGAGCGGCCGTCCTATCCGACGCTGAACCACGGGGAAATCATTGGCCGTTATTACTTCGTCGGTATCCGGGCCAATCTGTAGCTCGGCAGACCCAGGCAGGCCGGGCGGTTTACCCTCCGGCCTGCCGCATTCTGTTTGTTCAAAGTTCCGGTGAGGATAATGACCCTGCTTGCCCGCAGTTTTGCTGCCATCGCCTGTGCTTTCGCTCTGGCTTTTAACGGCAG
Source organism: Glycocaulis sp. (assembly GCA_022565665.1). GTDB lineage: Bacteria > Pseudomonadota > Alphaproteobacteria > Caulobacterales > Maricaulaceae > Glycocaulis. Next base: position 11,639 of record JAIUMI010000016.1, read on the forward strand.
TGTCCGGGCCGATGAGGCACCGCCCTCGCTGGGCGTGACTCTCGCACCGCAATGGGATGGCGAGGAGGTCATCGCGCTGGGCGTGTCCATGCTCATCACCGCGCCCGAACTGGACGAGGGAGAAGCGCTGCTGCGCATACCTCTCATGCTTGTGGGCACGCCGACAGCGGCGCTGGCGGCAGACGAGTTCGAGGCGCACGACGATTTCGGCGCACTTGTGTTGACGGCGCAGGATGAAGACCCCGATGCCAGCGGCATCTACCGGCGCTATCTGGTCGGCCGGCCGACCGCAGGCGATGTGCGGGTAAGCTATGCGGCTCCGCCTCGCGAGGTGGACGCCCAGACCCGTGGCGGCCCGCTTTTCGATATGCGCCGTCAGGAAAACGGGCTGATCGGCGCGGGCGTGTATTTCTTTGCCGTTCCGCCGGGTAATGCACCATGGACCATCACGCTTGACTGGGACCTTTCCGCCATGCCGGAAGGTGCGCGCGGAGTGTGGAGCCTCGGCGAGGGCCGTCAGCAGACCATCGCGCCGGCCAATCTGTTGAACTTTTCCTTCTATGCGGCAGGGCTTCTCAGCAGTGAGTCGGAGGATGGTGAGGGCAATTTCTCGATCTACTGGTTCGAAGACCCGCCTTTCAACGTGAACGCGCTCGCGCGGCAGACCCGTGCCCTCTACGACTATATGGCCCGCTTCTTCGACGACGAAGGCGCGCCCTACCGGATATTCATCCGCTATAACGTCCATCCCGGTGGCGGTGGAACGGCTCTCGCACGCTCTTTCATGGTCGGTTACGATCCGCAAGGTGAGACTACCGCCGGGGGCATGCAGCAATTGCTGGCCCATGAAATGGCCCATAATTGGCCACGCCTGTCGGGCGGTGCCCATGCCGAAACGGCCTGGTACACCGAGGGGACCGCAGAATTTTATTCTCTGGTACTGCTTTTGCGGTCTGGCCAGATGGACCTCGACGGCTTCATCAGTGCCATCAATCGCCGGGCGGCCAACTACTACACCAACCCCCATCTAGCGCTGTCCAATATCGAGGCGGGCGCGCTGTTCTGGAGCGATCCGAGAGCCCAGCGCCTGCCCTATGGGCGCGGCCTGCTCTATCTGATCAGCGTGGACGCGCAATTACGTGAGGCGACCGGGGGCGCTGTGTCGCTGGACGATATCGTCGTCGGCATCTTCCAGGCACAGCGCGATGGCGAGGCGGTAGGGCTTGAGGGTTGGGTAGAGCGGATAGGCGAGCATCTGGGCGAGCAGGCACAGGCCGGATTCGACGCGATGGCGGCTGGTGAGACCATCACGCCGCCGGGCAACGCCTTCGCACCCTGCCTGCGCGTCGTTCCGGCCGAGTTTGCAACCTTCGAGCTGGGTTTTGATGATTTCCGGCTGGGTCAGGTGACCAGCCTGGATGAGGCGAGCGCCGCCTATGAGGCCGGAGCCCGCGAAGGTGATATCATTCATGCCATGACCCCGCCTCTGCGGGTCGCGAGGGATGATCCCGAAGCCGCGATCACGCTGGATCTGGAGCGCGATGGTGAGCGCTTCGAGATCAGCTTCGATCCGCGCGGAGAAAGCCTGCCCGGCTGGAAATGGGAGCGTGTGGAAGGCGTGGACGAAAGCGCCTGCGGCATCTGACTTCGGGAGATAGCTTATGCGCGTTCTTGCAAAGGCTGCGTTCTGCTCATTGCTGCTGGCGTCAAGCGGATGTGTGCCCGCCGACGAGCCGCAAGAAGCCGGCGCCGGGGCGGATGCCATGCATGCAGCGAGCCCGCCCGCAGAAGCCTTCCAGCCCCGTCACTTCGAGCATCGCGGAGAAGGCGTTTTCGGCGGTGAAAATGTCCGATACCGGCTGATCGCAGGCGACACGCTCATTGAGGGAAGGGAGGGGCGGCCAGGGGCGGCTCTCTTCACCTTCACCTATCTGCGCGAGGATGTAGAGGACCGCCGGAGCCGCCCGATCGTATTCATATTCAATGGCGGTCCGGGGTCATCCTCCATCTGGATGCATATGGGCCTGTTCGGCCCGCGCCGCGTCGCCATGGATGATCCGCTCAGTCCGCCAGTCACGCCGCCCTTTGCGCTGGAGGACAATCCCTACTCCATTCTGGATGTGGCCGATCTGGTGTTGATCGATCCGGCAGAGACAGGCTTCAGCCAGGTTCTGCCCGGCGGCGAGGCGGCGGACTTTCTGGGAACGGAAGTGGATGCGGTGGCAACCGCGCGCTTTATCGAGCAATGGCTGATTGCGCATGACCGCTGGGAGTCGCCGAAATATCTGGTAGGCGCCAGCTATGGCACCACGCGTGCCGCGCTGACCGCCCGCATTCTGGCGGGCGGGCCGATGAATCCCGGTGCGCGCATGACCGGGATCGGTGTCGATGGCATCGTGCTGGTCGGTCAGGCGATCATGTCGCCGCAAGGGGCGGAGGCACGTCAGGCGGCTTCGCTGGGCGCAATGGCAGCTACGGCCTGGCATCACGGCAAGGCGGGCGAGGGGGTGAGCCGCACGGATTTCATTGTCCAAGCCGAGGCCTTCGCTGTAGAGCGCTATCTGCCGGCCCTGTTTCTGGGCGGCGCGCTTGACCCAGCAGGCCGGGCGGAGATCGCGGGGTCGCTGGCGCGGTTCACCGGCCTGCCTGCGGAGCTGATTGAGGCGGAGAACCTGCGCCCGTCCACCCAGCTTTTCCGCGAGCAATTGCTGGCCGGGGAGGGTCTGCATGTGGGCGCGTATGATGCGCGTTACACCCTGCCGGTCAACGGACTACCTGCCATGCCGGATCCGGTCGGCGATGATCCGGCCATGGCCCAGTATTCGCCTTCTTACGTGGCCGGCCTGCGTCAGTATCTGGCCGAGACGGGTATTGCGGTCAGTGACACCTACACCGCTATCAATTTCTCGGTGAATAGCGGCTGGGACAGGACCATCCGCCCACCCTCCTCGGGCGCAGCGGATTCACTGGCCGGTGTCATGCGGGCCAATCGCGATCTCAGGGTCATGGTCGTGACCGGCGAGATGGATCTCGTCACCCATATCGGCAGCGCGGATTACCTGGTGCGCCATGCCGGTCTGAAGGTGGACAGGGTAGTGTCCCGCCGCTACCCGTCGGGCCATATGCCCTATCTCGGTGATGACAGTGCCGAGCCCTTGAGCGAAGACCTCAGGGCCTTCGTCACCGGTCACTAGAAGCTGACCGGCTTCACGCCGAGCTCGACGGCGCGCTCCAGCAGGAAGGTGGCACTGGCAAGGTCCTGCACGACATGGCCGAGTGACTTGTAGGCGGTGATGTCATGCGCGTTGGTGCGGCCTTCGGCCTTGCCATCGAACACCTCACCGATCTCGGCAAGGATATGACTGTCGCCGATCATACCCGCCTCTTTTGCGCGCAGGAATTCTGCGCCTTGTGCCAGCACGCCGGGGCGATAATCGGCGATGAAGCGGGAAGCCACCACCAGCGGAGTATCGATCTCGGCCGGACCGGCATAGCTGGAGCCGACCAGATTGATATGCGCACCCCAGCTTACCCAGTCGCGCTTCAGGACAGGCTCCTGTGCGGCAGTAACCGTGCAGATGATTTCGGCGTTCTCCACACAGGCCTGAACCGTGGGGGAGGCAATCACCGTAAGGCCGGTCTGGCGGCTCATGCGCGCGGCAAAGCTCTGCGCCTTGACCAGTGAGCGCCCCCATACGGTGATGCGCTTCAGCGCGCGTACTTTTGAGACAGCTTCCAGATGCGTGCCCGCCTGCTCGCCACAGCCCAGAATGGCAAGGCTTGCCGCATCGGAGCGGGCGAGTGCATCCGTCGCTGCCGCGCTGGCCGCTGCGGTGCGGATGGCGGTCACCTCTCCCGCATGGACCAGACCGACCGGCGCGCCGGTGTCCGCGTCGAAGACGAGCACTACGCCCTGATGGGACTGGCGGCCCATAGACGCATTCTCGGGGAATACGCTGACAAGCTTTGCGCCGAATGCACCGTTCTCACCCATCGCACCCGGCATGATGCCGAACATGTGCCCGTCTGCCATCTTCAGGATGGAACGCAGGGGCTGGATGGTTTCCCCGCGCGACAGGGCGGCCATGGCGGTGCGCATCAGCGGGATGCATGCCTCATAGCTCAGGTGCTGGCGTACGAATTCGCGGTCCAGAATGATCATTCGTCATCACTGCGCCGGTTTACAGGGCGCTCGGGCGTGCGTATCTCCACTGGCGCACCGAACGGGCGCACGCCAAGGCGTGTATAAATCTCGGCAGGCATGTAGCCGGCCCCACCCCGCATGACGAACCGGACCTGACGGACCGCGCTGATATTGGCGGTCGGATCCTCGTCGATCAGGAAGAAGTCGGCCAGCTTGCCGCGTTCGATACTGCCCAGATACTGGTCACGGCCCAGAAACTCCTCTGCGCGCAGAGTGGCCAGCGCCAGTGTTTCCCCTGCCGGTATCCCGGCTTGAACGTAAAGCTCCAACTCGCGGTGGAGGGGAAAGCCGGTGCCCGCATCGGTGCTCGGGAGAAGCTGGATGCCCTCGCCATGCAGCATGGCCAGCGTGTCCAGCAGGGTCTGGAAGGCGGCGCGGTAGCGCTGATCGTCCTCCGGCGTGTTGATGGTGACATGTGCACCCCGCCGACGGCGCTGATAGCCCACCGGCATATGCTCGACATGGCCGCGCACATTATCCGGGTACTCACCTGCGCGGCTGAGCATCAGCAGTTCCAGGATCACCGCCGTAGTATCCAAGGCCACGCCGTTTTCCCGCATGGCGCTCACCGTGCGCTGTACGCGGTCGCTTCCCAGGTCGAGATCGGCGGCGCGAGCCATGGCCGTCAGGCGCAGCGGTGTGCGGGTATCCTCGCCCTCGTTGAGCACCCAGCCCAGCATGAGCTGGTTGATATGGGCGATATCGTCATAGCCCGCCCCGATGGCCTCGTCAGGCGTCACGAAGGCGGGCACATGCCCGCTGACACCCATACCGAGGCGGCGGCTCTCATCGATGATAGGCTGCACCCAGTCAGGATGGATCGAGTTGTAGATCTTGATCTGGAAATAGCCGCGCTCAGCATACCAGCGGACGATCTCCAGCGCCTCATCCAGTGAACCGGCCAGCAGCCCGGTGCGAACCGAGAAGGGGCTGCGGCCCTCCAGCATGCCATTGGGAACGATGCGTGGGCCGGGCATTTCCCCGCTATCGATCTGGCGCATCAGCCGGTGCAGACGTTCGGGATTATTGCCCTGATCGCGCACGCTGGTGACGCCTGCTGCCAGATAGAACAGGCCGTTCTGCGCGTTCATATGCGCGTGCATGTCATGCAGGCCGGGCACCAGATAGCCGCCTGCCGCATCAATCACATACTCACCCTCGCGTTCAGGCGCACCCGCCTCCGGCTCGATCAGCGTGATGACGCCGTCGAACACGGTCACGGCGTGGGGCCCGGTAACGCTGACGGTATGGGGATCGAAGATATGCGCATTGCGGATACGCAGCGGCCCGTCAAACGTGTGGGCGAGGCCGGTGTGGAGGTTTTCGAGGCGGGCTTGAGACAGTTCCCGCCCCACGCGCGACAGCTCTTCGCGGGCGTCGCGGAAGTCCTCGTGGATGATCCCGCCACCGGCCGTGCCGATAAAGCGTCCATTGCGGTCCAGCACGATATGGGAGGGCGACATATCCAGCCCCCCAATCTGCCAGACCGTCATCTCCTGGCCGGCGACCGTGATGGTCTCCACCGGCTCCGCGCTGAGCGTGCCGCCGGGCATTACATCGAGACTGCGCTCAGGCAGGTTCATCAGGACGCGCGTGTAGATGCCCAGCGACCAAGGGCTGGAATCATTGGCAACATAGAGGGGCGGCATCGCGGTTTCGATGCGCCCGGAATCGGCCTGACTGCGCCATTCAAACACGCCGTCTTCCCAGCGCATGAACTCGTTGACCGGGTCGCCGAACGTGCTCTCGCCGGTAATGGCCCAGCTCACCGGGATGCCGTCCGGATCGAAAGCTATGTGCTGGCTGTTCTTTGGGCCGCGCCCGTTATTGTCGACGAAATATTCCAGCTGGGCTGCGCCGTTTTCCTCACGCACATGCAGATAGCCGGTCTGTTCCTCGCCTGACAGGATCACGTAACGATCGGTCCATTCCGGGTCATCGGCCACTGCGCCGGCATGTCCCGCTGCAACCAGCAAGATGCCGGTGAGCATGCCGATCCGGAGTGATGTTGCACGCATTGCAGGCCCTGCCTTCTGATACCTGTCGGGAGACGTCAGGGTATCGCGGCGAAGGCGGAATATTCAGTCTGTTTGTATCGCTGATCCGGCCAGAACGGGGATAATTATCCCTTCAGCTTGCCTGGCATGGGCATTCTAATCGGCTTGCACGGGTAGGGCAGTGGTGTTCTTCATCTCCGAGAGCGCCACGATGGAGCTGATGTCCTGCACGCCGGGAAGCTTGAGAATGCGCTGGAAGATGAAATCCTGATACCAGCGGATATCGGGCGCGAGCACCTTTATCAGCGCGTCGCGTTCACCCAGGATGGAATAGCACTCCACCACTTCGGGGATGGAAGCGATGGCCCGGATGAACTTTTCCCGGTCTGCATCAGTGAGATAGGACACTTTCAGCTGAGCAAAGACGTGCAGCTGATAGCCCAGCTTCTCCGGATCGAGCAGGGCCACTTCCGCGCGGATATAGCCTTCCTCACGCAGGCGCTGCACACGGCGCCAGCACGGCGATTGCGAAAGGCCCACCCGCTCGGCCAGCTCGGATGTCGAGATGGTGCAGTCCTTCTGCAGCTGCTGGAGAATCTTCACGTCGATTGCGTCGAGTTTGCCAGACATGGTTTTCCTAAAAATGCCGTCAGATGCAGAATTACTATCCAAATGACTAGCATGATCGCGTTGAAAAAAGAACAACACCGTGGGGTTGGCCGCATAGAGTAGGTGCCAAGGTGCCCGGCCTCGCGGTGCCTGCCGGGACGATAGCTGCACAGGACCGCCGCCTCATGCCGATCTGCCAGAACATCGCCGTCCAGGGTTGCGGGGCGGGTTGGTGCGCATGACGCCGGGCGTATCCGAGGATCTGTTTGATTTCGCGGACTTCGCGAGCTGGAGCCGTGCGCTGTACCGGCAGAAACCGCCTGTCGCGCGGGCAAGCTTTCTGTTCGATAGCGCGCCTGAAGAGCCCACCGACCTGTTGACCGGCATAGTCCGCGACGCGTTCTGTGACGATGTAACGGACCGCTTTGCCAGCGTGTTCGGGCGCGGCAATCCGTTTGCCCTCAATGCGCTCGCCGAGCGTTATGGTGCATCGGAAGCGCAGATCATCTGCACGACGGGTGCGTCCAGCGCGGTCGCCATGGTGTTGCGCGCGCTGGTCCAGCCTGGCGATCTTGTACTCGCCGAAAGGCCGGGTTTTGACGTGTTGGAAATCCTCGCCGCCGATTCTGGTGCACGTGTGGAGTCTTTTGCCCGCACCGGTCCGCGCTATGGCGTGGATCTGGATAGCCTCCGCGAGGCGGTAAAGGCACGTCCGCGGCTGATCATGCTGTCCAATCTGCACAACCCGTCCGGCCATGTGCTGACGCCCGCCGAATTGCAGGCCGTGGCGGCCATAGCCGGCGAGGTGGGAGCGCTGGTGCTGGTGGACGAGGTCTATGCCGATTTCGCCGAGGCGCTGGGCTATCCGCATGCTGCCTCGCTCGCTCCGAACCTCATCACGGTGAACAGCCTTAGCAAGGTTTTCAGCCTGTTCTCGCTGCGCTTTGGCTGGATCATTGCCGAGGAGGGGCTGGCCGCGCGGATTTCCCGCGCCAATGCCTCCCACGAGTTTGGCGTATCCAAGCTTAGCCACGCCGTGGCTGCGCTGGTTCTCGAGAACCCGCAGCCCTTCGTGGATCGCTGGCGCTCTGTGCTGGAACCGAACCGGGCCGTGCTCGCCAGACATGTGGGTGCGATGAAGTCAGACGGGCTGATAGAGGGCGATATTCCTGAAAATGGCTGTGTCTACTTCCCCGGCGTGATCGGCGAGAGCGATACCCGCGCACTGGCGCGCGCCGTATGGCAGGCCGAGCACATTCTGGTGGCGCCCGGCGAGTTCTTCGGCGAGCCGGGCCATATCCGTCTCGGCTTCGGGATGGAGACTGCGGCGCTGGACCGAGGCCTTGCCCGCCTGCACGCCGCGCTGCGCGCGCGGCGTGACGCTAATGTGCGGTCAGGAACGAGCGCACGTCACGCGTAAACGCGATCAGCGCCTCCTCATTGGTATAGGCCATATGCCCGCCCTCATACTCGCGCAGGGTGATCCGCTCGCGTGGATAACCTGCCTGTGCGGCGAGATAGCGGGCCGGGCCGATCGTCGTGGTAGTGTCGTAGATGCCTGTACCCACCATCAGGCGGAAGCGCGGATTGGCGTCCATCGCCTGCTCGATCCAGATATCGTGCTGATAGTCGGCAAACGGTCCGCCAGTCATGCCGCCGGTGCGGCCCCAGTCCCAGTCCGCCGAGGCGGGCCCGCGAAAGCTGTATTCCTCAAAGGGAAGGGTCAGTCCCAGCAACTCACGCTGATGCCTCTCCAGTGCCACCGGTACCATCCCGGCAACGGCTCCGAACGGGTCGGACGGCGGATTGCCCGGCTCCGGGGCCGGGCCTGCATAGCGCGCATCATACATGCCAAGGATCAGACCCTGATCACGCAAGAGTTCGCGCCGGAAGTCCGGCTTGGAAATGACCAACCGGTTGGCGAGATAATACGCCGCTGAAATGCCGGTATAGCGCTCCAGGCGGTTCGCGATGACACGCGCCTCGTCTTCGCCAAGCGTATTGCCCGCTACCAGCGCCAGCAGGTAGTCGTGCATGGCGAACGCCTCGACCTCGTTGATAAACGCTTCCAGCGTGAGCCCGCCCGTGTCTGCCCGCCCGTGATAGGCGGCGATGGCCGCCAGAGCGGAGAGATTGGTCGTGTAGGACAGCGCATTGCGCGCGCGCTGCGTGGTTTCCACCATGTTCAGCGCCTGACCGAACAGGACCACGCCTTCAAGATTGATCCGTTCATACAATAGCCCGGTCATCGCTGCGGCCCGGTTGGTGCCATAGCTCTCCCCAATCAGGAAAACGGGCGCCTCCATACGGTCATGGGCTTCAAGCCAGGCGATCACGAAATTGCTCGCCGCGCGGGCATCGCCCATAACGGACTGGATTTCCGGTGTGCTGGCCTCATCCAGTATGCGGCTGAAGCCGGTGCCTGGCGGATCGATGAAGACCAGATCTGCCACGTCCAGCACGGTATGGGGATTATCTGCCATCGCGCCGGGATCGGTTACTGGATCGGCGGGGTCGGCGGGCGGCAGGATACGGCGTGGGCCGAACGCGCCCATATGCAGCCAGCTGGCAGGCACGGTGGGGCCGCCATTGAACAGGAAGACAACTGGTCGCGTGGCGCTCTCTCCGGCATCCTCGCGCACATAGGCCGTGGTCACGAAGCTGAAGGCGAGCTCGCCGTCTGCATTTGGGGTGACGGTCTCCTCTACAAGGGCGCGGTAGCGCACTGCCTCGCCATTGAACACGCCTTCATGGTGGGTGATCACGGGAAAGCTGGCTGGCTCCGCATGGGTTGCGCTTGTTGCAACCAGCGTCAGGCTGGCGGCCGCTATGGCTACTACCGTCCAGTGTATCAGCCCCATGGCGTTCCCTTTCCTGATCACCCGTCTGCGACCGATTATATCCGCCCTGCCGGGCAGTTCGTCTTCTTCTTCGCAGCGACAGATGCAGATGGAGGCATGTTCTGCCTGCCAGAGAGGCGCAATCGCATAAATCGTGCGTCGTCAGGGATATAGACTGGCATGATCACGCCCGTGCCGGAGGCCATGTCGATGACCGATCTCTTACGCTGTCTCCTTGCCGGTCTCTTGCTCGTATGCCTCGCTGGTGCAGGTGATGCGCGGGCCGGGGTGCCGCTACTGCACGTCAGCCTGACACCGGGCGCAGAGGTGCCGGGCGGGAATGTCACCCACATCGATGTGGGCATACGCTTTGAGACAGACGGCGCCGGGCCAGACGCGCCGCTTTTGGCGCTGGCCCGCATCTACGCCAATATCGACACCGTGGCCGATACGATGACGGGTTTTTCGGCCACCGATACGCTGGGTGCACTCCCACTGATTGTTGAGGATGAGCCTGACGGGCTGGTGGCCTTCCGCCGCTGGCTGCCGGAGCGCGAGGTCTCGGGCGAGGTGAGGGTGCGTTATCGCGCACCGGTGACCAATGCGCTGCCCGCGCGCGGTGCGGGCCCGCCCTATGATCTGCGCACCGAAGGCGGCGGCGTCTCCGGGGCAGGCGGGGCCTTTCTGGTGCTTCCCGCCGATGGACGCGATTACCGCATTGCGCTTCGCTGGGATGTCTCGGCGCTGGGGGAAGAGGTCAGCGTGTCGGGCAGTTTCGGTGATGGGGATGTCGTGCTGCCCGCCGGTTCGGCTTCGCGCCTGACCCGGGCCTTCTTCATGGTAGGCCCTTTGAACCGGTATCAGCCTGCAGGCGAGGAGGGCGGCCGCTTTGCGGCCGCCGGGCTGGGTGATCCGCCCTTCGATGCTGGCGAGCTGATGGACTGGACGGCCCGCCTGCATGCGTGGATGGATGATTTCTTCCCCGCGGGCGATGACGCGCCTTATCGCGTCTTCCTGCGTCATAATCCGGTCAATGCCGGGGGCGGGGTGGCAATGATCAACTCCTTCCTTGTCACCTTCAATGAGACAACCCGCGCCGACGGCCTGAAATCGACGCTGGCCCACGAGATGGTCCACACATGGGCGGGCGGGCTGGAAGGGCCGGACAACACCTGGTTTTCCGAAGGTATAGCCGTCCATTATCAGCGCCTTCTGCCGTGGCGGGCGGGGATGATCGGTGCGGACGCGTTTCTGGACGACCTCAATCGCACTGCCGCGCGCTATTTCACCAATGCGCTGATCGATACGCCTAATGGCGAGATCGCCGCTCGCTTCTGGGAAGATACCCGTATCCGCGTGCTACCCTATGACCGGGGCGCAATGTATTTCGCGGTGCTCGACGCCTGGATCCACGAGCGGTCGGACGGCGCGCGCAGCGTGGACGATCTGGTGTTCGAGACGATTCTGGCCCGGCATGAGGGCCGCGCGATGGACGAGGCGGACTGGGTCGAACTGCTTCGCGCCGAACTGGGCGAGGAGGGCGTCAGTCTTCATGCTGATATGATGGCGGGTGCGGTGATGACACCGCCCTCTGATGCGTTCGGGCCGTGCTTTGAGCGTGTGGAACGCGATTTCCGGCGATTTGATCTGGGGTTCGAGCCAGCCTCGCTCAATGCCAGCCCGCGTATCATTCGCGGGCTCGATCCAGCTTCCGAAGCCTATCGCGCGGGATTGCGGGAAGGCGATGAGGTGCTGGTGCCGGTGCCGCAGGACGCCATCCAGGCCGACCAGCACGCCACGCTTACCTTGCAGGTGCGCCGAGGCGACACCCGGCACACCATCACCTTCCTGCCGCGCGGCGAAACCGTCCGTGCCCCGCAGTGGCAGCATGCAACCTACAACGAGATGTGCGGCCTCGACTGAGCCATAGAGCGCTGTCCCTGATGGCCTTCGCATAGGGCGTGATCTGCCTGCCAACCCCGAGCGCGTACCCTGCCCAAGTGCGAATCCCGATTTTCCGGCTGGCGCTGGCGAACCGCGGCGCCAAAGCCCCCCGCATACGCCTGCCGCCGGGAAGAACCTGAAAGCCGCCCTGACAAGGTCGGCCTAGTTGTCGAAATCGCATGCATTTGATCGCTTTGCCACACATTCGAGCTCTCATGAGGGTTGCCATAACGCACTCTTGATATCGCCGAAATTTGCCGCGGGTGTCGCGCCAACAATTCAACGGAATACGCCGGTTGAACCCCTGTCAGAGCGGCGGTTTGAGCGATTAGCGCTCTGTCCTGACTAATCATCAGCGCCAGCAGATCTAGCCGGTGCCGGTGGCCGGGCTTTCAAGCTCGCGTGAGAGCTGCCAGATCAGATCTGCGGGCTCGGCCTGTGCGGTGTAGCCCGTAGGCAGCTCGGCAAGAATGCGGGCAATACGTGTTATCTCATAAGCCGCGCAGGCCTCACGCAGCCGCTCCATAGCAGGCTCAAGTTCGTCCCAGGGCACCGACATCACCGGCTCGCTGAGGATGCGCGGATGGCCTGTCGGGCGCGCATTGGCCGATACCAGCAATTCCTCGAACTGCTTCTCGCCATGGCGCAGACCGGTAAAGACAATCTCGATATCGCCGCCTTCGGGGCGTTCTTCTCCGGCGATGAAGGGCTTCAGGCCTGACAGCCGGATAATGCGCTTGGCAAGATCAAGCACCCGGACCGGCTCGCCCATATCAAGCACGAACACTTCTCCGCCCTTTGCCAGCGCGCTGGCCTGCAGGACGAGCTCGGACGCCTCGGTGATGGTCATGAAATAGCGTGTCACTTCGCGATCTGTGACGGTTACGGGGCCGCCTGCCGCGATCTGGCGGCGGAAGAGGGGCACCACAGAGCCGGACGATTCCAGCACATTGCCGAAGCGCACCATGGAGAAGGTGGTGGTATTCTGGGTGCAGGCCAGTGACTGGCAGACGAGCTCTGCCAGACGCTTGCTGGCTCCCATGATGTTCGGGGGACGCACGGCCTTGTCGGTGGAGACCAGCGTGAACGTCTTCACACCGGAGCGGATGGCGGCCCGTGCCATGGTGAGTGTGCCGAACGTGTTATTGCGCAGGCCCTCCACCACGTTCTGCTCGACGAGCGGGACATGCTTGTAGGCAGCGGCATGAAACACGGTATCCACCTCAAGGCGGGAGAGTATCGTGTTCATCCGGCTCTCGTGCTGTACCGAGGTCAGCAGCGGGATGATGGCGACCTCTCCACCGAGCTTGGCCTCCAGGGTCTGCAGCTCGCGTTCAATGGCGTAGAGCGCAAACTCGGACTGCTCCACAAGCAGCAGGCGGTGCGGGCGCTGGCGCAATATCTGCCGGCAGAGTTCGCTGCCGATCGAGCCCCCGGCACCGGTCACCATGACCGTGCATCCGGTAATGTTGGCGGACAGCAATTGCGGATCGGCGGGTACAGGATCGCGCTCCAGCAGATCATCGGGCGCGACCTGCTGTATCTCACTGACGCTGGCGCGCCCCGAAACAATATCCATCATGCCGGGAATGGTCTTCACGCGTACTTTCAGGGGCTCAAGGCTGGACAGGATGCGCTTGCGCTGGGTCAAGCTGGCACTGGGGATGGCCAGCAGCACCATTTTGGCGCGGGTATTACGCACAAGGTCCGGCAGGGATGCCGGCGGGTGCACGTCAAGCCCATTGATGTGCCGGCCATGCAGGGCCGGATCATCGTCCACGAAGGACACCGGGAGATAGTCCGCGGCCTGGTGCAGGGACATGACGACCTGCCGCCCGCCGGCGCCCGCGCCATAGATGATCACGCGCGATTTCTGCAACGCCTGACGTTGCAGGAACATGGTGCGCAACAGCAGGCGCGGCCCGCTCATGACCCCGATCAGCAGGAAGGCATAGATGAAGGGCACAGAGCGGGGCAGGCCCAGAGAGAAGGCCAGCGTCAGGCCAAGCAGCAGGGCGGCGGACAGGGCCGCGCCCAGTGACAGGATCCGGAGCATTTCAAGCCCGGAAAACCGGATGACCGCACGGTAGAGGCCAAGACGCGAAAATGCGACGAGTGACAGCGGAAGCGTGATGGCCAGCGCTATCCAGATCCCTGGCAGGGGCAGGAAGGCGAAGCTTTCAACGCGCAGGAACAGTGCGGCCATGTACGCCAGGACAATCGCCGCGGCATCAACGGCCAGCTTCACCGCCTGCTTGACCGGCAGGGGCAGGCTGAATAGCGGTTCAAGGTTCCTGTAGAACATGGCCCTCAATCACCGGGCGCCAGTAAAGCCCGGATCGGTCTGATCTTGCTGATGCGCCGTTTGGCGTAAATATCCCCCAGCCTTATTTGCCATAATATTCACGGTACCACGAGACAAATCGGGCAATCCCCGCGCCGATGTCGGTCTGAGGGCGATAGCCGGTAAGGTTCTGCAGCAGGCTGCAATCGGCCCAGGTGGCAGGCACATCGCCGGCCTGCATGTCCATGTAGTTGCGCTCTGCCGCAACGCCGAGTTCGGCCTCGATGGCCTTGACGAAATCGAGCAGGTTCACCTTCTGCGAGTTGCCGATATTGACGATACGGAAGGGCGCGGCCGGGCTTAGCGAGTCTCCTTCCACCGCTGTGTGCGGCGCACCGGGCAGGGGCGGCACGGCGTCCATCAGCAGGCGGATACCCCGCACCAGATCGTCAACATAGGTAAAATCGCGGTGCATATTGCCGTGATTGTAAATATCGATCGGCCGGCCATTGAGGATGGCGTCGACGAATTTGAACAGGGCGAGATCGGGCCGCCCCCAGGGGCCATAGACGGTGAAGAAGCGGAACAGGGTGGTCGGTATCTCCCACAGATGGGCATAGGCATGACCCATCGCCTCGTTCGCCTTCTTGGTGGCCGCATAAATGGTCAGCTGGGTATCGGCCTTGTCGGTCTCGGCAAACGGCATGTCCTCGTTCGCGCCATAGACCGAGGACGTGGAGGCCATGAGAAGGTGGCTTACCTTCAGCCGCCGCGCTGCCTCCATCACATTGAACGTGCCGACCAGATTGGCGTCGATATAGGCGCGCGGGTTTTCAAGGCTGTAGCGGACCCCGGCCTGGGCCGCCAGGTGGACGATGATGTCAGGCTGAAAGCTGTCGGCTGCCTGCCATAGCCGGTCATTATCCTCCAGCATGGCTTCTGTGGCGGTAAAGCCGGGCGTTTGCAGCAGCATCTGGTGACGGCGCTGCTTCAGGCGCACATCGTAATAGTCCGTCAGCCCGTCATATCCGTGAACGGAGAATCCCTCGTCCAGCAGCAGGCGTGCCAGGTGAAAGCCGATAAAGCCGGCCGTACCTGTGATGAATACGCGCTGCATGGGCGGGCCTGTGCTCCCTGACCAAGGTATCCGCTGCAAGACTGGCGTGCATAGAGCAAGGCTTGCCGGTCATGACGCACTCGTCATAGCGTGAACCGGACCGATGGCAACCGGCAAGGCGGTATTACACCGTCCAGGACCGCTCTGGCGCGAGGAAATGGCGGACATGTCGTTCTACGAAGACCATATCCTGCCCCATGTCGTGACGGCCGCCTGCGGATGCGGGCAGATCATGAAGAAGCGCAGCGAGATCGTGCCGGATGCCACAGGCGCGGTGCTGGAGATTGGATCCGGGGCGGGGCCGAACCTGCAATTCTATGACCCCGAAAGAGTGACGAAGCTCTACGCGCTTGAGCCCTCTGCCGGCATGCGCCGCAAGGCTGCCAGTGCTGTTGTCAGTGCGCCGGTGCCGGTAGAGGTGCTTGATGCGCCGGGTGAGGCTGTGCCGCTGGACAGCGCGAGCATTGATACGGTCGTGCTCACCTTCACCGCCTGCACGATTCCTGATGTGCGGGCTGCTTTGAGCGAGGCTGTGCGGGTGCTCAAGCCCGGCGGGCAGGTTCTGTTCGCGGAGCATGGTGCATCGCCTGATGCAGGCATTGCCCGCTGGCAGGGGCGGATCGAACCCGTCTGGAAGGTGCTGGCGGGCGGGTGTCACCTCACGAGGCGGCCCGATGCACTGTTGCAGGGCGCGGGGCTAGTGATAGAGCAGATGGAAACCGGCTATATTCCGCGCACACCGAAAATCGCCGGTTTTGTCTATGCGGGCAGGGCCTTGCGCCCGGCCTGACGTTTTGCGCCTTGCTTTCGCCTTCAAAGCCCATCATATACCGCCCTAGCGCATAAGCCCCGCGCGCGTAGAAGGGAGCGATAAAACGCTCCGCAAGCGCGGCTTGACCGGACCGGCGGCGGATTTTTCCGCCACATATCCGGGCGTGAGATGCAAGACCTGCCCTGCTGGCGGGCCCATCTCCTGACCGGCGGCTGATCTGCGCAGTTGTCCATGAATGATAACTCCCCGGCGGGCGGCACCGATAGCGTGCGCCCGCATGAAAGGTATTGATATGACTAAGTTCTCTGATCTCGGCCTTGCCGCGCCGGTGCAAAAATCGGTGGCCGCTGAAGGCTATGAGACCCCGACCCCTATCCAGAGCCGTGCCATCCCCCCGGTCCTTCAGGGCCGTGACGTGGTGGGTATCGCCCAGACCGGCACCGGCAAGACGGCAGCCTTCGTGCTGCCGATCCTGACCCGCCTTCTGGCCGAAAATAAGCAGGCTCCGGGCCTCTCCTGCCGCTGCCTTATCTTGGCGCCGACCCGCGAGCTGGCCGCCCAGATTGGCGATTCCATCGCGGTCTATGGCCGCCATACCGGCCTCACCCATGTGGTGGTCTTTGGCGGAGTGAAGCACGGGCCCCAGGTGCGCGCGCTTGCGCGCGGCCTCGACATTCTGGTGGCCACGCCGGGTCGGCTGCTCGACCATGTGGCCGACCGCAAGGCGCGCCTTGATCTCACCTCCATCGTGGTGCTGGACGAGGCCGACCAGATGCTCGATCTCGGCTTCATGCCGGCCTTGCGCAAAATCCTACAAATGGTTGGCAAGCCGCGCCAGACGGTGATGTTCTCCGCCACCATGCCGCCGCCCATCCGCGCGCTGGCCGACGATTTCCTGCGTGATCCGGTGACGGTGGCCGTCACCCCGCAGGCCAAGCCCGTCGAGCGTATCGAGCAGGGCGTGCTTTATGTGAAGTCAGACGAAAAGCGTCAGGCGCTGATCGATGTGATGGCGCCGGAAGCGGGCAAGCGCGCCATCATCTTCACCCGTACAAAACGCGGCGCGGACCGGGTGGCGAAGTTGCTGACCGAGTACGGTCACAAGGCCGCGGCCATCCACGGCAACAAGAGCCAGAACCAGCGCGAGAAGGCGCTGGCCGCCTTCAAGGCCGGGCAGAATCCGGTTCTTGTCGCCACGGACATTGCCGCGCGTGGTCTGGATATTGATGGCGTGGAACTGGTGGTCAATTTCGAACTGCCCAACGTGCCGGAATCCTATGTCCACCGTATCGGGCGTACCGCGCGGGCGGGTGCCTCCGGGCGCGCTGTTGCCCTCGTCGCGCCCGATGAGCGCGGGCTTCTGATGGATATCGAGAAGCTGACCGGGCTGACCATTCGCGGGCTCAATGATGCGCCCCCGATAAGCGGCCCGATCCGCCCGGTGCAGAAGCAGCGCGGACAAGGTGGCGGTCAACGCCGGGGCGGTCACGGTGGTGCCCATCGTGGCCAGCACGGCGCGGCTCAAGGCTCGGGGCAGGGCGGGGGGCAGAAACGCTCCCGCAATCGCCGCCGCAAGCCCGGTGGTGCGCAAGGCGGTCAGCGCCAGAGCGCGTAGTATCAAGGCATCTTATTCGTCGTTAAGGTCCCCGCTTTCGCGGGGATAAACTCCGGCGGGAACCCAGAGCCGCTGGCCACCGCCAGAGCCCCATGATCTCTGGACCCCCACTTTCGTGGGGGTGACGATGAGGGCGTGGCGCGGACTATCCCCGTTTCAGCGGCGTCATGTCGAAGTGGAGCACCTCTTCGCGCGCGCCGAGCTTCGTGTAGAGCGCGACCGCGGGTGGATCGTCGTAATCGGCCTGCACAGAGACCACCCACGCACCGATATCGCTGGCGATGCGCCGTGTCTCATTGATGAGGGCGGTGGCGAGTCCCTTTCGGCGGTGCGCCGCGTCCACGGCGAGGTCGTAGATATAGATTTCGCTGCGCTCGCGCTCGAACTTGGGCATCACGTAAGCCGCGAGCCCGCCTATGATCGTATCGCCTTCCAGAGCCGCCAGCGCGATGAAGTGCGGATTGGCCAGCAGGCGGTCGCGATACTCTGCCGACGGCATGGCACCAGTATAGGTGTCCGGTTCTTCAAACACCTTGCCGAAAAGGGCAAGCCAATCGGCAAAGCCGTTGTGGTCACTCGGGGAAAGCCGGATAACTTCCATTGCGATCCTGCCGGTTACTCCGCCGCTGCCCGGATCGCCTCAGGGCTGGGCGCGGCTGCGCGCACGGCCGGGTCCACGTGGGTCTCGAACTTCTCGAAATTCGCGATGAACATGTCAGCGAGTTTCAGTGCCTGCGCGTCATAGGCCGCCGCATCGCTCCAGGTCTGGCGCGGATCGAGAATGGCCGGATCGACATTGGGCACGGTCACGGGCACATCAAAGCCGAACACCGGATCCTTGCGGAACTGCGCGGCTGACAAAGAGCCGTCCATGGCCGCATTCAGAAGCGCACGTGTGGCGCGGATCGGCATGCGATGGCCCACGCCATAGGCTCCGCCCGTCCAGCCGGTATTGACCAGCCAGCACTGCACGCCATGGCGCGCGATCAGCTCACGCAACAGATTGCCATACTCTGCCGGATGGCGCGGCATGAAGGGCGCGCCAAAGCAGGTGGAGAAGGTGGCCGATGGCTCGGTCACGCCCTTCTCGGTGCCCGCGACCTTGGCCGTATAGCCCGACAGGAAATGATACATGGCCTGCGCCGGGGTCAGCCGGGCGATGGGGGGCATCACGCCAAACGCGTCACAGGTCAGCATGACCAGCGTGGAGGGGTGCCCGCACACATTCTTGTCGCAGGCATTGGGGATGTAGTGCAGCGGATAGGCTCCGCGCGAGTTCTCCGCCAGTGTCGCGTCATCAAGATTGAGAGTGCGCGTGGCCGGGTCCATCACCACGTTTTCCAGCACCGTGCCCCACATGGCGGTGGTGGCGTAGATGTCCGGCTCGGCTTCTTTCGACAGGCGGATCATCTTGGCATAACAGCCGCCCTCGAAATTGAAGAGGCCGGTCTCAGACCAGCCATGCTCGTCATCGCCGATCAGCTTGCGTTTGGGGTCGGCCGAGAGCGTGGTCTTGCCGGTGCCGGAAAGGCCGAAGAACACCGCGCTATCACCCTTTTCGCCGACATTGACCGAGCAGTGCATCGGCATGACGTGCTTTTCAGGCAAGAGATAATTGAGGATGGAGAAGACCGATTTCTTCGTCTCGCCCGCATAGGACGTGCCGCCGATCAGTACGAGCTTCTCGGTAAAATTGATGGCAATGACGGTTTCGGACCGGCAGCCATGGCGCTTCGGATCGGCCTTGAAACTCGGCAGGTTGATGATGGTGAATTCGGGCGCAAAGTCCTGCAGGTCCGCCGTGTCCGGCCGGCGCAGCAGATGGCGGATGAAGAGCGAATGCCAGGCGAGCTCGGTCACCACCCTGACCGGCAGGCGGTGGGTCTTGTCCGCCCCGCCAAACAGTTCCTGCACGAAGAGCTCGCGGTCTTCCATGTGCGCGCGCATATCGGCCCACAGCGCATCGAAATGCTCCGGGCTCATGGCGGCGTTGAAATCCCACCAGATCGTGTCTTCGGTATTGGCGTCGCGCACGGTGAACTTGTCGCGCGCGGAGCGGCCCGTGTGCTGGCCGGTTTCCACCGCCAGCGCGCCGCCTTTCGCCACACGTCCTTCCCCGCGCCGGATCGCCTCTTCATAGAGGGCCGGTTCCAGCCAGTTGATGTTGAGCTTGCCCGGACGGGTAATGCCCAGATCCCGCAGATCGCGGATCGGCGTTACGTCAGCCATGATGTCTCCCTGCAGACTGGCCCACTTGGGCGGGGCCTTGTCGTGGGCGAAAGTTCTAGCCCTTTTGGTGCGGCTGCGCCAAGGCCGCCCTGACATCACCCCTACAGGTGTGGCACCGATGCAGCGTTGCCGTTGGCGACTGGCCACGATTGGCATATAATGCCAGTTTGATGACAGGGAGTTCGCGATGGTCACGCGCAATGTGGTGCTTACCGATACGCAGACCGCGATGCTGGACGGTCTGGTGAAGTCCGGCCGCTATCAGAATGTCAGTGAGGCCATGCGCGCCGGATTGCGCCTTCTGGAACGCGAGGAAGCTGCCCTCGCGGCTCTGCGCGCGCGCCTCGAAGAGGGGCTGTCGCAGGCTGACGCTGGCGAGTTCATGGATGGCAGCGCTGAGGACATCATAACGCGCGTATTTGCGGACGCTGAACGCCGTCATTCCTCCCCGCGCGGCGAATGACGCGTATCCGCTTTACGCCGCATGCGGTCGCCACGCTGAATGAGATTGCGCAATGGACCTACACGCATTTCGGTGCGGCGCAGGCAGAACGATACCGGGTTGATCTCATCCAGGGCTGCGACAGGCTGGAAAACCCGTCCCCGTCAGAGCGAAGCTGCGCAGGGCTAGTGTCCTCCGCATCCGGCGAGCTGTTCTATGTCCGCGCCGGCATGCACTTCATCGTGTTCCGAAGGCGTGAAGGCGAAGTCGCCATCCTGGACTTCCTGCATGTTCGCAGTGATCTTGCATCGCGGCTGGTGAGCTTTTCGGACAGCTAGGTCGTAGGGCAGTCTCTTGTGGGTGCGGGCGGTTCGGGCAGATCATCACCGGGCAGCGGAATGTATTCGTTTTCGCCCGGCGGCAGGGTGAAGGGTGTGCCCGTCCAGCCATCAGCCGCGCTGGCGCGCCAATCCTCCTTGGCCTTCTCGATGCGTGTCTTCGACGAGGACACGAAATTCCATTCGATGAAACGCTTGCCGAGCACCGACCCGCCCAGAACCATAACGCGCGCGCCCCTATGGCTGGAGACGGTGGCTGTTCCGCCCTCGATCACGCCGAGCTGGCCGGCCTGCAACGCCGTGCCATCAACGCTGGCTTCGCCCGACACCAGATAGACGCCCAGCTCGTCATGACCGGCGGGCAGGGTGAAACCCGAGCCCGGCTTCATCTCCGCGTGGAAATAGATCGTCGGCGAGAGCATGGTGGTCGGCGCGCGGTGACCATAGGCAGACCCCATGATCAGGCGGATCGTGGCCCCGCCCTCCACGAAGACGGGCAGGGTATCGGCCTCATAGTGCTCGAAACTGGCCATGTCCTCTTCATGGGCTTCGGGCAGGGCGA
Source organism: Glycocaulis sp. (assembly GCA_022565665.1). Taxonomy (GTDB): domain Bacteria; phylum Pseudomonadota; class Alphaproteobacteria; order Caulobacterales; family Maricaulaceae; genus Glycocaulis. The sequence continues at coordinate 32,592 of JAIUMI010000016.1, forward strand.
TCCACATCTGCATGCCGTGCAGGGAGAAGCCGCGCGCGCGCACCTCCGGGTCGGTGCGCTCTGAATGGGTGATGCCGCTGCCCGCGATCATCAGATTGACCGCGCCGGGTTCGATGGCCTGCGATACGCCAAGGCTGTCGGCATGGTGCATCGCGCCTTCGAAGAGATAGGTGATGGTCGCAAGGCCGATATGCGGGTGCGGGCGCACATCAATGCCCTTGCCGGGCTCGAACCGGGCCGGGCCCATCTCGTCCAGAAAGATGAAGGGGCCTACCATGCGCTTTTTCGCAAACGGCAGGACGCGTGCGACCTGAAACCCGCCCAGATCCTTCTTGCGGCCGTCGATTATCATTACCGATGCAGACATGGCGGGCTCCGATACTGGCTGATCTTGCGACCTTACAGCGCTGGCCGATTGAATGGCCAGCCCGGGGCGAATAGATTGCGCGCATCGTTGCAGGCGCTTGCAAGGGACAGCCAATGAGCGGCTCCACACTGGTCAATTTCGATGCGCTGGCCGCAGGGCCGGTTCAGAAAACGCCTTACACTTTCCTGATGGCCGAGAATGTGGTGACCGCCGGGGAGGCCGCGCAGATCCGCGCCGACTATCCTGCGATCAACGAGCCGGGCTATCTGCCGCTCTCCAAGCTGGAGCGCAAAGGCAGTTTCAAGCAGGTCACAGACGATCTGATGAGCGCGCGGCTCGCCGAAGTGCTAGGGCAGAAGCTGGGTATCGACCTGACGGACAAGCCGCGCATGATCACGGTGCGCCGGGTGTCCAAGCTGTCGGACGGTCCGATCCATAACGATTCCAAATCAAAAATCCTCACCATGCTGCTCTATCTCAATGAACACTGGGATGAGAGCGATGCAGGCTGTATCCGCGTGCTCAACGGCCCGGATGATTTTGATGATTACGCCGCCCAGGTGCCCCCGCTCGCCGGGCAGGTGTTCGCTTTCCTGCGCTCGGACAATTCCTGGCATGGCCATCTGCCCTTCGAGGGCGAGCGCTATGTGATCCAGGTCACTTTCCTGACCAGTCAGGAGGAGCTTGACCGCAAGGAAAACCGCGGCGGGTTGCAATACTTCCTGAAAAAGCTGCTGCGTCAGCGCAACTAGGCCCTAGTCGTTCAGCGCCTGCTCGCGCTGCTGGCGCGCCGCGATCTGCCGGTTGAGCCGGTGGAGCGTGCGCCGTTCTGCATGACTGATCGGAACACTCTGGAAACCGCGCGGCGCGGCGGCGCTGGCAATCGCCGGAGCGAGCATGTCTGTCAGGCGCTGCCCATCTTCGGTCTCCAGATAGGCCTCCCGCCGCGCCAGAATGGCCGCCTCGCTCATCCGCGGATCCGCCCCGCTCAGCAGTATGCCGAATGCGTCCTCGCGCTCTGACGGGCCTGAGCGCATGCGCGCGAGCATGGAAAGGCCAAGGCTGGGCAGATAGTGGGCGGGCTCGTGATAGATATCGTGGCTGACGGTCTGTTCGGCCCCCGGCAGCGGGCTGGTGGAGGGGCCCTGAAAGCCTGAAAAGTCCCACAGCACACCGGCGCCGCCCGGCACGCACGGGGCAACGGGCTCTCCGCCAGCCTGCTTTGCCAGTGCTTCGAAGCGGCGCGCCATCTCCACGCGGAAATCGAAATAGACCTGCTCGCGCCCGGCCGCGAACAGGGATTCCTCATTCCAGGCGTGGACGGGGTGAATATAGCCGATCACCTGAACGCCTTCGCGGGCCAGTGCCTCCAGCGTGGAGAAGAGGAAGTCCATCCGCTCAGACGAGACGCGCATGGTGCGGTAATAGGTCAGCCGGGGCAAGGGTGTGTTCACGAAGCGCTGGTACTGCACGCCGGGCTCGTACACGTCGCGGAAGGGCGGCTCTGGCCGGTTGCCGGTGATGTTCTCCGCCAGCGTCTGCGTGGCCCGTGCGAACGTGTTGGGCGAGAGCGTCACGCGCGCAGTGGCCAGCCAGCGATTGCCATCGGCCAGACGGCTGATCGGGAAGGCGGGCTTGTACTTGTCGCCGCTGGTGAACTCGTCCGTGTCCAGTCCGATCACGAAGCAACGCAGATCTGCCTGTTGTCCGGCAATGGCGGCCAGATGGGCAAGCTCGAAGGCGTTGGAGCCGCGAATGCCCGCATTGTAGAGTCCCCCCGGCCAGTCTTCGACGGTCATGGGAAAGCCATCCACCGTGCGCGAGGATCCGGTGATGGCCGAGCGCGCGCCGGTCTGGCCCAGCTGATGGCCCACCTGCACCCGCCGGCCGTCCTCATGCCCACGCGTCTTTTCGGCATTGATCCCGGCGATGTCGGGGCCCGTGCCGGTGTCATAGGGGTCGATCACGGCATTGAAGCCGATAAAGCCCGCGAACGCGCCGGCAAGGATGATCAGGACAAGACGGGTATAGCGCTGCATCGCGGGTCAGAAGTTGTAATAGATGAATTCGGAGTAGGACCAGCTGGAGATCATGCACGCAAAGAGCAGCAGGGCGAGCCCCCAGCCCCAGCGTGCATTCGGCTTCCAGCGCTCCTTGCGCGGCGGGTTCACCCCGGCGGTCTTGAGGATCTCCGGTTCGATCTGGCGGTAGAAAACCTGCGCGGTCTCCGGCAGCGACCAGATGAGCGCGAGGCCGATGGCCACCGCCAGGAACGGACTGTTGGGCGGGTGTGCGCCCAGCCCGTTCAGCCCGGCCATGCCCTGCAACATGATGGCGGCGGCATCAAAGCTCGCGGCGCGGAAGAACACCCAGGTGATGATCACGAAGAGGAAGGTGCAGGCGGCAGAGCCGATCCAGAAGCGCCCGAACAGCCCGTTCGGGAACCACCGGTCCAGCATCCGGCACCAGATCAGCGCCGCCCCGTGCAGCCCGCCCCAGACGACGAAAGTCCACGCCGCGCCGTGCCACAGCCCGCCCAGCAGCATGACGATCATCAGATTGATCAGCGTGCGCACCTGTCCGGCGCGGTTACCGCCCAGCGATATGTAGAGATAATCGCGCAGGAACTGGGACAGGGTGATGTGCCATCGCCGCCAGAAATCGGTGATGGAGCGGGCCTTGTAGGGGGCGTTGAAATTGATCGGCAGCTGGAAGCCGAACATGCGCGCAATGCCCAGCGCCATGTCCGAATAGCCGGAAAAGTCGAAATAGATCTGCAGCGTGTAGGCCAGCGCGCCGGACCATGCCAGCAGGAAGCCGACAGGCTCGCCCGCCGCCGCGCTGTCAAAGGCGGAATTGGCGTAAGGGGCGAGATTGTCCGCCAGCAGCACCTTCTTGGCGAGACCCACCGCGAAGATGGACAGGCCAATGCCCAGATTGGCCATCAGATCGCTCTGCCGCTTCTTTTCGGCGAACTGGGGCGAGATGATGCGGTGATGGACGATCGGGCCTGCGATCAGCTGGGGAAAGAAGGCGACGAACAGCCCGTAGCGGTGCGGTCGGGTATCGGGCGCGGTAATCCGCCGGGCGGTATCCACCAGAAAGGCGATCTGCTGGAAAGTGAAGAAGGAGATGGCCAGCGGCAGGGGCAGGCCGGGCTCGGCCAGCTCGAGCCCCGTCAGCCCGTTCAGATTGCGCACGAAGAAATCCGCGTATTTGAACACGCCAAGCGCGGCGAGATTGACGGTCACCCCGAAGGCCAGAAGCCATCCGCCCTGTCCGGGCTTTATCGCCCGGGCGATGAGGTAATTGACCAGCATCGAGCCGAGGATGAGCGGCATGAAGCGCACATCCCACCAGCCGTAGAAGATCAGCGAGGCAATGAGCAGCAGACCCAGCCCCGCCTCGTGCCCGAAGCGCCGGTTGACGAGGTAGAAGGCCAGAACGGTCAGCGGCAGGAAGGCAAACAGGAAGACCGGTGTGCTGAAGACCATGCCGTGATGCCCCCGCCCGCCGCCTTGTTAGCTAACGTCCAGACGCACAATCGCGTTGGAGCGGGTCTCGCGCTCCACCGTATAGCCGCGCTGACAGGCGAGGAAGAGCGCATCGCGCGCGTTTTCCGCGCTCTGCCCGGCGCTGCGTTCCATGATGATCAGGCCGGGCCAGCGCTCGCGCGGAGTTTCGGCAAACCAGGGGGCCAGAATGGACGCCTCTGCGCCTGCAGTGTCGATCTTCATGACATCCAGGCGGGCCACCTTCATCTCGGCCAGCAGGGTGGAGAGCCGCGTCACGCGCACCGCCTCGCCCTCGCCATGGACCAGACGCATCACGCTCTCGCCTTCATAGTCGGACAGCGCCGCGCCCGAAATCTCGACATTCTCCAGCCCGTTGGCACGCGCATTATAGGCGAGCCGCCGGCGCAGGGCCGAGCGCGGCTCCACCGCGATCACGCGCGCTGCCGGTCCGCCGGCCTTGGCCGCAACCAGCGCATGCAGTCCGGCCCCCGCCCCGATATCGATAAAGGTCTTGCCCGGTCCCATCGCCGCGCGCAGCTCTGACAGCTCCGCCGCGTCAAAGCATTGCGGGGTCAGGAAGGCGCGCTTTTCGGAGAGATTGTCTTTGGGATGCAGGCGCAGCTTCAGGCCCAGCGCCTTCACGTCCGCCTTGCCATCCTTCAGCCCGCTCACGGCCAGCGGGCGCGCCAGCCCCGACAGCCGCAGGCCCGTCCGCCCTGTAGGCAGGGCGCGCCCGATAAGCAGGCCCATCTGCGAGACCAGGCCGGGCCGGTAGGCACCATGCGCCGGGCCCGGATCAACCCCGGCCAGGGCCGTATTTGGCGCGGGCTCGGGCAGTTCGTCGAACGTGTCCGTCAGGGGCGTTTCAGGCTCAGGTCGTGTCATGGATGGCTTTCTAGCAAGGCAGGCGCCCGCTTGTCGCGGGCTTTGCGCGGTTTGCGCCGGAGCCAGCGCGTGCTAACCAGCCTTTCACCTCATCATGACCAGTTCAGGGCGGACAGATTTCTCCATGAAACCCATTCTCGAACAGCTTGATTCCAAACGTGCAGCCGCCCGCCTCGGCGGGGGTGAAAAGCGCATCGCAGCCCAGCACGCGAAGGGCAAGCTGACCGCGCGTGAGCGCCTTGAGGTGCTGCTGGACCCCGGCTCCTTTGAAGAGATCGGCATGTTCGTGGAGCACCAGTGCACCGACTTTGGCATGGGCGAATCGAAAATTCCCGGCGATGGCGTGGTCACGGGCTCGGGCACCGTGAACGGCCGCCTGGTCTATGTGTTTGCCAAGGATTTCACCGTGTTTGGCGGCTCGCTCTCGCTGGCCCATGCGCGCAAGATCACCCGCCTGCAGGAGACCGCGCTGAAGAACGGCGCGCCGATCATCGGGCTTTTCGATGCGGGCGGTGCGCGCATCCAGGAGGGCGTCGATGCACTGGGCGGCTATGCGGAGATTTTCCAGAACAACGTGCTGGCCAGCGGCGTCATCCCGCAGATCAGCGTGATCATGGGGCCGTGCGCGGGCGGCGATGTCTATTCGCCCGCCATGACCGACTTTATCTTCATGGTGAAGGATACCAGCTACATGTATGTGACGGGGCCCGATGTGGTCAAAACCGTCACCAACGAGATCGTCACGCACGAGGAGCTGGGTGGAGCATCTGTCCACGCGAAGAAATCCGGCGTCGCCGACGGCGCGTTCGCGAACGATATCGAGGCGCTGGCGCAGATGCGCCGCCTGATCGATTTCCTCCCCCTGAACAACCGGGATAAGCCGCCCGTGCGGGAAGTCTATGATGATCCTGCACGCGTGGAACCCAGCCTTGATACGCTGATCCCGCCCAACCCCAACAAGCCCTATGACATTCGCGAACTGATCGTGAAAACGGCGGACGAGGGCGATTTTCTGGAGATCGCGCCGGACTACGCCAAGAATATCGTGGTCGGCTTTGGCCGTCTGGAAGGCCAGACGGTGGGCTTTGTTGCCAACCAGCCGCTCAGCCTTGCCGGCGTGCTCGATATCGACGCCTCGAAGAAGGCCGCGCGCTTTGTGCGCTTCTGTGATGCGTTCGAGATCCCGATTATCACCTTTGTGGACGTGCCGGGTTTCCTGCCGGGCACCAAGCAGGAATATGGCGGGCTCATCAAGCACGGCGCGAAACTGCTCTTTGCCTATGCCGAAGCCACCGTGCCCAAGCTCACTGTCATCACCCGCAAGGCCTATGGCGGGGCGTATGACGTGATGGCGTCCAAGCATCTGCGCGGCGATGTGAACTATGCCTGGCCGACGGCGGAAATCGCCGTGATGGGGCCGAAGGGCGCCGCCGAGATCATCTTCCGCAAGGATATGGATGATCCTGAAAAAATGGCCGAGCATGTGAAAGATTACGAGACGCGCTTTGCCAACCCGTTCGTGGCGGCCTCACGCGGCTATCTCGATGACGTGATCCAGCCGAGGAATACGCGGGTGCGCCTGATCAAGGCGCTGCGGACCCTGCGCGACAAGAAGCTCACCAACCCGTGGAAGAAGCACGACAATATTCCGCTGTGATATCTCTTCGTCGTTCCCGCGCAGGCGGGAACCCAGTGCCACATCAAAAATGGATCCCGGCTCGGGGGCCGGGAACCCGGTTTAGAGGTTAGCGCTGAAACCGTCAGAATTATCGCAACGGCAACACAGCCGGGGCCCCGGTCCCCGAGCCGGGGTCCAATCTTATTCCGGGCTCCGGCTCATCCCGGTGAAACGCGGGAAACTGAAAAAGCCCAACCCCTTGTCATCCTCCGGCCGCGTAGCGGTCCGGGGGAGCCATGCCTTTAGAGTTTCCGTCTGATCGTTCGTTGCAGGCATGGGTCACCCGCATACGCGGGTGATGACACCCCAGAGGGATTTCGGGCAAAGAAGCGCCATCAGGCGCTGAAAGATCAATCCGCGTAGTGCCGCCGCAGGGTTTCGGACAGGGCTTCCCCCTGCGCGGCGAGGCGCTGGGTTTCCATTTCGCTTTCCGCGCCGCAGCGTGTGCGGCGCTGCTGGTGATGGCGGAAGCCCTCATTGAAGCGGGCGATCAGGCGTTCGCGCGCCGTACCGGCCAGCGGGGCTTCCAGTTCCAGCAGCTGCTCCATGCGCCGGCGCCATTCCTGCGCGCCAGAGCCCCGGCAGATGAAGGCCAGGCCGTGCAACTCGCCCAGCACACCGGCCAGCTGATCGACCGGGTAGGTGGCATCGCTGCGCGTCTGCGCGCTGGCAGGCGCGCTCAGCGCCATGATGGCGGCCAGCAGGAGGGGAAGGGCAGTGCGGAATGTCATGGACGCCTTATCATCGTAAAAAAGCGGCCTCTTCAAGGCTAAAGAAGCGCTGCCGAGCGGGTGATGACCTGCCGCGTTTCATCCCAGCTGACCTTTTCCAGCGCCTCGGCGAGTGTGAAAAAGCCGGCCTCCAGCGCATCGTCGCCCGCCACCGGCTCTCCCGCCTCCCAGTGGCAGGCATAGTCGACCATCACGAAATGGCCGTGCGTACTGATGGACTGGAACACGTCGATCAGCCCGGCAATACGCGCGGTGATGCCGGTTTCTTCCATGATCTCGCGCGCCAGCGCGGCTTCCAGCGGCTCGCCATATTCCACACTGCCGCCGGGAATGGACCAGAGGCCCTTATAGGGTTCCTTGCCGCGCCGGATGAGCAGGACGGTGTCATCGCGCCAGACCACGCCGCCGACACTGAGGACAGGACGCTGGAGGGCCATTACCGGCCGGTCTGTGCGCGGTGGCGCAGCATCTGGTCGGCCAGCACCAGCGCCATCATCGCCTCGGCCACCGGCACGGCGCGTATGCCGACGCACGGATCATGGCGGCCTTTGGTGATGACCTCCACCGGTTCCAGATCGCGGTTGAGGCTCTGGCGGGCAATGCGGATGGAGGAGGTGGGCTTGATGGCCATGCGCACCACCACATCCTGACCCGTGGAGATGCCGCCCAGCACGCCTCCGTTGTGGTTGGTGCGGAAGGCGGGCTGTCCGGCCTCATCAAGATACATCTCGTCGGCAGCGTCCTCACCGCGTAAGGAAGCGGCCTCCAGCCCCGCCCCGATCTCGACGGATTTGGCGGCATTGATGCTCATCATGGCGTGGGCCAGCTCGCCATCCAGCTTTCCATAGACGGGCGCGCCCCAGCCTGCCGGCACGCCAGAGGCCACCACCTCTACCAGCGCACCGACGGACGAGCCGGCCTTGCGGACGGCGTCCATGTCACCTTCCCACAAGCTTGCCGTCTCGGCATCCGGGCAGAAGAAATCGTTGCGGACGACCTCGTCCCAGTCCCAGCGGGCGCGGTCAATCGCGCGCGGGCCGATCTGGACCAGCGCGCCGCGTATCTGGATGGTGTCTCCCAGCACCTTGCGGGCAATGGCGCCGGCGGCAACGCGGGCCGCCGTCTCGCGCGCGCTGGAGCGCCCGCCGCCCCGATAATCGCGCACGCCGTATTTCGCGTCATAGGTGAAATCGGCATGGCCGGGCCGCCAGCTATCGCGGATATCGGAATAGTCTTTCGAGCGCTGGTCGGTGTTCTCGATCATCAGGCTGATCGGCGCGCCGGTGGTCACCTGTCCGCCCGTGCGCTCATCTTCGAACACGCCGGACAGGATGCGCACCTGATCGTCCTCGCGGCGCTGGGTGACGTGGCGCGACTGGCCGGGCTTGCGCCGGTCGAGGAAGGGCTGGATATCAGCCTCGGTGAGCGGGATGCCCGGCGGGCAGCCATCGACCACGCAGCCAAGGGCCGGCCCATGGCTCTCTCCCCATGTGGTCACGCGGAAAACATGGCCGAAACTGTTGTGCGACATGGAAGGATACGGTCCGGAAGACGTGGAGGATGCGTCATCCTAGAGCGCGTTCGCGCCTGCGTCATCCCGCTGAGGCGAAGTGATTTACGCTGCGCCCTTGCGGACCCAGCGGGCAAAGCGGGCAGCCGGAGACGCTTTGACGAAGCGCTCGTAGAACGTGCTGAGCAGACCGGCGTTCTCGTTGGCCTTGGCGCGGGCTTCGGCCTCGGCGAGCTTTCGGGCCTTTTCCTCACGCGCTGCGCGTTCGGCCGGGCCTTCTTCCGCGCTGCAATCGGCCATCGGATCGCGGACCAGCAGACGCACGCGCCACATCGGCTCCCCGATCGGGACAATGAGGTCATTGGTCCGTGAGAGCGGCGGCAGACGCATCATGGCGCTGCGCTCGCCCAGTTCAACCGTCCGCAGGCCGCCCACCCGCGCCTCTTCGGGTGTGACGACAAGATCGCACATGCGCGGCGCGCAGATTTTCAGGATTTCGTGGGCCTTGAGGAGAATCTGCAAATGCTTGAGCGTGTCGGGCGTGGGCGGTGTATGGTCGGGATGAACCTTCTTCACCTTCTCGCGGAAGGCCGATTTGACCGAATCATAATCGGCGTCCGGCTCAAGGTCGAACACGCGATAGGCGGCAAGAATGGCTTCCGGGGCACTGCTCATGATGGGCAAGCTAGCCGCCAATCGGTTGGTGAAAGGTTGACGATATCGCCCCGCGTGCCATTTCGCGTGCCTGCGCCTTCAGATATGGGAAACACCCGGTAAATGACCCGCCGCGACATTATTCCGCCCAGCCCGAGTAAAGCTGACTACGCAAAGGACGCCGCGCGTGATGGTGGCGAGCTGGCGGCCTCCGACAGCCCGTTCTCCCTGTTTGCCGAATGGCTGGCGGCTGCGCGGGACAAGGAGCCGAATGATCCCAATGCCATGGCGCTGGCCACGGCGGACGATGCCGGCCTGCCCGATGTGCGCATGGTGCTCCTGAAAGACGCCGATGAGCGCGGCTTTGTCTTCTACACCAATCTGGAAAGCGCCAAGGGCAATCAGCTTGCCGCCAACCACAAGGCGGCGCTGTGCTTTCACTGGAAATCGCTGCGCCGTCAGGTGCGCGTGAGGGGGCTGGTGGAGCCGGTCAGCGCTAAAGAGGCGGACGCCTATTTTGCCAGCCGCGCGCGTGACAGCCGGATCGGGGCATGGGCCTCGGCCCAGTCCCGCCCGCTGGAAAGCCGTCATGCGCTGGAAAAGAGTGTTGCGAAATACGCTGCCAGGTTCGGGCTTGGCGAGATACCGCGTCCGGATTTCTGGAGCGGATACCGCATCTTGCCCCTGCGCATCGAATTCTGGCGCGACCGGCCTTTTCGCCTGCATGACCGGCTGGTCTATGAGCGGGCCGATTTGGACTCGCCCTTTGCCCTCTCAAGGCTCTATCCTTGATCCCTCACTGAACAGACTGGCCGGATGGCAAGGGGGCAATCATGGGGTCTGTCATCGCGCGGGTGCGCGGCTACCTGACATTTGTGTGCGTGCTGGCGATCATCGCCATTCCGCTCTGGTTCGCAGCGGCGGGCTTCGGCGCGCGTTTCGGCCTGTGGGACTGGCGTTTCGGGCTGGAAGTGATGGTTGGCGATATCGGGCCGATCTTGCTGATCGCAGCAATGTTTCTGTCAGCCTTGACCATGCTCGCGAACATCCCATCGGAATTCAGGACCGACATGTCACGCAACACGGGAAGCGCACTGGCCGCTGCCGTGTTGATCCTTATAGGCGGTGTCGGCTTTTACCAGCTTCACACCTTCAACACGCACACCGGCCGCCTTCCGGCCATCCACGACATCACCACCAATCCGGAAAACCCGCCCCAGTTCACCGCCTCGCTGATCACACGCCGCGGTGCTGAGGCCAATAGCGTGGAGTATGATGGCAAGACCGATCCGGTAACGGGGCGTCCGCTGGCCGAGGTGCAGGCTGAGGCCTATCCCGATATCCGGCCCATCGTACTCGAAACCGATCCGGAAACGGCTTACCGCACGGCACTCAGGATTGCGCGGGAGAAGGGCTGGACGGTCTCCACTGCCTCCGCCAGCCAGCTCAGCTTCGAAGCGACCGCAACAACCTTCTGGTTCGGCCTCCGCGATGATGTTGCGGTGCGCATCACGCCGCTTGCCGAAGGCGGCTCCATCGTTGATGCCCGCTCGGTCTCGCGCGAGCTGGATGCCGACCGGGGTGCCAATGCCGCGCGCCTGCGCCGGTTTGAAGCGAGATTGCGTGCGGCCACCGGTGAAGCCTGATTTTCAGGCGAGCCTGTAAACGCTCTCCAGCCCCGGCGCGCCTTCACACGCGATGATGCCGCGCGCGTGCAGATCGCTCATATGCGACAGGACAGACATGGCGGCGGCCGGAAACAGGCGTTCATCCAGTCCGGCATACATGGCAGGCAGGAGGGCGCGGATGGTGGCGGGGCCGGCTTCCAGCGCGTGAAGGATCTGCGCCTCGCGGTAATGGCGGTGGGCGATATAGGCGGCGATGAACGGGTCCGGATCGGTGACGGGCGGGCCGTGGGTCGGCCATAGCGTGGCAAACCCTCGCTTGCGCACCCGTTCCAGCTGAACGAGATAATCGCCCATATCGCCATCGGGCGGCAGCACTACAGACGTTGCCCAGCCCATGATGTGATCGCCGGAGAAGAGCGCGTTCTCCTCCAGCAGGGCGAGACAGAGATGATTGGCCGCATGGCCGGGCGTATGCAGGACTTCCAGCGTCCAGCCCGGCCCGGAAAGACGTTCGTCGTCCTTCAGGTTCTCATCCGGCGTGAAGCTGAAATCGGCGCCTTCCTCCATCACTGGCGCGTCAGGGTCCATGGGTGTCACGCCCTGCGCTGGCAGGCCGTAGACCTTCACGCCGTGATGGTCTGCAAAACGGCGGGCGAGGGCGGAATGGTCGAGATGGTGATGGGTAACGATTACATGACTGACGCGCTCGCCGTCGATGGCGCGGTTCAGCGCTTCGAAATGGGCTTCCTCCGCCGGGCCGGGATCAATCACGGCCAATTCCCCCTGGCCGACAATGAAGGTCGCCGTGCCGGTATAGGTGAAGGCGCTGGCATTGCGGGCTACCACGCGGCGGACGAGCGGACTAACCGGATCGCAGCGTCCGGGCTCGAACGCCATCTCCCGCACGAAGGGGATGGGCGGCGGCGGTGTGGGCGCAGCTCTCATGCGGCCTTTCCAAATGTGTCGCGGCGGGCCGCGATATAGGCGTTGAAGCGCGTGGCGATTCTCCGCACCGCATCCATTTTCGAGCGCAGGTCGAGTGCAATGGTCGGGCCCATATCGGTCTTGTTCACGTCCACAATCCACAGCTCGCCGGTATCGCGGTCACGAAGCACGTCAAGCCCGCCCCAGTCCAGCCCCATGCCTGCACAGAAGCGCGCGATCATGGCCTGTTCGGTAGGGGTGAAGAGCCGGGAGGGGTCTTCCAGCGTGACCAGCGTGTTGGCATTGGCAAAGCGGATCGATTGCGGGCGGCGTTTCACGAACACGCTCACGATCTCGCCGCCCAGCGTGAAGCAGCGCAGATCGGTTACGAGACTGGCATCATCGATATTGTTGATCAGGCGCTGATAGGCATAGCCTTCCCGCCGGGCCTGCGGGACGGTCAGAATGCGCCCGTCATGCGCGCCATTGCGTTCGGATTTCTCGACATAGGGCCCGGGCGGGTTTTCCGGATCACAGGCCAGCGCCCGCCCGGTCTCCTCTTCGAACACACGCGCCACATGGCTCTTGGAAATGTCGCGGCAGCGCGCGTTGATGACAGGGATGTGGGCGGGCAGGGGATGATCAGGCACGCGCGTCGTGTCATCGAACACGAAAGCGATATCGGCCTCTTCAGGCCTGCGCGCAAACCCGATCCCGGCCAGCGCCATGACCGGCCAGATGAAATACCAGGGGCGCGGATCGTCCGGCGTGAACCAGATTTTCACACCGCTGTCGGGTACGGTATGCCGGGCCGCTTCCACCATGGCGTGGAAGACCATCCAGCGGCACACATCGCCCATCACGCCGGGTTCTACAGGCACTGCTGCTCCGGTCTTTTTTACGTGCATGACGCCGTTGGCGTACCGGAAATCATGCCACCAGGCCGTGCCTGCCATCCCTGCCGCTCCCGCGTGCTGTGCCGCGCAATCTATCAGGCTCGTTCGAGGCTGCAACGCTTAATATGTGCATAGCACAGTAGGTGTGGCCCTGTTCTTGCGCCGCCATGGCCAGATAGCCGGATGGCGCAACAGGACAGACCCGAAGTGAGACAGCCTTCCCGATCCCTGATCCGTTTCATGTCAGCGCGCATGCGTGTCGTTTTGATGGCGGTTTGCGCGGTGGCGGCGGTCAAGATCGTGACCGTTGCGGCCGGAGAGGCACCGGATAGCGGGCAGACAGGCGCGGGCGGGGCGCGGATATCTCTCAACCTTTAACTTTGGCGAGGTGCGTGCGCACTGCGGGCCTTCCTTGATCCTTCAGGATGGACCGGACAAGACTAGCGTCCCAGCCAGAACAATCTCACAGGCCGCATGCTCAGCTATCTTGCCCGGCGTCTTCTGGTCGCCATACCGACCATACTCGTCATCATCACGGTGGCGTTCTTCATGATGCGCGCAGCGCCGGGCGGGCCGTTCGACCTTGAGCGTCCCATGCCGGAAGAGATTCGCCAGAACGTGCTGGCCGCCTATGGCATGGATCAGCCACTGTGGAAGCAATACACCGATTACCTGTCGGCCCTGTCGCGCGGTGATCTGGGGCCCTCCTTGCGTTTCCGCGACAAGACTGTCTCCGACATCATCGTGGAGGGCTTCCCTGTCTCGGCGGTAATCGGTGCGCTGTCGCTGTCGCTTGCCGTGCTGATAGGCACCTTCATGGGATCAATAGCCGCGCTGAGGCAGAATAGTCCGGCCGACTATACGGTTGTTGGCATATCCACGATCGGGATCGTTATCCCGCCCTTTGTGATGGGGCCGATTCTGGCCCTGCTGGTCGGCCTGCACTGGGGATTGCTGCCCACCGGCGGGCTTGATCCACGCCACGGCATGACCATCGAGCGGCTGATTCTGCCTGTCGTGACACTGGCCTTGCCGCAGATCGCGATCATCTCGCGCCTGATGCGGGCCTCCATGATCGAGGTGCTGCGCTCCAACTATGTGCGCACGGCCCGAGCCAAGGGCCTGCCGGCGGTCAGCGTGATCGTGCGCCATGCCCTGCGCAGCGCAGTATTGCCGCTGGTCAGCTATCTGGGCCCGGCTGCGGCGGCCCTGTTGACGGGCTCCATCGTCATTGAGCAGGTCTTCCAGCTGCCCGGCATTGGCCGCCAGTTCGTGCAGGCCGCGTTGCAGCGCGATTACACGGTCGTGATGGGGGTGGTGATCCTCTACGCCAGCCTGATTATCGTGCTCAATCTCATCGCGGACCTGCTGTATGCGGCGCTAAACCCGAAAGTGAAGTACGACTGATGGCCTTTACCGCGCCCCCTTCCGAAAAGACCGCGATGATGGAGCGTTCGGTCATCAAGGGCCGCTCGCTATGGGATGACGCGCGCACGCGGCTCCTGCGCAACAAGGCGGCCGTGGCGAGCCTCGTCCTGCTGGGCACGCTCACCCTTCTGGCCTTCATCGGCCCGTTCCTGTGGGTGCACGATTCCAGCTTCATCTATCGTGACCGGGTGCAGATTCCGCCGGGCTGGGAGAACTGGCATCTGTTCGGTACCGATGCGCAGGGCCGTGACCTGCTGGCGCGGACGCTTGTGGGCCTGCGCATGTCGCTGATGGTGGGCGTCGTGGCGACCGCCGTCTCGCTGGTGATCGGCGTGCTCTGGGGTGCAACTGCCGGGTTTATCGGCGGGCGCGTCGACCAGATCATGATGCGCATTGTCGACGTGCTCTATTCGCTGCCCTTCATCTTCTTCGTGATCATCCTGATGGTGGTGTTCGGACGGAACATCATCCTCATCTTCGTGGCCATCGGGGCGGTGGAGTGGCTGACCATGGCACGCATCGTGCGCGGGCAGACCATCGCGCTGAAGAATATGGAATTTGTTGAAGCCGCGCAGGCCGCCGGCGTGGGCAGGCTCTCCATCATCCGCCGCCATATCGTGCCGAACGTGCTGGGTCCCGTCGTGGTCTACGTGACGTTGACCATTCCGGCGGTGATCCTGGCCGAAAGCTTCCTCAGCTTCCTCGGGCTGGGCGTGCAGGAGCCGCTGACCTCGCTCGGCAATCTCATCGCCAATGGCGCGCGTGACATGGAAGTGGCGCCCTGGACGCTGATCGTCCCGGCGCTGACCATGATGATCACGCTGTTCTGTTTCAACTTCATCGGCGACGGCCTGCGCGACGCGATCGATCCGAAGGACCGCTAGCGCTGGCGCCAATCCGTTATCGGCGTTGCAACCGCGTTGGCCCGACCTGCCGCAGGCAACATCGCTTCAAACGCATCAGTCCCGCTGCGCGCGCACCTGAACGCCTGATGTGCTGAGCGACATGAAGAATGAGCCGAGCGCCGCGCGCTGCACATCCAGTGTGACGCCGTCAACCGAGCGCGGGACGCGTACGCGGCGATTGTCGATCTGGCGCCAGACCTGGCCGTTTTGCAGCGTGACGATCAGTTGCCCTCGATGATTCTGGGTGATCGCCCGGACCGGAAGGTTGCTCAGCGAATCGATCTCGCCATCTTCGCGCCTTACCGCCCTTACGCCGTCTTCATACTCCTGCACGCCGCTTTCCGTGATGCCGGTGGCCCGCCCGACGATTGACGCAAGAACGCGGCCCGGATTGGCGAATGACAGGCCGAAGCTGTCCCGTTCGGCCGCAACAGCCTGTTCGCGTTCCACAACCACGATATGATCGCCCCGCACGGCTGTTTCCAGCCTGCCGCTTGCCTCATCCAGACAGGCCAAGCGGGCATCGGGTTCGCTGATCGACCGGCAAGCGATAATCGCTTCGATAATGGCCGGGCTTGCTTCCTGCGAATGGGCGCTACTGACCGCTAGCGCGGTGCTGGCAAAGACACCGGTTATCGCGAGGGCCTTGATGCATGGTGATATGTCGGCCATGACGTGTTTTCCTTGATTGTGGAACAGTAACGATACATGACTGACACAGATGCCGTGTCAATCTGGCGGCAAGGCGCTTCCATTGTTTCCGGCTGATAATGAGGAGAGGAATATGGGGATTGCAAGACGTGCGGTAGGCGCTCTGGCAGCCGGTGCGGTCGCACTGGCGCTCAGCGCGTGCGGCCGGAGCGGGGATGATGGCGATTCCATTGTTCTGCACCGGGGCAATATGGCAGAGCCGCTCTCGCTTGATCCCCACAAATCCTCCGGCACCTGGGAAAACAACATCATTGGCGACATGTTCATCGGTCTGTTCACCGAGAGCGCAGCCGGTGAGCCGATCCTCGGCATGGCCGAAAGCTATGACGTGGCCGAGGATGGCCTGACCTGGACTTTCACGCTTCGCGAAGCCCAGTGGAGCGATGGCGAGCCGGTCACCGCGCACGATTTCGAGTACGCTTTCCAGCGTATCCTCAATCCCGCGACGCTGGCCCAGTATGCCTCCCTGCTTTACCCGATCCGCAATGCGCGCGAAGTCAATGCTGGCGAGCTTGATCCGTCCGAGGTGGGCGTGCGTGCGATTGATGACCGCACGCTGGTGATCGAGCTGGAATTTCCTGCGCCCTATCTGCGCGGTCTTCTGACCCATTACACAACCTTCCCGGTGCCCCGGCACATCGTGGAGCGCCATGGCGATGCCTGGGTGCAGCCGCAGAACATCCAGACCAATGGCGCCTACCGCCTCGTCGCCTGGCGGGCGAACAACTATATCCACCTCACCCGCAATGAGCGGTTCTGGGACAATGAGAATGTCTGCATTGATGATGTGTATTTCTACCCGACCGTCGACAACGCGGCCGCCGAACGCCGGGTGCGTAATGGCGAGCTGGACCTGATCACCGACTTTGCCGGTCAGTCCCTGCCCTTCCTGCGCCAGCAGGTGCCGGATTACGTGCGCGTTCACCCCTATCTCGGGATTGTCTATTTCTCCTTCAACACGACGCGCGAGAAATTCTCCGATCCGCGCGTGCGTAATGCGCTCGGCATGGCCATCGACCGCGAGTTCATCGCGGAGAATATTCTGCGCGCAGGCGAAATCCCGGCCTATTCCTTCGTTCCGCCGGGCGTTGATGAGTATCCCGGCACCGCCCGGATCAGCTGGTTTGATGCACCGGTCGAAGAGCGCCGCCGGCTGGCGCGCGAGCTTCTGGAAGAGGCTGGCTATGGCCCCGACAATCCGTTGCGCTTTACCTATAATTTCCGCGCAACCAGCGACAATCCGCGTATCGCGCCGGTGGTGCAGCAGGACTGGCAGCTGATTGCCGACTGGGTGCAGGTCGATATCCAGGTGGTGGAGACCCAGATCCATTACTCCAACCTGCGCGCCAGCGATTTCGAGCTGGGCGATGGCGGCTGGATTGGCGACTATAACGATGCCTACAACTTCCTGTTCCTGGCCGAGACTGGCTCCATCCCGATGAACTATTCGCGCTGGTCCAATGAGGAGTATGACCGCCTTCTTGAGCAGGCCAACCGCACGCTGGACGCGCAGGAGCGCGGACGCC
This sequence comes from Glycocaulis sp., assembly GCA_022565665.1. Lineage (GTDB taxonomy): Bacteria > Pseudomonadota > Alphaproteobacteria > Caulobacterales > Maricaulaceae > Glycocaulis. The sequence continues at coordinate 49,950 of JAIUMI010000016.1, forward strand.
TGATGGCCGAAGCCGAGCAGATCATGCTCGACGACATGCCTTACATTCCGATCGTCTACTATGTGAACAAGTCTCTGGTGAACCCGCGCGTTACCGGCTGGGAGGACAATATCGTCCACATTCACCGCACCCGCTGGATGTGCTTCACCGATGTGGAGCGCGGCCAGAACGGGGGCTAGGCACCGATGGCCGGGCAGTTCGACGATGCTGTCGACACGGCGGTTGAACATGTCCAGGCCGACGCGCTGGCCGGCCTTGCAGGCAAGACCGGGCGCGATGCGCCAGAGGGGGCGTGCCGCAATTGCGGCACTGAGCTGACCGGTGAGTATTGCCATGGCTGCGGGCAGAGCGCCCGCAGCCTGCGCCGCCCCTTCTGGGCCCTGCTCAAGGAGAGCGCCGAGACACTGCTGGCCATGGATGGCCGTTTCATGCAGACCGTGCCGGCGCTGATGCTTTATCCCGGCCAGGTTTCGCGGGATTATCTGGACGGCAGGCGCTCACGCTTCATACCGCCCTTCCGGCTCTACATCTTCGCTTCGCTGATCTTCTTCGTACTGCTGCCGCTGGCGACGGGGCAGGGGATCGGCTTCGCGCCGCAAGAGGCGCGTATCGCCACTGCCCGCGAGCAGGTTGAGCTGGCCCGTGAAGCCGGCCAGATGAGCGAGGAGGAGTATCAGGACGCGTTGGAGGGCCTGGAGATTGTCGACGGCATGCTGCGCGGGCAGTTTCCCGGCATGACACGGCGTACCGGCGAGGATGCCGCCAGCGGGGCAGGAGACGCCGGCGAGGCGTCAGAGCCTCAGGCCGCCCAGCCTGACTGGATGGCGGCGCTGCCTGCGGAAACCCGCGCTGCCCTGCAGGAAGCCGGAGAGCCGGCGGCCGGCGACTGGTCAAACTTCTCCTTCGATCAGCGCAGCAGGGACCGGCTGGGCGCCGAGACGCGGCGTTGGGTGCCGCGCATCATGTTTGTCCTGCTACCGCTTTACGCGGCTCTGCTGGCGCTGGTCTATCTGTGGCGGCGGAGCTTCCTGTTCTTTGACCATCTGATCGTGTCGCTGCATTTCCACGCGGCGCTGTTCTTCGCGATGACGCTCACCGTGCTGGCGGCCATGGTGATCGGATGGGGCTGGGCGATACTGGGCCTGCTGATCTACGCCAATGCCTATCTCTACCGGATCAACCGGGTGGTGTATGAGCGTGGCCGGTTCAGCTCTGCGGTGCGTACCGTGACCCTTGATGTGCTCTATTTCTTCTTCCTGATGCTGGGTCTGTTGATGGCCGTCATCTTCGGCGCGATGTCGCTGGGAAGCTGAGGCGTTCGAAAAAAGCCCGCCGGGCAGTGCCTGGCGGGCTTTGTTGTTCAACACGCGGTCAGGACGCCTAGTTGGGCACCGCTTCCTCTGAGCGCATCTGCACGCCGCGCGCGCTGGCGCGTTCGCGCGCCTGCAGGGCAGCGCGCACCTCAGGCAGGTCCATCAGGGCGTTCAGCCGGGCCGCGGCTTCCGCCCCTTCGGCGGTCAGGCCGAAGAGCTGCTGGAAGGCTTCCAGCGGCGTGGGCTGACGGGGATAGCGGCGCAGGCGCACGCTCTCGTCCGCGCCGATGCCGGCGAGTTCACGGGCGGCCTCCACCGCTTCATGCAGGCCGCCGACACGGTCCACCAGCCCCAGTTCCAGCGCCTGGGCACCGGTCCACACACGGCCACGCGCAATCTCACGCACGCGGGTGATCGGAAGATCACGGCCTTCGGCCACGCGATTGGTGAAATCATCATAGATGTCGGACGCCATTGCCTCGATGGCGGCGCGCTGGCTCTCGGTGAAGCGGGTCTGGGCCGAATAGGCCGTGGCGTACTCACCGCCCACCGCCAGCGGTTCGATATTGACGCCGACCCGGTCCAGCGTCCCGTCCAGCACGATCTTGCCGAACAGCACGCCGATCGAGCCGGTCAGGGTGGTGGCATTGGCCACGATCAGGTCTGCCGGGGCGGCGAGATAATATCCGCCCGAGGCGGCGAGGGAGGCCATGGACACGACGACAGGTTTGCCCGCCTCGCGCGCCCGCACCACCGCGTCCCAGATCTGGTCGGACGCAATGGCGGAGCCGCCACCGCTATCGACGCGCACGATGATGGCGCGCACATCGCTGGCCTGTGCAGCCGCATCAATGGCATCGGCCATGGTATCGCCGCCGATCATGTCCTCACCGCCAAAGCCCGGCTCACCCTGTCCGGTGACGATGCCGCCCTGTCCTGACACAAGGGCGATCACCGGCCCGGTGCCGCGCGAGGGCGCCTGGGAGGCCTGACGGGCATAGGTCTCGATATCCTGCACGCGTGCCGATCCGCCTGCGCGTTCAATGGCCGCGGCGCGGGCCGCAGCCGGATGGCCCAGCCGGTCGACCAGCCCGGCTTCCAGCGCCGCTTCTGCGCTATGCGGGCCGGATATGATTCGCTGGCGGAACGTGTCGAGGTCCATCTCCCGGTCTGCCGAAGCGCCTTCCAGCGCGGCATCGAAGATGGAGGTCAGGTAGGAGCGGGTCGCTTCCAGATGCGCCTCGGTGAAGCCCCTTTCGGTGAAGGTGTTGGCGGCGTTCTTGTATTCGTGGAACTGCAGGAACTCCGCTTCCGCGCCAAACTGCTCGAACAGCCCTCCGAGGAAGAGCGACTCGGTAGCCAGGCCGACGGCGGAGAAGGTGGAGGTGTCCTGCAGCCAGATCTCGTCGGCCCCGCTGACGGCGAAGTAATTGGTGATGCCGGTGCCTTCAAAGCCCTGCGCGTGGGCGATGACGAAGCGGCCCGTGCCGGAGAAGCGGGCAAGGGCGGCGCGGATCTCCTCGGCCTGGGCCGGTGACATGCCAAATTCATTGGCGCGCACCACGACCCCGCGCACGCGCTCGTCATTTTGTGCGCGCTGCAGGTTCAGCACGATATCAACAACCGACAGCGGCTCGGCAAAGGCGAAGGGCGAGCGGCTTGGCTGGTCGAACCGGCTGCGGCGCAGATCGATCTGCAGCACGATATCTCCGGTGGTCGCGCGTGCGGCGCGCCCTTCGCCGGCCTGCTGCGCTGCAGACGCGATAAGCCCGGCGATCATGAAGGCTAACAGGACGACGGCAAGCACAGCGCCGACAATGACACCGGCTATCGAGCCGAAGAAGGTGATCCAGAACTGGCGCATGCAATAAACTCCCTCATCCCCCAAAGGCCGCAATTCGGCGCGGCCCGTTCACATGCACGATATAGGCCGCGCCCGCGCGGGTCGAGTGCGCGTTTGTGCACGGCAGCAAGTGTGCGCATTATAAATATGAAGGGCGGGATGAAGATGGTCGGAGTAGCAAGATTCGAACTTGCGACCCCCGCCTCCCGAAGACGGTGCTCTACCAGGCTGAGCTATACTCCGAACCGAGGCGCGGCTTATAACCAAGGCTTCAGGACATGGCAATCAGGCCGCGCGCGCTTTTATGCACTTGGGGTGCAGGACCAGTTGCAGCAAGGCGTTGCATCGGCGCGGCGAGCGGGCTATCTAGCGCCTCCCGTAAGCACGGCATGCCCGTGTCTGCTGGGGTGTCGCCAAGTGGTAAGGCAGCGGTTTTTGGTACCGCCATTCCCAGGTTCGAATCCTGGCACCCCAGCCATTTTTCCCGTTTCGAAGTGCAGAATGTGGCCGTTCCGGCATGATCCGGGCACTGTCCGGGCACGCCTTTGTCTTATTTCGGCAACCAACCTGCTCTAGAAAGCGTTAACTGCGGGTGGCGCAGTAATTGCAGCGCAAGAGCGGTTGATCGCTTGCACAAGGGACGCTAGCGTCTGTCGTCAAAGGAGCGGGACATGATCCACGTTCCACGCACAAGACGGTGAAAAACGCCGCGCACGAAAGGGGATAGTTGTTCGTCAGGTATTCCCTGCAGGAAGATTCGCAAGGCGTGTGCCTTGCAGGCGCGAGCAATTGCGCCGTGTTTTGTTGGGGGGTCAGCGTCGCTGGACGAGGCTGACATTGGTTTTTGAGGGTATCCGGGATCGGCGACGTCTGGTGTTGCTGGCCGGCTTCTGTGAGGCGAGACATGTCAAAACTGAAAGCACGTCTCCGCACGGCACTTGCCGTCGGATTGGGTTCCATGCTGGTCGGGGGTGCAGCCCACGCTCAGCTTGATCAGGCGCTCCAGGTGGCCCGGCAGTCCACCCAGGAAGGGGCTGCCGCGCAGCGCGAGATCGACGAGATCGCGGACCGCGCAGGCGATCTTGAGCGTCAGTATCTGGCTCTGCGCCAGCAGATCGAAGACCAGCGCGTCTTCGTCGAGCAGCAGGAAGTGTTCCTGCGTTCGCAGCAGAACGAGCTTGAGGCGCTGGAGTTCCAGCTTGAGCGCGTGAGCACGATCGAGCGCGACCTGACTCCGATGCTGCTCAACATGTATGTGGCGCTGGAAGAGTTCATCGCGTCCGACCTGCCGTTCCAGCAGGAAACGCGCCGCGCCCGTCTCGACAATATCGAGCGTCTTCTGGGCGATGCCGGCACCCCGCCGGCGGAGAAATACCGCGTTATCCTGAATGCCTACGAGATCGAAGCCGCCTATGGCCGCAGCCTGCGCACCTATGCGGAGGAAGTCGAGATCGACGGCGTTCCCAACGAGGTGACGATCCTGCAGTTCGGCCGCGCGGCCCTGGTGCGGATCTTCCAGGACGGGCGTCTGGAGATCATGACCAAGACGCACCCGGAATGGCGTTCGCTGTCATCCTCCCACGCCACCAATGTCCAGCGCGCCCTGCGGATTGCGCAGGAGGTTACCACCCCTGACGTGATGGTCGTGCCCCTTCCGGGCCCGGTCACCCGCTAGTGCTGAAGAGACGGAGAGAAGAAGCGATGAAAACGCTTGTTAAAATTGCAGCTGCTGTCTCGCTCAGCGCCAGCATGCTCGCCGGAACGGCGATGGCTCAGGAAGCCCAGCGCCAGCCCGTTACGTCCATTTCCCAACTGCTTGACCGCGTTCGTGCAGACGCCCGCGAGGCCTCTGCAGAGAACCAGCGCCGTCTGCAGGAATTCCGCGCCAATCGCGACCGTCAGGCCGCGCTTGTCGCTCAGGCCCGCAGCCAGCTGAATTCGCTGGAAGCGGTCGGTGCCCGCAATAGCGAGCAGTTCGAGGCCAATCGCGTGCGCATTCAGGAGCTTGATGCCGAGCTGCGCCGCGAGCAGGGCCAGTTCGGTGAGTTGTTCGGTGCGGCCCGCCAGAAGTCTGGCGAGTTTGCCTCCACCATCGAGGCGTCGATCGCCTCCGCTCAGGCGCCTGGCCGTCACGAGCCGCTGCGCGCCCTGTCGCAAAGCCGCACCCTGCCGGACCGCGCAGAGCTTGACCGTATCTGGCAGGCCATGATCTCCGAAATGCAGCTTCAAGGCGACGTCGTCACCTTCAACGCCCGCGTTTCGGGTGTGAATGACGGCCAGCCTGTCCCGGTCACCCGTGTGGGTGTGTTCAACGCCTTCATCACCACGGGCGGAACCCGCTACGTGCTGTGGCGCGGCGAAGAGAACAACCCGGCTGCCGGCTACCGCCTCGTTCCGCTCGAGCGCCAGCCCCCGGGCCGTCTGCTTGACGCAGCCAGCACTCTGGCCCGCGCGTCTGAGGGCGACATCGTGTCCGGTCCTCTGGACCCGTCCCGCGGTCAGCTGCTGAACATCTACAAGGATGTGCCCAACACTGTTGAGCGCTTCGAGCAGGGCGGCATTGTGGCCCAGATCATTCTCGGCCTGCTGATCTTCTCGGCTGCCTTTGGTCTGTTCCGCCTGTTCGTGCTGTTCTCCACCAGCTCCGCGATCAATGGGCAGAAGCGCCGTTCGACCGCTTCCAAAGGCAACCCGCTCGGCCGCATCATGCTGGCCTATGAGGAAGTCAAGGACCGTCCGATCGAGACCATCGAGCTGAAGCTGGATGAGGCGATCCTGCGCGAGACGCCCAAGCTAGAGTTCGGCCTGAACTTCCTGAAGCTGGCGGCTGCCGTGGCTCCGCTGCTGGGTCTGCTCGGTACGGTGACCGGTATGATCCGGACCTTTACCCAGATCACGCTGTTCGGCACCGGCGACCCCCGCATCATGGCGGGCGGTATCTCCGAGGCCCTCGTGACCACGGTTATGGGTCTTATCGCCGCCATCCCGCTCCTGTTCATCCACTCGTTTGCTGCCAGCTTCGCCCGCGGGGCCCAGCAGACCCTGGAAGAGCAGGCCGCTGGCATCATCGCGCGTCACGCTGAAGAGCGCGCTGGCTAGAAGGAACCGGCATTATGGATTTCCAAGGCGCCTTTTCCGGCCTGCAGGAATTCCTGGAGCGCGGCGGCCCGATCCTGACCTGGATCATGGCTCTGACCTTCGTGATGTGGGCGTTCATCCTTGAGCGGCTGGCCTATTTCGGGCTGGCCCACAAGGGAGTGGCTCAACGGGCACTCCGGGAGTGGGGGGCACGCAGTGACCACTCCTCCTGGTACGCCCACGCGATCCGCGACCAGCTCATTTCGGAAGTGAAGATGAAGACCGACCAGAATGTGGAGCTCATCAAGACCCTTGTGGCTCTGGCTCCGCTCTTCGGTCTTCTCGGTACGGTGACCGGCATGGTCGCAGTGTTTGACGTAATGGCCATTTCCGGCTCGTCAGACGCGCGCGGCATGTCAGCGGGCGTTGCCCGGGCCACCATTCCGACCATGGCCGGCATGGTCTCCGCGCTCTCGGGCCTTATCTTCTCAAGCCAGATCGAACGTCTCGCCAAGCGGCGTGTGAACGAACTGGCTGACGAACTGGAAGTGGGGTAACCCCATGCGCAGACGCAAGAACAAGCCGAATGATTCAGCCGACGTGAACATGACGCCGATGCTCGACATCGTGTTCATCCTGCTGATCTTCTTCATCGTCACGGCCACCTTCCTGCAGGAAGAAGGCATTGACATGCGCCCGCCGCCTCCGGCGGAGACCCCGCCGCAGGATGCCGCTCCGGTTATCCTGGTGCAGATCACGGACACCAATGCGGTGTTCGTGAACCAGGACCGCACCACGCCGGACCGCGTCATGGCGGCGGTGTCCCGGATACGGGCCGAACAGCCCAATTCGGCTGTGCTGATCCAGCCTAACGATGAGGCCCATCACGGCATCATCGTGCAGCTCTGGGACGAGATGCAGGCCAACGGGATACCCGTTTCGCTCAATCGTGACCGCTCCGGCGGCGGTTCGTAGAGAGGAGAGTTCCACATGGCACGCCGTCAGAGCCGAGTGAACACTGACGAGGAAGATGTCGAACTCAACATGACGCCCATGCTGGACGTCGTGTTCATCCTCCTTATCTTTTTTATCGTCACCGCCGTTTTCGTGAAGGAACCGGGCGTTGATGTGGAGCGTCCGCTGACGCAGACGCATGAGCGCGAGCGCCCGACCATTCTCGTAGCGGTTACGGCCGATGACGAGATCTGGGTGAACCGGCAGGTCTACCAGATGAACCAGCTGCGCAACGTGCTGGAGCAGCTTCGCCAGGAAAATCCCCGGGCCGAAGCGATGATCCAGGGCGATGGCGGAGCGCCTATCGGGACTGTGCTGGACGTTCAGGAGTTGCTGCAGGACATGCAGATTCCTGTTACAGTATCGACCCGTCCGCGCTGATCAGGGAGAAAGAGCACAGCTATGGCCAGTCTTATCAGGCTTATCGTCAGTGTGCCGCTCGCGGCGATCATCACCTTCCTGCTCTTCACGCTGATGCAGATCCTCATTTTCGAGGACTCCGTGCCGCTGGATGATGCTGGCGACGAGCTGCGTATATCCATCGCAGACCGGGTTGAGGACATTGCCGTGCGCGACCGTACGGTAACGGTGGATGATGTCGACCAGGTCGAGCCGCCGCCCCCGCCGCCCCAGATCGAACGGGCCCGTGCGGACCAGCCGACCGAAAGCATGTCTACCATCGTGGGTGGCCTGCCCGAGTTCGACCGGCCTTCGCTTGCTGGCGGGGATATCAGCTTTGACGTGTCGGACCGTGACGCCCAGCCGCTGGTACGCATTCCGCCGAACTATCCGGTGCGCGCCGCAGAGCGGGGTATTGAAGGACGCTGCGAGGTGACCTTCGATGTGACGCCGGAAGGTAACCCGACCAATGTGCGTATCCTCTCCTGCACGAACTCCCTGTTCGAGCGGGAAACGATCCGCGCGGTGGAGCGTTGGCGGTATGAGCCGCGCGTCCAGGACGGTGTAGCCCAGTGGCGCCGGGGCGTTGTAACCCATTTCGACTACAATCTCGAGTAAGCGGCGGTGGCCGTTCGGAACATGGTCTCAGGCCTGTTGCGATCAGGAGTTGAAAGAATGAAAACCCAGAGCACGTCGCAATTGATGCGTATCCTGCTGGTCGCGATGGTCACGGGTTGCCTTGGCATCACCGTGATGGCGCCGCCGGCCGATGCGCAGCGCCGCAACCAGCAGAGCCAGGAGCGCAGTGAGCAGGACCGCACCTTCTCCACCCAGATCGGTGAGATGGTCCTGCGCGCTCAGGAGCAGATGGAGGCCGACAATTACACGGGCGCGCGCCAGACGCTCACCCAGGCGCTCGACCGCAACCCGTCGGCCTACGAGCGCAGCGTGATCCTTGCCCAGCGAGGCCGGGTGGCCTTCCAGCTGGACGATTACAACGCCACGGTCACGGACTTTCGCGGCGCTATCAATGCCGGTGGTCTCAATGAGCAGGAGGTGCGCGACCTGCGGATCAATCTCGGTCAGATCCTGATCAGCCAGGAGCGGATCGACGAGGGCATCCGTGAGTTCGAGGCTGCAATTGCGGCCGGGGCAACCATCAATACCGGTCTGGCCCGCCTGTTGGCGATCGCCTACGCCCAGGCCGAACGGTATAACGATGGCCTGCGCTATGCCGAGCAGTGGTTCAACAACACACCGAATCCGACACTCAACGAATATCCAATCATGTTGGTCTATTATCAGCAGCTGAACCGCCCGGCGGACGAGCTGCGCGTGGTGCGCCAGCAGGTGGACCGTTTCCCGCAGGAGCGCACGGCCTGGCAGAACCTTGTCAGCCTTCTGGCCCGCACCGAGCAGGAAGCCCAGGCGTTTGAAGCCAACAAGCTGATGTATCTCAATGGCCTGTTCACCCAAAGTGAAGAGTTGGTGCGTCTGGCGCAGTATTACAGCTATTACAACAACCCGTTCCGGGGCGCGCAGATTCTCGAACGTGAAATGAATGCGGGCCGTGTTGAAAACAATGTGCGCAATCTGGAGCTGCTGTCGAACATGTGGCGTCAGGCGGCCGAGTTCCAGCGCGCGCTGCCTGTCCTGCGCCGTATTTCGGAAACGCGTGGTGATGGCCAGACCGCGCTTCAGCTTGCCGAGGCCCATTACCAGCTCAATGAGTGGGAGCCCGCTGCGCAGGCGTTCCAGACCGCGCTGAACCGGGGTGGTCTGCGCCAGCCGGGTGAGGCCTGGGTGCTGCTGGGCACTGCCCGCTTCAACATGAATGACAATCAGGGCGCTCTGGCTGCCTTCCGTGAAGGGGCCCGCTTCCCGCAATCGCGCACGCAGGCCAATGGCTGGATCAACTTCGTGAACGGCCAGATCGAGGGCGTGGCCCGCCGCGCACAGCAGCGCGAGCAGGTGCAGATCGACGAGTGCCGTCTGACGGTGGAAGCCGAGCTGCGTATCGCCACCGTTATCGGTCAGGCTGATGATGATGGCCGCGTGCGTATCGATATCCCGCAACGCTGCCGCGCCTATTTCAACGAGTATGGTCAGCAGTTCCGCGAGGTCGGCATGAGCGACGAAGACGCCGAAGCCCGCCGAGAGCAGCTGGAAGCAGCGGCCCGTGAGGCAGCTGCCGGCTAGCTCGCGCTATCCTTGTCTGAATAAGAAAGCCCCGGCCAGTCGGCCGGGGCTTTTTTTTAGTGCTTGGGGTTTGGCATGAAGTCCGGGCGGGGAAACCCGGCGGGCGGGGGGGAAACCCCCCAGTAGGCGGGGGCGGGAGCCG
>JAIUMI010000017.1 GCA_022565665.1 Glycocaulis sp.
AGTCCGCTGCGTCTACCAATTCCGCCACGCCCGCAGCTTGGGTAGCCAGACCTGCTTCATAAGCGAGGTGCGCGCGTGCGTCGAGAGGTGCCAGCACGGCCAATCCTTGCGCTGGACGCGCCGAGCGGAGCATGCCAATCCTGCCGCCGCACTCCTGCCCCGCCAGACCGGACCCCGCCATATATGGACGCCTCACACGACAGCCCTGATCATGGCATGGTCTCCGGCCTGAAACGCGTGGCGGCAGAGGCTCCGGCAGAAGGGTTGACGCTGGGCGAGCTGTCCGGCGCTCTGGGCGAGCGCGCCTTCGGCATGGTGCTCTTCGTGCTGGCCCTGCCGGTCTGCCTGCCTTTCCTCTATGGCGTCCCGCAGATCGTGGCCCTGCCCATGCTCGCCCTGTCCGCGCAGATGGCGCTCGGCCGCTCCGCGCCCTGGCTGCCCGCGAGGATGGCATCGCGGCGGCTCTCCAAGGAAAGCCTTGAGAAAACCGCGCGCGGAGCCGAGCGCTGGTTTGGCTGGATCGAGGACTTTGCCACCCCGCGCCTCGCCTTCCTGTCAGGGCGCATTGCAGAGCGGGTGGTCGGTTTCATGTTCTGCCTGTTCTGCCTGTCGGTTCTGGTACCGCTGCCACTGACCAATTCCACGCCGGGCGTGGCGCTGGTTGTCGCATCGCTCGGCCTCATCAACCGCGACGGGCTTCTGGTGCTGGCCGGGCTGCTGCTCGGCACGGCCTGGATCGTCGTGCTCTATGGCGGGCTGATCATCCTCGGCCCGGCCTTTGTCGACCTTCTCACCGATCTGATCCGCACCGTGATCCGTGAAGGCTTCTGGGCGATTGCGGCGCTGGGTGTCCTGGGCCTTCTGGGCCTTGCGGGCCTCTTTTTCTGGCGGCGCAGCAGAAGGCGCTGAGCTGCGGCAGTTGCGCCTATCGCGGGAGCGCCGCCTCGTGCCTATACTTGCCCCCATGATATCGAGCTTACACACACTCGCCCGCTGGGGCCTTGAGGCGCGCAACTGGCCGCTGGTGGCGGCGCTGGTTTCGCTCGCACTGCTCGCGGGCGCATTCGCATCCGAATACATCTGGGGCTATCTGCCCTGCCCGATGTGCATCACCCAGCGCTGGGCCCATGCAGCCATCGCAGGCGGCGGGATTGCCGTCTTCCTCGCTTTGCGCCTGGCGCCCCTGCCGGCGCTGTCGACCACACTCGGCGTGGGAGTAGTGGGCGTGCTGTCGGGCGTGAGCCTGTGGCATGCCGGTCATCACGTGCTGGTCGAATACCAGATACTCGACCTGCCGCCCTCCTGCGCCGGCGCCGCGCCCGCAGGCGGGATCAGCCTTGAGCAGATGGAACAGCTTCTCGGCTCTGCGCGCATCATCCCGCTGTGCAACGAGATCAGCTGGAGCTTTCTCGGCATCTCCATGGCCGGGTGGAATGCGCTTGTCTCCGCCGGGCTTCTGGCCGTTTCGGCCTATATCCTTCTCACCCGCCTGACCCAGCCGCAAGGAAGCCAGCCATGAGCATCCGCCGTCCCGGTCCCGCCCGTAACACGGACGCCATTGCCCGCATGATCCGTATCGACCATGCCGGAGAGTATGGGGCGGTGCATATCTATCGCGGCCAGCGCGCCGTGTTCGGCCGCATCCCGTCGAAGACCCGCATCGCCCGCCAGCTCGCCCACATGGAAGCCGACGAGCAGGCGCATCTCGATGCATTTGACGGCTATATCGCCGAGCGCGGCGTGCGCCCCACGCTTCTCAGCCCCGTCTGGCGTATGGCCGGTTTCGGCCTTGGCGTGGCCACCGCCCTGATGGGCGAGGAAGCCGCCCATGCCTGCACCGAGGCCGTGGAAAGCGTGATCGAGGGTCATTATGGCGAGCAGGTCAAAGAACTCGAAGCCATGGGCGAGACTGAGCTCGCTGCCGACTTTGCCCGCTATCAGGAAGAAGAGACCGCCCACAAGAATCTCGCCGTGGATGAAGGCGCACACGATGCGCCCGGCTATCCGCTGCTCTCTGCCCTGATCAAGGCCGGCTGCCGGGCGGCCATCAAGGTGACAGAGCGCATCTAGCGTCCGATCATTTCCAGTCCGGCAAGACTGACCAGCCAAACCGCGCCTCAATCTGCGGCGCGCCATCTCCTATCTGTGAAGCCAACGCAACAATTATGGCTTCAAAGGAGGTCGTCCCGTGATCGTGAAGCGCGAATTTTCAAGCCTTGGCAGCTTTTCCAATGACTGGCTCCATGCCCGTCACCATTTCAGCTTCGGCTCCTATTACGATCCGTCCCGCATGGGCTGGGGGGCGCTGAGGGTCTGGAATGATGACGCCATCCGCGCCGGTACCGGCTTTGACCCGCACGGCCACTCGGACATGGAAATCATCACCTATGTCCGTGACGGGGCCATCACGCACACGGACAGCATTGGCAATCAGGGCCGCACGGTAGCGGGCGATGTGCAGGTGATGAGCGCAGGCTCCGGCATACGCCACGCCGAATATAACCGCGAGGATGAAACCACCCGGATATTCCAGATCTGGATCATGCCCGACCAACGCGGCGGTGAGCCGTTCTGGAATGCGCGCGAGTTTCCGAAAGACAACCGCGCAGGCGAGCTGGTGGTGCTGGCCTCTGGCATTGAAGGCGACACCGACGCCCTGCCGATCCGGGCCAATGCCCGTGTGCTCGGTGCCACGGTGAAGGCCGGAGAGAGCATCGAATACACGCTGGATGCGGGCCGTCACGCCTATCTGGTTCCTGCTACAGGGAAAATCGAGGTGAACGGCACCGCGCTCAATGCCCGTGATGGCGCCGCCATCAAGGACGAGCCGGTCATTACCATCAAGGCTCTGGAGGAATCTGAAATCGTGATGGTGGATAGCTTGTAGTCACCCGCGCTGAACTCCCGGCCAAGCGCAGCGCAGAGCGGGGACCTGTTGCAGGAGAGGCGGAGAGAGACCCCAGATACCGCTGCGCGGTTCCGGGGTTTCAATACTCCCCTAATCCACCCCGATCCATTTATGGGTCTGGAGCGAGAGGCTCCATTGCGGGTGGGCAAGGCAGTATTCAAACGCCGCTTTCGCGTTTTCCATCTGCTGCGGCCCGTCCATGGGCTGCAGGCGGAAGGCCTTGAAGTCCAGCCCCTCGAACTGCTCCGGCATGGCATCCGCCTGTGGGTAGACCAGCTTGAGCTCGTCACCGGAAAGCTGTTTGAGCGGCGCGGTCGATTTCGGGCTGACGCAGATCCAGTCGAGGCCGGCGGGCGCTTCAATCGTGCCATTGGTTTCCACCGCGATCTCGAAGCCTGCCGCTTTCAGCGCGGCGATTGCCGCCCCATCAAGCTGCAAGAGCGGCTCGCCGCCCGTGCAGACAACCAGCGGTCTGCCACCTCCCGGCCAGAAGCTTTTCACATGAGCGGCAAGGCTGTCGGCGCTGGCAAACTTGCCGCCGCCCGGGCCATCTGTTCCGACAAAATCGGTATCGCAGAACTGGCAGACGGCGTGCGCGCGGTCGCGCTCCAACCCGCTCCACAGATTGCAGCCCGCAAAGCGCAGGAACACGGCAACGCGGCCCGCCTGCCCGCCCTCGCCCTGCACGGTGAGGAAGGTCTCCTTGACCGCATAGGTCATGACGCCCTGCCCTCCTGCCAGTCCCGCCAGCCGGCCGCGCGCAGCTCACAGGCCGGGCACGTGCCGCAGCCATAGCCCCATTCATGGCGGTGGCCCCGGTCACCGAGATAGCAGGTATGGGTCTCTTCAAGTATGAGCGTGATGAGCGCGTCCCCACCGAGCTGATCGGCCAGCGCCCAGGTCTCGCCCTTGGTCAGGAACATGAGCGGGGTGTCCAGCGTCAGGTCCATGTCGAGCCCCAGCGCCAGCGCGCGCTCCTGTGCCTTCAACGTGTCCTCACGGCAATCGGGATAGCCCGAATAGTCGGTCTGGCACATGCCCCCGACCAGTACATCCAGCCCGCGCCGCCAGGCATGGGCACCGGCCATGGCGAGAAAGACAAGATTGCGCCCCGGCACAAAGCTGGTGGGAAGCCCGCTCTGTCCCATCTCGATCACGCGCTCATAGGTCAGCGCGCTTTCGGCCAGCCTGCCATAGCCGGAGATATCGACCGTCACATCCTCACCCAGACGCGCCGCCCATTCAGGGTTCAGCCCTGCCATCGCGGAGCGCACCTTCAGGCGTGCTTCCAGCTCGATGCGGTGACGCTGGCCATAGTCAAAGCCGATCGTCTCCACGCGCTGATAATGGTTTAGCGCATGGGCGAGGCAGGTGGCCGAATCCTGCCCCCCTGAAAAGAGCACAAGCGCGCCCTTGTCCTTGATTCTATCAGCCGCAGTCATGGTTCTTCCTTCTCCTTGCCTGCTATATCCGGACAGATTGCCTGAACTGCAAGGGAGACGGCGAAATGGCTGACAGCGGCGGTGCGGTGATCCTCTACACCACCTGGCCGGATGGTGATGCGGCGGCGCAGGCCGCGCACACGCTTCTGGACGAAGGCCTGATCGCGTGTGCGAACATTTTCCCCGCAGGCCGGTCGGTCTTCCGATGGGAAGGCAGGATTGAGGACGGCGCCGAAACGGTGGCCCTGTTCAAGACCAGCCCGGCGCGCGCAGGCGACGTGAGAGACCGGCTCATCGCCCTGCACCCGTATGACGAGCCCTGCGTGCTGGCACTGGATGTGGATGCGGCGACAAGCGCAGCGGGCTTCCTCGCCTGGATAGGCTCAGAAACCCGCTAGAACGCTCGTGGAGGCCGTTCTTACGCTGTCCGGCGCAGATATGCTATCGCAGACGGATCCTCGCTCAGCGCCTCTTCCAGAGCCTGCAGGAGGGGTTCTGTCGTGACGGGTGCGCGCACCAGCACTTCCGATCCTGCCCGCTGTACCGGCGCGGCGAGATTGTCCGCCAGCCTTACGATAGGAGTCAGTGAGGCCGTAGAGGCCAGCGACCGGATATCGTGCACCGCATCTTCGGGCTCATAGGCGCCAATATTCAGGCCCAGCACGATGGCGTCATAGGCCGACGCACCCAGCCCTTCGATCATGTCGCTGGCACTATCGGCGCAGCTGACGACGCAGTTGAACGATTTGAGATACCCCAGAAGCACGGAACGGCGTGCAGGGTCCGCTTCGCACACCAGCATGCGCAGGCGGCGATTGACCAGCGACAGGCGCTCATCGCCATAGCGGCCCGGCTTGTCAGCAATCCGCACCGGCACCTCGAACCAGAAAACCGAACCCGGATCGCCCGGCTCATAGCCGACCTCACCACCCATCATGGCTGCCATGCGCTTGGCAAGGTGCAGACTGAGCCCCGTACCTGAGCTGGAGCCGGGACGCGCGGCTTCCTCGGCAAAGCTGTCAAACAGACGCGTACGATAGGCAGACGGCACACCCCGGCCTGTATCGCGCACCTCAAGACGCAGCCGCGCTGAACCATCCCCGGCACGCGGCGCAACCCCAATCGCCACATCAATCGAGCCGCTTTCGGTGAAGCGCACCGCATTGGCGATAAAGATTTCCGCCATCTGGCAGATGCGGTCCTGGTCGGCACGCAATTGCTCGCCGGTATCGCCTGACACATCGATCCGGTAAGCGATATCCTTGATGCGGGTGCGCGCTTCGCCAAACCTGGTCAGACGTTCCTTGAGACGCTCGACGGGGAAATCATCCAGCCGCAATTCCATATTGCCCGCCTCGATGCGCGATACGTCGAGAATTTCGGCCACCAGACCGCTGAGCACATCCCCGGACTCCCGGATGCGCGACACCATCCGGCAGGCATCGGTTGAAAGCTGGGTCTCCTGCAGCATCTGTGTCTGCGCCAGAATGGAATTGAGCGGCGCGCCCAGCTCGTGGCTCATATTGGCCAGCATGGCCGCCTTGGCCCGCGCAGCATCCTCTGACGCGCGCGCGGCCGCTTCATGACGTTCCGCCAGACGGGCGAGCGCCTCGCGCTGGGCATCGGCCTCCCTGCGGGCCTCCTCCAGGCTGGCATTAGCCTCAACCGTTTCCACAAGGCTCTGGCGATAGGTCGCAGCAAGCCGGGTCGTAACGGTGAAGAACAGCCCGACCATGATGGCCAGGACGACACCGGAGAGCGACGCAAACGACAGATACCAGGCCGCCGCGAGCGACAGGCAGGGAATATTGTAGGCCAGCACGACACGCGGCTCAGCGGCGGCTGTCATCGCCGCTCCGGCCGACATGCCCGAGATCATCACTGCAACGCCCAGCACCGCTGCCATGGACGGGTCTGCTGAAAGCATGAACCCCGCCCCGCCCCACAACGCGCCCACGATCACGGTGCACGCCATATAGCTGTTCATCTCACCAGGCGTCGGCACCGTATTCGACTTGCGCGCCCGGCCCAGCGATGTCAGCCGCAAGACCGAGATGACCGTCATGGCCGCGACCCAGCACCCGAGCAGGACAGGCGGGACGGAATTCCAAAGAATGGCGGCAAGGCCCAACGCACCGATGACGTTCATCGGCACCGCCTGCAGCGAACTCTTGGTAATCAGAACACGGGCGGCCTCACGCACTTGCCGCGCAGTTTCTTCGCCACGCGCGATTGCGCGTGCTTCTAAAGACCCCATATCACACCCTCCAGCCGCATTTTTCTGCGGTTCTGGCGCGCACTATGTACGCATCGGCGTTAAAACAGCGTGTGTGCCGCGTTTACCAATGAGCCAGAATTTGACCGGGAATGGGAAATGATGCGCCTGACAGCCCTGCTGATGTCCGCAACCCTGCTGGGAATCACCGCGTGCAGTCCTGAAGCGTCAGATACCACTGACCCGCATGCCGGCGAGCTGACCGCACTGGCCGTTGATCCCAACGCACCTGCCGAAATGGTCAGCTGGCGCGACCTCCTGCCCGATGGCGAGCTTGAAATGCTGTTGGCACTGGAAGAGGGCCGCGCACCACCCACGCTGATGAGCCAGTTCCAGTCGCGCCGGGACGAGCAGATCGGCACATTCAATGTCGTGGAAGAGCTCGACGGACTGATCGTACGCATGCCGGGCTATCTTCTGCCGCTCGACTATGCCGAGCGCGGACAGGCACGCGAGTTCCTGTTCCTGCCCTATCACGGGGCATGTATCCATTATCCCCCGCCCCCGCCCAACCAGATTGTCTATCTCCGATCGGCCGAGCCGATCCGCTTCAACGCGCTCTGGGAGCCGGTCTGGGTGGAAGGACGCATGGAGATACAGCGCGTCAGCACCGATCTTGCCGATGCCGCCTACGCCATGGCCGTGCGCTCGGTTCGGCCCTATGAAGGCTGAGAGGCACCCGTGGTGTGGTCGGGATCGAGTATCAGCGCGATGATTTCCTCGATCAGCTCGAAGTCACGATAGAGTGCCTCGACGCGTACGCGCGCATTAAGCGGCTGAAACAGGGAACCTGGCTCGAACAGATTACCCGTTTCAGCCGCCAGCAGCATCTCGCCCTTGCCAAAACCATCGCGCAGCGACTCATCGAACACCGCGCGCACATTCTTGCCCTTCAGGGCCGTTTCCAGAGCCAGCACGCGCTCCATGAAGGTCGGTGTCATCAGATAGCGCGCCATGACCTGATCGGTGCCGTAGACCTGAAAGATGCGCTCGAATTTCGGATCCACCAGTCCGATCCGCTCGAGCCGGCGTCCATTGGCCGAACGCATCAGCCCGTCCAGCGCATTGAAAATGCCCTGATCGCGCGTGATCAGCGTCACGCCCTCAATCGTGCGGGGAAACTCCACGCGAATGAGCACGCCGCGAAAGACCGTGACGTAATAGGTGCGCCGGCGTGAGCGGCGGCGCTGCTTGAGTTCGGCCTCGTAGAGCTCGAAGCGTGCCCCGAAAGCCTCTCCCTCGAAATGATCCTCGAAGCTGCGCCGGTCAGAGCGCGGCACCAGACCGTGACTGCGGAAACTGTCAAACTGCGCAGGCACCACCGGCTTGGGCGAGTAGCGCAGGCCAAACGCCTCCGCGAGGCGATTGTTCAACCCCTCCTTGACCTCCTTGCGCAACGTGTTGAGCGGCGCGGCTGCCAGGCCGACCACGGCGGCGGCGGCCAGAACAGCGCCAAACACACCCAGAGGCGGCGGTCCGTTGAAGAGCAGTGTGAACACCATGACGGCAATGGCGATCGGAATGGCGATAAGAATACCGTTGACCAGACGCTTGACTGCCTCGGCGCGGCGCTCTTCCAGACCGGTTAGCCACGGCTCGATCTCGGTCCAGACGCTGTCGAAATCGCGCATTGTCGTCCCCCCGGAAACAAAACGGGCGCTCCAGCCAGGGGCGCCCGTTTCAGTCAGTCAGATAAGCGGCCAGATATCCTAGCGGCGGCGGCGCGCCACGCGCTCGATCTCTTCTTGCACCTTGGACTCCACGATGGAGGGCAGGTTCTCGTCCAGCCATTGCTTGAGCATCGGGCGCATCAACTCACGCACAATACCTTCCAGCGTCTGGCCGTTCTCGCTGCTTACGCGCAGATTTTCGGTGAGCGCCGCGAACGCACCTGCCGCGGCACTGGCAGCCGGTTCGGCCAGCAGGGCGTCGTCATCCTCGGCCGGCGCAGGGGCAGGCTCGGGCTCGGGTTCAGGTGCAGCTTCGAAGACAGGCTCGGGTTCCGGTTCGGGTTCCGGCGCCGGTTCGGGCGCGGCAGCAGGTTCTTCACGATCGAGAATCATCAGGTCGTCGGCAATCGCCATGGGCGTGGTGCCCTCGCCCTCATCCTCGATCCGGTCGGTCAGTTCCAGGACATCGTCCTCGGCAGGCTGTGCCGCTTCCGCCTCGGGCTGGGGCTCGGGCTCAGCCTCAAATGCGGGCTCAGCTTCCGGCTCGGCGACCGCAGCCGCTTCGGCAGGCGCGGCTGCCTCCTCGCCACCTGGCTCATCATCCTCGTTAATAATGCGTCGAATGGAGGCCAGAATTTCCTCCATTGTCGGTTCTTGTTCGGCGTTGCTCTGAGCCATGAAACCGGTCCTTCGGGTCTTCGCGTGAGGGGCAAGCGGAATCCACTTGCTCCAAGCTTGAAGTGACAGTGCCGGGATGTCCAGCACCCTATGCGTCAGGACCGGAAAACTAGTTGCCGCCCGTTAAGGGGAGGTTAGGCCACCACCGTCCAGGCGCAGACAAATCCTCTTCCTCATACGGCTCCAGCCCCACATTCTCTGCCCGGAGGCGCCCCATGACCTGAAGCAGCGCATAGGCGGCCACCTGGTAATCGCGCTCGGCACGGACCAGTTCGAGGCGGGAATTGAGCAATTCCTGTTCGGCATTGAGCACATCGAGCGTCGTGCGCAGGCCCACAAAAGCCTCCTGACGCACCCCGTCAAAGGCAATCTCGTTGGCGCGCACCGCCTCACGGCTGGACCGGATCACGGCCTCGGCGGCGAGATAATTGTTCCAGGCGTTGGAAATGCCTTCGGCGATCTGCCGGCGTACATTCAGAACGTTCATGCGCGACTCGTCGGCCACAGCGACCGCCTGGCGCACCCGCGATTCGTTCAGCCCGCCGGTGAAGATCGGCATGGACACGCGCGCGCCCACGCTTACCGAACCACGTGCGCGGCCGGTAAAGTCATTATCGCGCGCTTCCGATGCCGATGCGGAGAGCGACACGTCCGGGCGCATGGCAGAGCGCGCAACGCGGATCCCGGCCTGCGCAGCCTGTTCGTTGAACAGGGCCGAGATCAGGAAGGGGTTGTTCTCCAGCGCGACATCCGCCGCGATGGCGTAGCTGTCCGGCACGTCAGGCAGGCCTTCCGGCGCTTCGACATCCAGCGGGGTGGTGCCCGTAACGCGCTCATAGCCCGCGCGCGACGCCGCAAGCGTCGCCTGCGCGGCAGAGAGCTGGGCCTGTGCGCCCGACAGGCGGGCTTCGGCCTGCGCCACATCGGTACGCGTGATCTCACCCACTTCAAACCGGTCACGTGCGGCGCGCAGCTGTTCGGCCAGCACTTCCACATTGTTGCGGCGGATGGAGACAATCTCGGTATCGCGCAGCACGTTGAGATGGGCCGCCACTGCGTCGATCAGCACCTGCTGTTCGGTATTGATGAGACCAAAGCGCGCGGACTCAATGCGGGCCAGCGCCTGATCGACCGAGGCGTCGATGCCGCCCCCGGCATACAGGGTCTGGCTGGCCGACACGGAATAATTCACATCGCCGCCGCCAGGAGCGCCGCCCCAGCCCTCGCTTTCGGAAATGCCCGCGCTGGCTGACACGCCCGGCAGGCGGGCCGAACGGGCCTGGGTGAGCCCCTCGCGGGTCTGGCGCAGCCGCGCCCGCTCCGCAGCCAGAACAGGATTGCTCCTGTAGGCCGCTTCCAGCGTTTCATTGAGACTTTGGGCATTTGCCGGCTGGGCAAGGCCGAACACCACCAGGCCGGCGGCCAGGATAAGGCAGTTATGCAGTTTCATGCGTCCCTCTTTTCCGGTTCTTGGCCACCCGGCCCCGCATAGATGGGCACGCTGCCCCTTGTTTCCAACTAGCACCGGCAAACCGGCAAGGCACGTGAACATCGGTTCACGATTGCGCCAGCCTAGCCTAGAAGGCAAAAGCCTCCGCCTTTTCAAATCCCGGCAGCACGGCCGTCATCGAATCAAACACCACCCGGCTGCCTGTAGCGGCCCCGTTGCGGGTGAAAATGCGCGCCCGGCCGACGCCGTTCTCCCGCACGATCACCGCGAGCCGGCCGCCATCGGCAAGCTGTTCCAGCCAGCTGGCGGGCACCTCTTCAACCGCCCCGTTCACGATAATAACGTTGAACGGGCCCTGATCCGGCGCGCCGGCCTTCAGATCACCGGTGACGATGACAGCGTTGTCCGCCTCGACATCGGACAGCGCGCCTTCGGCCTTGGAGGCAAACTCCGCCTCGCTCTCCAGTCCGATCACGGTTTCACACAGCCGCGCCAGAATGGCGGTCGAGTATCCGCGCCCGCAGGCGATATCGAGAACAATGTCACCGGGCTTCACGGCGGCAGCCTGCACCAGCTTGGCGAAATCGCGCGGACGCATGAAGCGCCGGCCATGACCCAGATCAATCTCCATGTCCGCATAGGCAGAGCCGCCCAGCGAGCGCGGCAGGAAGCGGTCACGCGGCACCGCCAGCATCGCATCCTGCAGGTCACGATCAGTGACATCAGCCGGGCGGATCTGGCTGTTGACCATCTGGCGGCGGGCCTGGGTGAAGTCGCTCATCGCTCAGCGCGTCCCTCTATTATTCGTGAAATGTGCCGGGCTTATATCGCGCGCTGGCAGCAAAGCGCAACGCGTGCGGTGCCGTCATGTGTGCACAGATGCGTCAAGCGCGTTGCAGGGAAAGATGCGCCTCGCTATAGCTCTTCGTCCACCACACAGAGGCGCCATGGCGGAGTGGTGACGCAGAGGACTGCAAATCCTTGTACCCCGGTTCGATTCCGGGTGGCGCCTCCAATGTCCCTTCACGGTTATGGCGCCTGCCCTAGCCGCCCTGCCCGGCGGCATGGGGATGATGGGTGACGCCTGCCTTTTCCAGCTCGCTGTCCAGCCTGCCTGTCACCCACAGCCAGAACATCTTGTAATCGCCCATCAGCGACCAGAGCGGGTAGGTGAAGGTGGCCGGCTTGTTGCGCTCGATGAAGGCATGGCTGACCCAGGCAAAGGAATAGCCCGCCACCGGCACCAGCAGCAGCCCCCACCAGGTCTGCGTGGCAATCGCCCAGATCAGCACGGCAGGCGCCAGCACCGTGCCGACGAAATGCCAGTAGCGTGTGGCGGGAATCGCGTGTTCGCGCAGATAGAACGGAAAGAAGGCGCCAAAGCTCGTATAGCGGCCATTGACCATTTCGCCATCTGCGCCGGCATCCTGACGGGTGTTGCTCACATTCGCCTCCCTTGGAGTGTTTTGTCTCCGGCAGACTAGCGCAGACACGCCGCCGCGGCGAGACCGGTAACCTCCTGTTGATAGCGATGACGAATTCTTCAACGCACCCTGGCTATTGTTAGCGGCTTGTTAACCATCGAATCGTTAATGTGAGAGCGTCTTCTTCTGAAGACACCCCACCATCCACCCATGCCTTTTCGGGAGCTTTCGGGCTCCCGATTTTTTTGCCTGCTATTGGCAGGTGCCGGGTGAACTTACCTGCTTGCACCCCGGGAAGGGTGTTGGTAAGAACCCGGCTCTGTCGCGCGATAGGCCGTTCCCCGGTAGCTCAGTTGGTAGAGCAAGCGGCTGTTAACCGCTCGGTCGCTGGTTCGAGTCCGGCCCGGGGAGCCATCGCCGACACGTCTCCACCCATGCCTGCCCTGACACATCTGCCCTGGTGACGTTCCGGGGCAGTCGCGCGGGCTATTGCAGCGCGGTGAGGCGCGGCGGAATCCGGAAGGCAAGGAAATAGTCGGCATCGCCGGGGCCGGGCTGCCAGCCTTGCAGCGCCGGGTGCGCAAAATGCGCATGGCAGGGATCATGGCCGTGATGGCGCATCACATAAGGCCCGCCCGCTGACAGCACGCCTGCGGGCAGGTTGCGGGGGAAATGCAGACGCACCCGCGCAATGCCGGCGCGGCGCGCCAGCGTGATGATATGCGCGACAAGCGCCCTCTGGGCGATACGCCCGCGTTCACAATCGCTGGCCAGCCAGTCCATGATTTCCAGATGCTCCAGCCGTTCGGGCGCGGGCTTGGTCAGCACAAACCCGGCAAGCGCGAGCACCTCGCCCTCCATCGCCGCCGCACGGTAGCCCGCACCGCCCAGCCGGTCAGGGTCGGCCAGCCGGTAGCGCAGATGGTCAAGGCTGACCTTGCGGGCGATGCGGCCCTGTGCGCCCAGCCCCGCGATATCCTCGTCCGCAAGCTCGTCAAGCGGCAGCAGGGTGACGCCGCGCTTTTCACAGCGCCCATCGTCCTGCAGCGCGAAATCGCGCTCATGGCGTTCACCGCCGGGCCTGAGCGTTGGCAGGCGCGAGAGCAGTATCCGGTCCGGGCGCAGCACCCATTCGGCCCATTCCCGGCCCGGCGCGCCAAGCCAGGGTGTGCCCCCCGCCCGGCGCAGCACGGCCCCGGAGAGCGCGTTATTATTGAGTGTGACAAACCCGCCGACGCCCGGCTGTGCCACGCCATGGCGCACGAGCTTCAGCCCTGTGCTGCGCTGGGCGCCGTCGAGATCGCTGACCATGGTGTGGCCGGTCGCGATGGCAAGCGCGTCACCGCCGCTGGCGTAACGCATCACGAAATTGCCGAGAAAGCCGGCCACGCGGCCTTCCGCCTCATAGACCCAGCCCGGCGGGATATCGCCCTGATCAGGGTTTTCAAACAGAACCCAGCGCCAGCCGGCCGGCGAGCGCACCGGAAAGCCGCACCGCGCCACAAGGCGGGCGATGTCCGGAAGGTCATCCGGCCTCACATCCCTGATATGCCCAGCGCTCACACCTGCCCCTGTCCTGCCCGTCACCGGCTTAGCCGGTACCGGATGACAAAGCGTTTACAATACGCGGGAGCCGGCAAAGGCGGTCAGAAGTCTGGCGCCGCAAACAGCGCTCCCGCCCGAACAGGGGCTATCCTGGCGCCTGACCACCCAGCAAAGCCTCAAGCGCTTCAGGCTCCTGGATATCCATTTTTTCGTACGGCCCAAGGACGTTCAGTTTGCTGGCTGGCCGTTTCGTGCCGACCCGGTGATTGGTCAGCAGCACCACATGACCCTCAAAGCCCGACTGTTCGACAATCGCCACGCTGTCTTCAAAGCGGCTGTGCGGTGGCACCCTGCGATCCAGAAACAGAACATCGAACCTGGTAGCCGCGCTGGCATCAATGAAATCTTCAACGGAAGAGAACCGCGTGAACGTCCAAGGCTGGTCAATGCTCTCCGCCAATCCGGACAGGATTACGAGCTCAACCGGATCATCGTCGACAAGTGCAGCATTTCTCATAGGTATCAGCAGGCCTTCCTATTCGGTTCAGTCCAGTGTTCGATTCCGCTGATGACAGCATCAAGATCGAGGGGTTTGTTGAAGCTGCCCTGAATGTCCAGCTTTTTCAGCCGCCCCGCCGTCTGGGCCGTTGCATCAGCCGACAGCGTAATGATTGGCGTTTGCGAGACGGGCGGTTCCATGGCCCTTATCCGGCCAATGGCTTCCTCGCCGCTCATTCCGGGCATGTGCAAGTCCATCAGCACCAAGGCAACCCTGGCCGATTCCAGGATGCGCAGTGCTTCCGGTCCATTGCGCGCCGTTAAGGCCTTGTAACCAGCGGACCTTACTGCGTCTTCTATGACGGCCATGTTGGTCTGGTTATCCTCGACAATCAGCACAACGCCATTGCGGTCCGGCATAGATGCGGAAGCCATATCTGACTGGACACGCTCACCCTCATCCGGTTGCAGGCCGTCAGCCTGCGGCAAGGGCCAGAAAAAGCGGAAAACGGACCCCTCGCCAAAACGGGATTCGACAGATATCTCGCCGCCCGCCAGTTCAACCAGCTCCTTGCAGATGGCGAGCCCAAGACCCGTGCCTTCATGCTTGCGGGTATTGGAACTGTTGGCTTGCACGAAACGCGAAAAGACCACCTCGCACTCGTCCGCCTTCAAGCCGATGCCCGTATCAGCCACCTCGAACCAGACGGCATCCCCGCTGCCGCCCCGGACACGCAAGGTAACCCTGCCCTTGTCCGTAAACTTGACCGCATTACCCAGCAGGTTCAGCAGTACTTGCCTGAGCCGTCTCATGTCGCCCTGGCGCATCGTCGCGAGTGACGGATCAAACTCGAGCTCGAGCGAGAGCCCCTTGTTCACGGAGATGCCGGTAACCGCATTGATCGCGTTATGCGACACCGCCTCAAGATCAAAGGTTTCGATATCGAACTGCAGCTCGCCTGCCTCGATGCGGGAAATATCGAGAATGTTCTCGATCAACGACAATAGCGCCTGACCGGACTGACAGAGCGTGTCGACATAAAAGCGCTGCTTCTCCGTCAACTCGGTCCTCGCCAGCAGTTTTGCCATGCCAAGAACGCCATTGAGAGGTGTGCGGATTTCATGGCTGGTATTGGCCAGGAAGTCCGACTTGGCCCGATTGGCCTGTTCGGCAGCATCCCGGCTTTCTGCGATGAGCCGCTCATATTCCTTCTCTGCGGAGATGTCCTGGAATGTGCCGGTGATAATCCGCGTGCGGCCATCATCATGCCTTTCCGCGACCCGGCCCACTGCCAGTGTCCAGATATACCGGCCATCGGGCGTGCGATGCCGGATCTGCTCACGATACTCATCCCGTTTTCCTGAAATGCAGGCATAGATGGCATTTACCACCCGCTCGGTATCGTCCCGATGAATAACATCGCGGTATTCCTGCCCGCTCATCTCGGGTACCGGCTCGGAAAACCCCATTAACTCGAAGCACTCAGGCGAGAAATACACGCGGTCCAGCTCAGGATTGTATGACCAGATTCCAACCTTGGCGGCGTGGGTCGCCAGGCGGAGCCGTTCCTCGTTGATCCGCAACCTCTCCCGGGACTCCATCAGAACGGAGATATCTGAGACTATGCAGATTACCCCCTCCATCCCGGAATCTCCTGTCAGAGGAGCCGCGTTGATCGACAGAATGCGGCGCCGGCCGTCCGGCCAGACAATCGCATGCATGACGTCGCGGACCGGCGCCCCGGTGGCCATCACCCGTGAAAAGGGTAAGTCGCTGTCGGCAAACTCGCCGCCGTCGATCGACGTGATTATCCATTCGGGCGCGTTGAACGACACATCTTCCAACTCGGACGGTTCAAGACCCAACACGGCCTCGGCTTCGTCATTGGCAAATACTATGCGGCCTTCCGCATCCAGCCGCACAATAGCAGACGGGCTGGTGTCAAGTAGCTGACGCAACTGGTCGCGCTCGCTGCGCAGTGCGTTCTCCAGAGCACGGCGTTCCGAGATGTCCTCAATAAGACTCCATATGACGGAACGTCCTGAAGGATCTTCAACGCGCACGCCGTTCAGGGAAACCGGGTATCGCGAACCATCTTTTCTGACGTATTCCTTCTCAAACCCATAGCGGCCCTTGGCGTGCAGATCCTCAAGCGCCTGTTTCTCCAGCAGCTCGTATTCCGTCGGAGTGACATCCCAGTAGCTTAGCTGGGTGAACTCCTCACGGGTATATCCGGTGGGCGCCAAGAAAGCGGGATTGAGATCGAGAAACTGCCCGGTTTCCAGATCGTTCAGAGCAATCCCAATGGGCGACAGATCAAACAGGCTACTGAGCAGGGACTCGCGATATCGAAGACCAGCCTCAGCCTGCACGCGCGCTGTGATATCGCGCACGACAACGACCGTACTGCCCGCCATCTTCTGGCCGAGCGGAGGCCGATGCGACGCGGAAATTTCGTACGATCGGGCAACGCCGTCAACGTCCAGCTGATAGGTCAGTCCCCGGACATGTCCGTCTGCTGCTGCCGCCGCCATTGCGCGCCGCCCAAGTGCCGCGACCTCCGGCGGGAGCACCTCCTCCAGAGGCTTTCCGATAAAGTCTTCAGGCGGAACCGCAAGATTCTCAACATGTCCGCCAAATACGTCTGTGAAGCACCCTTGTGAATCCAGCTCGAACAACAGATCAGGAAGCGCGCTCAATGTGGCCTGAAGCTGTACACGAACCGTATTCGCCTCAAGTTCGTGATCTTTTCTACGCGTTATGTCTTCGACCGTACCATACAGGCGCCGGACTTTACCTTTATGCCGTTCCGCCGCGCCGGTGACGCGTACCCAGCGTTGATTTCCTTTCGCTGTAGTGATCCGGCCTTCAAAGTCATAAGGCGCATCAGACTGCACGAGGTTCGTCAGAGCCGACTCGATTTGCTGACGGTCCTCATCGGAAAAGAATGACAGGGCAAAGTCAGGCGTGATGAGCTGCGTCTCGCCCACCTCGTGAATCTGCCGCATGATGGGCGACCAACTGATTGTGCCCTGGTCTCTATCGACCGTCCACGTGCCCAAGCCTGCCAGCTCTTCGTACTTGCTACCTAATGACATTACCGCACCTTTTGCCAACCAGGCAGCCAGCCGCAATGCGACTAGTCGACGATGAACCGGGCAGACCATGTCTCGTGATGGTTAAAAAAGTCATCAAAAAGCAAATGGGCCTCGAAGCAGCATTTTGAGCTTCCCCGGTACGATCAGACCTGCTGCCATAAACATCCCAACAGAGTTCACAATGATTAGCTTTCACGTTTGAGGGGCAGCCGGGAACCGGCGAACTCTTTCATGCGTTCAGTTTTCATGGCGGGAAAAACAGCAGTCATGGGCGGGATATCCCCTGCACCAGAGATCAGACAGGTCAGCGCGGTCATCAATCCCCTGGCAGGCAGCGTGCCGGAAGATTCCAAGGCGCGCCTTCAGGCCGTGTTCGATGCGCTGGGCATCAAGGCGCGCTTCGAGATCATGGACCGCGATTGCGAAGAGGCCTGCGAACGGGCGCGCGGCCATGACAGTGATGCGGTGATCGTGTGGGGCGGGGACGGGACGCTCGCCTGCGCACTCAATACGCTCGGCCCCGGCGGCCCGCCCATCCTGCCGCTGGCGGGCGGCACCATGAACATGCTGCCCAGAATGGTGCATGACCAGGTGGACGATATCGCAGCCTGCCTGCACGCCGTTCTGGAAGACCCGCGCATTATCGAGCTTGCCGCAGGCGAGGTGGAAGACCAGCGCTTCTATGTCGGCGCGCTTCTGGGCGGGCTGACGCGGCTCGCCGGGCCGCGCGAATCCCTGCGCAAGGCCGACATCATGAAGGCCGTAACCGAATTTGGCGAAGCTGATGCGTTCAGCCTCGACACGCCGATGCGCTATGTGCCATCACCCGAACCGGGAGCAACGGCGCAGGCTCTGGGCATTTTCCTGTCCGAGCATCCGGGTAAGCCGGGGTTCGAAATTCTGGCCGCCGCGCCGGAAAACCTGTTCGATCTGGCCTATACCGGCCTGACAGGCCTTCTCGATGACTGGCGCCGCGCCGCGGGGGTGGAGCGCGTCTCGGCCCGCACGGTTACAGTGGACGCACTGGAATCGACCGGGCTGGAAGCCACGCTGGACGGCGAACCTGTTACGCTGGCCCGCAACGCGAAGTTTGAGCTGATAGAGGGCGCGGCGCGCTTGCTGGCTGCGCGCAAAGCATGATCCGTATAGTCCAGCTGGCCGACCTGCATTTCGGCACCGAACATCCGGCGGCCCTCAATGGCGCGGCGGAGATCATCCATGAGACGAAGCCCGGCGCCATCATCGTGGCAGGCGACCTGACCCAGCGTGGCAAGCGGTCCGAGTTCGAGGCCGCGCGGCGCTGGCTTGATCAGTTCGAGGCGCCGCGTCTTGTCGTGGCGGGCAATCACGATACGCCGCTGCTCAACGCGGTTTCGCGCGTGTCCTATCCCTTTGCCCGGTTCGACCGGCATTTCGCCGACCTCACCGCGCCCATCGATATCGGGCCCTGGCGTGCGGCGGGACTGAACTCGGCGCGCGGCTGGCAGGCCCGTTCGAACTGGGCGGAGGGCGCGATCCGCCGCAGCCATCTCGACATTGCGCTCAATGCCATAGGAGACCGTCCCGGCATCGTCACCTGCCACCATCCCTTCATCCCGCCTGCCACCGCGCCCCTGCGCACGCGTACCCGGCGCGGCGTAAAGGCGAGCGCAATCCTCGCGCCCAGCCCCGTGCGCCTGTTGCTTACCGGCCATGTGCACGGAGCGGCAGCAGACCTGCACGCCTATCCCGGCGGCGCCTATCTCAACATTACCGCAGGCACGCTCTCCACCCGGCTGCGCGAGGGACATCCGTCCTTCAATCTGATCGAGATCGATGACGACCATATCGAGGTGATCGCCCAGCGGTGCGGCCCTTCGGGCTTCGAGGCCGGAAGGCTGGGACGATGGCGCATTGACAAGAATGACCCTGCGGTCATCGAGCCGGTGTGAGCGGCGCGCCGGTCAGCGCACGAAAAGCCGCTTCAGACGGCTCCATATCCGGCCACCGGTAGCCGAAGTCGGCTGTTTGGTTATCTCACGCTGGGCCATCAGAAACGCATCCGCTTCTTCTACTGTCTCGAACAGGCCCGCCTGGCGCCCAGCCTTGCGCAACTCCTCGATGAACATCTCGATGAAGCGGGCATCTGTCGCCTGAGACGGCTTTACCACCGCAACCGTGAGCGTGTCGGGCGTCTCGCGCGCAAACATGCGCGCCAGTTCAGGCGCTTCATTGTGGGAAATGAGAATCTCCGCGCCGCCCATGTCCATCAGCACTTCGCGCGCGTCCTCGTCTTCCACCAGGGCGGCGTAAAGCGCAAACGATTCCATGGCGTCCTGCCAGTCGACGCTTCCGTCTCGCTCGGACGTGATCCGGCGATTGCGAGTGTTGACCGTGCGGCCCATTCAACGTCCCCAACTGCTCTGGCGAAAGCGCGGTGACGCTACGCCCCGTTTATTGACAGGAGTTGAACCGGTTAGAGGCTGATACAGTTCCCGCGCAGCCCGATTGTAGCGCAGATCAGAGCTCGCGCGTGCGTGCCGCTGTGGCCGCGCGCACCTGACGGGCGGCATTCACGGCCTGGATCTGGCGATCCCACATGGCGGCATAATGGCCCACCTTTGCGATCAGCTCTTCATGGGTGCCAAACTCGGCGATGGTGCCATTATTGAGCACGTAAATCCGGTCCGCACGCGCAATCGTGGACAGGCGGTGCGCGACCGAAATCACGGTCCGGCCACGCATAACCTCGTCGAGTGCTGCCTGCACCTCGCTCTCGGTTTCTGAATCGAGCGCGGATGTCGCTTCATCGAGAATGAGGATGGGCGGGTTCTTCAAGATGGCACGGGCCACGCCCACACGCTGCTTCTCCCCGCCGGAAAGCTTCAGCCCGCGCTCGCCCACACGTGTTTCCAGCCCGTCTTTCAGATCTTCCACGAAGGCGCGCAGATGGGCGCGGTCTATCGCGTCCCACAACATGTCTTCAGTCGCGTCAGGACGGCCATAGAGCAGGTTCTGGCGGAGCGTATCGTTGAACAGCACCACGTCCTGCGGGACTAGCCCCATCGCATTCCTAAGGCTCTCCTGCGTGACATGGGCGATGTCCTGCCCGTCGATCAGCACCCGGCCCTTGTCGGGATCGAAAAAGCGCAGGATCAGCCGCAGCGTGGTGGATTTGCCCGATCCGGACGGGCCGGCAATACCTACAAAACTGCCGCCCGGCACCTCGAAGGAGAGGTTTTCCACCGAGCGGGAGCGGCCTTCATGAGCAAAGGTGACATTCTCGAACTCCATGCGGCCTTCGGTGACCTTCAGCTCCCCGGCGCCGGGACGGTCCTGCACATCGGGTACCAGCTTCAGGGTCTCGAACAGGCGCTCCAGATCGATCGCGGCCTGGCGGATCTGGCGATAGGCAAAGCCGAGAATGTTGAGCGGCTGATATACGCTCATCAGCAGAAGGGTCAGGGCCGCCACGTCGCCCGCCTGCAGCTGGCCATCCAGCGCCAGCAGCGCACCGACCAGCATGACGGCCAGAAGACCGCCATTCATGATCGCCGCCTGCACGATATTGAGGGTCTGCAGGCTCTGATCGGCCTTTGTCGCGGCCACGGCATACCGCCCGCGCGCCTCGTCAAAACGGGCCGACTCGCGCCGTTCGGCGGCAAACGCCTTCACCGTCTCGAAATTGCCCAGAATGTCGACCGCGCGTGCATTGACCTCGCTGTCGGCCTCATTCATCTGGCGGCGCAGCTTCACGCGCCATTCTGTGAGGAACCATGTCACCAGTGCGTAGGCGAATACTGCGCCCACGATAATGACAGAGAATATCCACCCATAGCGCACGGCCACGATCACCGATGCCAGAATCAGCTCGATCATGGCCGGCACGATGTTGAACACCAGATAGCGCAGCAGGAAGTCCACCGCGCCCGCCCCCCGGTCGATAATCCTGTTGACCGCCCCGGCCCGGCGTGTCTGGTGATAGCGCAGGGATAGCGACTGCACGTGCAGAAAGCCCTTCAGCGCCACGATGCGCTGGGCATCCTGCGAGACGCGCGCAAACATCATGTCGCGTAGCTGGGGGGCCGTAGTGGAAGCGAAACGCGCCGCCGCATAAGCTACGAATGCGCCGCCAAAGGCCCAGAACGCTACCGTTGCGCCGTCATCAACACCGTCGATCAGGGCGTTCAGGCCATCGCCGAACAGGACTGGCGCCAATACGGCAAACAGCTTCGCCACAACGGTGAGCAGAAAGGCCACCACCATGCGCACGCGCCAGCGTGCCATGTCCGGCGAGACCAGAATGCCCACAACCCGCACAATGGCTTCGCCAAGCCGCCCCTCGGGGAGCTGGCCATCGGGTGTGTTAACTACGTCGCTGGGCGTCGCCATGGATATAACCCATAGGCTGATTAGCCCGGGCTAACAATCAGATTTGGAGAGGGATTCGGGTTTTACCGCCCGTCTGTTTCAGGCGTGGCAAGCACCTGGCCGGGATAGATCAGGTCAGGATCACGAATCTGGTCGCGATTGGCCTGATAGATGACCGTGTATTGCAGGCCTTCGCCATAGAGGCGCCGCGCGATGCGCCACAGCGAATTGCCCGGCTGCACCACCACGCGCTGCCCGCCCAGCGCCAGCTGTTCGCGGCTGGCGCGTTCAAACGGCAGCACGATGACGGCCGTCACACGGCCATCGGCATCAAGCTGGTCCACCTGCAGATCATAGACGCCCGGCTCGAACCCGCCGCTGGCCGGAACGCTCCAGCGTCCGGCCGAATCGGCGCGGGTCTCGGCTACCAGCTCGCCATTGGCCAGAATGCGCACCTGGGAATTGGGTTCGGCCCGGCCGGAGAAGATCACCGAGCCGTTCTCGTCATAATCCACTGTCTCCAGCACGAGCGGCCCCATGCCCACGCCGTCCTGCGGGCCCTGCAATACGCGGCTGGCTTCACCCGGACGGCCCAGCACGACGAGCGGTGTTTCATCGCGGGACTCCGGCACCGATACGACGACCACCTGATCAGAGCGCACCTCCTGACCGCTGGGCGTGCGCATGAGAAGGCTGAGTTCCACCGTGCCGGTGGGCAGCGGGGTCTGCAGGATGATCACCCATTCGCCCGCGGGCGTGATGGCGGTGCGGGTCAGCTCGCGCTGATTGGCCAGCAGGGCCACTTCCGCGCCCGGCGCACCGCGCCCCGCGATCACCGCATTTCCGCGCGCATCCACACGCACCACATCAAAGCTCGGCGGGGTCAGGGCGCTGGTCTCGCGGCGTTCCTCGGCGCGCTCCTGCTCGGTGACGGCCGGCTCTGCAGCAGGCTCCGGCTCTGCGGCCGGCCGGGTCGCGATATAGATGCCCGCCGCCGCGATTGCGGCAACCAGCAGGACAGCAGCGATAATGAAAGACCGCGGGGCCGCCATGGGACGTCGCTCCTGAACGCGCATCCTGTCAAAGAGGATACGGGGGTCTAACCTCGTCGGCCGCCAACCTTGCAAGGTGCGGGCCGCACGGGCGCTGATCCCCCAGCCGGTCCATTACTACACAGGCGCCATGGCAAAAATAGGGAGGGACTGCAGATGAGTCCCTCCCCAAAAATTCACGCAGTGTGCAATGCCTGTCAGGCGCGCGTCGCCTTCAGACCGGCCACCACCTCTTCAAGCTGTGTGAACGCACTGCCCCAACCCTCGTGAAAACCCATCTCGACATGGCGCTTGCATCCCGCCTCGTCCTTGTGCAGGGCATAGGCGGTGTAGCGTGTGCCGTCGCCTTCGGGTTCGAAATAGATCAGCGCGGTGAAGAAGGCGTCAGACGTTGGCCGCCAGTCATCATCCAGCGCATCGGTGAACGCGATCAGGCGTTCGGGCTGCACGTCGATGAACATGCCTTTGTGGTCGAAACTCTTACCTTCCGGTGAGCGCATCACGGTGCGGAAAAGTCCCCCGGGGCGCAGAACCATGTCTGCGGCCACCGTCTGCCATGGCCGGGGCGTCCACCATTTCTTGAAATGCTCCGGATTGGTCCAGGCTTCCCATACCAGCGCGACCGGCGCATCGATGAAGCGGCTGATCTCGAGATCCAGGGAAGGATTTGGCTTGGGACGTTTCATAGACTATTCCTTATTTTTCAGTGATATGACGAAGGCATCAAACTGATCGAACCGGCTTTCCCAGATAGCGCGCTGGCCACTTAGCCAGTCCTCGACCTCGCGCAGTGTCTCCGTTTTCAACGCACAGACGCGCACCCGGCCCTCCTTGCGTGTGGTGATCAGCCGTCCGGCCTCCAGCACTTTGAGATGCTGGAGCACGGTCGGCATGGCCATGGAGAAGGGACGGGCGATCTCGGAAACCGATGCCGGTCCCTCCATCAGGCGCGCAATCACCGCCCGCCGCGTCGGATCGGCAAGCGCATGGAAGGTCGAGTCGAGATCAGATGTTTGGTTAGCCATACGACTAACTATTCATGCCGCGGCGCGCGCGTCAAGACAGTTAGTTGGTTGGCTTAGTGTCTTATGCAGCCGATGGTTTGCCGCACGGCGTCATTCTGGCCCACGCTGCTATGAGGCTTGGCAACAGAAGGACGAGATTACACGCCCAGCTTCTTGCGCAGGATCTCGTTCACGACTTGCGGGTTGGCCTTGCCGCCCGTGGCTTTCATCACCTGACCGACGAACCAGCCGAGCGTCTGCGGCTTCGCCTTCACCTGTTCGGCCTGAGCCGGGTTGGCCGAGATCAGCTCGTCCACCACCTTCTCAATCGCTCCGGTATCGGTGACCTGTTTGAGGCCGCGCGATTCCACGATTCTCTCCGGGTCGCCGCCTTCAGCCCAGAGGATCTCGAAGACTTCCTTGGCGATCTTGCCGGAAATCACACTCGAGGTGATGAGGCTGACAAGCTTTGCCAGCTGATCCGGGCTGACCGGGCTTTCGGTAATGGAAAGCCCTTCCTTGTTCAGCCGGCCGAAGAGCTCGTTATTGACCCAGTTGGCAGACAGCTTCGCGTCCGCGCCCGCAATCACAGCTTCGAAATAATCCGCCCGGTCCTTGTCGGCGGTGAGCACCGAGGCGTCGTACTCGGACAGGCCCAGCATCTCGACAAAGCGCTCGCGCTTGGCTTCGGGCAGTTCCGGCAGGTTCGCCCGGATGCCTTCCACAAAGCTTTCTTCCAGTACCAGCGGCAAGAGGTCCGGATCGGGGAAGTAGCGGTAATCGTGGGCTTCTTCCTTGGAGCGCATGGCCCGGGTGACGCCGGTATTGGCATCAAACAGGCGCGTCTCCTGATCGATCTTCCCGCCCTCCTCAATAATGTCGATCTGGCGGCGGGCCTCATATTCGATGGCCTGCATGATGAAGCGTAGCGAGTTGACGTTCTTGATCTCGCAGCGCGTGCCCAGATGCTTGAAATCACCTGTCTCGCGGAATTTCTCGTACTGGCCGGGCCTGCACACCGAGACGTTCACGTCCGCGCGCATCTGGCCCTTTTCCATGTCCCCGCCGCACGTATCGAGATAGCGCACGATGGTTCGAAGCGTGCGCATATAGGCCGCCGCCTCTTGCGGCGAGCGAATATGCGGACGCGACACGATCTCCATCAGCGCCACGCCGGAGCGGTTGAGGTCCACATAGGTTGCATTCGGATCAAGATCATGGATCGACTTGCCCGCATCCTGCTCCAGGTGCAGGCGCTCAATGCCCACGGTGAAGCGCGAGCCGTCATCGCGCTCGCACACGATCTCGCCCTCGCCGACGATGGGGAACTGGAACTGGCTGATCTGATAGCCCTGCGGCAGGTCGGGGTAGAAATAATTCTTCCGGTCAAAGCGCGAGAACCGGTTGATCTTCGCGTTGAGCCCCAGCCCGGTCTTCACCGCCTGCTCCACACAGCGCTGATTGATGACGGGCAGCATGCCGGGCATGGCCGCATCCACGAGGCTGACATGGGTGTTCGGGGGTGCGCCAAACTCGGTCGACGCGCCGGAGAACAGCTTGGCGCTGGAGAGCACCTGCGCGTGGACTTCCAGCCCGATCACGATCTCCCATTCCCCAGTCGCGCCGGGCAGGGTGTAGCGGTGGGAGGCGTCATCAAGCGGCATGGCAAGGCTCATCTGGTAAGGTTGGGCGGTTCAGCGCATGACATGCCGCGATGAAGCGCGTTTGGCTAGGGTTTTTCCTCACCCCCGCCGGGCTGGACGATCACGGCGCCGGCGCGCCCCCCGCTCTCCACCCGCTCATGCGCCTTCACGGCATCTTCCAGCGGCCAGACAGAATCGATCAGCGGACGCAAAAGCCCCGCTTCCAGCGCGCTGTTGATGTCGGCGACCGCACTGGAGCGCTGTTCAGCGGTTATGGCGTAGAGGAATATCCCGTGCAGGGTGATGTTGCGGAACATGAGCGGATAGGTGGAGAAAACCGGCTCGCGTACCGCTTCGGAGCCATACCAGGCAATCGTGCCGTGCTCGGCGATGACTTGCGCGGACTGGGCGAGATTGCCGCCCAGCTCCACCTCCACGATGTGGTCCACGCCCGCCTCGCCGGTGACGGCGCGGACTGCCTCCACCACGTCCTGCTGGCGGTAATTGATCACATGGTCAGCACCTGCCGCCATGGCGATGGCGGCCTTGGCGGGGCTGGAGACGGTTGTCAGAATCGTCTCTGCCCCGGCCCATTTCGCGATCTGGATGGCGCTATGGCCGACCGCGCCTGCCCCGCCCGTCACCAGCACGGTCTTGCCTGCCACACCGCCGGTGCAGAAGAGCGCCCGGTGCGCCGTCATCGCCGGAATGCCGAGCGCCGCGCCCGCCTTGATGGAAATCTGATCCGGCAGGGGTACGGCCTGTTCAGCCGGGAGCACGCAGGTTTCCGCGCACGATCCGCCCTCGCGCTGATAGGCCGCCTGATAGAGCCAGACCCGCTCTCCAAGCCGGGACGGGTCCACGCCCTCGCCCACCGCCTTGATGACGCCCGCACCATCGGAATGGGGTATCTGCAACGCCACCGCCATCGGCCCGCGCGCGCCGGAGCGGATTTTCACATCCGACGGGTTTACGCCGGAGGCCTGCACCGTAACGGCGACCTCGCCCGGACCGGGGGACGGTTCGGGGCGTTCGCCCAGCGTCAGCACATCGCTGGCTGCGCCCTGGCGTTCATACCAGATGGCTCTCACGCGTCCTCGTCCCTCTCCGCACGGCGCTGTTCCTCGGCCAGGCGGTCCACCCAGGCCTTCATGCGCCGCGCAAACAGGATGGTGCCAATGCTCGCCGCACCCAAGAGGAAAAGTGCCGCGCCTATGGCTTTGGGTGCGGTCTCGTCACCAAAACGCCCGGCCAGCATGGCCGCGCCGAGAATGGTGACACCGCATAGCGGGATGAGAAGGACTGTGGGGTTCATATGAGATCAATCGACTTTTAAGATGTCCGACCGACCTAGGCCTCCAAAGTGTTTGACTGTCAAATCAAGCTCTCTTTTTAAAAGCTCTGCACTCTGTCCATCAATGCCCACGTCCCGAGCCAGCCTAACTATAACGTCTTTGTATTGCGGATACTTTCGTAATTCATAGGCTGCTGCCACCTTCGACGTAGTGGGAGAATTCGGCGCTCCAAGCTGCGATATGATGTCAAAAAATCTTTGGTATTTTTCCTGTCGAATTTTATCAAGTTCGCCTCGTACGTGGAACACGGCTGCTCCAGCTAGGGCGGCTAGCGGAATCACAACACCCGCCCAAGCAACCCAATCCGTCCATGTTTGAGGTCCCATCCCTACCACCATCTCTCCGGCTTGGCCGTGAACCCTGCCGCATCTTCAATCGCGGCGGCAACGGAAAACATGGTCTCCTCGTTCAGCGCACGCGTGATGACCTGCAGGCCCAGCGGCAAGCCAGCCTTGTCGAGGCCCGCGGGCACGCTCATCGCGGGGATGCCGGCGATATTCGCCGTGACCGTGAAGATGTCGTTCAGATACATCTCTATTGGGTCGGCTTTCGATTTGGAGCCGATGCCGAACGCGGCGCTGGGCGTGGTGGGGGTGAGGATGGCGTCCACCTTCTCAAACGCGGCCTGGAAATCCTCATAGATGCGGCGGCGGACTTTCAGCGCCTTCACATAGTAGGCGTCGTAATAGCCCGCAGAGAGCACATAGGTGCCAATGAGGATGCGGCGCTGGACTTCCTTGCCGAAACCAGCCGCGCGCGTCTTCTCATAGGTGTCGATCAGGTCTTCGCCCTCGACGCGCAGGCCATAGCGCATGCCGTCATAGCGCGCGAGGTTGGAGGAGGCTTCGGCGGGAGCGATGATGTAATAGGCGGGCAGCGCGTATTTCGTCATCGGCAGGGAGATGTCGACGATCTCGCAGCCTTGGGCTTTGAGCCATTCCACGCCCTTGGCCCAGAGCGCGTCGATCTCGCCGGGCATGCCGTCCACCCGGTATTCCTTCGGCACGCCGATGCGCAGCCCCTTCACCGGCTTGTCACACGCGCCGAGCATGTCCGGCACGGCACCGGGATAGGAGGTGGAATCCTTCGGATCATGGCCTGCCATGGTTTGCGTCAGCAGCGCGCTGTCGCGCACCGTTTTGCCGAACGCGCCAGGGTGGTCCAGCGAGGAGGCGAACGCCACCACGCCCCAGCGCGAGCAGCGCCCATAGGTCGGCTTCACGCCGACAAGCCCGGTAAAGGCGGCCGGCTGGCGGATCGAGCCGCCCGTATCGGTGCCCGTCGCGCCATAGCCGATCCCGGCGGAGAGCGCGGAGACAGAGCCGCCGGATGACCCGCCGGGCACCAGTTTTTCGTCCGAGCCCTTCGCCCGCCACGGATTGACCACGGGGCCGGTGGCGGCGGTCTCGTTGGATGAGCCCATGGCGAATTCATCCATGGAGGCCTTGGCCACCATCACCGC
Source organism: Glycocaulis sp. (assembly GCA_022565665.1). Lineage (GTDB taxonomy): Bacteria > Pseudomonadota > Alphaproteobacteria > Caulobacterales > Maricaulaceae > Glycocaulis. Next base: position 27,856 of record JAIUMI010000017.1, read on the forward strand.
GCCCGCATCCCAGAGATTCTGCGTGACACTGGATTCGTATTCCGGCCTGAAGCCCTTGAGGATGTTGGAAGAGGCAGTGGTCTCCACGCCCTTGACCGCGAACAGATCCTTGATGACCAGCGGCACGCCTTCCAGTGCGCCCGCCTCGCCCTTGGCCCGGCGCGCATCGGAGGCCTTCGCCATACCAAGCGCATGCTCGGGATCGATCACGGTGAAGCAGTTGAGCGCGCCTTGTGCATCCTCAGCGGCCTTCACATGGGCTGCGGTCAGCTCGGCGCTGGAGACATCGCCCTTGGCCAGCGCATCGCGGGCTTCAAGCAGGCTCATCGAAAACACGTCAGACATACCCGCCTACTCCACGCTTTTCGGCACGACGAAAAAGCCTTCTTCGGCCTTCGGCGCGTTCTTCAGGACTTTTTCCGGGATCTCCCCGTCGGTCACCTGGTCCTCGCGCATGGGCAGCGGGGAGATGACCGGCGTGGTCATCGGCTCGGCGCCCTCCACATCCACCTCGTTGAGCATCTCGACCCAGTCGAGAATGCCGTTGAGCTCTCCGGTGAGCTGGGTGAGGCGGTCTTTGGGCTCGGCGATGCGCGCGAGCCGGGCGATCCGGCGGACATCGTCCTCGGTAACGGACATGGGGAGCAGCTCCGGGATGGTGGAAAACTCTTGAAGCGGCCTGACTATCAACGTGCCCTGCCCCGCGCAAGCCGCACCATGCTCTGGCCACTGGCGCTTTGCCGCCTGAAATGGCTAGATTGCAGCCCAGCAGCACATCTGACCGCTTTGGAGGCACGAACCCATGGCCCAATCCTTCACGCGCCGCATTCTTCCGGCCCTTGCCGCTGGTGCAGCCCTCATGCTGGCCGCCTGCGGCAACAGCAACGGCGCACAGGGCCAGACCGAGTTCGAACGCGAAGGCGACCGGGCCAAGGGCGCGCTGGACGCGCCGGTGGTAATGATCGAATACAGCTCGGTCGCCTGCCCGGGCTGCGCGGCCTTTCATGCCAATGCCCACAGCACGCTGGAGCGCTATATCGAGGATGGCACGCTGCGCCTGGTCTTCCGCGAGATGCTGACCGGCTCGGCGGAGCTGGCCATGGCCGGCTTCATGCTGGCGCGCTGTGTGCCTGAAGAGCGCTATTTCGATATCGTGGACGTGCTGTTTGAACAGCAGCAGGCCATCTACCGCGCCGCCCAGCGCGGCGAAGCCCGTCAGCATTTCCAGACCATTGCCCGCTCGGCCGGCCTCTCTGACCAGCAGTTCCGCGCCTGCATGTCCGACGAGGCCGCCGTTGAGGCCATCAACCAGTCCAACCAGCAGGCCGCACGCGACGGCATAGGCTCCACCCCGAGCTTCATCGTGAACGGCGTGCTGCTCGAACCCGGCCGCGCACCTGACGGCTCCGGCGTGATCTATTTTGCCGGCACCGAGCCCATCGAGGATGAGCAGGGTTTTGTGCCAGCGCAATTCACCGGCGACAGCTTCTCGCGAATCATCGAGTATTTCCGTTCGCGCGCGGCTGAATAGCAGACCGCGTTCGGTGGAATGGTAGAGCGTCCGGCAAGACGGCAAAGCCGCAGCGGATGCTTCAGGAGGCTCTTGCGGTGAAATTCACCCGGCTGCGCGTTGCGGGCTTCAAGTCCTTCGTTGACCCGTCCGAGCTGCGCATTGATGCGGGGCTGACCGGGGTCATCGGCCCCAATGGATGCGGCAAGTCTAACGTGCTGGAAGCCCTGCGCTGGGTGATGGGCGCAACCTCCGCCAAGTCGCTGCGCGGCGGCGGCATGGAGGATGTTATCTTCTCCGGCACCGCCATGCGCCCGGCCCGCGACCGCGCCGAAGTGATCCTCACCATCGACAATTCCGACCGGCGCGCACCCGCCCGCTTCAACGATACCGATATTCTTGAAGTCACCCGGCGGATCACGCGCGGCAAGGGATCGGACTACAAAATCAATGGCGAGGAAGTACGCGCCAAAGACGTGCAGCTGCTCTTCGCTGATGCCGGCACCGGCGCAAACTCGCCCGCTCTGGTGCGTCAGGGCCAGATCAGCGAACTTATCAATGCCAAGCCGGAAAACCGCCGCCGCGTGCTGGAAGAAGCCGCTGGCGTCTCGGGCCTGCGTGCCCGCCGCCATGAGGCCCAGCTGCGCCTCAATGCGGCAGAGGCCAATCTGACCCGCCTGCAGGAGGTCGTCGACACGCTGGAGGCCCGCCACGATGCACTCCAGCGTCAGGCCCGTCAGGCAGGGCGCTATCGCAAGCTGTCGGGCGAGATACGTGAACTGGAAGCCGTGCTGTGGCTGCGCCGTTGGCATGAAGCCAATGAAGCCGCCACCGAAGCGGCCAAGCATCTGGAAGGGTGTGAAGCCGTGGTGGCCGAGGCGACCCGGCTGGCCGCCTCCGCCACCAATGCCGCCGAGCTGGCTTCGAACGCTGTCGCGCCCTTGCGTCAGGCTGAAGCCGAAGCCTCCGCCGCCTTGCGCCTGGTTGAACGCGAGCGCGATACGCTGGAGCGTGATCTCGACAACGCCAAGGCCGCAATCGTACGCCTAACGGCCCGGCTGGAAGAACTGGCCTCCAGCAAGACGCGCGAAAGCCAGCTCAATAGCGAAGCCAGCGAAAGCCTTGCCCGCGTCCGTTCCAGCCTGTCGCGTGTGCGCGAGGAAATGCGCTCAGACGCCGAGATCCAGTCGCGCGCCGAAGCGGCCATGACGGACGCCGATACAAAGCGCAGCGTAGCGGAGAAGAAGCTGGATGAAGCCAGCGCCCATGCCGCCAGCATCCGAGCTGCGCGCGAGACTGCCCGGCGCGAGGTGGAGACCGCCCGCAAACGCCACCAGCAGCTTGAAGACGAAGCCGAAGCCGCCCGCGCGCGCCTTGAAGATTTCAGTGCAGGCGATGGCCCCTCCCTGGAGGCATTGGAAAGCGCCGTCAGCGAGGCTGCGCACGCTGTTGAAACGGCGGCAGGCCAGCTTGCCAAAGCCGAAGAGACCGCACGCGCCCTGAAAGAAGAGGCGGAAGCCGCGCGCGATACCCTGCGCACGGCCCAGAGCGAGGCGCAGAGCCTTGCCCGCGAGGCGCAGAGCCTCAAACGCCTTGCCGGCAATGATGAGGGCGAGGACGGCGTGGTGAGCCAGGTGCGTGCCGCGCCGGGCAGTGAGCAGGCGCTGGCCGCTGCGCTGGGTGATGATCTGGAAGCCGGGCTCGACCCTGCGGGCGCGCGGCGCTGGGGCGGGCCTGCCTCTGCCGCCGACGCTCTGCCCGGGGGCGCGAAACCGCTGAGCGATCTGGTGAGCGCACCGCCCGCCCTTGCCGCGCGCCTGTCGGCCATCGGTCTGGTCGAGGCGGCTGATCTCGACCGGCTGGCAAAAGAGCTCAAACCCGGCCAGCGGCTGGTCACATCGGACGGCGCGCTGCGCCGCTGGGACGGGTTTGCCGCCGAGGCTGGCGCCCCGTCTGCTGCCGCCATCCGGCTGGAAACCCGCAACCGGCTGGAAGAGACGCTGGCCGAACTGAACACCGCGCGCGAGCGCGAAGCGGAAGCAGAGAAGGCCTACACTCTCGCCGCCGGCAAGGCTGATGAAGCAGGACAGGCCGCCCGCGCCGCCCGCACCACCCATGACGAGGCGGTTGCGGCTCACCGCAAGGCAGAGCGTGCGCTGGCCGAGGGACGCGAGGAAGCAGTCCGGGCAGAAGCGCGCCGCTCCAATCTCGCGGACACCGCCGCCCGGCTGCAGTCGGAAGCCGAAGCTGCCGGCAAGGTGCTGGAAGCGGCTGAAAAGGCCGAGACCGAAGCGCTGGCCGCCGATGATGGATCTGCGGCTCTGGACGAGGCCCGCACCGCTGCCGAGCATGCCCGAGCAGGTGCCGCCGATGCGCGCGCGGCGCTGGAAACGGCCCGCAAGGGCGCGCAAAGCCGCCGCCATCGCATCGCCAATCTGGAGCGCGAAGAGGCCGACTGGGCCCGGCGCGCCGAAAGCGCCAAGGCCCGCCTTGATGAGCTGGAAGCGAACGAGGCGCAGGCCCGCACGGAACTCGCAGAAGCCCAGGCTGCGCCCGAAACACTGGAAGCGCGCCGCTCGGCCCTGTTCGACCAGCTGGGCGAGGCCGAATCGCGCGCGCGCCTTGCCCGCTCTGAAGTCGATGCAGCTGAGGCCGCCTTGCGCGAAGCCGACGCCACATTGCGCGCCACCGAGCGTGAAGCTGGCTCCGCCCGCGAGGCCCGCGCGGCGGCTGCCGCCACGCTGGACGCCGCCAGGGCCCGGATCGAAGAGACCGCAGCCCGCCTCGCCGATGCCACGGGCGATACGGCAGAAGCCCTTCAGACGCGCGCAGGCAGCAGCGAGTATGCCTCCCTCTCCTCCACAGAGCTGGAGCGGCGCCTGGACGAAGCGCGCCTGTCACGTGAGCGGCTCGGCGCGGTCAATCTGAGGGCCGATGAGGAAGCCGATGAGCTTTCCAGCGAACGCGAGAATCTGGTGCGCGAGCGCGACGATCTCGTCGAAGCGGTCGCGCGCCTGCGCAAAGCCGTCGATACGTTATCGCGCGAAGGCCGGGCGCGTCTTTTGGCCGCATTCGAGGTCGTGGACGGCCATTTCCGCCAGCTTTTCTCCACGCTCTTTGGTGGCGGCGAGGCCGAGCTGCGCCTGACCGAGCACGATGATCCGCTGGAAGCGGGCCTGGAGATCATGGCCTGCCCGCCGGGCAAGAAGCTGGAGACGATGTCGCTCATGTCCGGCGGCGAGCAGGCCCTTACCGCTACCGCGTTGATTTTCGCGGTGTTTCTTTCCAACCCGGCGCCGGTCTGCGTACTCGATGAGGTGGACGCACCGCTGGACGATGCCAACGTGGACCGGTTCTGCCGCATGCTTGAAGAGATGCGCCAGCTGACCGATACGCGCTTCCTGATCATCACCCACAACCCCGTCACGATGAGCCGGATGGATCGTCTGTTCGGGGTTACGATGGGCGAACAGGGCGTTTCCCAGCTTGTCTCGGTTAACCTGCGTGCAGCAGAAGCACTGCTGGCAGCGGAATAGCCAAAAACATCAATCAATTCAAAATGATAAGGCGGCGCTAGGGCGTCTTGACTTGCCCATGCCCCCCTTATAGTGTGCGCGCGCTTTCTGGGGGGTGTCCTCCCGGTGAGTCACTAGGCAGTCATGTCCAGCCACAGCGATCATACGAGCAAGCCAGACCCGGACGATTTCGAACACCGCCTTGCCGCCAAGCTTAAAGCCCGGCAGGAGCGCGAAGCGAAAGAGCAGGCCGGGCCGTCAGGCTGGTCCCAAGGGATACGCTACGGCTCTGAATTCTTTGGCGGCGTGCTCGCCGGAACCGGACTGGGCCTGCTGGTGGACTGGTTTTTCGGCTGGTCGCCCTTCGGGCTTCTGACCGGCGTAATACTCGGGTTTGTTGCGGGCGCGCTCAATATCGTGCGAGCCGTACGTTCACTCGAAAAATAGACCGCAGCCCCGGCTGCACGAGACGATTTTCAAGGGCAGGCTTTTCGCCTGCCGGGCAACACTAAAGCAAGGGGCCGGGCGTGGCTGACACCAACCCGATCAAGCAGTTCGAGATCCACCCGATTGCGGAGTTCTCCGTGGCGGGGCTGAATCTCTCCTTCACCAATTCCAGCTATTTCATGGTGCTGGCGGTGGGCCTGACGATAGGCCTGCTGGCCGTGGCGACCTCGCGCGCCGCGCTGGTGCCGGGCCGGGCACAATCGGTTGCCGAGTTGCTCTACGAGTTCGTGGCCGATCTTGTACGCAGCTCTGCGGGTAATGACGGGCTGAAATTCTTCCCCCTCGTCTTCACCCTGTTTGCCTTCATCCTGATGGCCAACATGCTGGGCATGATGCCCTACTTCCCCGCGCCGGACTTCCACGGCTTCACCGTGACGAGCCATCTGATCGTCACCGTGGCGCTGGCCATGCTGGTGATGGTGATTGTGGTGGGTTACGGCCTGTTCAAGAACGGGCTGAAATTTTTCTCCATCTTCTTCCCGGCGGGCGTGCCTGCCCCGCTCTACGTGATCGTGACGCCGATCGAGATCATCTCCTTCCTGTCGCGTCCGATCTCGCTGTCCATCCGTCTCTTCGCCAACATGCTGGCCGGTCACATCCTTCTGAAGGTGTTTGCCGGCTTCATCGTCATGCTTGGCGCAGCGGGCGGCGCACTGGCCGCCGTCGGCATCCTGCCTTTCCTGATGGTGGTCGCCCTGACCGCGCTGGAATTTCTGGTTGCCTTCCTGCAGGCCTACGTGTTTGCCGTTCTGACCTGCATCTACCTGAACGACGCCCTGCATCCCGGGCATCACTGATCCACTTAACCCGTCATCCAACTACTTCACTATCAAGGAGCTACCTCAATGGAAGCGGAAGCCGCAAAATACATCGGTGCCGGTCTGGCTTGTCTTGGCATGCTGGGCGCCGCCGTCGGCGTGGGCAATATCTTCGGCTCGTTCCTGCAAGGCGCGATGCGTAACCCGGCTGCGGCCCAGGCCCAGTTCGGCAACCTGATCTTCGGCTTCGCCGTGACCGAAGCCATGGGCATCTTCTCGCTGCTGATCGCCCTGCTGCTTCTGTTCGCGGTCTAAGACCGTAACGGACGCGGGGGGCGGTTCGCCCTTCCCCCAACAGGCTTTACGCGCCCCTGCCCTCTAGCGGCGGGGCGCGTATCGGCGGTTAACAGGAGACCGGTGCGCGATGGCACAGCCCAGCCCGACAGGATATGAAGACGCCGCCAGCGGCGTGTTCCCCCCTTTCGATCCGACCTATTTCGCCTCCCAGCTCTTCTGGCTGGCGATCAGCTTTGCTGTTCTCTACATCCTGCTCTCGCGCTGGATCCTGCCGCGTATCGGCTCGACCATCGAAGAGCGCAAGGACCGCATCGCCGACGATCTCGATGCCGCCGCCAGCCTCAAGGCCCAAGCCGACGAGGCGGTGAAAACCTACGAACGCTCTCTGGCGGACGCCCGTGCCAAGGCCCGGGCCGTGGCAGGTGATGCCCGCGCCGTGGCAGAGCGTGAGGCCGCTGAAGAAACCGCCCGTATCGAGGCCGAGCTTGCCGGCAAGCAGGACGAGGCCGAGGCGCGCATTTCCGAAGCCCGCACCAAGGCACTGGGCGAGGTATGCAATGTGGCCGCTGACGTGGCTGCCAGCGTTGCCGAGCATCTGGCGGGCGTGAAGGTGAAGAAAGCCGACGCCGAAAAGGCCGTCGACGAGGTGAGGAGCTAGGACGCCATGAGCTATCTGCTTCAGGACACCTCTTTCTGGGCCTTTCTGGGCCTGATCATCTTCTTCGCTATCCTGTGGCGCGCCGGCGTGCACAAGGCCGTCGCAAAGGGTCTGGACGGCCGCGCGGCCACCATCCGCAACGAGCTGGACGAAGCCCGCCGCCTGCGCGAGGAGGCCCAGGAAATGCTGGCCAGGTTCGAGCGCCAGCAGCGCGAAGCGGCCAGCGAAGCCGAAGAGATGATCCGCAAGGCCAAGCAGGACGCCGAGTTCATCCGCGAGAACGCCAGGAAGGAACTGGCCGACCGCATCGAGCGGCGCACCGCTCTGGCCGAACAGCGTATCGCACAGGCCGAGGCGCAGGCCGCCAAGGACGTGAAGGCGCTTGCTGCCGACCTCGCCGTGGAGGCCGCCGCCAAGATCCTGACCGACAATCTCACCAAGACGCAGCGCAATGCGCTGGTGAAGGACGCGGCCGGCGAGCTCGCCAAGCGCCTGAACTAGGTTTCATCCTATCGCTGAAACGAGAAACGGGGCCGTAGGGGGCCCCGTTTTTTTTTGATACTCCGCACATCCGTGCGTCGCTGCAGGCAAAAGTGCCTGGCGGCCGGAGAGCGCGAACGCGCGCCCGCGACTGCCTGTGCCCGCGCAAGCGGGTATTCGCGGAACATCGCAACGCGGATGCGTTGCGCAATCAAAGACCGTTACCCTACCCCTTCGCCTCTTCATCCTTCTCGCCAAAGATGCGCTTCACACGCGCCCAGACGCGCGGATGGCGCTTCAGGAAACCCGTGATGAGATTGTGAGCGGTGCGCGAGGACGCGGCCAACAGAACCGCGGCAAAAATAAAGAGCGGAATGCCCAGCGGGATAGGCAGGAAGAAGAGCGGAATCGACACCGCCATCAGGAACAGGCCCAGCGCCACGCCAATCGCGCGCAGAACGAGAAAGATCACGCCGCCGACGCGTGTCCTGGAAAACTCGTTCATGGCTTCGTTCATGACCACTGTCCGTCCCCTTCGCGAACCGGTTATACGTCCGCTGAGCTGCTTATGTGCGCCGCCCACCCCCTCTTGCAAGGGTGAGAGGGGCAAAATCGTTCCCGATACACATAAAGACACCGTAGCGTGCCGCAAATGCGGCAGCACTGCAGATGACGCCGAATTAATGCGCTATTCCGCCGCTTCCAGCGTCTCCGCAGGCGGGGTCCAGACCAGCACCGGATTGCGCGCGGCCCGCGTCTCGTCGAGCCGCTTGGTGGGCGCATGAACCGGCGCGGAGGTGAAGCGCACTGTATCGCCGTCCTTCGCCGCTTTTGCGAGGCTTTCCAGCGTGTCGCAGAAGCGGTCGAGGCCGGACTTGCTTTCGGTCTCGGTCGGCTCGATCAGCATGGCGCCGTGCACGACCAGCGGGAAGTACATGGTCATGGGGTGATAACCCTCATCGATCATGGCTTTGGCAAAGTCGAGCGTGGTGACGCCGGTATCCTTCAGGAAGCGGTCGTCAAACAGCGCCTCATGCATGCAGGTGCCATCGAAGGCGGGCGTCATGATGTGTTTCAGGCGCGCCAGGATGTAATTCGCGTTCAGCACCGCGTCCTCGGCCGCCTGTTTCAGCCCGTCCGCGCCATGGCTCATCATGTAGGAGAGCGCGCGGGTGAACATGCCCATCTGGCCGTGGAAGGCGACCATGCGGCCAAAGGGCTCCCCTTCCGCCTCGTCTTCCTGCTCCACCATGCGCCAGCCTTCGCCGTCCTTGACGACATAGGGCACCGGAGCGAACGGGGCGAGCGCCTCGGAGAACACGGTCGGACCGGCACCGGGCCCACCGCCACCATGCGGGGTGGAGAAGGTCTTGTGCAAATTGATGTGCATGGCGTCGATACCAAGATCGCCGGGGCGCACGCGGCCGACAATGGCGTTGAAGTTCGCGCCATCGCAGTAGAAATACCCGCCCGCCTCGTGGATCAGGCGGGCGATCTCTACGATGTCCCGCTCGAACAGCCCGCACGTATTGGGGTTGGTCAGCATGATCGCGGCGACATCATCACCGAGCTTCGCCTTGAAGGCGTCCATGTCCACACGGCCATCAGGGCCTGCCGGGATCTCATCGCAATAGAAGCCGCACTGCACGGCGGTTGCCGGGTTGGTGCCGTGCGCACTTTCCGGCACGAGCACGCGGCGGCGGCCGCTTTGCCCGCGCGCATCCAGCGCCGCGCGGATCGCCATCATGCCGCACAGCTCGCCATGGGCACCGGCCTTCGGGCTCATCGCGACGCAAGGCGTATTCGTCAGCGTCATCAGCCAGTGGGCAAGCTCGCCCATCAGCTCGAACGCGCCCTGCACGGTCGATTGCGGCTGCAGCGGGTGAATATCGCCAAAGCCGGCCAAGCGGGCCATTTTCTCGTTGAGGCGCGGATTGTGCTTCATCGTGCACGAGCCGAGCGGGTAGAGCCCGAGATCAATCGCGTAATTCTTGCGGCTGAGGCGCACATAATGGCGCATGGCTTCGGGCTCGGTGAGGCCCGGAAGCCCGATCTCGTCCGTCCGCTCCAGCCCGCCAAGGCGCGCCTTGGTGCCTTTGGCTTTGGGGAAATCCACGCCAGTAATATCGGTGCGGCCACGCTCGAAGATCAGCGGCTCGGCCTGATCGAGCCCGCGCGAACCGGAAAAGGTGTCGGCATAGCCGCCCTGCTCGATATTCGAGACCGGGCGGGAGGGGCGTCCTTGCGTGTTCATGGCCATGGGTTAAAGCACCTCTTTGAGAGCGCGGGCGAACAGGTCGATATCGGCCTGCGTATTGGTTTCGGTGGCGGCGATGATGAGAAGGTTGTCGAGGCCCTTGCCCGGATAGAGGCGGCTGGCGGGCACGCCGGCCAGCACGCCCTTGGCGATCAGGCTTTCGGTCACGCCAGCGGCGTCCTTGGGGAGCTTCACCGTGAACTCGTTGAAGAAGGTCGGCGTGACCAGCTCGACACCCGGCACATTTGCCAGCGCATCGGCAAGAGTGCAGGCCGCCTCGTGATTGAGGGTGGCGAGCTGGCGCAGGCCCTTCTCGCCCAGCAGCGTCATGTGAATGGTGAAGGCCAGCGCCATCAGCCCGGAATTGGTGCAGATGTTCGAGGTCGCCTTGTCGCGCCGGATATGCTGCTCGCGCGTGGAGAGCGTCAGCACGAAGCCGCGACGGCCAGCGGCGTCCACCGTTTCGCCGGCGAGGCGGCCCGGCATGTTGCGCAGGAAATTGCGGTCATTGCGGCAGGCAAAGAGCCCGACATAGGGTCCGCCGAACTGCAGGCCGACGCCGATGGACTGGCCTTCGCCGACCACGATATCGGCCCCCATCTCGCCCGGGCTCTTCATCAGGCCCAGCGACACGATCTCGGTGACGACCGCGATGAGCAGCGCGCCCTTGGCATGGGCGGCCTCTGCAATCGGGGCAAGGTCATGCACGCGCCCGAACACGTCCGGGTTCTGAACGACGACGCAGGCTGTTTCCTCGTCGATGGCCGCGATCATGTCATCGAGCGCGCCCGGCACCGGCGCCTGCGAGGCAGTGGCGATATCCATGTACTTGCAGGCCGTGTGGGTGGCGGCGGCATAGTGCGGGTGCAGATTGCCCGACAGCACCGCCTTGGAGCGCCTGGTCACCCGCGCAGCCATCAGCACGGCCTCGGCGCAGGCGGTGGAGCCGTCATACATGGAGGCATTGGCCACATCCATGCCGGTCAGGCGCGCCACTTGCGTCTGGAACTCGAACAGGGTCTGCAGCGTGCCCTGGCTGATTTCGGGCTGATAGGGCGTGTATGCGGTCAGGAATTCGGAGCGCTGGATCAGATGATCAACGCTTGAGGGCACATGGTGCTTGTAGGCCCCTGCCCCGACAAAGAACGCCGCCTCGCCTGCGGAGATGTTTTTCTTCGCCATGCGGGCAAAGGCGCGCTCCACCTCCAGCTCGGTCGCCCGCAGCGGCAGGTTCACCGGGCCGTCAAGGCGCGCCGCCTCCGGCACGTCTAGGAAGAGATCATCAATGGACTGCACACCAATCGTGGCGAGCATCGCCTCGCGATCATCGGGGGTCAGGGGGAGGTAGCGCATGTCTCGGTCAACCTTTTGGTTTTCAGGCTTCTTGCACTGTCCTCCCCCGCGAACGGGGGAGGCAAAAATCGTCGCTAGCCGATATGGGCCTTGTAGGCGGCTTCATCCATCAGGGCGTCGAGCTGCGAGGCGTCGGAAAGCTTCAGCTTCACGAACCAGCCCGCACCATCGGGGGCTTCGTTGACGGTCTGCGGGGCGCTTTCCAGCTCGGAATTGACCTCGACCACTTCGCCATTGACGGGCGCGTAGACTTCCGAAGCGGCCTTCACGCTTTCCACCACGGCCATCTCGCCGCCTTTGGTGACCGTCTTGCCGATCTCGGGCAGTTCAACGAACACCACATCGCCCAGCTGTTCAGCGGCGAAATGGGTGATGCCGACAATGGCGGTATCGCCCTCAAGGCGGATCCATTCATGGTCCTTGGTATAGCGGGTCTGGCTCATGGGGGTATCTCCTCCGGTAATCTTCAAAAACTAGCCGCGATGGAAGCGGTGCGGCGCAAACGGCATGGATACAATCTCGGCGGGGCGGGCCTTGCCGCGCACCATCAGGTCAAGCGCGGTGCCGGGCTTGGCAAGATCGCTGCGCACATACCCCATTGCCACAGGCGCGCCAACGGTCGGCCCGAAGCCGCCAGAGGTGACCACGCCGACAATCTCGCCATTGACCGCAATCTCAGCGCCCTCGCGGGCAGGTGCGCGGTCATGCGGGCGGATGCCGACGCGTTTCACGCCCGCGCCGTCTGCAATCTGTTTGAGGATTCTGGCAGCGCCGGGAAAGTCGGCGCGCTCGCGGCGGGTCCTGGCAATCGCCCAGGTCAGCGCGGCCTCAACCGGCGTGCGGCCTTCATCCATGTCATGGCCGTAAAGGCAAAGTCCCGCTTCGAGGCGCAGGCTGTCACGCGCACCAAGGCCGATGGGTTTTACGCGCGCATCAGAGAGAAGTAGGCGGGCGATCTGGTCTGCCTTGCCGGCGGGCACCGAAATCTCGAACCCGTCCTCGCCGGTATAGCCGGAGCGCGAGGCGAACACCTCCACGCCATCAAGCTGGAACACGCCGCATTGCATGAAGACGAGCTTTGCCGCCTCCGGCACGAGGCCGGTGAATACAGTGGCCGCTGCGGGGCCCTGAAGGGCCAGCAGAGCGCGATCCGCAAGTTCGGTGAGGGTTGCCCGCCCGGCGAAGCGCGCGCGCATGTGGGCAAAATCTGCGCCCTTTGTGGCAGCGTTCACGACGACGAAAATCCCGCCATCCGCGCCGAAGGGCCGCGAGACCATGAGATCGTCCATGATCCCGCCCTCATCATTGAGGAGGAGGGTGTATTTCTGCTCGCCGGGTTTCAGCGCGGAGAGGTCCGCCGTGATCAGCACCTCCAGCGCGGCTTCATCGCCCGTCACATCCGCCTGCCCCATGTGGGAGACGTCAAACAGGCCCGCCTGGTCTCTTGTGTGCAGGTGCTCGGCCATGATGCCGTCAGAGTACTGCACCGGCATGGCGTAGCCCGCGAAGGGCACCATGCGCGCGCCAAGCTCGACATGGAGATCGTGGAGCGGGGTCTTTTTCAGATCGGCTTCAGCCATGTGTCCAGGTCCTCGACGCGGGTTTGCAATCACCGCCGTGCGCGAGTTACCTCGCGTGGCGATCTTGCCCCCGCTGTCCCTTGACCTGAGAGATTCCCGCCGCAACGGGGCTGACCCCACGTGCAGCTTGCTCCTTCGGTGGGGCTGCCCTTTTAAAGAGCGGCCCGCTTTCCAGCGTCGGCGGTCCCGGCGGTCCTGCGGCCTGAGCGTTTCCGGGGCGGTTGCGCCTTCGGCGCCGGCGTCTTCGGCCGGTCTCTCCCGCACGGGTGCCTAATGTCGAACAGGTCTCCCCGTTCAGCGGCGCAAACTAGTCCGGCGGGCGCATGAGTCAATCGGGGGGCGCGGCTTCAAACTGGTGAAACGCGAGAAACCGAAGATGCGCCGCCATCTGTCATCCTCCGGCCGCGTAGCGGTCCGGGGGACCCATGCCTGCAACGAACCGGGAAGCATCAAACTCTCAGGCGTGGGTGGCCCGGATAAACCGGGCCATGACACCTTGGGGGAACAATTGAAGAAATCCGATGCTCGCGGCAGCGCTTACATCTGTTCCGGTGTTTCCAGACCGATCAGCGACAGGCCCAGCTCCAGCTGCCGAAGCGTCAGCGCGGCAAGGCCAAGGCGCGAACGGCGTACCGCTTCGTCCTTTTCGGGCAGGATCGGGCAGACCGCATAGAAGCTGGAGAAGGCCTGCGCCAACCCAAAGACATGCTCGCAGACATGGTTCGGCGCGCGGTCATCATGGGCGCGCATCAATGCGCCGTGGAACCCATCGAGCCTGCGCACCAGCGCCGCCTCCTCAGGCACGGACACGATGATCGCTCCCGGCTCAAGCCCTTCTCCGGCGGCCTTCCTCATCAGCGATTTGATGCGCACGGCCTGATAGAGCAGGTATGGCCCGGTGCGGCCCTCGAACGAGACGAACCGGTCCATCTCGAAAATGTAATTCGTGGTGCGGTAGTTCTGTAGATCGGCGAACTTGATCGCGGCATTGGCGACTTTGCGCGCCACGTCCTCAAGGGATGCCGCGTCCAGCGATTCGCCAAGCCCGGCTTCGGCAAGGCGCGCACGGGCGCGCTCGCGCGCTTCCTCGATCAGGTCCGCCAGCCGGAACGTGCCACCCGCGCGGGTGCGCAGGCGCTTGCCGTCCGGGCCGTTGACCGTGCCGAACTTCACGTGCTCCAGCCCGCCTTCGCCTGCGAGGCCCGCCTTCACCGCTGCGCGGAACACCTGCTCGAAATGGTCTGACTGGCCCAGATCCACAACATAGAGGATGAGGTCCGGGTTCACGCTTTCGCGCCGGTCGAGGATCGTCGCAAGATCGGTCGTCGCGTAGAGAGCGGAACCCTGTGAACTGACGAGGATGAGGGGCGCGAGTTCCTTCTTGTCATCCTCTAACGCCACCCGCACGATCCACGCGCCTTCGGATTCTTCGGCCACGCCGCGCGCCTTGAAATCCTCCACCATGGCCGGGATCAGATCATTGACGTCGCTTTCTCCCTTCCACAGGTCGAAATGGACGCCGAGCGCGGAGAAATCCTCTTTCAGCGCGGCAATGGAGACATTGATGAAATGGCGCAGCAGGGCGCGGTAGCCGGGCCGGCCAGCCTGCAGCTCGGCCGTCGCCTTGCGCGAGCGCTCCTGACGGGCCGGGTCTTCCTTGCCCTTGGCGCTCGCCTGCGGATAGAGCCGGGCAAGGTCTTCGATGGTGACCGGCGCAACGTCCGGATACGGGCCGGCAAACGCCTCATCGAAATAGGGAAGATCCGGCTGCTCATCCTCCAGCTCGGTGATGAGCTGACCCATCTGAAGGCCCCAGTCACCCAGATGGATATCGCTCGTCACCTCATGCCCAAGGAAGCGCAAGAGGCGCTGCAAGCTGTCGCCAATGACCGAGGAGCGCAGATGGCCGACATGCATCGGCTTGGCAACGTTCGGCCCGCCAAAGTCGATCATCACCTTGCGCGGAACATCCACCCGCCCCGCCCCGGCGCGTTCATCACCTGCCAGCGCATTGACCTGACCGGTATACATGGCAGGCGCCGGCGTGAGGTTCAAAAAACCGGGCCCGGCAATCTCCACGGCGAGGTCGGGCATCACGGACGCCAGATGGTCAGCCACGCCTTGCGCGATGACACGCGGCGGCTTGCCCGCCTGCTTGGCGGCAGCCAGCGCGCCATTGCACTGATAGGGGGCAAGGTCCGGGCGGTCGCTTTCCGACACACGGCCCAGCTTGGCGTCCAGCCCCATAGCGGTGAAGGCATCGCCCAGCGCGGCGCTGAGCTGATCGGCGAGGCTCGTCATCAGAGCAGTCCTATTCGACAGGCACGCGGAAGCGCAGGCCGGAACGGTTGAACTCCACCTGTTCGGGCGTCAGCTCGAAGCCGACAATCACCTCGAAATTCGAACCGGACGTCGTCGGCGTCGCGCGCGGGATCGAGATCTGGCGGATTTCCTCCGTCACTTCTACGCGGTTCTGACCAGGTGCAAAGCGTACGGTGATGGGGAAGACTTCGCGGTGGATGACAGCCTGATCGGTACGGGTGACCGCGACGAAATAATAATAGGTCTTCTCGCTCGCGTCCGCAGCCGGGCCACGACCGAACGCAAACCGTACCGCTAGCTGCATGTCGATGGGCGATACACGCCGGTCAGTATAGCTGCACGTACCCGCTACATTGAGCACTTCACCGGTAAAGCCTACATTGCCCAGCACCTGTTCCTCGCCACGGAACTCCACCAGACGGTGCGCGTCGTAAAGCGAAAGCGCGTTGGGGCAAGGGCCGGGATTGGGCCGCGGGCCCTGCACCCGGTCACGGAAACCCTGACACCCTGAAAGGACCAGAACGGCAGCAAGTATGGTGGCAATGCGGCGCATGGAAACTCCCCGGGCCGTGGCGTTAGTGTATCCGGTGCCTGCCATAGGGGTTGCGGGCGCGCCGGTCTCTGCTACATCGTCTCTAAGGCGTGCGTGGGCGCAGGGCAACGCCGACGCGCCATTGCTACTGAGGAAAACCGTGAGCACGTTGCCGCCCCTCCACATACTGCTGGCCGCCCCGCGCGGATTCTGCGCGGGCGTGGACCGGGCGATCCAGATCGTCGAGAAGGCGCTGGAGCGCTATGGCGCGCCGGTCTATGTGCGCCACGAGATTGTGCACAACAAGCATGTGGTGAACCGGCTGAAAGCCATGGGCGCGGTATTTGTCAAGGAGCTGGACGAGTGCCCGGACGACCGCCCCGTCGTGTTCTCCGCCCATGGCGTGCCCAAGCGCGTGCCGGAGACGGCGAAGGCCCGCAACATGCTCTATGTGGACGCCACCTGTCCGCTGGTTTCCAAGGTGCATGTCGAGGCGAGCCGCCATCACCGGAATGGGCTGGAAATCGTGCTGATCGGCCATGCTGGCCACCCGGAAGTGATCGGCACGATGGGCCAGCTGCCCGAAGGCGCGATCCACCTCATCGAGACGGTGGAGGACGCGCAAGGCTTCACGCCGCGCGATCCGCAGAAAATCGCCTATGTCACGCAGACCACGCTTTCGGTCGATGACACGGCCGCCATTGTGGACGTACTGCAGCAGCGCTTCCCGGCCATGGCGGCGCCCCACAAGGAAGATATCTGCTACGCCACCACCAACCGCCAGGAGGCGGTAAAGGCGCTCGCCCCGCGCTCTGACCTTGTGCTGGTGGTGGGCGCGCCGAACTCCTCCAACTCGGTGCGTCTGGTGGAGGTCGCCAAGCGCGCCGGTGCGCCCGATGCGCGCCTGGTCCAAAGCGCCGCAGACCTTGACCGCAGCTGGTTTGACAATGTCGACACGCTGGGCGTCAGCGCCGGTGCCTCTGCCCCCGAGGAGCTGGTCGAAGACGTGCTCACCCAGATCGCGGGCTTTCGCAAGCTGACCATTGAGGAGGTGCGTGTCGCCAGCGAGGATGTGGTGTTCAAACTGCCGCGCGAGGTGGCGTGATGAGCGCAGACAAGACCCAGCCGGAAAAGCTGTCTGTCGACGCCTTCCTTGCGAGCATTGAGCCGGACCAGAAGCGCGATGAAGCCCGCCAGCTGGATGCGCTGTTCCGCAAGGTGACTGGCTTCGAGCCGGTCATGTGGGGCGCTTCCATGGTCGGTTACGGGCGCTATCACTACCGCTATGAGAGCGGACGTGAAGGCGATTTCTTCGCCACGGGATTTTCGCCCCGCAAGGCACAGTTCTCAGTCTATATCCTTCCCGGCTATAGCGATTTTGGCACCATTCTTGACCGCCTCGGCAAGCACTCCAAGGGAAAGGCGTGCCTGAACGTGAAGCGCCTGTCTGACATCGATATGGACGTGCTGGGCGAGCTGATCGCGGCCGGGTTGAAGGACCTTGATACGCGGTGGAAAGTGCATCCCGCGTGAGCAGTCTCATCACCATCCATACTGACGGCGCGTGTTCGGGTAATCCCGGTCCCGGCGGCTGGGGCGCGCTTCTGGAATGGAAGGGCCATGAGAAGGAGCTCTTTGGCGGTGAGCCCGACACCACCAATAACCGCATGGAGCTCAAAGCCGCCATTGAGGCGCTCAATGCGCTCAAACGCCCTTCAAAGGTCCGCCTCGTCACCGACAGCGTCTATGTGCGCGACGGCGTGACCAAATGGATCCATGGCTGGAAGCGCAATGGCTGGAAAACCGCCGACAAAAAGCCGGTGAAGAATGCCGAACTGTGGCAGGCACTCGACGAGGCCACGAAGCGCCACACCATCGAGTGGGTGTGGGTGAAAGGCCATAATGGCGATCCCGGTAATGAGCGCGCCGACGCGCTGGCGCGAGCGGGGATCGATGCGATCCGCAACCCGGATGCAGGCTGAGAAAAGGTTTATGGAACGCCGCAGTCAGAAAGAAACGCAAGAGGCGCGCCGGGCCATCGAGGCACTGATCGACGGCAAAGAAGGCGCACCTCTCGCCGCCCGCTGGCTGGAGACGCCGCTGGGCCCGATGCTCGCCGTTGCAGACAGGACCGGGCTGCACGCTCTGGGCTTTCCGGACGGCAAGGGGCTGGCGCGGGAGATCGCTGCGCTGAAGACGCGGACCGGATCGCTCGCCCTCGGACCCAGCCCAATCCTTGATCAGGCTGAAGCGGAGCTGGATGCCTATTTCGCAGGGCGCTCTCTGGAGTTTCGAACCCCTGTCGTTCAGCACGGCAGCGCGTTCCAGCAGGCCGTATGGACGGCTCTCATGGCCATTCCAGCCGGGCAGACAACCGCCTATGGCGAGCTTGCCCGCGCCATGAACCAGCCGGGCGCCACCCGGGCCGTGGCGGCAGCGAACGGACGCAATGCGGTTGCGATCATGGTTCCATGCCATCGCGTGATCGGAGCCGACGGCTCGCTGACCGGGTATGGCGGGCGGCTGTGGCGCAAGACATGGCTGCTTGAACACGAGGCACGCGTCACGGGCCAGGCGCGTCAGGGCGAGATGGCCTTGTGACCGTGATTGCCCCCGCCCCTTGACCTCGCCGCCCTCAGGGGCGACAGAGCGCGCATTCCCTGCGACGGATGAAGAGGCGCGCTGATGATCCCCCGCTATACCCGGCCTGAAATGGAAGCGATCTGGAGCCCGCAGAGCCGCTACCGCATCTGGTTCGAGATCGAGGCGCACGCCACCGACAAGCTGGCCGAGCTGGGCGTGGTCCCGGCCTCAGCCGCCAAGGCCGTGTGGAAGGCCAAAGACATGGAGTTTGACGTCGCGCGCATCGACGCCATTGAGCGCGAGGTGAAGCACGATGTCATCGCCTTCCTGACGCATCTTTCCGAACTCGTGGGCGAGGGAGCCCGCTTCGTCCACCAGGGGCTGACCAGCTCTGACGTGCTGGACACCTGCCTTGCCGTACAGCTCACCCGCGCCAGCGACCTGTTGCTGGAGGGGATGGACCGGGTGCTGGCGGCGCTCAAGAAGCGCGCCTTCGAGCACAAGATGACGGTGTGCATCGGGCGCAGCCACGGCATCCATGCCGAGCCGACCACGATGGGGCTGAAGTTTGCCCGCTTCCATGCCGAATTCGCCCGCAACCGCGAACGCCTGGTGCGGGCGCGCGAGGAAGTGGCGACCTGCGCCATTTCCGGCGCCATCGGCACGTTTGCCAATGTCGATCCGGCGGTGGAGGCGCATGTCGCCGACAAGCTGGGCCTTAGCGTGGAGCCAATCTCCACACAGGTGATCCCGCGCGACCGGCACGCGAATTTCTTTGCCGTGCTGGGCCTGATCGCGTCGGCCATCGAGAATGTTGCGGTGGAGGTGCGCCACCTGCAGCGCTCTGAAGTGCGTGAGGCGCAGGAATATTTCTCGCCGGGGCAGAAGGGCTCCTCGGCCATGCCGCACAAGCGCAATCCGATCCTTACCGAGAACCTGACCGGTCTTGCGCGCCTCGTCCGCTCCGCCGTGACGCCTGCGATGGAAAACGTTGCCCTCTGGCATGAGCGCGATATCTCGCACTCATCGGTGGAGCGCGGCATTGGCCCGGATGCCACCGTGCATCTGGACTTTGCCCTGCACCGCACCGCCTCGATGATCGAGGGCCTGATCGTACATGCCGACCGGTGCCGCGAGAACCTGGAAGCCCATGGCGGCATCCATAATTCCCAGCGTGTGCTGCTGGCGCTGACGCAGGCCGGTGCGAGCCGCGAGGACTCCTACCGCCTTGTCCAGCGCAATGGCATGAAAACGTGGGATGAGGGCGGCCAGCTCGCCGATCACCTCAAGGCCGACAGCGAAGTCACTGCCCTGCTCTCACCGGCCCAGATCGATGCCTGCTTTGACGAGGCCTATCACCTCAAGCATGTCGACACGATCTTCGAGCGGGTGTTCGGATAGGCTGAAGCCGGCATGACGGTGTGATAGCGTCTCCTTCCAGCTAACGGCTTCAAGCCGGGGCTGGCGAAGGGAGTGCGATGAGGTCCGGTTTCCAGATAGCCATCGGAACGCTGGTATATCTTTGCTGCAGCTTGGCAGGCACTGCGCCCGCCACATCGGCCGTAGAGGCCAATTCTGATGACGCATTGGCCGTCATTCCCCTGCAGCGCAATGCCCATAACCTCTACACCCTGGACGTCTCGGTTGGACGCGGTGTCGTTTTCCGGGGCGTGGCCGACACCGACCCGCTGCCCTTCATTTTCGATACCGGAGCGAACAAGACCGCCATTCCCCGTCTGATTGCCAACCAGTTGATCGCAGACGGGCAGATCAGTTTTGACCAGACCGGACATGCCGTAACCGGGACGTTCGATACCGGTCTGTTCATTATTGACAGTCTGGATTTTGGCCTCGGGCCGCGCGAAATCGAAGTTGCTGTATTCGAAGAACATCACGATGCGGTGATGAGTGCCGCCGGCATTCTGGGCTCAAACGCATTTCAAGACGAAATCATCGTTCTCGACCATCCCGCCGGAGAACTCAGGCTCCTTGCGCGGGCTGCCCTTGCCGGCGAAATGCCGCTGCGAATGGAGGACGGGTTGATTGTCGGCGAGGGGCAGATACGCGGCGTCCGCGATCCCGTCAGGATCTTCGTAGACACCGGAGCCACCGCGTCAATCGTCAACAGGGCGCTGGTCCGCCGTCATCAGACCGCGCGACTCGGCCGGTTCTCCGAGATACGCGGCGTGTCAGGCAGGGTCATCATTCAAGGAGAACAGCGTCACCTGTTTCGTGGTTTCCAGATCAGCGATCTGTGCGCGTGCGCATTTCAGATCACCGTATCTGACGTGTATTTCTTCGACCGGATGGGGTCGATGGACGAACCCGCCATCCTGCTGGGCATGGATATTCTGAGACACGCGCGCATCATCATCGACTACGGCTCGGGCTCAGCCAGAATTGAGGGTGCCGACAGGTGGCGTTGTCCGAACACCCCATGAAAGGCCTGTCAACTGCCTCCAGCCTGACAGTCCTGCAGGGCGCCCCCTACCCTTCTCTCACTGCGGCACGGGCCTGATCGAGCAGGCGGGTCATTTCGTGGCGCAGCTCCACGTCAGAGACCGCAACACCCTTGGCGTCGAAATCCTTGCGCACCTTGCGGAACACGTCCTCGTCGCCAGCCTCCTCAAGATCAGCCGCGACCACCTCACCGGCATAGCTTTCCGCCTCGTCACCGGAGAAACCGAGCTTTTCAGCCGCCCAGAGGCCAAGCATCTTGTTACGGCGCGCATTGGCCTTGAATTCCAGCTCCTGCTCGCGCGCATAGCGATTCTCGTGGGCCTTCTCGCGTTCATCAAAGCTGGACATGGCGCATATTCCTGTTGGCGGGGGATGGGGAGTACTGTTCTCTAAGGGGTATCGCGATAGCGCCGCTTTATCAATCATTTGCCGCGCATTGCGCGCAAGTGTTGCGAGTGCGGCCCCAAAGGCGTACTTTCAACAGGTGAGCGGCCCGTCCTGACGGGCCGCTTCGCGTTTGACACATGACCCGGACTCGCGCGCAAGAATGGCCCTGACAGGGCGCAGCCCGCGCCGGTCCCCTCGTCCGATGGAAAGCGATGACCCCCATGTCACGGCGCAAGAAGCTCTACGAAGGCAAAGCCAAGATTCTCTATGAGGGTCCGGAACCGGGCACGCTCATCCAGCATTTCAAGGATGACGCGACCGCCTTCAACGCCCAGAAGCGCGCCACGCTGGAGGGCAAGGGCGTCCTCAACAACCGGATCAGCGAGTTCATCATGGAACACCTGAACCGGATGGGCGTGCCCACCCATTTCATCCGCCGCCTGAACATGCGCGAGCAGCTGGTGCGCGAGGTGGAGATCATTCCGCTTGAAGTGGTGGTGAGAAACGTCGCCGCAGGCTCCATCGCCACACGCTTTGGCATTCCAGAGGGCGAGCCCCTGCCGCGTGCTGTCGTGGAGTTCTACTTCAAGGATGACGCGCTGGGCGATCCGCTGGTGGCGGAAGAACACATCTCGGCCTTCAACTGGGCCAGCCCGCAGGAAATCGACGAGATGATCGCGCTGGCGCTGCGCGTGAATGATTTTGTCTCCGGCCTGTTTGCCGGTGCCGGGATCCGCCTTGTGGATTTCAAGCTGGAATTTGGCCGGCTTTACGACCAGAACGACATGCCCCGCGTGGTGCTGGCTGACGAGATCAGCCCGGATTGCTGCCGGCTGTGGGACATGGCCACGAACGAGAAGATGGACAAGGACCGCTTCCGCCGCGATCTGGGCAATGTCACCGAGGCCTATGCCGAGGTGGCGCGCCGCCTTGGCATCATGCGCGAGATGGACAGCGCCAATGGCGCGGGCGAAACGGTTGAGAGCGAGCAGGACAAGGCCTGAACATGAAAGCGAAAATCCACGTTTACCTGAAACCCGGCGTTCTGGACCCGCAGGGAACGGCCGTTGCCGGTTCGCTGCGCACGCTTGGCTTCGAGGAGGTGACCGGCGCGCGCCAGGGCAAGCTGATCGAGCTCGACCTTTCCAGCGTGGACGCAGAAGAGGCCAGCGAGCGCGTGAAGGCGATGTGCGACAAGCTGCTCGCCAATCCGGTGATCGAAAATTACGACATTGAGCTGAGCGCGTAAGGGCTAGAGCTCCACCGACTCCCAGAGTTCAATCTTCACTCCGTCCGGATCCATGATCCAGGCGAAGCGGCCGTAATCATGGCTCTCCGGTTCGCCAACCAGTTCCACCCCATGCGCCTTGATACGCTCCAGCAGGGCGTCGAGATCGTCGACCAGCAGGTTGATCATGAAGGGGTGGGTGGAGGGCTGAAAATACTCCGTATCGGCCTTGAAGCGGGCGAACACCGTGCGCGCGCCCTCGCCATAGCGCGCCACAGCGGCCCCGTGGCGGAACTCGAACTCGCCATATTCGGCCATCTCCAGCCCCAGAACGTCGCGATACCAGGCCTTGCTGGCCTCAGGGTCCTTCGATTTCACGAATACTCCGCCTACGCCCAGAACACTCATGCCTGCCTCCCCGGCTTTTCCGGCGAGGCTATCACGGCGTCAGGCCCTCCGCGACCCCGCCCTAATCCAGCACGGCAAGCATGTCGCCGGAACGCATGTCGGTCATCATCTCCAGATAAGCGTCGAGCCAGGGCTTGTGCGCTGCACCGACGATCGACAGCACACGCCCGCCCACGGCATCGGCTGAGGCCTCGCGGATATGGGCGGCCATGCGCAGATTGCGGGTATCCCATTCGGCGATGCGCACCCTGCCGGCATTTTCCGGCCATGCCCGGTCGATCATGACCTGCCATTGGCCTTCGACGTCCATCTGCCCGTGTTCAGGCGAGTTCACCCGCCGGAAATAGGCGAGCATCGCCGCCGGGCTCTGCCAGTGTTCCGCTTCCAGGGCCGCTTCGGTGAAAACCGGATGGTCGAAAATACTGGCAAATTCCGGCGTTTCCAGCGCTGCCGTCATCGGACCGGCCACGCGCCCCATCAGGTGAGACGCTGTATGGTCGTCAGCCGGGTAGACACGCTCATGGCCCAGACGCACCGCCAGCGCGACGGCGATCTGGACATTCTCGTTATGGGATGTCGAAACGCGTTCCAGCAGGGCGGCAAGCGCCTCTGTGACACCATCGCCCGGCACGCGCCCTGCCGGCTCAAGACGCAGCCATTGCACCAGCGCGGAGTTGATGTCGCCTGATGCGGCAAACAGCGCAGACAGATGACGCCGCTCAGACGCGGACGGGGCATCCGGCCAGCCTGCAAGGGCCTGATCCACCGCTACGCGGGCCTGCGGCATGTCAAGGCCGGTTTCCTCTCCGGCAAGACTCACACCCTCCAGCGCGGCGCGGGCGAAGAAGCCCACCGCCCCGTCATATCGGGCATCATAGGCCTGCATCAGGAAAATTGTTTCCGGACCGAGCGCCTCAATGGTGATAACGTCCGGTGCCAGCGCTTCGAGACGGTCCAGAAGTGCAGAAAGCGCTGCCGGGTCAAATCCCTCCACCTGCGCCAGATGCGCCGTACCCAGCACGTAAACCTCGGTCACATTGCCGTGCACGTGGTCGGCGTAGTGCCGGGGATCGAAGGGGTCGTGCGTCCCTTGCGTCTCGTTCGCGGTTCCGGAAACCGTGCCGGCGAGCAGGGCCAGCGCGGCCATGGCAGGTTTCAGCATCATTCCCTCCTTCTTGTGGTGGTCAGCGTTCACTTTCTGTCAGATGCAGCGGACGCGGCCATTGGATGCGGCAAAGATGCAACGTGGGGAGCCCCGCCGCACCCGCCTCTCGCCTTGGCGGGAATCCCCTGCTAAACGCTGCCGACATGAAGACCGCTGTCATTGTATTTCCCGGCTCCAATTGCGACCGCGATGCGGCCGAGGCTCTGCGCCTTGTGACGGGCACTGCCCCGCACATGATCTGGCATCAGGAAACCAGCCTGCCGGACGGGCTTGATCTCGCCGTGATTCCGGGTGGGTTCTCCTATGGCGACTATCTGCGCTCCGGCGCGATTGCCGCCCGCTCGCCGATCACACGCGATCTGGTACAGCGCGCCGAAGACGGCCTGCCGGTTCTGGGCGTGTGCAACGGCTTCCAGATCCTCATCGAGACGGGGCTCTTACCCGGCGCGCTGATGCGCAATGCCGGTCTGCTCTTTGTCTGTGAGCGCACGCCGCTGCAGATCGAGAACACCAATTCGCGCTTCACCCGCGCCTATGGCGATACGCGGGAAGTGACGATCCCCATCGCCCACCATGACGGCAATTACTTCGCCGACAGCGAGACGCTGGACCGGCTGGAGGGCGAAGGCCAGGTGGCTTTCCGCTATCTCAACAACCCCAACGGCTCGATCCGCGATATTGCCGGCATCACCAACGCGGCGGGCAATGTGCTCGGCATGATGCCCCACCCGGAACGCGCGGTTGACCCGGTGCATGGCGGCACGGACGGGCTCGGCGTGTTTGAAAGCCTTCTGGGAAGGACAGCCTGATGACCGACATCTCCCCCAGATACGCTCCCGGCATTACCGAACAGATCGCGCTCGAACACGTCACGGCGGACGAGTACGAGACAATCTTGCGCGTGCTGGGCCGGGCGCCAAACATGGTCGAGCTCGGCATATTCTCGGTCATGTGGTCAGAGCACTGCTCCTACAAGTCGAGCCGGGTACATCTGAAAAAGTTCCCGGTCACGGGCGACCGCGTTGTCTACGGCCCCGGCGAGAATGCCGGCGTGATCGATATTGATGATGGCGATGTCGCCGTCTTCAAGATGGAGAGCCACAACCACCCCTCATATATCGAGCCCTATCAGGGTGCGGCGACGGGCGTGGGCGGCATTTTGCGTGACGTGTTCACCATGGGCGCGCGGCCCGTCGCGCTGATGAATGCGCTGCGCTTTGGCGCGCCCGATCACCCGAAGACCCGCCAGCTCGTCTCCGGCGTTGTCGCCGGCATTGGCGGCTATGGCAATTGCGTGGGCGTGCCGACGGTCGGCGGCGAGACCAATTTCGACAAGGGCTATAACGGCAATATCCTCGTCAACGCGATGGCCGTGGGTCTGGCCAAACGCGAAGGCATCTTCACAGCGGCTGCCAAGGAAGCGGGCTTCCCGGTTCTGTATGTCGGCGCGAAGACCGGCCGGGACGGCATTCACGGCGCGACCATGGCGTCAGCAGAGTTCGGCGAAGGCTCGGAAGAAAAGCGCCCGACCGTGCAGGTGGGCGATCCATTCACCGAGAAGAAGCTGATCGAGGCGTGCCTTGAACTGATGGCCGAAGACGCGATCAGCTCCATTCAGGACATGGGCGCGGCGGGCCTGACCTCTTCCTCCGTCGAGATGGCCTCGCGCGGCGGGCTCGGCATCGAGCTGGAGCTCGATAACGTGCCCCAGCGCGAAACCGGCATGACGGCCTACGA
>JAIUMI010000018.1 GCA_022565665.1 Glycocaulis sp.
CGGTGGCCCGCCCGGACGATATAGAGCCGGAAGAGGATGATCAGGTCGATACCGAAGAGCTCCATCCCGGCGTGCTGACCGGCGCCGCGCCCGAACCGGAACCGGCCGCAGCGCCGCCCGTGGCCCCACCCGCCCGCAAGCCCGCCTCCGCAGGTGGCGGCAACTGGGTGTTTGCGGCCAATCTCGCCGCCGGTGTGGTCCTGACCGGGCTGGGTGTATGGGACATTCTCGCCCAGGACGCGAACGGGGCAGCTGCCGAGTTCGGCTGGTTCGGTCCGGTCGCCGCGGCGATGGGGGTGGTGCTGGTGATCGCGTCTGGCTGGATGCTGATTTCGCGGCGCAAACCGGCCGCTGAAGCCGAGACCGGCGCAGACGACTGACGCGCACCGCGCTTGACCCATAGGCCGGGCGTGGTATCTCGCCTGACCATGATATCGAACCAATACCCGACGCTGGAATTCCCTCTGGGGGAGACCGCAGAGATGCTGCGCGACACCGTGCGCAGCTTTGCTTCCGACAATATCGCGCCCTTGGCGGCCGAGATCGATGCGAAGGACGAGTTCCCGCACCATCTCTGGCGGTCCATGGGCGAGCTGGGTCTTCTCGGCATCACCGTCGGCGAGGAGTATGGCGGGACAGGGCTCGGCTATCTCGAACACGTGATCGCGATGGAGGAAATCTCCCGCGCGTCTGCTTCGGTGGGCCTT
The DNA here is from genome assembly GCA_022565665.1 of Glycocaulis sp. Taxonomy (GTDB): domain Bacteria; phylum Pseudomonadota; class Alphaproteobacteria; order Caulobacterales; family Maricaulaceae; genus Glycocaulis. The sequence goes on from JAIUMI010000018.1 coordinate 708, forward strand.
TCCTACGGCGCGCACTCAAACCTGTGCGTCAACCAGATCAAGCTCAACGGCAATGACGACCAGCGGGAGAAGTACCTGCCGAAACTCGTTTCGGGCGAGCATGTCGGCGCGCTCGCCATGAGCGAGCCGGGTGCTGGCTCTGACGTCGTTTCCATGCGCCTGAAGGCCGAAAAGAAGGGCGACCGCTACGTCCTCAATGGCTCGAAAATGTGGATCACCAACGGGCCGAGCGCCGATGTGCTGGTGGTCTATGCCAAGACCGATCCCGACGGCGGTTCCAAAGGCATCACCGCCTTCCTGATCGAGAAGGGGATGAAGGGTTTCTCGGTTGCCCAGAAGCTCGACAAGCTGGGCATGCGCGGCTCTGAAACCGGCGAGCTGGTGTTTGAAGACTGCGAAGTGCCTGAAGAGAACGTGCTGGGCGGCGTGGGTCAGGGCGTGCGCGTGCTGATGAGCGGTCTCGACTACGAGCGCGCCGTGCTATCGGCCGGCCCGATCGGCATCATGCAGGCCTGCATGGATGTGGTCATGCCCTATGTTCACGAGCGCAAGCAGTTCGGCAAAGCCATTGGCGAGTTCCAGCTCATCCAGGGCAAGATCGCCGACATGTACACCCGCATGAATGCCAGCCGCGCCTATGTGTACGCCGTGGCGCAGGCCTGCGATGCCGGCAAGACGACGCGCAAGGACGCTGCAGGCGCAATCCTGTTTGCCGCCGAGACGGCGACCCAGTGTGCGCTGGATGCAATCCAGATCCTCGGCGGGAACGGCTATATCAACGAATACCCGACGGGGCGTTTGCTGCGTGATGCCAAGCTCTATGAGATCGGCGCCGGCACCAGCGAAATCCGCCGCTGGCTGATCGGCCGGGAGCTGTTCGGCGAGAGCGCGTAGGGTTATTTGCGACATTAACAACAAAATTTGACGCAACTAATTGTTTGCGTCATGATCTCCATATAACCCGATGGAGGGCATCATGGCGCATGAAACCGTACAGGACTGGCGGGCCTCTGTGGCCCATCTACCCACCAAATCGGCCAGAATCCGCGCGCTTGCCAGACAGGGCCTGAAACGGGCTGATATCGCGCGGGCGCTGGATATCCGCTATCAGCACGTGCGCAATGTTCTGGTGGCGGATGAGGAACGTCGCGAGGCGAAGCCCGTCAAACCAGACTCCGTGACAGTTTCTGTTGATAGTGCCGGGCGGGTATTGATACCGGCGGCGTTCCGGGAGTGGTTCGGCCTGCAGGAGGGCAGCCGTCTGGTGCTCAGTGCTGGTCCTGACGGGCTGGAGCTGATGCCGCCTTCGCGCGCAGCCGACAAGGCGCGCGCGCTTTTGAGACCATTTCTGGAGCCGGGCCTTGGCCTGTCGGATGAGCTGATCGCGGACCGCCGCGCGGAGGCGGCCCGTGAAGACGGGTGAGGGCGCAGTTCTTGATGCCTCGGCCCTGCTGGCGGTTCTGCTGGGCGAGCCGGGAGCGGCACATGTAGAGCGCTATCTGCCCGACGCGGTGATCTCTGCGGTCAATCTGAGCGAGGTGGCGGGCAAGCTCATGGAGAAGGACGCGCCAGCCGAAGCGGTCAGACAGGCTATCGCGGCTGTGGGCCTTGAAGTGATCGCGTTTGACGAGGCGCAGGCCATGGTGGCGGCAGATTTGCGGGTGCGCAGCCGCGCGCTGGGCCTCTCTCTCGGCGATCGGGCCTGCATCGCGCTTGGCGAGACGCGGGGTGCCAGCGTGGTGACATGTGACCGGGTCTGGTCGGAGCTCGACAGCCCGGCGGAGATCGTGGTGGCGCGCCCGGATTGACGAAGAGAGCCCTCACCCCACCGGTTTCAGCTTGGCCATCAGGCGATCACTGGCCTCGCTGAGGAGGGATGTGGCGGCGTGATAGCCCGCCTCCACCGCATCGTCATAGCGCCGCCATTCGCGCAGATCCATGTCGATATCGGGCAGGACGAGCATATCGGCGGCTTCGCGCGTTTCCTCATGCTCGTCGAGCGTGGCGGCGGTGGCCGCGCGCATGAGCAGCGAGGCGATGGGCGGCGGGTCAGACAGGCCATGGCGCATGGCCCAGCCGAAAAAGCCCGGCGGGTTGATGAAATCCTTCGGGTTGATCGCCCGGTTGCGCGTCACGTCCACGCCCACATTGACGCCGCGATGGCTGGCTTTCAGCTCCTTGATGGGGAAGTTGTTGAACACCGCCCCGTCCACCAGCACGTTCTCGCCATCGATAACCGGCGGCAGAAGGCCCGGAATGGCAAGCGAGGCGCGCAGCGCGTCGCGCAGCCGGCCCGTGCGGTGAATGCGCACCGCGCCGTCGGTCAGATTGGACGAGACGCAGAAGAAGGGGCGCCGCAGGTCGGCAATGTCGACATCGCCGAAATGCTCCAGAAGCCGCTTTTCCACCTCCTTGCCACGCACCAGGCTGACCACGGGCAGGGTCCAGTCGCTCAACGGGCTGGTGGTGACGAAGGCCTTTTGCAGCCGCCAGTCGATCTCCTCATCGCTCCAGCCCATGGCAACGCCCGCCGCGATGATCGCGCCCATCGAGGTGCCCGCGAGAAAGTCGAAGCGTATGCCCCGGTCGTGGAAGGCCTTGATCGCCCCGATATGGGCGTAGGCGCGGCTGCCCCCGCCGGAGAGGACCAGGCCCACCGACAGCCCCGCCATGGTGCGCGCCAGATGGGCAGTGTCGCCCTTGTCATACTGGCGCCAGTGGAAGCAGCGCGCGGCCTCGGCGGCATCCATCCATTCCTGCGGGCTCGCCGCGCGCCGGTCCCCGCCATGATGGACCAGCACCACGTCAATGAGGCGCAGCTTGGCGGCAGGCGAGGGGTCTTCGGGCAGAAGCGGGATGGAGGGCCGGGCATCGGCGCGTGCCAGCAGCCAGATACGGTCGGCCCGGCCCATGGCCTGACGCGCCCAGTTGAAATCGTTCATGCGCGCCAGGAGGATGACCATGTCATACTCGTCTTCCAGCGCGTTGAGGCGTGAGGGTGGCCAGCCTGCAGCCTCTTCGCCAGCTACCACCACCTTGCGGCCCAGCGCTTCAAGCGCAGCCTTCATCTCGCTTGCGCGAAAGTGCAGATCAATGGTCGGCGAGGTGGACACGAAGGCGAAGACGCGCGGCTCGGACTTGGCCCTCAGCGTACCGCCGCGCAGGCGGAACAGCATCATGCGGGCCAGCTCGCGCATCAGGCTGGCATGTCTGCGGGTCAGCTTTTCAAACGCGCTCTTGGGAAGCCGGATCAGCTCGCTGTCGCGCAGGGCGTAGATATTGGCCGAATGGGGCCGGTCCTCGACCAGCGCCATCTCGCCAATCGGCTCGCCTGCCCGGATATGGCCCACAAGTTCGGGCCGCCCGTCCGCCCCGGTGCGGAAAGCCGCGAGCGCGCCGGAGCGGACCAGATAGAAGGCATCGGCAGGGTCGCCGGCTTCAAACAGGGTCTGGCCCGCTGGCAGGCAGAACCACTCCACTTCGGCTTCCACAGCCTTCAGCGCGGCTTTTTCAAGCCGGTTCAGGAAGGGCAGGAAGCCAAGCTGCAGGTCCATCAGTCCGCCTTGCGATGCGATGCAGGGCAGAAGGCTAGCTTGCGTCGCGCCCGCCTGCTAGCGGGCAAGCTCTGCCTCCACCCATGCGTCCACCAGCTCTTCCAGCACGGCCAGCGGCACCGCCCCGTCGCGCAGGATCACCTCGTGGAACATGCGGATGTCGAACCGGTCGCCGAGCCGTTCCTCTGCGCTCTCGCGCAGCTCCAGGATCTTGATCATGCCGACCGTGTAGGCGGTCGCCTGACCCGGCATGACGATATAGCGCTCAATAGCGCGCACCGCGTCGCCTTCAGGGTTGGGCGTGTTCTCGATCAGGTATTCGATCGCCTCTTCGCGGGTCCAGCGCTGGTCATGCAGGCCCGTATCGACGACAAGGCGCGCGGCCCGCCACAGCTCCATGGCCAGCCGGCCAAAGTTGGAATACGGATCCTCGTAATAGCCCATCTCCAGCGGCAGATACTCGGTATAGAGCCCCCAGCCCTCCGAATAGGCGGTAAAGCCGCCAAACCGGCGGAAAGCCGGGATGTCGGTGAGATCCGTCATGATGGAAAGCTGCATGTGATGGCCGGGATTGCCCTCGTGATAGGCCAGCGCCTCCATCTGGTAGATCGGCATTTCGCGCATGTCATAGAGGTTGGCGTAGTAGATGCCGGGGCGTGAGCCGTCCGCTGCGGGTCGCGAATAGAAGGCCTTGCCGGCCGAGCGCTCACGGAAAGGTTCCACCCGGCGCACCACCAGTTCGTGTTCGGGCAGGGTGATGAAGTATTCCGGCAGGCGGGTGTTGATCGTCTCGATCAGGCGGGTGGCTTCGGCCAGATAGGCTTCGCGGCCCTCATCGGTGTTGGGATAGTAGAACTGGTCGTCCTCGCGCATGAAGACGAAGAAGTCCTGCAAACTCCCCTCAAAACCCACCTCGTCCATGATCTCGCGCATCTCGCCATGGATGCGCGCCACATTGGCAAGGCCGAGATCGTGCACTTCCTGCGCAGTGAGATCGGTGGTGGTGAAGTTGACGAGGCGCGCCGCGTAATAGGCATCCCCGTCGGGCAGACGCCATGCGCCATCGCCCGCAGCGGCGCCTTCACGGTGACGTTCCATGGTGTCAATCAGTTCTTCATAGGCAGGCACCCATGAAAGCAGCGCCTCGCGCGCATCGGCCAGCATGGCGGCGCGGTGGTCATCGGCGAGGTTCAGGCTGTCAATGCTGGCCTGGAAGATCGCCCACACATCATTGTCCGCACCATCATCAAACGGCCCGCCGGAGATGATATTGCGGGCGGTGTCGATCACATGGTCATAGACCCAGACCGGCGGGGCGACGCCCAGCTCGAAGCGCGCTTCGGCCTCTGCGATATGGGCGGCCATCAGGGCGGGTACGCCGCCCGCGCGCTCGATCCATTGTTCTGCGGTGCGGGCCGAATTGATGCGGTGAATGGTGGTCATCACGACCGGCACCTGAGAGTGCGGGCCGCCCATCTGGTTGAAGACATAGCCATGGCGGCGGAAGGGATGGTTCATCGCCGCCTGTTCCTGCCGGTACTCGAACAGGCGCCAGCTCAGCTGGGCAGAGGCATCAAGCGCCTCGAAATCGAAATTTTCCCGCATATAGGCAAGGCGCGCCTGACCCAGCTCGAAGGTTTCCACGGCAAAGGCGTCGCTGACATCGCCCCACAGGCCATAGTCCTCGTCGATAATGCCGCGATAGGCCTTCATCAGCGGATTGCGGGCGAGGTCTTCCTGCTCGACCTCTTCAAACCACGCATTCAGCCGCGCACTCTCGGTTTGCTCGGCCGCCTCTTGCACGGCGAAAGCCGGTGCGGGCAGGAGGACAGGTGCAGCAGCGGCCAGAAGCGCCGCGCTGGCGGTGCCGATCAGCAGGCGGTGAAGCGTGCAGGTCATGATGAAAGTCTCCCCTTGTATTCTTATGTTTTCGAGCCGAGCCGCTTTACGGTGCTCAAAGGTGTGAACTTGCCGTCGCGCTTCTCGGTGCGCGCGGCGAAGGCCTCCATGATATCGCCGGGATTCCAGATGGAAGCCTGCAATGTCATCACATGTTCGAGACTGTCGGCCACCGAGTGGTCGCGCGCATAGAGATGGGAGCGCTTGATGCCGGAAATGGTCAGCGGCGGTTTCGACGCGATGCGCTGCGCTACGCCCTCCACAAGCGCCCTCAGGGCCGCTTCGTCGGGCGCGACACCGTTGAGCAGCCCGAGCGCATGGGCGCGCTCAGCGGTCAGATTTTCGCCCGTATAGGCCAGTTCCAGCGCGACCCCTGCCGGGATGAGTTTTGGCAGGCGTTGCAGCGTGCCCACATCGGCCATCATGCCGATATTGGTCTCCTCGATGCGTAGCCAGGCATCTGTCGTGCCATAGCGCAGATCACACGCGGCGATCATGTCCACCCCGCCGCCAATGCAGGGCCCCTGCATGGACGCAATCACCGGAAAGCGCGCCTTTTCAAATGCGGTAAACGCTTCCTGCAGGGAGAGCGCCGCCGTCATGAAGGCTTCGCGGGCGGCCGCGCTGTCGGTGGTCAGGGCGTTCGGATCGGTGAAGACAGAAATATCCATGCCGGCGGTGAAGACCGGGCCTTCAGCATCCAGAATCAATACCCGTGTCTCGCCAGCGTCCGAGAGAGCGTTCACGGCCTCGGGCAGTTCGCGCCAGAAGGCGGGCGTCATCGCATTGCGCTTGTCAGGCCGGTTCAGCGTCAGGCGGGCGATGGGGCCGTCACTGGACAGCGCAAAGCTGGAATAATTCATGGGGTTGTCCGTACATTCTATATGGCGGGGCAGGCATAGTGGCACGCAGCTTGGGGGGAGCAAAGGCGTTGCGCTGCACCGGGCTGGCAGGATAAGTGGCACCGTCAAAAGCCGTCCGGAGTCCCTTCATGTCCCAGCTCTCCACCAAGCTCGATCCCGCTTCCGATGCCTTCAAGGCCAATGCCGCGCGCATGGACGAGCTGGTAGCCGAGCTGAAAGCGCGTACCGCTGAAGCCGCGCTGGGCGGTTCGGAGCGGGCACGCGAGAAGCATCTTTCCAGAGGCAAGTTGCTTCCCCGTGAGCGCGTGGAGCGCCTGCTGGACCCTGGCACGCCCTTCCTGGAGATCGGCGCGCTGGCGGCCAATGGCATGTATGAGGGTGATGTCCACGGCGCAGGCATGATTGCCGGGATCGGCCGGGTTGCGGGCCGCGAAGTGATGATCGTCTGCAACGACGCCACGGTGAAGGGCGGCACCTACTACCCGCTGACCGTGAAGAAGCATCTGCGCGCGCAGGAGATCGCCCGCGAGAACCGCTTGCCGTGCGTCTATCTGGTCGACTCCGGCGGCGCGAACCTGCCCTTCCAGGCCGATGTCTTTCCCGACCGGGAACATTTCGGCCGCATCTTCTACAATCAGGCGACGCTTTCGTCGGAAGGCATCGCGCAAGTGGCGGTCGTCATGGGCTCGTGCACGGCAGGCGGCGCCTATGTGCCGGCCATGAGCGATGAAACCGTCATCGTGAGGAAGCAGGGCACGATCTTCCTTGGCGGCCCGCCGCTCGTTAAGGCAGCGACCGGTGAGGTGATCTCGGCGGAAGACCTTGGCGGGGCGGATGTGCATGCCCGCCGCTCCGGCGTGGTGGATCACTATGCCGCCAATGATGATCACGCTTTGCAGACGGCGCGGCGCATCATCGCCAGCCTCAACACGGTAAAGCGCGTCGACATGGACATTGCCGAGCCCGAAGCCCCGGCGCTTGATCCGGCAACGCTGAACGGTGTCATCCCGTCAGACGTGCGCACGCCGTATGATGTGCGCGAGGTGATCGCGCGCATCGTGGACGGCTCGCGCTTTGACGAGTTCAAGGCGCTCTACGGGGATACGCTGGTCTGCGGCTTTGCGCGCGTGCAGGGCATGCCGGTCGGCATCATTGCCAATAATGGCGTCATCTTCTCCGAAAGCGCGCTCAAGGGCGCCCATTTCATCGAGCTGTGCTGCCAGCGCGGCATCCCGCTCCTCTTCCTGCAGAACATTACCGGCTTCATGGTCGGCTCCAAATACGAGGCCGGCGGCATCGCCAAGGACGGGGCCAAGCTCGTCACCGCCGTGTCGTGTGCGCGGGTGCCGAAGATCACCGTGATCATTGGCGGCTCCTACGGGGCGGGCAATTACGGCATGTGCGGGCGCGCCTATGGCCCGCGCTTCCTGTTCATATGGCCCAATGCGCGCATTTCCGTCATGGGCGGAGAACAGGCGGCCAGCGTGCTCGCCACGGTAAAGCGTGACGGCATGGAGGCGCGCGGCGAAAGCTGGAGCGCGGAGGACGAAGAGGCCTTCAAGGCCCCGATCCGCGAGAAATACGAAGCCGAGGGCTCGCCCTATTATTCCACCGCACGGCTGTGGGATGATGGCGTGATCGCGCCCGCCCAGACACGCGATGTTGTGGCGCTCGCCCTGTCGGCCTGCCTCAACGCCCCGATCGAGAAAACCCGCTTCGGCGTGTTCAGGATGTAATTTCCCGCGTTTCACCGGCCCCGGTTTTCACCGGGGTAAACTCCAGCCGGTGCCCAGTCTTGTTCTGGATCCCGGCTCATCCCGGGAAAACGAGGAGTTGGATCCGGGCTTCCCGGTTTCTGGGGGGCAAATCCCCCAGCGCCCCACCCTTCCGCGCGATTAAATCTTGGTAGGAAAGCGCTGATCCCTCTTTGCCGGACGGTGCGGGTGGATAGAGTGGCGTGATGATGACCGCACCCGCCCTGCGCACCCTTGCCTGCACCGCTCTGCTGGCCGTTCCGGCCGGGTTGGCGGCAGCGTCTGATGATCCGCCGTCTGAAGATCTGTTTGCCCGCGCTCTGGAAGCGGCTGGAGCCCGTACGCCCGCCGCGGGCGCGGTGTGCGGCTTCATGGCCGAACCGTCCTGGGCTGAAGGCGAGACCTTCCGCTACGAAGTTGACCCCGAGGCCGGTGCGCGCTGGCACGGCCCGGATGGCGAAGTGCTGGAAGAGCGTCCCGAGGGCCTGCCGGAGAATGGCGACAATCTGATCGGCATTGTCCCCGAACGTGTCTTCGCCAGCCAGGAGCCGCCGCGTTTCGTGCGCTGGCAGGATGGTCTTGCCATCTATCAGTTGCGCCCGGTGAATGTGCCGCTGTCGGGCGGCGGGTTCAGCTTCGATATTGCCGACAATGTGGTCGGCGAGGCGGCCATTGATCCGCAGACCGTCCGCTTCGTCTATCGCACCATACGCGCGCCGGAGAGCTTCCGGCCGAGTATCGCGGTGCGCATCCGTGAATATGAAACGGGCGTCGAGTTCGCGCCGGCCTGGGAGGGTGGGCCACTGGTCGTCACCGCCACCCGCTATGCCATCAATGCCTCTGCGATGATGCGCACCTTCGATCTGGGCGGAGAGAACCGCTACGGGGATTTCCGGCCCTGTGAGGCGGGCTGAACCATCCAATCCGCCGCATGGCGTTTGTGCGGGTGCCGCGCTAATCTCCTTATACCCTTTGTGGAGATTTGATTCATGGCGCGTTCCATCCTCCTCGTTAATGGCCACCCCGACCCTTCAAAGGACAAGTTCTGCCACGCTTTGTGCGATGCCTATCAGGAGGGCGCGCACGAAGGCGGCAACATGGTCGCGCGGGTAGATATCGGTGCGCTCAAATTCGGTTTTCTTGAGAATGCGGTCGAGTTCACGCAAAGCCCGCCGGAGGACATAGCCGCCGTGCAGGCCATGCTGGAGCGGGCCGATCACATGGTGCTGGTCCATCCGCTCTGGCTTGGCACGCTGCCGGCGCGCACCAAGGCGTTTCTGGAGCATCTGGCGCGCAATGATTTTCTTGTGAAAACAGAGGTGAAGGGCATGTGGCCGGCCAAGCGCATGCGCGGCAAATCTGCCCGCATCGTGATGACGATGGGCATGCCCAGCCTGGCCTACCAGATCTTCTTCCGCGCCCATTCGCTCAAAGCGCTGGAAGCAGGCGTGTTCCAGATGGCGGGTTTCGGTCCGGTACGCCACACGCTCTTCGGCGCGGTCGATCTCTCCCAGGAGGGGCGCCAGCGCATGCTGGCCAAAATGCGCACGCTGGGGCGCGCCGGAAAATAGGGCTGCCGGTCGCGTTTTGCTTGCCAATCCCGCTGCGGCCCGGTTTGATGGGTCAACGGGACACGGCGGGAGGCTAGCGCTTGGACACTCTGGCACCGGTACTCGATTTCTTCAGGCAGGGCTTCAGCACGGTCAATGGCGTGCAGGGCCTGATCATCGCTCTGGTTGCGGCCCTGCTTATGCCCTCCATGGGGCGCTTGCCGGTCTTTGTGGTCGGCGCAACGCTTGTCCACATCGTTGTCGACGCGCTCCTGCCCGTGCTGGCCCGGGGCGCGCCCTTGCGCCTGCCGGACGTGATGGGCCTGCCTTTCTGGCGCTATGTTGCGGTGCTTCTTGCGGGCTATCTTGTTGTTATTCTGATACTTGCGCTCATCAAGCGCGTGGTCCTGCGCCGCTAGAATTAGCGCCTGCAACATGCGGCCGGACGCTCAACCGCGCCGTGTGCAATCCCTTTTTATTTGCTTTTTGGTAAGAATTTGGCACGGTTGCCTCCGGGAGCAGCCCTGTCCGGGGCTGGTGAATGAGGGGAATTGCCATGGAAATTCTTGATACTGTCTGGGGTTATGTCGAACCGGTATGGGCGTGGTTGCGCGCCGGTCTTGATGCCCATTATGCAGGCGGATGGACACAGCTCGGCATCCAGATGGGTGTTATCGGTGTGGTCATGGCGCTGATGATGCAGAGCTTCGGCGCGATCCTGATTTTCACCGTCGTGGCCATGATCATCCACGTGGTGGTGGATCAGGTTCTGCCGATGGTGCGCGATGGCGCGGCTTTCGCGATCCCGCCGGTCGCCGACATGAGCTACTGGCAGTACATCGCCTTCCTGGCAGTGGCCTATTTTGCCGGCCTGATCGTGCTCTTCCTGATCAAGAGCATCATTTTCCGCCGCTAGGCGGCAGGTCTGATCTGATTGCGGGGCGGCGCTGATCGGGGGATCAGCGCCCCTTTCCTGCTAAACGCTTGCAGGCGCTCCGGTCTTTCATGGCCGGGGTGCTTTGCTTATGGGGCGGCGCTGGCTTACAACGGGCATACTGTCAGCCAGGGAGCGAAATCCAGTGAGCCAGAATGATGTGCTACTTTCCGTTACGCCGGGCGGCACAGCGGTAATCACGCTCAACCGGCCTGAGAAGCACAATGCCTTCAACGCGGATGTCATTGCCGCGCTGTCCGACATGTTCGAGACGCTGCGCGCGAACACCGATGAGGTGCGTATGGTGGTCCTGCGCGGGGCGGGGCCCAGCTTCTCGGCTGGCGCGGATCTCGAATGGATGAAGGCGGCTGCTGACTGGACTCATGAGGACAATGAGGAAGATGCGCTCGGCCTTGCCCGCATGCTGCGCCGCCTGCATGACCTGCCCCAGCTGACGGTTGCGCTGGTGCATGGTGCGGCCATGGGCGGCGGGGCGGGCCTCGTGGCCGCGTGCGATGTCGCCATCGCGGTGAAGGACACGAAATTCCGCTTCTCCGAAGTGCGCCTCGGCCTGACGCCTGCGACCATCTCTCCCTTCGTGGTGCGTGCCATCGGGCCGCGCTGGGCGCGGGCGCTGTTTGCTACGGCGGAAGGCTTTGACGGAGAGTTCGCCCATAAAATCGGCCTGGTCCAGTATGTGGTCGACAGCGCAGACGATCTCGATGACACGCTTGAAGACGTTGCAAAGCTCGCTTTCGCAGCGGCTCCGGGCGCGGTGAAGGCCGCCAAGGCGTTGGTCGATGATGTCTACGGCGCGGAGATTGACGACCGGCTGGGCAAACACACCGCCAAGCTGATCGCCGACCGGCGCGTCAGCGCAGAAGGCAAGGAGGGCCTTGCCGCCTTCCTTGAAAAGCGCAAGGCCAAATGGGCGGAGTAGCGGCCGGGCCATAGCAGCGGGACGCGCGCCCTTGATCACCCTGCGCCGCATCGAGGCGGCCTTTCACGCGCATCGCGAAGCCTTGCGAGACCGCCTCTTCGGCGCGCTGATGCTGGCCCTGTTGCTGGCGACCTTCCTTTTCTACCCGGCCGATGCGCTTCTGGCCCGCTATGACTTCCTGACCCTTGCCGCCATTGCCATCCAGATCGCCATGCTGGCCTTCGGGCTGGAGAACTGGGAGGAGGCGCGCGTCATCGCCGTCTTCCATCTGGTCGGCACGGTGATGGAAATCTTCAAGGTGGCGATGGGGTCATGGATTTATCCAGAAGCCGGAGAGGCGCTGCTGGTCATTGCGGGCGTGCCGCTGTTTTCCGGCTTCATGTATGCGGCGGTGGGCAGCTATATCGCGCGGGTCTGGCGCCTGTTCGATTTCCGCTTTGACCGCTTCCCTCCGCTCTGGCTGCAGGGCCTGTTGGCACTGGCGGTTTACGTGAATTTCTTCACCCATCACTTCACCATCGACATGCGCCTTGGCCTTTTTGCGGCGAGCGCGCTGATATACGGGCCTTGCGTGATCTGGTTCCGGCCCGATCGCGCGCATCGCTGCATGCCGCTTCTGCTGGCCGCGATTCTGACCGCGCTCTTCATCTGGTTTGCAGAGAATATCGGCACGTTCGCGCGCGCCTGGACCTATCCCGGGCAGGATGTGAGCTGGCACATGGTCTCGCTCGCCAAGCTCGGCTCCTGGTATCTGTTGATGATTATCAGCTTCGTTCTGGTCGCAGCCGTTCACCGTGCCTCCGCTGCGCGCTTGCGTCCGCGCGCCTGATCGCCCACAACGCCGCAACAGACCTGATCAGAGAAAAGGGGCCGGCCATGATCAAGAAACTTCTCATCGCCAATCGCGGCGAGATCGCCTGCCGGGTCATCCGCACCGCGCGCCGCATGGGTATCGCCACGGTGGCGGTCTATTCCGATGCCGACGCGAAGGCGGTGCACGTGAAAATGGCCGATGAGGCCGTGCATATCGGCGCCGCACCCGCGCGCGAAAGCTATCTGGTCGCCGACAGGATTCTCAAAGCCGCGAAAGACACCGGCGCGGACGCCATCCATCCGGGCTATGGTTTCCTGTCGGAGAACGCGGCCTTTGCCCGCGCCTGTGCCAAGGCGGGCGTGATTTTTGTCGGGCCAGGCCCTGAGGCCATCGAGGCGATGGGCCTCAAAGACCGGGCCAAGGCGCTGATGGAAAAGGCCGGCGTGCCGGTCACGCCCGGCTATCACGGCGACAATCAGGACCCGGCCTATCTGAAGGAACAGGCTGACGGGATTGGCTATCCGGTGCTGATCAAGGCGGTTGCCGGCGGTGGTGGCAAGGGCATGCGCAAGGTGGACCGCGCGGCCGACTTTGCCGCTGCGCTGGACAGCTGCAAGCGCGAGGCCGCGTCAAGCTTCGGTGACGAGACCGTGCTGATCGAGAAATTCATCACCAATCCGCGCCATATCGAGGTGCAGGTGTTTGGCGATTCCCATGGCCGGGTGATCCATCTTTACGAGCGCGACTGCTCGCTGCAGCGCCGCCACCAGAAAGTGCTGGAAGAGGCCCCTGCGCCCGGCATGACGCCTGATGTGCGCGAGGCGATGTGTTCGGCCGCCGTGCGCGCCGCAGAGGCTGTGAACTATGTCGGCGCAGGCACGGTGGAGTTCATCGTGGACGGGTCCGGCGCGCTGCGCACGGACGGTTTCTACTTCATGGAAATGAATACCCGCCTGCAGGTGGAACATCCGGTCACCGAGATGGTGACGGGGCTTGATCTGGTGGAGCTGCAATTGCAGGTCGCCGCCGGTGGACATGTACCCGGGCAGGAGAGCATTCCGCTTTCCGGTCACGCGGTGGAGGCCCGCCTTTATGCCGAAGATCCCAATACCGGCTTCCTGCCCTCCACCGGGCCGCTGACCCAGCTCGACCTGCCGCCGGACAGCTGGACCATCCGCGTCGATAGCGGGGTGGAGCAGGGCGGCGAAGTGACCATGTTCTACGATCCGATGATCGCCAAGCTGATCGCGCGGGGCGAAACGCGCACCGAAGCCATCTCGGAGCTTGTTGATGCGATTGACGGATATGTCGGCGTCTGGCCCGTGCGCACCAATGCCGGCTTCCTGCGCCGCGCGCTGGCCCACCCCGATTTCGTGGCGGGTGATGTCTATACCGGCTTCATCGACGCCCATCTGGACGCGCTGGTGCCGTCAGGTGTGCCGGTCCTGCACTATGCCGCGGCGGCGCTGGCGCTCGCCCGCCAGGGACAGGGCCGCGATCCGTGGTCGGCGATGAGCGGTTTTCGTCTGAACGCCGCGCCGCGCGTTGAGTTCGGCTTTGATGCTGGCGGGGAGCGGCTGGCCGTCCGTCTGGTGCCGGGCGGGCTGGAGGTCGATGGCACGCGCCTCGATCTGCAGGACGTCGACGCGCTTCTCAGCCCGGAAGGCGGGCTTGTCAGCTTCCGTCATGAGGGCGAGAGCGCCAGCGCCGCGATTGTGCGCCGCACGGGCGGGGAATTGCTGGTCACGCTGCGCGGGGAGACGATTCCCGTACGCTTCCACGATGCGGCCGCCGACGCCGAAGCGCTGGCGGGCGGTGACGTGGTGAAGGCGCCCATGCCCGGCAAGATACTCTCCCTCACGGTCAAACCCGGCGATGCGGTGGAGAAGGGGCAGACGCTGGCCGTGATGGAGGCGATGAAGATGGAGATGGCGCTTTCCGCCCCGCGTGACGGGGTGATCGAGGCCATCAATGTCAGCGCCGGTCAGCAGGCCAATGAGGGCGATGTGCTGATAGCGCTCGCCGCGCAGGAGAGCGAGGCGGCCTGACCGCCTCGCCCCTCTGCCTTACCCGTCATAGGCGACAATTTCGTATTCCACCGCGTCCCAGTCATTGAAATAGAAGCGCTGGCCCGGCTCGTAATCGCCATGGCCCCAGGGCGTGAAGCCATGCGCCTTCACGCGCCTTTCGGCCTCTTTCAGCCCGCGCACCACCACACCGACATGGTTGAAGGGCCGGCTTTTCAGCGCGATGTCATCCTTGATGGGCGTGCGTGGCGGATAGAGCGCGACATAGCTGCCCGTGCCGCCCACATGTATCCCGATGCGCCCGTCCGGTTCGATCCCGCGCCAGCGCTCGTGCCAGCCAAAGATCGATTGCAGCATGGCGCTGGTGCGTTCCGGGTCGGAAACCGTGAGATTGACGTGCTCGATAATGGCCTCGCCGACCGTCGCGATATGGCGCTGATCGGTGAGCAGCAGGTTGTAAAGCCGGTTCATGAGAAACTCCCGTATCATGATCAATACCGGCCAGACCGGTAAAACCTTGACCACGGTTCAGGTCAAGGCGCGATGTGAACAGACGCACTGACGGGTGCTTCGGTGCGAATCGGATTTTGATAGGCGTGCCGCGCTGTAGCGGTGTGTGATCTGGAACGGATGCGGGGCGTGCCATGCATGGGCATCGCGCCGCCTATCCCTGCTTGCAAAAGGCTGCGGACATGACCGACGCTCCCACCAAGGCAAAACGCGAAAAGCCGGCCGCAAAATCCGGCCCGTCCACCGGTTCTGATCCGGTGCAGGTGCGTGAGCGCGCGGTGCCAAAGGCGAAGCAGGACAGGGCGACCCTGCTGGCGCGGACCGTGTTCTGGATATCCGGCCTGATGGCGCTGGGCGCAGCCGGGTTTGCGCTGGTTGCGGCGTCCACAGCCGGATGGCACGGCTTCATGCTGCTGTCGGGCATAGCCTTCGTGGCCTTCATTCTCCTGTTTGCCCTGGCGGCGGGCGAAACGGCGGCACGTTCGCTCAATACCGAACCGGCGGCACCGCCGCGCGCCGATTCACTGGCCGCTGCCGCTCTGGATGCGGCCAGTGATCCCATGCTGATCACCGATGCGCGCGGACGCTGCGTCTGGGCGAACGCGAAATACCGCGAACTGGCCAAGTCCATCGCGCCTCTGGCCGCGGGCCTGAGCCTGCCGGCGCCGGACCGGTTATGGCCAGGCAGTGCGGGCGGCGCGCTCTACCGTCTTTCAAAGGCTGCTGCCAGCGGTGAGCAGGCGCGCGAAACGCTGACCGCGCTCGGCGGCTCCGGCGGCGCGGTCTACTCCGTCGCGGTGGACCCGATGGCTATGGGTGGCGCGCTGTGGCGCTTCGCCGAAGAGCGCTCCAGCGGGCTGGAAGCCGAGCCGGGCGTGCCCGACTGGGCCGAACATGCGCCGGTCGGCCTGTTCCTGGCTGATGGTGAGGGCCGTGTTCTCTCCGCCAATGCCACCTTGCGCGCCTGGCTGGACGCGCCGGAGGGGCAGGCCCTGAAAGTGAAGGATTTTCTGGCCGGAGACATGGCCAGGAGCTTCCTGCGCACACGCAACGAGAAGGGCGTGGTGCGCCTTGATGCGCGGCTTCTGGCGCGTGAGGGCGTGGAAAGCCCGGTCACGCTGGCGGTGGAGTGGGATGAGGGCCGCCCGGCCCGCGCCCGCGCCGTCGTCTATGGCCTGACCGCCGCTGGTACGCCGCCCGGCGTGGCCCAGATGATCGCCCAGCACACGGGCGGGCGTGCGGGCCGCACGTTTGATGACATGTTTGCCAATGCGCCTTTCGGCGTGGCGCGCCTCGATGGCGCCGATCCCGGCGCGGCCATCGTGGAGGATTCCAATCCCGCCTTCCTGCAGCTTTCCGGTGGAGCGGCCATTCCCGGTACGCCCTTTATCGATCTGTTCGACTGGTCGGACGGGGACAGCGCGCAGAAGGCTTTTGCCCGGGCTCTCAGCGGCCGGTCCGAACCTGTCGCGCTGACGCTGAAATCGGGCGATGGCGCGCGCGATGTCCACCTCTTCCTCTCGCCGGCCCGTTCGGGCAAGCGCGCGGCCTATATCGTGGACATTACCGAGCTGAGGAAGCTGGAAGGCCAGTATGCCCAGGCTCAGAAGCTGCAGGCCGTCGGCGCGCTGGTCAGCCGCGTGGCGCATGACTTCAACAACTTCCTGACCGCGATCAAGCTGAACACGGACGATCTGCTGGTGCGCCATCCTGTCGGCGACCCGTCCTATCCCGAGTTGCAGAACATCAATGCGGTCGTTGCCCACGCCGCCGGGCGCATCAAGCATCTGCTCGCCTTCGCCCGCAAGCAGACCCTGCGGGTGGAAACGGTCGATGTGACCGAGACGCTCTCCGACGCGGTGCACCTGCTGCGCCAGAGCGTGGAAGAATGGATGCGCATCGAGCTGCGCCATGGCCGCGATGTGCCGCTCATCCGCATCGACCGGGACGAGCTGGTCAATGCACTGATGAACCTTACCACCAATGCGCGCGACGCGATGGGCGGCAAGGGCAAGGGCACGCTGACCATCACCACCGAGGCCGTCGAGGCCGACACCGTGCGTAATGCCGGCGCGCCCGATGTGGCCGAGGGCAAATGGACCGCCATTCATGTGACCGATGAGGGCACGGGGATGGACGAGGAAACGCTTGGGAAGATTTTCGAGCCCTTCTTCACCACCAAGGAGCCCGGCAAGGGCACGGGGCTGGGCCTGGCCACCGTCTATGGCATCGTCAAGCAGTCCGGCGGCTTCCTGTTCGCCCGCTCGAAGCTGGGCGAGGGCACGACCTTCACCCTCTACTTCCCCGGCCATGAACCGGATGCCGAAGAGATCGCCAAGACCGAGGCCCGCAAGGCCGAGGTGGAAGCCCCGCGCAAGCCCGCAGATCTGGCCGGACGCGGGCGCATCCTGCTGGTGGAGGACGAGGCCCCGGTGCGCACCATCACCGCCTCTACGCTTGCCAAGCGCGGCTATGAGGTGGTCGAGGCCGAGGACGGCGAAGAGGCGCTGGAAAAGCTGGAGGCAGAGCCCGGCGGGTTCGATCTCATCATCTCCGACGTGGTGATGCCGGGGCTGGACGGCCCGGGACTTCTCAAGGCCGCGAAGGACTATCTGGGCGATGCGCGAATCATCTTCATCTCCGGCTATGCGGAGGAGCATTTCTCCCACACGCTCTCGGCCGATCTCGATATATCCTTCCTGCCCAAGCCCTTCAGCCTGCAGGCCCTGGCAGAGCGCGTGAAGGAGGAGCTGGGGCGGTAAGGCCGTCCACCGGCGCTCGAAAAAGAGAACAAAAATGTTCTGCTTGTGTTCGCGGTACATAACTGGTACAAAATCCCTTACAGGGTTCGAATTGCCCATCAGGGCCGGGCGTGAAATAAGGGAGCAGACACATGGCCAATTCAGCAATCCGGCTCGTGAAAGACACCGACATGGACAAGTCAAAGGCTCTGGAAGCCGCGCTTACGCAGATCGACCGCCAGTTCGGCAAGGGCTCGGTGATGAAGCTCGGCGCACGTCCGCACCAGAATATCGAGTCGATTTCCACCGGTTCGCTAGGGCTCGATATCGCGCTCGGCGTGGGCGGCCTGCCCAAGGGCCGTGTGGTGGAAATCTACGGGCCTGAAAGCTCCGGCAAGACGACGCTTGCCCTGCACTGCATTGCCGAGGCGCAAAAGCGCGGCGGCGTGTGCGCCTTCGTCGATGCCGAGCACGCGCTTGATCCGGTCTATGCCCGCAAGCTGGGCGTAGATGTGGGCGAGCTTCTGGTTTCCCAGCCCGATACGGGCGAGCAATCGCTGGAGATTACCGACACGCTGGTGCGCTCCGGCGCGGTGGATGTGCTGGTGATCGATTCGGTGGCCGCCCTGACGCCCCGCGCGGAACTGGAAGGCGATATGGGCGACAGCCTGCCCGGCCTGCAGGCCCGTCTGATGAGCCAGGCGCTCAGAAAGCTGACTGGCTCCATCTCGAAATCCAACTGCCTGGTGATCTTCATCAACCAGATCCGCATGAAGATCGGTGTGATGTTCGGTAATCCCGAAACCACCACGGGCGGCAATGCGCTGAAATTCTATTCCTCCGTCCGCCTCGATATCCGCCGGGTCGGCGCGATCAAGGACCGTGACGAGGTGATCGGCAACCAGACCCGCGTGAAAGTGGTCAAGAACAAGGTTGCGCCGCCTTTCCGTGAGGTCGATTTCGACATTCTTTATGGCGAAGGCATTTCGCGCATGGGCGAGGTCATCGATCTGGGAGTGAAGGCCGGGATCATCGAGAAGTCCGGCTCCTGGCATTCCCACGATTCCGAGCGTATCGGGCAGGGCCGCGAGAATGCGCGCAAATTCCTGCTGGATAACCCCGACATGGCCGAAAAGATCGAGAACCAGATCCGTGCCAATGCCGGTCTCATCGCCGAGGAAATGCTGGTCGGTCCGGGCGAGGATGATGATGCCGATGACGCGGCGGAGGCCGCCGGCTAGAACGGCAAAACAGTCACAAGCCGCAATTCATTGTAGCGGGCGCTTGGCTAAGCCGGGCGCCCGTTCGTATATGTGCACCAGCAAAAACGTTTTCGGACACCGAGCGGAGCCCGCCATGACCCCCTTGCGCGACATACGCGCCCAGTTTCTCGGCTATTTTCAAGGCCATGGCCACGAGATCGTGGCCTCCAGCCCGCTCGTGCCGAAGGATGACCCGACCCTGCTCTTCACCAATGCGGGCATGGTCCAGTTCAAGAATGTGTTCACCGGCGCGGAAAAGCGCCCAAATCCGCGCGCGGTCTCCTCGCAGAAATGCGTGCGTGCCGGCGGCAAGCACAATGATCTTGATAATGTCGGCTATACGGCGCGCCATCACACCTTCTTTGAAATGCTGGGGAATTTCTCCTTCGGCGACTATTTCAAGGAAGAGGCGATCCACCATGCCTGGACGCTGGTGACGAAGGATTTCGCGCTTCCAAAGGACAGGCTGCTGGTCACGGTCTATGCCGAGGATGATGACGCCGCCGCGCACTGGAAGAAGATTGCGGGCCTCTCTGACGACCGCATCATCCGCATCGCGACCTCTGACAATTTCTGGATGATGGGCGATACCGGCCCCTGCGGGCCGTGTTCGGAGATTTTCTTCGACCATGGCGACCACATCCCCGGCGGCCCGCCGGGCAGCCCGGACGAGGACGGTGATCGTTTCATCGAGATCTGGAATCTCGTCTTCATGCAGTTCGAGCAGCAGGCCGACGGCTCGCGGATCGCTCTGCCCAAGCCCTCCATCGATACCGGCATGGGCCTGGAGCGCATCGCTGCTGTGCTGCAGGGCAAGCACAATAATTACGAGATCGACCTGTTCGCCCGGCTCATTGCCGCCGGCGAGGAGGCGCTGAAAGTGAAGGCGCAAGGTGAGGCGCTGGCGAGCCACCGCGTCATTGCCGACCATTTGCGCGCTACGAGCTTCCTCATTGCCGATGGCGTCACGCCGTCCAATGAGGGGCGTGGCTATGTGCTGCGCCGGATCATGCGCCGGGCCATGCGCCATGCCCATATTCTCGGTGCCTCCGAGCCCGTCATCTACCGGCTCGCCCCGGTGCTGGCCGGCGAGATGGGCGAAGCCTTCCCCGAGCTGAACCGCGCGCTGCCGGTAATCGAGGAGACGCTGCGCGGCGAGGAGGAGCGCTTCCAGCGCACGCTGGGCCGTGGCCTCACCCTGCTGGAAGAGGCGATTGCCGGTCTGCCCGAAGGCGCGGCGCTGCCGGGCGAGACGGCGTTCAAGCTCTATGACACTTATGGTTTCCCGCTCGACCTGACGCAGGATGCGCTGCGGGCGCGCGGCCTCTCGGTTGACGAGGACGGCTTCAACACCGCGATGGAACGCCAGCGTGCCGAGGCGCGCGCCCACTGGCAGGGCTCTGGCGAGGCAGCGGCCGATGCGGTCTGGTTTGCCGTGCGTGATCTCACCGGCCCCACCGAGTTTCTGGGCTATGCCAACCTCAGCGCGGCGAGCGCGCTCAAAGCCATCATCACCGAAGGTGCGATGGCCGATGCCCTCTCGTCAGGCGGACGCGCCGAACTCGTCTTCGCCTCCACGCCCTTCTACGCCGAATCCGGCGGCCAGATCGGTGATACGGGCGAAATCATTTTCGACAATGGCGCGCGCTTTGTCGTCGAGGATGTCAAGAAGCGCGCGGGCGATGTATTCGCCCATATCGGCCATCTGGACTCCGGCAGGGTTGCAAAGGGCGACACAGCCCGGCTGGAAGTGGATGGCGCGCGGCGTGACGAGACCCGCTCCAACCACTCCGCCACGCACCTCATGCATGCGGCGCTTCGCAATGTGCTGGGCCCCCACGTGGCCCAGAAGGGCTCCTATGTGGGGCCGGACCGGCTGCGCTTTGACTTCTCCCATGGCCGGGCGCTGACCCCTTCCGAGATCGCGGCCATCGAGGCGGAAGTGAACGCAATCGTGCGCCAGAATGCGCCGGCCGAAACAAGCGAATCGACGCCTGAAGAAGCCATCGAGAAGGGCGCGCTCGCCCTCTTTGGCGAAAAATATGGCGACCGGGTGCGGGTGCTCTCCATCGGTCATCAGCCGGGCGATCCTGAGCGCGCCTATTCGGTTGAGCTGTGCGGGGGCACCCATGTGCGCCGCACCGGCGATATCGCCCTGTTCAAGATCGTGGCCGAAAGCGCGGTTTCGGCCGGTGTGCGCCGCGTGGAGGCGCTGACCGGTGAGGCGGCGCGCACGTATCTGGAACAGCAGGCGGGCGCGGCGAAATCCGCCGCCGATGCGCTCAAAGTGCCGGTCTCGGAACTTGAAAAGCGCCTCGCCACGCTGGTGGAAGAGCGCCGCCGGCTCGAAAAGGAGCTGAGCGACGCCAAGACCAAGCTCGCCATGGGCGGCGGGGGCGGGGCTGCGCCTGCGGCGGTTGAAACCATCGGCAATCTGAAATTCACCGGCCGCGTGGTCGAGGGCGTGGGCGGCAAGGAATTGCGCGGCCTCGTTGATGCGGCGCGCGCCGAGATGGGCTCCGGCATTGCCGCCTTCGTGGGCGTGACCGATGGCAAGGCCGCGATCGCCGTTGGCGTCACCGAGGATCTGGCGGGCAGCGCGGCGGACGCCGTGGAGCTGGTGCGTGCGGGGTCCTCGGCGCTAGGCGGCAAGGGCGGCGGCGGCCGGCCTGATTTCGCGCAAGCCGGCGGCCCGGACGGGGCGAAAGCCGAAGAGGCGCTGGACGCTATCCGCGCCGTGCTGAAAGCGGGTGTAGCCTAGCCCCCCCCTTTGTCATCACCCGCTTTATGCGGGTGATCCATGCCTGTGAGGGACGTTCAAGCGTGAGGCTTGAGGCATGGGTCCCCGGGACCGCTACGCGGCCCGAGGATGACAGTTGAGGGCCCTTACCCGCCGCCGCCCAACCGCTCCAGCAATTCCAGCGCGCTGTCGGCGATCACGGTGCCGGGCGGATAGACGGCCGCAGCGCCCATCTGGCGGAGCGTGGAGACGTCTTCAGGCGGGATCACCCCGCCAACGACGATCAGCTTGTCGCCGCCGCCGCCATCTTTGAGCGCATCGCGCAGCGCAGGCACCAGCGTGAGGTGGCCCGCCGCGAGCGAAGAGGCGGCGACCACGTGCACATCGTTCTCGATGGCCTGGCGGGCGGCTTCGTCCGGTGTCTGGAAGAGCGGGCCGATATCGACGTCCCAGCCCAGATCGGCAAAGGCGGACGCCACGACCTTCTGGCCGCGGTCATGGCCGTCCTGGCCCATTTTCGCGATCAGGATGCGCGGGCGGCGCCCTTCGTTTTCTGCAAAGGCATCGGCGGCCGCGAGCGCGCGTTTCACCTTTTCATCATCGCCTGAGGCTTTCAAATACACCCCCTGAAGTGACCGGATTGTCGCCGTGTGGCGAGTGTAAGCCTTTTCCAGAGCGGAGGAAATTTCGCCCACCGTGGCGTGCGCGCGAGCCGCCTCCACGCTCAGGGCCAGGAGGTTCCCCGTTTTGGTTTCGGCGGCGCGGGTGAGGGCGGCAAGCGCGGCCTCTACCTTGGCCGGATCACGCTCGCGCTTGAGCCGTTCCAGCTTTTCAAGCTGCTGGCGGCGGACGCTCGCATTGTCGACTTTCAGCACCGGCACGTCTTCGGGCTCGTTCAGGCGGAACTTGTTCACGCCGACAATCGTCTGCTGACCGGAATCGATGCGCGCTTGCGTCTTCGCAGCCGCTTCCTCAATACGCAGTTTCGGCGTGCCGTCCTCGATGGCCTTGGCCATGCCGCCCAGCGCATCGATCTCGGCGATGTGTTCCAGTGCGCGCGCGGCGAGATCATGGGTCAGCCGCTCGACAAACCATGATCCGCCCCACGGATCGATCGTATCGGTGAGATGGGCTTCGGTCTCCAGCACCAGCTGGGTATTGCGCGCGATGCGGGCGGAGAAATCCGTCGGCAGGGCCAGCGCCTCGTCCAGCGAGTTGGTGTGCAGCGACTGGGTGTGGCCATCGACGGCGGCCATCGCCTCGATGGTCGTGCGCGCGACATTGTTGAACACGTCCTGCGCGGTGAGTGACCAGCCGGAGGTCTGCGAATGGGTGCGCAGCGAGAGTGCCTTGTCGCTTTTCGGCGCAAAGCGCTCCTTCACCAGCTTTGCCCAGATCAGGCGCGCCGCACGCAGTTTGGCTACTTCCATGAAATAATTCATGGAAATGCCCCAGAAGAAGGAAAGCCGCGGGGCAAAGGCGTCCACGTCCAGCCCCGCCTTCACGCCCGCCGCGATGTATTCAAGCCCATCGGCGATGGTGTAGGCCAGCTCCAGGTCCGCCGGTGCGCCCGCCTCCTGCATGTGATAGCCGGAAATGGAGATGGAGTTGAATTTCGGCATTTCCTGCGAGGTGAACGCGAAAATGTCCGAAATGATCCGCATGGAAGGGCCGGGCGGATAGATATAGGTGTTGCGCACCATGAATTCTTTCAGGATGTCGTTCTGGATTGTTCCTGAAAGCTGGGCGGGCTTCACGCCCTGTTCTTCGGCGGCGACGATATAGAGCGCGAGCACGGGCAGCACCGCGCCATTCATCGTCATCGATACGCTCATCTGGTCGAGCGGAATGCCGTCAAAGAGCTGGCGCATGTCGAGAATGGAATCGATGGCCACGCCCGCCATGCCGACATCGCCGATCACGCGCGGATTATCGCTGTCATAGCCCCGGTGGGTGGCGAGATCGAAAGCCACCGAGAGCCCTTTCTGCCCGGCGGCCAGATTGCGCCGGTAGAAGGCGTTGGATTCGGTCGCGGTGGAGAAGCCGGCATATTGGCGGATTGTCCACGGACGCTGGACGAACATGGTGGGGTAAGGGCCGCGATGGAAGGGGGCGATCCCTGGCATGCCATCAATGAAATCAAGACCCTGTACATCAGGCGCGCCATAGGCAGGCGCAACCGGAATGCCCTCCGGACTCAACCAGTCCTCGCCTTTTGCTGGCCGTTTGTCCGCTCCGGCGGCAGGAAGGGTGAAGGGTAGGGCGGTGAAATCGGGCCGGGCGCGCGTCATGGCGTGATCCCCATGGCAGCAAGGGCCAGACGGCCATCCTCCAGCGCGTTGGAGCGCATGTGGATGGCGTGATCAATTGTGCCTGCATCGTTCACCGCATCGGGCTTGCCCGCGAGCCAGACCGCTTTCGCGCCTGCCGCTTTGAGGGCGCTGGCAAGACCGGCGGCGCTTTCGGCATAGGCGGTATCCGTGCCGCAGATGATGGCAAGCGGGCTTCCCGAAGCCTTGAAGGCGGCTACGCAATCTTCAAGGCTTTCATGGGGTTGCGGCGTTTGCACGGTGAGGCCTGCAATGCCGAGCCGGTTGGCGGCAAAGCCTGCGCGTGCATTGAAGTCGGCAAGCTTGCCCAGCGTCGCGATGAAGACAGGGCCGGACTTGGCCGCGTCGGTGGCATTGCGCAGGGCTTCGTAGGGCGCGGCGAGACGGACCGGTTCCAGTGCAGGCAGGGCAAAGCGCGGGCTGGCTCCCAGCGCGGCATCATTGACCGGCGCCGGGGTGTAGGCCGCCTGTTCCACGCCGAGCGCCCGCGGATCGAGATCGGGATAGGCCGATACCCCGATCAGCGTCGCCTTGCCAAGCGCGATGGCCTCTTCCAGTGCGGCGCGTTTCGGCGCGATTTCGCCCGCCAGCCACCCTGAAGCAAGCACGGCGCTCGCGCCGCCTTGGGCTTCGACGGCCTGGAAAACTTTCCAGCCCGCTTCCGCAAGGCGGTAGGTGAGCGTTTCATGCAGGGCGCTGCCGCCAGCCGGGTCAGCGGCCTTGCCGGCATGGCTTTCCTCGGCGAGGAGGATGTGGAGATTGCGGGCCAGCCGCCGTGAGAAAGCGGTGGAGGGGCCAAGGCCTTGCGTGATCGGGCGCACGGTCAGGGCATCGGCCCCGCCTGCGACACCGGCAAGCCCGGCGCTCGCCGCGCGAATGAGATTGGTCCACGGATCACGCGCCGACAGCATGCGCGCGCCGGTGATGGCGTGGACGTAAACGCCGCACGCCTCGGCTGAGCAACCGAATGCGGCGAGCATTTGCGCCCAGCCGAGCCGGATCGCGCGCAGCTTCGCGATCGTCAGGTGGAAATCGGTATCGGCGGCGAGCGAGACTTCGATTGTCCCTGCGGCCTCATCGGGCGCGAGACCGGCTTCGATCAGCGCCGTCATCGCTTCGGCCCCGGCGGCGAGGGCAAAGCCCAGCTCCTGCGCTTCGCTGCCTGCGGCCTCATAGACCTGCGCGGCGTCGACGTGGATGGCGCGGAGTTTGGGCGACAGGGCGCGGGCGCGTTTGGCGAGCGCAATGCGTTCTTCGGCGCCCTCGCTGGCCAGCAGGGCGGAGAGGCCCAGCCCGCCGCCCGCCATGCCGCCGGCCTTTTCAAAAATATCGAGCAGCAGGCCCGCCGCCTCGATATCGTAAGCGCCCGCATCGAGATGGACCGGGGCCAGATCCAGCATCACCCCGTCCAGCACCGTTTCCAGCTCTGCGCGATTGCGCACGGCGATGCCCGCTCTGCCTGCGGGATCGAGGGTGAGGGTAAGCGCGCTCACCCCGCCCGCGAGATCATCAAGGATCGCCGCGTTGGCGGCTTTGGGGTCGGCGCTGTCCGCGCTCTGGCGTATCTCCCACGGCACAAAGGGATCGCGCGCCGGGGCGAGGCCCCGGATGAAGGGTGCCTGCCCCGGCCAGGTGGCAGGCAGGTCCGCGATATCGGCTCGGGTGAAGATCGGCCCGCGCGCAATCTGGTCTCGCGTCTTGCGCACGAGGCGTTCCAGCGGCGCGCCGTTCAGCGCTTTCAGGGCCAGCGCTTCCCAGTCTTCAGGCGAAGGCGGGGGAAATCCCCCGGATAAGGCGAGGATAGATTGCGTCATGGCCGCACTGACTATACCGGCGCGCGCCATCAGGGAAGGCTTTCACACCACTTGGCGCGGGG
This sequence comes from Glycocaulis sp., assembly GCA_022565665.1. Classification (GTDB taxonomy): domain Bacteria; phylum Pseudomonadota; class Alphaproteobacteria; order Caulobacterales; family Maricaulaceae; genus Glycocaulis. Next base: position 26,502 of record JAIUMI010000018.1, read on the forward strand.
CGGAACAGGGGGATAGCGCCCCCCGCCAATCCACCCCCCGTCCTGCCGGTGCGATAATGCAGGCAGTCTCCCCTTCGCCTGCCCAGGATGCTGACCGCCATGACCGACACCACCGCCCGCCTCTCCCTGCCCTGGCTGATGCCCGCCCAGGCCCAGAAACATGTCACCGTGAACGAGGCCCTGCGCCGCCTTGATGGCCTGGTACAGGCTGCCGTGCAGAGCCGCAGCGAGACGACCGAACCCTCCTCGCCGGAGGAAGGGCAGGGCTGGATACTGCCAGAGGGCGCCACCGGCATCCACTGGGATGGATTTGCGGACGGCGATCTCGTCATCTGGCAGGACGCGGCGTGGACGCGCCACGCGCCCGGGCCGGGCTGGCGGGTCTGGGTCATCGATGCCGGCGAGCTGGCCGTGTTCGATAGCGAAGGCTGGCAGGGCCTTTCCTCTGGCGGCAGCAATGTCTTTGCAGAGCTGGGTGTCGGTACCAGCCCGGATGACGCCAACCCGTTCGCCGCCAAGCTGAACGCAGCGTTGTGGACGGCCCGCGAGGAGGGTGAGGGCGGCAGCGGCGATCTGCGCTACACGCTCAACAAGGAAGGCCCTGAAAACGTGCTGTCCCTGCTCTTCCAGTCCGACTGGCAGGGCCGCGCCGAGATGGGGCTGGTGGGCGATGACGATGTGCAGCTCAAGGTCAGCGATGACGGCGAGAACTGGAAAGAGGCCCTGCGCGTGGACAGGGACACGGGCGAGGCCGATTTCCCCTCCGGCATCCGCCTTGGCGGGCTGGCCCTGCTGCGTTCGGAAACGCGGGCCCTGCTCGATGCGTTCACGGTACCTGCGCCGTCATTCGCCCACGCGCTGGCCTATGACCATCTGATCGGCACGCTGCACGCGGCGGGGCTGTGGGACAAGCTGAGCGGGTTGTGGGTGCTGTGGGCCCACGATGAGCAGGCCGCGCGGGTGAATATCAAGGCGCCGGAAAGCGTGGCCACGCGGGTCAGTGCGATGGCGTTCGTGCCCGGCGCGGGATTTCAGGGAAACGGCTCGTCCAGCTATCTCGATACCGGCTTCAATCCGGCCACGATGGGTGACGGCATCTACACCCAGAACAGTGCCCATATCTCCACCTTCATCACGGGTGATAATGGCGGATCGGGCGTAGGCAACGGCCTGGTGGGCCAGATTGGCGGCAGTTCATCCAATACCGGCGCGTTCTGGCTCCTGCCCCGGCGGCTGCCCTCCACCATACGTCACGGGCTCAATCGCGGCGGGGAGTTTCTGGATACCACAACGCCGCAGGACAGCTCGGCCGGTTTCACGCTGGTCAGCCGGACGGCGGCGGACGCGCTTGGGATCTACAAGGACGGGACGCTGCTTGATACCGGCAGCTATGCCTCTGACGGGGTACGCAGCGCCTCATTCGGTATCGCAAGCGCCATCGGCGCGTATTCCTACGCAACCCATGGCGCGGCCAGTATCGGGGCCGGGCTGGACGAGGACGAGGCGGCGAGGCTGTTCCATGCGCTGGACACCCACCGCCGCGCGATCGCGATTGTATAGCGCCAACTGAAAAGACCGCCCCTTTTCGGGGCGGCCCATCCAGCCGACTACGGGTCGGGAAGTCTCGACTGTTGGCAGCCTTACAGGGCGGCTTCAACAGCTTCGAAGGTGCTCTCCAGGCTGGTGCCCAGCAGGGTCACCGCACCGATGATCACAACAGCGATCAGCGCAGCAATGAGGCCATACTCGATAGCCGTTGCGCCAGACTCGTCCTTGAAGAAACGCGAAACCAGATTTTTCATCCCACTAACTCCTTTGGTGCTCGTTGGCAGCCCAGGAGGCAAGTCCACCCGACCCGTCCTGAACGTGAGGGGAGTAAACACCGCAAGCCCTTTCGGTCCGGTAAAAATCCATGCTTTATTTTTCGTAAATTGCTGAAATCATTCTTATAGTTAAGGCCCGGTGAATTTTCGCCCGGCTCGCCCCGCCTATGATGCGTCATTCCGGCCAAGCGAAGCACGCAGGCTCAGGTAGAACGACAGTGCTGGTTTCATATTACTGCGTTTCACCGGCGGAAGCCGGTGCCCAGTCGTGTTCTGGATCCCGGCTTGCGCCGGGAAAACGACCGAGACATCAGCCCGATGACGGGTTGGGAAGAAAATTCCTTACTCGGGAAACTCGCGCCAGCTCTGGCGTACGCCCAGATGGCGGAATATCTCTTCCCAATGGGCGCGGATGATGGCGCGCTGCTGGGGCGTCCAGCCATCATGATCTTGGGCGACGAACAGGATTTCCAGCTCCACGCCCGCAAGCGCGCGGCCATAGCGGTTTTCCAGCTCGCGCGCGATGATGGCCGGGTCGGGCAGGCGGCCCGCCAGATCCACCCGCGCATGGCCATAGACCGAATAGAGCTGCGTGTTCTGCAGCATGTCGGAGACCAGGATGATGCGCCGGCGTGGCACGGCGCGGTCGAAATCCTCGCGCGTGGCGAGTTCGGCCATTGACTCCGCCAGCGGGGTGACGGGCGAGTCGATCAGGTCCAGAAGCCCGTCCAGCGCCCGGTCCAGCGGGCGGTCGAACAGGGCCTCATAACGCATCTGCACGCGGTTGGGGGTGCGGTAGAGAGGGTTGATCTGGTCACCGCGCCCGGGATTGCACACCGAGAACCGGTTGGTGTTGCGTATCTCGCCGCGATGGTTGAGCTCGAACAGGGAGAGGCGCTCACCGATCTCCAGCGAAGCGCGGGCATCGTGTATCACGTCGTGGATGCGCCGCGCCTGCGCGGGCGTATAGAGCACCTCGGTCCGGTCGATCATGACAATGGTGTGCGGCGGGGTCTCATCCACGAGGCAGAGCGTTTCGGGATCGTATTCAGCCGGCTGGAGGACCAGAGCCGCGTAGCTGATAGCGCCCAGCACGCCAGCCACGACCACCAGATTGAAAAGCCCGATGAAATCCTTGCTGCGCATGATGGCGGCCCCTGTCAGCGGCGCCCCCGCGCCGGATTAACCATGTTAACCCGGAAAGGGCGGCATGTCGTCATCGCGGCGGGCGCGGCCGGCCCGGTCTTCGCGCCGTTGCAGCTCGCTGTCCTGTATGTCAGAGGCCTCCATATGGCGGCCAAGCGAGCGCTCGGTCTGCTGGGCGAAGAACTCGTCGATGGCGATTTTCAGCTCCACCGCATTCTGGTGGGTGTGCGCGCCTACGCCGTTGCCGGTGGCCAGATTGCCTTCCCGGTCCAGTGGCACCTGCTTCAGAACGGCGGCCAGATAGGCCGCAGAGCGGATGGCACGGCGCTGGACCGCGCCATAGCCGATCAGCCGGTCATCGAAGGTCGCGCCCTTGAACGCGGCAATCGCGGCGAAGGTCATGCCCAGTATGAAGAGCAGCAGGGCTTCGAGCGTCTCGAAGGGCTGCAGCGTCAGCGCGCGGGTAACGGGGGCGAGAATCTCGCCGCTTTCGGCCAGCGCATTCATCGCCAGGGCCGCCTCGTTGATCTCCAGAAGGTCGCGGTAGTGCGCGGCGGAGAAATTGAGAAAGACGATGAAGGACAGTGCCACCGGAAGGCCGATCAGCGCGGCAATGAAGGAGAAGGGCCGGTCCGGATTGGACAAGGAGCGCAGGCCCAGAAAGCCGATCAGGAAGAAGGCCGCGATGACATTGGTGAAGGCCACGGTGATGGCCTGGATCCAGCCGCCAAGCAGGCCGAGATCGGATGCCTTGGAGAAGAAGTAGGCGTTTGCCAGTCCCTCAAACAGGATGAGCGCGGCCAGCACGGAGAAGTGCATGATATGGCTGTCAGGATATTGCGCGGCGCGCTGTACCCATTTGTTCGGGGGCAGGGCGCCGCCAAACATGCGCCCGCGCGTGGCGCGGAAATTCAGATAGGCGTCGAAATCGCTTGCGGCGCGGTAATAGGCGTCCGACAGGCGGTCAACGATCTGGTGTGTCTTCTGGTCGATCCGGCTCAATACGCCATCGCCCCTCGCAACGCCGTCGGCGTTGCGGTTTTCGGTGCGGCGGCTCATACGAGTACTGACGAAATCATCCATAGGCATAAGGAGGCCCCCCTCCGATTAATGTTTCAGCCCGGCATTAACCCTAAATAGCCATCGCGTCAGGACTTGGACGAATTAAGGCCATTTCGGACAAATCGGGGCGAAATCATGACCGCTTGCGCTTTGGCCCGGAGCGGTCAAGCTTGTCGTGTAACACAACCGGGGAGGGGCAGATGACAGACCGCATGATCACCACACGGCGCGGCGTGATGGGCCTGATGGCGGCAGGGGCGGCCGGTTTCGCCGGGGCGTGCAGCCCGCGTGGGGACAACGCCCTGCCCGATGGCGCGATCAGCGCCGATGGAATTGCCTGCGCGGAGCCGCTTTTCTCGGTCAGCTATTCCGATGAGCAGCGCGCGCAGCTTGTCCGCTCCATGGAGGGGTGGGTGACGCGTGCCGAGGCCCTGCGCGCCCATCACAAGCCCAATGCGCTGCATCCCGCCCAGATCTTCGATCCGCGCCTGCCGGGCGTGCAATACCGCGCGCAGGATGATGTGATCCGCAATCTGCCCGGCAATGCCGGGCCGGTACCCACTGATTCCGTCGATATCGCTTTTGCGCCGGTCTGGAAGCAGGCCGCCTGGATGGCCGCCGGCCAGCTCAGCTCGGCAGCGCTAACGGAGATCTATCTGGAGCGCATAGCGCGCCACGGCGCAGCGCTGGAGTGCTTCATCACCGTCACCGCAGACAGGGCCCGTGCGCAGGCGCGTGCCCGCGATGCGGAGCGGGCTGCGGGCCGGGTGCGCGGACCGCTGCACGGCATCCCTTACGGGCTGAAGGACATTATCGACGTGGCCGGCATGCCCGCCACCTGGGGCGCAACGCCCTATCGCGAGCGGGTGGGTGAGGAGACCGCCGTGGTGGCTCTCCGGCTGGAAGAGGCCGGGGCTGTGTTGCTGGGCAAGACCAGCGTCGGCGCGCTCGCTTATGGCGATATCTGGTTTGACGGTGTGTGCCGCAATCCGTTCAACCCGCGCGAGGGCTCCAGCGGTTCCTCGGCAGGGTCTGCGTCTGCAACGGCGGCGGGCCTGTGCGCCTTTTCCATCGGCACCGAGACGCTGGGCTCCATCGTCTCACCCTCGCACCGCTGCGGCACGGCGGGCTTGAGACCGACCTTCGGGCGCGTGGCGCGCACCGGCGCGATGGCGCTGTGCTGGACGCTCGACAAGGTGGGGCCGATCACCCGCCATGTTGCCGACACCGCCTATGTGCTGGCCGCGATCAATGGCGGGGATGCGGGCGATCCGGCCTCCTTCGATCACGGTTTTGCCTGCGATTTCGCGCGCGATCTCTCCGGTTTGCGCCTGGGCTATAATCCCCAATGGCTGGAAGAGGCCAGCGATCTCGACCGGGAGGCCTTCGAGGCCGCCCGTTCGCTGGGCGTGCGTGTCGAGCCCTTCAACGTGGATGACAAGCCCTACGCGGCCCTGCTCATCCAGCTGGAGGCCGAGGCCGCCGCCGCGTTCGAGGAGTTGACGCTGTCTGGCCGGGATTCCGAGCTGCGCTGGCAGGATGATGTAGCCTGGCCCAACACCTTCCGCCGCGCGCGCTTCATCAGCGGGGTGGATCTGGTCAATGTGGACCGGCTGCGCCGCCAGGTAATGGCGATGATGGCCGAACGCATGGACGGGCTGGACGCGGTGATGGGGCCCAACTTTGCCGGTAACATGCTGCTGATCACCAATTATACCGGCCATCCCCAGCTGGCCTTGCGCGCCGGTTTTGAAAGCCAGCGCACGCGCACCATTTTCGGTGCGCCGGCCGATGACAGCGAGGAAACCTTCCAGGTGCCCTACGCCACCAGCCTGTGGGCGCCGCTGTTTGAGGAGGGCACGCTGGTGTCTCTGGGCCACGCCATCGAGCAGCGGCTCGGCGTGGCGGGGACCCGTCCGTCAGACTTCAGCTAGGAGGCCGCAGGCCATGGGGATTATCTTCTATGACTGCGCGACTGCACCCAGCCCGCGCCGCGCGCGCATGGTGCTGGCCGAGAAGCGGGTGGAACACACCAGGGTCGAGATCGATCTGCGCAATGGCGAACATTTCTCCGACGCGTTCCGCGCCATCAATCCCAATTGCACCGTACCCGTTCTTGTAACGCCGGATGGCGAGACGCTTGCCGACAATGCCTCCATCGCCCGCTGGCTGGAGGAGATGTATCCCGACCCGCCCCTGTTTGGCGTGGATGCCCTCGACCGCGCACGCGTCGCCGAATGGCTTTGGCGCGCGGAATTCGACGGGTTGATGGCCATTATGGAAGTGCTACGCAACAGCTCCAAAGCGCTGGAGGGGCGGGCTCTGCCGGGGCCTCACCGGGTGGAGCAGATTCCCGAACTGGCAGAGCGGGGCCGCGCGCGGGCATACCGCTTCCTCGATACTTTGAATGCGCGCGCCGCTGAGACGCCATGGCTGGCAGGGCAGTCCTTCTCCGTCGCCGATATCGCGGCTTTCGTGTTCGTCGAGTTTGCGGCCTGGGTGAAGATTGCTCCGTCCGATGAACATACCGATCTTGCGACATGGCTGGAGGCCGTGCGGGCACGCCCTTCTGCCAGCGCCTGATCTGCTGCACTGCGGCGGGAATTTCGCAATCGCAAAATATAGTTTCTTTTTCAACTAATACTGACACGCCGTTTTCGTGTCACTTTTGCAACATGCCGCGGACATTCGAGAGCGGGCACCATACTCGACCCCCGAAAATCCGATCAGCCTGCCGTCATGGCGCTTTTACAGGGGCGGCAGATCAGTCAAGCTTGGAGGCACGGCGTCATGTTGCGCTGCAATAAGTAATGCCCGGGGGATTGTCCTGGAGCGGGAGGAAAGATCACCATGAAGAAGTCTTTGATGCGGGCTATCTTGCTGGCGGCAGCGTCGCCACTTGTATTCACCGCAGGTGTGCAGGCACAAAGTGCTACCGAAGCCTTGCGCGATGTCATCACCATTACCGGCACCAAGCGTCCGGGGGGCGTCGATGTTCAGGAAGTGCCGATCGCGGTGACAGCCTACTCCGCTGACCAGCTGGAGGCGCTGCAATATCGCGATATCAGCTCGTTAAGCTATCAGATGCCGAACGTGCAGCTGGAGGACATCGGCACGTCACCCGGCATAGCCAACTTCTCGATCCGCGGGCTTGGCATCAACAGCTCCATCCCGGCCATCGACCCGACGGTCGGTTATTTCGTGGACGGCATCTATTACGGTCTCAACGCCGGCATTGTGGTCGACAATTTCGATCTGGAGGCCATTGAGGTGCTGCGCGGGCCGCAAGGCGTGCTCTTTGGACGCAATGTGACCGGCGGTGCTATGGTGCTGCGTACGACCACCCCGACGGACGAGTTCCGGTTCAACGGGCGTATCGGCGTGGAGACGGGGCTGCGCTATGTCGCCTCGGCGGTGGTGTCCGGCCCGCTGACCGACATTCTGTCCGCCAAGCTGGCCGTCTATCGCAGTGACGACGATGGCTGGCATACAAACCAGTTTGATGGCTCGTCGCATGGGGCGAATGAAGTCACGATCATCCGCCCGGCGCTGGCTCTGCGCCCGAACGACAATCTGGAGTTCATTCTGCGCCTTGAGCGCGGCAAGACGGACGGGGATGGCCCCTCCGGCCAGAACCATGTGAACGGGCTGGGTATTGGCGGCCTGTTCCCGCGGGGCAGCTTCGGCATGTCGATTGACGAGCCGGGCTTTGCGCGCGCTGACTGGAACCAGGCCATATTCGAGACCAATATCGGGGTCGAGTTCGGCAATGGCACGATCACCAATATTCTCGGCTGGCGCGATTATGAGGGCCGCTCGCTCGCCGACATTGATGCCACGCCGGCATTCCTCTTCCACGCGCCATCATCGCTGGATCAGACGCAATGGTCCAACGAGCTCCGCTATGCCGGCACGTTTGGCAATGTCGATGTCACGACCGGCTTCTTCTACTTCGACCAGACCATCGAGTATGTCGAGAACCGTCTCCTGCTGGGCGGTGCGCTGAACGTGATCGGCGGCGGCACGATCGACCATTCCACCTGGGGTGTGTTCGCCAATTTCGACATCCACACCACCGACCGGCTGACCTTCAACGTCGGCGCGCGTTACTCGGTCGAGGACAAGGATGCCCGCATCCAGTCCATCCTGCCGGGTTCGCCCTGCGTGGTTGGCCAGGGATGTAACGTCGTGGCCGGCAATCCGGGCGCGTTTATCGATTCCGACAGCTGGACCTCGTTCGCGCCGCGTGTCGGCGTGCAGTTCCGTTATGACGAAGCCAGTCAGATCTATGCCAGCTGGTCACAGGGCTATCGTTCGGGCGGCTATAACTTCCGTAACACCTCGCCCAACCCGGCGATCACGCCTGGACCGTTTGATCAGGAGCGCATCGATGCCTTCGAAGTCGGTCTGAAAACCGATCTCGCCGATGGCAATGTCCGCCTGAACATGGCAGCGTTCTGGAACAATATCACCGACATGCAGCGTGAGATTAACGAGGCCGATCCGATCACCGGCGTTGTCCAGATCATCCGCAATACGGCTGATGCCACCATTCGCGGTTTCGAGGTCGAGGGGCGGTTCTTCCTCGGTGACCACACGCTGTTTACCGCACAGGTTGGCTATCTTGATGGCAGCTATGACCGGGTGCTATTCGACCTGACCGGCGATGGCGTAATTGGCCCGGCTGATCTGGCGCTGGACATTCCGCGGCTCGCGCCCTGGACGTACGGCGTCGGGCTGTATCACGACATCCCGCTGAACTTCATGGGCGGGTCCATGCTGACCGGTTCGGTCAACTACAATTATCGTGACCGGAACGCCTATACCGACAACAATCTGGGCTTCTTCGACTCGGCAGGCATTCTCGATGCCGGCCTGTCGCTGGCCTTCAATGAGGGCCGTCAGGTGCTTGCCCTTTACGGCAAGAACCTCACCGACGAGGCGACGATTGGTAACGATACCCAGCTCCCGGCCATGCTCGGCCCGGTTCCGCTTGGCGGCACTTTCGCCCCGCTTAATCGCGGCAGGGTGATCGGCCTCGAACTGCGCATCCGCAACTAGGGTGCGCGCAGACATTCTGCTCCCGCAGGCGATCTGATCTGCGGGGCAGGGGAAAAGGCCGGGGCGATGCCCCGGCCTTTTTCGTGCGGATCTTTTCCGGACGCAGCAGGGTGATGCCGGACGCTGCAGGCACGAAAAGAATTTCGCTATTGCAGCATAAGCTCCATCTATATGTTACAGGAATTTAACGCAGTTGCGTGATTGCAATGCAACACGTTTGACGCGATTGCAGCAAAGCTGGGTCCGTTTACAGCCTGCTCAACGATTTTCCTGTTCCTGCCTCTTCCCTTCCGCCCGAAGCGGCGCAGCTTGGGAATCATTGGCGCGTTTGTGCGCCGCAGCAAGAAAACAGGACGCTCCCCGTCCGCACAATTGGAGGAAACCATGGCGTTACCGAAACTGCGCGCAGCCCTCATGGCGGCGGCTTCTCCGTTCATCGGGGCGCGGGGCGCGCCCGCGCAGGACGCGGCCGGCCCCCGTCAGGTCGAGGTCATCACCGTCACGGCCCAGCAGCGCGAGCAGAGCCTGCAGGATGTTCCGATCGCGGTGTCGGCGTTCAATCAGGCCCAGCTGGAAAGTTCCGGCATTCGCGACATCAAGGACCTGATTGTTCTGGCACCCGGCCTGATGGTCACGTCCACCCAGTCTGAGACCATTACGACCGCGCGCGTGCGCGGCGTCGGCACGGTGGGCGACAATTTCGGCCTTGAAAGCTCTGTCGGCGTTTACATTGACGGCGTGTTCCGCGCCCGTAACGGCGTGGGCTTCGGCGATCTGGGCGAACTGCAGCGCATCGAGGTGCTGCGCGGCCCGCAAGGCACGCTGTTCGGCAAGAACACTTCTGCCGGCGTGCTTAACATCATCACGCAAGCGCCTGAGTTCGAGTTCGGCGGCACCGCCGAGCTGACCGTCGGCAATTACGATCTGCGCCGCGCGTCCGGCTCGATCACTGGCCCGATCGTGGACGACGTGCTGGCCTTCCGCCTGTTTGCGGTGACCAATCAGCGCGACGGCTTCACCACGCTCAATGTCCGCGACGCGTCGGGCGACCGGGTGCGTGATTCCGAAACGCAGGACTATTACTCGATCCGCGGCCAGCTGCTGTGGACGCCGAGCGCCACGGTGACCGGCCGTATCATCGCGGACTTCTCCGACCGCTCTGAATTCTGCTGCTCGGCCGTGCAATGGGATTATGATCCGACCATCGCTGGCATTGTCGGCTCGCTGGGCGGTCAGGTCCTCAGCCCGGCCAACCCGTCCGCGCGTCAGGCCTTCGCCAACAATGAGTACCGTCAGGACGTGACTGATTGGGGCCTGTCAGCCCAGTTCGATGTCGATTTTGGCGAAGCCAACCTCACCTCCATCACCGCCTACCGGCGCTGGGAGAATGAGCGTACGCAGGACATCGATTACTCCTCGCTCGACATCGCGCAGCGCGCCGATGGCAATTTCACAGACCTCGACCGCTTCAGCCAGGAATTCCGCCTGCAAGGCGTGCGTGGCAATCTGGACTGGCTGGTCGGTGCCTTCTACTCCCGCGAGGAGCTGGAACTGGGTGATGCCATCCGCTTCGGCACACAGTGGGAGCCCTTCCTCGGCATTCTGCTGACCGCACCGTCGGGCGCACCGACGCCGACGGGCGTGCGCGACACGATCTTCAATCTGACCGGCGGCGCAGTGGACATCCCGTTCGGATCAGCCATTCCGGGCGGTTCGGGCGTCAGCCAGGATCTGTATGACCAGACGGCGACCAGCTGGGCGGCCTTCACCCACAACACCTATGCCTTCACTGACCGCTTCTCGGTGACGGCGGGCCTGCGCTACACGCGCGAGGAGAAGGACGTCACGGCGAGCTTCTCGACCAACTCGCCGCCGGCCTGCGCCGCGCTGGAAGGCGCGTTCGGCTTCAACCCGGTGGCCGGCTGGGTGCAGGCGGCGACGGCCATGGGCCTGCCCGCTGCCCAGATCACCGGCGGTGCAGTGGCCATTGGCAATATCTGCCTGCCCTATGCCCGCTCCGGTCTCGACAATACCGGCTATGACCAGTCCCGCGTGGACGAAGAATGGTCCGGCACGCTGCGCGCCCAGTACGACCTGACCGATGAGGTCATGGTTTATGCAGGCTGGTCGCGCGGCTTCAAGGCTGGCGGGTTCAATCTCGACCGTCAGTTCAACGGGCCGGTCGGCGCAACCGGTTACACCAATGTGGACACCTCCTTCGCACCGGAAACGATCAGCGCATGGGAGGCCGGCTTCAAGTCGCGCCTGTTCGGCAACGTCCTGCAGCTGAACGGCAATTTCTTCTATCAGGATATCGAGGACTTCCAGCTCAACACGTTTAACGGCACCGCCTTTGTGGTGGAGTCGGTGGACGAGGCGCGCTCCTACGGCGCGGAGTTTGACTTCCTGTGGGCCACGCCGGTCGAAGGGCTCGATGTCTCGGGCGGGTATGCCTACGTCAACACGCTCTATGAGACGGTCAATACCGGCGACGGGCTGATTGATGCACTGGAAGGGGAAAGCTTCTCGCTCTCGCCGGAACATTTCCTCAACTTGGCCGTCAATTACGAGGCCTCGCTGGGCGGCAATCTGATCACCCGCATGGGCTTCGATACCCGGTATGTCTCCGGCTACAATACCGGCTCGGACAATGACCCGGAGAAGTTCCAGTCCGCCTTCACCCTGCTCAATGCCCGTATCGGCATTGGCTCGAATGACGAGCGCTGGTTCCTCGAGCTGTGGGGCCGCAACCTGACCGACGAGACCTATGCGCAGGTGGCGTTTGACGCCTTCGCACAAGGCCGCCGCGGCCAGGCCGGCGCTGATGCCGGGGAGTGGACCCAGCCGCGCAACACTGCGAGCTATAATGCCTTCCTCGGTGCCCCGCGCACCTACGGCATTACGCTGCGTTCGCGCTTCTAGGCTTCGGCTGCAAGCGAGTACGGGAAGGGCCGGGGCACATGCTCCGGCCCTTTTCATTGGGCTTTTTGCGGCGCTATGGCTTCCACTTTGCAAACGCTGTGGTGACGGGATTTTTACGCGCGCCCGCCAGAGTGCTGCCATCTTGGATGAGCGCTCCTGTCTCCGGCACTGCAGCATGATACCGCGTCAGACGGTGCGGCAGCGGCAGGGGGCAGGACATATGAGTGGGGTCCGGCACCGTGCTGTTCCTGTTTAACGACGTTGTTTTCAATCTTGGCGATCCTGAACGCGCGGCTATCGAGACCGGCGCCCCGCTAACCGCGGCAGACCTGCGGGCGCTCAGCCCGGGGCGCTGCATCAAGCTGGTGCGCGAGGCGATCTGGATGGATCCCGATATCGCCCGCAATTCTCCGCACAAGGCGCGTTTTCTCGCCGCCCTGATTGGCTGGAAGGGCGATGAAGCTAACGCCATGCTGGCGCTCCGCCCGAGCGGCGCGAAGGGGCCGGAGCATGTGCAGGTCCGGATCGCTTCGGTTGGTCTGGCGGTGATGATCCAGCTGAAAGGTCTGCAGGATCACAACATGATGAGCGCGCGGGCCGCCAATGACGCGGTGTGGCTGCACGCGCCGCAGCGCTTGCGCGCATAAGAAGCGATTGCTAGGTCCGGGCGCGAAACAGTTTCGTTAGCCAGGACTGGCCATGACCTCCCCCACAAACGTGTCGCCCGAATGGGCGCGGCGGCGCACCTTTGCCATCATCTCCCACCCGGACGCCGGTAAAACGACGCTTACGGAAAACATCCTGCTCAGCGCGGGCGCGATCCGCCTGGCCGGACAGGTCAAGGCACGCGGTGAGAACCGGCGCACCCAGTCAGACTGGATGAAGATCGAGCGCGAGCGGGGCATTTCCGTCTCCGCGTCGGTGATGACGTATGAGTATGGCGGGCTTCTGTTCAACCTGCTCGATACGCCCGGCCACGAGGACTTCTCCGAGGACACGTACCGCACGCTCACGGCCGCCGACAGCGCGATCATGGTGCTGGACGCGGCCAAGGGCGTAGAGCCGCGCACGCTCAAGCTCGTCGAGGTGTGCCGCCTTCGCGACATCCCGATCCTCACCTTCATCAACAAGATGGACCGTGAGGCGATGGACCCGTCCGAACTGCTGGACGATATCCAGGACAAGCTGGCGCTGGATGCTGCGCCCATGCAGTGGCCGTCCGGCTCCGGCAACCGGTTCAAGGGGGTAGCGGACCTCGAACGTGACGAGTTCGTGGTCTATCGCCGCCCCTCTGCCGATGATGACGAGCCGGTGAGAAGCCAGCGCGTCTCCCTGTCCGGCAACGAGATCGCCTCGATCCTGAACGAAGCCGAGCTGGCCGAGCTGCGCGAAGGTGCGGACCTGGCGCGCGAGGTCTGCCCCAGCTTCAACCTGCAGAGCTATCGCGAAGGGCATATGACGCCGGTCTATTTCGGCTCGGCCCTGCGCCAGTTCGGCATATTCGAGCTGCTCGAAGCGCTAAAGCAGGTTGCACCCGGACCGGAGGCCCAGCCTGCGACAGGCGGCGCCACGCCGGAGCTGACGCCCGATGGCAAGGAGGTGGCCGGCTTCGTCTTCAAGGTGCAGGCCAATATGGACCCGAACCACCGCGACCGGGTGGCCTTCATGCGGCTGTGCTCAGGCACCTTCAAACGCGGCATGAAGCTCAAAACCGATAGCGGCAAGCTGCTCACGGTCTCCAGCCCTATCATGTTCTTCGCCCAGGACCGGGAACTGGCCGAGGAAGCCTATGCCGGTGACGTGATCGGCGTGCCCAACCACGGCGCGCTGCGCGTCGGCGATACGCTCTCTGAGAGCGGCAGATGGCGGGTGGCGGGCATTCCGAACTTTGCCCCTGAACTGCTGCGCCGGGCGCGGCTGAAAGATCCGCTCAAAGCCAAGCACCTGAAAAAAGCACTGGAAAGCCTTGCCGAGGAAGGCGTCACCCAGCTTTTCCGTCTGCAGGTCGGCGGCGACTTCGTGGTCGGCGCGGTCGGCGCGCTGCAGATCGACGTGATGGCAGAGCGTGTGGCGGCTGAATACAATCTGGAAGTCACATTCGAACCGAGTCCCTATGATACCGCGCGCTGGATCACCGGGGACAGGGACAAGCTGGACGCCTTCATAGACCGGCATAAGTCAGCCATAGCCGAAGATATTGATGGCGCACTGGTCTTCATGGCCAAGAGCGCCTGGGAAGTCTCCTATACTGCGGAGAAGTTCCCTGACATTGCCTTCCACAAAGCCAAGGAGCGCCGCGCATAATGGACACTCTCACCGATCTCTGGGCCATTGTTCTCGATGTCTGGAACACGAGTTTTCTGGGTCTGAATGTCGGTCAGGCGCTTATTGGCCTCCTGGTCATATCGCTGGCGTTCGCAGTCCGGGGTGTGTGCACCTGGCTGATCACGAAATTCCTGCTGGCCCATGCCCAGAAATCCACCACCAAGCTGGACGAGAAGGTGGTGCGTGCGCTTTCCGGCCCGATCCGGCTGATCCCGGTGATTATCGGTGTCTATATCGCGGTGCTGATCGTCGGGCTGGACCAGCCCGATGGCGAAGGCCCCGGCATCAATATCGTGCGTACCCTGATCGTCATCGCGATCTTCTGGGCGCTGCACAACGTGGTCACGCCGATCTCCTACCTGCTCTCCCCCCTGCAGCGGGCGCTGGGACCGGTGCTGGTGGACTGGCTGGCCAAGACCTTGCGCATTCTCTTCATCATTGTGGGTGCCGGGGCGGTGCTCCAGCTCTGGGGTATTCCGGTGGCACCGATCGTGGCAGGCCTCGGCCTGTTTGGCGTGGCGGTCGGTCTTGGCGCGCAGGACCTGTTCAAGAATCTCATTTCCGGCCTGCTGGTGCTGACCGAGAAGCGCTTCCTGCCGGGTGAGTGGATTCATGTCGATGGCGTGGTCGAAGGCATTGTCGAGCAGATCAATTTCCGCTCCACACTGGTCCGGCGTTTTGATCGTTCGCCGGTCTATGTGCCCAATTCCTTCCTGTCAGACAGGGCCGTGACGAACTTCTCGCGCATGACTCACCGCCGGATCCTCTGGACCATCGGGGTGGAGTACAAGACCACGACCGAGCAGCTGCGCTATATCTGTGACAAGACGCTGGAATGGCTGGACAACCACTCCGGTTTCGCCCGTCCCCCTGAAGTGCCGCTGGCGATGCGGGTCGACAGTTTCGGGGCGTCCTCCATCGACCTTCTTCTCGTGTGCTTCACCAATACGACGGCCTGGAATGAGTGGCTGGAACTGAAAGAGGAGCTTGCCTTTGCGATGAAGGAAATCGTCGAGGGCGCCGGCACCGCCTTCGCCTTCCCGTCCACCAGCGTCTACATGGATAATGGCGCAGAGGTGTTCGTGCCCCCAGAGGTGGAGAGCCACGCCCGCGCCCGCCTTGAAAGCGCAGAGCCCGAGCAGCCCGAGGATGCACTCGCCCGCGTGGAGGAAAGCGACGATTGAGCCCGAAGGCGCGCACATCGAAACCCAACCCGGTTGCGCGCGGCCTTTCACGGCGCTCGCGCAAGGCCGGCGCCATGCCCACAAAGAAGGGCAAGGGCTCGATCTACAAGCGCCACCCCAAGCACAGGGGCGATGAGGCGTAGGGGGCTGATGCTCAGCCCCTCTTCCTCTCTCGCGAAAACGGCCGCCCGCGCGGATGCGCGGAACATCGCAGCCCGGATGGGCTGCGGAACCAACAACCTGCCTAAGCCGCCTTCATTTCCTTGCGCATGCGCCAGAAGCGCAAGGCCCGTTCGGCGTCGTCACGGGTAATGCCGGCGTAAAGCTCGCCGAGCGCCTGGGCTTCGCTCGACAGATTGTTCGCGCTCTGCCGGCGCAGGACGGCAAGCGTGACGAACAAGGCCTTGTCAAAGCCGGCGGCCTTGCAGATCAGGGCGAGCCCGTCCGGGCTGGGATGGCGAAGCGCGCGCTCTGCAGCCGTGTAGTCCACGCCGGACAGATCGGCGAGGGCGGCAATGCACTTGACCCTCTGGCCTTCGCGCAGGAGCCGCACCAGCAAAGAGCCGTCGAGCGATTTGCGCACGCGCTGGGCGAGCACGAACCGGCGGGCCTCGGCAATCTCGCGGTCATCGGCCAGGCGCGCTTCCAGCCGCGCATGAGACGCGGCCATGGCGGCGTCGGCGGCGGCCGGATCAAGCTTTTCAAACCGCTTCATGATCCGCTCGCGCAGGCTCGTCTCCACCACGTTCATCAGATCGGCCAGAAGATCGGCGGGCATGTCGGCGCGATTGACCATCGGGCCTTGCAGCACGGTGCTGTCCTCGGCCCGGCGCGTCATCGTTTCCAGCGCCGAGCGCGACAGGGCTGCGCCGTCATTGGCGGCAAGGCGGGCCAGCGTCTCGTCATCGCCGCGCGCCACGATGGCGTCGGCCACGCGCTCCGGCACGTCTTCGCGTCCGGCCATGGCCCGGCGATGGTCCTCGCCGGCTTCCTCCACGATCCCGATAAGATCGGCCTCGGTCAGCACGCCGGAGCGGGCGAGGATGGGCGCAGCCACCTCAATGGCATCACGTGCCAGTTGCAGGACGAGCCCACGGGGGGCGATGGGCGCGTCGGCAAAGCGGCGGGCCAGCTCGGCGCGCGCATCCTGTGCGGTCTGCGCCGCCAGCGTGGAAAGCACGTGATCGAACTGGAAATGGGCTTCGGTGCCGTCGGGCGGCGTTTCGTCGAAGAACAGGTCGGTGACCTCGCGCAGCAGGGCACGGCGGCGCTCGGAGGATTTCTCCCGCGCCAGCTCGGTCAGGCGGTAAAGACGGCTTTCGGTGCCCATCGCGTGTGTCCCGCAAGTTTCGCCCGGCGGGGTAGCGCGGGCAGTGTAAACGCAAGGTTAAAAACGCGCGCAAAACCTGCCCGGGACATCGTTAAATTGTGATCAGGCTTAACGCTCGGGAAATAGCTGGCCGGACGGGTCGGCCGGGCGTGTGGAGCGCGGTGCGCCCAGCGCCCTGACGGCATCGAGCTCGCGGGCCGAAAGCTCACGCTCCACTGCGCCGTCAATTCGCGCCGCAAGCGAAGGCGACAGCCCCGTCACCGCCCCGGGGAAGGGGCGCGGGGTCAAAGGTGCGGCGTGCAGCGTGCAGCGGGCGAGCCAGGCGTGGTGGGTCCAGGCCTGACAGGCACTCAGCGAGGCGCACGCCTGCGCGCAGGCCTGCCAGTCATGACGCGCGGCGCCCTCCACGCGCATCAGCACCGCGCCGCGCCTTTCCTCGCCGTGCAATATGGCGCCGGGCGGCAGGCCGGGCAGGGCAAGGCTGGCTATGAGGGCGGCGATGATCATGGAGCCATTTGCGCGCGAAGCGGTGAAGGAAGGGTTTCGATGCGTTCGTGCGTGAACACTTCCACACCCCGCCATTGCGCGCCAGCCCCGCAACCGGTTAACGAGAAGCCAGCGGCGGCACACAGCATGGAGAGCGGTGAATGAGTGATACCCGTACCGGTTTGCGCGGGCGTCTGGACACTCTGGTGGAAAGCGCGCCCTTCCGGCACTTCATCACCGGGCTGATCCTTCTCAACGCCGTCATTCTCGGCCTTGAGACCTATCCGCTTCCCGCGCCCTTCTTGGGCGCGCTGATGATCGCCGACACGATCATCGTCTATCTCTTCGCGATCGAGATCCTGCTCAAGCTCTATGCCTGGCGCGCGAAGTTCTTCCGCTCTGGCTGGAACTGGTTCGATCTTGTCGTGGTGACCATTTCGCTCATCCCGGCGGCCGGGCCATTTGCGGTCCTGCGCGCGCTGCGTGTCCTGCGCCTTTTCCGCCTGTTCTCGGTCGTGCCGGAAATGCGCCGCGTGGTGATGGCGCTGGGCCGCGCCATTCCGGGCATGGGCTCGATCATGATGGTGCTGTGCCTGATCTTCTATGTCGGCGCGGTGATGAGCGCGAAGCTCTTCTCCGACACCCATCCCGAATTCTTTGGCGATCTCGGTGCGGCGGCCTTCACGCTCTTTCAGGTGATGACGCTGGAAAGCTGGTCGATGGGCGTGGCGCGGCCCGTCATCTCCGAGCATCCGCTCGCCTGGATGTTCTTCGTGCCTTTTATCATCCTGACCAGCTTTGCGGTCCTGAACATGTTCATCGCCGTCATCGTGGACTCGCTTCAGGCCAAGCATTTCGACGAGGAGAGCGAACGTCAGGCCAAGGCCACGGACGAGCGCACGCTCCTGCTCGAAGAGGTCCGCTCGATGAAGACTGAAATAGCCGAACTGAAAGCCCTGATGCTGGCGAGCCAGGCTCAACCGCCGCGCAAGCGCCCGAAGGCCACCGACAGCTCGGAGTAATAGGTCAGAAGCCGCTCTTCGCGCTCGGTGCGCACGCGTGGCGGCGGGGCCGATAGCGGCTCTACCGCAAGCCCCTCATGGGCGGCGGCCATGATGTCGCGCCAGATATCGGCCGGCAGGGCGCCGCCGGTTACATTCGCCATCGGGCTGTCATCATCATTGCCGGTCCAGACGGCGGCTGTGTATTGCGCGGTGAAGCCGGCAAACCAGGCGTCGCGGCTATTCTGGCTGGTCCCGGTCTTGCCAGCCGCCGGGCGGCGACCGGGAAGCGCCGCGCGCCGCCCGGTTCCATCAAGGATCACGCCCTGCATCATCGTGCTCATCGCGCGGGCATCATTACGGGTGATGACCTGCTGGATGCGCGCCTCCTCGCGGGTGTAGAGCACATCGCCGCGCGTGGTGCGCACCTCGGTCACGAAATAGGGATCGGTGCGCCGTCCATCATTGGCGATTGCCAGATAGGCAGCCGTCAGGTCGATGACGCGCACCTCGCTGGAGCCGAGCGAGAGCGAGGGGACCTCGTTCATCCGCGTGGTGATGCCGAGCCGGTTCGCCATCTCGGCAACGTCGTGCAGCCCCACCAGCATACCCACCTGTGCGGCAATGGTGTTGATGGAGCGTTTGAGCGCGTCCTCCATCGTCATGCGGCCCCGGAAGCCGCCGCCGAAATTGACCGGCGCCCAGCCATCGAAATTCACCGGTGCATCATTGAAGACGCTGGTGGCCGAATAGCCATCCTCCAGCGCGGCGAGATAAACGATCGGCTTGAAGGCCGAGCCGGGCTGGCGCCGGGCCTGCACCGCGCGGTTGAACTGGCTGGTCGTGTAATCGCGCCCGCCTACCATGGCGCGCACCGCGCCATCACTTGCCAGCACCACCGCAGCTGCCTCGCTGGCGCGTACCGCCTGTCCGTCGCGCTCCAGCCGTTCGCGCACGGCCGTCTGCGCGGCATTTTGCAGGCGTGTGTCCAGTGTCGTCTCGATGACGAGATCGGGCACCTCATTATCCGGACCCAGCAGGCGGCGCGCCTCGGTGAGCGCGTAATCGAAGAGATGGCCGTATTCCAGCGCCCCGCCCGGCTGGAAGGCGCTTTCCACCGGCTCGGCCTGGGTGGAGGCGGCGACGAGATAATCCATTGGCGAGAGGAAGCCGGCATCGCGCATGGCCGCGAGCACATTGGCGGCGCGTGCCTGCGCTTCGGCGAGATTGTCTGTTGGGGCAAGGCGGCTGGGGGCTGCCGGAAGTGCGGCCAGAAGCGCGGCCTCCTGAATGGTCAGCTCACTGGCGGGCTTGTTGAAATAGCGCCTTGCGGCCGCCTCGATGCCATAGGCCTGCTCACCGAAATAGATGCGGTTCAGATACAGCTCGAGGATTTCCTCCTTGGTGAGGT
Organism: Glycocaulis sp.; assembly: GCA_022565665.1. Taxonomy (GTDB): domain Bacteria; phylum Pseudomonadota; class Alphaproteobacteria; order Caulobacterales; family Maricaulaceae; genus Glycocaulis. The sequence continues at coordinate 46,253 of JAIUMI010000018.1, forward strand.
TTTCCTCCAGCGCGATGGCCAGGCGCATTTCCTGGATCTTGCGCCGCATGGTGCGTTCCGGCGTCAGGATCAAATTCTTCACCAGCTGCATGGTGATGGTCGATCCGCCCTGCACCGTGCGCCCGGCGCGCAGGTTTGCGAAAAGCGCGCGCGCCGTGCCGCGCCAGTCAACGCCCGGATGCTCGTAATAGCGCCGGTCCTCGATGGACAGGAAGGCCTGCGGCACGTGGTCTGGCAGATCGGCAAGGCGGGCCGGCATGCCGTAGAGCGGCCCGCGAATGGCCAGCACCGTGCCGTCGGAATCGAGCAATGTGACGGTCGGCTCCATGCGCACCCGCCACAGCTCTTCTGCCGTTTCCGGCACGGGCGGCAGATCGTGGAAGGCCCAGCGCCAGCCCGCGCTTGCGGTTATGCCCATCGCCACAAGGAACATCGCGATCACGCCCGCCATGATCAGGCCGGAGCGCGCGCGCACGCCCGCCCCAAACGCGGCGAGGCGTTCCTTCATCGTGGTCGGCTGGTCGGCGCGGAAAGTGATGGCAGGTCTCCGATGGGCAGGCGCATTCTCAAAGCACGATGAACAGGGCTAAATTATGGGCGATGATGCAACCGCGCCCCTTCTACCAGACGAAATCCCTCACTGAAATGAGCGAGGCGGAGTGGGAGTCCCTGTGCGATGGCTGCGGGCAGTGCTGCACGCTCTCCCTGATTGACGAGGATGATGCGGGCGAAACCGTGCACCGCACCTGTGTGGGCTGCACACTGCTTGATCTGGAAGCCGTGCGCTGCCGCGACTACGCCAACCGCCATGAACGCGTTCCTTCCTGCGTGAAGCTGACGCCGGATAATGTCAGCGCGCTTCGATGGATGCCGCAAACCTGCGCCTACCGGCTGCTCGCTGAAGGCAAGCCGCTTTTTGACTGGCACCCGCTCATTTCCGGCCGGGCCGACAGCGTGGTCGAGGCGGGCGTGTCGGTGAAGGGCAGCCTCGTCAGCGAGAACGATATCGATGAGGACGATCTGGAAGATTATGTGGTGGAGTGAGCGCGCGCCCGCAGCGTCATCGAGGAGCGAAGCCCGGCCTGCCCCCGCGGAGGCGGGGGATGGGCTGAGCCCACCCGAAAGCGCGGATAAGTCTGCCACTATCCATGCCTGGTGAAAAAATTTCCTCAAACCTACCAAAGGCTTGGCAGGAAAGTCCGCCAATCTCTCCGGGGGAGGCGGTTTGGCCGCATACTTCTGCCATGTCCCGAAAAACCGAAAACACCCCGAAACGCCGCGACTGGTTCGCGATCCGAGATGCCCGTCTGGCAGGCATGAGCCTTGAGGGCCTGGCCCTGAAGGAGGGCATCACGCCCGGCTATGTGGCCGAGGGCCTGCAATGGCTTGAACGCCTGATGCCTCATGACCGGACCGCGATATTGCGGGCCAAGCTGGAACGCCATCTGGAGGCGGCTGAAAGCCTTCTGGCCGACGGCAAGCCGCTGGAGGCGGAGCGTCAGGCAAGAGCCGTGACAGCCATGCTGAAGGCGGCAAGCGGAGTGGAAGACTGGGCGCGCCTTGCCGAGGCCGCCCGGCAGGCAGAACGCAGCGAGGCGCAGACCCATGCACACACCCGTGATGCTCTCCTTGAAGAGCTTCGCCGGCGGCTTTCGCGCCTTGATGGCGGGCCGCCAGACAAGAACACAGCCGGAGCGGCTGGAACAGCTTCTGGCATCGATGGACGAGAAGGAGGCGACAAGGGCGCTGGATGACTGGCCAAGCTGGGCGCATGGCGCGCAATTGCCCCCTGACGGCCGCTGGAAGACCTGGCTGTTCCTGGGCGGGCGCGGCGCGGGCAAGACGCGCGCCGGCTCTGAATGGATACGCGCCCGCATCGCCGCGGGCGCGCGCCGGATTGCCCTCATTGGCCCGACGCACGGCGATGTGCGCGAGGTGATGATTGCAGGGCCTTCGGGGCTTCGCAGCCTTGGCACACGCGCCGAGCGCCCGGTCTGGGAAGCGACGCGCCGCCGCCTGCTCTGGCCTAATGGGGCGGTCGCCTACACGTTTTCGGGCGAAGACCCCGATGCCTTGCGCGGGCCGCAGTTTGACACCGCCTGGGCCGATGAATTTGCCGCATGGAGACACGCGCAATCAACGCTCGACATGCTGCGCTTTGGTTTGCGCCTCGGTGATGATCCGCGCCTGATGGTGACGACCACGCCAAGGCCGATCCCGGCGCTAAAGCGCTTGATCGCGGCAAACGGCACGGTGATGACCCATGCGGGCAGCGCGGCCAATGCGGCCAATCTCGCGCCGGGCTTCATCGACGATCTGCGAGAGCATTACGGCGCCTCGCGCCTTGCCCTGCAGGAGCTGGAAGGGCGTCTGATCGACGATCCTGAAGGCGCGCTGTGGACGCGGGCGCAAATCGACGCCGCGCTGGCGGTGGAGGCTTTTGAGCCGGAGCGCATTGTCGTCGCCGTCGATCCGCCCGCCAGCGCCACCGGAGACGAATGCGGGATCATTGTGGCCGGGGCGGCAGGCCGACGCCGCGATGCGCGTTATGTGGTCCTCGCCGACCGGTCCTTGCGGGCGCGGCCCGAAGGCTGGGCGAAGCGCGTGGCAGACGCCTTTAAGAGCTTCGACGCGGACGAGGTGATCGCCGAGGCCAATCAGGGCGGGGACATGGTGCGCGCCGTGCTGAGCGCGGCGTGCCCCGGCCTGCCGGTGCGCCTCGTTCATGCCAGCCGCGCCAAGCGGGCGCGGGCCGAACCGGTCGCGGCGCTCTATACAGCCGGCAAGGTGCGCCATGAGGGCCGGATGCTGCAACTGGAGGACCAGATGTGCGCCTTCGGCGCGCCGGACTTTTCCGGCTCACCCGACCGGGTGGATGCGCTGGTCTGGGCGGTGTCGGCGCTATCCCAGGGCGGGCTGGAGCCGAGATTGCGGTGGGTTTGAGTTTTCATAGGTCCCGGGTCCGGGGCCGGGGCCCCGGGTGGGAGGTGGGTGCCACAACACCCGGGGCCCCCGCCCCCCCCCCCGGGGTCCATCTTTTCTGA
>JAIUMI010000019.1 GCA_022565665.1 Glycocaulis sp.
ACACCGGCGTCGTGCTCGCGCAGCATGCCGATAATCTGCTCTTCCGAATAACGGCTCTTTCGCATGGTCCATCCTCTCCTCGATGGACTCTACCATTCAATGGCCGGAAATCAGGGGGCTGGGTCAACTCTACCATTCAATGGCCGGAAATCAGGGGGCTGGGTCACGAAGTACCGACGCTCGATAATTCCTTTGTTATATCTATAAGCAATTAAAAAATTAATTCTAAACAAAAATCTCAACAAATCGGCGCCGCTAGGCTTATGGTGCCGTCCGGTAAATCTTAAGTCTACCATTGATGATATATCATTAAGTTTTTGAATGGCTTGATTTGTTTGGTATCTATGGCTTTCGCCTCGCTCCCGCTGCTTCTTTGTTATCTTCATGTTTGAAATTAGATCATATATATTCGGAAGCTCACTTTATACTCCGTAACGAGGTCATTCACTCGACCTCGGCAATATGAACCTAAAATGTTCTGAATATTATCTCCAGATATTGGCGCATGCTTAGCATCCCTAGCCGCGCTTGAGCACAACAAGATCATATCACGAGGCCTCTGCCTGACAAAGGACATCAGCGCTACTCTCATAGAGATATCGGCCCACTTTCCCTGCCCTTTATACCTTTCTTCAAATACGCTCATATAATATGATTTAAATATATAATCCTGACTATAGTCGTTCATACTTTCTAGAGCGATTTTCCAATCAAATTCTTGGTCAAAATATGATGCTATTCGAGCGGCAGTTATGCATAGGACTTCATGGTTGTCCCAGCGCATCTTAATAATACTGTTTTCAATCTTATCAATAATATCGAGCTCACCGAGAAGCGCATAGTAAACATCAGAACGAAGCGCAACTTTTATTTTTAAACCAGATTCTTCTGATGAAAGCATAAAAGCGGCTCTCATCAATCCCTTTATATAGTTTAAGTCGCCCCTCTGCCCAGCCCAAATGGTATCAACATTGTCTATTGCAATTTCGACAATTTTATTTTTGACAACGCTATTAATTATTTCCTGTTCTATAAACTGCGATGCGGCAACTCGAACATCATCATTGTTGGCTATAAACTTTGATATCAGAGGTATGACCCGGCCTGTAAAACGGCTTATGTTATCGGAATTTATATCGATGTGGTCCTTTAGATCGAACTTCGACACGATAAACTTGTATATAGATTCAATCCATAATTTCGTATGGTCGATTTCGGTGCCATCTTCTATTTTATCAGGCCAGTATTTTGTATCAAAGTGAAAATATGCTCTTTTATTTTCTTCTGCAATTTTTGCCGCATAGCGGATGATTGCGCTCTTGCCTGTTCCCTTCGGCCCAACCAATACCCTAAGAGGTCGATCTGCTATAAATCGTTCAAACGCATCATTCTTGTAAAAGTATTGCTGTAATTTTTCGAGAGGTTCATGTTCGGCGGACTCATTACCGAACAGATCACTGATTGCTTCATCGCCAAACTTTAATTTAGACAATTCCATGTGATATCTTTCGGTTTACGCAGTGTACGGGCGAAGAGGCCTAGTTCCTGAAGTCATTACGTGTCTTTTAGCCGTGCCGCTTCCTCAAATTCGAGATTGGCGGCGGCCTCGCGCATGCGTTTCTCAAGGTCGGCTTTTGACCGCCTTGAGGTTGTCAGGCTTGCCTGATCCTTGCGGGGCGTCAAGAAAACTCATTCACGCGTTTTCCCGGCGGAAGCCGGGATCCAGAAGGGCTGGGCACCGGCTTTCGCCGGTGAAACGCAGGGGAGGGGCCGGTGAAACGCAGAGAGGGCCGGTGAGCCGCGGATATGGGCAGGGAAAGCGCGGCGAAACGGGAAACGCGGAGAAGACCTGTGGGCTTAACACAAGTCTGGGCACCGGCTTTCGCCGGTGAAACGCGGTGGAGAGGGAAAACGCCGTGGCGGGTTTTCACGCACACGGTGCGCGCATAGGCTGACGCCCATGCGGGAAGAGCCATTCCAGCCGTGCGTGTACCTGATGGCGAGCCAGCGCAATGGCACGCTTTATTGCGGCTCCACCTCATCCCCGATCAAGCGCATCTGGGAGCACAAGGAAGGCGCCGGTTCCGTCTTCACCCGCAAATATGGGGTGAAGCTGCTGGTCTGGTACGAGTTTCACGACCTGATGACGGACGCCATCAAGCGCGAGCTCCAGATCAAGGAATGGAAGCGGCGCTGGAAGCTGGAGCTGATCGAGGCGGGCAATCCTGAGTGGCGCGATCTGTATGAGGACTGGTTCTAGCGCTCATACTCACACCTGCGTTTCACCGGCGAAAGCCGGTGCCCAGTCGAAACTTCCTCTGGATCCCGACCTTCGTCGGGAAAACGCAGAGATTGGGGTGCGGATGCGTTGCGGAACCCCAAAAGAGCTGGGCACCGGCTTTCGCCGGGGAAACGCGAAAAGCCCTACTCCCCCAGCGCCTTGATCTCGTCCCTTAGCCGGGCCGCTTCCTCGAATTCGAGATTGGCGGCGGCTTCGCGCATGCGTTTTTCAAGGTCGGCGATCACCGCCTTGAGGTTGTTGGGTTCAAACTTTGCCTGTTCCTCACGGGCGGTCAAGCGATCCTGGCCCCGCTGGCGGCCGCGCCCGCTCCGTCCTGCGGCGGTTTTCTCCATCACGCCTTCGAGCACATCGGAAATGCCGCGCACGATTGTCCTCGGCGTGATGCCGTGCGCCTCGTTATGGGCGACCTGCTTGGCGCGCCGGCGCTCCGTCTCGTCCATCGCCCGCTGCATGGAGCCGGTCACGCTGTCCGCATAGAGGATGACGCGCGCATCGGCATTCCTCGCCGCGCGGCCGATTGTCTGTACAAGGCTCGTCTCGGAGCGCAGGAAGCCCTCCTTGTCGGCATCGAGAATGCCCACCAGCCCGCACTCAGGGATGTCCAGCCCCTCGCGAAGCAGATTGATCCCCACCAGCACGTCATAGACGCCAAGGCGCAGATCCCGGATCAGCTCGATGCGCTCCACCGTGTCCACGTCCGAGTGCATGTAGCGCACTTTCAGGCCCTGCTCGTGCATGTATTCGGTGAGGTCTTCGGCCATGCGTTTTGTAAGCGTGGTGATGAGGGTGCGGTGCCCGGCGGCGGCCGTGCGGCGCGCCTGATCGATAATGTCATCCACCTGGCTGAAGCCGTCCTTCGCGACGGGGCGCACCTCTACCGGCGGATCGATGAGGCCGGTGGGGCGGATCACCTGCTCGGTGAAGACGCCGCCCGTGCGCCCGAGCTCCCAGGGCCCTGGCGTGGCCGAGACGTGGACGGTCTGCGGGCGCATCGCCTCCCATTCCTCGAACTTCAGGGGCCGGTTATCCATGCAGGAGGGCAGGCGGAAGCCGTGCTCGGCGAGCGTGCGCTTTCGGCTGAAGTCGCCCTTGTACATCGCGCCGAGCTGCGGGATCGTCACATGGCTCTCATCGGTGAAGACGAGGGCATTTTCCGGGATGTATTCAAACAGCGTTGGCGGCGGCTCGCCGGGCTTGCGGCCCGTCAGATAGCGCGAATAGTTCTCGATGCCGTTGCAGCTGCCGGTGGCTTCGAGCATCTCGATATCAAACTGCACGCGCTGGGCGAGGCGCTGGGCTTCCAGCAGCTTGTTATTGGCCTCCATCCACTCCAGCCGCTCGGCCAGCTCCGCCTTGATATGGGTAATCGCCTGATTGAGCGTCGGGCGCGGGGTGACATAGTGGGAGTTGGCGTAGACGCGCACCTTCTCCAGGCTCGCCACCGCCTTGCCGGTGAGGGTGTCGAACTCGGAAATGCTCTCGATCTCGTCGCCGAAGAAGCTGATCCGCCATGCCCGCGCATCATAGTGGGCGGGGAAGATCTCCAGCACATCGCCGCGCACCCGGAACGTGCCGCGCGTGAAGGCGGCGTCATTGCGCGTATATTGCAGGGCGGTGAGCTGGCGCATGATCTCGCGCGGATCGGAGGTGTCGCCGACCTTCAGGTCGAACACCATGGCGGTGTAGGTCTCCACCGAGCCGATGCCGTAAATGCAACTGACCGAGGCCACGATGATCACGTCATCGCGCTCCAGGATCGCGCGCGTCGCGGCGTGGCGCATCCGGTCGATGGCCTCGTTTATCGAGGATTCCTTCTCGATATAGGTGTCGGTGCGCGGCACATAGGCTTCCGGCTGATAGTAGTCATAATAGGAGACGAAATATTCCACCGCATTGTGGGGGAAGAAGCTCTTGAACTCCCCGTAAAGCTGCGCAGCGAGCGTCTTGTTGGGGGCGAGGATCAGGGCCGGGCGCTGCGTTGCCTCGATGATCTTGGCCATGGTGAAGGTCTTGCCCGACCCGGTAACGCCGAGCAGCACCTGATCGCGCTCTTGGCTTTTCAGGCCCTCCACCAGCTCGGCGATGGCGGCGGGCTGGTCGCCGGTGGGCTGAAACTCGCTCACCACCTCGAATGTGCGCCCGCCCTCGGACTTGCCGGGCCGTTCCGGCCTGTGCGGCGTCCAGTTGGCGGGCAGTTTCAGCGCGTCATGAATGCCGGCGGGCACCGCATCGTGCAGGAACGCGGCCTGCCCCATATCGGACACGCCGCCGGGGCTGACGGCCTCTTCCGGCGGGGCATAGGCGGTATCGTCTCGGGTCAGTTTCGGCATGAGAACAGATATGCAACATCACGCGGCTGAAAGCGAGGGTGCTGCTGCACCGCTGCCGCAAGCATTGGTTAACGCTGCGTGTGCACACTGGCACGGTAACACCGCGAATCCATCGGGCGAGTGATGTCAGGCAGTTTTGAACGCGTGCGGGTCCTGATCCTTGAGGACAACGCGCACATGTCCACCATACTGCGCAAGGTGCTGCAGGGCTTTGGCGTGCGCAATGTGTTCGAGGCGCGCGACGCGGCCGATGCGTTCGAGATGATGCGCTCGGCCAATCCGGACGTGGCGCTGGTGGACTATGCGCTGGGCGATGTGGACGGGCTGGAGTTCACAAGGCTGGTGCGCACCGCTTCTGACAGCCCGAACAAGTATCTGCCCATCATCATGGTCACCGGCCACACCGACCGCTCGCGCATCATGGAAGCGATCAATGCGGGCGTGAACGAGTATCTGGCGAAGCCGGTACGCCCGGTCGATCTCTATAACCGCATGGTGGCGTTGATCGAACGCCCGCGCCGCTTCATCAAATCCGGCAATTATTTCGGGCCGGACCGCCGCCGGCGCACCGATCCGCGCTATCCGGGGCCCTTCCGCCGCGCGACGGACAAGGAAAACATGAACCCGGACGACGAGGTCGAATTCGGGTAAGCGCGCCTGCCGCTTCGCCCGGCGGGCCTGCCATGCTAAGGCCGGACACATGTCCGACAAGCGACCGCCCTCACGGCCCACTGATATTGACCGTCATGCCCGTCATATCCTCCTGAGGGAGATTGGCGGCCCCGGCCAGGCAAGGCTGGGCAAGGCGCGCGTGGTGATCATTGGCGCGGGCGGGCTGGGCAATCCTGCCGCCCTCTATCTTGCCGCGGCGGGGATCGGGACGCTGCGCCTCGTCGATCCCGACGCGGTGAGCCTCGATAATCTCCAGCGGCAGGTGCTCTTCCGCACGCGCGACATTGACCGCCCCAAGGTGGACGCCGCGCGCGATGCGCTGCACGCACTGGACCCTGCGGTTGAGGTGGAAACGGTCGCGGACCTTGCCAATGCCGGCAATCTGCCCACCCTGCTGGAGGGTGCCGATCTGGTGCTGGATGGCTGTGATGATTTTGCGACCCGCTTCGCGGTCAATGACGCCGCCATCGCCGCGCGTATTCCTCTTGTCTCCGGCGCGGTTGGCCGTTGGGACGGGCAGATCTCCACCTTCGCTCCGCATCTGGGGGCTCACGCACCCTGCTATCGCTGCCTGGTGCCGGATACTCCGCCCGACGCGGAAAGCTGCGCGGTCACCGGCATTGTCGGGGCGATCACCGGCATTGTGGGTACGCTGATGGCGCTGGAAGCCGTCAAGCTCATCACGAAAGCGGGCGAACCGCTGATCGGCCGGGTGCAGATCGTGGACGGGCTTTCGGGAAACCTTCGCACGGTGAAGCTCGCCCGGGATCCGGCGTGCAAGGCGTGTGGAGGGGGGTAAGGGGCGACCTCTTGTCTCCCCCGGCCTCCAATACTGTCATGGCCCGGCTTGTCCGGGCCACCCATGCCTGAGGGGCTTTGCCTTCGTCCTTCGAGACGGCCTTTCAGGCCTCCTCAGGATGAGGGTTATGGCCGTTTTCCCTCATCCTGAGGGCGAACGCAGTGAGCGTCTCGAAGGACGAGGGAAAAAAGTAGCTCCTCACGCGGCCGCGTCGGCTTCCTCCAGCCGGGATGCGTCCGGCTCATAACCGAGCACCGGCGCGAGAGCCTTTTCGGCCTCTTCCATGCTCCAGCCCTTGCGCTGCGCATAGTCTTCCACCTGGTCGCGGGTGATGCGGCCGACAGCGAAATAGACGCTTTCAGGGTGTGCCAGATAAAGCCCTGACACGGAGGCCGCCGGATACATGGCCCGGCTCTCGGTCAGCCTGATACCGGTGCGTTCGGGCGCTTCGAGCAGCTTGAAGAGCAGGTCTTTTTCCGTGTGGTCAGGCTGGGCGGGATAGCCAGGCGCCGGGCGGATGCCGGCATAGGCTTCCCTGATAAGCTCATCGGTGGAAAGCCGCTCATCCTTCGCATAGCCCCAGATCTGTTTGCGCACCCGCTCATGGAGATACTCGGCGAAGGCCTCGGCAAAGCGATCGGCCAGCGCCTGGAACATGATCGCGGAGTAATCGTCATTGGCCTTTTTGAAGCGCTCGGCGATCTCGTCCTCGGCATCGCCCGAGGTAACGGCAAACCCGCCCACCCAGTCGGTCACATTGCTGCGTACAAAATCGGAAATGGAAAGATAGGGCTTCTCGCCATCCTTCTCCGCCTGCTGGCGCAGGCCGAAGAATGTGCCAAGGCGGGTCTTGCAGGCCTCGTCGGCGAAGACGGCTATGTCATCGCCTTCGCGCCGGGCAGGCCACAGGCCTACAACGCCTTTGGGCTTGAGCCAGTCGCCTTCGACCATCTGTTTCAGCATCAATTGCGCGTCTTCAAAGAGAGCGCGCGCGGCCTCGCCCCGATTGGGATCATCAAAGATAGCGGGATAGGTGCCCTTCATCTCCCACGACATGAAAAAGGGCGTCCAGTCGATATAGGGCACGAGATCAGCCAGGCGCACATCATCAATCGTGGTGAGGCCGGGCTTTAGCGGTTTCACGGGCTCATAGCCGGTGGCATCCGCGTCAAAAGCCCGCTTGCGTGCATCGGCCAGCGTCACGCGGCGGCGATTGCCTTGTATGCGCGCGCGGGTCTCGCGGATGCGGGCGTAGTTGACCTTCACCTCGTCCCAATAGTCCTGCCTCTGGGTTTCGGAGAGCAGCTTGGAGACGACGCCGACGGCGCGGCTGGCATCATGTACATGGATGACAGGGCCCTTCGCATAAGCTGGTTCGATTTTCACCGCCGTATGGGCCGGGCTGGTCGTCGCTCCACCGATCAGGAGCGGGATGTCAAAGCCCTCGCGCTCCATCTCGGATGCAAGGAACACCATCTCGTCGAGCGAGGGCGTGATCAGGCCGGACAGGCCGATAATGTCAGCCTTGTGCTCGCGCGCGGCTTCCAGGATTTTCTCCGGCGGCACCATGACGCCCAGATCAACCACGTCATAGCCGTTACACTGCAGCACCACGCCGACAATATTCTTGCCGATATCGTGCACATCGCCCTTCACCGTCGCCATGACGACGAGGCCGTTGGACTCCTTGTCGAGACCCGCCGCCTCGCGCTCGGCCTCCATGTAGGGGAAAAGGTGGGCGACCGCCTTCTTCATCACGCGCGCGGATTTCACTACCTGCGGCAGGAACATCTTGCCCTCGCCGAACAGGTCTCCCACCACATTCATCCCGTCCATGAGCGGACCTTCAATGACGTGGAGCGGACGCTCGGCGGCCTGACGGGCTTCTTCGGTGTCTTCCACCACGAACTCGTCGAGGCCCTTCACCAGAGCATGCTTCAGACGCTCTGCAACAGGCAGGGAGCGCCATTCGGCGGCGGCCTTCTCTTCGGCCTCGCCGGTATCGCGATAGGCTTCAGCGGCCTCCAGAAGGCGCTCTGTGGCATCGTCGCGGCGGTTGAGGATTACGTCCTCGACCAACTCACGCAGCTTGGGTTCGATTTCGTCGTAAATCTCGAGCTGGCCTGCATTGACGATGCCCATATCCATGCCGGCCTTGATGGCGTGATACAGAAACACCGAGTGCATGGCCTGACGCACCGGCTCATTGCCCCGGAAGGAGAAGGAGATGTTGGAAACACCGCCGGAGATGTGAGCGCCCGGTAGGCGCTTCCTGATCTCGCGCGTCGCCTCGATGAAGGCGACGGCATAGTCGTTGTGCTCCTCGATCCCCGTCGCCACGGCGAAGATATTGGGATCGAAAATGATGTCTTCGGGCGGGAAGCCCAGCTCATCGACAAGAATGCGATAGGCCCGCTCGCAGATCTCGACCTTGCGCTCTTTAGTGTCCGCCTGGCCGTCCTCGTCGAACGCCATCACCACGACGGCCGCGCCATAGGCCAAGCAGGCCTGCGCCTGCTGGCGGAAACTGTCCTCGCCTTCTTTCAGCGAGATGGAATTGACGATGGCCTTGCCCTGCACGCATTTCAGGCCGGCCTCGATCACCTCCCACTTGGAGCTGTCGATCATGATCGGCACGCGGGCAATATCCGGCTCGGTGGCGATGAGATTGAGGAAGGTGATCATGGCCTGCCTTGAATCGAGCAGACCCTCATCCATGTTGATGTCGATCACCTGCGCCCCGGCCTCGACCTGCTGGCGCGCCACATCAAGGGCGGTCGCGTAATCGCCCTCCTTGATCAGCTTTCGAAAGCGCGCAGAGCCGGTGACGTTGGTGCGTTCGCCAACGTTTACGAAGACGGCACGGGATTGGGCAGTATCAGTCATAAATCACGATGCCAGTTCAAACGGTTCAAGGCCCGACAGACGCATGGCGCGCGGGCGCTCCGGCATGGCGCGCGGCTTGCCTGCAAACGCGGCCTTCGCAATGGCAGCGATATGGTCTGGCGTTGTGCCACAACACCCGCCGACAATGTTCAGCATCCCGCTCTTCGACCAGTCCGCGATGAAGGCTGCCGTTTCCTCGGGCGTCTCATCATACTCGCCAAAGGCATTGGGCAGGCCGGCATTGGGATAGGCAAGCACACGCGTTTCCGCGATGCGGCTCATCTCGGCGACGTAAGGGCGCAACTGCTTGGCGCCCAGCGCGCAGTTCAGCCCCACAGCCCAGGGCCGGGCATGGCGCACCGAGTTCCAGAAGGCTTCGGTCGTCTGGCCTGACAGGGTCCGGCCCGAGGCATCGGTGATGGTGCCCGACAGCATGAGCGGGATGGCAGGGTCGAGCTTTCCTTCATTACGCAGATCGAGAACCGCCTTGATGGCCGCCTTGGCGTTAAGCGTATCGAATATGGTCTCGATGAGGATGAAGTCGACGAACTCGGCCATGGCCAGCGTCTGCTCGGCATATGCCTCGCGCACCGCCTCGAAGGTGACATCGCGAAAGCCCGGATCCTCCACGGAAGGCGAGATGGAGAGCGTCTTGTTGGTCGGACCGATGGCACCGGCGACCGCACGCGGCGTGCCGGTGTCGGCCTCCATCAGATCGGCAGCCTCGCGGGCAATGCGTGCGCCTTCGCGGGCGATTTCGGCGGCGAGATCTTCCATCTCGTAATCGGCCTGCGCGATGGAGGTCGCCGAGAAGGTGTTGGTCTCGATCAGGTCCGCACCGGCCTCGAAATAGGCGACATGGATATCGCGGATCGCATCAGGCTTTGTGAGATTGAGCAGATCGTTATTGCCTTTGAGCGCCTTGCCCCAATCGGCAAAGCGCGTGCCCCGGTAATCCTCTTCTGTGGGCTTCAGGCGCTGGATCATCGTGCCCATCGCGCCGTCCAGCACGAGGATGCGCTTTTGCGATTCCGCTTCGAGCGCCTTCAGGCGCGAGGACCGGTCAAAACTCATATCTGTCACGCCGCGATTTCGATGGGGCGCACGCCCAGCAGCCGGCAGGTTGCCAGCGCCAGCTCGGCCCGGTTCAAGGTGTAGAAATGGAACTGGTCGACGCCCTGATCGGAGAGATCCGAACACAGATCGGCGACCACATTGGCGGTCAGCAGCTCGCGCGTGCCCGGATCGCTTTCCAGCCCGTCAAACAGGTCAAACAGCCGGGCCGGGATGGTCGCCCCGCACAGGCCCGCCATGCGCACCAGCCCCGCGAAATTGGCCTGCATCATGATACCCGGCACGATGGGGATATCGATGCCCGCTTTGCGTACCCGGTCCAGATAGCGGAAATACACATCCGGCTCGAAGAAGAACTGGGTGATGGCCCGCGTCGCGCCATTATCGATCTTGGCTTTCAGCAGATCGATATCGTAGTCAAAGCTCGCGCTTTCAGGATGCTTTTCCGGATAGCAGCCGACCGAGACCTCGAAATCACCCACGGCGCGGATGCCGGCGGTCAGCTCGGCGGCATTGGCATAGCCACCGGGAAACGGCTCATAGCGCTCGCCTACACCGCCTGGCGGGTCACCGCGCAGGGACACGATATGGCGCACGCCCGCTGCCCAGTAATCGCGGATCACCCCGTCCACCTCGCCGCGCGAGGCATTGACGCAGGTCAGGTGGGCGGCCGGCTTGAGGGAGGTTTCCTCGACAATGCGGCGCACGGTGCGGTGCGTGCGGTCACGCGTCGACCCGCCCGCGCCATAGGTCACCGAGACATAGAGCGGCTCGAGCGGAGCCAGCCGTGAGATGGAATCCCACAGCCGCTCTTCCATCGCCTCGTCCTTGGGCGGGAAGAATTCAAAGGAAATGTCCGGCCCCGTCCGGGGCGGCGATTGGCGTCCATCACGCATGGCGGCGTCCCGCTTGAAAAATCGCATAAAGATATCTTTATGCGATTATCCGCGCTCTTTCAACGGCAAACCCGCAGCGCACGCACTGGCGAATTGGACGTAGCAGCATATCTATGGCTAGCCTGCACCGGGGACGAGTTGAGGGAATTGAATGACGAGAACCGCATGTCTGCCCCGCCCGGCCCGCTCAACGCCGGTTCGGCTCAGCCTTGCCGGGCTGGTCACAGGGCTGGTTCTGGCCGGATGCACCACCAATCCGCAATCACTGGAAGCCAACGACCCGTTCGAGCCCACCAACCGGGTGATACTGGACTTCAATCTGGCCGCCGACCGGGCGGTGATCGGCCCCGCCGCGCGGGCCTATCGTGACGGTGTGCCGCGCACCGGGCGCAAGGGCATCTCCAACTTCCTGACCAATCTCAACCAGCCGGTAGTATTTGCCAATCTGGTCCTCCAGGGGCGGCCTGGCGAAGCACTTCAGACGGCCGGGCGTTTTGCGCTGAACACCGTGGCGGGGATTGGCGGCGTATTTGACGTGGCCAGTCAGGCCGAAATTCCGCAACATGACACCGATTTCGGCCTTACGCTGGGCCATTGGGGCGTGGAGAGCGGCCCCTATCTCGTATTGCCCTTCCTTGGGCCCTCGAACTTCCGGGATGCTACGGGCCGTTTCGTGGACCGCTATCCGCATCCTACCTACTGGGTCGATGATCTGCGCGAGGGCAGCGGCATCTGGATTGTCCGCGCCAAGACCGTTCTTGACGTGCGTGTGGAGCTTGAGGAAACATTCCGGTCTCTGGATCAGTCCGCTGTCGATCCCTACATCCAGCTGCGCTCGGTATACCGGCAGAACCGGGCCAGCCTTCTCAGCGGCGAACGCGTATACGACGATCTGCCGGACTTTGACTGATGCGAGGGGAGCCGCATCGGTCCATGGAGGGACACCATGTTGAACCGCCTGCTGGCAGCGCTCCCCGCGCCTGCCCTTTTTCTGGGCCTTGTATTTTTCGCCCTTTCCCCCGCCGCAGAGGCCTCTGACGCCCGGGCTGCCGAAGCCTTTGTCGAGCGCGAGGCCCAGAGGGTCATTGACGCCCTGCAGGCCTGGCGTGAGGGCGAGGTGGATCTGGACACGCTGCGCCGCGATTTCCGCGACCGGGTCGATGATCTGGCTGATGTGGAGCGCATTACCGGCTTCGTGCTGGGCCGCTATCGCCGCGGGGCCGACCCGCAGGCGCTGGAAGAGTTCTCGGAAGTTTTTCGCGAGTTTGCCATTCAGGTCTATGAGCGTGAGCTCGGCAATTATGCCGGGCAGACTCTGTCAGTGACCGGCTCGGTCACCCGCAATTCAGGCGATTATGTCGTGCGCTCGGTCGTGCGCGGTGGCAATGGCGAGCCCGATGTGCCGGTAAACTGGCGCGTGCTGGTGCGCGATAACGGGATGAAGGTGGTCGATGCCGAAGTGATGGGCGTGTGGCTTGCCCAGACCCAGCGCGAACAGATCACCGGCATTATCGGCAATGCGCGCGGCGATATAAGCGCCGCCACGCGGGTGCTGCGCGAGCGGATTGAGCGGAACAATTCACGGTAGACGGCTTGACCGCAACGTCCCCGCCTGCTTCACCGCCAGCATGACCCGGCCCTTAACGCGCCTTCGCGATCTCGCCCCGCGCTACGATGCCATATTGTGCGATGTGTGGGGTGTGATCCGCGACGGTGACGCCCTGATCAGCCCCGCCATCGAGGCACTCATCCGCTTCCGGGATGAAGGCGGGCAGGTGTGTCTGGTGTCCAACTCGCCGCGCCGGTCGGCCTCGCTGCAGACCTTCCTGAAAGGCATGGGCGCGCCGGACGGGGCGTGGGACGCGGCAGTGACGAGCGGCGATGCCACCCACGCCCTTCTCTCGCGTTTCGCGCCCGGCCCGGCCTACAAGCTGGGGCCAGACTGGGATGATCCGATCTATGAGGGCTCAGGCCTCAACTTTGCCCCGCTGGACGAGGCGGCCTTCATCTCCAATACCGGGCTGGTGGACTTCTTCAACGAGACGCCGGCCGATTATGAAGACCTGCTGATCGCTGCGCGGGAGCGCGATCTGCCCATGGTGTGCGCCAATCCCGATATCGTGGTGCAGGGACCGGGCGGACGGCTGCTCTACTGCGCGGGCGCGCTGGCAGAACGCTATGAACAGCTTGGCGGCGAGGTCCACTATGCCGGCAAGCCGCACCCGCCCATCTATGAGCGGGCCTATGCCGCACTGGAAGCCCTGACAGGTGAAAAGCCGGTCAAGGCGCGCATCCTCGCCATCGGAGACGGCGTGCCGACCGATCTGACCGGAGCCGCGCGCGAAGGCCTGGACTGTCTCTTCATCAGCGCAGGTATCAATGAGGCAGGCGCGGCCCTGCCAGACGGGCTTCAGCCCCGCTGGCAGGCACCGGCCCTCGTCTGGTGAGTCTTACGGCTCGATCGCCCAGACGGCATCCACCTGCACCGAGATGGTGATCTCGCCCGGTGCGACCTCGGTGGAGGCATCTGCCGACACCGCTTCAGCACGCAGGAACGCGCCCGGATAGGGCTGATGGCCAGCCGATTCCGACAGGGAGAGCATGCGGCCGGTGCGGACGCCGGCAGCTTCCGAATAAAGCGCGCGCAGACGGTTCAGCTCCGCCACGGCGCGGCGGCGGGCCTCATCGCGGGCCTCTGCCGGATCGGAATGGGCAAAGTTCACGCCCTGCAGGCGGTTGCCACCGGCATTGACCAGCGCGTCGATCGTGCGGCCCAGACGGTCCAGATCGCGCACCGTCACACGCACCGTGTTGGTGGCCTCATAACCGATAATGCGCTGATCAGAGCCGCGCGAGGAATCGTAGGGCGCGTAGACAGGGCTCACCGAGAGGTTGGAGGTCTGGATGTCGCGCCGGGCGATACCAGCCTGCTCCAGCGCGCGGAATACGCCGGACATCTGGCGCGCATTGGCGGCCAGCGCCTCGGACGCGGTATCGGCGCGGGTGACGGCTCCGGCGGTGACGCTCGCCATGTCCGGCGTCAGGCGCACCTCGCCGGTGGCCGAGAGCGAGAGCCGGCCTTCATTGCTGGCGGCTTCCTGCGCGCGGGCATGACCGCCCGCCATGAACGCGACCGCGAGCGCCAGCACCGTGGCAGCCAGCAGAATACGCTGACGCAGGATGAGAGAGATTTCCGAACGCAGCGCATGAGTAAGGGAGTGATGCATGTGACCAGCCTTTCTTTATTCAAGTCCCGCCCAAGCTCGCCATGCCCGCGCGGCAAAAACAAGGCGGGTAAAAGTCAGCCCCGAGGCACGCAAATCAGAGCCGGCACAATCCGTGAGCCGCACGCTTCCCCCGCCGTCCGCGCTGCGCTATCACCCCTTCCACGGTGGGCCTGTAGCTCAATTGGTCAGAGCCGGCGGCTCATAACCGCTTGGTTGGGGGTTCGAGTCCCTCCGGGCCCACCACTGCCCCTACCCCTCGAAATGCTTGCCAAGTTTGAGGCCCTGGCCCTGATAGTTGGAGCCGTTCGCGCCATAGGCAGAGGCCACCTTGCCGGCCATTGGCTCGTGGACAAGCCGGGCCACCGACTGGCCATGATCGAGGATGAAGGGCACGTCGCGCCCCCTCACCTCCAGCACGGCGCGGGCCGGTGCACCCACGCCAAAGCCGGGGTCGAAAAAGCCGGCATAGTGCGCGCGGAATTCCCCGATTTCCGGCGCGATGGGCGCCATTTCGGCGGCCTCACCCAGCGGGATCTCCACCGCTTCGCGTGAGGCGAGAATGTAGAACTCGCCCGGATCAAGCACCATGCGCCCTTCCGGGGCATGGATGGGCTCCCAGAACTCGGCCGCGCGGTGCCCGCCCACGCGGGAGAGATCAACCAGCGGGCTATGGCGCTTGGCCCGGTAGCCGACCGGCGCGCCGCCTTTGCCTTCCAGATCGACACTGAGCACGACAGAACGGCCGTTTGCCGGTGTGCCGCGCCGCAGCCTGGCCTGCACCAGCCGATCACCGGTCCGGGCCAGTACCGAGAAGGTGCGCGGGGCGATCTCCACATAGAGCGGACCGGCATAGCCCGCCGGAAGCTGATCAAAAGCCGACGCGTGATCCCCGATCACGCGGGTGAAGACATCGAGCCGCCCGGTGGAGCTTTTCGGATTCATCGCCGCAGCAATGTCCCCCGGCAGCGCAAGACGCTCCTGCAACTCGACCAGATAGACGCAGCCCGTCTCCAGCACCGCGCCGCCGGACAAATCGATGGCATGCATGGAGAGCCCTGTTGCCAGGCACGCCTCCACGCTGCGCTCCGGGCCGGGCAGGAAGCTGGCGCGCAGGCGGTAGGCCGTCCGCCCCAGGCGCAGGTCAAGGCTGGCAGGCTGGACCTGTCCGGGTTCAAGCCCCGGCGCGCTTATGGCGCCGCGCGTCAGCAGGGATTGAAGCTCGCTATCGGGCAGTATGCCGGGCCGGGACATGGAACCTGTTCTGACTGGGGCGCGCGGCGCGCCGACTCACAAAAGCGCGCCCAGCCTTGCCCAAGCGCGCGCGCGCCGCAATGGGGCGTTAGCGGCTGTGAGCTACCCTCTTGTGCACAAGGCGTATCGGGTGTCTCATTCCCTTTAAAGGAGCGCATGACGGCCATGTACAAGAGCGAGACCAAGGGTGTGATCATCCGCGTCGCGCCGGACTATCTGGAAACAGAGTCCGAGCCCGACGAGGACCGCTATGTCTGGTCCTATACGGTCGAGATCGAGAACCATTCCGGCGAGCCGATCCAGCTTCTGACCCGCGAATGGCACATCACCGACGCGCGCGGGCGCACCCGGATCGTACGCGGCGACGGCGTGGTGGGCGAGCAGCCGGTGATCGAGCCGGGCGCGAGCTTCCGTTATACCTCCGGCGCACCGCTGACCACGCCTTCCGGCTTCATGAGCGGGGAGTACGGCATGCGCGGGGCAAACGGCGAGACCTTCGCCGCGCCGGTGCCGGCCTTTGCGCTTGATACGCCCTACGACATGCCGGCGACCCGGCACTAGGCTCTCGTGAGCACGTCCACCCGAACGGTGATCTTCGTGCTCGGCGCGCTACTGGCTGCGCTGGGCATCGCCATGCTGATCCCGGCCATTATCGACCTGCACGCAGACGCGCAGTCGGCCCATGCCTTTTTTGGCTCGGCGGTAGTGTGCGGCTTCATCGGCGGGGTGATGATGCTGATGGGCCAGGGTGGCCGTTATGATCTTGATGCCAGAGGCGCGATCCTCGTTACCTCCGGCTCATGGATCGTGCTGGGGCTGGCCGCCGCCATCCCCTTGCATCTGGCCGGTATCGGCATGAGCTGGACCGACGCGATCTTCGAGAGCGTTTCGGGCATCACCACCACAGGCGCCACCGTGCTGACCGGCCTGAGAGACCTGCCCGAAGGCATCCTCATCTGGCGGGCCATCCTGCAATGGATTGGCGGGATCGGCATTATCGTCACCGCCATGGCGATCTGGCCGGTGCTGGGCATTGGCGGCATGCAGCTCTTCCGGCTGGAAAGCTCTGACAAGGTGGACAAGGCCCTGCCGCGCGCAGGCGAGATCGCGGGCGCGGTGGGCCTGATCTATCTGGTGCTGACCTTTGCCTGCTTCCTGGCCTATGGTTTCGCCGGGATGGACGCGTTTGACGCCGCCGCCCACGCCATGACCACGGTCGCGACAGGCGGTTTCTCCACCGATGATGGCTCGATAGGCGCGTGGGCGGAGGAAGGCGCGGACCTTGTGGCGCTGGTCTTCATGCTGCTCTCCGCCCTGCCCTTCCTGGTCTATCTGCGCGCCGTGCAGGGCAGGCCGGACCGCATTCTGTCCGATCCGCAAGTGCGCACCTTCCTTGCGGTTGCCGCCTTTGTCTGCGTGCTGCTGACCGCCCTCCTCGTGCTGAACGATGTCGAGACCGGCGGCCTGCCCGCCTGGCGGGCCGCTGCCGTCAATGCGGTCTCGGTGATGACGGGCACCGGCTATGGCAGCGCCGATTTCGCACAGTGGGGAACGGCTCCGGTGATGATCATCTTCATCCTGATGTTTCTTGGCGGATGCGCCGGCTCCAGCACCTGCTCAATCAAGATGTTCCGCCACCAGATCGCGGCCTCGGCCATGCTCACCTATCTGCACCGCTATGCGCGCCCGCGCGCGGTTCGCTCGGTGCATTATGATGGCAAGCCGGTGCCCGAAGCCACCGTGCGCTCGGTGCTGGGCTTTGTGTTCCTCTTCTTCGCCTCGTTCATCGGCGCGTCCATAGCGCTCTCCCTGATCGGGCTCGATCCGGTGACGGCACTGTCCGGCGCAGCCTCGACCATCGCCAATGTCGGACCCGGCCTTGGCGACATTATCGGCCCGGCGGGCACCTACCAGCCTCTGCCCGATGCCGCCAAATGGGTGATGAGCTTCACCATGCTGGTCGGGCGGCTGGAAGTGCTGACCATGCTGGCCCTGTTCACGCCCGCCTTCTGGCGGAGCTAGGACACCGCCCAAGCAAGCCCTGCGATCAGATAGATCGAGAAGAACTGCATGATCGCGTACCACGCGCCAAGGCAGAGCGCGGACTTGATAACCGCAACCAGCCAGTGCGAGCCGTAAAAGCGCCGGTCTGCAAAAGCCAGCCAGAGCGCAAAGACCGGCAACACGCCCAGAACAAAGACCGGGTTGAAGGACGGGTCGCGCGGGATCGGCAGGCCCGCCAGGTACAGAAGCGACATGACGAGACCCGCCGCCATGATGATGAGCGGCAGTGCGGTAGCCGCCTCGAACGCCACAAGGGCGTGATCGACCACATAGCGCTTTCGCCGATGGATGATCAGGTTGAGCACGGTCACCGGCAGGCCGATCAGCAGCGCGCTATATGCCATCAGCAGCGGAAACTGGTCGATGAAGCGCGCCTCGGCGGCCGGATCAAGGCTGACCCTGACCAGCGGGGCAATCGCGGGCCAGAAATCAGGGGCTAGCGCACCGGAGCGAATGCGTTCGCCCAGAGCCGGTTCCAGCACATGATCGCGTGGCTCCACGAAGAACTGGACGAACACGGCCGCATCATAGCCTGCCGCCACATCTTCCTCGGTCAGCGCGCTCATATCCCAGCCAAGTTCATCGCCCGTACCCACCCACATCTGGGCGTACTTGACCGGCGAGACGGCGAAGAACAGCGTGTAGGCGACAATGACGGCAAAGAAGAGCTTGACCGGATTGATGGTGCAGGCGCCCCTGTCGGACGCTGCGCCTTCCGCCAGCGCGCCGGGACGCATGACTATCGAGAACAGGGAACGCAGGGTTTTGGTATCCGCTGAAAGAACGTTCTCGAACGCCTCGCGCGCATAGCTGGCCAGTCCGCGCCGGACGGGCCGCAATACCTGTCCGCATTCAGCGCAGAACCGTCCCGTACCGGCCTCTGCCCCGCAATTGGGACACAACGATACGCCGTCCGGCGCCGATGCGCCGCGCATTGTTGCCGGTTCTGTCATGCGTCCCCCGAAGTCTCAGCCGGGGACAAACTAGGCAGGCTGACGCGGCAGGTCCACGCCTTATCGGCCCGCCCCCGCGACCTCAGCCGCGTCAAAGCCCCAGTCCCGGTTGCAGTACTGGCAGGTCATCACGATCTGGCCGTCCTGCATCATCTCGGCATGGTCCTCGGGCGGGAAGCCAGCCAGAATGCGCACCAGACGCTCCCGGTCACAGGTGCAGCGCCGCTCCACAGGGCGCGAGCCGTGCAGGCGCACGCCCTCCTCGTGGAAGAGCCGGTAGAGAAGACGGCCCGCAGAGACGTTCGGATCCAGCAGCTCTGAATCTTCCACCGTATCGAACAGGACGCGCGCATCCTCAAAAGCGTGGGGATCATCGCCGCGGTGCTCATCGCCCGCAATGCGCTGCAGGATCGCGCCGCCCGCGCGCCAGCGCGTCTGGCCACCGGCCAGCATTTTCTGACCCACCGCCAGACGGATGCGGGTCGGCACCTGTTCGGACTGGGCAAAATAGTGCTCGGCGCAGGAGGCAAGGCTCGGCCCGTCCAGCGCGACGACGCCCTGATAGCTGTCCATGTCCGAGCCCTGATCGAGCGTCATGGCAAACGAGCCCTCGCCCAGCAGGCGCTCAGCGCCCGGGCGCGGGCCAAACCCGGCCTCAAGGGCGGCAACTTTCTCCGCGTCATAGCGCGCATAGCCGCGCACGCCCTCGCCGGGCACGTAATCGGCCACGACAAAGGACACCGCGCCCTGACCGTCCACACCGCCGGGCGCGGCGTTGGCGCCGCTGGCCTGTACGACCAGCCGGCCCTTGAATTTCAGCGTGTCACCGATCAGAAGGGCCAGCAGGACGGCCTCACCGGTCAGCGCAGAGACGCTTACCGGGGCGTTGTGTGCGCCGATAATCTGATCTGCCACCGCGCCAAGGCGGGCAATACGGCCCGAAACGGGCCGCGCCTCGATCTGGAAGGCGGCCACAGCATCGTCATCCCGGCCGAGCGTGTCCGGAGCCTGATCCGGAATCTGGCCGGTCGTGAACTCGTTCATAACGAACCTTTTTGGTCTCTAACCCTCTTTCAGCGCGCTCAATGCCGCGTCCAGCGCATTGACGGCTTCACGGGCATGGGTTTCCTCGATGATCAGCGGCGGGGCCATACGGGCCACATTGTCGCCAGCCGCTCCGATCAGCAGATGGTGATTGCGGGCCTCTTTCGCCAGCGACTTGTTCACATAGCCGTCTTGCAGTTTCAGGCCTACCAGAAGCCCCTTGCCGCGCACCTCGGCCACCTTGTCCTTGTGGGTGTCAGCGAGGCCATGCAGCTGCTGGGTGAGGAAGTTGGACACCTCCACGACATGCTCCAGAAAGCCCGGCGCGGTCAGCTCGTCAAAGACGACATTGCCCACCGCCATGGCCAGTGGATTGCCGCCAAAGGTGGAGCCGTGCGTGCCGACAACCATGTGAGCGCCCGCCTCGTCGGTGGTCAGGCAGGCTCCCATCGGGAAGCCGCCACCCACGCCCTTGGCGACCGCCATGATGTCGGGCTGTGCACTGCCCGCCCATTCATGGGCCCACAGCTTGCCGGTGCGGCCGGCGCCTGACTGCACCTCGTCATAGATCAGCAGGAGACCGTGTTCGTCGCACAGCTCGCGCAGGCCGCGCAGGCAGGTATCGGGAATGGCGCGCACCCCACCCTCACCCTGTACCGGCTCCACGATGATGGCCGCGGTTTCTTCGGTGATCGCGGCTTTGAGCGCGTCATGATCGCCAAAAGCCACCTGGTCAAAGCCTTCCATGCGCGGGCCGAAGCCTTCCAGATAGGCCGGATTGCCGCCCGCATTGATCGCGCCGAAGGTGCGGCCGTGGAACGCGCCGGTGAAGGTGATGATGCGGTAACGGTCAGGACGGCCTTTGGCGTAGTGGTAATGGCGTGCGGTCTTGATCGCGCACTCCACGGCCTCGGTACCGGAATTGGTGAAGAAGACCCGGTCAGCAAAGCTGTCCTTGCAATACTTCGCCGCCAGTTCCAGCTGGCCCGGCACGGTGAACATGTTGGATGTGTGCCAGAGCTTGTCCGCCTGCGCTTTGAGTGCCGCGACCGCCTTTGGATGGGCGTGGCCGAGCGCATTCACCGCAATGCCGGAGATGAAGTCGAGATACTTCTCGCCTCCACGCTCGATCAGATAGGCGCCTTCCCCGCGCTCGAAAATCTGCGCAGGCGGGGCATAGGTATCAAACAGCGGTGTCGGCATGTGCGGACGGACTCCAGCAAAGACAGGGACGGGATCAGGTTTTCAGGCGCCAGCCGGAGTGCAGCACCAAGTAGGTGGCAGTCAGCAGCGCGGCATTGATGACCAGCACCATCGCCACGCCGATGGCGATATTGCCGTCGGCATAGCCGATAAAGCCATAGCGGAACCCGTCAATGAGATAGAAGAACGGGTTGATATGACTGATGGTCTGGAAGGGCTCGGGCAGGATGGAGATGGAATAGAACGTGCCCGACAGGAAGGTCAGCGGCATGATGATGAAATTGGTGATCACGGCCAGATGGTCGAATTTCTCCGCCCAGACGCCTGCAATCACACCCACCATGCCCAGCATGGCCGCAGCCCCCACCCCGAAGAAGAGGATCGCCCAGACATGGGTGACCGGCAGGGATACAAACGGCACGATCACCACCGCAGACGTCAGCGCCACGATCACGCCGCGTGTCACCGCCCCGCCTATAAAGGCCGCAGCCAGCTCGGCCGGTGACAGGGGCGGCATGAGGAAATCAACCGTATTGCCCTGCACCTTCGCCACGATCAGCGAGGAGGACGAGTTGGCAAAGGCATTGTTCAACAGCCCCATCATGATGAGGCCGGGAGCCAGGAACATCACGAAGGGCACGCCGCCGGGCGCCTCGCGCGTCGCTCCGATGGCGAGAGCGAACACCATCATGAAGAGCAGCGTGGTGGCGACCGGAGCGAGCACGGTCTGGAAGCTCACTTTCAGAAAGCGGCGGACTTCCTTCTTGTAGAGCGTCCACAGGCCCAGCCAGTTGACCGCACCGATATCCCGCGGGGCAGGCGGCGCGGAACCTGCCTGCACGGGCGGCTGACTCTCGCTGGCACCGGCAATATCCGGCATCGGCCTTCCTTCCTGAACTGAAGTGTCATGCCCCCTCTAGCACGGGCCGGGCCCGCGATGCGAGTGCACGGCAGCGAAGTTTTCCACGTCCGAATCAGTGGCGCATCTTGTGCTTCGAGGATCGCCCGATACTGTATCTCGTGTCCGACCCCAATATCTAGGCGCTCTCAAGGGGGCAGCACCAAGAGCTGGGGTCATTTCTGGAGCGTAGCAGGCGAGGAGCGCACCGCCATGGCGTGGACTGATGAACGCGTGGAAACCCTGAAAAAGCTGTGGGCAGATGGCCTCAGCGCCAGTCAGATTGCCAAGCAGCTTGGCGGTGTCACCCGCAATGCGGTGATCGGCAAGGTCCACAGGCTGGGCCTGTCGGGACGGGCGGCACCGTCGCGTCCCACCAGACGCGCCAGCCCGCCCAAGCTGGCCCCGCGTCCGCGGCAGGCCGCCAGCACACCGGCGGCGGCCCGTGCCAAGCCGGCAGCGGGCAATGGCGCTGCGGCGCCGGCCCTGCGCCCTGTGGCACCTGCCCCGGCCCCGGTCGAGCCGCATGTCCTGCCATCCGGCGAGTATGCGACCGTGCTCACCCTGCGCGAGGGCATGTGCAAATGGCCGGTGGGCGACCCGGCCGATACCAGCTTCCGCTTCTGTGGCCACAAGACCGCGCCGGGCGCCGCCTATTGCGAAGCCCACGCCCAGATGGCCTACCAGCCGCAGGCCAGGCGCAAGCGCAAGCCCACCGATGATGCCCGCGCCGTGCTGGACAGCCTGGCCTCGGCCCGCAGGGCCAATTTCTAGGGATGTTGACACCCTGAAGCATGAAAAAGCCCCGGCTGATGGCCGGGGTTTTTTCTATTCTGCGTTCAGGGCGTAGCCGGCAGAGCGCACGGTGCGGATCGGGTCAGCGGTGCCAGGCACGTTCAGTGCCTTTCTCAGCCGGCCCACGTGCACATCGACAGTGCGCGCCTCCACATAAACGTCCGAGCCCCAGACCGCATCAAGCAATTGCTCGCGCGAAAACACGCGGCCGGGATGCTGCATGAAATAGTCCAGCAGGCGGAACTCGGTCGGGCCCAGATGGACGTCCTTGCCATTGCGCTGGACCCGGTGAGCCACCCGGTCCATGGAAATGTCGCCGACCAATACCGTGTCATCAGCCAGACCCGGCCGGATGCGGCGCAGGACGGCGCGCACGCGCGCAAACAGCTCCTTCATCAGGAAGGGTTTGATGATGTAGTCATCCGCGCCGGTATCGAGCCCGCGTATCCGGTCGGCTTCTTCGCCGCGCGCAGTCAGCATGATGATCGGGATATTGCGGGTATCCTGCACGCTTCTCAGACGCCGGCAGACCTCGATGCCGGACACTTTGGGCAGCATCCAGTCGAGAAGGATCACATCGGGCTGGCGCTCCTCGACGAGGATCATGGCCTCCTCGCCGTCAGCAGCCACCGTGACGCGGAAGCCTTCCTTTTTCAGATTGTACTGAAGAAGCTCGGCCAGAGCGTCCTCATCTTCTACCACCAGAACATGCGGTTGCATGGCGCATCGACCCCGTCATCAAGGCGTGCCGGATGAACCGCCCTTCGGCCTGTCGGCCAGAAGTTCGGTACCCGTCACGGCATAGTGGACCACTTCGGCAATGTTGGTGGCGTGATCGCCAACCCGTTCCAGATTCTTCGCAATGAAGAGCAGGTGCGCGCCCGGCCCCACGATGTGGGGATCTTCGGCCATGCAGACCAGCAGTTCGCGGAATAGCGTGTTGTAGTGCTCGTCCACATCGTCATCGCGCTGCCATACGCCCAGCGCGCCGCCAATCTCGCCGCTGGCATAGGCATCAAGCACCTCGTGGAGGTGACCCTGTACCAGCCGCCCCATGCGCTCGATCGACTTGGACAGCGCCAGCGGCTCGGCTTCGTTCAGCTCGCGGGTACGGCGCGCGATATTCTTGGCCAGATCCCCGATGCGTTCCAGATCGGCGGCGATCTTCAACGCCGCAATGCATACACGCAAATCAGACGCCAGCGGCTGGCGCAGGGCCAGAAGGCGGATGATCTGGCGCTCGATATCACGCTGGAGCGTATCAAGGCGCTTGTCGCGCTGGATGACGTCCAGCGCCAGATCGCTGTCGCGCGCGGCGATGGCATCCAGCGCATCGGAGACGAGGCTTTCGGCCAGCCCGCCCATGGTGGCAACGCTGGCAGTGAGCTGTTCCAGCTCCTCGGAGAAGGCACGAACGATATGATGACCCTGAACCGGAGTGGTCATGGCAGTGGCCTTTCAGGGGCCGGAATGGCCCGTTGGGAATAGTGCGCGCGCATCAGCCGAACCGCCCCGTGATGTAGTCCTGGGTGCGCCGGTCGCGCGGATTGGTGAAAATCTCCTCGGTTGGCCCGAATTCCACCAGATGACCGAGGTGAAAGAAGGCCGTCATCTGCGACACACGCGCGGCCTGTGCCATGGAGTGGGTCACGATGATGAGGCAGTAATTCTCGCGCAGCTCGTCAATCAGTTCCTCGATGCGCGCGGTGGCGATGGGGTCGAGCGCGGAGCACGGCTCGTCCATCAGGATGACTTCAGGGTTCACCGCAATGGCGCGCGCGATGACAAGACGCTGCTGCTGGCCGCCGGAGAGCGAGTTGCCCGGCTGGTCCAGCCGGTCCGCCACCTCGTCCCAAAGCCCGGCCTTCTTAAGCGAGGTCTCCACAATGGAGTCCAGCTCATCCTTGGAGACCGCCAGGCCATGAATGCGCGGCCCGTAGGCCACGTTGTCAAAAATGCTTTTCGGAAACGGGTTGGGCTTCTGGAACACCATGCCGACCCGCGCGCGCAGCAGCACGGGATCGACGCTCCGGTCATTGATCTCTTCGCCGTCAATACGGATAGAGCCGGACACGCGCGCCGTATCGATCGTGTCATTCATCCGGTTGATGCAGCGCAGGAAGGTGGACTTGCCGCAGCCCGACGGCCCGATAAAGGCGGTGACCGCGCGGTCTCCGATTTCCACGCTGACATCGTGAAGCGCCTGCTTGTCGGCGTAAAACACATCCACGCCAGACGCGGCTACCTTGACCTTCCGATTGCCTTCAGCCGGGTGATAGACCGTGCCCGCCTTCACGTTAGCGTCCTCGGCCATGTTACCATCTCCGCTCGAAACGCCGGCGCAGATAGATCGCCACGGCGTTGAAAAGGATCATCAGCGTCAGCAGCACCAGAATGGCGGCGGCTGTACGCATCTCGAAGGCGCGTTCGGACGCACCGGACCACAGGAAAACCTGTACCGGCATTACCGTGGAGGGCTGGGTAAGGCCCGCCAGGCCCAGCGATGGCGCGTCGGCAACGAACGCCACCATGCCGATCATCAATAGCGGCGCGGTCTCGCCCAGCGCCTGCGCCAGTCCGATGATGGAACCGGTCAGAATGCCCGGCATCGCCAGCGGTAGCACATGCTGGAACACGGCCTGTGTCTTCGACGCGCCGACACCCAGAGCCGCCTCCCGGATCGAGGGCGGCACAGCGCGCAGTGCTGCTCTTGAAGAGATGATGACGGTCGGCAGCGTCATCAAGGCCAGCACCATGCCGCCCACCAGCGGCGCGGAGCGCGGCAGGCCGAACGCATTGATGAAGACGGCAAGGCCCAACAGGCCGAACACGATGGACGGCACGGCCGCCAGATTGTTGATATTGACCTCGATAAAGCCGGTCAGGCGCGTCTTGGGCGCGAACTCCTCCAGATAGATCGCCGTGCCCACACCGATCGGCACCGCCAGCAGCATGGTCACCAGCATGGTCAGAATGGACCCGATAAACGCCCCCATCACGCCGGCCAGCTCGGGCTCGCGGCTGTCTGCATTGAGGAAGAGGCGCGTATTGAAACGCTGGTCGATCAGGCCGCGCTCTTCCAGCGTGCGCGCATAGATCGCCTGCAGATCGCCCACACGGCGGGCAGCAGGCGGGGTCTCGATCACCCACTCGGTCCAGTCAGAGCTGGCTGCATCGCTTTCCAGCGGCAGGAGGACGCTGCCCTGCGCCGTGCGACCATCGGGGCTGACCGCGCTAACCGATATCACCCCGCCATTCACCCCGATCAGCAGGCTCGCCGTGCGTGCGCCCAGCAGAATGGAGGTTTCCGGATCGATGATCGTTTCAAAGCGTTCGGCATCGGCGAACGCACGGCGCTCGGCCGCAAGTGCTGCCTCGCGCGCATCGCGGCTCTCTGCCATCCCGGCCTGCGCCTGCGCCCGCGCTGCCCGTGACAGCGCTTCCTGGCGCTCATCTTCAGCCTGCGCGCGGATACGCGACACGAAGCGGGCAAAGACGGGCATCTCGCCCGTCAGCCGCACCTCGTCCCCGTCAGCGTCCATGGTGATGGCGCCCTCGCCGGGCTGGCGGTCCTCGCGGACCGTGATGCCCTTCAGATACAGGTCGATCTCGTGATTGACCGGCATGGAGACGGAAATCTCCTGTCCGATGAGCGACGGGTCGGCCACCACGCGGCGCATGACCGGGGCCGCGTTCAGCCCGCTATAGAGGCTGAACAGGTCGCGCAGCTCTGTGCGGCTGGACGCGGCGGGCAGTTCGGCCTGCAGCGCGCGCTGGATCAGCTGGTTATAGCTGCCCCGGCGCAGGGAGGCTTCGCTCATGTCCCCACGCGGGTCGGCCACCTCGCGCTCGATGGTGATGGGCAGGGTCAACGTATAGGTGGTGAACGCCCCGGTGGATTGCGCAATGATCGAGCCGATCAGCACCGCCAGAAAGGCGATGGCCAGCACGATCGCGCCCACACCGAACATGCGGAAGCGGCCCTCGGCGCGGTGACGCCGGGCAAGACGCTGGCGGACGGCATCCGCTATCGGGCGGGGCGCGTCAGTCATATTTTTCCCGGTAGCGTTGCACCACGCGCAGCGCGATGATGTTGAGGATCAAGGTGAGCACGAACAGCACCAGGCCCAGCGCGAAGGCGGAGAGCGTTTTCGGGCTGTTGAACTCCTGGTCGCCCGTCAGCAGCATGACGATCTGCACGGTGATGGTGGTCACAGACTCCAGCGGGTTGGCCGTGAGATTGGCCGCCTGACCGGCAGCCATCACCACAATCATCGTCTCCCCGATCGCGCGCGAGATGGCCAGGAGCAGCGCGCCCACAATGCCCGGAAGCGCGGCGGGGAAGACGACATGGCGGATCGTCTCCGACTTGGTGGCGCCCATCGCATAGGCCCCGTCGCGCAACGATTGCGGCACGGCGTTGATCACATCGTCAGAGAGCGAGGAAACGAAGGGGATGATCATCACGCCCATGACGAGGCCGGCGGCCAGGGCGCTTTGCGTCACCGCGTCTTCATATCCAAGAAATAGCGCGAAATCGCGCAGAAGCGGGCCGACGGTCAGCAGCGCGAAGAAGCCGTAAACCACGGTGGGTACGCCCGCGAGAATTTCCAGAACCGGCTTGGCCCAGGCGCGAAACCGGCTGTCGGCATATTCGGAAAGATAGATCGCCGCAAACAGGCCTACCGGCGCGGCGACCAGCATGGCGATCAGCATGATGAGGCCCGTGCCGGCAAACAGCGGTACGGCACCAAACGAGCCGGACTGGCCGATCTGACCCGGCCGGATCGCGGTCTGGGGGCTCCACTGGGTGCCAAAGAGGAAGTCCTGCACCCGCCAGTCGATGGAGGCGAAGAAGCGCAGCGATTCGAACAGAAGCGAGAGCACGATGCCGAGCGTTGTCAGGATCGCTATGGCGGAGGCGAGCATAAGCGCCGCGGAGACCATCCACTCCACGCGGTTGCGGGCGCGGAACTGCCGGGTGACACGCGAGCGGCCAAAGGCCAGACCACCGGCGGCCAGCGCCAGCGCGGCGAGCGAGACGCCCCAGGCCAGTGCCTGCTGGCGCGGCACGAATGCTTCGGCGGCCGCGCGCAATTCAGGGGTATCTCGGCTGGCCAGCGTATCAGCAAAGGCGAGAGCCCGCGCATCGGCCACAAACAGCTCACGCTGTTCGGGGGGCAGGCGGCGATACTCGAAACCCGCACGGGCACGTGCGTCCGCCACGTCCGCATCGGCTGCTTCGAGCACAATTCCGGCAATGGCCGCTTCCCGGCTTGTGATCACGAAGCGGGCATCATCCTGATCAAAGAGGCGCTCTTCCTGACGGGCGCGCAGCGGCGCCAGCGCTTCGGAATGCGGCCCTTCGCTGGCAATTATTGCATCAGCTTCCGCGCGCAACATCCTTATCTCGGCTTCCAGCCGCTCGACGCTGGCGGTGGCGGCACGGTGATCCTCGTCGGTGGCCAGGATCGCCTCATAGCGCTGCTGAAGCGGCTCGCTGGCGCGCGAAAGTTCGCCCAGCGCCAGCGTGTTGACCACCATCGTTCCGGTCACTGCATAGAGCGCAAGAAGGGCAAAGGCCGGCAGGCCGGTCCACAACGCGACAAAATATCCGTGATAGTTCGGCAGGGAGTGCAGACGCCCTTCCTCACGCGCGCCAATGGCAAGCGCGCGCGTGCGCCCGGCCAGAAAGCCGGTCGCTGTAAGCACCAGCAAAGCCAGTGCCGTAAAGAGGGACAATTGCATTCTCCCAACCTCGTCAGGCGGAGGCGTTGCCGGAGCCACCGCGATAGCGCGGCAAACTGGCGTGGATCAGTCACTCAAATATGACGGTTGAATAACAGTTTTGTGACGCTGCACGGCCCGCAAGTGGAAAGCTCGCCGGTTACGCCTGGCCGGGCGAAACAGGTGCCGGGCTGGCAGCTGCCCCGGTCTCGGTGGCGGTCTCGGCCCTGGCGGCTGGCTTGGGCAGGAAGACCGTGAAGCGCGTGCCGCCGCCCGGCTCGCTTTCGACCGAAAACCCGCCCCGATGGCGGGTCACGATGTGCTTGACGATGGCAAGGCCGAGCCCTGTTCCTGCGGTGGGGCTGCTCTTCTGGCCATCCACGCGGAAAAAGCGTTCCGACAGGCGGGGCAGATAACGCCGGTCAATCCCCGCGCCATGATCGCGCACCCGTACCACACCAAAGCGCGAACGCGGATCGAAGGGCGGACCGGCCAGCAGAAGGCGCGCACTGTTCTCCCCGATCCGGTCGGCAGGATGTTCGGCGCGGTCGCGCGCGCAATCATCATCAGCGCTGATCTCCACCTGCCCGCCTTCGGGAGAGTACTTGATCGCGTTCTCGATAAGATTTTCCACCACCTCGTGGACCTGGTCGCGGTCGCCGGTGATCTCCACCGGCGTCTCCGGCAAGGTGGCGCTTACCGTGATGTTGCGGGCCTGCGCCATCGGACCCAGGCTGTCGATCACGTCGCGGGTCACGGCGCGCAGATCTACCGTGCCTACCGGCAACTGGTGCTCATTCATCTCCACCCGGCTGAGCGACAGGAGATCATCGATAAGACGGCGCATGCGTTCGGTCTGCTCGCGCATGATGCCCAGAAAGCGGTCGCGCGCTTCCTCGTCATCACGGGCCGGGCCGCGCAGCGTGTCGATGAAACCCGACAGAGAGGCGAGCGGGGTGCGCAGCTCATGGCTGGCATTGGCCAGGAAATCCGCACGCATGCGCTCTGCACGCTTGGACGAGGTTTCATCGGCCAGCACGAGCATGGCCCGCCACGGCATGGGGCCCGCTACCGGCAGGCGGATTGGCTCCACATAGGCGCGCACATGGCTCTCGATAGGGGCCAGCGTGGCATACTCCACCACCGTGCCGCGCTCCCCGCGCAGGGCAGCGCTGACCGCTTCCAGCACGCGTGGCTGGCGCAGGGATGTCGATAGCAGACCGCCCTCGGCACCCAGCGCCAGCAGCGCGCGCGCCGCCGGGTTGGCCTGCTCGATACGCCCGCCCGGCCCGATCAGCAGGATGGGCACCGACACCTTTTCCAGCATGGTCAGGGCAAGCCCGTCCTCGCTTGGACGGGCAGGCTCGGCAACCGGCATCCGGCCGCGTGGCTGGGCGGTCGTGACCGCCGTCAGGAAATATACAAAGGCCAGCGACGCGAAGGCCAGGCTCGCGCCTATATAGGCGCCAGGCGCCAGCACACCCGTGACCATCAGGACAAACAGGACCGCCATGCCGAGCGCTGCGGTAATGACAATATCCCGCCGGCGGGGACGGTCGGGCGCAAGCCTGACCCTGTCTTTGTTTTGCCCGTTTGTCATGGTCTTCTCTTGAAACGCATCACGCTCCGGAATTTGCGTTTATGCCTCCATGCTCTAGCACGCCTTGATGACGGCTCAATGCGCCAAGTGGGTGCAGAGCGGGAGATGACGAGCTTCATGAATTTTCTGTAATTCGAGATATTTTTAGCGTTTTTCGATAAAAGTTTGTTGACATTCACGATGCCCCCGCTAGGGTGCCGCCCAACGACATAACACTGCGAAGAAGGATTCCCGGGTGTTCCGGCACAGCCTCATACTCTCCACTGCCCTGTTCGTGACCGCCTGCGCTGGCACCGCGCCTTTGTCTGTAGCGCCCGAGATGGAGCTGCCCGGCACCTATGTCAGCGCGCCTGACACGTCCGGCCCGCAGCACCCTGACTGGGTGTCCGCGTTCGGCGATGATGCGCTTGGCGGCCTTGTCAACGAAGGCATTTCGGCCAATCCGGGGCTTGCCATCGTGCGGGCCAATCTGGACGCCGCGCGGGCATCGGCCCGTGCAGCCGGTGCGCCTCGCCTGCCTTCGGTGGATGCGAGCACCAGCGCCACCGTACGCGATATCGCGGTCGGCTCGCCGGAAGTCTATTCGGCCGGAATCGAAGTGGTCTGGCAGGCCGATATCTGGGGCCGTATTTCCGATGGCGCGCGCGCTGGCACCCTGTCTGCCGAAGCCGCCGCCGCCGATCTGGCTGGCGCGGAACTGACCGTGGCCGCCAATGTGGTCAGCACATGGTTCGCCCTCACCGAGGCACGCCTGCAACGCGAGCTGGCCGAGCGTGATGTCGAAACCCGCGCCCGCCAGCTGGAAATCGTCGAACGGCGTTTCGTGCGGGGCGTGGCCCGCTCCTCTGATGTACGCACCGCGCGGTCAGCCCTCGCCAGCTCGCAAGCTGCGCTGACCGTCCGCGAACGCACCGAAGCGCAGACGGCGCGCAATCTGCAGACGGCGCTCGGACGCTATCCTGACGGCGCTATCGAAGCCGCGCGCCTGCTGCCGGAACTGGGCGAACTGCCCGCGCCCGGCACGCCCGAACAGCTCATCTCGCGGCGCCCTGATGTGGTGGCGGCCGAGCTACGCCTTGGTGCAGCGGGCTTTTCTGCCGAAGCGGCCCGCAAGGCGCTCTACCCGTCCCTTACCCTGCGCGGGAATGCCGGCGGTCAGGCCGCCAGCCCCTCCGATGTATTCTCCAGTGCGAACATGGTGGAAAGCCTGGCGGCCTCGCTTGCCGCACCGCTTTTCCGGGGCGGGGCCCTGCGCGCGGAACGTGACCGCACAGCCGCGCTCGCACGCGCACAGGCTGCCCGCTATGTCGAGACAAGCCTTACCGCGCTGCGTGAAGTGGAGAACGCCCTGCAGTCGGATGTCTTGCTGGCCAACAGGGCCAGCGCCCAGCAGACCGCGCTGGAAGAAGCCGCTGCGGCGCTGGAACTGGTCGAACGCCAGTACGCCAGCGGCGTGGGTACGATTTTCGAACTCATTGATGCCCAGACACGCCTTACCCAGGCCGAAAGCCAGCTGATCAGCGCGCGGCGCGAACGGCTGGATAACCGGGTGGCGCTGCATCTGGCCATCGCCGGTCCCTTCGCCGCAGCAGGCGAATAACAAGCAGATAACAAGAAAAAAGAGATAACGAGGTTGGTCATGAGCAAGGTTACAGGACGGATCGCACTTTTCGGTCTGCCGGTCCTCATCATCGTGTTGTTCATCGTGCTGTTCATGGTGCTGGGCGCGACCCAGGAGCGGCCGCAGCGCGAGAACCCGGTGCCACGCCCCGCAGCAGTCTTCGTCGCGCAGGCGGAGTCCGCTCAGGTAACACTGGAAATCCGAACCCAGGGCGAGGTTACACCGCTCACCGAGATCGGACTGGTCGCGCAGGTGGCTGGCCGCATCGCCTATGTGAACCCCAGCTTCGTGCAGGGTGGCTTCTTCGAAGCCGGCGAGGTGCTGGTCCGGCTTGAGGACGAGGATTACCGCCTCGCCGTGACGCGCGCCGAAGCGCTGGTGGCCCAGCGTCAGCAGGCCTTGATCCGCGAGCAGGCCGAAGCCTCGCTGGCTGCCGAAGAGTGGCAGGCTATCGGACGCGGCGAAGCGTCTCCCCTGACCCTGCGTGAGCCGCAAATGGCAGAGGCGCGTGCCCAGCTGGCTGCCGCCGACGCCGGACTGCGCGAGGCCCGTCTTGCCCTGTCACGCACGCGCATCTCCGCCCCGTTCAATGGCCGCGTCCGCCAGAAGCTGGCTGATCTCGGCCAGTATGTCGGGCCGGGCGCGCGCATTGGCGAGGTGTTCTCCACCGATACCGCGCAGGTCCGCCTGCCGCTGACTGATGGCGAACTCGGCCGGCTGGGCGTCCCGGTCGCGTTCCGTGCCGACAGCTATGAAACCGCTCCGCGCATCACACTGGCCGCAAGCCTTGGCGGCGAGATGCGCCAGTGGGACGCACGGATCGTGCGCACCGACAGCTCGATCGATCCGCAGACCCGCACCCTCTATGCCATCGCTGAAGTCGCCGACCCATATGGTGCAGCAGCGGAGGCCTCTGGTGCGCCGCTGGCCGTGGGACTGTTTGTCGACGCGCTGATCCCCGGCCGCGAGCTGGCCGAAGCCATCACCCTGCCCCGCAGCGCGCTGCGCGGCGCCGATCAGGTGCTGGTCGTCCAGCCCGACGGTATCCTGTCGGTGCGCACGGTGAATGTCGTGGAAAGCCGTCCGGACCGCATAGTCGTGACAGGCGGCGTGTATGACGGCGAGTACGCCGTGACATCGCCCTTGCGCGGCGCCGCCGACGGCATGCGCGTGCGCGCCCTTGACGGCGACGGCGAGCCTGTCTTCCCCGAAGCCGAGGAAGCGGCGGGCGACGATGAAACGGCACCTGCCGGCGATCCCGGCACGTCTGCACCTCTGGCCAGCGCCGGCTAGATCACCCGCGAAGGAGACAAGGACATGGTTGAACGTCCCGAAGAACAGTCCCATCGCGGCATACTCGCCTGGTGGGCCGGCAACTCGGTTGCTGCAAACCTGCTGATGATTATCGCCCTGATCGGCGGCGTCATCGGCTTCTCTGTGATCCAGCGCGATCAGAACCCGGCGGCACAGTTTGCGGGCGCGACCGTGTCGGTTGCCTGGCCCGGCGCCTCGCCGCAGGAGGTGGAAGAACAGATCATCCTGCGTATCGAGGAAGCCATCACCTCGGTGGACGGGGTGCGCCGCATCACCGCCACCGCGGTCGAGGGCTCTGGCTGGGTCAATATCGAGGGCAACTCCACGGTCGATCCGAAGGAGTTTCTCGACGCAGTAAAGCTGCAGGTGGACTCCATCAACAACCTGCCGGTGGAATCCTTCCAGCCGCGCGTAACGCAATGGCAGTCGCGCAGCCAAATCGCAGGCATTGCCCTGCACGGCAATATCGACCGGCGCGAGCTGCAGCGTATCGCCCGCGAGATCCGCAACGAGCTGTCCGCCTCCATTCCCGAGATCGCCTCGGTGGACCTGCAAGCGCGCCTGCCCGAAGAGGTCTCCGTCGAAATCTCCGAAGAGAATATGCGCCGCTATGGGGTGAGCGTGGGCGATATCTCCCGCGCCATCGGCAATGCCTCCATCAACCGCTCGGCCGGCTCGGTGCGCACCGATCTGGGTGATGTGCGCATCGCCTCGCGTCATCTGGCCGACACCGCAGACGAGTTTGGCGACATCATCGTGCGCCAGACGCCCGGAGGCGGCGTGATCCGTGTGCGCGATATCGCCAACGTCACGGACGGGCTGGAAGACCGCGACTTTGCCGCGACCTTCGATGGCGAGCCCATGGTGCTCATCACGCTGATGTCGACGGGCAATTCCGATGTCATCGACGTCTCGCGCCAGCTGGCCGCCTATCTCGACCGCAAGCGTACGCAACTGCCCGAAACCGTGTCCCTGTCGGAATGGTGGGACGGGGCGGACCAGTTCAACTCCCAGCTCACCGTGATCGGCAATTCCGCGCTTCTCGGTCTGGGACTGGTGCTGATCGTCCTGATCCTCTTCCTGCGCCCGATCGTGGCGTTCTGGGTGACCATCGGCATCGCCACCGCCTTTGCCGGCGCCTTCATGCTGCTGCCGATGATCGGGGTGACGCTCAACTTCCTGTCGCTCTTCGCCTTCCTCATCGTGATCGGGGTGGTGGTCGATGACGCGATCATTGTGGGCGAAAACATCCACAACCGCGTGGAGCGGGGCGAGCAGGGCCTGACAGCAGCTGTCGTCGGCGTGCAGATGGTGGCCAAGCCCGTTCTCTTCGCCGTCATCACCTCAATGCTGGCCTTCGCGCCCTGGATGATGCTGTCCGGCCCGGAAGTGCAGTTCACCCGCCAGATCTCGCTGGTCGTGATCGCGGCCCTGACCTTCTCACTGATTGAGTCCCTGCTGATCCTTCCGGCGCACCTTGCCCATATCAAGCCGCAGCAGCCCAAGGGCATTTCCGGCGGATTCATCCGCGCACAGGCAAGCCTTGCCAACACGCTGGTCTGGTTCGCCCGCAATGTGTACGGGCCGTTCCTGGCCGTGTGCATCCGCCAGCGCTACGCGACCCTGGCAGTCTTCGTGGGTCTGTTCGGACTGGCCGTGGTGCTGATGAACACCAACCGCGTGCCGTTCCATTTCATGCCGGAGATCGAAAGCGATCTCATCCAGGTCAATATCCAGCTGGCCGAGGGCACGCCCTGGCAGCGCACCGAGGAAATCCGGCAGCGCCTTGAGGAGGCCGAACTGCGCGTGCAGGAGGCCTATCGCGAGGAGTTCCCCGGCGAGATCGACGTGATCCGCAACCGGTCAACGCTGGCAACCAATGCCCAGATCCGCGCCTGGATCGGGCTCGCGCCGCCCGAAATCCGCCCCGGACGCGTTCCCTCCGCCGATATCGCCCAGCGTATCCGTGATGCGCTGGGACCGGTCCCCGACGCCGAGGAAATCCGGTTTGACGCGACGATCAACGAGGTCGGCCCGGCCATCGACTTTGCCATCAACCATCCCGATCTCGACGTGCTGCGCGCTGCGGCCGACGAGCTGAAGGACGCGCTGCGGGCCTTCCCGGCGACCTATGACGTGGTAGACAATCTGCAGACGGCCGCTGACGAGCTGCGCCTGACCTTGCGTCCCGACGCACAGGCGCTCGGCCTCACCCTGTCGGATGTGACCAATCAGGTCCGGCAGGCCTTTTTCGGTCAGGAAGTCCAGCGCCTGCCGCGCGATGGCAGCGATGTCCGGGTGATGGTGCGCTATCCCCGCGAGGCCCGTGACAGCCTGGACTCCATCAATCAGGTACGCATCCGCACGCCCGACGGACGGGAAATCCCGCTGGCCGCCGTGGCCGAAGCGGAGTTTGCCCCGGGCATAAACCGCATCCAGCGGCGCGAGCGCCAACGCACCGTACGCGTTAGCGCCGGGGTGAGCGATCCCGATGCCGCCCGCGCCATCCGCACCCAGATCTCCGAGGAGTTCTTCCCCGCCTGGCGCGAGCGTTTTCCGGGCATCTCGGTCGGTGCGATCGGTCAGGCTGAGGGCGAAGCCGAGTTCATGGGCGAGATTGCCTCCCTGCAGCTGATCATGCTGGGTCTGATGTATGTGCTGCTGGCTGTGGCCTTCCGCTCCTACGCGCAGCCCCTGCTGATCATGACCGCCATACCCTTCGCTTTTGCCGGCGCGGTATTCGGACACCTCTTGCTGGGCGTGCCGTTCGCACTGTTCTCCATGTTCGGCATCGGGGCCGCAGCCGGTATCGTCATCAATGACAATCTGGTGCTGGTCGATTTCGTGAACCGGCTGAGGGAACGCGGCGTCGGTGCCTTTCAGGCTCTTGTCGATGCGGGCATACAGCGTTTCCGCCCGATCCTGCTGACGACCGTGACGACCTTTATCGGCGTGCTGCCCATGATCGCGGAGCGGTCCACGGCAGCCCAGTTCCTCAAGCCGATGGTGGTGTCGCTGGGATTTGCGGTGATCTTCGCCCTCTTCCTTACCCTGTTCATGGTGCCAGCGCTCTACGCCATCGGCGTGGACATCAAGCGGGGCGTCATGTCGCTCTGGACGGGTCAGAAGCGTCCCGGCATCGGGTCCGGCTATGACGGCGACACCAGCGGCTCGGACATTGATGTGGGCCAGGCCAGCCAGCCGGCCGAATAGATCAAATCCACGTTACAGGGCGCATACACCATGCGCCCTGTATTGGATTTCATAGCCGCCGGGCCCTAGAGTCCGGCCCAGTGTCTGGAAGGGCGGAGCGTTCGGGCTCGCGCTCAAGGGGAGTTTTGATATGAGACAGATCCTGCTGGCAGGCAGCTGCCTTGCCATCCTGATGGCGTGTGACGCCACGACCACCGAGCCGGAAAACGGCATCGAAGACGTCGCCGCCACAGAGGAAGCGGTTACCGAATCGGCTGCTGCGCCGCGCTTTGGCACGTTCGGGTTCGACACCACGGGCATGGACACGTCGGTGGCGCCCGGTGACGACTTCTTCGCCTTCGCCAATGGCGTGTGGGCGCAGGAAACCGAGATTCCGTCCGACCGCGCGCGCTACGGTGTGTTCGACATGCTCTCGCTGGAAGTCGAGCAGCAGGTGCGCGACATCATCCTCGACGCATCCGAACGCGGCGGCGCGCCGGGTTCCAATGAGCAGATGATCGGCGATCTGTTCGCCAGCTGGATGGACGCCGAGACCATCGAGGCGCGCGGGCTGGAGCCGGCGCGTCCGTGGCTGGACCAGATTGCAGCGGTATCGAGCTTCGAGGACGCCACCGCCCTGATGGCCCAGCGCGAGTTTCAGGCGCCCTATGGCGTCTTCATCAGCGCTGATCCGGAAGATCCCACCCGTTATATCATGCGCTCTGGCCAGTCCGGCCTTGGCCTTCCCAGCCGCGACTACTACCTGCTCGACACCGGCCGCTTCCCGGAATACCGCGAGGCCTATAAGGACTATATCGCGCGCGTTTTTGAGCTGGCGGGCATGGATAATGGCGAGGCACGCGCCGAGGCCATTCTCGCCCTCGAAACGGCCCTGGCCGAGGTGCACTGGACGCGTGAGGATTCCCGCGATGTCACCAGGACCAATAACCGGATGAGCACCGAGGAATTCTTCGCGCTCGCACCGGAACTGGGCCTGCGTCAGGCGCTTGAGGCCCGCGATCTGCCCACCGAAGGCGAGATTATCGTGGCCCAGCCCAGCGCCATCACCGATGCAGGCGCGCTGTTCGCCCAAACCGATGTGGAAACGCTGCAATCGTGGATGACCTTCCACTTCATCTCCGGCCGGGCCTCCTGGCTGCCGCAGGTATTTGATCAGGCAAGCTTCGACTTCTTTGGACGCACCCTGTCGGGCACCGAAGAACAGCGCGAGCGCGAGCTGCGCGGCGTGCAGCTGGTCAATGGTGCCCTCGGCCACCCGGTCGGGCAGGTCTATATAGAGCGGCACTATCCGCCCGAAGCCAGCCGCCAGATGGACGAGCTGATCGAGAACCTCATTGTCGGCTTTCGCGGCCGTCTGGAGCGTCTCGAATGGATGGATGACGAAACGCGCGAGGAAGCGCTGACCAAACTGTCCACCTTCGAGCCGCGCATCGGCTATCCGGAAATCTGGAACGAGTATGACGGGCTCGAAATCCGGGCCGATGACTATTTCGGCAACCGGGTCCGCCTTGGCGAGTTCGCCTGGGCCGAGCAGCTGCGCCGCTTCCCCGATCCGGTGGACCGCCGCCTGTGGGGATGGCCGCCGCAGATCGTCAATGCGAGCTATAGCCCGCTGATGAACCAGATCACCTTCCCGGCCGGCATTCTGCAGGCACCGTTCTTCGACATGAATGCCGACCCGGCAATGAATTACGGCGCGATCGGCGCGGTGATCGGCCACGAGATCGGCCACGGGTTTGACGATAATGGCCGCCGCTTCGACGCTGAGGGCCGTATCCGTGACTGGTGGACCGAAGAGACCAATGAGCGCTTCGTGGAACGCTCTGACCGCCTTGTGGAGCAGTATAACGGCTTCTGCCCCTTCCCTGACGAGTGCGTGAATGGCCGGGTCGCTCTGGGCGAGAATATCGGCGATCTGGGCGGCATGCAGATGGCCTATGAGGCCTACCGCAATTACGCCGCCGAGAACTATCCTGATGGCGAGCCACCGGTCATTGACGGCTTCACCGGCGACCAGCGCTTCCTGCTGGCCTGGGCGCAAGTCTGGCGGACCCTGTTCCGCGATGACGCCCTGCGCGCCCAGCTGGCGACCGGCCCGCACTCTCCGGGGATGTACCGGGTGAACGGCGTCGTGCGCAATCTCGACATCTGGTACGAGGCGTTCGGCGTCACCGAAGAGCACGAACTCTACCTGCCGCCGGAAGAGCGCGTGCGCATCTGGTAAGTCAGGCTTCATCTGACTGACGGAACGCCCGGCCCTTCGCGGCCGGGCGTTTTCGTTTGCGCCGCACCATTAAGCCTTTCTCCACCATGATCTGGCGATAAGCAGAGCCATACACCCGTTGAAAGCCCCGCTGCCGCAAGGGGCATGGAGCAGATCCATGAAGAAGCTCTGGCAGGCTGTTGCCATTCTTGCCGTCGCCATGGTGTTAGCCTCGTGCAACACCATTCAGGGCGTGGGACGCGACATCACCCGCGCGGGCGAGTTCCTCGAAGACATCACCAGCTAGCGCATTTCAGGGAGCCAGATGGCGTCTGGCCGCGTATAGTGAAAAGTAGGTCCACCCGGCAGGGGCGCAGGCCTGTGATCAAGTCAAGGAGTTACTGTTCATGAAGACCGCACTTCTCGTGATCGGCCTTGTGGCCCTCATGCTTGCCCTGTCGGCCTGCAACACCATTCAGGGTGTGGGCCGCGACATCACCCGCACCGGCGAGGCGCTGGAAGATATCACCAGCTAGCCAAAGGCTTCACGCGATTTGGGAGCCAAACCGCCTTTCAGGCGTTAATGACCCATAAGCGGAGCGCGATGGTGCGCCTGCAAGTGGAGATCAAGACCATGAAAGCGACCTATATCGCGTCCGGCCTTGCTGCCATTCTGCTCATCCTGACCGCCTGCAACACCGTGCAGGGCGCGGGCCGCGACATTCAAGGTGCCGGCGAGACCATCGAGGATGCCGCCGAGTAGGCGCACACACCGGATCAGCACGGCCAAAGAGGCGGTGGCTCCCCTTCCACCGCCTCTTTTTTGACCCCGCCTCGTGCAAAACGCTTGAAAACGGGCCGTGATCCCGGGTTAGCTGGCGGCGTGATCACTCTGACCCCGTCGAGGCGCGCCATGCTTACGGCACACCATATTGCGGAAACCCTGGGCAAGGCGCTGGCGTCCGGGCAGGAATACAGCTCGCCCTACCGGCTGACCGTGTTCAAGCCGTTCTCCGACGCTCTCTACGCAGACATTCTCGCTCATCTGCCGGACGATGCGTTCTACTCCCCGCTGGGTCATCGCGATGCTGTGCGCCCCGACGGGACCAGCACGCGCAACATGTTTTCCTTCAAGGAGAAGTCCGTAAAGCGGTTGCCGCCCGAACAGGCCGCGTTCTGGCGCGAGTTCAATGCCATCATGCGAAGCCGTGAGGTATGCGAGGTTTTCCTGCGCCATCTGGAGCCGGAACTCACGCGCCGGTTCAACATGCCGCTCGCCGACATTCCCTGCTACCCCACCGCGCGGCTGGGACGCGATTCCGACGGCTACCGGATCACCCCCCATCCTGACAGCGCTGACAGGGTGTATACCGCCCAGGTCTATCTCGCTGAGGACGACAGTCAGGTCGAAGTGGGCACCACCGTGTACCGGCAGGAGGGCGATGGCAGCTTCCAGTCGGTGCGCCGCCTGCCTTTCCTGCCCAATACCGGATTTTGCTTTGCGCGCGACGAGCACACGTTTCACGGTGTGGAGACGGTCTCGCTGACACGTCCGCGCAACAATCTGCACATATCCTGCTTTGCCATCGACAAGGACGTTTAGGCTTTATCGGCCTAAGCCCGTCCCTGCTCCCGGCGCTTCATCAGCGGGCGCACCGCCGCGGTGAACGAGGTGGCGAACAGGGCGATGATAACGCGCGCGATAATGGTGAAGAAGACCAGGGTGAATTGCGGCTCACTGGTCCACTGGCGCAGCGCCGCCCGATAGGTCGGCGGCAGGTCGGTGCTGGTGATGAAGCGGTACACCACGCCGGACGCATCCTGAACCATCAGCAGCCAGGTCGGCTGGAACAGGGCACACATGACCAAAAGTATCGGTGCCATGATGGCCGACAGGGCCAGCGTCATAGATGCGGAAAGCGGGCGCCCCAGTAAGCGGAACATGATGCAACTCCCTCCATTGCAGGCGAAGGCCGGAACGTGGCGCTGATCCCCTCAAGCCGTCTGTCCCGCCCGTGATGGTCTCACTCTAGCAAACAGAAATGGGCCCGTCGCGCCCGAAGGCGGACGGGCCACGCCTTGCCGCGCAAACAGCGGTATCACTCGATCCGGGTGATCGTCATCTCCGAACCGTCCGCGCTCCACTCGGTCGTGGTCATGCTCTCGCCGACATCGGTGGGCTCGAACGGATTGCACAGCGGCTCTTCGCCGGCCGTGATGCACAGAACGCCGTCCTCGAACGCCCAGCTGCCTTCCTGACCCAGCGAGTTGGTCATCGACCCGTCCTCGTGGAAGGTCGTGGTATAGGTCAGCTCCGCTGACGGAATACCGATCTCGTAGACATGGCCCGCCGGGCCGTCGGCAAGGGCAAGCCCCGCCAGCCCCAACGCGGCAATCACGCCCGCTGCAAATGCCTTCATGAAAGTCTCCTCCCTGACTGACTTGTCCCTCGCCCCTGCCACTTCCGGGCAGCCGGCCGGTATGGTTAACGAGACGTAAAAAGAGTCAAGCCTGAACCATCCCGTCCGGCGGAGCGGGATGCGGCAGAAATGCCGTCAGCGCCCTCTGGCGGAGGGGGACGGCACACGCTATAGATCATCCAACCGGACCGGCAGCCCGTCTGCCCTGTCAGCATCTGTGAGGACTTCACCATGGCGGCTCTGATCGCTCTTGGCCTGTGCTTTGGCCTGTTCGCGCTGTTCAACCTGCTCGAGTTCAAGCGGCTCGACTAGGGCGAAGGGCCCACTGATCCAGCGGCACCGGAGCTTCCATGTCAGCCATCCTGCTTGATGCGCTCCTGCTGGGTGTCGGGATCATCATCATCCTGTTTGGCGGGGATTATCTGGTGCGCGGCGCAGCCTCGCTCGCGCGCAAGACCGGTGCGCCCGCGCTCCTGATAGGCCTCACCGTGGTGGCCTTTGGCACCAGCGCGCCGGAAATGGTGGTCAGCGTGTTTGCCGCGCTGGCTGGCTCACCGGGGCTCGCTGTCGGCAATATTGTCGGCTCCAATATCGCCAATATCTTTCTGGTGCTCGGCATACCCGCCGTTATCGCGGCCATAGGCACCACCGCCAAGGGCGTGCGCACCAATGCGCTGATCGCTCTGGCTGCCAGCCTGCTCTTCGTCGGCCTGTCATGGGATCGCAACCTCTCCTATGCGGAGGGCGGCATTCTGGCATCACTCATCGTCGTCTACGTGATCTATCTGGCCATAGTGGCCATGCGCAGGCGCGACGATCCGGTGGTCGCGGAACTGGCGAGCGTCGACGAGATGGAGGGGCTGCCCAAGACCAATCTTGGTGTGGCGTTCAGCCTGATTGCCGGCCTGATAGCCCTACCCATCGGGGCCAATCTGATCGTGGAGGGCGGTTCTGGCCTTGCCGTGACGGTAGGCGTGCCGGAGGCGGTAGTGGGCCTCACCCTGCTCGCCATCGGCACATC
This sequence comes from Glycocaulis sp., assembly GCA_022565665.1. Lineage (GTDB taxonomy): Bacteria > Pseudomonadota > Alphaproteobacteria > Caulobacterales > Maricaulaceae > Glycocaulis. Next base: position 41,514 of record JAIUMI010000019.1, read on the forward strand.
GCTGCCCGAACTGGCCACGACGCTGGTCGCGGCGCTGCGGCGTCAGGCCGACATGGCGATTGGCAATGTGATCGGCTCGAACATTTTCAACGTCCTCGCCGTGGGCGGGATTACCGGCCTTGCCGCCGGGGCGTTCGCGGGCGGGGTCGAGGTGGACGAAACCTTCTTCCGGCTCGATTTCTGGATGTTCATGGCCAGCGCCATCTTCGTGACGCTGCTGGTGATGTCGAGGCAGAAGATGGGCCGGGTAACGGGCCTCACCCTCCTGATCGCCTATTTGGCCTATCTTGGCGCGCTGGCCTGGATCAATCTGGGCTGAACCTTATCGATCCGGCCCGATCCGGTAGTGATTACCGATCAGCATGAGCGAGCCAAGCGCGCCCGCGATCAGCAGCCCGATCCCTGTCCACAGCTCCCAGCCGGCAAGCAATACAGCCACGAAGCCGATCAGCCCCAGATCCAGCGGCAGGGTCCAGATCAGGATGCGGCGGACCCACTCGCCCTCGGATATGTTGTTATCATCTGGCATGGCGGCTCAATACTCCGGGTCTGAACGGTAAGGCCAGCCCGGCGGCAGGTCTGCGGGCACCTTGCCGGGGAAGGCGGGCGGGCGCTTTTCCAGAAAGCTCATCACGCCCTCGCGCGCATCCTCGCTCATGCCCCGGCGCAGGATCGCGCGGCTTTCAAGCCGGTGGGCCTCCATCGGGTGGGAAGCGCCCAGCATCTGCCAGGCGAGATAGCGGTTCATCGATACAGAAACGGGCGACGTAGCCGTGATCATCGCGCGGGCACGCTCATAGGCGCGCTCCAGCACCTGTTCAGCAGGTACCAGCTCGCTCACCAGCCCCTTCGCAAACGCCTCCTCGCTCATGAAGGTGCGCCCTGTCAGGCCCCAGTCCAGCGCCGTCTCAATGCCCACCACGCGCGGCAGGAACCAGCTGGCACACCCGTCCCAGGCAATACCCCGCTTGGTGAAGGGATAGGCCATCTTGGCGTCTTGCGCCGCGATGCGGATATCCATGGGCAGGATCATGGTCGCGCCAATGCCCACCGCCGCGCCATTAATGGCGCCGATGACCGGCTTGGCGCTGTTGAAGATGCGCAGGTTCAAGAGCCCGCCGGAATCGCGCCATTCAGGATCGGTCTCGTTGAGCTCGCCGCTGGCTGCGGCCTGTGCAACAGCATTGAACGTCTCCGCGCCGGTGGAGAGGTCCGCACCCGCGCAGAAGGCCTTGCCTGCACCGGTCACGATCACCGCATGCACATCCGGGTCGGCATCGCTCTCATCGAACGCGGCGACAAGTTCGCGGCCCATCTCATGGGTGAAGGCGTTCATCGCCTCCGGCCGGTTCAGCGTGACAAGCGCGATATGGTCGGAGACTGCGTACGTGATGGTGGAATAGCTCATTGTCCCTCCCCGGACGGCAGCGTGTATTCCAGCGTGTAATTATGTACACCCTCGACAATATCGAGCAGGAATTCGCCCGCGATGCCGCTGAGATCGCCGGTGCCTGAACCGGGCACGATGGTTATGGACAGGGATTGCGCGCCGGCATCCATCACACCGCGGTGGACAAGCGAGAAGGCCCCTTCCCGGCCCTCAAGGCGCCCTTCCAGCCGCTCTATGAGTACATAGGCGCCGGAACCTGCCTGCGCATCAAAAAGCCCCAGCATCTCGCCTGCGGCGGTCCCTTCGAAATCCCCGTGGAAGGCCTTGGTGATCACGTAGCGCGTGTGCGCTCCGGGTCCGGGCTCGCCTTGCGGCGTCAACTGGACAGTGAACGTGCCGGTAGCGGTGTGCGATGTCATGGCCGCGTCCTCTGCCAGAGCGGCGGGAGCGAGGAGGCAAAGCGCTGCCGTAACGCCCGTCAGTTGCCGGATCATGTTTTCCTCCCGCCTGCTTTACCTGCTGAAAGGATGGGCGGGGGAGAGGGGCGTGTAAAGCGGCGCGGGCGGTCAGACGTTGAACTTGAACAGCATCACATCGCCGTCCTGGACGACGTATTCCTTGCCTTCCTGGCGCAGCTTGCCAGCCTCGCGCGCACCCGCCTCGCCGTTGAGGGAGACATAATCGTCAAAAGCGATGGTTTCGGCGCGGATGAAGCCCTTTTCAAAGTCGCCATGGATGACGCCGGCCGCGCGCGGGGCTTTCCAGCCCTTGCGGATGGTCCAGGCGCGCGCCTCTTTCGGCCCGGCGGTGAAATAGGTCTGCAGGTCCAACAGGTCATAGCCCGCCTTGATGAGACGGTTGAGGCCGGGTTCGGACAGATCCAGCGATTCCAGATATTCGGCGCGCTCTTCAGGTTCCAGCAGGGCCAGCTCGGCTTCGATCTTGGCGGAGATCACGACGCTGATCGCGCCTTCCTCGGCCGCGCGCTTCTCTACTAGCTCGCTCATCGCATTGCCCGTGGCGGCGCTTTCTTCGTCGACATTGGCAATGAAAAGCACAGGCTTGGAGGTGAGAAGCTGGAGCATGCGCCATTCGCGGCGCTGGTCTTCGGGCACCTCGGCAAAGCGCGCCGGACGGCCCTCGCGCAGCTGTTCCAGCGCGATATCAATGAGCGCGATCTGCGCCTTGGCGTCCTTGTCGCCGGACTTGGCCTTTTTCTCTACATTGGCGCGGCGCTTCTCGAGGCTTTCCATGTCAGCGAGCATCAGCTCGGTCTCGACCGTCTCGAAATCAGCCAGCGGATCGACCTTGCCGGCCACGTGGGTCACATCATCATCGATGAAGCAGCGCAGCACATAGACGACCGCATCCACCTCACGGATATTGGCCAGGAACTGGTTGCCCAGCCCCTCGCCCTGGCTCGCGCCCTTCACAAGGCCTGCAATGTCCACAAAGCTCATCCGCGCCGGGATGATGCTGGCAGAACCGGCAATCTTCGCGATCTTTTCAAGGCGCGGTTCGGGCACGGCGACGTCGCCGACATTCGGCTCGATCGTGCAGAACGGATAGTTCGCGGCCTGCGCGGCAGCGGTCTGGGTGAGCGCGTTGAACAGGGTCGATTTGCCAACATTGGGCAGGCCGACAATACCACATTTGAAACCCATGGACGCACCCGTGCTCGCGCTGTGAGATAAGCTGGCGTGGGGTTAGACGCGTGGGGGTCCAGCGTCAATGGAGCGGGTGTTGTCACCGCCCCCCGCAGGGGAAATCGGTGCCGCCCATCAGCTCCAGAGCAAAGCTGCCCGCCATGCGGTCAAAAGCGGTGCGGGCCTCGTCAAAACGGGCCTGCGGCCCCTCCAGGGTGAGCACATAGTCGGCTCCGCAGCGTGTGGCCGCGATCCCGCTCCAGCGCCGGTCATCGCTGCGTCCGGTATAGGACAGGGCCTCGGCCTCGCCCGTGCGCGCCGGTGCCCCGCCCGCCTCGCTGGACACGACCAGAGGCACGCGCAGGCGCGCTCCGGGCCGGAAGCCCGGACCATCAAGGCGCAGGACCAGCGCGTCGATACTGTCATCGGGCAGGCCGGGCACGCCGCTGGCTTCGGTTTCCAGCGCCGAGGCCTCAAGCCGGGCATCCATCTCTGCATGGAGCAGCACTACGCCCGACCCGTCCTCGTAAGGGAGATACTGCCAGCCTGCAGGCAAGGTGACGTGAAACCCCGCCCCGGCATGGATATAGGGCGTATCGCGCTCCAGCACGGCGCCCGGTTCAGGCGCGCTGGCCGCCTGCAGGGTGAGGCCGGAGAGAAGGGCAGCGAATATCATAACCCGTCCAGAATACGCCTTTGAGCGCGCGGCAGGAAGCTATGTCTCGCCATTACCGCCCGGCGCGGGCGCCAGATGCGTCACGCGGGTCTGGAAGCCGTCATACTCGCCGCCTGCCAGCAGCGGGAAGCTGCGCACAATGGCGTCGGTAAGCGCCTCGAACCAGACCAGATCAGCCTTGGGGAAGTCGGAAAGCACGTAATTGGTGACCAGATTCTTGTCGCCGGGATGGCCAATCCCGATCCGCCCGCGGCGAATATCCGGGCTCAGATGGGCGGCGATGGAGCGTATGCCGTTATTGCCGCCATGCCCGCCACCGGCTTTCAGGCGGAACTTGCCGGGGGCGAGATCCAGCTCGTCATGGAAGACGGTGACGGCTTCCGGTCCGATCCGGTAGAACTCTGCCGCCGCGCGCACGGCAAGGCCGGAATTATTGTAATAGGTCAGCGGCTTCATCAGCAGGGCTTTTTTCGGCCCGGCAATGGTCTGGACCAGCCCTTCGCAGACAGCGGCCTGAAACTTCTCCCGCCAGGGCGAAAACCCGTGCGCGCGCGCAATGGCGTCCACCACCATGAAACCCGCATTATGCCGGTTCTTCAGATAGCGGCTTTCAGGATTGCCAAGCCCGGCAATGATCAGCATGGACCCGTCCCCCGCGAAAACTCATGAAAAGGGCGGCTGCAGGATGCCCCGCGCCGCCCCCAAGCAGTTCACATCTGACGCCTGCCGCAGCAGGGTCAGGGCAGCGATTACTCCTCGCCGCCTTCTTCTGTCACTTCGGTTTCTTCCCCGTCAGCGTCCTCGCCGTCGGCCTCGACGGAGGTCGCTTCCTCAACACCGGCGCGCGAGCCCTGCACGGTGGCCAGGGTAAAGTCGCGATTGGTGATCACCGGCTTCACCCCGTCCGGCAGGGTGACCGCGGAGATGTGGATGGAATCGCCGATCTCGTAGCCGGTCAGGTCCACGGTGATCTCGCTGGGGATATTGCCCGCCTTGCAGCGCACTTCGACATCGTGGCGCACCACGTTGAGCACGCCGCCGCGCTTCAGGCCCGGGGATTTCTCGTCATTGATGAAGTGCACCGGCACGTTCAGCGTGATGACGGAGTTTTCTTCCACACGGTAGAAATCGATATGGACCGGCTCGTCCGTGACCGGGTGAAACTGTATGTCGCGCGCGATAACCGGCTGACGCTCACCCTTGTGCTCCAGATCGACCATCTGGGCGATAAGCTTCCCGGTATTGATCGCCTTGCGCAACTCATTGGCTTTCACGCTGATGGCGACGGGGCCACGCGTACCACCATAAAGGACACCCGGGACGCGGCCTTCGCGGCGTGCGGCGCGGGCGCCGCCGGTGCCGGTGCGCTCACGCACGTCGACGGAAACAACAATATCGCTCATGGGGCCTGGTCCCTGTGACAAATTCCGGTTTCATACGCGAACGCCGCCTTTTGGCGGGCGGCGCTCAAGCGAGCGCGGGCTATTACCTGATCTTTACGCGCAGCGCAACAGGTCTAGGTGTTTGGCGTCAGCCTGCAGGCTCCATAAGCGTCCGTCCGATGGCCAGGAAACGCTCCCGGCGCTTCTTGCGCAGGGTAGCCGCATCCAGCCCCTCAAGACTGGAGAGCGAGGCCTCCGCCGCATCGCCCACCGCCTTGATCGTGCCCTCGCGGTCGCGATGAGCTCCGCCAACGGGCTCGGGGATGATGCCATCGATGATTTTCAGCTGGATCAGGTCCTGCGCGGTGATCTTCATGGCAACCGCCGCATCGCGCGCCTTGGCCCCGTCGCGCCACAGGATCGACGCACACCCTTCCGGGCTGATCACCGAATAGATGGAGTGTTCAAGCATCAGCACGGTATTGGCAGACGCCAGCGCCACCGCGCCGCCCGATCCGCCTTCACCGGTGATGACAGAGACGAGAGGCGTGCCCAGTGTCAGGCAGCGCTCGGTAGAGCGGGCAATGGCTTCGGACTGGCCGCGCTCTTCCGCGCCCACGCCCGGGTAGGCGCCTGCGGTATCGACAAAGGTCAGGACGGGCAGGCCAAACTTGTCGGCCATGTCCATCAGGCGCACCGCCTTACGGTAGCCTTCGGGCCGGGCCATGCCGAAATTATGCTTCAGACGGGTCTGGGTGTCGTGACCCTTCTCGTGGCCCATGACGACGACGGCGCGGCCCCGGAACCGGCCCAGCCCGCCGACAATCGCATGGTCCTCGCCAAAACGGCGGTCGCCGGAAAGCTCCTCGAAATCGGTGATCAGGCTGGAGAGGTAATCCTTCAGATGCGGGCGCTCGGGGTGGCGGGCCACCATCGTCTTGCGCCACGGGTCCAGCTTTGCGTAGAGCTGTTTGAGCTGCTCGGCCGATTTCTGGCGCAGCTTGGCCACCTCATCAGCGACGTCCGGCGCATCCTCGCCATTCTTTTCAGAAACGGACTGAAGTTCTTCGATCTTGGCATCAAGCTCGGCAATGGGCCGCTCGAAATCGAGATAGGTGCGCGTGGGATTGGACATGAAACCCTTGTTCGTTGAGCGGCCTGACGGGTAGGCCGCAAGCGGCAAACTAGCCGCCCCCTTAGCCGCTCACAAGCTGGCTGTCAGCCCCGGTTCAGCGGATGGGCGTCTTCCATCAGGGCTTTAAGGCGCGCTTCCAGCACATGGGTATAGA
>JAIUMI010000020.1 GCA_022565665.1 Glycocaulis sp.
GCCTACGAGATGATGCTGTCGGAATCGCAGGAACGCATGCTGATGATCCTGAAGCCCGGCGCGGAGCCCATCGCCGAGCGCATTTTCAGGAAATGGGATCTGGACGTCGCCACCATCGGCAAGACGACCGATACCGGCCGCATGGTTCTCAAACACAAGGGCGAAGTGGTCTGCGACCTGCCGCTTGACCCCATCGGCGAGGAGGCCCCGGCCTATACCCGCCCCTGGTTCGAGCCGGAAGCGCGCGCGAGCATTGATCCGCGCTCCATGAAGGGGCCGGAGCATCTGGGCGAAGCGCTGCTGACCATCATGGCCAGCCCCGGCATGGCGTCCAAACGCTGGATCTGGGGCCAGTATGACCGCCACGTCATGGCCGACACCATGGCCAGCTCCGAAGACCCGGCCGACGCGGCCATCGTGCGCGTGCACGGCACCAACAAGGCGCTCGCCATCACCACCGACTGCACGCCGCGCTATTGCTATGCAGACCCGTTCGAGGGCGGCAAGCAGGCCGTGGCCGAGACCTGGCGTAATCTGACCGCCGTGGGCGCTGACCCCATCGCCATCACCGACTGTCTCAATTTCGGCAATCCCGAACGCCCGGAGATCATGGGGCAGTTCGTGGGCTGCGTGGAAGGCATGGCCGAAGCCTGCAAGCAGCTTTCCTTCCCTGTCGTGTCGGGCAATGTCTCGCTCTATAACGAGACCGATGGCAAGGCGATACCGCCCACCCCGGCGGTTGGCGGTGTGGGCCTCCTGCCCGATCTTTCAAAGCGCGCCGGCTTTGGCGGCATGAAAGAGGGTGATGTGGTGCTGCTCATCGGCGAGACGCGCGGCGAGCTGGGCTCGTCTCTCTACATGCGCCATGTCGAGGAAAAAGAGGACGGCGCGCCGCCGCATGTCGACCTCGCAGCAGAAAAGCGCCATGGCGACTTTATACGCGCCGAAATCCGCGCCGGGCGCGCGCGCGTGGTCCACGACATTTCAGACGGCGGCCTGGCTTGCGCAGCTGCCGACATGGCGCTGGCCAGCGATACGGGGATCAAGCTCGCCTATGCGGGCAAGCTGCCCGTCTATGCCTGGATGTTCGGAGAGGATCAGGCCCGCTATCTGGTGGCCGCCGATCCGGAAACGGCCGAGATCATCCGCAAGAACGCGATTGCCGCGAACGTGCCGGTGAGCGTGGCCGGGATTGCCGGCGGACGCGCCATCACCGTCAATGGCAGCCATGCGCTTGATATCGGACGGCTGAAGCAGGCCCATGAAAGCTGGCTGCCCGGCGTGATGCGGGGCGATAACGCCCTCGCCGCCGAATAGGCAAAAAAAGAGCCGGACGTCCGAGGAGGATCCGTCCGGCCCAACATCGCTGCCGATACGCGGGGGGATAGGTGCGCGTCGCAGCGGAAAACGTGATCGCCTAGCGGCACTGAGCGGCGTTGGCCGCCACAACTGCGTTGTCGGTCAGGGCCGCAGCGGCGGCGAAGTCTTCTGCTGCACCGGCGCCATTGCCGGCCAGATAGCGCGCCGCGCCGCGATTATTGAGCGCTTCCCAGCCACCTTCATTGGTTTCAACCGCTGCGTCGCACGCTTCGGCAGCGCCATCATCACCGAGATTGGCGAGCGCGGCGCACAGATTGGTGCGGGCCGCGGCCATGGTCGGGGCGGCATTGCGGCGCGACAGGGCTTCGTTGGCAAAGTGAGCCGTCTCGCGCCACTGGCCGCGCTCAAGGCGCTGGGCAGAGGCCCGCACGGAGCGGTGGGCGGTGGACTGGGCAACGAAACCTGGCTCGCAGGCTTGCGCCTCGGCGGCAGACGAAAGCCCCGTGAAGGACAGCCCGGCAGCAGCTATGGCCACGGCAGCAAGGCTCACAATCGGGGAGGATTCACGCATCTTACCTGTCTCCATATGAACGCGCCCTGTTGACCGGGCGTTGCATTGAACGATGCGGACAAGATAGTCCGCTAATCGTCGTTTGAAAAGTGAACAACGTTCAATTTTTGTTGCAAGTGTGTATTTGCCGCAGCATTGCCGCGCGCAGCGCGGCAATGTCCTGCATCACACCTGTTGCCGATTACGCGGCGGGACAGCCGATTCGGACCGTGCGCCGGCTTGAATCTGCCTATTTGGCGTCGGTTTCGGGCTGGCGTGACGGCGCATTGGCGATCACATCCAACATGGCATCCGCGCGCCGGGCCACATCCACCGCCGTCTCCACCGCACCGAGGAAGAAGGGGATGGTCATGTTCTCGAATGTATCGGTGATCTGGTGATAGTGCTCGTGATCCTCCACGCCGAGATAGAGGAAGGGAATGCCCGCCGCGTGGAAGGGCCCATGGTCTGAGAGCATCGTCCAGTCATTGCGCGGATCGTCGGTCGGCTCGTCATAGCCGGTGTGCAGGTTGATCGGAGAGACTTCTGCCGCAGCCGTCACGAGATCCAGCAGCACCGGATAATGCCAGGTGCCCACCACGTAGAGATCATCGGTCTCGCTAAAGGCGATCATGTCCATGTTCAGCATGAAGCCGATATTTTCAAAGCCTTCCGGGCGGTTGGCCACATAGTGACGCGCGCCGCGAAGCCCGCCCTCTTCCGCGTCAAACGCAATCAGGATCACATCGTTTTGCGGCGGATTCTCCATGAACGCGGCAGCAACGGCCAGCAGGCCCGCCGTGCCCGAGGCGTTGTCGTCCGCGCCGTTGAAGATATTGCCGTCCTCGTCCATGCCCACATGGTCGTAATGGGCGCCGACCACCATCACGTGCTCGCCGGGATTGGTACCGGCGATATGACCGACCAGATTGACCGCACGCACCGTCTCGCGCTCCGCATCGGGATCACGGAAATCGAGCGAACGCTGGAAGGTGAAGGCCTGCTCGTAGTTTTCAAACACCGGCGTCACGCCAATCTCTGACAGCCTCCCGATCAGGTATTCGCGCGCGCGGGCATTGCCCTCGCTGCCCACCAGCCGGCCTTCCATGTCGTCAGCGGACAGGATGCGCAGATCGGTAACCGGCTGCGGTTCGGCGGGAGCGGCCGTGTCCTGCACGCCGCAGGCGGCAAGCGACAGGGCCAGCACCGGCGCGGCCAGAAGAGCTGAGAATCGACGATCGAAATGCATGGGGCTAGCGGGCTCCCGTCCCATATGAACTGTTATAATGCTGGCCGGAGCGGGATTCGCACCGGCAACTCCGCACCAGTCTAGCGCGGTGCAAGCTGCCGCGAACAGGAGGTTTTCCATGCCTATGGCTGCTGGCGATATCGAACGCCTCATCCTTGACGCCCTGCCGGATGCGCACGTGACAATCGAGGATCTGGCGGGCGATGGTGACCATTACCGCGCGACCGTCACCTCAGCGGCGTTCGCCGGCCTGCCGCGCGTGAAGCAGCACAAGCTGGTCTATGACGCGCTGGGCAGCCGGATGGGCGGGGAGCTTCATGCGCTCGCCCTGATCACCCGCACGCCCTGACCGCGATGCTTGACCGCGCAGGCCGCGCTTCCTAGCTGTTGGGAAATCCTCACGCGCGAAGGAGCGCCCGCCATGACCGATGCCGCCACTCTCCAGTCCATCCGCGAAACGGTGGAGACCCACGACGTGGTGCTGTTCATGAAGGGCACGCCGGTCTTTCCGCAATGCGGTTTTTCTTCCCTCGTATCGCGTGTACTGGAGCATATGGGCGTCGGCTTTCATTCCGTGAACGTGCTCGAAGACATGGCAGTGCGCGAGGGCATCAAGGTGTTCTCCGACTGGCCGACCATTCCCCAGCTCTATGTGAAGGGCGAGTTCATCGGCGGCTGCGATATCGTCAAAGAGATGTTCGAGAGCGGTGAACTGAAAGCCCTCTTCGCCGAAAAGGGCGTGGAAGCGGCGTAAGCTCTTTTCCCGACCCAAGCGCATTATGCGGCCAAACCGCGCGCACGGGATAAGTTATGCGCCGCCAAGGTCAGGCGTTTGATTGCTCTACTAATTTTCGGGACCGCAGTAGGGATAGGCGCAAAGTTATCCGCATTTATTGCCGTTCGCGCCGTGCCGGAGCCCTAATATCGCGGCCGTGGCGTCGGTGCTTGCGGGTTGATCACGCGCACAGCCGCGCTGGGCGGCAGGCCCAGCTCGTCGCGCGACCAGACCAGCTCCACCCCTTCAGGCAGCAGCGCGCGGCAGTGATCGGGCTGCAGGCGGCGCAGTTCCACCGTGAACGACCAGCCGCGCCGCGAATCCACCATCACCACAGGCTCGAAGCTCTCTTTCGCGGTGCAGCCATTGGAGCGCACCTGAATACGCAGCGAGCCATCGCCCTGTTCGCGCCAAGCATGGATGGTCTCGCGTTCACCGGCGACCGCCCGCGAAGGCTGGACCGATGGGGCGGGCGAGGATGAACACGCCGCCAGCATCAGGGCCGTGCCAAGGATCAGAACCGGTTTCACGAACGCCTGTCTCCTGCCGTCACAATCGAAGCTGAATGCCTATCAGCCCAATCATGACGGCAGGATGAAGGCAAGCCTAGTAGCGTGCCCGAACACCGACCATCAGAGCGCGCGGCGCACCGGCGAAGGCGGCCGGTTGCTCATAGGTCTTGTCCAGCGCGTTGGTGACGGTGGCATAAGCGGTGACCGCCTCGTGGAAGCGCCACTGGCCGCTGACGTGAACCAGATCATAGCCCGCCACCGGCGCATTGCCGCTGACGAAGAAACCATCATCATCATAGGTCACATCGCGGCGAGAGCCGGTGCGCTGATAGCGCACGGCGAGCGACAGCGCGTCCACCGGCGTCCAGCGAGCACCGGCTGACCAGGCATGGCGCGGACGGCGCAGAAGCTGCGCGCCCGTCACCGCGTTGACGGCGTCCACATTGGCGTAATCGGCATCAAGCTGGAGCGTGGCACCCAGCGAGAGCGTGCCTGCCAGCTCCCAGCCGGAAATATCGGCCCGGCCAACATTCTGGTTGGAGCCGGTGGAGGTCGTGAAATCGAACACGTTCTCGATCAGATTATCGATCTCGGTCTCGAAATAGCTCAGCGACAGCGTAGCCACATTGCCCTCACCCAGATCGAAGGCCGAGCGCGCGCCGATCTCCCAGCTTTCCGCCGTTTCCGGCTGAAGATCAGGATTGGGCGTGGTGAAGGCAGAGCTCGCAAAGCGTTCCGACAGGGTCGGGGCCTTGAAGGCCGTGCCATAGCGGGCAAAGAGCTGGGCTGCCGTGCCGGGCAGCGTGAACACGCCGCCAACGGCCCAAGTGGTTTCAGTGCCGAACCCGTCAAAGTCATCAATGCGGGCAGACGCGGTCACGTCGAACGCTTCGTCGAGACCCGCCGTGCCGGTGACATACGCCCCGTAATGGCGCTCCGCGCGCGAGATCGGGTTCTCGAACGCCGTGTCATTACGGATGGAATCGCGCTCGGTCTGCAGACCCAAGGAGAGGACAGCCTCGTGAAGCCCCTCCACCGCCGGACGCCAGTCATTCAGCCATTCGGCGAACTGGCGCCTGGCGCTGTACACATCGGTGACGACACCCGCATTGGCGCTTTCGCGGTCATTGATCACTTCGCCAAAGCGCAAGGTGGAGGCAAAGCCGCCATCGGCGCGCTGCCAGTCGAGCCCGGTACGCCAGACCGTCTGGTCATTGCGTGGCAGTTCTAGGCCGGGATCATCGGCGCGCTGGTTGAAGCCGGGGCCGCCGGAGAAGGTATCAAACTCGCTGGCGCTTTCCCGGTGACGGAAAAGGCCGGTCAGGGTGAAGCCGTTGGTGAGATCATATGCGCCTGTGAAGGTGAGCGTGGTTGCTTCCCCGCCATCGCGCTCATTGCCGGACAGCGCCATGCGCGCGGGCGTCACGTTGAAGCCATCGGTCTGGTAGCGCTCGGCACTGAGGCCATAGCTGAACCGGTCAATCGTTCCCGAGGCACCGGCCAGCAGGCGGAAGGTGTTGAAGGAACCGGCCGAAATATCCAGCCATGGCGAGAACGCCTCTTCGCCGCCCTGGCGCGGGATGAGGTTGATCACACCGCCAATTGCGTCAGAGCCGTAGAGCGCAGAAAGTGGCCCGCGTGCGATTTCGATCCGCTCGATATCGCCCAGAATGTCCTGACCGGCATCGAACTGGCCGGCGGGCGTGGAGGCGTCATTGACGCGGATGCCATCGAAGAGCACCAGTGTGTGCTTGGCATTGGTGCCGCGCGTGAAGATGGAGCTGGTCGCGCCCAAGCCCCCGGACTGCACCACGGAAAGGCCGGGAAAGCGCTCCAGCGCTTCGTTGAGACTGGTGATGCCTTCCAGCTCAATTCTCTCGCGATCCAGCACATCGACGCGCAGCGGCAGGCGCTCTGCCTCCAGCGCGGCGCGCGTTCCGGTCACGACGATGGTCTCGTGCGCCTCGGTGTTCTCCGCATGGGCAAGGCCGGTGCCTGCGATACCGGCGGCGAGGGCGAAAAGGCTGATCTGTCTCATGATAGTCTCCTGTCCAGGGTCAAACGGGCTCAAGCCCGCCAGCGCCGTCCTGAACGACGGCAAACACGCGGGCGAGAATGTCGGGTGAAAGCGCGGTTTCCGGCGGGCCATCGGCCACCAGCTCGCCGCCATCCATGACCAGCACACGGTCGGCATGGCGGCGCGCCGTTGCGAGATCATGCAGGGCCGCCAGCACGGCACGGCCCGCTTCGGCCTCCTCGCGCAGCACGGCCATCACATCGAGCTGATGGCGCGGATCGAGGGCGTTGAGCGGTTCGTCCAGCAGCAGAAGCGGCGCTTCAGCAGCCAGCACGCGGGCCAGATGAATGCGCGCGCGCTCCCCGCCGGACAGCTCCGTCATCGGCCTGTGCGCGAAAGAGGCGGCGCCGCAACGGGTGAGCGCGCGGTCCACCGCGGCGCGGGCATTGTCGCCGAGGCGTTCGTACGGCGCGCCGCCCTGCCCGAACTGGCCCAGCGCCGCGATATCGACCCCGCGCATCGCCCACGCGCTCATCCGGTCCTGCGGCAACCAGGAGACGCGCTGCGCGCGCTGGCGGGCATGGAGGGCGCCCACCGCCTCGCCGCCAAGGCGCACCGCCCCGCTGGTCGGCGGGATGATGCCAGCCGCCAGCTTGATCAGCGTAGTCTTGCCTGCACCATTGGGGCCCACAAGGCAGGTCAGCGTGCCGGGGCCAAGTTCCAGCGAGACGTGACGCACCAGCGCACGGTCATTGCGGATCAGGCCGGCCGCTTCGAGGGAGAGAGGCGCGCTCATTCGCCCATCCCCCGTGCTCTGGCGGCGATCCATACAAAGGCTGGCGCGCCGATCAGCGCGGCCGCGACACCCAGCTTCATCTCGATGGCAAAGGGCAGGACCCGCACCGCCGTATCGGCAAGCACCAGCATGGTTCCTGCCAGCAGGGCAGACGGGATAAGCAGATCGCCCGGATCATGGCGCACGAAGGGGCGCACCAGATGCGGCGCGACAATACCAACAAAGCCGATAATGCCCGCCGCCGCGACGCTGGCCCCGGTCAGAAGCGCGCTGCCCACGATGACGAGAAGCCGCGTGCGCGGCACATCCGCGCCAATCCCGCTCGCCCCTTCCTCGCCCAGCGTCAGCGCGCGCAGGCCCGGCGCGGCGAGCAGCACGCACACGAGCCCCGCGATCCAGAAGGGCGCAGAAAAGCCGATATCGAGCCAGGACCGGTTGGCCACCGAGCCCAACAGCCAGTTGATGAGGTCGGAAAGGGAAAACGGGTTGGGCGCAAGGTTCATCAGGAGCGCCATCAGCGCGCCGGCAAAGCTCGACAGCCCTACCCCCACCAGCACCAGCCGCGTGGTGGAAACCGCCGACGCGCCCAACGCATAAAGCAAGGCCGTCACGGCCAGTGCCATGGCGATGGAAAGCCCCGGCGTCACCCAGACCGACAGGGCGGCGAGGTTGAAATAGACCGCGATCACGGCACCCAGCGCCGATGCGCCGGACACACCCAGCACGCCGGGATCGGCCAGCGGATTACGCAACAGGCCCTGCAAGGCGGCCCCTGCCAGCCCCAGCGCCGCACCGACAACAAATGCCGTGAGAATCCGCGGCAGGCGTATCTCCACCAGCACGGTATGCATCAGCGGATCGGCCTGCCCGCCGGTCAGGGCCGCCAGCAACTCGCCGGGGCCTGCCGGGCCGTTACCGGCCAGCAGGGCGATGAGGATGCTCAAGGCCGCCGCGATGGCTAGGCCGATACTGGTGGTGATGCGTCCGCTCATGGCTGCGCCTCCTGACGCGCAAAGGCGTTCAGGCGTACGGCCTCATCGGCAGCCATCCAGCTCGCACAGGAGATAACACCGGTATCGAGCGCGATGGCCGGGCGCTGCTCCAGCGCGCGGCGCATGACCGGATGGCGGCTGGCGCTCCACGCGTTCACGCCCTCGGTGCCGCCATTCATGAAACCGGTAACGATGATGTCCGGCGCGGCAGCAGCGACGGCCTCAAGGGGCAGATCGCTCCAGCCCGCCCGGCTGGCAGCCATGTTGGTGAGCCCTGCCGCACCGATGATCGCGTTGATGAACGTGCCCTCACCTGCCGTCACACCGCCGGGCGTGACATAAAGCGCGGTCTGCGGATTGGACGCCTCAATACCCTCAAGCGCGGCGTCCATGCGGGCCAGAACTGCCTCGCCGGTTTCGGGCGTTCCGAACACATCTGACACAGCACGCACCTCGCGGCGCACATCGTCAAACCCGGTGACATAGCCAATCTGGTGCACTTCGATGCCGAGGCGTTCCAGCAGCGCCATCAGCCGCCCATCCCCGCCCCAGCTGCGCACCACCAGATCGGGCCGGGCGGCCAGCACCGCTTCGGCATCGGGGCGCAGAACGGGAATGCCATCGGCTTGATCGGCCAACGAGGCGTAATCGGAACGGGCAAGGGGAGAGAGCGCGGCGATCTGCTCGCGCCGGGCCAGGCCCAGCACGTACTGGTCCGCGCAATAGTCCAGCGACACAATGCGCTGCGGCTGAGCCATCGCGGGCGATGCCATCAGGCCTGCAAGCAGCAGACTCATGCACGAAAGTGCCAGAGCGCGCATCGCCTCATCCGTTCCAAAGGCAAAGCCCCGGCACAAAAGCCGGTCCCGCCCAACAAACCTCTGAACCGGAAACGCCCTTCTCACCGTCCTGCAAGCACAGGAACGGGCCGAAGGGACCGAAAACCGGTCCGCTCGTTTGCCGCTAAAACGGATCAGATCCGCGTGCCGATGGGCTGTTCCCGGCCCTGCACAAGCGACGCGGTGGCAGGTCTCCTGACTTGCGGGTCATCACCTTTCGCGCCGCCTTCCCGGGATCGCTCCCAGTGGCATTTGGCACGAAGGCTCGCCGCCTACAGTTGCGGGCACAGTCCCGGACTTGGGGTAACCCCCTAACCGGTGTTCCCTTTTCAGCTTCCTTGGGGGAAGCACCACCGCGAAACGGGGTAGCCGGATTGATATAGCCGCGTCAAGCGCGCTTACATCTCCTGGAACGAAATGATGGCCGGGCCAAGGATGACCACGAACAGAACCGGCAGGAAGAAGATGATCATCGGCACGGTCAGCTTGGCAGGAAGGGCTGCGGCCTTCTTCTCAGCAGCGGCCATGCGCATATCCCGGTTCTCCTTCGCCATCACGCGCAGCGCCTGACCCAGCGGGGTACCATATCGCTCCGCCTGCACCAGCGCGGTGCAAACGCCCTTCACCCCGGGGTGATTGGTCCGGTAGGCGAGGTTCTCATAGGCCTGACGGCGGTCCTGCAGATAGGCGAGTTCAGCCGTCGTCAGAGACAATTCCTCGGCCAGCTCCATCGAGGTCGTGCCCACCTCGGACGCGACCTTCTGGAAGGCAGCCTCGACCGACATGCCCGCCTCGACGCAGATCAACAGAAGGTCGAGCGCGTCGGGAAAGGCGCGCATGATGGAATCGCGGCGCTTCTGGGCAGCGTTGGTCAGATAGATGCCCGGCGCGTAATAGCCCAGCAGGGTCAGCGCCATCACGATGCCGATGCGCTGGATGGTGGGCAGGCCGAAATCGTTGAGCGCGAACAGATAGGCCAGCGACAGGATGAACAGCGCAATCGGTGCGATCAGGCGAGCGAAGTAAAAGGCAAAGACCGGCCCCTGCCCGCGCATGCCGGCCTGGATCAGCTTGGTCTTCAGATTGGGGTCTTCCAGAAGCGTCTGCAGGTTCAGCTTCTCGACCACCTTGCGATAGGGCGAGCGGGTGTCCTTGCCGCGCAGCGCGCTGCCGCGGGCCTCCTGCTCCAGTGCCTCGCGCGATTTGCGCCGCAACTCCTCGCGGCGGTTGGCGACAGACCGGATACGCCGCTCCAGCTTGTTGCCGCCCATGGCAGGCGCGGAGAGCGTGAGGATGGTGGCAAACACCAGCACGAAGGCGATAATGCCGAACAGATTGCCGGGGTCGGTTATCCAGCGGGCAAATTCGAGCATTTGTATTCTCCCGCTAGTGCTTGAAATTGATCATGCCGCGCATGACGAAAATGCCGATACCCATCCAGATGAGGCCGCCCAGCAGCATCATCTGGCCCAGCGGGTGGGTGAACATCAGGCTCATATAGCTCGGCGCGACCATCATCACGATCACCAGGACCAGCGGCGGCAGGGCGCCGATGATCATGGCGGAGGCCTTGGCCTCCGATGACAGGGCCTGGATTTTCTCGCCCATCAGCTTGCGGGCGCGCAATACGGCGGAGAGATTGCCCAGCGCCTCGGCCAGATTGCCGCCCGTCTTGGCCTGGATCACCAGCACGATGGCGAAGAAGTTCAGCTCTGCTACCGGCATACGCTGCGTCATGCGGCGCATGCCTTCGTCAAGGTCCACGCCGACCGATATGCCTTCCACCAGCTTTTCAAACTCGCCGCGCACCGGTTCGGGGCTCTCGCGGGCGATGATCTTCAGACATTCATTGAGCGGCAGGCCGGACTTAACACCGCGCACAACGATATCGATGGCGTCGGCGAAATTATTGGTAAAGGCCTTCTGGCGGCGTGACACCAGAAATCCGACCACCCAGCGCGGCAGGCCCAGCCCGGCAACCGCAACCGCCGACATGACCAGAAGGATATTGAGGCCGGCCACGAACGCGAAAAACCCGGCCACCGCTCCGAGCACCGCGGAGACGATCCAGAAATGCTGGGGCGTCCAGCTGACACCGGCCTGCTCCAGTCGCGCGCGCAGCGTAACCGCATGTTTGCGCGCGGCCTTCTGGCGCGCCTCCATGTCCTTGAGGGTTTCCTGTATCTGCCGCTTTTTCTGCGCAGTCTGGTCCAGCGCGCTCGTCTGGCGCTTGCCTGCGTTCAGCGGCGCACCCACGGCGACCTGCATGCGCTGGGCCTGGCGCTTGCTGGTGCCGCCGGTGAAGGCGAGCCCCACGCCCGCCACCGCGATAAAGGCCGCGACCGCAGCGATGATGAAGGAAAGGTCGCCGCCCATCGCCCTACGCCTCCGATGCGTCGAGCGCGGCAGCCAGTTCGCGTTCCAGCCCGAAATACCGGGCCCGGTCCCAGAATTTGGGGCGGGCAATGCCGGTGGAGACGTGGCGTCCGGCAATATTGCCCTGCTCGTCCTCGCCGGTGATCTCGTAGACGAAGAGGTCCTGGGTGACGATCACATCACCCTCCATGCCCAGCACTTCGGTGATGTGGGTGATCTTGCGCGTACCATCGCGCAGACGGGCGGCCTGGACGATCACGTCAATAGAGCCGGAAATCATTTCCCGGATCGTCTTGGTGGGAAGGTTATAGCCGCCCATCGTGATCATCGACTCGATCCGTGACAGGGCTTCGCGCGGGCTGTTGGCGTGCAGCGTACCCATCGAGCCGTCATGGCCGGTGTTCATGGCCTGCAGGAGGTCAAAGGCTTCCGGTCCGCGCACCTCGCCCACGATGATGCGTTCAGGCCGCATCCGCAGGCAGTTCTTGACCAGATCGCGCATCGTCACCTGCCCCTGCCCCTCAAGATTGGGCGGGCGGGTTTCGAGGCGCACGACGTGAGGCTGTTGCAGCTGAAGTTCGGCGGCGTCCTCGCAGGTAATGACGCGCTCTTCCTCGCCGATGAAGCCGGTCAGACAGTTCAGCAGCGTCGTCTTGCCCGAACCGGTACCGCCCGAGATCAGCACGTTACAGCGCGATGCGCCGATGATCTGCAGCACCTTCGCACCGTCTGGCGTGATCGATCCGAAATCGACCAGGTGCTGCATGGTCAGCTTGTCTTTCTTGAACTTCCGGATGGTCAGCGTCGGGCCGTCCAGCGCCAGCGGCGGCGCGATGACGTTCACCCGGCTGCCATCGGCCAGACGCGCATCGCAGATCGGCGAGCTTTCATCCACGCGCCGGCCCACCTGGGAGACGATGCGCTGGCAGATATTCATCAGCTGGCCGTTATCGCGAAAGCGGATGCCGGTCTTCTGGACGCGGCCATTGACCTCGATGAACACATCGCCTGCGCCATTGACCATGATGTCGGCAATGTCATCGCGGGCCAGAAGCGGCTCCAGCGGGCCATAGCCCAGCACGTCATTGCAGATGTCCTGCAGGAGCTGTTCCTGCTCGGCAATCGACATGGCCACGTTCTTGATCGAAATGATCTCGGTGACGATGTCGCGGATCTCCTCCGCCGCCGTGGCGTTATCGAGACGCGCCAGCTGTCCCAGATCGATCGTGTCGATCAGCGCGTTGAAGATCGTCGTCTTGACCGCATAGTACTCCGCCGATCGCTCCATGCCGGCCGAGGCCGCGCTGCGGGCAGGCGCTTTCGGGGCGGGGGCGGGCTTGCGGCGCGGCTCGGCGGTGCCTTCGGCAGTGCGGGGCGCAGGACCTGAAGGACGCGCTGCCGGGCGCGGCGCGGATGCCGGCTGTGGACGCGGGGCGGGCGATGGCTGGGCTGCCGCCGGGCGCGGCGCGGCGGCCGCAGCGGGAGCGGCGGGAGCGGTCTGGGGGCCTGTCGTGCGCTTTCCGAACATTGCCGTGATGCCGCCCTAGCCTTTCTTGCGCCCGAACAGGGATTTGAGCCCGCCTGAACGCGTCTGGCGCGCCGGCGATGCGGTGGTGCGCCCGGTCAGTTGCGCGGCCACGTGGGCAAAACCGTCGGCGGCTTTCGACTTGGCATCCACCTCGGCAATCATCTGGCCGTTATTGGCCGCATTGCCGAACAGGGCCGGTTCGAACGGCAGCACCAGCGCAGGCGCGGTGCCCAGCGCATCGGCGAAATCCTTCAGCGGGATATCGGGCTTTTTCGGACAGCCCGCCATGTTGACGATGACCATGGGCGGTTCGTCATTGGGCCGGTTCTGGCGCACCAGATCGAAGAGATTTTTGGCGTTGCGCAGGCAGGCAAGATCCGGCGTGACCGTCACCACCACCTTGTCGGCCGACAGAAGGGTGCGGCGTACCCACGGGTTCCACGCATGGGGCAGGTCAAGCGTCACCATGGGTGCCTGCCGGCGCACCTTGTCGAGCACCGTCTCGAAGGCGTCGGAGGAAAAGTCCCAGTCGCTTTCCAGCGTTGCGGGCGCGGAAAACAGGCTCAGGCGCTCGCCGCACTTCACCAGCAGCCGGTCCAGCAGCGCATCATCAAGCCGGTCAGGATCGGCAAGCGCCTGCGTGATGGTCTGGGCCGGATCCTGATTGAAATCGAGTCCCGCCGTGCCAAAGCTCAGATCGAGATCGACCAGTACCGTGTCGGTATGCTGCAGCTCGCCAATACACCAGGCGACATTATGCGCGATGGTGGACGATCCCACCCCGCCCTTGGCACCGATAAAGGCGAGCGAGCGGCCGGCAAACGGCGCCTCGGGATCGAGGAACAGGCCGGAAACGGTCCGGATCAGATGCAACGGCGTCATGGGCGGAACGAGATACTCGCTCACCCCGCGCCGCATCAGCTCGCGATAGAGCGAGATATCATTGGCCGCACCGATGATGATCAGCTTGGTATCACCGTCACATACCGAGGCCAGTTCATCGAGCTGGGCGAAAAGCTGCGCACCGCGCATCCCGCTTTCGACAATCAGCAGGTTGGGCGTGGACTCGTCATGGAAGCGCTCGATGGCGCCGGCCAGACCACCCAGCTCCACCGTGACATGGGCGCGCGCCAGCCGCCGGTCTGCCCCGGCATTGTGGATCAGGGCACCGGTCTCAGGGCGCTCGCAGAAGGCATGAATGGTGATGCGCGGAACCGGCTGGATAACCTCGTCGGCCTCGCCATCCACCTCGCCATAAAGCCCCGGCGACACGGCTGCCACACCGCCGCCACGCCCGGTAAAGGCTGCCGCACCCGCATCGGCCGGATCGGCCTCCACGGGCGATGCAATGTCCTCAAACACTTCCGGCACGGTATTGGCGGCCGCCAGGCGCGCACCAAAACCGGCAGGGCGCTGCGGGGCCGGCTCAAGCGGCTCGTCCGCTTCTTCAGCGAATACAGGTCCCGCCTCACCCAGCAGACGCGCCTCTATGGCGCTCGCATCGAGAAAGGGATCAGCGGGCGTGGACAGGTCCCCGTCGAGGAACTCATCGCCCGCGTCGAACCCGTCATCCTCAAAGCGTTTTGCCTGTGTCATCGTCTTTTCCAGTCCCTGGCAGGGGCATTCACATTGCAGTTGTCTGGCCTAGTCCACAGCGCGGCTGACCGTGCCGCTTTCTTCCGCGCTGCGCTGGCTGGAAGTCACTTCTCCGCGGCGCCAGCGGTCAATCACGGTCTGACGGCGCTCGGTATCGGGATCATCAAACGTACGCGGGGTCACCAGGTCACGCGGATCGGAAACCATGGCGGCAAGGTTCTGTTCGGTGGCGCAGCCGAACCCGGCCCATCCGCGCCCGGCACCTGTATTGCGCACATCCGTCCAGCGGCCGTCGCAATGCGGCGCCAGGGCGGTGTAGCGCGTGAAGGTGAAGATCAGCGGTGCCTGCACATGACCGGAGGCCTCATAGGCCCCGCCGGAAATCTGCCGCCAGCTCAGCCCGTGGCCGTAAAGCGCGGTACGCACATCGGCGATGGCGCCTATGGCGGCGTCGGCATTGCCGGCATTTTGCGGATAGGAAATGACAAACGGTCCGTGCCCGCGCGCCTTGTATTCTCCCGCCAGCGCCTCGATCAGCTCCAGCTGGGACCAGTTCAGCCCATTGTCGCGCGGGTCAACCGGCATCTCCACGCGCACCGTCTCGGCCTGCGCGCTGGCACGCGGCAGCTCGGCCGGCCCGGTGGCACACGCCGATACCAGCAACAGCGCGCCAAGCAGGAAAGTGACAGATTTCAGCATGACCAGATTACTCCACGCTAAAGCCGACCGGACCGGACCAGCCCTGACCGTTCACGTCCGCGCCGGGCGCGGCGTAAACCTGGTTGAGCCGTCCAAGGAAAACTCCGGCCGCCGTCGAGGCGGGCTGATAGCCATCCCCGGGCGATGCCAGGGCACGCGGATCAGCCGGGTCGACCAGATAGGGCGTGACCATGATCACCAGTTCGGTTTCGTTGTTGGCAAAGTCGCGCGAGCGGAACAGCGCGCCCAGCACCGGCAGGCGGTCCACACCCGGCACGGCATCCATGGCCTGACGGGTTTCCTCCTTGATGAGGCCCGCGATCACCAGGCTGCCGCCAGAAGGCAGCTCCACCGTCGTCTCTGCCCGGTTCACCGTCAGCGAGGGAATGGTCAGGGCCGGCACACCAGCGACCACATTCCCGTCCTGATCGGTTACAGCGCTGCCGCCAAGCGTGATTGAGCCCTGATTGGACAGCTCGGACACCTCGGTGGAGATGCGCAGCGAGATGCGCCCCTCTGACAGCACCATGGGCGTAAAGCCGAGCCCGACGCCGAACGGCTTGTATTCAATGGTGATATTGCCGTCGCGATCGCGCCCTACCGGAACCGGGAACTCGCCCCCGGCCAGGAAGTTGGCGGACTCTCCGGAAATCGCGCTGAGATTGGGCTCTGCGAGCGTGCGCACCAGACCCACACGCTCCAGCGCGTTGATTGTGGCGCCCAGGCGCGTGTCGCTGCCCAGCGCATTGAGCAGATCGACCCGGCCGGTCAGTCCGCCGAGCGCGCGGCCCGCAAGGCTGAAGGCATTCTCGGTCTCGATGCGGTTCACGGTCGGGCTGGCCGTGTTCAGATTGGCATTCAGATTGACGCCCAACTGGCGGACCAGCGTGCGCTGCATCTCCACAATGCGCACGCGCAGCAGCACCTGATCGCGCCCTTCGACGGTCAGGAAGCTGATCACCTGTTCAGGCTCGTCCGCCCAGCGGCGGGCGACCTGCAGCGCCGTGTCTGCGGCACTCGCCGACGGCACCGTGCCGGACAGCACGATATTCGCGTTCATGGATTCAGCCGTGATACGGCCACCAGGCACAAAGCGCGTCAGCGCCTCGCCAAGCCCGTCCATATCGCGCTCCACGCGCACCGACAGATCGAGAATGAGCGCGCCATCAGCATCGAAGAAGAAGACGTTCGTACGGCCCACGCCCTGCCCCAGCAGGATGGCGCGTGTCGGCGTGCGCACGACGGCATCAGCAATTTCCGGGTTCGCGACCATCACGTCTGCCGCGTCAACCGGCAGGTGAATGACCGCAGCCTGCCCCAGCGGCAGGGCAAGACGCTCCGAGACCGGCCCGTCACCGGGCTGGCGGATCGTCACCTGCATCGTATTGGTGCGCTCGACCGCGCCGTGCTGGGCAAGTGCCGTCTCCGGCAGAGCCGGCACGGCCATCACGCACAGCGCGAGCAGCGCAAACAGCTGACGCATTGCCATCAATCCCCTCCCCCGCCGAGCGCCACGCGCTGCTCACGCCCGTAGCGGAACACGCGCACAACCCGCTCCCCGCTGGTGCTTTCGTGCTCGACCACGGCGTCGTTATCGCCGGCATCGGCAAGGCTGCGCAGCGAGAGCGTGAGCGTGCCCTGCGCCATCGCCTGGGCCGCATTGCGCGCCTGCGTGGGCGTCAGCTCCAGCGTCGCCGTCGACCCGACGACCGCACCCGACCCGTCCTCGGCATAGGTCTGGTCAATCGCCAGAACGCGAACATTTTCCAGAAGGATGTTGGAGCTGAAGGCCCCGCCCTGCCCCTGCGAGGTGACAATCACGTCCACCCGGTCATTGGGCAGGATGAAGCCGCCTGCGCCTGCACGCGCCGAGGTGGGAACGGCCACTGCACGCATTCCCGGGCTGATGACAGCGGCCATGAAGCTGCTCTGGCCCGGCGAGACGAGACGGCGCTCGGTGACCGGTTCGCCTTGCGCGATGGCGCTGCGCACCACCGAACCGGACAGGCGCGATATCGCCTCCCTGTCAGCGGTCTCGCGGATATAGGCAGGCGACACCGCCTCATCCGGCCAGGGCTGCCAGTAGAGATCACCCGGGGCGATACGCTGGCCGGTCGCCAGATCGCTGCGCGCGGCCAGCACACGTACTGATGAGGCGGCCGGGGCGGGCGCCTCGCTCACCGGCTGTTCCACCACGCGCGGCTGCATGGCGTTGCGCACGAAGAAGGCGGCCACGATGGCGGCAAGCCCGGCAGCAACGAGAATGGCTATGCGGGTTGGATTCATGGCTCTGACGTATCCCCGGCACAAATCGGCAATCTGGTTGCTGATCTGACCGGTAAAACCTCAAGGCCGCGTTAATACTCGCCTGCTGGATGTGTCCCGCGCAGGGAATGTGCCAATTGGGTCACCGGCGCGTTAACGCCATCCCGCCAGGTTAAAGAATGAGGTATGCCATGAGGGGGCTGAACGGCAGCGCCCAGAAGGCGCCAGCGGCAATCGCGACGCCATAGGGCACCGGCGCGCCCTCGGCCAGCGGCGTCGCCGCGATCCAGCCCGGCCGGCCCGGCAGGGCCGGCGCAACACGGCGCAGCACAAGCAGTGACAGCGCCAGAACGCCGCCACTGATCACGCACAGGAGCAGGAAGTTCAGCACTGCCGGCCAGCCAAACCACAGGGCCAGAGCCGCGATCAGCTTGGCATCGCCGCCGCCCAGCCAGCCCGGCATCCACAGCGCGATCATGGCCGCCAGCGCGCCCAGCCCGACGAGAAGGCTGAGCCCGGCCTCCGCCCAGCCCAGCCCGGCCGCCAGCGCGTAAACGGGCCAGAGCGCGATCAGCGCGCCGGGTATCCAGTTGGAGATGGTGTAGCGGCGGACATCTTCCACCGCCGCCAGAAGCGTCAGCACCAATGTCGCACATACGATTGCAAAGGCCAGCATTCCCGTTCCGTCATCAGCCCGTCAATTGCGGCCAGCAAACCAGAACGTGCTTAATATTGAGTGGATGGCAGCTAGCTGTTGCCGCCCCGGCCACGCCCGCGGCCATTATTGTTGCCGCTGTCAACCGGCCCTGAACCGGAATCCGAGCCGGACGGGGGCTCCTGCGCACCGGAATCGGATCCACCCGCACCGCCACCGCTGATACCCCCGCTGTCGGGCACGGTCGGGTTGTTGTTCTGCGTGGTGTCCATCGCAACGTACTGGCTGCGGCGCGGACGCATATAGGCTGTTTCGGTGAAATTGAAATTGCCGAACTTCACCCCGCTGAAGGGTGTTTCGAACGGATAGCTGACTTCCACCACCACAACCCCGCCCTCGGGCAGGAGCACGCCGGGCGGCAGGGGCGGCATGTCGCCTGCGCTGCGCGGTGCGGTGCCTCTGGCGTCGCCCCACACGAAATGAACGGCGCCGCCGGCATCGGAGCGGATGGAGGTCACCCGCACCTGCAGCGGATCAGCCGAGAAGGGCTGCACGATCGCCTGCCCCGCCGCGATGGCATCAGCGATGATGGCCGAATCCACCGTATCGTTCTGCGCGATGAGATCGGCTACCGTACCGGCCGCACTGGTGATCTTGCGGTCCGCCGACAGGGCGAGCGTGACGTGGACCAGCCCGACATAGGCCAGGATCAGGAGCGGGGCGATCAGCGCAAATTCGACGGCAGAGACACCGCCACGGTCCTGACCAAAACGCCGGAAAAGCGAAACACCGTTCATCACAGATCGTCCTGGAAGGGCTCATTGCGGAAGGCGATGGTCGCCGTCAGCAGGCGCTTGTTACCGCTCATATTGGACAGGCCAAGGCCCAGATTGGGCATGATGAGCTGCCACTCGTAGAAGGCCCGGACCATGACGATGTCGCCGGCATCGCCGGGCGCAAAACCCATCGCATTGCCGTCTAGCTGGCCATCACCGTCCAGCGGCAGTCCGGGCGCACCGCCAAAGCTGGCAAGCGTGCGCACGTCGAACTCCACGCGGCCGCAGTCGATAATCGGTCCGGTACGGCTGCACAGCGTGTCGCGGAAACTGGCGGCTGAGCCGCCGCTGACCTGGAGCTGGCCGGTGCGGATCTCGCGGGCCGACTGGGCCAGCCCGTGCTCCATCATGATGGTGGCAAAGAAGACCAGGGCGGTCTCCATGATCGCCGCCATCAGGGCGAAGAAGGGCAGCGCCACAATGGCGAATTCCACCGCCGTCGCGCCCTTGCGGTCGCGGCGCAGACGTTCGCTCAATCGCCTGTAATAATGATGGCTGCGCAACACGGTGATCATCCCCGGCTGACCCTGATCAGGCCGAGTCTTCGCACAACGCGCTTAAACTCCGATGAAAAACCTTGGTTTCCAGACGGTTAATTGCCCGCCGAGCCGGCAGTAACCCGATCGGCCTGCTGGCGGGCCAACTCGTCAAACCAGTTGGCCTCGTCGCCGACCAGCGGCACGGCCTGGCATTCCGGCGCGCACACATAGCTCATGCGCTGATTATTGCGGAACACCTGCACCTGCCCGCGCGGCGAGGCCGTCACTGCCAGATCGGAAGTGTAGAGAACCCGGCCATTATCATCGAGCGCAATGAGATTGGTGCGCCCATAGACCCGGCCCGTCACGAAGATGGTGCGCGCGTCATAGAGCATCACATCGGCAATATGCGGATTACCCACCACGATCGCCGCAGCATCGCCCGGAAGGCGGATCAGCGCGGCATGGTCTGCTGGCACCTCGAACGGGCGGGCGTGGACCGCGCTTGCACTGGCAAGGGCAATCAGGCTGGCAAGCAGGGGCGCAAAACGCTTCATGGCCATCTCTTGGAGATCAGGAACACTGCCCCAAGCATCGGGCCCGCGAGTGAAGGAAGTCTAAACGGCTTCAGCAGCGTCCATCAGGCGGAAGACGGTCTCGCAGGCCAGAAGATCGCGCTTGCGATTGGCCGCAGCCTCTACGGCTTCCGCATCCTCGCCCCAGCGCTCGGCCTGATACGCCTCGTCGATACGCGAGAGGGAAAAGGCCTCTTCGCCCGTCAGCTCGCCCTCCAGCAGGGCAAAGCCCAGCACGGCAGATCCCAGGATCGGCACCGCACTCGCCAGAGCCGTCAGCCGCCAGTCATCCAGCGCCAGCGCGCGCGCCTTCATGGTGGAAAGGGAGGTTTCGGGTTGTTCCAGCGCCAGAATGCTCGCCGCGCGGTTCAGCGGCGCATCCAGCGCATTGGCCGACCAGTCCAGCCATTCGTCCCAGGCCGCGCTCTGCCGGGCGGCAAGCTCCAGATCATCGCTGCGATGGCAGAGAAGATCGGTCTGCGCGTATCTCGCGATCTCGGCGGCTGCGCCCTCGCGCGCCGCTTCGATCCGGTCCAGCACGACATGGGCCAGCCGGGTCAGCGGCATGGTGAAGGGGTCGATATGGGTGATCTGGGCTTCCCACTCGGCGGCCATCGCCTCGGCCAGAGCCTCGGCAGGCGCCCCCAGCGCCCTGCCTGCCGGCGTCTTCACCGCGCGGCCATCGAGAAACACGCCCCAGCCCTCACCGGAACGCGCCGCCGCCGTTTCCGCGTAGAACCGCTTTGGCAGAGGCCGGTTTTCTGCCTTCGCCTTGGACATGCTCATGGGCTTACCCTTCCCTCACTGGCGGGCGCGAATCCCGCCAGCGCCAGACTGAGGCTGTCATAGCTGTCATGGATTTCGTGGGCACCGCCTGCTGCGATTTCCTCTGCAGTGTGAAAGCCCCAGCTTACACCCAGGGCACGGGTGCCCGCCGAGCGGGCCATTTCCATGTCAAAGCTGGTATCGCCTATCATCACGGTCTCTTCAGGGCGTACGCCGGTCTCCGCCATGGCGTCCAGCACCATGCGCGGATGCGGCTTGCCGATGCCGTGATCCACGGTCTGCAGGGTCTGGAAATAGCGATGCAGGCCGTGATGGCCGAACACGATATCCAGCCCGCGCCGCGCCTTGCCGGTTGCGACGCCCAGCAGCCAACCCTCGTCAGCGAGACGTTCAACCGTCTCGCGCGCACCGGCATAGAGCGGTTCTTCAAAGCCCGGCCGGGCACGCTGTTCGACAAAAGCTTCCTTGTAATACGCGCACAGCATCATCAGCCGGTCATGGGTGTAGTCCTCAGGCGCAAGCCGCCCTAGCGCCTCGGAGAGCTCCAGCCCCACAATCGTGCGCACCCGGTCATAACCGATGGAGCCGAGCCCGGCGCGGGTGAAGGCGCGCTCCATGGCACGGTGGATGACCTGACGGCTGTCGATGAGCGTACCATCAACATCGAACACGGCGAGTTTCAGATCCGTCACGACAGCAGCGCCTCCACCGGCTTCACATCCATCTCCCTGTCAAAGCCCAGCGCCTCGAAGGTCGCTTCCATGTGCTTTGGCAAAGGCGCTTCCAGCACGAGCGGCTTCTTCCCCTCTCGCGGGATGGAGAGCTTGCGCGCATGCAGGTGCAGCTTCTGCGACACGCCGCCGAGCGGAGGGATGTCGCAGGTGTATTTGCCATCGCCGTGAATGGCATGGCCGCTAACAGCCAGATGTACGCGCAGCTGGTGGGTGCGGCCCGTCTCCGGACGCAAGATCACCCAGCTGGCCCTGCGCGCGGCCTCGTCGGCGGTGGCGTAGCGCGTCAGCGCATATTGCGCGCCTTCCTCGCCATGGCGGGCAGCGACCATCAGTTCGCGATCGCCCTGCGTCGAGGCCGTCTTCTTCATGTATCCGGTGATTTCGCCATGGCGGGGGTTCAGCACGCCCAGCGCAATCGCCCAGTAGGTCTTTTCCAGATCGCGGCCCTTGAAGAGGGCTGCCAGCCGCGCGGCACTGGACGCACTCCTGGCGACCACGATCACGCCGGATGTGTCCTTGTCCAGGCGGTGGACGAGGCGCGGGCGCTTCTCACCTGTTCCGAAGGCATCCAGCAGACCATCGAGATGGCGCGTCACCTTGGAGCCGCCCTGCACGGGCAGGCCCGGCGGCTTGTTCAGCGCGATCAGCTCATCGTCCTCATAGAGCACCATGGAACGCGCGAAGGCCTTGTCTTCTGGGGTGATGACCGGGCCTTGCGGCTTCGCGCCGGGCTCGGGCAGAGGTGGCACGCGTATTTGCTGACCGGCTTCAAGACGCTGATTGCCCTTTACCCGCCCGCCATCAACGCGCACCTGACCGGTACGCAGCAGCTTTTCCAGCATGCCGTGGGTGACATGGGGAAAATGACGCTTGAACCAGCGATCGAGCCGGATATCGGCTTCATCTGGCGCAACGGTGCGGGTTTCAACCTTGCTCATGGCGCGAAGGGATAGTGCTGCGCAAGAAAGCCTGCAAGGCGGGCGCGCTGCTGGCGAGACTCACGGCCCTGCCGGGCGCAGCCGCGCAGCCGCGAGCTTCCAGCCTGCCGCCACCGCGCCGAACCAGACGACAAGCGAGGCCATGAGATAGGCAAGGGCGGCACCGGCCTCTCCTAGACCGGCCAGCACGACCAGTTCGAGGCTGAAAATGGAGAAGGTGGTGAAGCCGCCGCAAAACCCCGTCATCACCAGATGTTGCTGAGCGGGGCCGGGCCGGATCGTCCCACGCGCCATCAGCCCAGCATAAAGCCCGATCAGGAGTGAGCCCAGCCCGTTGGCAGCCAGCGTGCCCCAAGGGAAACCATCGCCGATGAAGGCGAGCGCCAGACCATAGCGGGCCAGCGCCCCCAGCGCGCCGCCGAGTGCTACCGCCAACAATATGGAGACCCGCGCCTTCATGCGCCCGCCAGCGTGGTGATTAGGAAATACCCGCCCGCCGCCAGCATCAGGCACCCGGCAAGCGACAGCGCCGCCAGCCCCGCCGCCGCCGCGATACGGCCTGCCTGAAACAGTTCCAGCGTCTGCAGGGAAAATGAGGAGACGGTGGTGTAGCTGCCCAGCACCCCGATCACGAAAAACGCCCAGACGGGCCCGTACGTGCCGCCTGCGATCAACCATAGCCCCGCCAGCAGGCCGATCACGCCTGCACCAGTGAAGTTCACCACCAGCGTACCCCAGGGGAAACCCCCGCCAAGACGCGCATCGACCAGCGTCGAGAGCCAGTAGCGCGCCAGCGCGCCAATCGCCCCGCCCGCCGCTATGAGAAGGATATGCACCATGCCTGAAGGGTTAGGTGCGCATGCGTGCGCACGCAAGACCGGGACGTCATTCATGGACGCCCCGGCCTGCCTTGCTGTCCAGTCAGACGTCTTTTTGCCGGATCACGAACCAGAACATCAGCGCCATGCTGGCGGTGACGAGCGCGCTGGCGATGCCGAGGATCGGGCCGATCTGGTCTTCGGGCACGATCGCGCCGTAGAGCATGTAGAGCCCGATCACCATCACGATGGCGCCGATATGGTGCAGAGCGAACTGGATCAGCGCCAACAGGCCCTGCGCCAGCCTCCACACCCGGTAAAGAATGGCGTAGACCGCCGACACCACGAACCCGACCAGCAGGGCGTGCGCGTGGGTGACGTGCTGGGTATGGTCGCCTGATTCGGCCATCACCATGCCAAGCGCCATGCCCGCCAGCGCATACAAAAGGCCAATAATGATATGAAGTTTCTCGACTTTCATTCCCCTGTCCTCCCCGTGAAATGAAAAGTGGAGGATTCATTACAGAAACGGGGACGTTGGCAAGGGCTTTCGTTTTCGGGTTTTAACTGCGCAGTCAGTCCCGCCTTTTCTCCCTCAGCGCCCGCCAGCGCTCCAGCCGTTCAAGGATCGGGCCTTCGCGTCCCTCGCCCCTGGGCTGGTACAGGCGCGGGCGTTCGCGCATCTCCTCCGGGAAATAGTCCTGACCCGACACGCCGCCCGGTGAGTCATGGTCATACTCATATCCCTTGCCATAGCCTTGCGCCTCCATAAGGCGCGTAGTAGCGTTGAGGATGTGGGCGGGCGGCATGAGGGAGCCCGTCTCGCGCGCGAGCCTCTGTGCCCCCTTGAAGGCCGTGTAAACAGCATTTGATTTCGGAGCGCACGCCAGATGCACCACGGCCTGCGCCAGCGCCAGCTCGCCCTCCGGGCTGCCGAGGAAATCATAGGTGTCTTTTGCCGCCAGAGCGGCGTGAATGGCGGTGGGGTCTGCAAGGCCGATATCCTCATTGGCCATGCGCACCAGCCGCCGCGCAAGGAAGAGCGGGTCTTCACCCGCCGCCAGCATGCGCGCCAGCCAGTAGAGCGCCGCATCGGGGTCAGAGCCCCGCACCGATTTGTGCAGGGCGGAGATGAGGTTGTAGTGCTCGTCGCGATCCTTGTCATAGACCGGCGCGCGCTTGTGCAGGACGCTTGCGAGCTCCGCCGGCGTCAGTGGCGCGTCCGGCTCCAGCGCGAAAACTTCCTCGGCGAGGTTCAGAAGATAGCGGCCATCGCCGTCCGCCATCGCGATGAGGGCGGTGCGCGCTTCCTCGTTCAGTGCCAGCGCCTTGCCCTCCAGCGCTTCGGCGCGGGCCAGCATCTGCGACAGGGCGGTATCATCAAGGCGCTTGAGGACCAGCACCTGACAGCGCGAGAGCAGGGCGGCATTGAGCTCGAAGCTGGGATTTTCGGTGGTCGCGCCAACAAGGGTGACCACCCCCTCCTCCACCACGGGCAGGAAGCCATCCTGCTGGGCGCGGTTGAAGCGGTGTATCTCGTCCACGAAAAGCAGCGTGCCCTGCCCCGCCGCCCGGCGCGCCCGCGCGCGCTCGAACGTCTTTTTCAGGTCCGCGACGCCGGAGAAGACCGCCGAGATGGCATCGAAATGCAGGTTGGAGGCTTCGGCGAGCAGGCGCGCAATGGTGGTCTTGCCCACGCCCGGCGGCCCCCACAGGATGATGGAAGACAGACGCCCGCGCGCGATCATCCGCCCCAGCGGGCCTTCAGGACCGATCAGATGGTCCTGGCCGGCCACTTCGATGAGCGATTGCGGGCGCAGCCGGTCAGCCAGCGGGCGCGGGGCCTCGGCCTCAAGGCCTGCGGACTGGAAGAGGTCTGACATGCGCGCGAGTGTGGCGCTCGCCTGACCGCCACGCAATCGCCCCGGTCAGAGCCGCCCCGATCAAAGCCTGAGCGTGCGCGCGAAGCGCTCGCCGCGCCGCTCGATCTCGATCGGCCATTCGCGCGCGTCATCATTGCGGGCAAGCTCGCGTTCAATCTCGCGCAAATTCCGCACAGCCCGGCCATTCAGCTCCAGCACGCGGTCACCCGGCTGGAAGCCGAAAAAGTCCGCGGCCGAGCGGCGCTGCACGGCAGTGACGATCAGCCCTTCAAGGAAGGGATCAAGCCCGTTGGCCTCGTTGAAGGCTGGCGACAACTCCACCACCTCTGCACCCTGCAGCGGGTTGCGGCCCGCCAGCACGGTGCGCTCACCCTCCCGGTCACCCGGAGGCGCATCGGCGGTGACGGTCAGTGTACGCTCATCGCCATTGCGCATCACCTGAACGCGGGCCTCATCGCCGACCGAACGGGTGGCAAACCGGAAGCGCACCGCCGCCTCGTTATTGGTCTCCGCGCCATCGACCGACAGGATCACATCACCCCGGCGCAGGCCGGCCCGGTCAGCCGGGCCTTGCGGATAGATATCGGCCACCAGAGCGCCACGAGGCCGGTCAAAGCCCATGGACTGGGCGATATCACTTGTCACCGGCTGCAGGCGCGCGCCCAGCCAAGGCCGCACCAGCTCGCCATCGCCGGTCGCCGCGGCCACGACGCTCCTCACCATTTCAGCGGGAATGGCAAATCCGATGCCCTGCGAGCCGCCGGAGCGGGAGAAGATGGCGGTGTTGATACCCAGAAGCTCGCCATTCATCGTGACCAGCGCGCCGCCGGAATTGCCCGGATTGATGGCCGCATCGGTCTGAATGAAGAAGGCATAGTCGGTAATGCCGACATCCGTGCGCGCCAGCGCGGAGATGATGCCGGAGGTCACCGTCTGGCCGACACCGAACGGATTGCCGATGGCCAGCACCAGATCACCCACCTCCGCTGCGCCGGACAGATCAAATGGCAGGACAGGCAGCGGATCGGGCGTGCGCACGCGCAGGATCGCCAGGTCAGTACGCTCATCGGTGAGCAGCACCTCGGCCTCCAGCTCGCGCCGGTCATAGAGCACCACGCGCAGTTCCTGCGCATTGGCAACGACATGATTGTTGGTGACGATAACCCCGCTGGGATCGACGATCACGCCGGAGCCCAGCGAGTTCACCTCGCGCTGGCGCGGAGCCTGCTGGCCGAAGAAGCGCTCGAAGAAGGGATCACCGGCAAAGGGCGAGCGCTGGGCCACCACGCGGCGCGAATAGACATTCACCACCGCTGGTGCGGCCTCGCGCACGATGGGAGCAAAGGAAAGCTGAACCTCGGCGCGGCTCTGCGGCAAAGCGCGCTCTGGCGCCCCCGCGCCGGCCAGCGTCTCGTCCTGCGTGCCCGCGCTATTGGCCGCAAAGGCCGCAAGCGCCAGTCCTGCGATCAGCGCTCCGCACACTGCCGGCAGCTTCCAGTTCATCGCCACACTCCCTCACACGTTTTCATTCGGCACCGATTTAGGATGCAAGAAAGCGGCTGAACAGAGGCTGTATATGACAATCGGGGTAAGGAGGGAGCCCTCGTCCTTCGAGACGGCTTCTACGAAGCCTCCTCCGGATGAGGGCTTGGGGCGTGCTTTTCCCTCAGCCTGAGGGTGCGCATAGCGAACGTCTCGAAGGACGAGGGGAAAACCAGCGCGCCAACAAAAAGCCCCGGCGTTTCCACCGGGGCTTTTCAAATGCGGTAGCAACGAAGGGACTATTCGTCCCCGCCGACCTCTTCCATGCGCGCACGATCAACGGCGCCCTTGGCTTCGGGGTCGCGGTCCACCAGCTCGATCACGGCCATCGGCGCATTGTCGCCATAGCGGAAGCCGGCTTTCAGCACGCGGGTATAGCCACCATTGCGCTCGCCATAGCGCGGGCCAAGCGTGGCAAACAGCTTGGTCACCTGCTCCTTGTTGCGGATCTGCGAGATCGCCTGACGGCGGGCGTGCAGATCGCCTTTCTTGGCCAGGGTGATGAGCTTGTCCATGATGGGCTTGAGCTCTTTGGCCTTGGGCAGGGTCGTAACAATCTGCTCGTGCTCGATCAGCGAGGCTGCCATGTTGGCAAACATGGCGCGCCGGTGCGAAGCGGTGCGGTTGAGCTTGCGATATCCATTCCCGTGACGCATGGGATGTCTCCTTCACTCCGGCAAGGGTGCCTCGCGGCAGCCCGGCTAGATCTGATCCTCAAACTTCTTGGCGAGATCGTCGATATTTTCCGGCGGCCAGTTGGGCGCTTCCATACCGAGGTGCAGACCCATCTGGGCGAGCACTTCCTTGATCTCGTTAAGCGACTTGCGGCCAAAATTCGGGGTGCGGAGCATTTCCGCCTCGGACTTCTGGATCAGGTCGCCGATATACACGATATTGTCGTTCTTCAGGCAGTTCGCCGAACGCACCGACAGCTCCAGCTCGTCCACCTTTTTCAGGAGGGCCGGGTTGAAGTCCAGCGACGGCGTATCGTCTTCCGGACCGCGCGCTTCGGAGGGCTCTTCGAAATTGACGAAGATCTGGAACTGGTCCTGCAGGATGCGCGCGGCATAGGCCACCGCGTCTTCCGGCGTGACAGCGCCATTGGTCTCGATGTCGAGAATGAGCTTGTCATAATCGAGCACCTGGCCTTCGCGGGTGTTTTCCACGCGGTAGGCCACGCGCTTGACCGGGCTGTAGAGCGCGTCGATGGCGATATAGCCGATCGGGGCGTCTTCGGGACGGTTGCGCTCGGCAGGCACATAGCCCTTGCCGGTATTGACCGTCAGCACGAAGCGCACGCTTGCGCCTTCGTCCAGGGTGCAGATGACGTGATCGGGGTTGATGACCTCGATATCGGCGGTTTCCTCGATATCACCGGCCTTCACCTCGCCCGGCCCGCTCTTGCGCAGGACCACGCGGCGCGGTCCCTCGCCATGCATGCGCAGGGCCACCTGTTTCAGGTTCAGCACGATATCGGTCACATCCTCGCGAACCCCGGGGATGGAAGAGAATTCGTGAACGACGCCGTCAATCTGTACAGCCGTCACGGCCGCGCCCTGCAGCGAAGAGAGCAGCACGCGGCGCAGCGCATTGCCAAGCGTCATGCCAAAGCCACGTTCCAGCGGCTCAGCGACGATCTTGGCGTGACGCGCGGCATCATGACCGGCCTGCACGACCGGCTTCATCGGACGGATAAGCTCCTGCCAGTTCTTCTCGATCACGGAACTTCCCTTCAAGCGGACGGCGCGCCCCTCGCATCTGGCCCTTGTGGCTGATGCCGGCGCGCGCGGGAATGAAACACTTCTGTTGAAGGCCGGAGAGAGCCCCGGCCTTCAGGATACTTTACACGCGGCGGCGCTTGGGCGGGCGGCAGCCATTGTGCGGGATCGGCGTCACGTCATGAATGGTCGTGATCGTGAAGCCCACCGACTGCAGCGCGCGCAGAGCCGATTCGCGACCCGAACCCGGACCCGACACCTTGACCTCGAGGGTCTTCATGCCGTGCTCCTGAGCCTTGCGGCCGGCGTCCTCGGCGGCGATCTGGGCCGCGTAAGGGGTAGACTTGCGCGAGCCCTTGAAACCCATCGTGCCGGCCGACGACCAGGAGATGGTATTCCCCTGCGCGTCCGAGATGGTGATCATGGTGTTGTTGAAGCTCGCATTTACATGCGCCACGCCGGAGGTGATGTTCTTGCGCTCCCGGCGGCGCACGCGTGTCGGTTCCTTGGCCATCGCGCCTGGTCCTTACTTCTTCTTGCCGGCAATCGGCTTGGCCGGACCCTTGCGGGTGCGGGCATTGGTGTGGGTGCGCTGGCCGCGCACGGGCAGACCGCGACGGTGGCGCAGGCCGCGATAGCAGCCCAGATCCATCAGACGCTTCACGTTGACGGCGGTGTCGCGGCGAAGGTCACCCTCCACCATATAGCCCGCATCAATGGTTTCGCGGATCTGCAGGACTTCGGCGTCTGTAAGCTGGTTAACCCGCTTTTCAGCCGAAATGCCTACCTTGTCACAGATCTCCCGCGCCATGGCCGGGCCGATGCCGTGAATATAGCGAAGCGCGATTTCCACGCGCTTGTTCGTCGGAATGTTGACGCCTGCTATGCGGGCCACAACCCTACTCCTTGTTCCATGTGCCGCTCGCGAAAAGAGCCGACACGATCAGGGCGCGGCACCTACGTGCGCGCCGTGCCTCGTTGACGGCCCCTCAGAGCGAAGGGCGCTTCTTATAGTGACGAAGCCCTGCCCGTCAACCGGGCTTGAGCGTCGCCGCCTCACAAAACTCACTCGCCACCGCCGGGGCAATTGTCCCGGCAAATGACGCCTACGCATCCAGCGCGCGGGCAATGCGCGCCGAAATCTCATCCATCGCGCCCATCCCGTCCACTTCGACCAGCTTGTTCTGGCCGGTGTAGAAGGGAATGAGCGGCGCGGTCTGGTCGTTATAGGCCTTCAGGCGGACCTTGAAGGCCTCAACCGTATCGTCCGCGCGCCCCTCTTCGGCGGCGCGCTTCTCCACACGTTTGATCAGTTCTTTTTCGTCAACCGCCAGGCGAACCACACGGTCAATCTGGCTGCCGCGCCCGTCCAGGAGGTGGTCCAGTGACTCGGCCTGGGGCACGGTGCGCGGAAAGCCGTCGAAGATGGCTCCGCCCGCTGCTTCGGCTTCAGGCAAGCGCTCATCGATCAGCGCGATCACGATTTCGTCCGAGACCAGATCGCCCCGGTCCATGATGGCCGCGACCTTGTTGCCCAGCTCGGTGCCGGCCTTGCGCGCGTCGCGCAGCATGTCACCGGTGGAGAGCTGAACCCAGCCGCGCTGCGAGACGAGCCGCTTGGCCTGGGTGCCCTTTCCGGCGCCCGGCGGGCCGAATAGGATGATATTCATCGCTTGCGGCCCCGCAGCTTGGTCTTCTTGATCAGCCCCTCATACTGGTGGGCCAGCAGGTGGGACTGGATCTGCGACACCGTATCGAGCGTCACCGACACCACGATCAGCAGAGCCGTCCCCCCGATATAGAAGGGTATGTTGTATTCCGCGCGCAGGATTTCCGGCAGAACGCAGACAAAGGCGAGATAGGCCGCGCCAATCGTCGTCAGGCGGGTCAGCACATAGTCGATATATTCCGCCGTGCGCTTGCCAGGACGGATGCCCGGCAGGAAGCCGCCATACTTCTTCAGATTATCCGCCGTGTCTTCCGGGTTGAAGACGATGGAGGTGTAGAAGAAGGTGAAGAACACGATCATCGACGCATAGAAGACAATGAAGAGCGGCTGGCCCGGCCCGAGCAGCGCGGTCATCGTGCGAAGCCATTCCGGTCCGGTGTCCGCAGAGAAGCCCGCAATCGTCGCCGGCAGCAGAAGCAGCGAAGAGGCGAAGATGGCAGGGATAACGCCGGACGTGTTCAGCTTCAGCGGCAGGAAGCTGGATTCCCCGCCCGTCATGCGGTTGCCCACCTGACGCTTGGGATACTGGACCAGCAGCCGCCTCTGGGCACGCTCCATGAACACGACGAACACCAGCACCGCTATGATGCCCAGTATCATCGCGATGATGAGCCCTGCCTCCAGATTACCCGTGCGCCCCTGCTCCAGCGTCTGGAAGAGCGCTCGCGGCATTTCCGCGATAATGCCCGCAAAGATGATCAGCGAGATGCCGTTGCCCACGCCGCGCGCGGTGATCTGTTCACCGAGCCACAGCAGCATCATCGTGCCGCCAACCAGCGAGACAACAGCGGTAATGCGGAAGAACCAACCCGGATCGATGGCGATGGTCGCACCCGTTGTCGGGTCAGGATTTTCCATCGAGATGGCGATGGCAAAGGCCTGGAGCGCGGCCAGCACCACGGTGAGATAGCGTGAATACTGGTTGATCTGCTTGCGGCCCTGCTCGCCGCCTTCCTTCTTCAGCCGCTCAAGGCTCGGCACGGTGGCCGCCATGAGCTGCATGATGATCGAGGCGGAGATGTAGGGCATCACGTTGAGCGCGAAGATAGCCATCCGCTCAACGGCGCCGCCGGAGAACATGTTGAAGACGCCCAGAATGCCCTGTTGCTGCTGCGCGAACGCATTGGCAAACACGTCCGGATCAACGCCGGGCATGGGGATGTAGGTGCCCACCCGGTAAATGATCAGCACAAACAGCGTGAAAAGGAGCCGCTTTTGCAGCTCCTTGGCACGGGCAAACGCGCCGAAATTCAGGTTTGCGGCAAGTTGTTCTGCGGCAGATGCCATGGGCAGGTCTCGCTCCCTTGCGGTCCCGGCGGGATCAGGACGGGTATGGACGGCTCAACCCATGTGGGGAGCCGTCCGTAAAACCGCATCAGGCTTCGCTGTCTTTCGGGGCCGGAAGAGTGATCGATCCGCCAGCCTTCTCGATGGCGGCAATGGCGGGCTTGGAAGCGCCTGCCACGTCGAGGGTGAGCTTCGCCTTGAAGTCACCGCCGCCAATCACGCGCACGCCAGCCTTGGCGCGGCGGATCACGCCAGCCTCGATCAGCGCCTTGGCGTCGATCGTTGCTTTTGCGTCCAGCTTGCCCGCATCGACCGCCTTTTGCAGGCGGCCAAGCGTCACTTCGGCGAATTGGGCACGGTTCGGCTTGGTAAAGCCGCGCTTGGGCAGGCGCTGGTGAAGCGGCATCTGGCCGCCCTCAAAGCCCTTGATCGACACACCCGAGCGCGATTTCTGGCCTTTTACGCCACGCCCGCCGGTCTTGCCCTTGCCCGAGCCGATGCCGCGGCCCACGCGGGTGCGTTCTTTCACCGCGCCGGGATTATCCCGCAGTTCGTTCAGACGCATGACTATTCTCCTTTTCAAGGAGCAGAGCGGTGCTTAGCCGCGCTCCTCGACGATTTCCACAAGGTGGGCGACCTTGGCGATCATGCCGCGCACGGACGGCGTGTCTTCAAGCTCGCGCTGTTTGCCGATCCGGCCGAGGCCGAGCCCGGTCAGGGTCTGCAACTGGTCTTTGGGGCGGCGGATATGGCTGCCCGTCTGACGCACGATAACGGTTTTCTTAGCGGCCATTATCCACCTCAAGCCTGGCTGTCGATCGCTTCGGGAGCGCTCGCGCCGTCATTGCGGCGATTGACGATATCGGCCACTTTCAGCCCCCGCTTGGCGGCAACCGTACGCGGGCTTTCCTGATCCTTCAGAGCCTCGAAGGTGGCGCGGATCATGTTGTAGGGGTTGGACGAACCAACCGACTTGGCAACCACGTCCTGAACACCCAGGCTCTCCAGCACAGCGCGCATCGGACCACCGGCGATGATGCCGGTACCCGGAGGCGCCGCACGCAGCGTCACCTTGCCGGCGCCCCAGCGGCCATCGACATCATGGTGGAGGGTACGGCCCTCGCGCAGCGGAATGCGCACCATCGTCTTCTTGGCCTCTTCAGTGGCCTTGCGGATGGCTTCGGGCACTTCGCGTGCCTTGCCCTGTCCGAAGCCCACACGGCCCTTCTGGTCGCCTACAACGGCCAGAGCAGCGAACTGGAAGTTACGCCCGCCCTTCACCGTCTTGGCGACGCGGTTGATGTGTACCAGCTTGTCGACGAGTTCGCTTTCCGGCTCCTCGTCGCGGCGGCGGCGGTCGCGCCCGCCCCGGCCTTCGCGTTGGTCTTCCCGAGCCATGGCGCTCTCCTAGAAGTTCAGGCCGCCCTCACGGGCAGCGTCTGCGAGCGCCTTGACGCGCCCATGATAGATGTAGCCGCCGCGGTCGAACACGACGTCGGTGAGGCCCTTGGCCTTGGCACGCTCGGCAACCAGCTTGCCGACCACTTCGGCGGCCTTGATATTGGCACCGGAGGCCTTGCCGCGCACATCAGCATCCAGAGTGGAGGCCGAAGCGAGCGTCACACCGTTCGAATCGTCGATGATCTGGGCGTAGATATGCTTGGACGAGCGGAAGACCGACAGGCGCGGACGGTCGCCCGAGAACCTGGCAAGCCGGGAGCGCGTACGCTGCGCGCGGCGTTGCATCTTTTCGCGAGAGGATTTCATGACCTGACGGTTCCCTACTTCTTCTTGCCTTCCTTGCGGCGCACATATTCGCCGGCAAGGCGGATGCCCTTACCCTTGTAGGGCTCTGGCGGACGGAATTGGCGGATTTCGGCCGCAGTCTGGCCGACTTCCTGCTTGTTCGCACCCTCGATCTTGATCTCGGTGGGCTTCGGCGCGGACAGGGTGATACCCTGACGCGGCGTATAGACCACCTCGTGGCTGAAACCGAGCGACAGCTTCAGATCGCGGCCCTGCACCTGCGCGCGGTAACCCACGCCGACCAGTTCCAGATTGGCCTCAAAGCCTTCGCTGACACCTTTCACCATGCTGGCGATGTTCGCCCGCGTCGTGCCCCACATGGCCCGTGCGCGGGTGGTCTCGTCAGCCGGCTGCACGAGCAGCGACTTGTCTTCGGTTTCCGACACCGTGACCAGATTGGTCATGGCCAGGGAGAGCTCCCCCTTGGGACCTTTTACCTTGACCGTGTCGTTCGCGACCGTGGCGCTGACGCCAGAGGGAAGCGCGACCGGCAATTTGCCCAGACGTGACATCTATCGTGCCTCCTAGCTGACGTGGCAGAGGATCTCGCCGCCCACATTCTGGGCACGGGCAGCCGCGTCGCTCATCACGCCCTTGGGCGTGGACACGATCGCGATCCCGAGCCCGTTCTGGACGAGCGGCAGATCTCTGGCCTTGGAATATTCCCGGCGGCCGGGTTTGGAAACGCGCTTGATCTCGGAGATCACCGGCGCGCCTTCATAGTATTTCAGCTCGATCTCGAACTGCTTGAAGCCGTCGCTATCCTCGGTCTCGGTATAACCGCGGATATAGCCTTCCTCGAGCAGGACATCGAGCACACGCTTGCGCAGCTTGGACGCGGGCGTCACGACATTCGTGCGCCGGCGCATCAGCGCGTTGCGGATGCGGGTGAGCATATCACCGAGCGGATCAATCATCGCCATGTGCGTGCCCTCCCTACCAGCTCGACTTGACCAGGCCTGGGATCAGGCCATGGCTGCCCAGCTCGCGCAGGGCGATCCGGGACATTTTCAGTTTGCGGTAATAGCCGCGCGGACGGCCGGACACCTGGCACCGGTTACGGATGCGGGTCGGGGCCGAGTTGCGCGGAAGGGCCGCCAGCTTCAGCTGGGCAGCAAACCGCTCTTCAACGGGCAGCGACGTATCGCGCGCGACCGCCTTGAGTGCCTGACGCTTGGCCAGGTACTTCTTGGCCAGACGCTGGACGCGGGCGTTACGCTCGGTTGCGCTCTTCTTTGCCATTCAATTCTCTCCTCGCGTGCGGGCCCGGTATGGACCTGCTCTCCTGCTGCGTCAGTTCGTGAACGGGAAATCGAACTCGGCCAGCAGGGCCTTCGCTTCTTCATTGGTACGCGCCGTGGTGCAGACGATGATGTCCATGCCACGCACTTTCTCGACCTTGTCGTAGTCGATCTCGGGAAACACGATGTGCTCTTTCAGGCCCATCGCGAAATTGCCGTTGCCATCAAAGCTCTTGCCATTGAGGCCGCGGAAGGCGCGGACGCGGGGCAGAGCAATGGTGACCAGACGGTCGAGGAACTCGTACATGCGGTCCTGGCGCAGGGTCACCTTGGCGCCGATCAGCTGGTCTTCACGCAGCTTGAAGCCCGCGATGGACTTCGTGGCGCGCGTGGCGACCGGCTTCTGGCCGGCAATCGCCTGCAGATCCGCCAGAGCGCCCTGGAGCTTCTTGGAGTCCTGGGCGGCCTCGCCGACACCCATGTTCAGGACAACCTTGTCCAGACGCGGGATCTGCATCTCGTTCGCATAGCCGAACTTCTCCTTAAGGCGCGCGCGGATTTCCTCGCGGTAGCGCGTCTTCAGGCGCGGCTCATATGTTGCGGTCTCAGACATCGATGACCTCACCAGACTTCTTCGACACCCGGACCTTCTTGCCGTCGCGCTCCTCGAAGCCCACGCGGGTGGCTTCGCCGGACTTCGGATCGGTCAGAGCCACGTTGGACACGTGGATCGGGGCCTCTTTCTCCTCAATGCCGCCAGGCGTGGTCTGGGTCGGGCGGTTATGGCGCTTGACCATATTCACGCCGGACACGATCACACGGCCCTCGGACGGCATCACCTTGATAACCTCACCGGTCTTGCCCTTGTCGCGGCCGGCCAGGATGGCGACCTTGTCGCCCTTCTTGATCTTCGCAGCCATGACTACAGCACCTCCGGCGCCAGCGAGATGATCTTCATGTGGTTCTTCGCCCGCAGCTCACGCGGAACCGGGCCGAAGATACGCGTGCCGAGCGGCTCCATATTGTTGTTCAGGAGCACAGCGGCATTGGTGTCGAACCGGATGACAGAACCGTCGCGGCGCTTGATGTCGCGCGCGGTGCGCACGACGACTGCCTTGCGCACGTCACCCTTCTTCACACGGCCCTTGGGCGTGGCTTCCTTGACCGAGACGACAATGATGTCGCCCACGCCGGCATAACGGCGCTTGGCACCGCCGAGCACCTTGATGCACTGCACGCGGCGGGCCCCGGAATTGTCGGCCACGTCCAGATTGGATTGCATCTGGATCATCGTGATCCTCCGTTAAAACTTGGACACGATCATCCCTGTCTCAGCCTTTATCAGGCCTGCTCAGGGACGACCTCCCACCGCTTCAGCTTCGATTTCGGCGCGCATTCCTGGATCAGGACCTTGTCACCGACTTTCTTGGCATTGGCCTCGTCATGGGCATGATACTTCTTCGAACGCCGCACCGTCTTGCGAAGGAGCGGGTGCAGGAAGGTACGTTCCACCTTCACTACGACAGTCTTGGCCTGCTTGTCGCTGACCACGACGCCTTGCAGTACGCGCTTCGGCATCGCCTAGCTCCCTTGCTTCTCGATCGCGCGGCGGCGCATGTCGGTCTTCAGGCGGGCAATGTCCTTGCGCACCTTGGAAAACCGCGCCGTGTTCTCCAGCTGGCCGGTGGCCTGCTGGAAGCGCAGATTGAACTGTTCCTTCTTCAGCTTCAGGAGATTGTCCTGAAGCTGGTCATCGGTCATGGCCCGGACGTCTTGCATGTTCATGGCCTTACCTATGCTCCCTGCTCGCCCGGACGGGTCACGACACGGGTCTTGATCGGCAGCTTGGCCGCACCGAGGCGCAGCGCTTCGCGCGCCACATCATCGGGCACACCGTCGATCTCGAACATGATGCGGCCGGGCTTTACGCGGCACACCCAGTATTCGGGTGAACCCTTACCCTTACCCATCCGCACCTCGGTCGGCTTCTTCGATACCGGTACATCCGGGAAGATGCGGATCCAGACCCGGCCAGCCCGTTTCATGTGACGGGTGATCGCGCGGCGCGTGGCCTCGATCTGGCGCGCGGTGACGCGCTCAGGTTCGACCGCTTTCAGCCCGTAAGAGCCGAAATTGAGCGTGTAGCCGCCTTTGGCGGTTCCGTGAATCCGGCCCTTGTGGGCCTTACGGAATTTTGTGCGCTTCGGTTGAAGCATCGTTCAAACTCCCTTGTCGGCCCTGATCAGGCAGCCTGGCGGCCCGAACGGGTCCGCTGCTCGCCGGTTTCCTGCAGACGGCGCTCCTGGGCCATCGGGTCGTGTTCCATGATCTCGCCTTTGTAGATCCAGACCTTGATCCCGATAATGCCCATGGCCGTCTTGGCCTCGGCAAAGCCGTAATCGATATCGGCGCGCAGCGTGTGCAGCGGCACCGAGCCCTCATTGTACTGTTCTGCGCGCGCGATCTCGGCTCCGCCCAGACGGCCCGAGCAGATGATCTTGCAACCCAGCGCGCCCATGCGCATGGCCGACTGCATGGCCCGTTTCA
Source organism: Glycocaulis sp. (assembly GCA_022565665.1). Taxonomy (GTDB): domain Bacteria; phylum Pseudomonadota; class Alphaproteobacteria; order Caulobacterales; family Maricaulaceae; genus Glycocaulis. Next base: position 37,089 of record JAIUMI010000020.1, read on the forward strand.
TCGCCCGGCGGAACGCCACGCGGCGCTCGAGCTGCTGGGCAATGCTCTCGGCCACCAGATTGGCGTCCGTTTCCGGCTTGCGCACTTCGACCAGGTTCAGGAACACTTCCGCGTCGGTCATCTTGGCGACTTCCCGGCGGAGCTTCTCGATATCGGCGCCCTTCTTGCCGATCACCACGCCCGGACGGGCGGTGTAGATGGTGATGCGGCACTTCTTGTGCGGGCGTTCGATCACGATGCGCGAGATCGAGGCGGCTTTCAGCCTGTCCTGCAGGAACTTGCGGATCTTCAGATCCTCGTGCAGCAGGTCGGCATACTCTTCACCGCGGGCGTACCAGCGCGATTCCCACGTGCGGTTGATACCGAGGCGCAAGCCAATCGGATTGATCTTCTGACCCATTATGCGGCCTCCTCGGCTTCACGCACCACGATCGTCAGCTCGGAGAACGGCTTGAGGATTTTCGCACCCCGGCCGCGTGCGCGGGCCCGGAAGCGCTTCATCACCAGGTTCTTGCCGACATAGGCTTCCGACACGACGAGGCTGTCGATATCGAGGCCGTGATTATTCTCTGCATTGGCGATTGCCGACTCGAGCACCTTCTTCACGTCAGCGGCAGCGCGCTTGCGCGAAAAGGCGAGATCGTTGAGCGCACGCTCGACCTTCTTGCCGCGGATCATGGCTGCGACGAGGTTCAGCTTCTGCGGGCTGATACGGATCATCCGCAGCTTGGCGCGCGCCTCGTTCTCGGCAACACGGCGGGGATTGGTGTCCTTGCCCATCGCGCTACTTCCTCTTGGCTTTCTTGTCCGCGCCGTGACCGTAATAGGTCCGCGACGGCGCAAACTCGCCGAGCTTGTGACCCACCATGTCCTCGGACACCAGAACCGGAACGAACTTGTTCCCGTTGTGGACCTGGAAGGTGAGGCCGACAAATTGCGGCATGATGGTCGAACGGCGCGACCAGGTCTTGATAGCCTGTTTGCGGCCAGCGGTGTGAGCCGCTTCGGCCTTCTTCAGGAGGTATCCGTCTACGAACGGACCTTTCCATACAGAACGGGGCATGACTTACGGTCGCTCCCTTAGCGTTTCTTGCGCTCGTGGCGCGAACGGATGATGAATTTGTCGGTCGCCTTGTTACGGCGGGTCTTGCGGCCCTTCGTCGGCTTGCCCCACGGGGTCACCGGGTGGCGGCCGCCGGAGGTCCGGCCTTCACCACCACCATGGGGGTGATCAACCGGGTTCATGGCCACGCCGCGCACGGACGGGCGCTTGCCCATGTGACGCTTGCGGCCAGCCTTGCCGAGATTGACGTTGAAGTGGTCGGAATTCGACACCGCGCCAATCGTGGCCATGCAGCTGTCATTGACCATGCGCAGCTCGCCGCTCATCAGGCGGATCTGGGCATAGCCCGCATCGCGGCCGACCAGCTGGGCATAGGTGCCCGCCGAGCGCGCGATCTGGCCACCCTTCTCCGGCTTCATCTCCACATTGTGGATGATGGTGCCGACCGGAATGGCCTTCAGCGGCATCGCATTGCCCGGCTTCACATCGGCCTTGGCGCTGGCGATCACCCGATCACCGGCGGCCAGGCGCTGCGGCGCCAGGATATAGGCCAGCTCGCCATCATCATACTTGATGAGCGCGATGAAGGCGGTGCGGTTGGGATCATATTCCAGCCGCTCGACCGTGGCGGGCACGTCGAACTTGCGGCGCTTGAAATCGATCACGCGGTAGAGCTTCTTCGCTCCGCCACCGCGGCGGCGCGCTGTGATGCGGCCGGTATTGTTACGGCCGCCCTTGCGGCGCAGGCCCTCGACCAGCGTCTTTTCCGGCTTGCCAGCGTGCAGCTCGGACCGGTCCACCAGCACAAGAGCGCGGCGGCCAGGCGAGGTCGGCTTGAATGTCTTCAGCGCCATGGTTCAAACTCCTTGAGAGCGCAGCCTAGAGGCCCGTGCTCACGTCGATGGAATGGCCCTCTTCCAGGGTCACCACCGCTTTCTTGATATCGTCACGCCGGCCGGCAATGCCGCGGAAGCGCTTGGTCTTGCCCTTCTGGCGCAGCGTGTTGACGGCCTTCACCTTGACCTTGAAGAGTGCTTCAACGGCCTCGGTGATGTCTTTCTTGGTCGCGTCCAGCGGCACCTGGAAGACTACCTTGTTCTCTTCCGAGAGCAGGGTCGCCTTTTCGGTGATGACCGGCGCGATGATCGTGTCGTAGTGACGCGGCGTAGCCATTACGCACTCTCCTTGGCGGCAAAGCGCTCATTGATCTTCTCGATCGCGGCCTTGGTCAGGACCAGCGTATCGCGGCGCAGCACGTCATAGACGTTCAGGCCTTGCGCCGGCAGCACATCCACGTGCGGGATGTTGCGCGCGGCCAGGGCGAAGTTCTCGTCCAGCGTCTCGCCATCGATGATGAGCGCGTTCTTCAGGCCCAGCTTTTCGAACGTGGCCTTCAGCTCTGCCGTCTTCGGGCTGTCGAGGCGCGCCTCATCCAGCACCACGATGGACGACGAACCGGCCTTCGAGGTCAGGGCGTGCTTGAGAGCCAGAGCCCGGACCTTCTTGGGCAGCTCGGTGGCGTGGCTGCGCACTTTCGGGCCGTGGGCCTTGCCGCCGCCGACGAAGATCGGGGCGCGGCGCGAACCGTGACGGGCCGAACCGCCACCCTTCTGGCGGCCGAACTTCTTGCCCGTGCGGGCGATTTCGGCGCGTTCCTTGGCGCGGTGCGTCCCGGCCTGACGGCGCGAGAGCTGCCATTTCACGGCGCGCTGGAGAAGGTCGGCGCGCACTTCGCCCACGGCGAAGATCGCATCGTCCAGCTCCACAGAGCCCGCCTTGCCGGCGTCCAGCTTGATCACATCGAGTTTCATGACTTGGCGTCCTCTTCACCCGCCGCGTCCACAGCCGGGGCCTCGGCGACAGGCGCGCCCTCGGCCACCATTTCAGATTCCGCCGAAGCCGGCTCGGGCGCATCAACCGTTTTGGGCTCGCCGGCAGCGCGGAACTTGCCCGGAAAGGCCAGCCCCTCTACGCCGACACCCTTGACCGCGTCGCGGATTTCAACCCAGCTGTCAGCGGCGCCGGGGACAGCCCCCTTCACCAGCACCAGGCCGCGCTCCACGTCCACACGCACCACTTCCAGGTTCTGCGTCGTGACGCGCTCCTGGCCGAGATGGCCGGCCATTTTCTTGCCTTTGAACACCTTGCCTGGGTCCTGGCGCTGACCGGTAGAACCGTGCGAGCGGTGCGACACGGACACGCCGTGCGTGGCGCGCAGACCGCCAAAGTTCCAGCGCTTCATCGCACCGGCAAAACCCTTACCGATGGACAACGCGGCCACATCGACCTTCTGGCCCTCGACGAAATGGTCCGCCGTGATCTCCGCGCCCGGCTCGATCAGATTGTTCTCGCTCACGCGGAACTCCACCAGCTTGCGCTTGGGCTCGACCGCGGATTTCGCGAAATGCCCGCGCATGGCCTTGGAGGCGCGCTTTACCTTGGCCTTGCCGGCGCCCAGCTGGAGCGCGGCATAGCCATCGGTTTCGGGGGTGCGCTGGGCAACGACCTGGACACCGTCAAGGTGCAGCACCGTTACCGGAATGTGCGAGCCGTCCTCGGCGAAGATACGGGTCATGCCCATCTTCTTCGCGATAACGCCCGTGCGCAGGTTTTGAGCCTGGCTCATGACCTTAAGCTCCCAGCTTGATCTCGACATCCACGCCGGCCGACAGGTCGAGCTTCATCAGCGCGTCCACGGTCTGCGGGGTCGGGTCCACGATGTCGAGGACACGCTTGTGCGTGCGGATCTCGAACTGCTCGCGCGATTTCTTGTCGATGTGCGGGGACCGCAGCACCGTAAAACGCTCAATGCGCGTGGGCAGCGGGATAGGCCCGCGCACCTGTGCGCCTGTGCGCTTCGCCGTGGAGACGATCTCGCGCGTGGACGTATCCAGCACGCGGTGATCGAACGCCTTGAGGCGGATGCGGATGTTCGTCTGTGCCATCGCTCCGGTCCCGTTCCTGGTTCCTTTGGAAGCCTGACCGGGCTGGCGTTTTCAACGCCGCCCGGCCTGCTTCATGCTTCAACTTTGCCCGCTAGGGCCTACTCGATAATTTTGGAGACGACGCCGGCTCCGACGGTTCTTCCGCCTTCGCGGATGGCGAAGCGCAGCTTCTCTTCCATCGCGATCGGCGTGATCAGGTCCACCGTCACTTCCACATTATCGCCC
>JAIUMI010000021.1 GCA_022565665.1 Glycocaulis sp.
CCCCACTGCTGCCTCCCGTAGGAGTCTGGGCCGTGTCTCAGTCCCAGTGTGGCTGATCATCCTCTCAGACCAGCTATAGATCGTCGCCTTGGTGGGCCATTACCCCACCAACAAGCTAATCTAACGCGGGCCGATCCTTTGGCGATAAATCTTTCCCCCGAAGGGCACATTCGGTATTACTCCCAGTTTCCCGGGGCTATTCCGAACCAAAGGGCACGTTCCCACGCGTTACTCACCCGTCTGCCGCTCACCCCGAAGGGCGCGCTCGACTTGCATGTGTTAAGCCTTCCGCCAGCGTTCGTTCTGAGCCAGAATCAAACTCTCAGGTTGATCCGACTACGACACTGTATAAAGCGTACTCAAAGTGACGGAGATTGTGGTCGCCGGACCCGAAGGGCCGACGAACAATCGTCACTAATAAGAAACGCAAAGTGTCGGCGTCTCGATGGACGGCCTAGGCCAGTGGCCAGTTCCGTCCGCAGAGCGCCGCCGCCTGCGTTTCCCTTTCCAAAACCAACAATGTCAAAGAGCTGGTTCAAAATCAGGAACTTCCGTTCTGATCCGAACCCGCCGCGCCGCCCGTTTCGTGGGCCACCCGGCGTCGGGAGCGCGGTGTCTATTGGACCCCTTACTCCCTGTCAACGCCCTGCTTCAGACTTTTGCAGCGCCTCTGTCAGTCCGGTGTGGAGAGCAACAGCTTTCCGCCCCGGCGCTCAACTGACCGCCGCCGATGTCTTCCGCTTGACGCGAGGTGGCGGCTTTTATGGAACCGTCACGCACGTGTCAACCGCGTATTTCGTGACTTGCTGCAAAACTCCCGAAAGAGCCCTGCTTCAGAGCGCAAAACTCTGCGGCAGCGCCGGTAGCGCGGCCTTCGCAAGTCCTGTCCTACGCGGAAAGGACGCATAATATGAAGAGGTTTGGCGCCAATTGCAAGAGCGAATTGGCTGGAAAGCACGGTTTTCCACAAGGCCGCCCACTGGTTCGCGGCCCTTTGCGGCGTATGCCGTGAAACAGGTGCTCAGGCCGTCTCTATATAGGCTTTTAGCGCGCCCGCTTCCGCCTCTGCGGTTTCGATCTTGCGCTTGACGACATCGCCAATGGACACAAAGCCCGCCATGCGCCCCTCATCCATGATGATGATATGGCGCACCCGCTTCTCGGTCATCAGCTCCATGAGCGCATCAATGGATGTGCTGGGCGCGGCAGTGACAAGCGCGCGGGTCATGACGGATGACACGGGCTGGCTGAGCACGCCGGGTCCGTCCCGCGAGATGGCGCGTACCAGATCACGTTCGGAATAGACGCCGGCCACATCGCCATCCTTGCCGGCAACGACAACGGCTCCGATCCGGTGTTCCGTAAGCACGTGGCACGCTTCGGTGAGCGTGGCGTCAGGCGCAATCGTGATGACGTCACGGCCTTTTTGCGCAAGTATCCCGGCAACATTCATGGCTGCCTCCTTATTGGCGTATTTGCCATGAGCATAGTGCCGCAATGAAGGCCGCTGCGCAATTTTTCCTGCGCCCGGCCATCTGGAAAGGATATCGCATGGCAGGCCGGAAGAAGCTGGAGCGCGATATCGACCGATGGATATCGCAGGGCTGGATCGACCCCGCGCACCGCGATTCGATCATCACCGACGCTGCAAACCGCCCCGGAAAATGGAGCGCCGCCGGTGCGGGCCTGATTCTCGGGGCGGTTCTTCTCGCGCTGGCTGCGCTGACATTCGTGGCGGCCAACTGGGCCGGAATGCCCAAGCTTGCCCGTTTTGCGGTGATTCTCGCCGCAATCTGGGCGAGCCTTGGTGGCGCAGGCTGGGCCTTTGCCAAGAACAATCCGGCCCTTGGCCATGCCCTGGCGCTTGTGGGCGCAGCGCTGTTCGGTGCGGCGATCATGCTGACGGCCCAGACCTTCAATATGAGCGCCTACCGCAACACCGCCGTACTGGTCTGGTCGCTGGCCGCGCTCAGCACCGCCCTGGTGATTCCCTCCCGCCCCGTGCTCGGCTTTGCCGCGCTGCTGGGCGTGAGCTGGCTGATGCTGGAAACCTTCAACCCGCTGGCACCCGGTCTGATCTGGGGCTTCATCCCGCTCTGGCTGGTGCTGGGCGCGGCGGCGCTGCGTTTGCAGTCGATGATCACGGCCAATCTCCTGGGGGCTGGCGCGATTATCTGGCTGGCGAGCTTCGTGCGCTTCCTGGATGGCGGGAGAGGCGTGTTCGAGGGCGCTGCCCCGCCGTTATTGCTCGCCCTGTTCTGCGGAGCGGGCGCGCTGGCCTTCGCCTTCGCGGAGGAACGCGGGCTTGCCTATAGCCGCATCGCCTCGCGCTGGCTGTCGGCCGGGGCGGTCTTTGCCGCCTTCATCGCGCAGTTCACGCTGGATGAACGCGCTGCCGTCGCTGGCATGGGCTTCGTACTGCCTGCGGCCATAGCGGCGGGCGTCATAGCACTGCTGTCCTTAACTCGCGTGCGCGCAGGCGCGCTGCGGCCGGTTCTGGCGCTGGCCATCGCAATTGCGGTCATAGCCGCTCTGGCGTTGCCCTTTATCGCCGCAGCAGAGGGCATGGAGGGTGTAGTGAAGGTGACCGCAGGGGCCGCGATCTTTGCGCTGGCAGCCGCCATGGTGGCCGAAGGCGCACGCGCCGGGCGCGGCTTTACCGGCGGGCTGGGGCTGATTCTCTTCATCGCGCAGGCCCTGCACGTCTACACGGCGCTCTTTGGCAGCCTGCTCGACACCGCGCTCTTCTTCCTCATCGGAGGTCTGCTCCTGATCGCGCTTTCCGTCATCGCCATGCGCTGGCAGAAGCGCACCAGAGTGGAAGGAGCCAGGCCATGAGCCTGATGCTTCGCCTTCTCGTCATCGCCTTTGCCATGAGCGTGTTCCTCACCGGCATGGTCATCACCCACGCCAGCGCCCGCGCGGGCGGCACGGAAATCCGCCTTGATATGGAGCCGGTCGATCCGCGCGACCTGCTACTCGGCCATTACGTGGTGCTGGATACCCCGCTGCACCGGCTCTGGCTGGACGAGCTGTCCGGAGACACCAGCCATGAGTGGAAAAGCGGGGACCGGCTCTGGGTAGGGCTGGAAGCCGGCGAAATCGGCTCCTTCCAGCCCGTATCCGTACACACCCGCCAGCCCGAGGGCCTGTCCATACAGGGACGGGTCTTCCAGGCGGGCAGCGGCGGCATCGGGCGCTCAGGCAGGGTGATGAGCGTGCGGTATAATCTCGAACGCTATTTCGCTTCGCCGGAAGACGCGCTGGCGCTGGAAGCCCTGCGTGAGGAATCCCGTCTGCGCCTGATCGTGTCGATGGGCCCGGATGGCAACGCCATCATTCGCGGACTGGAGATTGACGGCGAGGACCATATCGACCGGCTGTTCTGAAGGAGACCGGGCAAATGACCATGCAACTTTACGCCAATGCAGGCTGGGGATCGGCCATCGTGGAGGCCCAGCTGGCATGGTATGGGATCAAATTCGAACTGGTCGAAAGCGGCGATCTTTTTCAGGACGCCGCCGCGCGGGAAAAGCTGGCGACCATTAACCCACTCGCACAGATACCGACGCTCGTTCTGGATACCGGCGAGATACTGACCGAAAGCGCCGCCATCACGCTGCACCTTGCGGATATGACCGGCAGCGACGCGCTCGTGCCCGGACCCGGCAACCGCGAACGCATGGCCTTCCTGCGCTGGCTCGTCTTCATCGTGGCCAATATCTATCCGACTTACACCTACGCCGACGACCCGTCCCGCTTCGTTGCGGAGGAATCCGCCCGCAAACCCTTCTTCAAGGCGGTCAACGCCTATGCCGAGCGGCTCTACGGACAGCTGGAGAATGCTGCCGGCGCACCATGGTTTCTCGGTGAGCGTATGAGCGCGCTGGATATCTATATCGGCGTGATGACCCACTGGCGCCCGGGCAAGGCGTGGCACGAAGCGAACTCCCCCCGCCTGACCGCCATTGCTGGTACGGTCGGCGAGAAACCTGCCGTCCGTGCTGTGCTGGACCGCAACTTTCCAGAAGACTAGACCGCAGCTTCACCTCCGCCTGAACGCTCTCACGAACAGCGGATAGAGCAACATCCCCGCGAACAGTCCGCCCACATGGCCGGCCCAGGCCAGAGGAATGGGCTGGAAGATGTCGATCACGCCTATCGCTACGTTGATCAGCAGCCAGGGAATGGCAAGGCGCAGCATGCCCGCCCTGCCCCCGCTCGCCCAGCCGGCCGCAGCCAGCACGCCCGACACCGCCGTGGAGGCGCCTACCATGAAGGTCGGCTCATTGATGTGCAGAAGGGCATGGAGGGCGGCTCCCGCGATGGCACAGGTGAAGTAGAAGGCGAGAAATCCCGCCGCCGCGATCATCCCCCGCCCGAAGGGTGCTGCCGCCGCGCTGCCAAAGGCCAGCAACGCCCCGGCATTGAGAAACGCGTGCCACCAGCCGCCATGCACGAAGACGTGCAGCACATAGGGGCTCAAGCCCCCCAGCGGTGCTTCGGGCGCACCCATGATCTGCGGCGCGGTGACCAGCGCGCCGGCCCACATGATATAGCCGTGAAGCACGTTGCCGGCCGCCTGTGCCCACACGTCCACGCCATGCGTGGCGACGATCAGCGCGCACATGACCAGCACCGTCACCGACACCCCTGCACCCAGGAATGGCGCGCGCGGCGGCGCGGCCGGTTCTGCCTCGGGGTCCGGCGGCAGATCCCGGCCGTCATTGTCTTGCTCACGCATTCACGATTCCTTTCGCGCCAGACCGGGCATGAACGCTCTGGCATGGGCGTTGCAGCACCACCGTCCAAAGCGTCTTCAAACAGGACACCCAAATTATGCTGCGTCTTGCCAAAGTCACCCTCTCCGCCTCAGCCATCGCGCTTGCGGGCACCAGTATAGCCCAGGCCCAGCAGGCCGGGGATAACTGGAGCCGCCCCTATGGTATGGCCCATGGTGAGGAAGGCCGTCCCTATGTTGGCCAGCGTGGAAAAGGTGCCAACCGGGTCGTCATCAACGGGATCATCCAGGCTGGCGTCGGCGTTTCGGCGCGCGCTGCGGCCACCGGAACCGGTACGGTTGCGGGCGGTGTGGGCGCGAACGGGCAGTATCTCGGCTCGTCCGCGACCGCCATCGCCAACCAGCTCAACGTGGTCGTGAACGGGAATTACAACACCGTCGTGGTCAATTCCCGTCAGATCAATACCGGCAACATCTCCGCCAACACCAGCAACAACGCCAATCCGCCCCAGACCGGCGGACCGGTAACGGCTGGTGTCGGCACTCCCCCCTCCTCCGCCCCTCATAGTCCGGAGACCCCTCAATGACCCGTATCAAAAGCCTCTTTGTGGCAGCCGTCTCGGCTTTTGCGGTATCGGCCTGCGCCACTTCGAGCTCCGGCTCTGACGGACTGTACGCCACCCCTACGGGCGGCGCGCCGGTAACCGTCAACCCGACACCCTATTCCCAGGCACTGGTCTGCCTGTCGGGCTATGCCCGCCAGCATGGCCGCGCAGCGCCGCGCGTCGCGGTCGGCCGCATCGCGGACTATACCGGCCAGCTTGCCCCTGAGGGCGGCACGCGGGTGACGCAGGGCGCCGCCCTGATGGCGATGAGCGCCTTTTCCAAGGCGGGTGCCCGCCTGGTGGAGCGTTTCGATACGTCGGTCGCCGAGCTGGAGCTGCGCTATGCCAACAGCCAGCTTCTGGGCGATGAGGCCGAGGAGCAGGGTTTCCGCCAGATCTACGCCGGGGCCATGCCGGGCTCGGACTATTTCCTGATCGGCGGCATCACAGAGCTGAACGCAAATATCCGCTCCAACGGGCAGGACCTGTTCGCCGGTGACCGCATCGATTCGAGCCCCGCTGGTGTGTTCTCGCGCCGCGCCTATGTGATGAACGTCGCGCTGGACCTGCGTCTTGTGGACAGCCGCACGCTCGAAGTGGTCGATGTGGTGTCCTACCAGAAGCAGATCATCGGGCGTGAACTCTCTGCCGGCGTCTTTGCCTTCTTCGGCGACGCGGTAGTGGATGTGTCCGCCGGTGGCCGCTCGCTTGAGCCCATCCAGCTTGCCGTGCGCTCCGTGATCGAGCGCGCCGTGCTTGAAATCTCGTCCCAGCTTTACGGCGTGTCCGCTCAGGATGTCTGCCGGTTTAACGATCCGCTCGGCCCGTCCAACGCGTCCGGCGGTGTCCAGCTCAATACGGCTTATGCCGGTACGGAGGCCCCTTATGTCCAGGCTCGCACTGACGTCAATCGCGGCCATGACCGCCGCGATAGCGACATCCGCAGCGTCCTTCGCGGAACCTATCGATAGGGTCGAGAACGATCAGGCGAACTCCGCTCCGGTCAGCGCGGTCGTAGAGACCGATACCGACCAGACCGAAGTGGCGACCGCCATCGCAACGGCCCAGTCGAACTCCGCTGGCGGCACGCTTGCCAGCCAGGGCGAGGTCAGCTCGACGCAAACGACGAGCGGCACCACCAGCGCGGTGACGGACATCCAGGCCGGTTCGGTCTGGGGTCTGTCGACCGGGTTCGCCACCGCGCAGGGCAATGCCCTGACCGTGGGCGCGCAGGATGGCCTCACGATGGACGCCGAACAGACGGCAGAAGCCGGCGCCAGCGTATCGGCGCTCTCGGCCCTGCGGCTCGATTCCTATGGCGGCAACACCGCCCAGTCGGCCATCGCCGCAGCGAACGCCATCGAGGTCGCCGGCACCGGCAATATGCCGATGGACACGCGCCAGCGCTCTGATGCCGATGTGGATGCGGAATCCAGCGTCGAAGCGGCAGAGGTGGAAACTGCGCTTGCGACCGCGCAGAGCGCAGGCAACAGCCTGACCATCACGGGCTATGAAGCCAATATCATTGCGATGGCCGAGCAGGAGAATACCGGCAATGTCCGCTCCACGGTCGATGCCGATATCGCTGCCGCCAACTGGGGCGTCACCGCGATGAGCGAGGCGTCCGGCAACACGGCTTCGATCCAGAATGACTGGGGCTACGGCCATCTGCAGGGCAGCCAGACCAATTCCGGCGATGTGCGCGCCACCACCACGCTTGCTGTCGGCACGTTTGGTGACGGACCGGTCGTGGGCTCTGCCCATGCGGTCGGCAACAATTCGCTGGTGTCCAATATCGGGGCAGATGCCTATTCAGGCGTGGTGCAGAACAATTCCGGCGCCGTGACCGGCGAAGTCACCATGCAGCTTGGCCATGGCATGGCGGCCTATGGCACATCTTCAGCCATCGGCAATGCGCAATCGGCCTATCTGTGCGCCAACTGCCCGGTGGGCCTCAACGCGCCGATCAGCCAGACCAATTCCGGTGCCATCACCGCGAACACGCAGATGCGTTCAACGAGTTGGGTGGGCGGCATGACCGGCTCTGCCACAGCGGTAGGCAATGTCGCCACCTTCTCTACCGTGGGCGGCAATTAGCATTAGGGGTTCCTCTACCGCGTCATTCCCCGGCCGAGCGCAAGTGAGGTCCGGGGAACCCATTCCGGCGACGAGAACCCAAGCTGACCCGTTCAGGAATGGATCACCCGCATGAGGCGGGCGATGACCCCATCGGGACGCTAGAAAAATCCGAGAGTCGCGCCTTGCGGGTTACCGGCCATCAGCCGGTCGAGCCCTGCATTATAGTTGGCGATCTGGTTCTGCAGATGGGACGGTACGACCCCGCCACGGTTTCCCGCTTTCGGCCCGTTGATCAGTTCCTTGAGCGCCGGGTCCTGCGTCAGCTCCCGCCAGGCACGCTGGATGATGTTCATCGCATTGGTCAGCGCCTCGCCGGCGATCAGCGCGCCATCACGGCTGGCGATATCCATCGCCTTGCCCAGCTCCAGCGCAAAGGTCGGCGGGGCCGCCGCACTCTCATCGCGCGAGCTGCTGCGCCGGGTAAGGTCCTTGCCAATGATGGTGCCGCTGGGCAGGCCGAGGCTTTCCAGCGCGTCCTGTCCATCCGCGCCGCCGCGCAGCTGGATGTTCACGCCATCGCGCGGCGTGATGCGCAGCACATCGCCGTTCGGACTGCGCCCCACGGCCGAGGTTCCATTAAGGAGCAGTACCGCATTGAGCTTGAAGGTCAGCGAGCGCATCGTCTCGCCCGCCTCGATAGTGATCTTGCGTTCGCGCCCGCCATCAACCGAGACGAAGAAGTGGTCGCCCGCGCGCACCGAACTGCGCGCGCTGATCACGCGGCTGTCGGCATAGACGACCCGGCCATCAGGCAGGCCGAGCCGGGAGAGAGCCGAATCACCGCTTTCGCTCACCACCAGTCCCGCGCCTTGCGAAACACCGCCACGCCCCGACACCTGCTGTGTCCAGTCCAGCGCACCCGTCGCGGCATCGAACGCAGCGGCGAACGCGTTCTGCGTGCCCGCCTGCTGGGAGCCGGGCAGCGCGCCGTTTGTCGTGCCGGAGAGATAGACCTTGCCGCCTGACACCTGAATGGCGTTGGCGATATCGTCCACCCCGGTGCCGAGGAATGTGGTGTAGGCCACCGAGGGCGTGGCCCCGTCGTCGATCTTTACAAGGAACGCGTCACGACCGCCCTGATTGGCGTTGACCGGTGCAGAAGGGGCAAAGCCGCCACGCGCCGCGCCGGTGAGATAGATCGCGCCGTCCTCGTCTACCGTCATGGCGGTGATGCGTCCGCCATCGAGCGAGCCCATATCCATCGACCAGAGCGGCGCGCCCGTGCCGTCATCGCCGGGCGCAAACTTGGTGATGACCGCGCGGCCATCCACCTCGCTCGCGATCAGCAGGCCGCCATCAGCCGCCATTGCCGTCGCGCGGGCGCGCTCGATGCCTGCGCCAGCTTCCACGCCGCGCGTGTAGAGAACGCTTCCATCTGCGCCGATTGCGCGCACATAGCCGTCAAGACCGCCCTGATTGGCCATGCCGCCAAAGCTGCCGCGCGCCTCGCCGACTACGTAGATGGTGCCATCCTGACCGATGGTGACGCCATTGGCGCGGTCATCGCCGGCCGCGCCGAACCGCTGGGTCCATTGTTCCACACCATCGGCGTTGAACTTGACGACGAGGGAGTCCTCTCCGCCGAGATCATTGGTGCCGCCCAGCCCGCCCTTCACTGATCCGGCCACGACGATATTGCCTGCATTGTCCACAGCTACAGACGCGCCATTGGCCTCCCCGGCTGCACCGAGCACCCGGCTCCAGACCTGCTTGCCATTGGAATCATAGCGCATCAGCACGAGGTCGGATTCGCCCCGGATCTCCTGACCGCCCACGCCGGCATTGGTTCGGCCAACAACATAGATACCGCCATCAGGGCCTTGCGTGATTGCATCAATCTTCAGCGCATTGGGCTGCGAGGAGGTGCGCGTATCGTCACTGCCGGGTATCGGCACTTCGCTTGTGGTGAAATCCGCCTCGATCCGGCGGGCAAAGGCGACCATCGGGTCATCTTCCACGCCGGTGATCTTGGTCAGCTGGCCCGCCGCGCTGTCGCCCGTGCCTGATACGCCTGCCATGAAGATCGCCGGGCGCGCTTCCGGGGCGGAGAAGGATATCTGCTCGGTCAGTACGCCATTGATACGCAGCGCCCAGTCATTGGCCGTCACGATACCGGCAGGGCCGACCTCCCCGACCCGCGTGGCGGAGAAGCGCGTGACAATCTCGTTCTCTTCGAGCCGCTCGTTGATGAAGCTGGTGACATTGGCCATGGTGCGCGGGGTCGCGCCCATCTGCGACAGGTCAATATCGACATTGATGTCGACACCCATCTTGCGCACGGACACGGTAAAGCGGGTATCGCCTGCGAAGGCGGCCACTTCCTGATCGGCCGGACCGCGATGGATGATGCCGGTCGTGTATTCGCTTATGCCGCGCGATACCGCCACCTCGCTCTCGGCGCGGGTCAGCTTCTTGTTCTGCAGCACGGAAATTTCATCAAGCTGAAGCTTGGAGAAATACGTGCTCATCTGCTCGATGCCCTCCTGGAACCGCCGGTTCCAGAAATTGAGATCGGTCTGACTGGCTCCACGCTCTGAGGCAGCAGACGCCAGCGAGTAAAGGGCGCGCAGCCCGGAATACATTTCGTAGAGCTTCTTCTCGTCCGCGCTGACATTGAGCCCGGAAAAGGCTTTCGCGCCGGGCTCGAAGAATTTTCCGCTGGCCAGCACCGAGCGCCTTATGTCCTCCAGCGCCCGGACCTCGCCGCGCGGATCCCAGGGCGGCAGGACAGACTTGTCGCGCTGGGAACCAAGTGTCTTGTCAGGCATGGCCTTGGGGTTTGCGGCCGCTGTGCGCACCGCATTCTGGGACTGGAACCAGGCCCCCAGAACATCCCCTGTGATACCGACAAACACGCCCGGAAACCTCCATACGGATTTCGAGGTGTGCAGAGTCGCACGATAACGGCAAACAAAGTGTTATGGCGCATCCAGCAGCAACAGCCGAACGGGAGCGAGGCCTAAGAGAGCGTTAACGCCTCTGGCGCGATGGTTAACACCAGCGATTCGAACCCTTTTGATCCTTCGCGAGGTGCCATGAGCCCGCTTGCCGCTTCCAGCCCGAAGGGCGCGCCGGATAAGTCCGCCAAGGACAGGATGGACCAGCTCTTTCTGGGCCGGGACTTCCGCTCGCCGCGCATGAATCTGGACGGCAAGACAGTACTGATCACCGGCGGCACGGGCTCTTTCGGGCACCAGTTCGTCAAGACGGTTGTCGAGGAATTCAAACCGAAAAAGCTCATTGTGTTCTCGCGCGACGAGCTCAAGCAGTATGAGATGGCACAGCGCTTCCCGACCGCGCGCTATCCGTTCATGCGTTACTTTATTGGCGATGTCCGTGACGAGGGGCGGTTAGACATGGCCATGCGCGGCGTTGACGTGGTGATCCACGCCGCCGCGCTCAAACACGTGCCGATTGCGGAATACAATCCGTTCGAGTGCATCCGCACCAATGTGTTCGGTGCCGAGAACGTGGTCCGTGCGGCCATCAAGCGCGGTGTGAAGCACGTTTGCGCGCTGTCCACCGACAAGGCCGCTAACCCGATCAATCTCTATGGCGCGTCCAAGCTGGCATCAGACAAGATCTTCTCTGCCGCCCAGAACATGGGCGGTGAGGACGGGCCGGTCTTCTCGGTCGTGCGCTATGGCAATGTGGTCGGTTCGCGCGGCTCTGTGGTGCCTTTCTTCAACAAGCTGATTGCCGAAGGCGCAGACCATCTGCCGATCACGGACGAGCGCATGACGCGCTTCTGGATCACCCTGCCGCAGGGCGTGAATTTCGTGCTTTCCTCGCTTGCCATGGCCAAGGGTGGGGAGGTGTTCGTGCCGAAAATCCCGTCCATGAGCACGGTCGATCTCGCCCGCACGCTGGCCCCATCCCTGCCCCACAAGATCATCGGCATCCGCCCGGGCGAGAAGCTGCACGAGGTGATGGTGCCGGAGGACGACTCCCGTTCCACCGTCGAGCTGGACGACCGCTATATCATCGTGCCCGCCCAGCGCACCCAGCTGATGGAAGAGTGGCTGGAAACCGGTGCGCGCCACGCGCCAGACGGCTTCTCCTATGCGTCCGATTCCAACCCTGAACGGCTGGACGCGCGCTCCCTGCAGACCCTGCTGAGCCGCGCGTTCGAGGGCTAGCCGAGCACTTCGCTCAAGGCTGTACACACCCTCACCACATCGCTCTCCTCCATCCGGGTGAAGAGCGGCAGGGACAAGGTGCGCGCATAGTGCGCGTCCGCTCCCGGCAGGTGCTGATCGCCATAGAGAGCGCGGTAGTAGGGCTGGGCGTGGACCGGGATGTAATGCACCTGGCTGCCAATGCCGCGCGCCTTTAGCGCCTGCATCACATCCGCCCGGCTGCGCCCTGCCGCCGCGAAATCGATTCCCACATTCATCAGATGCCGGCAGGGATTCTGGCCTGCAGGATCAGCGGGCAGCGTCACCAGCGGCGAAAGCGGTGCCAGATGCTCGCGATAGGCCGCCGTCAGCGCACGGCGCTTAACGGCAAACTGGCCCATCCGGGCAAGCTGGGAGCGGCCGAGCGCGGCATTGATGTCGGGCAGGCGATAGTTCCAGCCCAGAGACGCCATCTCGTGATACCAGGGCTCGTGCGCGCTTCCCGCACGCTGGAAGCGGGACGGATCACGCTCGATACCGTGGCTGCGCTGGCGGGCCATGAGACTGGCAAGCGCGGGGTCATTGGTGGTAACCATCCCGCCCTCCCCCGTCGTCAAAGTCTTGACCGGGTGGAAGGAAAACGTCGCCGCATCGCACCAGCGCGCATCACCCGCCATGCCGCCATCGGCGCGCACCGAGCCGGCCGCGTGGCAGCTATCCTCAACGATCTTCAGCCCCGCCTTGCGGGCAATTGCGTGGATCGCTTCCATGTCGCACTGAACGCCTGCGAGATGCACCGGAAGGACGGCCTTTGCCCAGCGGCCGGCGCGCGTCAGCGCCTCCCTGAACGTGTCTGGTGTCAGCAGGCCACTGGTAGCGTCGACATCGGCGAACACCACGTCCGCGCCGCAATAGCGCGCCGCATTGGCCGTCGCCATGAAGGTGATCGTGGGCACGATGCAGATATCGCCGGGTCCGACCCCCAGCGCATCGAGCGCGAGGTGTAGTGCCGTTGTGCCGTTGGAACACGCCACCGCATGGCTCGCGCCGGTATAGGCGGCAAACTCAGCCTCGAAGGCCGGAATTTCGGGGCCCGTCGTGAGAAAACCCGACCGCAGAACACGGGCTACCGCCGCGATATCGGCCTCGTCGATATCCTGACGCCCGTAAGCCAGATACCCGTCCGTGCCCATGGCCTGCTCCCGCGCTGCCAGCATGTTGCGCCAGCGATACTGATATGAGTCGGATCATCGGGGAGCCTTGCCCGTGCGCCGGGCATGCGCGCCTCTTTTCCAAGCACAGGCCTTAATATAGATGGCCTTTGCCTCAAAATAACGCCGGTTAATTGACTCCTCGCGCCGCATGCCCGCCGCTTGAGAAGCGGTCATTGCGACGCGCATTTGCAGATAACTTGAGGCCGTGTGCACGCGGCCTCACTTTCTGCCGTAAATAAATGATATACCAAACTCAGAACTGCTCGCAGCATCAACTGCTGTAAAATTGTCACAAATTTTTGCGCCGCAGCGAAACTGGCCAGAAATCATGTTGCACCGCATCAACCGCTCTGCAAGGGTTTGACGGCAAGGGCAGCGAAAAGACCGCCCTCACCTGCAAACGCGCCGTACCGGACCGCTGATCGATGCGGAGGAGACGGCCATGCTGTCAGCAGCAACATCAGGTCCGGCGGAGCGTTCTGTGCGCCCGCGCCATGTCCTTGTTCAAGCCCCTTTCCGCATTCCTGCCGGGCGACCGGCTGCAGAACACGTCGAAGGGGATGTATCCATGACAATGAAATCCAAGTGGACCGGTGCAGGGGCGGAACTGATGCGACCCTCGCGCCGGGCAGCATGGGCGGGCGCCCTCCTGCTGGGCGGCACGCTGGCGCTCGCCGCGCCCGCCCACGCCGAGGTGACCGAAGAAACCGCCTATGTGCTCAACACTTTCCTCTTTCTCATTGGCGGCTTTCTGGTCATGTGGATGGCCGCAGGCTTCGCCATGCTGGAAGCGGGATCTGTGCGCGGCAAGCACGCCGCCGTCATCTGTCTGAAAAATATCGGGCTTTATTCTATCGCCGGCATCATGTTCTACGCCGTCGGCTATAATCTGATGTATTTCGGCGTCGACCAGAGCGGCGGATATTTCGGTATTCCCTTCCCGTGGGGGCCGGACGAACTGACCGGTGACGAGATCATTGATGTGGCCGAGAACGGCTATGCCACCGCCTCTGACTGGTTCTTCCAGATGGTGTTCGTCGCCACCACCGCCTCCATCGTCTCCGGCGCTGTGGCCGAACGGGTGCGCGTGGGCGCGTTCTTCCTGTTCGTGGTCGTGCTGACCGCCGTTATCTACCCCATTCAGGGCGCCTGGACGTGGGGCGAAGGCTGGCTTGAAGAGCTCGGTTTTGCCGACTTTGCCGGCTCCACCATCGTGCACTCGGTGGGCGGCTGGGCCGCGCTGGCCGGCATCATCCTGCTCGGCGCACGCACTGGGCGTTTTGTCGACGGCAAGGCCGTGCCCATGCCCTCTTCCAGCCTGCCCCTGGCAACGCTTGGCACCTTCATCCTGTGGCTCGGCTGGTTCGGCTTTAACGGCGCATCCCAACTGGCGCTGGGGTCGGCCGCAGACGCCACCGCCATCGCACAGATATTCGCCAATACCAACATGGCCGCCGCCGGTGGGGTGGTGGCGACCTATCTGCTCACGCTGGCCCTCGGGCGTGGCAAGGCCAATCTGGGCGCCGTGCTCAATGGCGCGCTGGCAGGCCTTGTCTCGATCACGGCTGAACCGCTGACCCCGACTATCGGTCAGGCCATCCTGTTCGGCGGGGCGGGCGGCGTCATCGCCACTTTCGGCGCGATCCTTCTGGAGAAGCTGCGGCTTGATGACGTGGTGGGCGCGATCCCCGTCCACCTGTTCGCCGGCATCTGGGGCACGATGATCGTGCCACTGACCAATCCCGACGCCAACTTCGTCACCCAAGCGATCGGCATCGGTGCGATCGGCGCGTTCGTCTTCACCGCCAGCTTTGTCGTCTTCCTGATGCTGAAGATCACGGTCGGCATCCGCCTGAAGCCCGATGAGGAGACTGTGGGCGGCGACTACACCGAGCTTGGCCACAGCGCCTATCCGGAGTTCCTGCCGGGAAAGGAGAAAGCCCCGGCCTCGGCGTGACCGCCCCTGCGGACCGGGTTACCGCCCGGCCGCTGCACGCGGATCCATCCGGGGCAGGCACGCCATCGCCTGAAACGAACCTGCCAACGGCTCCGGCTAGGAGCGGTGCACCTCGCACGCCGCGCCCGGCCAGACCAGCGCAGATCCGGCGGCGCCTTTTCCGGGTGACCATACTGGACTGCAACGGCCCCGCGCCCGACCGCAAGGCGTGGCCGGGACCGGTGCAGCCCACGCGCGGCGCCACGGGCGTGGCCCGCCGACCTTCAACGAGGCCCGGCCGCATGCGAGGCGGCCCTGATAAAGACAGGACAGACTCATGACACACCTCGCATCACGCAAATTCACCGCACTTTCCGGCGCACTGGCTCTGGGCGTATCCGCCCTCGCCTTAACCGCACCTGCGGCCCATGCCGATGAACTGGTCATCGAGGCCAATGTCGCATTGGTCAGCGATTACCGCTTCCGCGGCGTTTCACTGTCCGACAAGGACCCCGCCATTCAGGGCGGTTTCGACCTGACCCTGCCAAGCGGCTTCTATGTCGGCACCTGGGCATCAAGCATAGAGCCCGTCGGCAGCTCGGAACTGGAGCTGGATCTTTATGCCGGCTTCGGTTTTGAGGCAGGCGGCGCCGAGTTTGATATCGGCGTGCTCGTCTATACCTATCCGGGCGCCTCCGACAGCCATTACTGGGAAGTGTATGGCTCTGCCGGCTTCGAGACCGGATTGCTGGAGTCCACCTTCGGCTTCGCCTACGCGCCCGATCAGGACAATATCGGCGGAGAGGACAATCTCTACCTCTATTACGAGGGCGCCTTTCCGCTGGGCGATACCGGCCTCTCGCTAGTCGGCAGGCTGGGCTACGAGACCGGCGCATTTGGCGATCTCGATGGCGATGGTGACGACAAGTGGGACTGGCGGCTCGGCGTGGCCTGGAGTGCGCTCGGGGTCGATTTCGAACTCGCCTATATCGACACCTCAGAGAACACCCGCGAAAGCAATGCCACGGCCGTGTTCTCCATCTCCAAGGCGTTCTGACATCCTTTTGGGTGCCTTGATAGAGCAAGGGCGGGACCATCGGTCCCGCCCTTTTCGCATTCCAGGTCCTGTAGCGGCCCGAATTACCGCCCGAACAGTGACAGGATGATCTGCGGCTCGGAGTTGGCGATCGACAGGGCCTGCACACCAAGCTGCTGCTTGACCTGTAGCGCCGTTAGCTGCGCACTTTCCTTTGCGAGATCCGCATCGACCAGATTGCCTACCCCGGCGGTCAGGCTGTCGGTCAGCTTTCCGAT
The DNA here is from genome assembly GCA_022565665.1 of Glycocaulis sp. Classification (GTDB taxonomy): domain Bacteria; phylum Pseudomonadota; class Alphaproteobacteria; order Caulobacterales; family Maricaulaceae; genus Glycocaulis. The sequence goes on from JAIUMI010000021.1 coordinate 16,068, forward strand.
AAAGCTCCGGTGAGCTTCCATCTTCTTCAGATCAGACCCCAGCCGCGCCAGAGCGGCGTTCACATTATCAAGGCTCTGATTGACGAAGGAGACCGCCGCTGCTGCCAGCGACACCGTGCCAAGGCTGGCCGTGCCCGACAGGGTGATGATGGCGCCCGAGAAATTCATGTCCTGGGTATTCAGGGTCACCGCCCGGGCCGCATCCGCATCAGCGAGGAATGCAATACCGTTGGAGATGGAGCCATTAAGCATGTTGGCGCCGTCAAAGGCCGCATTCTCCAGGATGACCTGAATCTGGCTGATCAGCGCCTTGAAGTCGCTGTCATAGGCAGCGCGCGCGAAGCTGTCGATGGACGGATCCATCGCCGCTGTCGCCTTCTCGCGCATCTCGATCAGGAGATCGGAGATCGACTCGCCTGCCGCAATCGCGACATCACCGATGGAAACCGCCCGGTCGAGCGATGTCTTCACCGAACCCAGCGCACCGATATCGGCCCGCATGCTCTGGGCCACCGCAAACACCGAGGAGTTGTCCTTCGCTCCTGAAATGCGAAGCCCCGTATTGATCCGGTTCTGGGTGGTCTGCAGGTCGGAATTGGTCTTGTTCAGATTCTGCAGGGCGATCATCGCCGAAACATTGGTTTGGACGCTCAGCGCCATTGGTCTTCTCCCAGTCTGCAAGACCGCCCTTTCGCGGCCGCTCGCGGGAGTAAGGAGCAAATCCGGGGCCACCCATGGTTAACACCCCAAATCTTCATATAAAACATGTGCTTAAATAAAAGGATGCGCCACGGCGGACCGGAGCGGATCGCATGCGCGGCACAAAAACTGCCGGGCTGTCAGGTCAATTTTGCCGGGTGCTCACACCCGCTCGTTCAGCAAGCCCTGGTCCTTGCCTCCCAGAAAGGAGATCAGATCGCCGAACTTATCGGGCGGCCAGCGGCGCAGCGTCTCACCGGTGTCGGGATCGAGCAGCCGGTAAATGAAGCGGCCATTCTTATCTTCGTCGCGCTCGATCTGCAGACGGGTGCGGGCATTGGCGCTCAGTTCGGCGCGCATCCGCTCGATGGCTTCGCTCTGGCGCAGCACATCACGGGTATCGCTGGATGGTTGCCGTGTGATGCGGTCAGCAGGCTGCACGGCGCTGGCGCCGGCGCGGCTGGCCGTCTGCGAACTGGCCTGAGCAGCAGGCGCGGCCAAGGCTGCGGCGGGCTCGGAGTTCGAAACTGGTCCTATAGTGCTCATATCTGTCACCAGGTTGGCGCCGATAGTCCGGCAAGGCGCCCCTTTCCCCCTTTAACGATCGTCCCCGTATCCGCGATGCACCCTTTGAAACGTTGAAGAGAAAGAAAGCGGCGGAGGCAGAACCCCACGTAATGCCTCCGCCACTCTCCCCACCACTAACTTAGCGGAAGAAGCCCAGCACCGTGGCCGGCGCCGAGTTGGCAATCGACAGCGCCTGAATGCCAAGCTGCTGCTTGACCTGCAGGGACTGCAGACGCGCCGACTCCTTCGCAAGATCGGCGTCCACCAGGTTGCCGATACCTTTTTCAAGGCTGTCGGACAGCTTGGAGACGAACGTTTTGTGGATTTCGAGCGACTTCGAACCCGTACCCAGACGCGACAGCGCCGAGTTCAGGTTGGTCAGGGCCGACTCAATGGCCGTCACCGCCGCAGCGGCGTCAGACTGGGACGCGATATCCGTACCACCTGACAGACCGAGAATGGTGCCGGACAGCGACATGTCTTCGTCGGTCACGTTGATCGTGTTGGTGCCCTTGGCATTGGCCAGAGCCGAAATGCCGCCAGACATCGAACCGTCGATCAGGTTCGACCCGTTGAACTCGGCGTTCTCAACGATCGTCGAGATCTGGTCACGCAGAGCCTTGAAGTCCTCGTTCAGAGCAGTGCGCGAAGCACTGTCCAGCGACACGTCTGAAGCGGCCAGCGCCTTTTCCTTCATCTCGATCAGAAGATCGGAGATGGCATCGCCGGCGGCCAGAGACACGTCAACGACAGAAATGGCAAGATCGAGGGAGTTGTTTACAGCCCGAAGACTGCCGACTTCCGCACGCATGTTCTGGGCAATGGCATAGATGGCACCATTGTCCTTCGCGGACGAAACAGCCAGGCCGGTATTGATCCGGTTCTGGACGGTTTGCAGTTCCTGATTGGTGCGATTGAGATTTTGCAGGGCGACCATCGCGCCCGCATTGGTATTTACACTAGCCATTTCTTGGCTCCTTTCACGTTCTATGGTGTGACGTGCGTTTTGCACGACAGGTCTTCTGACCCGCCATCGCACCAGCAAGCCCGGGGCCAGTTTCCTGACTCCAACGTCAAAGATCTCATTTAGCTATGTTTTTCAGAGTGATATGTTTTATTTTGAATCCAGAGCATGAAACCGGCCAGGCAATAATTGCCCGTTTTAGACCTGCCAGCCGGGCAAATTTTGCCGGATAGGCAGTTTTTACCCTGCGTCGAATCAGAAATTCATATTTAGATTCAGTTAATTAATAATAGAAGGTTAATTGATGCGTGAGCAAGAAAAAGGGCCGCCCCCGATCTCGGGAAGCGGCCCCTTGTCCGAACCTATCTGAAGAAGCCAAGCACGGACTGTGGCGCGGCATTGGCAATAGACAGCGCCTGAATGCCAAGCTGCTGCTTGACCTGCAGGGACTGGAGTTTCGCCGATTCCTTTGCCATGTCCGCATCGACAAGATTGCCGATACCGCTTTCCAGAGCGTCGGAAAGTTTCGTGACGAAAGTCTGATGGATTTCGAGCGCCTTTGACTTGGTGCCCAGACGCGCGAGCGCGCTGTTGACCAGGTCAAGCGAGGTGCCGATCTGTGAAGCAATCGCGGCGGCTTGCGACGCGGTGCCGAACGAAGCAGTAGCGCTGAGCGTCACGATGGAACCGGAGAGAGAGAGATTCTCGGTGCCCACCGTGATCGTTTTGCTGCCCGTCGCGTTCGCCAGAGCGATGAAGCCGCCCGTAGAGCTGCCATCGATCAGGTTGAGCCCGTTGAACTCGGCATTCTCGACAATCGTCGCGATCTGGTCGCGAAGCGCCTTGAAGTCCTCGTTCAACGCCGTACGGCTGGCCGAGTCCAGCGAGGTATCGCCAGCGGCCAGGGCCTTTTCCTTCATTTCGATAAGCAGATCCGAAATCGCTTCACCCGCAGCAAGGGTGACATCAACGGTCGAGATGCCGCGGTTCAGACTGTCCTGAACAACACCATAGCCACTCACTTCCGACCGCATGCGCTGGGCAATGGCGTAGATACCGCCATTATCCTTCGCGCTTGCGATATTCAGGCCGGTATTGATCCGGTTCTGAGTGGTTTCGAGTTGCATATTGGTCTTGTTCAGGTTCTGCAGGGCGACCATCGCCCCGTAGTTCGTGTTCACGGAGTTGTACATTGTGGGGTTCCTCCATTCTGGAAGCGGGTTACGGACGTTTTGTCCTGCAGGCGCAGGCGCAAACCCCGTGCCGCGCTGCGCACCCTGGAGACATCGACAACTTGCTGATTTCTATAGCGGTTTAACTGGCGCACGCAGAGGATGCGCCGTCACCGGCCAAACTTGCCGGGTCATATTGTCCGCTGGCAGGAAAAATGAGCCGGGCGGCTCGTCCGCTGCTAGGCAGCAGGCTGGGCAGCCTCTGCACTGGCGCCCGCAGGAGCAAGCCCCTGCATGATGGTGCGGTTGATCTCGATCAGCCCGTCCAGCTCGTCATTATCACGCATCGCGGCACTGGATTGGCGCGAGATGTAGATCGACAGCGAAATGATGGCCGCGCGCAGCGATTCAGGCAGCTGATTGGCATCACTCGCACAATCAGCTGCAAAGGCGGTCCACATGCGCCGGTTCCAGTCCAGGGCATCGGCCCGCCGGGCAATCGCTTCTGGGCCGGCATCTCTCGCCTGCAGGAGTGCGCGTGTGACCTGGCCAAACAGCCGGTACTCGGCCGAGCGCGGATCTTCGTGACGCGAAGCTGCTGTCTGATAGGCCTTGTAGGACATGGAGACTCTAACCCTTGGAAGCTTTGCTGGCGCGCCCGGTGCGCTCATCTTCATAGGCGATGAGCTTGCGGCACCGGATCAGGGCCTTGTAGAAATCACCCGCCATCACATCCCGGCTCACCGACACGCACTCGGCCAGCACTTCAGGATTGGCGATGGCGCCCATGAATTCAGTCATGCGCATGACGAACTGGTCATAGACGGCGCCCTCGGCCCGGTTTTCCAGATACATCATCATGACGGGGAAATAGATGCGCCGGGCCGGGCTGTCGGCCTCGTGCTCCTGCATGATGTCCTTTTCCCGCAGCACCGAGGCCTTGTTCTGCAGGACGAGTGTCGCGCGCCGATCGCCGTTTTCCACCACGGCCCCGTTGAGAACAAACTTCTCACCGGGCTTTAGCGACAGCTTCAGCGGCATGGCAGCCCCTCCCCTTGGAACGCGTTGAAAGTCCCGCCATTGGGCAGGCCGGACCCTCGCACGTCAACTCTTGCGCGTCAGGGTGAAGAAAGCGTTGCACATGCGTGCTTTCACTGCATTTGGCTGCACGCCATCCCGCCCAATCGTTAGCAGCTTCTTAATCGAAGCACGTCCACCTCGACCCTGATACAAGCAGGCAGCGGGGCATTGGACACCGATGAGCAGACTTCTCGATCTCGATGCGGAACTGGCCAAAGGCGTTGAACAGGCCGTTGAACGCGATGCCGACACCAGCGCTGCCATTCCCGGCCTTGACCTGACGGCCGCGACCGCACGCACGAAGGCAGACGCGAAAACGGTGGCGAAACTGCGCCGTGCCATGGCCCTTGTCGATGCCGGCAAGGCGACCGAAGGCGCACGCCTTGCCCTGAAAGTGCTGGATGAGAATCCAGAGCTTGGCGTCGCCAACCAGGCGGTCGGCATGGCGCTGGAGCATCTGGGCAGGCTCTCCAAGGCGCTGGAATTCTATGAGCGCGCCCTGCAGCGCGATCCGAAGAATCCGGAAATCTACCAGAGCCTTGGCCTGCTGGCCTCCAAGCTCGGCCTTCTGCCTACGGCTGAGAAATTCATGCGCCTTTACCTGCAGATGAACCCCAAGGCGAAAAACGGCCTGCTCAACCTTGCTGCCGTCCTGAGAGATCAGGCCAAGTTCGATGATGCGATCGAGCTTTTGCGGCAGGCCATCTATGCCGATCAGGAAAATCCCGATCTGTGGAACGCGCTTGGTACTGCGGTCATGGAGGCGGGTGATGCCGCCGAGGCCGCAACCTTCCATGCCGAAGCCCTGCGCCTGAAGCCGGGCTATGGCCGCGCGCACCACAATCTGGCTCACGTGCTTGAACTGCAGGGTGATGTGCAAGGCGCGCTCACCCATTTCCGCGCAGCCCTGGCCAATGCGGAGTCAGAGCGCGACAGCGTGATTACCAGCCACGGGCTTTCCCACACCCTGCTGTCTGCGGGCGAGCTGGAAGAGGGCTGGGAAATGTATCGCTGGCGGCTGGACCGGCATTACAGCTTTGCCACCAATTATCTCATACCCGCCCCGCCCTGGGATGGAGCAGACCCGGCCGAACTGAATGGGCAGACGCTGGTCATTGTCGGCGAGCAGGGCATTGGCGACGAGGTGCTGTTTGCCAATACATTTGCTGATGCCATCCGCGCTGTCGGCAAGGATGGCGAGGTGCGCATCGCGTGTGAAAAGCGACTGATCCCGCTCTTCCGGCGCTCCTTCCCCAAAGCAGTAGTGGAGCGTCACTTCACGGTGGAGCGCGAAGGCCGCCAGCACCGCCACGCGCCCGACCTGTTCAAGGACGGCAAGGCAAACCTGTGGACGCCTGCGGGCAATCTGTGCCGCACCTTCCGCTCCGATGCCAGCCGGTTCCCGTCAGAGTCCGGCTTCCTGAAAGCCGATCCGGCGCGCGTGGATGCGTTTGCAAAGCAGCTTGCCGCGCTGGGGCCCGGCCCCAAGGTCGGCGTGCTCTGGAAGTCGCTGAAGATGAACGCTGCGCGTTCAAAGCACTTCGCGCCGTTCGAGATGTGGAAGCCCATCCTGAAAACGCCCGGCGCCGTCTTCATCAATCTCCAGTATGGCGAGGTGGACGAGGAACTGGCAGAGGCCGAAGCGCGCTTTGGCGTGAAAATCCACCAGCCGCAGGGCATTGATCTGAAAGACGATCTTGATGGCGTGGCGGCGCTCGGCAAGGCCTGCGATCTTGTGCTGGGCCCGATGAACGCGACGACCAACCTTACGGCCTCGGTCGGCGGACTCGTCTGGTTCATCCGCCCGATTGCGGTCAGCTGGACACTTCTGGGGCGCGATCAGATGCTCTGGTATCCGCAGACGCGCACCTTTGCCGGTGAACGCTATCGCGACTGGGCAGGCGGCATGAAGAAAATGGCGCAGGCCTTTGGCAAGTTTATCGAAAACCACGCGAGGAAAGCGGCTTAAGCTTACCCCGCCACGCGTCCCAAAGCCTCTTTCAGGCCTGCGGGCAGGCGCTTCGGGCGGCCTTCCAGATCGATACAGACCGCCTCCACTTGCGCGCTGGCGAGCAGCGTGCCGCCCCGCGTGATCGCCTGTTCGATCTGCATGCGCACACCGGAGAGGCTGGCGAAGCGGGTTTTCACCATCAGCGCATCATCGATGCGGGCGGGTGCGTGGTATTCCACCGTGACCTTGCGCACGGCAAAGCCAAGCGGCGGATCGGCTTTCAGCAGTTCTGCGTGGCTGAGGCCCGCCGTACGCAGCGCGTCAGTGCGTCCGCGCTCGAAGAATTTGAGATAATTGGCGTAATAGACGATGCCGGTGAAATCGGTGTCCTCGTAATAGACCCGCACGGGCAGATGATGCGCGCCGCCCTGCCAGCGTCCGGCCTCCGGTGTGCTCATTTATCGCCTCCAAACAGGTCCGGCGATGAACGTGGCGGCTCCAGCCCCATATGCGTCCAGGCGCGCGGGGCGGCGATGCGGCCCCTTGGCGTGCGCTGGATGAAGCCCTGCTGGATCAGGAAGGGTTCGACCACTTCTTCGAGCGCATCACGCGCTTCGGCGCAGGCAGCCGCCAGCGTTTCCACGCCCGCAGGCCCGCCCGCAAACCCCTCGATGAGGACGCGCAGATATCGCCGGTCGAGACTGTCCAGGCCCACCTCATCCACCTCAAGGCGTTTGAGGGCCAGGTCAGCGACCTTCGCCGAAATACTGGTTTCGCCATCGGCCTCGGCAAAGTCTCGCACCCGGCGCAGGAGGCGGCCTGCCACGCGCGGCGTGCCTCTGGCCCGGCGGGCAATCTCGCGCGCGCCGTCAGGCTCTATGGCCGCGCCGAGCTTCCCGGCGGCGCGGGTAACGATGCTGGTCAGTTCCTTTTCGCCATAAAATTCAAGGCGCACCGGCACGCCGAACCGGTCCCGCAAGGGCGTCGCCAGCAGGCCTGCGCGCGTGGTCGCGCCAACGAGCGTGAAGGGCGGCAGATCGATGCGCACCGTGCGCGCGCTCGGCCCCTCCCCGATCACGAGATCGAGCGCGAAATCCTCCATGGCGGGGTACAGGATTTCCTCCACCACCGGCAGCAGGCGGTGGATTTCATCGATGAAGAGCACGTCGCGCTCTTCCAGATTGGTCAGGATCGCGGCGAGATCGCCTGCGCGGGCAATGACGGGGCCAGACGTGGCGCGGAAATTGACACCGAGCTCCCTCGCCACGATCTGCGCCAGCGTGGTCTTGCCAAGCCCCGGCGGACCGGACAGCAGCACGTGATCGAGCGCCTCGCCCCGGCTGGCGGCGGCGCTCACGAAGACCTTGAGATTATCGATCGCCGCACGTTGGCCCACGAACTCGTCAAAGCTCAAGGGACGCAGCGCCTTGTCGCGCCCGTCCCCGGCCACGGCGTCAGAGGTGACGATTCGATCTGCCTCACTCACCGTGCCAGCTCCTTCAGGGCCGCGCGGATCAGCATGGTCTCGCCCGCAGCTGGGTTGGCGGTGATGGCCAGCGCCACCGCATGGCGGGCTTCGCTCTCGCCATAGCCCAGATTGGTGAGCGCGCTGATCGCCACTTCGCGGGCGTCGTCATTTTCGGTTTCAGGGGGCGCTGCGGGCGCGCTGACCGCCACCGGAGCCTCGCTGTTCGACAATGCCTCTACAAGGCTCTCAGAGCCCTTCTGGGAGCGCCGGCGCGCAGGCGGCGCCTTGCCCTTCAGTTCCACCGCGATGCGCTCAGCGAGCTTTCTACCCACCCCCTTGGCGCGCTCAAAAGCGGACGCATCGCCCAGCGCCGCCGCCGTCTCGATACCCGATGCCGAAACAGCATCCAGCAGCGCCAGCGCGTGCTTCGCGCCAACGCCCTGCACGCCCTGCAGGCGCACAAACCAGGCGCGTTCCGCCTCTGTCAGGAAGCCGAACAGGCGGAACGCGTCCTCGCGTACGTAGGTCTCAATATGCAGGGTAATGCCGGTGCCGATCTCGAGGCGCGAGCGCGCCCGTGTGCCGAGCGAGACGAGATAGCCCACCCCGCCCACATCGATGACGGCGTCCTCATCGCCCAGCGCCACCACCACACCTTTGAGCATCCCGATCATGCGCTGAGCCCTATTTTCACGCCGCGATGATGCGCATGACAGATGGCGACCGCCAGCGCGTCGGCAGCATCCGCGCTGGCCTTCGCGCCGGGCAGGAGGATGGCAATCATCGCGGCGACCTGCGTCTTCTCCGCCGCGCCGGTACCGACAACGGATTTCTTCACCAGACGCGGCGCGTATTCGGCCACGCTAAGGCCCGCCCGCGCGGCAGGCAGGATCGCCGCTGCGCGCGCCTGACCCAGCTTCAGGGCCGTGCCTGCATTCGCACTGACGAACTGGTCTTCCACCGCCGCCTCATGGGGGCCGTGCTCGGCCACCAGCGCCTCCACAGCAGCAAAGATCGTTTCCAGACGCTGTGGCAGCGGGGCCTTTACGGGGGCGCGGATCGTGCCGTGGGCGACGAGCGACAGGCGCGTGCCGGTCTGGTCGATCACGCCCCAGCCCGTGGCGGCCAGGCCCGGATCAATGCCAAGAATGCGAATCGTCTGGCTCATCGGTCGAGCATAGACCGCGCTCCGCTACGGAGCACGGCCAATGGCTCACATGAACAGCGTTGCGGGGTTTTCGAGATAGCCCTTGATGGCCTGAACCAGCAGGGCGGCTTCATAGCCATCCACGATGCGGTGATCGAAGCTCGATGAGAGGTTCATGATCTTCCTAGGCACCACGCGGCCCGCCTCGTCATAGCGCGGCAATACCTGCATCTTGTTCACGCCGATAATCGCCGTCTCGGGCAGGTTGATGACCGGGGTGGAAACCAGCCCGCCAATCGCGCCGAGAGACGTGATGGTGATGGTGGAGCCGGAAAGCTCTTCCTTGGTGGCCTTGCCATCGCGGCAGGCATCGGCAAGGCGTTTCACCTCGTCGGCGATCTGCCAGAGGTCCAGCGCCTCGGCATGGCGGATCACCGGCACCATCAGCCCATTAGGCGTGGCGGTGGCGATGCCGCAATGCACGCCCTCATACTTCGTCAGTACCGATTCTTCGGTGTCGAAATGCGCATTGGCCTGCGGAAATTGCGGCAGGGCCCGCGCCATCGCGGCGACGAGGAAGGGGATGAGCGTCAGCTTGGGCTGGCCGTCCTTGCGGGTGGCATTGAGATGCGCACGCAAATCTTCCAGAGCCGTCAGATCGATCTCGTCCACATAGGTGATGTGGGGGATGGTGCGCTTGGCGGCGGCCATGTTCTGCGCGATTTTCCGGCGCAGCCCGATAACCTTTTCTTCTGTAACGCCCTTGCGGGGGGTGCGTGACGGGCCGGAGGCAGAACCGCCCGCCTTGGAGGCCAGACGCCCGCCCGCCGCGATGAAGTCATCGAGATCGGCATGGGTAATGCGCCCGGCCGGACCGGTGCCCGGCACGGCGGCAAGATCAATATCTGCGTCCAGAGCGCGCTTGCGCACGGCGGGGCTAGCCAGAGGGCGTTCACCTGCAGGGCGGGCTGGGGCTGCAGAGGCTTTCGGAGCGGGAGAAGCCGGCTTGGCCGGCGGGACGGCCTGCTTGCCACCTGCCGGATCTTCGCCTTTTTCCGCCGTGCGGTCTGGCCCTTCTGCGAGCGCCTTGTCCTTTTCGGGGTCGGCGGCGGGCTTGGCCTCTTCCTTCACCTCTGGCGCGGGAGCCTCTTCCTCGGTGGGCGGCGTTCCGTCAATCTCGATGACGAGGATTTCGGTGCCCACCGGGAGCACATCGCCCGGCGCGCCGACTATCTTCTTCACCACGCCATTGACCGCGCAGGGAATTTCAACCGTCGCCTTGTCGGTCATCACGTCGAGGATGTGCTGGTCCTCGGTGACGCTGTCACCTTCCTTGATGTGCCATTCAACGATCTCGGCCTCGACCACGCCTTCGCCGACATCGGGGAGCTTGTACTTGTATTCGCTCATGTTCAGCGTGCCTCCGTGACCGTCTGCAGCGCGCGGATGAAGCGCGCCTGTCCGGGGAAATAGGCCCATTCATGGGCGTGGGGATAGGGGGTGTCCCAGCCTGTCAAGCGGAAGACCGGCGCTTCGAGCGCATAGAAGCATTCTTCCTGGATCTGGGCTGCCAGCTCCGCCCCGAAGCCGGAGGTGCGCGGCGCCTCGTGGGCCACGACCACGCGGCCCGTCTTGTTCACCGAGGCGGTAATGGTCTCGATGTCATAGGGCGCGAGCGTTTTCAGATCGATGATTTCCGCGTCAATGCCCGCCTTCTCTGCCGCATTGACCGCGACATGGACCAGCGTGCCATAGGTGACAACCGTGCAGGCCTCGCCCTCGCGCACGATCTCCGCCTTGCCCAATTCCACGCGGTAATGGCCTTCTGGTACCTCGCCCTTGGGGTGCTTGGCCCAGCTGGAAAGCGGAGCGTCTGGCACGCCATCGAACGGGCCGTTATAGATGCGCTTGGGCTCAAAGAAGATGACAGGGTCATCGCCTTCGCTCGCCGCGATCAGCATGCCCTTGGCGTCGTAAGGATTGGATGGCACCGCCACTTTCACGCCGGGCACGTGGGTGAAGAAGGCTTCCGGGCTCATCGAATGGGTCTGCCCGCCACGAATGCCGCCGCCCCAGGGCGCGCGCACCACAACCGGGGAGACGAACTGGCCCGCCGAGCGATAGCGTATGCGGCTCATCTCGGAGATGATCTGGTCGATGGCGGGGAAGATGTAGTCGGCGAACTGGATCTCCGCGATGGGTTTCAGGCCCTTCGCCGCCATGCCGACGGCCATCGCCGCTATCGCGGCTTCATTGATCGGCGCATCGAAGACCCGGTCGAGCCCGTACTTCTTCTGCAGCCCTTGGGTGGCGCCGAAAACGCCGCCGAAATATCCGGAATCCTCGCCGAAGATCACCGTTTCCGGGTGCTTGTCGAGCAGCACGTCCATGGCCGAATTGAGGGCCTGCAGCATGTTCATCGCTGGCATGGCGCTAGACTCCTAAATCCTGGCGTTGACGGCGCAGGCGCCAGTCTTCGCTCGCGTACACGTCTTCGAAAATGGTGTGGGTGGGCGCGAGCGGGCCGTCGTGCAGCGTGCCGTGGCTTTCCGCTTCCTTGTAGGATTTCACCACCAGAGCCGTCATCTGCTCTTCCAGCGCCGCATGGCGTTCCTCATCCCATTCACCCAGACCGATGAGATGATTCTTCAACCGCTCGATCGGATCGCCCAGCGGCCAGACCTCGAACTCTGTCTTGGGGCGGTAGCGGGCCGGATCATCGGAGGTGGAGTGCGCATCGGCGCGATAGGTGAAGAGCTCGATATAGGTCGCCCCGCCGCCCTTGCGTGCCCGGTCTGCCGCCCATTTTGTCGCGGCATAGACGGCAAGGAAATCATTGCCATCAACGCGCAGCGACGCCAGGCCATAGCCCAGCCCTTTGGAGGCAAAGGTCGCCGCATCGCCGCGGGCAATACCCTGCCAGGTGGAAATCGCCCACTGATTATTGACGACATTCAGGATCACCGGCGCGCGATAGGTGGAGGCAAGCGTCATCGCGGCGTGGAAGTCCGGCGCAGCGGTCGTCCCCTCCCCGATCCAGCTGGCGGCAATCGTGTCCTCGCCCTTGTAGGCGCATCCCATCGCATAGCCGACGGCCTGCGGGAACTGCGTGCCGAGATTGCCGGAGATGGTGAAGAAATTGCCCTCCGCCCAGGTGTAGTGGACGGGCAGCTGGCGGCCTTTGAGGTTATCGCGGCTGTTGGAGATGCAGTGGCACATCATGTCCACGATGTTGCGTCCACGCGCGAACAGAATGCCCTGCTGGCGGTAGGACGGGAACACCATGTCGGAGAAGTTCAGCGCCATCGCGCCGGCCACCGCCACCGCCTCCTCGCCGAGCGACTTCATGTAGAAGCTCATCTTGCCCTGACGCTGGAGCTTTAGCATGCGCGCGTCATAGATGCGCGTCAGCACCATGTGCGACAGCCCCTCGCGCAGCACTTCCGGCGACAGGCGCGGATCCCAGTCACCCACCGCCTGATGGTTGTGATCGAGCACACCGATCAGGCCGAAGGCGAGATCGGTCATCTCGCGCGGCGCGGTCAGCGGATCGGGCCGTTTGGCCTCGCCAGCCTTCTGCAGGTCGAGATGGGAGAAGTCCGGCGTGTCGCCAGGACGAAAGGGCGGGGCGGGCACATGGAAGCGGGATTGACCGTTTGACATGAACTTTGTCCGTACCTTCTGCCTTGTACCATAAGGGTTTTTCGCGCGTTTTGCGCGGTCGGGGGCGCCTTAGCCGCCCCAAACCCATTTGTCCAGCTAGAGGGCAGGTGCGAAGATCATGCTGCGAGTGCGAGATGGGACTTTGCCGGCGTTCAGCGGGGCAATCCGCAGATCGGGGAACCAGACAAGATGTAGGTCCCGGCTCGGGGGCCGGGACCCCGGTGGGGAGGTTGATGATCAAGCGGCCAGAATAACTCAAATGCTCAATACCCGGGGCCCCGGCCCGCGAGCCGGGGTCCATCTGTTCTCGCGTACTCCGCACATCCCCCGCGCAGGCGGATGACAACACCCACCCCTTACCCCAACACCTTCCTCACAGCGGCGATAACGCGGTCCTGACGCTCCCCGCCAAGGTCTGAATCCATCGGCAGGGAGACGACGCGGGCGGCTGCGCGCTCGGTGTTCGCGAGCGAGACTGAATGGGCGGCAAAGCGCTGGTAAGGCGGCTGGGTGTGCAGCGGGCGCGGATAGTAGATCGCTGTCGGGATGCCTTCATCGGCGAGGGCTTTGCGGAAACCGTCGCGGTCATCGACCTCGATCGTGTACTGCGCCCAAGCAGAAATCGCGCCGCCGATGACGGGCGGCGTTTTCACGATATCGCCAAAGCCCGCAGCGTAGCGGTCAGCGGCCTCATTGCGCCAGCCTATCTCGTCCTCGAACACGTCCATCTTCACCAGCAGGATCGCGGCCTGAATGGTGTCGAGGCGCGAATTCATGCCGATGCGGGCATATTCATACCGCTCCGAGCCTTCGCCATGGATGTGCAGCGATTTGATCACCGCGCGGTCCTCATCGGACCTGATCAGCATCGCCCCGCCATCGCCATAACAGCCCAGCGGCTTGGCCGGATAGAAGCTCAGCGTGGCGATATCGGCCCAGTGGATCGGGTGATTGCCATCGAGCGTGCAGCCAAAGCCTTGCGCGCTGTCAGCGATGAGTTTCAGCCCGTTCTCGCGGGCAATCGGCGCTATGCGGCGATAATCGGCAGGCTGGCCAAAGAGATCGACCGCAATCACCACGCGCGGGTTCAGCTTGCCTTCCGATTTCACCTTGGCGATAGAGGCCTTGAGCGCCTCAGGGTCCATGCACCAGGTGTCAGGATCGATATCGACAAAGACCGGGGTCGCGCCCAGCCACGGCACCACTTCGGCCGTCGAGGCGAAGGTGAAGCTCGGCACGAACACCGCGTCATTCGGGCGAAGGCCCCATGCCATCAGCGGCAGGGCCAGCGCATCGGTGCCGTTGGCACAGGCAATGGCGTGCGGCGCGCCGGACATGGCTTTCAGGCGGGTTTCAAGCTCGGTTACTTCCGGCCCCAGAATGTATTTGCCCTCTTCCAGCACCTTGGCGACGGCAGCATCGAGCCTGTCCTTCAGGCGCGCACGCTGGGCGGCAAGGTCGATGAAGTTGACGGGGCTGGACATGGCAAATTCCTGTGGCTGGCAAATCAGTGCCGGTGCTGGCTAGCAGCGCACCATGGCAAGCGTGAATTCACAATTGGTTTCCGTTTGGCAACAAATGGCGGCTCAGAAGAGGTCCGGCTCGGCCTCGCGTAAAGCCGCCATCACGGTGTCGAGCGACATTTCCCAATGTTCCGGCCTTGTGCCGAAATCAGCCTCGAACTGCGTGCAGTCGAGCCGCGAATTGGCAGGCCTGCGCGCGAGCGTCGGGTATTCCTCGGTTGTGATGCGGTGCAGCACGGGACGCCGGCGCCAGTGCGGCTCGGCGCGGGAAAAAATCCCTTCAGCAAAGCCCGCCCAGCTGGTCTCGCCCGCGCCCGCAAGGTGATAGAGCCCGCCCGCCGCGCGATCCTCAACCATCGCAGCCGCACCGGCCAGAAGACAGCGCGCCAGCTCATGTGCAGCGGTGGGGCAGCCGTGCTGGTCGTCCACCACGCGCATCTCGTCGCGCATCTTGCCAAGGCGCAGCATGGTCTTCACGAAATTATGGCCGTGAGGCGAATAGACCCACGCCGTGCGCGCTATCAGCCATTGCCCGCCCGCCGCCATCACCGCTTCTTCGCCTGCAAGCTTGGAGCGGCCATAGGCCCCTTGCGGCGCGGTGGCATCCTCCTCGGTATAAGGCGTGGATTTGCGCCCATCGAACACATAGTCGGTGGAGACATGCACGAAGGGCACACCTGCCTCAGCGCACTCCTTCGCCAGCGCGCCGGGTGCCTCGCCATTGATGGTATGGGCTAGCGCTTCTTCGCTCTCGGCCCTGTCGACGGAGGTGTAGGCCGCCGCATTGATGACGGCATGAGCGGGCAGCACGGCCTTCAGGGCTTCTGCCGCCCCTGCCGGACCGGAGAGATCGGCCACATCGCGGCCAAGCGCGGTTACCTGCCAGCCCGCTGTCTCGCCTTGCGTGATCAGTTCGCGGGCCAGCTGGCCGGTCTTGCCAATGATGACGAGGCGAGCCATCAGCTCTTGGTCTCGAGCCCGAGGCGTTCCTGCCGGTAGCCGGTCTGCTGGATGGCGCGCCACCACGGCTCGTTGTCGAGATACCAGTGGACAGTCGCGCGCAGGCCCTGTTCCAGCGTCATGGACGGCTCCCAGCCCAGCTCAAGCTTGATCTTGGAGGCGTCGATCGCATAGCGGAAATCATGGCCGGGCCGGTCGGTCACGAAGCTGATCATCTCGGCATACCCGCCTGCCTCGCGCGGGCGCACCTCATCGAGAACGGAGCAGATGGCGCGCACCAGATCGATATTGCGGGCCTCGGCATTGCCGCCAACATTATACGTCTCACCGGGCTTGCCGCGCTCCAGAATGGTCAGGAGCGCCTCGGCGTGATCCTCCACGTGGAGCCAGTCACGCACATTCTCGCCCTTGCCGTAGACTGGGATGGGCTGGCCTGCGAGCGCCTTGAGGATCACCACCGGGATCAGCTTTTCGGGATACTGGCGCGGCCCGTAATTGTTCGAACAGTTGGAGATCAGGACCGGCAGGCCATAGGTCTCGCCCCAGGCCCGCACCAGCATGTCGGAAGACGCCTTGCTGGCCGCATAGGGCGAGTTTGGTTTGTAGGGCGTCTCCTCGGTGAAGAGCCCTTCAACGCCCAGCGTGCCATACACCTCGTCGGTGGAGATGTGGTGAAAGCGGAAAGCGGCCTTCGCCTCGCCGCCAAGTCCCTGCCAGTACTCCCGCGCAGTGTGCAGCAGCACGCCCGTCCCGCGCACATTGGTGTCGATGAAGGCGAGCGGGCCATCGATGGAGCGGTCCACATGGGATTCGGCCGCCAGATGCATGATCGCGTCGGGCTGGTGGCGGGCGAGAAGTTCGCGCACCAGCGCCTCATCGCCGATATCGCCATGCTGGAAGATGTAGCGCGGGTCGCCCTCCAGATCGGTGAGATTGGCCGGATTACCGGCATAGGTCAGCGCGTCCAGATTGATGACCGTAAGCCCGCGCTCCAGTACCGCCTTGCGCACTAGAGCCGAGCCGATAAAGCCCGATCCGCCCGTTACCAGCAGCTTCATGGACGCGCGCTCCCTTCAAAGCTGAAGGGAGACTGGAAATCGGCCCACAAGGGCGCAGCCCTGTCCTTCTCCGAAAGCACCGCCCTGGAAGCCGGAAGCCCCCAGTCAATCGCGAGGTCGGGATCATCGAAGCGCACCGCGCCGTCGCACTCCCTGGAATAAAAGTCATCAACCTTGTAATGGACGAGGCAATCATCCTGCAGCGTCATGAAGCCGTGCAGGAAGCCGGCAGGCACGAAGAGCTGCAAGTCATTTTCCGCGCTCAGTTCCACCGCATAGTGCTGGCCGAAGGTGGGCGAGCCTTTGCGCGCGTCCACCGCCACATCCATGATCCGGCCTGCGATCGCGCGCACGAGCTTGGCCTGCGCATGGGGCGGGGCCTGATAGTGCAGCCCGCGCACCGTGCCGGTTTTCAGCGAGCGCGAGACATTGTCCTGCACGAAATCCGCCTTCACCCCGGCAGCGGCGAAGGCGCGCGCATTGAAAGTCTCGCAGAAATAGCCGCGCTCATCGGCAAAGCGGCGGACCCGTAGCAGTTTCACGCCGCCAAGGGCCTCATCGACCAGTTCCGCCATCAAGCCTTCCCGAATTTGCTGCCCGGTTCGTGAAACTGCTTTTGAGGTCTGATAGGCCAATCGGGGCAGGCTGGCCAGAGACTGCATCGCCATTGTGTCCTGCCTTGCACCCGTTAGCAGGCAGGTTTACGCCTATGGGCAATTGAGATGAGAGCTGGCGCCACGCAGAGCCGTGCGCAGCCGGCGCAGGTCGGGAGAGCGCCTTGAAAGGCATCATACTGGCGGGCGGGAACGGCACGCGGCTCCAGCCCATGACGCTGGCCACGTCCAAACAGCTACTCCCGATCTACGACAAGCCGATGATCTATTATCCGCTGTCGGTGCTGATGCTGGCTGGCATACGCGAGATTCTCATCATCACCACGCCGGAGGACCAGAGCGCGTTCCAGCGCCTGATGGGCGATGGCGCCCAGTGGGGCGTCCAGCTGTCCTATGCCGTCCAGCCCAAACCGGAAGGCCTCGCACAGGCCTTCATTATCGGGCGGGACTTCATCGGCACTGACAGTGTGTGCCTCGTTCTCGGCGACAATATCTTCTATGGCGGCGGGCTGGAGAAGATGCTGGAAAACGCCGCCCGGCAAACGTCTGGCGCCACCGTGTTCGGCTATCGCGTGCACGATCCCGAACGCTATGGCGTGGTGGAATTCGACGAGGCCGGCAACGCGGTATCGATCGAGGAAAAGCCCAAAAAGCCGAAATCCAACTACGCCGTCACCGGGCTGTATTTCTATGACAATGACGTGGCCGACATTGCAGCCTCGGTGAAGCCGTCCGAACGTGGGGAGCTGGAAATCACCTGCGTGAACCAGATCTATCTGGAACGCGGCAAGCTGCGCGTGGAGCGCATGGGCCGGGGCTTTGCCTGGCTGGACACCGGCACGCCGGACTCCCTGATGGACGCCGCCAAGTTCGTCGCCACGCTGGAAACCCGGCAGGGCCTGCAGATCGCCTGTCTCGAGGAAATCGCCTTCTACCGGAAATGGATCAGCGCCGAACAGCTGGCCAAGGCCTCGCGCAAGTACGGCAAGTCCAAGTACGGCGCCTATCTGCGCGCGCTGCTGCGCTGAACCGTCAGGCCGCTTCGCCGTGTGCCCGGCGCGCCAGCCCCGCCTCAATAAGCGCCGACATTTTTCGCCCTGTCACCTCGTATGACAGGGTCGTGGCAACGCGCGCGCGCGCGGCGGCACCCAGCTGGCTGCGCAAAGCTTCATCTCCGGCCAGACGCTCCAGAGCCTGCGCTGCGGCGGCAATGTCAGGATCTGCCCACTGGCACCCTTCCCCTTGCGGGTAGGCCCCTTCAGGCACATCCACCAGCGTGTAGGGCACCGCAATCCCGGTCGTGTCGTCCAGAAAGTCGGTATTGCCCGAATAGCCCGTCGCCACCGCCGGAAGCCCGCGTGCCATCGCCTCGGCTATCGTGAGGCCGAACCCTTCGGACCGGTGCAGGGAAATCAGGCCGTCACACGCCGCATAGAGGTCTTCCATCTCGCCGGTGCTGAGCACCCGGTCGATCACGAACACGTCGGGCAGCGCGCGTATGCGCTCCATCAGCTCGTGGCGCACCACGTCAAACCTGGAATGGCCATGACATTTGATCACCAGGCCCAGATTGCCGGCCGCGACACGGGCCTTGGCGTAGGCATCCAGCACGGCGTGCGGATTCTTGCGCTCGATCCATGAATTGAAGTCGAACGCGGTCAGGAACAGCACCTGTTCAGGCGGCAGGGCGAAACGCGCACGGGCCCGGGCCCTGTCTTCGGCGCTCGCGGGGTCGGGCACCGGCACAGGATGGGCAACCACGTGCACGGGCTTGCCCGTGGCGGCCTGCACAGATGCCTGCGTGAAGGCACTTGGCACCCAGATCTCGTCCACCTTGTCAAAGGCGCTCTGCCAGGCCTGAGGGAACCGGTCGAGTTCCCAGGCCCAGTAGCCGATACGCAGGCAGTCAGGCGAGAACGCCGCTTGATCAAGGCGCAGATCGGCCTGGACCAGCTCGTCGGCATTCATGTGGAAGAGGTGGGCATCCAGCGGGGTGGCGCTGGTGTCGAAGGGCACTTCAAAGCGGATAGCCTCGGAAAAATGCCCCCGCGTAGTCAGAACGCGCGCCGCTACCGGCCAGCCCACGCTGCGCAGTGCCCTGAATGTGCGCCGCCCTGCCTCGCCTACACCGTTCTCGGTGGTGAAATACCCGTAGACTGCCGTACGCCCCTGCCCCTCCAGTACAAGCATACCCGCCTCGGACTCAGGCTTTTTCAGATCGAACGCGGCCAGTTCGGACGGCGCGGCCCTGTCCAGTTGCCGGTTGATCAGCCGTTTGAGGCGCGTGAGCAGCCCTGTTGGCACAAGGGCTGCCACCGGCCGCAGCAGAACGCGGTATTTCAGGAGCAGGCGCAGCGGGGCGGGCAGGCGCGTGCCCTGCGCCGCGCTGTCATCCGTAGCGGTCACACCCAGATGGGCCAGATAGCGCGGCTCGATCCGCATCTCCTCAACGCCGGACCGCAGCAGCCAGCCATTGAAATCCACCCGGCCGGAAGCCGCGGCCAGATCGAAATGACTGTGCAGATCGGGGCGGCCCGCCCACACCTCATAGGCAAAGCGCGTGACGGGTCCCGGGTTCTGATCCACCTCCGGCGCGGGCGCGTTGCACAGCGCATCCAGCGCCTCGCCCGCTGCCATCGGTGCGTCCTGCGGTTCGGGGAAGACACGCCGGTAGACCGCGCGCGCCACATCGCTGATCAGCCGCCCATCGCGATCACGCCCGTAGCCATAGGGCACGCCTCTCCAGTAGCTGTGACCGTTCCCGTCCAGCGCCGCCAGATACCGCCCCAGCAGCGTTTTCAGCGGCCCGATATCGGCGACACCGAACCGGTCCTGATGCTTGGAGAATATCTGCACGTTGCCCGGCACGACGCCGCTGAAATGGAAAAAGACCAGCGGCTCGCCCGCCGCGCGCCAGTCATCGTCGCTGCCGGTGACGGGGCGATGGGCAAGATTCCAGTAGGCCGCGTTATAGCCGGGATGGTGCAGGATATGGGTCTGGCGCACATAGGCCGGGGCCAGATCCATCCATTTCTGGTCGACAAACAATCCTTCGCCGATCGCCACCCTGCAATCCACGCGCAGCCGCTCTCCCCACCAGGCGAGAAAGCGGCGCGTTTCATCGGTATCGGCAAAGGCGGCAAAGCCCAGATTATAGGTGCCGGTGCGCAGAAGGCGCGCATCGTCGGGGTCAGCGCCGTCATCCAGCGGTGCTTCGCTGTGCGGGGTCAGCACCAGCCCGGCCCCGCCAGCCAGCGCCGCCTCGACCGCCTCCAGCGGGCGCAATACCAGAATGTCCGGATCCAGATAGACGGCCGACTTCACCCCCATGACAGAGAAAACATGGCGGAAGCAGAACGGCTTGATAGCGGTGTTGAACTCCATGATGGAGTAGCGCAGCACCATGTCCTCAAAAGCCGGTATCGCGATCTGGCTGGCGGTGATGGTCTCGAACCCGATGCGCGCCTGGTCAGCGGGCGACGGCGCCTCGTCCGCGAGGAAAATGACAAAGCGCGCCTGAGAGTCGGCCGCCTGCAGCGACCTGCCAAGCGTGATGGCGTACGCCAGATAATTGCGCGAGCATATGGTGAAATAGAGAGGCTTGTCAGTCACACGGGCTTCCTTGCTCGGCCTTTGATCTGCGATTGAGGGGCGCAAAGCTAGCCTTACACGCCATCCTTGGGCTAAAGCCAGACCCAAGCACCGAATCTTCCCCAGCCACAAGCCAGCCGGGATTTAAAAAGCGTGTCATTTGCCTGGTCAGACATGGCAGCCGCCTTTCCCCGGCTGCGCATATGGGCTTATCTCGCCTTCAAGCAGATACAGTTCGAGCACCGCCGCTCGGTGCTCGGCAGTGCTTGGATCGTGCTCTCCTATGCCATCACGGCAGCGGGTATCGGTTTTCTGATGTCACAGCTGCAGGGCCGTCCTGTAGAGGTGCACGTGCCCCACGTCATGTTCGGGCTGGCCATCTGGAACTTCATTTCCGGAGCCACCATTGCCGGCGCCGACATCATGGTGACCTCGCGCTCCTATCTGTTACAGATGAACCTGCCGCGCAGCCTGTTCGTCCTGTCCATGCTGTTGCGGCTGAGCTATCTGCTGGGCATCCAGCTGGTCACCGCCTTTGTCATCTGCCTGTTCTTCGGCTGGCGGCCAACGCTGGAGATCGTGTGGATATTCCCGGCCTTTGCCGTCTATCTGGCCGCCGGGTTCGGCACCGCGCTTACACTGGGCATGGTGGCGGCGCGTTTCCGCGACATCTCCACCCTCGTCGGCTCGTGCATGCGCCTGATCTTCTTCTTCACCCCGATCATCTGGGCGGTGGGCACCGCGCGCGATCAGGCCGAGGGCTTCATCGGCTTCCTGGTACGCTGGAACCCGTTCTCCTACGTCCTGAACACGCTACGCGACGGCCTTGTGGGCCTGCCGCCCGATCCGCTCAACTGGACCGTCACGCTGGCCATCACCGCCCTTGTGCTGTTCACCGGCATACTCGCGCTGGACCGCATGGGCCGGCGGGTCACCTACTGGCTGTGAGGGCAGGATCATGAACACGTCCAACGTCCACATCCACGCCCGCGACATCACGGTCAGCTTCCCGCTGCGCCGGGCCGGCATCCGGTCCACAGGCGCCAAAACGGCCCACAAGGCCCTGGATGGCGTCAGCTTCGAACTGGCACCGGGGGCGCGCGTCGGGCTTCTCGGCCGCAACGGATCGGGCAAGAGCACGCTTCTGCGCACGCTGGCCGGGGTCTATCCGGTGACATCCGGCGCACTGGAGATGGAAGGGCGCGTCGCCGCCATCTTCAATGCCTCGCTCGGCTTCGTGCAGGAAGCAACGGGGCTGGAAAACATCTATCTGCGCGGCGCCATGCTCGGCCTGTCATTTGACCAGATACGCGAGCTGGTCCCCTCCATCGTGGAGTTTTCCGAGCTGGGCGACTGGATCAGGGAACCGATCCACCGCTATTCAAGCGGCATGGCGCTGCGTCTGGCCTTTTCGATCACCACCGCCGTGCGCAGCGACATCCTGCTGCTGGACGAGTGGCTGGGCGCCGGTGATGCGGCCTTCCTGCGCAAGGCGCGTGCACGCATGCAGACCATGGTGAAGGATGCCAGCATCGTGGTTCTGGCCACGCATAATCTCAACCTGATGCGCAATCAGTGCAATCAGGCGATGGTTCTGGAAGAGGGCAGGCTTGTATTCTTTGGTGATCTTGATACGGCTATCGAAACCTATCAGGAATTCCGCCAGCTGACCCAGCTCTGACCCCGGCCCGATGACAGACAAACCCCGCTTTCATGAGGATGCCCGTCCTGTTGTCGTAACAGGCGCCCCGCGTTCGGGCACCACCTTCCTGACCGTGGCCATGAACCAGCATCCGCAGATATTGCTGACCAATGAGCTGCGCCCCTGGGTGTTCGTCAATCATGTGCGCCTGAAATCGCGCCATCCCAGCGAGCTATTGCCGGAGCACCCCCAGCGCGAAACCTTCCAGAGGGCGATGATGGGCGAGCTCTATCGCTTCGTGGACCGGTTCTACCGCACCCGCGTGCCCCGCACCGAGATGATCGTGGCCACCGGCAAGCCGCCTTCGGTCGACCCGCAGATCCGTGCCTATGGCGACAAGAATCCAAGCTATGCTGATCCCAAGGAAACCTGGTGCACGGGCATGATCGCCAAGCACTGGCCGGGCGTGCGGTTTGTCCATATCCACCGCGATCCGCGCTCGTGCGCCGCCTCCTACAAGTCGGTGCCGGTCTATTCAGACGAGATTGCCAAGGTCACGCAGATCTGGAAGCGCCATATCGAGTCGATGAACAAGCTCGGCCGGAGCCTTGCTGGCCAGGACCGGGTCATGACCATCCGCTATGAAGACCTCGTCACCGAGCGCGGTCTGGATATCATGCGCGAGCTGGAAGGCTTTCTCGGCCTGGATCCGGCAGACGAGCCGGCCGATTTCCTGAAAAGCGAGATGACCCGGCGCACCCCCTACCGCTCGCCGGCAACGCCCGATGCGCTGCTTGGCCAGACCAGCTTCGACCAGCGCCTCACGCCCGACGAGATCGGCTGTGTCGAACATGAGTGCCGCAGCCTGATGGAAACGCTGGGTTATGAGCCAGGCCTCGATCCGGACACGGCGGCCACAAGCGCGCGGGCCATCAAGAAAAAGAGCCGCGCGCGCAAGGCGGCGAAATCAGCGCCCGCCAAGGCAAAGCGCGCCGCCAGGAAATGATGTCTGGTACGGGCGGCCGGAATCGAACCGGCAAGGCCTTGCGGCCGGCGGATTTTGAGTCCGCTGCGTCTACCAATTCCGCCACGCCCGCAGCTTGGGTAGCCAGACCTGCTTCATAAGCGAGGTGCGCGCGTGCGTCGAGAGGTGCCAGCACGGCCAATCCTTGCGCTGGACGCGCCGAGCG
>JAIUMI010000022.1 GCA_022565665.1 Glycocaulis sp.
ACCGGCGTCGTGCTCGCGCAGCATGCCGATAATCTGCTCTTCCGAATAACGGCTCTTTCGCATGGTCCATCCTCTCCTCGATGGACTCTACCATTCAATGGCCGGAAATCAGGGGGCTGGGTCACTGGACGTGCTGGGCGTGGCCACGCTGACAGCCTCGCTTTAAGATAGCCATTTTGCTAACAAAGGGCTAATTTATCTTGGTCGTGAGAGCGCTCTCCAATGCGGTAACAGATAATGGAAATCTAAAGATGAACCCATCTGAACAGGTGCAAGATTCAACTCAATCAACAAAAAAAGGCAGCGCCTATAAGCCCAGCCTATTAGTAAAAATACTTGAGCAATCATGCTCCTGGATATTAACTATAAGTGCATTATTTATTTTGGGTCTCATACCAGCGTATATTTTGGATATATTTATCGGCATTGCTTTAACTATGGTACTATTATTTTCGTGTGCAACCGCATTGATGTTTTTGTGGGCTTCAGCTGTTTTGAAAGTTCTAGAGAGAATGGCTTGGTTCACGATAGACGCATCTGATCAGTAACATGTTCAGCTGATACCACCCCTTAACTCGCGGCGGTCTGTCCGGCGCCACCCGAATTGCCTTGTAAAGCGCGAGCACGCCCTGCAAGGTGTTGGTTCAGCAACCGGGGGCTATCATGCGAATTCTCACTGTCTGCCTATCCGTGCTCGCACTGACCGCGTGCGAGACATACAGTTCATCGCCCTACATGGCCTCCACACAGAACGTGATCGATATTGAGGACCGGGTAGGCGACGCTCGTGTGCGCCTGGGCGATTTCACCTCTGACCCTGATGTCAACAACCGGCCTATGTGCAGGCTAAATTCCGCGCTGGACGTATCGCCGGGTGTACCCGTGTCCGATTATGTTCGACAGGCGATGTAGACCGAGCTTCATCAAGCCCGCGTCCATAGCTCCAATGCGGAAACAGTGATTGAGGGCGCGCTGGATCGACTCGAATTGAGTTCGTTTGGGACTGGAAATTGGGGGATGACATTGACCCTTCGCAGCAGTCGCCACACCGACGGCTACACAGTGACCGTGGATCACCCTTTCTCTAGCTCTGCTGATACGCACCTTGCGTGCCAGAATGCGGTGAGCGCATTTGCACCCGCTGTAAGCAGCCTCATTAACGCCGCCGTGAATCACCCTGAGTTTCCGCGACTGGCGGGTGCTGAGTAAGCGCCGCCTGATGTCCATGGACACGGAATCAAGAATCCCCGCCCCCTTCGGACACGTGACGGACAAAGTTTGAGCGCCCTTGGACCGGCGCCCATGGACCGGGTTAAGTGCTTGTCTTTTAAGGGTAAATGGCGCGCCCGAAAGGATTCGAACCTCTGACCCCCAGATTCGTAGTCTGGTGCTCTATCCAGCTGAGCTACGGGCGCGCTTTGCTGACGGTTTGAGGCAGAGCCCCTCGTCAAGGCGCGCGAAACTAGCCGCGAGGCCGGGGCTTGGCAAGCCGGTCAGATGAAAAACCCGCAGGCCAGCGCACTGCCCCCTGCCGCGCGGTCCGCAACCGGGCAGGAACCGGGCAGGAACCGCCTGTCACAGTCAGCCGCCACGCCGGGCTGCAAGCTGGTTCTCAGGCCGGAGCGGCAGCCACCGCCGGGCGGGGCTGTTCCTCAAAGAACAGGGCCTGCGAGATGGCCGCCTTCACCGCATTGGCCAGGAAAGGCTTGGTGATCAGGAAGGCCGGTTCGGGCCGCTCGCCGGTCAGCAGGCGCTCGGGAAAGGCCGTGATGAAGATCACCGGCACGGGTGTTGCGGCGAGAATATCATTGGCTGCGTCAATGCCGGACGAGTTGTCGGCCAGCTGGATGTCGGCCAGCACCAGTTTCGGCCCGTGCATGGAGGCTGCTGCCGTCGCTTCGGCGCGGGTGCGGGCCACCGCGCAGACATCATGGCCGAGATCACTGACGATCGCTTCGAGATCGGCGGCAATGATGGGCTCATCCTCAATGATGAGCACGCGGGTCTTCAGCCCGGTTTCGATATCGGCATGGGCGCGGGCCACCAGCGCATCCACCTCGCCTGGCGGCAGGGCGAGGATCTGGCCGGCCTCCTCATTGGAAAAGCCTTCCATGGCCGTCAGCAGCAGAGCCTGGCGGGCATGGGCGTCCAGCGTCTGCAGACGCGCATCGGGCCCCGAAGCGGCCTGCGCTGCGCCGCGGCCGCCATCCTCCAAGGTGTCATGAAACAGGCGGAACAGGGCAATGCGCGGTGCAAGCCCTTCATTAAAGCCTGCCGACCCGCTGATGGCAGCCTCCAGCGCGGTGCGCACCTGCGCATCGCCCCTGTCCTGGTCACCGGTCAGCGCGCGCGCATAACGGCGCAGGAAGGGGAGGTGAGCCTTGATTTGTTCAACTTGCATGCGTCGTCAATTCCTTTATCCGACATACAGCCCCGCCGGGCGGCCAAGCGCGGACGCGCCCCGCACTCGCATACGCGCAAGCCCCGCCTGTGGTTCCCGCACACCATATGAACATAAACTCTGCCAGCGTGGGAACCGCCCGATTTTATCATGCGTTAGCTCTCCCGACGATGTTGCCGGGGTCGACCGGCAGCCACGCTTCAGAGTAGGGTCAATATCCCATGTCACAGAAAGCCAAGGATAATACGCCGGAAGACACGCCCGGCACCGCTGATCCGGCTCTCGCCGGACAGAGTGCGCGGCGGCGCGTTCTCGGCGACCGGCTGCGTGCCTATTATGACGCGGTGGCCAGCGAACCGGTGCCTGACGCCTTTGCCGATCTGCTGGATTCGCTTGCCACCAGTGGCGACCAGGCGGGCCAACCTGAAGATGACGGACATGGGCAGGACCGGTCATGAGCACGGCACAGCCTGCGGCCGCTTCGGCCGCCTTCCAGCGCGAGCTGACCGCCGCGATCCCGCACCTGCGCGCCTTCGCCCGCTCCTTGTGCGGCAATGCGGCGGAAGCCGATGATCTGGTGCAGGAAACGCTGATCAAGGCCTGGACCGCGCGCGATCGGTTCGAGGAAGGCTCCTCCATGCGGGCCTGGACCTTCCGCATCCTGCGCAATCATTTCTATTCCGAGCGCCGGCGCGCCTGGCGCAAGCAGGAACAGGGCGGGGAGATCCCCGAAGCCGCCGCCATCACCGGTACTGCCCAGAACTGGGCAGTGGAACTGGATGATGTGCGCCGGGCCCTGCTGGACCTGCCCGAGGAGCAGCGTGAGGCGTTGATACTCGTCGGCGCAGGCGGATTGAGCTATGAGGAAGCGGCCCAGGTGTGCGCCTGCGCCATCGGTACGGTAAAAAGCCGCGTCAGCCGCGCCCGCGCTTCGCTGGAAAAGCGGCTGGATGACAGCTCCGCCCTGCAGGCCTCTCCGGGCAGCGCGGCCAAAGCCGCAGAGGATCTCGTTGACCACGTCCGGAACGCAACCCTCCAGACCGCAGAAAGCTGAAACCGGCGACGCCGCGGAACCGCGTGCGCCGTTCTGGCGGGTAGGTCTGCGTGCACGGCTTCTCGCCGTCATCACGCTGGCGCTTCTGCCAATGCTGGTGCTCAGCGCGGTATATACGCAGGCACGTTTCGATGCCGCGCGCGAGACCCAGCGCGAACTGCTCGCCGCGCGCGCCGAGCTGACCGCGCAAAGCCAGCGCCAGGTCATACTGGGCGCCGGCGCCATGATGAGCGCTCTGGCCCAGCAGGCCCCTGTACGCCTTGGCGGCGCGCTGTGTGCACGTGCCCTTGCCCAAGCGCTGGCCGACCAGCCGGTATACGCCAATATCATGCGCATAAGCGCTACGGGCCATACGGCCTGCTCGGCCGAACCCCTCGAGACGCCGGTGCGCTTTGACGAGGCAACCTGGTTCACCGAAGCGCGCGATACGGGCCGTTTCCTCGTTGGCGCGCTGGAGATCGACCCGGTCACCAATGGTGCGATCATCCGCGCCGTCAGCCCCGTTTTCGACCCCGATGGCGCGTTTTCAGGCGCGCTGACCACCGGCATCCGCCTGCAGGCCCTCCAGCAGCTGGGCCGCGAACGCGCCGGGGAGGCCCGCGCCGCGCTGGTGGACAGGGAAGGACGCCTGCTTACCGAAAGCCGTGAGCTGGGCCTTACCCGCGTAGATGCCGGGCTGATGAACACCGCCATCGAGGCCGGCAGTGCGCAGTTCACCCGCTCCGGCCCGGAAGGCGAGCCGCGCATCTATGTGCTGGTGCCGCTGCTCTCCACCGAACTCTACGCCCTATTGGCCGAGCCCGCCCCGCAATTCATCGATTTTGCCTTTGTGGACATCGCCGGCACGATTTTGCTTCCGCTGGCCATGCTGGCGCTGGCCGGCACGGTGATCTGGATGGCCACCGACATCATGGTGCTGCGCTGGCTGCGCTATATGCGCCGGCTGGCCGACGCCTATGGGCGGGGCCGTTATTCGGTGCGTTCGCTGCGCGCTGCATCGGCGCCAGCTGAAATACGCGAGCTGGCTGATGCCTTCGACACCATGGCCGCCTCCGTCGCAGAGCGCGACGAGGCACTGACAGAGGCGCTTGGCTATCAGGAAATGCTCCTCAAGGAGGTGCATCACCGCGTCAAGAACAACCTGCAAATCATCACCAGCCTTATTAATCTGCAGATGCGCGCGGTGGATGATCCGGCCGCCGCCAAAGTGCTGGGCGACGCACAAACCCGGATCAACGCGCTCGCCCTGGTCCATCGCAGCCTCTATGAGGCCGGCGATGTCAGCCGCATCAATCTCAAGCCCTTCTTCGAGGATCTGTGCGGTCTTACCCATTCCGCGCTAGGCGGGCAGGAGCGCGCCATCACCCTGCACACCGATATCAGCCCGGCGATACTCGATGCGGAGCGCTGCATACCGCTCGCCCTGTTCGTGACTGAAGCGATGACCAATGCCTACAAGCACGCGTTTGAAGGGCGCGCGCAGGGCGTGCTTACCGTGCGGGTCTATGTCAGCACCGATGACAAGCTGATCGCAGAGGTGAGCGATGACGGGGTGGGGGCATCACAGCCTGACCCCAGCCGCCGGCGCGGCGTGGGCGGCGCACTCTTTGATGCGTTCGCGCGTCAGCTGGGCGGGTCCAGCCAGGCCGGCGCCACAGCCAGTGGCGGTCACGGCGTGACGCTGACCTTCCCGCTCCAGGAAGGCGAGGGGCTGGCGCAGTAGCCACCGCCTGGCCGCTCTGGCGCGCACCCGCGATTGGTTCTATGTCAAGGCCATGACGACCCTCACCCGCCCTGCCCCGCACGATGCCATCGGCCTGGCACAGGCCCTGATCCGCGCGCCTTCAGTGACGCCGCGCGATGAGGGAGCGCTCGATACGTTGCAGGGGGCGCTGGAGGCGCTGGGCTTTGCGTGTGAGCGCATGCCCTTTGGCGAGGTGGACAATCTCTATGCGCGCCTAGGCACGGCAGAGCCGGTCTTCTGCTTTGCCGGCCATACCGATGTGGTGCCCGAGGGCGATGCCGCGCAATGGCAGTCAGCCCCGTTCGGGGCAGCCCTGCGCGATGGCGTGCTGATCGGGCGCGGCGCGGTGGACATGAAGGGCGCGATTGCCGCCTTCGTTGCCGCCACCGCGCGCCATCTGGAATCGCAAGGCCAGCCAAACGGTTCCATCGCCTTTCTCATCACCGGGGATGAAGAGGGCCCGGCCGTCAACGGCACGAAGAAGATGCTGGAAGCCCTTGCGGCGAAAGGCGAAAAATTCTCGCACTGTCTGGTGGGCGAGCCGACCAATCCGAGCGTTATGGGCGAGACCATCAAGATCGGGCGGCGCGGCTCGCTGAACGCGGTTGTGACGGTGACGGGCAGGCAGGGCCATGTTGCCTATCCGGACCGCGCTGTGAACCCGCTTCCCCCCCTCATGGCCCTGCTGGCACGCCTGAAGGCACGCACGCTCGATGAGGGCAGCGAGCACTTCCAGCCGTCGAATCTGGAGGTGACGACGATTGATGTGGGCAATGCCCCGCACAATGTGATCCCGGGCAAGGCCACCGCGAAATTCAATATACGGTTCAACACGGCCCATACCGGCGAGGCGCTGAAAAGCTGGATCGAGGCCGAGGCCGCCGAGGTGCAGAAGGGCTTTGCAGGGCAGATCGCGCTCGACCTCACCGTCACCGGCGAGGCCTTCCTGACGCCGGAGGGGCGCTTTACCGCGCTCCTGTCAGAGGCCGTGGAGGAGGTAACGGGGCGCAAGCCGGTGCTGAATACGGGCGGGGGCACGTCCGATGCGCGCTTTATCAAGGATTATGCGCCGGTCGCCGAGTTCGGCCTGGTCGGCGCCACCATGCACCAGGTGGACGAGCGCACGCCCGTTGGCGATATCGAAGCGCTGACAGACATTTATGAGCGCATCCTCGCCCGCTATTTCGAGGTCTATGCGTGATGCGCGCCGCGCTGGCCGAGATCCGCGCTGGCGTCACGGGCGTTTACGCCATGCTGGCCTTCCAGCCGGACTGGCAGCGGCATTTCGACGTGTCGGTGGACGGATTTGTCAATTCGTTCAAGGCCGCGCTCTACGCCCTGCCCGCCTTCATCCTGATCATGCTCTCGGCCAATCATTTCCTTGCGGGCGAGGCCAATGCCGCCGATGCGCGTGTGGGCCTTGGCGAAGCCGTGCTGCAATATGCACGCATCTGGCTGGTCTTCCCGGTGCTGGCCTTCGTAATCGTCAAGCTGCTGGGGCTGAAAACCGGCTTCTCCGCCTGGGTGGTGGTGCATAACTGGGCGGTGTTCGTGCTCTTGCACGTGCAGGCGCTGATCTGGGTGCTGAACGCGGCAGGCATCGCCAATGCGCAGGTTCTGGCGACGCTGATCGCCTTCTACCAGATCGCCCGGCTGTTCGTGCACTGGCGGGTGGCGGCGGGCACTCTGGACATGCCCTGGGGGCTCGCGGCCGGGGTGGCGTGCATCCCGCTCGTGGTAGACGCGCTGCTGGTTTACGGGTTTTCCACCACGCCCGCAGGGTAGCGCACGAAGGCGAGGTAAAGCCCGTCCGGCGGTGCCACCGGTCCGCAGCGCGTACGGTCAGCAGCCTCCAGCGCATCGCGGAAATCATCCACGCTCCAGCGGCCACGGCCCACCTCCACCAGAGAGCCGGTGATGGAGCGGATCTGGCGGTGCAGGAAGCTGATCGCTTCCACTTTAAGCTCGATCACCTCGCCGTGGCGGACAATGCTAATCGCATCGAGGGATTTGACCGGGCTGTCGGCCTGGCACTGCGCATCGCGAAACGTGGTGAAATCATGCGTGCCGACAAGGCATTGCGCCGCCTTGTTCATGGCTTCGGCATCAAGGGGCACCCGCACCTGCCAGGCCCGGCCCGCTTCCAGCGCCAGCGGGGCACGCCGGTCGATCATGCGATAGACATAGCCACGCCTGATGGCGGAGAAGCGGGCATGGACCTCATCGCTCACCCGCCGCGCGCTCAGCACCGCGACCGGATGGGGCCTCAGATGATGGTTCAGCGCATCGCGCACCACATCCTCCGGCCAGTCCTTGGCGAAATCGACATGGGCGGTCATGGCGAGCGCATGGACGCCGGAATCGGTGCGGCCCGCGCCATAGACCTCGTGGCGGCCCTCTTCGAGCGTATCGGCGGCGCGCTCCATCACCTCCTGCACGGAGAGGCCGTTGTCCTGACGCTGCCAGCCGACAAACGGCCCGCCATCATACTCGATGGTGAGGAAGTAGCGGGGCATCGCTAAAGCTTCGCGCCCGCTGGCACATCCGTGCCCCGCAGGAAGGCGTCGGCCTCCATCACGCCCCTGCCCTCGCGCTGCAGGCGGAGAAGGCGCACAGCGCCGCGCCCGCATGCGACAAGCAGATTATCGTCCAGCACCTCGCCCGGCTCGCCGGAGCCCTTTTCCGGTTCTGCAAAATGCACCTTCACACGCACCTCGCCCTTCGGCGTTACAAGCGCAAACCACGCACCGGGAAAGGGAGAGAGCCCGCGAATATGGTCACACACCTCACCTGCGGGGCGGGACCAGTCGATGCGGGCTTCTGCGGAGGTAATTTTCTTCGCGTAGGTGACACCCTCATTCGTCTGAGGCACGGCCTGCAGCGAGCCGCGTTCAAGGGCAGCAAGGGTGCGCGGCCACAGCTCCGCGCCCGTTTCCATCAGCTTGTCGTGCAGCGTGCCGGCAGTGTCATCAGGCGCGATACGCACCGTTTCGCTCATCAGGACAGGGCCGGTATCAAGCCCCTCCTCCATCTGCATGATCTGCACGCCCGTCACCTCATCACCCGCCATTATGGCGCGCTGGATAGGCGCTGCGCCGCGCCAGCGCGGCAGCAATGAGGCGTGCAGGTTCAGACAGCCAAGGCGCCGCGCGGCAAGCGCCTCTTTCGGCAATATCTGGCCATAGGCGACGACGCAGGCCGCATCGAGATCAAGCGCGGCGAAGTCCGCCAGCACGTCTGCATCCCGGAAGCGTTCGGGCGTTCGAACCGGAATGCCAAAGCTGTCGGCAAGGGTGTGTACAGGGCTCTTGCGCGGGCTCTGGCCACGTCCGGCAGGCCGGGGCGGCTGAGTGTAGACGCAGACAACCTGATGGCCCGCAGCGATGATCGTGCCGAGCGAGCGGGCGGCAAAGTCCGGCGTTCCCATGAAGGCAAGGCGAAGGGGCATGACAGCTAAAACATCCCGGAGCGCAATCGCTTCCATCTGACTCGATGACGCTCTTTTAAGCGCCGATCACCAGAACCGCTACTCACCCTCATGAACAGAGCTCACCACCTTGTCATCCTCCGGCCGAGTGTCAGCGAGGTCCGGGGGACCCATGCCTCACAGCGTCTCGGCGTTTCACCGGCGACAAGCCGGGGCCCAGTCTTTCTGGATCCCGACTTTCGTCGGGAAAACACCATAAATTACAAAACGCCCATTGATGTCATGGGCCGGTTTATCCGGGCCACCCAAGCCTGAAAGGTCCGTGTTACCCGTTCGGTGCAGGCATGGGTTCCCCGGACGGCTACGCCGCCGGAGAATGACACCCCCTGCCGCCTCACACACTTCCCTTGAACCAGCCGGCCAGATGATCCACGAGCAGGCGCACCCGGTGGGCGAGATAGCGGTTGGAGGGGAAGACCGCCCACAGCTCGCGCCCTTCAGGCACCCAGTCCTCCATCAGCGCCAGCACGCGCCCGTCCGCGATGGCCGCGCGCGCGGCCCAGCTCGGCGTGCAGGCAATGCCGGAGCCCGCACAGGCCGCGGAGACAGCCGCGCTCGCCCCGTTCAGGGACAGCCGCCCGCTTACCTTCACCTCGGCCTTCTCCCCGCCCTTCTCAAAGCGCCAGAGCAGGGGCGCGGGCCGGTTGCGGTCAATGATGCAGGCATGGCCCGCCAGATCGGCCGGACGGGCGGGCGCGCCATGACGCTCCAGATAGGCAGCGCTGGCAATCGTGGTCATCGGGGCCTCGGCGAGGCGTTTGGCGATCAGGCTGGAATCGGGCAGATGGCCGAGCCGCACGGCAAGGTCATAGCCCTCATCCACCAGATCGACCATGCGATCAGAGAGGTCGAGGCGCACCTCCACTGATGGCCATTGCTCCATGAAGGCGGTGATCGGCTCGATGAGGCGCGCCGAGCCGAAATCGACCGGCGCCGCCACGCGCAAGCTGCCCGCCGCGGCCGCATTGTCGGCCACCAGACCGTGCTCGATGGCCTCGTATTCCGAGAGCCACGGCTTTACCCGCTCCAGCAGCGCCCGGCCCGCATCGGTAAGCCTGACTGAGCGCGTGGTGCGCTCCAGCAGGCGCGCCTGCATCCGCTCTTCCAGCGCCGCGATCTGCTTGGACGCGGCGCCGGGCGTCAGGGAGTGGCGCTCGGCCGCGCGGGTGAAACTTTCCAGCTCCGCCACGGCCAGAAACAGGCGCAGGTCGTCAATACGATCCATGGGCATTTCCGAATGGGAAAAAGTAAGGGCTTTGCGCCTCCATTAGCGAAGGAGCACGGGCGCGTCACGTGAAATGTCATAAAAAAAACGGCCCCGGAGCGTGTCCGGGGCCGGTCTGAGGTGTGGGTGTGGTACAGGTAATTTCAGCAAAGATCAGTTATATCCGCCGACCCCGCCATCGAGCATCAGGCCGAGCGAGGAGGCGGTGCGGCGCTCCCGGCGGCGCTCGCGCACTTCGGTATAGCGTTCCTCATAGCGCATGTAGATCAGGCGTACGCCCGGCCCGTACAGGCGCAGGAGCGAGCGCTCATGGCAGTCGCGCTCTGGCGTGGCCTCGGCGCAATAGACGTCGCCCGAGCGATAGCGCAGGGCCTGGCCCTTGCGGCAGGCAATCGTGCTGCCGCCTTCAAAATCATCGCCGCCATCGCGCCGCCAGCCGAGCGTAGCCTGCAGGGCCGTGCCGGGCATGCAGCGGAAAATCTCGCCCTCAAAGCCTTCGGCCACGCGCTCATCACGTTCGGGCCGTGAAGCCGGATGCGGCGTGCCGTTATCGTCCACGCACACGGCGCGCACGATGCGCCAGCCTTCCACCATGCGCATATAGCTTTCTTCCTCGGCCTCATACTCGCCGGCCAGCGCCAGCGCGCCGATGGCGGTCGCTGCGGGCGGGGCCCCGCGCGGAATGAAGCCGCCCCCGCCATAGACGATGGTGTTGGACTGAGCCTGCGCGCCGGCAACGGCCATCGCACTGGCAGACGCAGACGCGTTCACATTCACATTGATCTGGTTATTCAGATGGATACCGCCGACATGTATGCGCGGTCCCCCGATATGGATGCGCGGCCCGCCAATACGGATGGAGGGGGCGTGCACCTGCGGCCCGTGCCCGTGCTGGCAGCAATGATGGCTGGGCGGCGGCGGGGAAACCGGCGTCGGCCCGGCATTCGCGGCAGCCGCGCTTGCCGCGCTGGCGATCAGGGCTGCGGCCACTTTGGCGGCAAGGCCGGCGTATCGAGATGAAACGCGCATGGGGGTACTCCCGTCTGTTTGCCCGCACTCACGCAAGGCGCGTGCCGTTTGCCGTCCCTGCCCCTCAATTCTTCCTGGCCAAACGCCTTGGCAAGGGGTTTGCAGTTGACCGCTGCCAGACGGCCCGCCCTGTCCCTCATCAGGACTGAGCGTGCACCGGTGAGGACTGCAAGAGGGATGGCTGCGCATGCGCCATGTAAACACAAAGACGCTGTTCGCGTACTGGGATGCCAGACGGCTTGGCCGCTCTGCGCCGGCGCGCGGGGACATTGCCCCGCGTGATCTGGCCGGGCTCTTGAGTCATCTGTTCATCCTGCGCCGGATGGACCGCGATCATCACATATTCCGCCTGGCGGGCACGGCGCTGTGCCAGATGCATCAGCGCGAGTTCAAGGACCAGAACTTCCTCGGCATGTGGCGCGGCCATGACCGCCAGCACATGACCGCGCTGCTGGAAGGCGCGCTGAGCGTGCCGGCACCGGCCTGTGCGCTGGCTGATGCGGTCTCGCTTGAGGGCCACTCGGTGGAGGTGGAGATCGCGCTTCTGCCCTTGCGCGGACCTGAAGGGTGGGTGGACCGGTGCCTTGGGCTTTACCAGCCTTTGCATGCCGGCCGGCTGGATGGCCGTCCTGCGGTACGCCATGTGCTCAAGGAGCTGCGTCCGGCCATGGAGCCGGAAACCGCCCTGCATGCATTTGCCCGCACCGCCCGGCTGAGCGTGCCGGCCCGTGCGGCCAATGATTTCTGATACTTGGGACCGCCGCTGGCTTGGCCAAAAATTAACCGGGGTCTCTCTATCATACAGGGTATGGATGAGAGGCATTCATGGGCAATGTGAGTGATATCGGCGTCCGGCTGGACCGGCGCAAAATCCGCATAGCTGCGCTGGGTGCGCAGGAACAGCGCCGCCACCGGCGTGTGCCCTTGCGCCTGCCCGGCCGCTTCCTTGACCCGGTCCATGGCGAGTTTCCCTGCACACTGATCGATATCTCCCCCGGCGGCGCCAGGATCGCAGCTGACATTCCGCCCGCGCTGGGCGAGCGTATCGTCATGCTGTTTGAAGGCCTCGGACGGATCGAGGGCGATGTGGTGCGCGCAGGCGCCAAGGGGTTCGCGGTGCGCTTTGCCGCCACCCAGCGCAAGCGCGACCGGCTGGGCGATGCGATCACCTGGCGTTTCAACATGGAACGCCTCGGCCTTGAGGAAGACCGTGCCGCTCCGAGAAAGCCGGGCACCGGCAAGGTGAAGATCCGCCTGAAGGACGGCGTGCTGATCCATGCCGACCTTGTGGATGTGTCAGTTTCAGGGGCCGCCTTCGCCTGTCTGGAGCGTCCGCGCAAGGGCGAGCCGGTCAGTGTCGGCGATCTGAAAGGCCATGTGACTCGCTGGCTGGACAATGGCTTCGCCGTAGCGTTCGATCCCCCCAGGAGTTGACCGGGCTGACGTCCGGCAGTCTGCCACCGGTGGGGGCCAAGGCAGAAAAAGTCACAATCTTGGCGCATAAGGAAGCAAGCGGCCTGAATCTTGCCGTATGCCATCCATAGCCTCTGTTCCACGCGAAGGCTCGAAGGAGTTAAATCGCCAATGCCGCGGGATGATGGGATCGCAATGTCCTGGTTTGTAAAAGTCGATGGCCGCGTTTACGGCCCCTACACCGGAGCGCAGATGCGCGCCTTTGTCGGGGAAGGCCGGATCGCCGCCCACTCTCTGGTCTCCCAGAGCCGTGACGAGGGCTGGGACAAGGCAGAGGCGGTCTCCCAGTTCAAGCTGTGGCTGGACGAGGCCCGGCGCAGCCCCGGCACTAGGAAGCCCGTCTCCAGCGACACGCGTACGGCCAATTTCGTGATTATCGCCACGCTGGGCGAGGATAGCCTGGCCGGCTTTGAAGCCGCGCTGAAGGATTTCGGCGATGCCGAGCCGGTGGCACCGGGCGTATGGCTGTTGCGTGCGCCGTCCACGGCGGCCACGCTGCGCAATGAGCTGAGCCATCTTCTGGCCCGCGATGACAGGCTGATCGTGATCGACGCCTCGCGCGATCGTACGGCCTGGTTCAATTTCGGCCGCGATACCGACCAGCGCATCCGCGAGCTGTGGGGCCGGCCGCAATAAGATTGCTCATTTAGTTCCGCAGCCCATCCGGGCTGCGATGTTCCGCGCACGAGCGCGGGCGCGCGTTCGCGCTCTCAGGCCGCTAGGCGGCCTGCTAGGCCGACCGGCCGCCCGAGCCTATGCGAGGAGCGGCGCACGCAGGTGCGGAGCATCACTAAGAAAAGCCCCCTCACACCTCCATCAGGCCCTTGGCGAAGCGCTGTGCGTTGGCGACGTAATGGTCTGCGCTGGCCTTGAAGATATCGCCCATCCCCTCCTCCAGCGTCTTGACCACCTTGCCCGGTGAGCCCAGCACCATGGAATTGTCCGGGATTTCCTTGCCTTCGGTGATCAGGGCATGCGCGCCGATGAGGCAGTTCTTCCCGATTCTAGCGCCATTGAGGATGGTCGCGCCTATCCCGACCAGCGAATAATCCCCGATCGTGCAGCCATGCAGCATGGCCTGATGGCCGACCGTGATACCCTTGCCCAGACGGGTGGGCTTGCCCGGATCAGCATGGATCACCGCGCCGTCCTGGATATTGGTGTCCTCGCCGATCTCGATATCTTCCACATCCCCGCGGATCACCGCGCCGAACCAGACCGAGGCGTTCTTTGACAGCTTCACCCGGCCGATCACGCTGGCCGAGGGCGCGACCCACACACCCTCACCGATGTGCGGACGGATGCTATCGAGTTCATAAACGGGCATGGAATTGCTCTCCTTCCGGGCAGGCCTGCTGCGTATCTGCGTGACGCCGCGCATTCTTCAACATGAAGTTTCTGCGACGGGCTGACTAACACTCCGTTAGGTGTCTTAACATGAAACTGTAGAGGCGATTCGAGAGGGGATCAGCCGCAAGGCTGATCAAACGTTTCACGAAACGCGCGTGAGGGTTCGCGGCGCATCATGCGTCATCGTTGTGGAGGACCGGGGCTAAATGCCTGAGGCACCCCCAAATCCTGGCCCGGCAGTCCGAGCACCGGACTGTGCGCACCGCGGCCCCTTTTCTGCACCGCATTTTTCCGCCCCTTACGCACTCCCGCGTGAGGGGTTTTTTCTTGTCCGGAGGACGCCAGCATGAGCAAGCGCACCGCCAAACGCCGTCAGGGCGGGTTCAACGCCGAGCATTACGAGGAGGAGAAGGTCCGCGCCCTCTTCCCCGGCACGAACTGGAGCCCGGATGACAGCGAACCCATGCGGGACCAGCGCTATATCAAGACCGTCAAGCCACGCTCTGAGGGCCAGGCGAGGCTGATGGACGCGATCGACAATCATAATCTCGTCATGGCGATGGGCCCGGCGGGCACCGGCAAGACCTATCTGGCCGTTTCCAAGGCGGTGGAAGCGCTCGAAAGCGGGCAGATCGGCCGCATCGTGCTGTCCCGCCCGGCGGTCGAGGCAGGCGAGCATATCGGCTTCCTGCCCGGCGCACTTGAAGAGAAGCTCGCGCCCTATTTGCGCCCGCTCTATGACGCACTGGCCGACCGGCTGAGCCCGAAGCGCCTGAAAGCGCTGATGGCCGAGGGCCTGATCGAGATTGCTCCAATAGCCTATATGCGCGGGCGCACGCTCAACAATGCCTTCATCGTGGTCGACGAAGCCCAGAACTGTACCTATGGCCAGCTGAAAATGCTGCTCACCCGTCTGGGCTGGAATTCCACCATGGTGGTGACCGGCGACCCCGCCCAGACCGATCTCTTGCCCGAACTCTCCGGCCTGGCTGATATCTGCCAGCGCCTGGAAACGGTGGACGATATAGCGGTGGTCCAGCTGCAGGCGCAGGACATTGTGCGCCACCCGCTGGTCGCTTCCATGCTCGACGTGCTCTAGCTGCAGGACCCTCTGGCAGCACGAAGGCCCCGGCGTTTGCGCGCCGGGGCCTTTTTCATGCCGTCCGGAAGCTGCGTATCAGAAGCGCAGATTGAGACCGGTGCGGATCACGTCGAACTCGGTATTGATCGTGGCACGGCCGACCGTGCCATCCTCATAGCTGGTATCGAAGCTGTCCCGGCCAAGATCCACTTTCAGATACTCGGCCCGCACGGTCCAGAAATCGCCCAGCGCATATTCGGCGCCCGCACCATAGGTCCAGCCATGACGGTTGGCGTTGGCGCTGGCAGTCAGCTCTGCCGATCCCACCCGGTAATTGCGGTCAAAATCCACGCGGCCATAGGCGTAACCGCCGGTCGCATAGATCAGGAAGCGGTCCATCGCCACTCCGGCCCGTGCGCGGGCTGTGGCGAAATAGTCCACTTCAAACCGCAGATCGGTGAAGCCGTCGGGATTGGCGGTATCGCCGCCCGGCGCATTGGCAATCGAGGTGGAGGAGGAAATGTCGGAGAGTTGAATATCGACCTCGCCGCCCCACACGAACATGCCGGTCTGGGCATTGAAGCCGCCCTGTATGCCGCCCACCAGGCCATCACCGCCAAAGCGGCGCGAGGTGGGGAAGGTTTCACCGGTCAGGGCGCCGGGAAAGAAGGTGGAGTCCGAAGCGATATCCAGTTCCGCATTCAGATTGAAGTCCGCATCGCGGCCCTGGCCGAGATTCACCCCGATATACGGGCCGGTCCAGTCATAATCCATCTGGGCATGGGCTGCGGCCGCCGAAAGCGGGAGGGCGGCCGCCGCTGCGAGAATTGCGAGTTTACGCATCAGTCTTGCCTTTCAAGCGCGGAGCCGCCTTTAGCTGGCAGCCCCTTATGGCGCCCAATCCACACCCGGCCTACGCGTGAGACGGCCGATGCGTTGCAGGCAAGGCTGAGGTCCGGCAAGCGGTGTTGCCGTCTTGCGACATTTCCCCTGAGGACAGGCCCTAGAGATCGTCCAGATCGATATCGAGAATGGTGATCTCGAAGGAGTATGAGGTCTCGCCCTCGTCAATATTCTTCGAGACGACGCCGAGGCACTCCGCGCCCAGATAGATTTCCGCGCATTCGTCGGGCCGCTGGCGCATCTGCACCTTCAGTTCCGGATTGAGGCGCTGGCGCAGGAAGGTCTCGACCTTGGCCGCTTCACTATGATTGAAAACTTTCTGGGACATGGGGGGCGTCTCGCCTCATTTGATGATGAACGGACCGGAACCGGTCTGGAAGATGCGGGGATTCGCGCGCGAATGCGCGTTCAGGCGCAAACTAGCGGCCCGTCAGAAAGGTTCAATCAGGAAGGCTGTGATCCATGGTGCGCGAGGGCTCCGCGCACGCCCCGCCCACCGGCTTGGCCGGTACACCCGCCACCGTGCAGCGCGCCTCGACGGGTTGCAGCACCACAGAGCCTGCCGCGATGCGCGCATGCTCGCCCACGGCGATATTGCCGAGAATCTTCGCCCCTGCCCCGATCAGCACGCCCTTGCCGATCTTGGGATGGCGGTCGGCCTCTTCGGAGCCCGTGCCACCCAGCGTCACCTCGTGCAGGATGGACACATCATCGTCCACCACTGCCGTCTCGCCGATCACCACAGAGGTGGCATGATCGATCATGATGCCCTTGCCGATGCGCGCGGCGGGATGGATGTCGACCGCGAAAAGCTCGGAAATCCGGCTTTGCAGATGGAAGGCGATGGCCTCCCGGCCCTGCGTCCACAGCCAGTGGCCGATGCGATAACCCTGCAGGGCCTGAAAGCCCTTGAAGTAGAAGAAGGGCTGGAGCAGCGATCTGCAGGCCGGGTCGCGCTCATCGACCGCCACCATGTCGGCCGCCGCGCTCTCGGCTATGGACGGGTCCGCACGCAGCGCCTCGCTGACCACATCATGGAGGAGTACCGCGTCGAGCTGGCCATCGGCGAGCTTGGACGCGATGCGGTGGGCGAGCGCGTCAGCAAAGCTGTCATGGCGCAATATGCCGGCATTGACGAAACCGGCGAGCATCGGCTCTTCGGCGGCCGTCGCGGCTGCTTCCACGCGCAGGCGGTTCCATATCTGGCGCGAGAGATCGCCTGCGGCAATCGGCGTGGCGGCTTGGGCGCTCGTCATGGGCAGTATCCTTGTCAGGCCGGGCCGAGGATCAGGCGTGCCA
Source organism: Glycocaulis sp. (assembly GCA_022565665.1). Classification (GTDB taxonomy): domain Bacteria; phylum Pseudomonadota; class Alphaproteobacteria; order Caulobacterales; family Maricaulaceae; genus Glycocaulis. The sequence continues at coordinate 17,047 of JAIUMI010000022.1, forward strand.
GCGCCGGATCGATAAGGCGGTTGCGTGCCATGTAGTCAGCCTTCAGCAGCATTGCCAGAGTGAAGGCGTCACGAATACGCCCGTCCATCGCCTCTGCCAGCGCCTCGGCGAACGGTACGAGGCGGGTGACGATATCTTCTGTGCCTTCCGGTTCAGCCTCGCCTTCAGCCAGATCCCAGGCGAGATAGGCAATGGCGCGCTCGTCCGTGATGGAGTTGGACATGTGCATATCCATGAATTCCAGCCAGTGCGCGGCAACGAGGCCTGTTTCCTCCGCCAGCTCGCGCTTTGCGCTCTCCAGCGGGTCCATGTCCTTCGGCCCGCCACCCTCGGGCAGTTCCCAGCTCCAGCAATCAAGCGCGAAGCGGTACTGGCCGACCAGCATCACCGTGCCGTCCACGAAAAGCGGCAATATCCCGATGGCGAGATTGGCCGGTGACACCACGCCATAAAGCCCCGGCTTGCCGTCTGGCCGGATGACATCGTACTCGCGCACTTCCATCCACGGATTTTCATAAGCCGTGCGCATGGATTTCACCGTCCATGGCCCGCGTACGCTATGGCCCTTCGCGTTCATCGCCCCTCACCTCCAGCCCGTGCCCATATCCTGCTTACGATGCAGGCTGGGCTACCGGCAAGGCTTGTCCCTTGCGGCTCTGCAGGCGCACCAGAATGGTGAAGGCCGCCGGCGCAAAGACCAGCGCCAGCATGGCAGAGCCCGCCACCCCGCCTGCCACCGAGGCAGCAAAGGGCAGCCAGAACGAATCGCCCTCGATGATCAGGGGCGCGAACCCGCCGATTGTAGTGAGTGTGGTCGCGATGATGTGGCGGGTGCAGTCCATCACCGTCTCGCGTATGGCCAGCGCCTCGCCCGCCAGAGCCGCCGCATTGCCCCGCAGGGCAGAGAGCACCACGATCGTGCCATTGATGGAGAGGCCCACGAGCCCCATCGCGCCCACTATGGCATTAAAGCCCAGCGGCGTGCCGAACATCCACACCCCGAACAGGGCAAGCCCCACCGACAGAGCGCCGACCGTGAAAACGATCCCCGCATAGCGGAAGGAATTGAAGGCGAGCACGACCGATCCGATCATCAGGATAAGGAGCGGTATGGCGGTAGACATGAGATCGGCCATGGCCTCGCCCTGGCTTTCGGCTTCCCCGCCAATATCCAGCCGGTAGCCGGGCGGGATCTCGATACCCGCCGCATCCAGGCGCGCGAAGAAATCCGCCAGCGCCGGGGCGGGCAGGACGAAGGGGGAGAGATATCCATAGATCGGATTGGCCCGCTCACCATCAAGGCGAATGATCGCCGAGGTCTGCGGCGCCAGTGTCAGCTCGCCCAGCGCACCGATGGTGGACATGCCGCCCCGCCCTGCACCGGGCAGCGGCACCGCGCTGACATTGCCCGCCGCGCCGCGCCGGTCCACAGGCCCCATGACGCGCACAGGCAGCACCTCAATGCCCTCCACCACGCTGCCGCCTGTCACGCCATCGAGATCAGCGCGCACCCGGCCCGCCACATCGCCAAGGCGCAATCCGGCGAGCGAGGCGGCCGCCTCATCGGCGGACAGGCGCGCCACGGGCTCTCCCAGCAGCATCTGCGCCTGCGTGTAGGTGACACCCGGCGTATCGGAGAGCACACGGCGCACCTGCTGGCCCAGCGCCTCCAGCACGGCCAGCTCCGGCCCGATGATTTTCAGCTCGATGGGCGCGGGGATGGGCGGTCCCTGCTCGAACGGCAGGGCCAGCACCATGGTATCGGGGAAGGCATCGCGGGCACGCTCCTGAAAGTCCTGCGTGATACGGCGGGTATCCTCCGGCGAGCGCGTGCGCACCCAGCCGGCGGCATAATTGGGACGGCCCGCCTGCCCCCTGCGCATATTGTAGTAGACGCGCGGGGAGGAGCTGCCGAGCACCCAGCCAACATCCTCCACGCCTTCATATTCGCGCAGCATGGCGGTCACGTTAGCCGTGCGCTGGCGCGTCTGCTCCATGGAGACGCCAGAGGGCAGCGTTACGGCGATCTCGAACATGTCACGGTCGGTCTGCGGAAAGAATTGAGACGGCAAAGTGGTTGCGGCCACCAAGCCGGTGATGGGCAGGATCATGGCAAGTACGATCCCCACCGCGGGCTGGGCGATCACCGCGTCCAGCAGCTTGCGATAGACCCACGCAAGCGGGCGCGAGCGCAGCCCGTCCCGCCAGAAGGGCGGGTTTTCCTCCTCCGCCCGGCCATCATCGAACCAGGCCGAAAGGGCCAGGATCACCGTGAAGGCCAGCACGAAGGAGGAGATGACGGCAAAAATCACCGATACCCCGATCATGGAGATGAACTCGCCCGCCGTGCCCGGCATCAGCGCAATCGGGGCGAAGGCGAAGACGGTCGTCATGGTGGACGCCAGAAGCGGCACGAAGAGCGTGCGCGCGGCCTTGTCCACCGCAGCAAGCCGCTCCATGCCCCGTCGGCGGAGCAGGCGGTAATCGTCCGCCACCACGATGGCGTTATCGATCAGGAGGCCCAGCGCCACGACCAGGCCGGTCACCGACATCTGGTGCAGGGGCTGGCCATAGGCATTGATGAGAATGAGGACCAGCAGCACCGTCAGAGGCAGCGCCGCGCCGACAATCAGCGCAGAGCGCCAGCCCATCATCAGGAAGAGCACGCCGAACACGATCAACGCAGAGAAGCCCAGATTGGCCGCAAGCCCGTTGAGGCGCCGGTCCACATAATCGGCCTGTGAGAAGATGATTTGCACATCAAGGCCGGGCGTGGATGCCGTGAACGCATCCACCGCCCGGCGCGCGCCATTGGCCCAGTTGTCCACCCGGCGGTCCGGCTGCACATAGGCGGCGACAAACACCGTCCGCGCGCCGTTGAACCAGGCTTGCGTGCTGTCAGGCTCGCGCCGCGAACGCTCAATAGTGGCGATATCGCCCAGCCGGACAAAGCCTGCGCCGTCGCGCCCGGGCAGGGTCACATCGCGCACCCGGTTCAGCGAGTTGAAAGCCCCGCCAACCTCCACCGTCAGATCATAGCCGTCGCCTGCCAGCCGGCCCGCCGGCGCGCGGGCATCGGAGCGGGCAAGGATCGCGGCCACGTCATTTGCCGTGATCCCCAGTGCGGCGGCCGCTTCCGGGTCCAGCACCACCCGGATCTCCTCCTCCGGCGCGCCGGAGAGTTCGGTGCGGTAGGTGGCATCCAGATTGCGCAGACGGTCTTCCAGATCGCGCGCCAGTCTCCCCAGCGCGCCAAGGCTCGCTTCGGAACCTTCAGGCCAGGAGAGCGCCACGATCAAGCTGGACGCGCCCATATACTCGCGGATCACGACCGGCACGCCTGCGCCCTCAGGCAGGCGGGCCTGCGCGGAGCCGGCCTGTTCGCGGATCTTGGTCCAGGCGGTTTCCACCTCGGAGGCGCTCAGGTCCTCGCGAATGCCGAAATTGATCACGGAGATATTGGAGCGGGAGGTGGAGGTGGTCTCGTTTACCTCCGCCAGTTCCAGCAAGGCCCGCTCGACCGGTTCGGTCACCAGCGCCTCGACCCGCTCCGCGTCAGCGCCGGGGAAAAGCGTGACGATCCGGCCAAACCGCTCTGTGAGATAAGGATCCTCCTGACGCCCCATCGTAACAAGCGCGGCGAGGCCAGCTACCAGCACCAGAAAGAGCGCGAGCCCCGTCAGACGGGGGAAGCGGAAAAAAAGCGTGCTCATGCGCCACTGCGCCCTGCAGGCACAACACGCTGGCCGGGCGTGACCCGCTGCAGCCCGCCGGAAAGGATCATGGCGCCCTCGTCCACCGCGCCGCGCAAATAGACCTCGCCGCCTTCGGTGTGGAGCAGTTCCACACTGCGCGGCTCGAGCGAGTAGCCCTCTGCCCCGTTGGTCAGGAGATAAACCGTCCACAATCCCCGGCGGCCTTCCGCCAGAGCGGTAAGCGGGGCCCAGAAGCCGCGCTCTGCCAGCGCGCCGGGCACAACAAGCCGGGCCACCTCGCCAGCGGAAACGCCCTGCCCCGCTGGCACCTCGAACACCGCTTCGACCGATCGCGAGGACCGGTCTACCACGCCGGTGAGCGCGCGCAGGCGTGCTTCGGCACTGCGCCGTCCTGCCTCCAGCGTGTAGGTGCCACCGCGTTCCAGACGGGCGGCATCGGTGGCAGGCAGACCGACGCGGAACTCCAGCACGCCGTCCTCAACCAGATGAAAGAGCGGCGCACCGGGCGCGAGCACCGCGCCCTCATCGGCCAGCCTTCGCGTGATCACCCCATCGAAAGGCGCATCAAGCCGGGCCAGCTCCAGTTGAACCTCCAGAGCGCGCGCAGCAGCGCGGGCAGCCTCCGCCTGCGCCTCGGCCGCGCGGGCGCTGGCACCGGCTTCATCAAGGCGCTGGGCGGAGACATGGCCCCGCTCCACAAGCTGTTCCTGACGAATGAAAGTGGTGCGGGCGAGCGCGGCCTGTGCGCCCGCTGCGGCTGCATCGGCGCGCGCGGCAGCCAGCTGGGCTTCCAGCGTACGGGTATCGAGCGAGGCCAGTGTGTCACCCACCGCCACCCGGTCGCCGACATTGACCGCAATATCCGCCAGCCTTCCGCCGGACTGGAAGCCCAGCGCGCTCTCGCGCCGCGCGGTTACAAGGCCAGGAAAGCGCGCCTCGATACCCGCTTCATCGAGATAGGAAACGGTGAGAACCTCGACGATGACCGGCTGCACGCCAGGACGCGGAGAACCCGCCTCCGCACCGGCACCACGGATGAAGGTGACCAGCACCGCCACAGCTGCAACTGCCATGGCGATGGATAGGACACCAGCGGCAAATCCGTGCCGGCGCAGGAGTATCGCAGATGCCATGACCCGTCCTCACATGATCGTGGGACAGATATAGTTCCCTTAACGGCGTTTGAAAAGTGAACGATGTTTACTTTTTTGCTTTTTTGGCGTCCAGCCATGCATGCAGCTTGGGCGTGGCGAGGCCGCGTGCCGTTGCCTCCGCGTGGAAGGCTATCACATCGTCCAGCGTCAGGTGAGCGCATTTTTCCTTGCCATGGGGAAAATCGGGGATGGTGACGGCCAGCATGGTCAGCCCGTGTGCGCCCGACCAGACGAACATGGAGGCAAGATAGGTGTCGCAAGGAGCAAACCAGCCGTCCGCAACGCCCTTTTCGATCATCAGATCGAGCCGCTCCGAAGCGGCGTAGCCAAATGAATCCTGCCGCTCCTCGAAATCACTCTCGAACCAGCTGGAGAAGGCGAGCCGGTAATGCGCCGGTTGTTCCAAACCGGTCTCCACATAGGCGCGCAGACACTGCTCGCACACCAGAGGGCCTTCGGTAACCGTTTCCGCAACCGCCACCATGCGCCCATACAGCCGCTCAAAGAACTGTTCGCGGATTTCGTCGAACAGGGCTTCCTTGGAATTGAAATATTTGTAGAGCGCGGCTGGGGAGTAATCGATGCGTTCGGCGATGCGCCGCATGGAGATACCCGCCTCGCCTTCCTCGGTGAAGATGGCTTCTGCGGCCTCCAGAATGGCGTCACGCACCTTGCGCCTGCGGCGCTCGGCCGGGCTCAGCTCATCTTCTTCGAGCGCCGTTTCAGCGGTCATCCATTATCCCTTTGCGCATGGCATGCCCTATGTCAGCCCCCGCTTGAAAATGGCATACCCAAGGCTTGATATAAGACCGGCTTTACCAATCCGTCAAAATCCCGCGCAGTTGACACGGAAATAGGAGCGCGCCCCTGCATGACCATTTTCAACGCCCCGCCTGCCCCCCAGGATGGTGAAATCCTGACCGTTCCTGCTGCCTCCGCCAGCATGCTGACCCGTCTGGCACGGCGGCGCTCCACGCGCGCTATCGACATGTCCGGGCCCGGCCCTTCGCGCGAACAACTCGATGCGCTTTTGCGGATCGGTGCGCGCGTGCCCGACCACGGCAAGCTCTTTCCCTGGCGCTTCATCGTGTTCGAGGGTGAATCGCGCGCGCGCTTTGGCGAAATACTCGAAGAGATCACCCGCGCCGATCATCCCGACGCTCCGCCCGAAAGGCTGACACTGGAGCGGGGCCGGTTTGACCGCGCGCCCGTGGTGATTGCCGTGATCTCGCAGGTCACCGTGCCGCATAAAATACCTGAATGGGAGCAAGTTCTCTCGGCGGGCGCTGTCTGCCAGACCATGCTGCTGGCCGCCGACGCGATGGGCTTTGGCGCGCAATGGCTGACCGAGTGGTACGGCTATGATGCGCGCGTGCTTGCCCGGCTGGGACTCGCCGCCAACGAGCGCGTGGCCGGTTTCATCTATGTCGGCACACAGGCCGTCCCGGCAGTCGAGCGCCCCCGCAAGGCCCCGTCCGTGACCCGCTGGGCGGGCTGATAGCCTGATGCCATCAACCCGCCATCCCGTGCGGGGCAACTCAGTAGCGGTAGTGGCAGATCTGCCGCCCGCGGGCATCGAACACCCGCAGCCTCGCCTCATATCCGTACATCTCTATCGGTTGGGGCGTATTCCATCCGCGCGTGGTGCGCACGATGGTGACATTGCCCTCCTGCACGCCGGTGGTGGCCGCAGGGCCGATGCCACCACGTTGGTGCTGGGCACCGACGAAGATGCTGCTGAGCAGGCTGGGCCTCAGGCCATTGCCACGGAAACTGCCGGACTGTTCAGCGATTACCTGGCCGAGCCCGTCATTCTGGAAGATCTCCAGCTGGTATCGGCCATTCACATGGCGTCCCGCGTAGAAGAGAAGCGAGCCAGAACCGGGTCTTGCACGCTCCTCGATCCAGCACACGCCCCGGTCCGGGCGGGCATTGGGCGCAAGCTGGGCTGACGCTGGTGACGGGATGGCCGAAGCCGCAAGGGCCAAACCAGTAAGCAGTATCAGGGCGGATTTCATCTTGGAACTCCTTTCCCCCTGCCACCCGGCAGACGATTACGCCTGCCGGGTTTTATGGGGTTTCAACGGGCAGCCTAGTGGTTGCCCTGGATGACGACGGCCACGCTGCCCGAGCCGGACTGGCGGACATTGGCGGTCTGGCCATTGCCGACCTGGATCACGCCGAGCGTGTTGTGATTGCCGGTCTGGTTGGTGTTGGCGGTATTGCCCGAACCGATCTGGGCGACGCCGACGGCATTGTTGGTACCGGTCTGGATCGCGGTGCCGCGATTGAACGCGCCTTCCTGGCCCACCACCGCCGTATTGCGCCGGCCAAGCTGGTCGACATAGGCGTCATTGGCATAGCCGCCCTGGCCGACCGTCACACCATTGCGCGAACCGGCCTGGATGGTCTGGACATAGTGGTAGGCGCCGCGCTGCTCGATCGCGAGCCGGTTCTGGTGGCCCTGCTGGCGGGCGGCCAGCTCGTGATTATAGCCGGACTGGTTGATATTCACCCGGTTGCGCTGCTGGGCCTCGGCCGCTGTGGCCGTGCCAACGAAAGCAGCGAGGCTGAGGCCGAGTACGAGGGCGTTGCGAAGTTTCATGTCTGCTCTCCAGTTTTCCTGCCGGGCGCTGGACTGCGCCATCAGCAAGACCGGTTTTAGGGAGCAGCGTCTGAACGCCGTCAGACAGAGGCGTTCAACCTCGCGTCATTTACATAAATGAATGGAAAGACAGGCGCTATTCAGCCCCGCCCGCGATAGGGCGCGACGCCCTGATCCGGTACCCACACGCCCTTGGGGCACTCGCCCCACTGGCCGAAAATATCGATGGGGATGCCCCCGCGCGGATACCAGTAGCCGCCAATGCGCAGCCATTTGGGTGCAATCTCGTCCACCAGCCGCTGGCCAATCATCATCGTGCAGGCCTCATGGAAGGCACCGTGATTGCGGAAGCTGGTCAGGAAAAGTTTGAGCGACTTCGATTCGACGATCCAGTCGCCCGGCACATAGTCGATGACCAGATGGGCAAAGTCCGGCTGGCCCGTCACCGGGCAGATGGAGGTAAATTCCGGGCAGGTAAAGCGGATCAGGTAATCATTGCCCGCCGCGGGATTGGCCACGCGCTCCAGCCGCGCAGCCTCGGGGCTCTCCGGCGCGCCGGTCTGGGCGCCCAGCTGTTCCAGCCTGGTATAGCGTTCATCTGTCATGGGCGGGGATGTAGCGCCTGACTGCGCAATTGGCGAGAGGCAGGGCCGCCTTATTCAGCGGAGGTGTGCACCGAATCGCGATCCAGCTCATCACGTTCTGCCGCCTTGCGCCGTGCGCTGGCTTTTGTGGCATACGGCCAGACAATGCGGATCAGCCCGGCCAGTAGCAGAGCGCCGCCTGCGATGTTTATGATCAGCAGCAATTCCATTCGGCCATTCTAGCAGATATTCACTGCGGCAGTGAGCGATAGTGCAAAACGGCGCCGACGGTGCAAAGACCCAAACCCAACAAGGCAGCAAGCCCCAGCATCACGCTGACAATCTGCTCGCCGTCAACGTAAGTCACCGAGCCAATAATCCCTCCTGACAGCATGCCCCCGCCGACGGTCAACGAAACGGCCGCAAAAGCACTATCTGTACGGTCGATCATTCGGCAAACTCCCTCCCACACAGCCACCAACCCTACACTGAAAGCGCGAAGGCAGACCAATGAGCGAAGTGGAAGCCATCCTGCCCGCCATCAAGCTGTTGGGTGTTGGCATCGCCGCCATCATGCTGGCGCGGCTTCTGAAGACCTCGCCCATTGTCACCTTCATCGCGGCAGGCCTGCTGATCGGCCCGTTCGGCCTCGGGCTGATCGAGGAGAACGGCACCACCCGCCTGCTGGCCCAGCTGGGCGTGGTGTTCCTGCTCTTCGATATCGGCCTCACCTTCTCGCTCAAAACCGTACGCGAGAGCGGGCGGGATCTGCTGGGCCTTGCGCCCATGCAGATGCTGCTGTGCACGGCCGGGTTCGGTCTTGTCGGCTGGCTGGCGGGCATGGACTGGGTGCTGGCCCTGCTGATCGGCGCGGCGGCGGGCATCTCGGCGACCGCCGTGGTGACGCAGACGCTCGCAGAGCGCGGCATCGCCACCTGCCCGCTGGGGCGCTCCACCACCGCCGTGCTGGTCTTTCAGGACGTGGCGGGCATTTTCCTGCTGGTGATTGCCGTCTCGCTGTCATCTGAGGGCGGGGGCGATGCGCTGGGCGTGACGCTCGGCTGGGCGGCCCTGAAGGCGCTGCTGGCCGTAGGTGTAGCGCTGCTGGCCGGACGCTTCGTGATCGGGCCGCTCTTTCGCCTGCTCTCGCTCACCCGCAATGACGACATCTTCACTGCTGCGGCCCTGTTCCTTGTGCTGGCCACCGCTGCCGCCACCGGCGCACTGGAGCTGTCCCTGACGCTGGGCGCCTTCCTCGCCGGCATGATCATCGCCGATACGCCGTTCAAGACGGTGATCCGAACAGAGGCCAAGCCCTTTGGCGCACTCCTGCTCGGCTTCTTCTTCATCACGGTGGGCATGGCGCTCGACTGGCGGATGATGCTGGGTCAGGCCCACTGGATACTCGCCGCGCTCGCCGTGCTGTTCGTCCTGAAAACCGCGCTGACATGGGCGGCCGCCATCATCAATGGATGGAGTCTTGCCGGGGGGACGCAGCTTGGTTTCGCGCTGGCGCAGGGTTCCGAGTTCGGCCTTGTCATCCTCGCCCTGCCCGGCATTACAGCGGCGCTGGGCGCGGAGCTGGCGGGCATACTGGTGGCGGCGAGCGCCATATCGCTGGCCCTGACGCCGCTTTGGGCCTCGCTGGGGCTGAAGCTGGCCCGGCGCATTGCCGATGCAACCGCCAGCCGCAAACCGGTGAGCGCGCCTGAGGAGATGAACTGCCCGGTCCTCATCTATGCCATGACCCCTTCAGGGCGGATGGCGTATGACGCGTTGACCCGCTTCGGGATTCCCGTGATCGCGGTGGAGAATGATCCGGACCGGTTTCTTGCCGCCATCGCGGACGGCTATGCGGTGACCTTTGGCGACCCGTCCGACACGCGGCTCTTGCGCGCCATCGATGTGACCGAAGCGCGCGCACTGGCGGTCGCCAGGCCGCGCTATGAAATCTCCGCCGAGATCACGCCCTATGTCCGTGAGCACTTTCCCGATCTGGAACGCTTCGTGGCCGTGAGCGACGAGCACGACCAGCGCCGCCATCAGACGCTGGGCATCCATGCCATCCTCAACCGCAGCCAGCCTGAAGGGCTGGACTTCGCGCTGGCGCTTCTGCGCTACGCCGAAATCCCTGAAAGCCAGATCCATGCCTGGATGCGTGACGTGATGGAGGCCTACACCCCGGACAGCGCCTTGCGTGTGGCCGAACCGGCCTGAACCCCGGACAGGGGCAGGGCGGTGCGGGTGAACACCTTGCGCATGGCGATATTGGAGATGAGGCGCGCCACGCCGGGCAGGCCGGACAGGCGTTCGCGGTGGACGTGCTCATAATCGCGCGCATCACGCACCATCAGACGCAAGAGATAATCCTCCGCCCCGGTGGTGAGGTAGCAGTCCATCACCTCCTCCACCTTCTCCACCGCTGTTTCGAAAGCCTGCATGGTCTCGCGGCGCTGGTTCTCCAGCGTGACCAGCACCAGAACGGTCAGGCCGCGGCCCACCGCCTCCGCATTGAGCAGGGCGACATAGCGGTCAATCACCCCGCCATTTTCCAGCGCCCGCACCCTGCGGTGACATGCCGAAGCCGAAAGCCCTGCCCGCTCGGCCAGCTCCGCATTGGTCAGTCTTCCCTCGCGCTGCAGCAGGGTGAGAAGGGCGGTGTCCAGAGCATCGAGGCGCATGCGGATTCCTTCGAAGAGTTTGCCATGGCAGGCGGTAGCGCCGCCCTTCAATCAGCAGGATAGCATACTTGGAGAGCATATTGTGCAAGATTCTTGCGTTTTTTGTCCTCTAATTGCTGACACCCGCCGCATAATGTAATTTCGCCGCAACTATGGCCTGCCCCGCGGGGCGGCAGCAAAGTCAGGGAGAGACCCTCATGCGCGTTGGTGTGCCCAGAGAAATCAAGATCCACGAATACCGTGTCGGCCTTACGCCCATGGGCGCGGCCGAGCTGGTACAGGCCGGCCATGAGGTTTTCGTGGAGACCAAGGCTGGCGACGGCGTCGGCTTTGCCGACAGCGCCTATGAGGCGGTCGGCGCGAAAATCCTGCCCGACGCGGAGGCCGTGTTCAAATCGGCCGAGCTGATCGTGAAGGTGAAGGAGCCGCAGCCCATCGAGTATGCGCGCCTGACGCCGGAGCACACCCTCTTCACCTATCTCCATCTCGCGCCGGATCCTGAGCAGACCAGGGGGCTGATGGAATCGGGCTGTATCGCGATCGCCTATGAGACGGTGACGGACAATGAAGGCCGCCTGCCGCTCCTCAAACCCATGTCCGAAGTCGCCGGCCGCATGTCGATTCAGGTCGGCGCCACGGCGCTTGAAAAATCCCATGGCGGGCGCGGCATGCTGCTCGGCGGCGTGCCGGGCGTGCAACCGGCCAAGGTCGTTATCCTCGGCGGCGGCGTCTCGGGCACGCATGCGGCGGAAATGGCCGTCGGCCTGCGCGCGGACGTGACTATTTTTGACCGCTCGATAAAGCGCCTTGCCGAGCTGGACACCCAGTTCCAGGGCCGCGCGAAAACGGCATTCTCGACCGCGGCCTCGGTTGAGGAGGCTGTTATCGGTGCTGACCTCGTGATCGGTGCGGTGCTGATCCCGGGCGCGGCAGCGCCCAAGCTCGTCACCCGCGAGATGCTGAAAAAGATGAAAGATGGCGCGGTGCTGGTCGATATCGCCATAGATCAGGGCGGTTGCTTTGAGACCTCAAAGCCCACCACCCACCAGAGCCCGACCTTCATCGTCGACGGCGTGGTCCATTACTGCGTGGCAAACATGCCCGGCGCCGTGGCGCGCACCTCAACGCTCGCGCTGACCAACGCCACCCTGCCCTTTACGCTGGCCATCGCCAACAAGGGCGCCAAGAAGGCGATGAATGACGATCCGCATCTGGCGCGCGGCCTGAACGTGGCCGAAGGCCATGTCACCTACGAGCCCGTCGCCCGCGATCTCGGCCACACATATGTGAAGCCAAGCTGGCTGACGAGTATCTAGGGCGCGGCTTATCCATGTGTCATCCCCCGCTTTATGCGGGGGACCCATGCCTGCAAAATTCGATCTGGCGGCCGCTCTCAGGCATGGGTGGCCCGGATAAACCGGGCCATGACAACCATGCGAGGCAGCGCGTCTGATAAGCTGCGCGCGCCCCAACTTATCCCCCTCCCCTGCACCTGCCCGTATGATGCTCGCTACCGGTCTGGTGGAAGGGCATGTTCGCGACACGCTCACATGACAGACCGGCGCGAGGGATCACGTCCCCCGCTCCGGGTGTCGGGTGGTTGTCCGAAATGGATGGCGCACCCTTCACTGCCCCGAATGGGGCTTAATGGGGATACGGGAAGACAAAGCCTCGCCAGTGCGGACGGCACTTCAAGGCCACGCATGGATTGCCCCGCCTACCCCATCCGGCCCCACGGGCCGTCCGCACCCCTTCCATGCTCTCGCGGCAAAAACCGGCGGAGATATCGGCGCGTGGGTTACGGTATCCACATCCGCGTTTTCCCGGCGAAAGCCGGGATCCAGAAGGGCTGGGCACCGGCTTTCGCCGGTGAAACGCAAAATTAAATGCCGTCAGCACACCCGCTTTTTCGCGGCTTCATACTGCGCTTTGAGCAGGTCCACATAGTCAGCCGTGGAGCGCACCGCATCCACCGAGCCGATGCCCTGGCCCGAACCCCAGATATCCTTCCACGCCTTGGCCGCGGAATTGCCGCCAGAGCCGAAATTCATCTTGGACGGGTCGCTTTCGGGCAGGTTGTCGGGGTCCAGCCCAGCATCAGTAATGGACTTTTTGAGATAATTGCCGTGCACGCCGGTGAAGAGATTGGTGTAGACGATATCGTCCGCCCGCCCCTCCACAATGCCCTGCTTGTAGGCTTCGCTGGCGCGCGCTTCAGCCGTCGCAATGAAGGCCGAGCCGATATAGGCATAGTCCGCGCCCATGGCCTGCGCAGCCAGCACGCCGGCCCCGGTGGAGATGGCGCCGGACACCAGAAGCGGGCCGTCGAAGAACTCGCGGATTTCGGCAATCAGCGCGAAGGGAGAGAGCGTCCCGGCATGGCCGCCCGCGCCGGAGCATACGGCGATGAGGCCGTCCGCGCCCTTTTCCAGCGCCTTGCGCGCAAAGCGCACATTGATGATGTCGTGCAGCGTCTTGCCGCCCCATGAGTGGACGGCATTGTTCAGGTCCTCACGCGCACCCAGCGAGGTGATGACCAGCGGCACCTTGTATTTCGCGCAGGTTTCCATGTCCGCCTCCAGCCGCTCATTGGAGCGGTGGACGATCTGGTTCACGGCAAACGGCGCGGCGGGCTTATCCGGATTGGCGCGGTTATAGCTGTCAAGCTCGGAGGTGATCTGGTCGAGCCATTCATCGAGCTGGCTCTGCGGACGGGCATTGAGCGCCGGGAAGGAACCGACCACGCCTGCCTTGCACTGGGCGATCACCAGATCGGGATGGGAAATGATGAAAAGCGGCGCGCCAATGACGGGCACGCTCAGCCGCCCGTCCAGAATCTCCAGTCCGGCCATATGGCCCTCCCCTGCAATTGTTTGCTGCACCGCAAGCTAGCGCGGTTTGGCGCGGTGTCGAGATGGGGAAGTGAACACTGTTCAGTCGGTCACGATCGGCAGATCGCCCCGGCCGGCCCATTCGGTCCATGACCCGTCATAAAGCCAGACATCGTTAAAGCCCGCTGCCGTGAAGCCGGCATGGAGCGTTGCGGCGGTGACGCCGGACCCGCAGGTGCAGATAATGCGCTGCTGACGGTCCTGCGTGGGCAGCACGGCTTCCAGCGCCCCGCCGTGAAGGAAGCGGCCATCACCGCCCAGCAGCCTGCCTGCGGGCAGATTTATGGCGCCCGGCATGTGACCGGATTTCACACCCGCACGCGGCTCCGGCTCGGTGCCAGCGAAACGCCCCGGTGGACGGGCATCGACGATCAGCGCGTCGCCTGCCCCGATATGGTGGAGCACGTCATTCCAGCGCATCGCATCATCCTTGATGAGGTGCAGGTCCGGGCCGCTGGCTGCTGAGGCAGGCTCGGGCGCACCGGATTCCACCGCGCCGCCTGCCGCTATCCACGCCTCCATCCCGCCATCGAGGATAAGCGGCGAGAGGCCGAAGCGGCGCAGCGTCCACCAGACGCGCGGCGCGGCGAAATTGCCGTTCTGGGCGTAGACGATGAACGTGCGTCCCGGCTCGAGTTCGTTGGCGGCCATCCAGCGGGAAAGCGTCGCGCTGCCCGGAGCCATATGCGGCAGGGCGCTTGTGAGGTCGGCCACCGCGTCGAGATCGAAGAAGGCGGCGCCGGCAATGTGCTGCGCGGTGTAGGCATCGCGCCCGGTCTGCCCGGCAGAAGGCATGAACCAGCTGGCATCGACAAAGGTGGCGTCGCTGCGCGCCAGCGCCTCTTCGGCGGCTACAAGAATGCGCGAGGACATATCAAAGCCCCTTGCCTGTATTAGCCAACATGAAACGGGCCGCACCCCGTCCCGGTGTCACCGGCTTGGTGTGCGGCCCGCGCAGAATGTGAAGCCGTTTCAGGCTATTATTCGGTGCTCGAGACCCTCACCGAAGGCTGCCCCGGTGACCGGAAGCCGAGCACCCCTGATACGGACACTCCAATCATTCCACTGATCATCGGATCACCTCCTTTCTCGTTGCTGACAACAGATATGAGGCTGTGCTGCGCCGCGCGAACCGTCAAGAATCTAATTCACGGCGCCCATATGCTTGTCGAGCAGAACCTTGAGATCTTCAGGCGTCATCAGGTCGAGCTTGGCAAACGGGCCGACGACCCGTTTGTAACGGGAGAGATCCACCTTCTCGAAGGTATGCGCCGTTACCAGCAGGATCACTGCATCGCCCGCAGCAGGCGCCACGAGCGGCAGGGTCTCGTCAAAACTGGTGTAGGGCGGCAGGCGGCGATCCAGAAAGATCAGGTTGAAACGCGCGCGCTCTGCCTCACGCAGAAAGTCGCTGACCGAGAGGAAGGACTCAACTTCAACCTCGTCAAACACTTCGCTCATCAGGATGGACAGGATATCGGTCTCGACCGGATCATCATCGATGATGGCGACGGCTACCCCTTTCTCGCGGGCGTTCTCCGCCCGGCTGTCTTCTGTGTCAGACGCGACAATGCGCCTCGCAAGGCCTCCAGATCAACCGGTTTGGCCAAATATTCGTTAGCGCCAGCTTTCAGACATTGCTCGCGGTCCTGGGAAGAGGCGTGCGCCGTCAAGGCCAGGATCGGCACCCGGGCGCGCTTTTTCCTGGCGGCGCGTATCTCGCGCATCGCATCAAGGCCCGACAGGACAGGCATGGAGACGTCCATGATCACGACATCGAAATCACCCGACAGCGCCGCGTCGACGGCCTTGCGGCCATCGGCCACGCATACCGGCTCTCCAATGCCCAGCTCCTGCAGGAACATGATCAGCGTTTCGCGGTTGGTGGCGTTGTCCTCCGCCAGCAAGACCCGCAGACCAGCCTCCTGTCCGGCCACAGCCGGGCCGGAACCGGGCGCGGGGATGGCCTTTTCCATCTCCGCAGGGGTGAGCGGCACATCAAGGCGGAAGCGTGCGCCCTTGCCCGGCTCGCTATCCACGCTGACATCGCCGCCCATCAGCGTCGCAAACTCCCGGCACAGGGCAGGGCCGAGGCCTGCGCCCTCGTGAGCGCGCGAGAAGGAGGCGTCCACCTGCCGGAACCGGTCGAATATCAGTTGCTGCTGCTGGGCCGATATGCCGGGGCCCGTGTCCGCGACTTCGAAGCGGATCACACCCCGCTCCCGCGCGCTGACCGTGAGCGTCACCGAACCGGACGGCGTGAACTTCACCGCATTGCCCAGAAGATTGATCAGCACCTGGCTGAGCCGGCGCCGGTCCGCCTGAACCGCGGCTGGCACGGCCGCGTCGATCTCGAAGCCGAGCGCCAGCCCCTTCTCCCGGGCCGCAGCGGTGACCGAGGACAGCGCCTGCTCGCACACCGCGCGCAACTCCACGGTTTCGGGCTCCAGCACCATCAGGCCGGCCTCGATCTTGGAAATGTCCAGAATGTCGTTGATGATCCCCAGCAAGGCCCGGCCCGATGACTGCACCGTATCAATCATCTTCTGCTGGCGCGCGTCCAGCGTGGTTCTGGCCAGCAATTGTGACATGCCCAGCACGCCGTTGAGCGGCGTGCGGATTTCATGGCTCATATTGGCCAGGAATTCCGATTTCAGCCGGTTGGCTTCTTCCGCCTCATCGCGCGCGATGCGCAAGGCCTCTTCGGACCGCTTGCGCTCCGTGATGTCGCGCAACACGCCAAGCCAGTGGGTGTGACGGCCGTCCGCATCGACAACCGGAACCGTATCGACATCCATCCACCGCCCTTCGCCGGATTTCGTGTAGTGCACGATCTCGGTGCGCATCGGCAGTGCAGCCCTGAACGCGGCGAATACTCTGGCAAGGGTCTCCGGATCGGTTTCCGGCCCTCGCAGAATACTCGTGCCGCGGCCAATCGCCTCGGTGCGGGAATAGCCGAACACGCGCTCGAACGCGTCATTGACATAGACAATGCTCGGCCCGTCATCGGTGATTTCGTTATCCGTGATGATGACCACGTCATTGGCCCGCGCGACCGCCGCTTCGAGCAGGTATAGCTGCTGGCGGGCTTCGCGCTCCTGCGTGATGTCCTGGAAATAGACGGCAAGCACTTCGCGTCCGGGATGTGCCTGAAGGCGGAACCAGGCCTGCATGGGCTGGAACCAGAACTCCAGCTTCTGGGAGGTGCCGGTAGCCATCGCGCTTTCATAAGCTGCCCGAAGCGCTTCTGGCGGGCTCTTGGGGAAAATATCCCAGACATACCGGCCCAGAAGGTTGTCGCGCTCGGTACGCAACAGCCGCTCGGCCTCGTCATTCACGAAAGTGAAGTGCAGGTTCTCGTCCAGCAGGTAAAAGCCATCGCTCATTGAGTTGAGCGTACGCCGCAGGCGCTCGGCCATCTCCTCGCTTTCCTGACGGGCCGCGATCAGTTCGCTGACATCCTGAAACGCGCCGCGCACGCCCACTATGCGGCCGCTGGCATCACGCTCCGCCTCGCCGAGCGTCCGGCACCAGATCCGGCGGCCCTTCGCCGTGATGAGTGTGAGCAACTCGTCATACGGTTCCCCGTGGTCCACACAACTTCTGAAAACCTCCCGGATACGGTCGATGCTTTCAGGGGCGTAGAAGTTGATGCCGTCCTCGATCGGGACTTCCCGCACACCCGGCAAATCGTGGATCTCCGCCACCTCCTCGGACCACTCGATGACGTCATTTTGCAGATCGACGCGCCACGCGCCGAAACGCGCAGACTTGCCGGCAAGACGCAGCAGATTGTCTGCCTCGTTCAGCCTCGCATCGGTTTCCAGCTGTCCGGTAATGTCCTGAACGAACCCGGTCGTCACCTCGCCTTCCGGTGTGGCAGCGCGCTCGGCCACACCGCGCACCGTGATCACACGCCCGTCCGGCCGGACAACGCGGTGCCAGAATTCGTAACTGCTCGCGCCCGATGACAGGAAATCGGCAAACTGGCGTTCCATCCGGGGCCGGTCTTCGGGATGAACAACACTTACATAGAGATCGTAGTCGAGCTCGTGTTCGTCCGGATCCAGCCCGTACATGCGAAACGTGCTGTCCGACCATTCCAGCTTCTGGGTCTGCAGATTGAACCGCCACTGCCCGAGTGCCAGCAGGCGCTCGGCCGTGCGGATGCTCGCCTCGCGCTCTTTCAGCCTGAGCGTTGCCTCGCGCAGCTCGCGCGAATGCATGACCAGCTCAAGCTCCAGGGGACGGTCCTTGATGTTCGCCTCAATAGCGCCCGGATCGCCTCCTCCGCTCTGGACCAGTGCCGTTACGTCCTCGGACCGGCAGATGATGTAGCTGATAGTACCGTCCGGGGCCTTAATCGCCGAGACCACGCCGATCCACCAGCGCTCCTCCATCCCTCCGCCCTGGTCGGCAGGCCGCTCAATGGCATAGCGTGTAATGGGTATCGCTTCGGGCAGACCGGTCGCCTTCACCTTGTCGAGCAAGGCCTCGATCACCTTGCGGCCCTCATCTTGCCCCTCATCGTCCGCGCCGGGAAACAGGTCGAATAATGGCCGCCCCATGATCTCGGAGCGCTTGCGCATGACCGCTTCAAGATACTGGTCACTGATGGCGACGACCCGGTATTCGTCCGGTTCCAGCACGAGAAACTTGCTCGGGGCCGATTCAAACAGGGACTGGAAGTGGAAAGCCGCCGCCTCGGCCTGGTTGCGCAGCCTTTCCTCGCGTTTCAGGAGTGCGGCGCGTTCGCGTTCAAACTCCACGCTGGCGGTCACATCGCGCAACACCGCGAGCTCGCACGCCTTGTCATCATAGGTCAGCGTATGGGAGGTAACCTCCGCAAGAATGATCTCGCCGGGTTTTGAAAGCGTGGTCCAGACGCCTGCCCGATCAAGACCTTCCGTAACGGCCGCCACGTTTGAAGCCAGCCGCTCCAGCTCCTCAGGCGTGTGCAGATCATCCAGACGCAGCTCACCCAGTTCGCCCTGTGTATAGCCGTAGCGTTCCGTGAAGGCGTGGTTCACGACGAGAATGCGCCGGGTGGCGAGCTCGTAAATGAGCATCGGGTCGGGATGATTCTCAAAGAAGATATCGCGGGCAAGCTCTGTGCTCATGGGCGCACAGCCTTCTCAAGCCGTTGAAAACACCGGTCCGTCTGGCCGCTCGGCGCGCCCTGGCATGACTGCACAGCCCAATCCATGGCGCATAGCGTTATGCCTGCGGCTCCCATTGGCAAGGGTATTGGCCGAAACGTGCCTAGCGCGGCAATAACCGTTTGCGCTGGGTTACCACGCCAATACCGTTCCGGTCTGTCTCGAAGCCGGTAATGACGAAGCCCGATTTCAGGTTCAGTACGATCATGGCCGCATTTTCTGCCCGGGTGCGCGTCTCTACCTGGCGATAGCCCGCCCGGGCCGCCCAGCCGTGCTGGCGCCCCATCAAGGCACTCGCCAAACCCTGCCGCCGGGCAGAAGGGTGCACCGCCCCCAGCCAGCTGTAGAACAGGCTGGAACCGCGCCGATAGCCCAGCTTGAAGCCTGCTAGCTTGCCGTGCTCGCCACGTGCGGTGACCAGCGATGGCGCAGTGATCGTCGTCAGCCTGTCGGTCAGATAGGCGGGATCAAACTCCCCGAACGCTGCCACGCAGAGCTCCACCAGCTCTGCCGGGCGTTCATGGACCTCATCGCCTTCAAGGATTTCGAAATTCATGGCGCGCCTCGCAAAGCATCGATACTGCATCATTTTAGCGGCGCAAGCGCGCGGTTATCATTGATCCTCCGCGCATCCGCGCGTCGCTGCGCGCCGGAGTGCCAGTCCGGCCCCGTAAGGGGCCACCAGGCCGAACGGCCGCCCGCGACTGCCTGTGCCCGTGCAGGCGGGTATTCGCGGAATATCGCAACGCGGGTGCGTTGCGGAAACCAGGAATGGTGCGGGCGGCCGGAATCGAACCGGCACGGAGGTTGCCCTCCAACGGATTTTAAGTATATTACGTTAAATCATAAGCCATTGATATAAAATAATAATTTCTGTGATTTTGTGTGTATGTGTAAGAAAATGTGTAAAAAAATTCCCCTTTTTGGGGGGTGCGTGTGACTAAATTCCTAGATTTTCCCAATTTATCTGCTGGAAGTTGCCCGAGGCTTAACGGGTGAGCGTCATCACTTGCTATGAAATTATCATAGGCCGTCGAATTTCTCAATAAAATTATTAGCTTACATGAGCATGGGGTGCCCATGCGCCCCCAAGAATGTCTCCTTCCAGGCGGATGTTACCCCTCGTCCTGTCAATCCGCGAGAGCGATGCCGTTTGAATTGTCGGCATGAATCTCCTGACTTTCGCCTCACCCTTTCCGGTGAGCCCTTCTTCCCATGGTTATGGCACAAGCCCGTGCGTTGCCCGCGCAACAGCGGAACCGAAGCGTTCCCGCTGTCCTTCTCTGCGTTGCGGCTCCCTGTGGGGAATGCGCGATGCCCGTAGCTGGTGCTGCCCCCTGTCACATGAAGGTCTCGAAGGGCGAGGCCGGAAAAAGACAGGAGAAAGACCATGCCAGCCTATATCGACACAGCATCACTGAACGCTCTGACGGAAGCGGAGTTAAACTCCTTGTGGCGGATTATCGCAGACGAAATGGCGG
>JAIUMI010000023.1 GCA_022565665.1 Glycocaulis sp.
ACTTAAAATCTCTTCATTGCCATCGGCACGTCGGGCACGGTCTATCCGGCCGCCGGCTTTGTGGCCGAAGCGAAAGCCGCCGGGGCGTGGACGGTGGAATTGTCGCTGGAGCCCGGCGAGGTGAGCGCGCTCTTTGACGAGCGCCATTACGGCCCGGCGACGCGAATAGTGCCGGAATGGCTGGGAGGGTTTGATGGAAGTCGATGAAAATTCTCAAACTACGGCTGCGATTATCTTTGACCAGGAGAGAGAAGGTGCGTTTGGAAATGATACAATATCGCCAAATTTAGTTCATTATTGTAGTTGCGAGGCAGCAAAATCTATAATTGAATCTCGATCAGTGTACTTCAATGTATCTTCTGGAATGAATGATATATCTGAGATTAGGTGGGCATTTGAGTTCATAAAAATTGAATTTAATAAAATTAAAGAAAACGATTCAAGGGGTTATATTATATTAAAAAATTCTTTGAATCTTTTAAACAAAAATTTCAATTTTAATTTAGAAACATGTTTTCTGTTTTGCTTATCGGAGTATGCGTGTGAGGATGGCTCCCTGTCCATGTGGCGCGCTTATGGTTCGGATGGCAATGGTTGCGCCATCAAGTTCGATGGCACGGCCCTTAACTCAAGCCCCTCGTCGCAATTTCCAATTAGTATAAACAAAGTCCATTATCTAGAAATAGAGGAATTATCCCAAAAAGTTAGAATATTAATTGCAAATTTAATTAGACAAATCAATCTAGATTATTATATAAAATCAGTAGAAAATTTCGAATTAATGATTTCATCAAAAATATTTGACCTATGCGCATCAATTAAACATCCAGCATTTCGTGAGGAAAATGAGATACGGCTAATATATAGGCACAATTACGATACAAAGCCTGGACGATTTCCATTTAGGTCTGTCTTTATCAGAGGGTTGTCTCGCCCTATTGTTGAAGTTGGTATGATGAACTATGAAGAATTTCCAGGCTTAGAGCTCACAATGGAAAACATTCTTTCCGGTATCATCATCGGTCCGTCGCAACATGCCCGTCTGAACGAGCTCGCGCTGCGGATGTCGTGTATGAATGCGGGCATCAGGCCGATACCCGATAACTTTTTCCACCAATCAAGAATACCTTACCGTTCACCCCGATGAGCTAGTCGACACTGCCCTCAATCGCATGCATGTCATCGTCCGACAGGCCGAAATGGTGGCCGATCTCGTGGACCAGCACGTGGGCGATCAGCTCATCAAGCGTCACATCGCCCCGCTCGCACCATTCCAGCAATATGGGCAGGCGGTAGAGAAAGACATGGTCCGGCATGGCGCCGGCATCCATGAGGGATTTTTCGGTCAGGTCCACGCCGTGATAGAGCCCGGTCAGCTCATAAGGGTTTTCCATTTCCAGCGCCTTGAGCGTCTCTTCATCGGCAAAGTCGGCAATCTGGATCACCACATTGCCGCACATCGCCCGGAACCCCTCCGGCAGGGCGGCAAAGGCCGCCTCGGCGAGGGTCAGGAAGTCGTCTTGTGACGGCGCGGTTGCGCCATTCCATTGCAATGTCATGGCCCTTTCCTAGCTGTGTCTGACACAGGTGCAAACCCCTCCCTTGCCAACGGAACAAAGTTCGAACAACATTCAGCCCATGAGCACAGAGTCCGCCTCCATCGCCTCGCTGACCAATCCGGCCATTGATGATGCGCAAGGCCTGATGCGTGGCGCGGCGCGCGTGCTGGCGAGTTTCGGACTGGTGGCGATACCGGAGTTTTCCCTGCCCTGCGGACGGCGCGCGGACCTGATGGGTCTTGGCCCGAAGGGCGAGTTCGTGATCGTGGAGATTAAATCCGGCGCAGCCGATTTCCGGGCGGACGGGAAGTGGCCGGAATATTTCGAGTGGTGCGACCGCTATTTCTTCGCCGTGTCCGAGCGCTTCCCGCGCCAGCTGATACCGGAGGAAACCGGGCTCATCATCGCGGACGGATTTGGCGGGGCAATCGTGCGCGAAAGCCCGGTCAGGCCGCTCGCCCCTGCCCGGCGCAAATCGGTCATGCTGCGCTTTGCCCGCACGGCGGCGGAACGCGCAATGCGGGTGTGAGAGAGACTGGAATCTCACCACCAGATTCAGGTTGTGCGAGTAAATTTCCTCACCGATAGTGGTGCTCAGGGGAGCTTTCTTGAGGGGGGAAGCCATGACGCCTGTGCGCGTGCTGGCCTTTATCTGTACAGGTCTGGTGTTATTCGGGGCCGTTGCCTGGCTGGCATTACAGCCTGGTTCAGGGCCATCAGCTGCCAGCTCCCTGCCCGATATCGAAAGTTCTGCTGAAAATGCCGTGCCGGCGGCCGTGCGCGAACTGTCCTACGGGCCGGTACCGGGATTTGTCCAACCGGTCGCTCTGCCGGAGGGCGTGGGTTCGGGCCCCGCCTCCGCGACCGGTTTGAGGTTTCATGTGCTTGATATCCAGCACAGCGAGGCCGAACGCGAGACGGTCCATTATTATCGGTACGTCTTGTCGGCGAGCTCCCTTGCGGGCCTCAATGCCATCTCCACCATCGTCGTGCCCATCAATCCGAACTATCAGCGGATTGTGGTTCATGACGCGCTTGTCACGCGCGGCGATGAGACACAGAGCCGGACCGGACGGATCTCGGTGGATTTCATCCGCACGGAAGCCGATCTCGCACACAACATCATTACCGGCCAGGAAATCGCCCTGGTGCTTATCGAGGATGTCAGGGTCGGGGACCTGCTCGATCTCAGCTTCTCCCTGGTGGGCGCGCTGCCTCCGCTTGGGGCGGCGCGCGCTCAGACCTTTTTTCTCCAGTTGGGTGTCCCGGTCGAGCAGTTCTCCCTGCGGTCCATCTGGCCCCGCGGCGCAGCTCACCGGGTACTCGCCGGCGGTGAGGCGTTTGAGCCTGCCATAGAGCGGCGCGGAGGCAATGTCGCCTTTGTCTGGTCACCCCGCCCCGCCGATGCGGTGAGCGTCGAGGGCGGAGCGCCCCTGTGGTACCAGCAGGTGCCGAGCGTGATGATCAGCTCATGGCCCGACTGGGCCAGCGTGGCGCGCTGGGCCGCCCCATTTTACCGGACACGGGCCGTAGCCGAGCCGGAAGTGGCGGAGATCGCCGAGGTCATTGCAGCCGAACATGCCGGCGATGCCGCCCGCACCGTCGCGGCGTTGCAATTTGTGCAGGATGAAATCCGCTATCTGGCGGTGCTTCTCGGTGATGGCGGTTATGTGCCGTCCACGCCGTCGGAAACGCTGCGCCGCCGGACGGGCGACTGCAAGGACAAGACCCTGCTGCTCCTGTCGCTTCTCGATGCGTTGGGCATTGAGGCCTATCCGGTGATTGCCAATACAGAGGCCGGCCGGGCGCTTGATGGGGCCGTGCCTGCTCCGGGCGCGTTCAACCATGTACTGGTTCAGGTTCGGATCCGCGGCGAGATCTTCTGGCTGGAGCCCGCCGCGCGCTATCAGAGGGGACGCCTGCACAACCGCTCCCAGCCCGATTACGGCCTTGCCCTGGTGCTCGACGGAGAGGCGACCGGCCTCGTGGCGATGAAAAACGAGAACGCGCCGGCGCGTTCGATTGTCATGCGTGAGGCATTTGAGCTGTTGCAAGCCGGACCGGATGCTCCCTCGCAGTGGACCATGGAAGTGGAACTGCGCGGAGCTTTCGCCGATGAATGGCGGGAATTGATTGGCGAGGCAGGACTGGCGGCGCTCCAGGACTATTATGACCAGTTCTACGCCTCATACCTTGGTTCCGCAGAGCAGGACGAACCCCTGCGGCTCGAGGACGACGAGGATTCCAATCTGATAGCACTGACCGGCAGCTGGCAGGCCGGGCCGCTCTTTGGCGCGCCGCGGGCGGATGGCAGGCGCTACCTCAACCTGAGGGCCCACGCCCTGCAGGATGTTCTTGGCAGCCTGTCGCCGGACCGCAGCACACCCGTTGCGGTCGCCTATCCGCTTCACGCACGTCACATCATTGAAGGGGGTATAGACGTCCCCGGCGGAAACTTCTGGGAATTTGAGGACAGCGAGCAATCGCTATCGAACGACGCTTTCGATTTTCATCAGTCGCTCGTCTACTATAACGGCATGCTGACGCTGAGCTTTGAACAGCGTACGCATCAGCCCATGGCCGAACTGGATGATGAGATCATCGCGCACGCCCGAGAGATGCGCGAGGCCTTGCGCTACCATCTCCATATCACCCTTAACCCGCCCGAAGACGGGGCGGAGAAGGAATAATGGACCCTATCGCGGGGCGCGCTTGGCGAGGATGCGCTGGAGCGTGCGCCGGTGCATATTCAGACGGCGGGCGGTCTCCGACACATTGTGATCGCACAGCTCGAACACGCGCTGGATATGCTCCCAGCGCACCCGGTCCGCGCTCATCGGGTTTTCCGGCGGTTCAGGCTTGTCACCGGGTGAGGCGAGCAGGGCTTTCACCACATCATCGGCATCGGCGGGCTTGGCAAGATAGTCGATAGCACCGGATTTCACCGCCGCCACGGCGGTCGCGATATTGCCATAGCCGGTCAGCATCACCGCGCGGCAGTCAGGCCGGCTGGCATGCAGGGCGCGCACCACATCCAGCCCGTCCCCATCCTCAAGGCGCAGATCCACCACCGCAAAGGCGGGCGGGTTGGCCCGTGCAATGTCGAGCGCTTCGGCCACCGTGGCCACGGCCGAAACGATGAAGCCGCGCTGCATCATCGCGCGGCCCAGCCGGTTACGGAAGGGCGCGTCATCATCAAGAATGAGCAGCGTCTTGTCGGCAGGCAGGTTCGGCAGTTCGCTCATCGTCACGTCCCGTCAATCAGGTCGGTTCAATAATGGTTCCGTGCTGATCTAGGGCAAGCGGGCACCGGTTGGAAGTCTCACACCTCAGCGGGCGCCATCCTCATCGCGTACATCCACGCGGGTACGCGGCAGGGAGAGGGAAACCCGCGCGCCGCCGGGAGCGGGCGCATTGTCAAAGTGCACCTCCCCGCCCACACGCTCGATCAGCGTCTTGGCGATGAAGACGCCCAGCCCCAGACCGCCAAGTCCTGTACGGCCCTTGCGGCTGGTTATGTAGGGCTCGCCCAGCTTGGCCAGGATTTCCGGCGAGAAGCCCGCCCCGTCATCACCCACAACGATATGGATGGCCTGCCGGTCCCAGCGCGCACTTACCTCGACGCGGGTATCGGCAAAGTCCACCGCATTCTCGATGAAATTGCCCAGTGCGTGGAGCACTTCGGGGCGCCGGCGAACGACCGGAACCTCGCCCTCCCCGCCTTCCAGCCGCACGGCAATCTGGATACCGAGCCCCTGCAAGGGGGCGGCGACCTCTTCCAGCGCATCGCCCAGCGCGATCCTGTCATGCATGCGGTCGGTATCGCTGGGCTGCTGGGACAGGCGTTTTAGTATCTCCCGGCAGCGCTGGGCCTGGGACACCAGCAGGGCGGCATCTTCCTGCAGTTCGGGATCCTTCACCGCGCGGGCCATTTCCTTGGCCGTCAGCTGGATGGTGGCGAGCGGGGTTCCCAGCTCATGCGCCGCGGCAGCCGAGAGGGCCCCCAGCGCGGAGAGGCGTTGCTCACGCGCCAGCACTGATTGGGTTGCGGCCAGCGCCGTCGCCATGCGCCGGGCCTCATTGCCGACCCGCCAGGCATAGACGGCGGTGAAAGCGATGGTGATGGCCAGCGCGACCCACAACCCCGCCCGGTAGAGCACTGGCAGGGCCAGATCGCCCGCCCGCTCGCTCCAGGGCAGGGGCATGTGCCAGTTGGCGATCAGTAGCGAGCCGGCAAGGGTGAGGCCCGCCAACGTGATCCACCAGCGCACCGGCAGGCTGGCCACCCCGATCAGCACAGGCGCAGCCACCACGAAGGCAAACGGATTGGCGGTGCCGCCGGTCAGCGCGACCAGCGCCATCACCTGCAATACATCATAGGCCAGCTGGGCGAAGGTCTCCTTGTCGCTGGCAAAGCGCTGGGTGGGCTGGGTGAAGGCGATCACGAGATTCAGGGCCACGCTCGCTGCAATCACGCCAAGACAGAGCAGCACCGGCAGATCGAAGCCGAGCACGTAATGCACGCCCAGCACGGTGATGGTCTGCCCCGTAACGGCGAGCCAGCGCAGGACGATCAGCGTACGCAGGCGCACACGGCCAAACAGGGGTGTCAGGCTTGGATCGGTGCGGGTTTCGTCGGCTTCGGCTTCAAAGAAGGCCATGTTTCACTCCGGGCGCAGATGGCGCGGTTTGTGCTGCAATGCAGCGCGCATGCTCGACATAGAGGCAATTCGCGCCCTATCTATAGAGGAAAGCTGCCCGGAGAGGATTCTCTTGCGCTGGTCTGACCGTCCCGTCTGGCTGTTGCCGGTTCTGGCTACTGTAATCTGCGTAGGTATCGGCCTTGCTGTGTTTCTTGGCACGGGCGGGCAGGGACGCCTTGCTGCCCCGACCGCGCAGGAAAGCGGCCGCGCGCTGATTGGCGGGCCGTTCGAGCTGGTCAATCATGAGGGCGAAACGGTTACCGAGGCCGATTTTGCCGGCCGGCCCATGCTGATCTATTTCGGCTTCACCTACTGTCCGGATGTATGTCCGATGTCGCTGCAGGTGATGGCCGCTGCGCTGGACCAGCTGGAACCTGACGCGCGCGCCGAGTTCCAGACCTTGCTGATCAGTGTCGATCCGGAACGCGACACGCCCGAACTGCTGGCGCAGTATGTAACGTCCGAAGCCTTTCCCGAAGGCCTGACGGGCCTGACAGGCACACCCGAACAGGTACGCAGGGCCGCCGAAGCCTATCGTGTTTTCTACCGGCGCAGCGAGCAGGACGGCTCGATGGCCGAATATCTCGTCGACCATTCTTCGATCATTTACTTCATGGACCGGCAGGGCCAGTTCGTGGAAGCCTTTCCCCACGCCACCTCGCCCGCACAGATCGCGCGGCGTCTGCAACGATTTCTAGAGGAAGAAGGTTCAGGCTCTTCGGCCTGACTTCCACGCCGGAGCACAATCCCGGCCGCCCTGGAGGCTTGATTCATGCTGTATGCCTTCATGGAGATGACGCGTGCGGCCATGCTGCCCTGGAGGGCGGCGGCCAATGTGGCGCGCACTTCCCTGCGCTCTCCACTCAACCCTGTGGGTGACACGCTGGCCGGACGCACGGCGGCGGCGGCGGCGGATGTGTTTGAAAGCCTGACGCGCTATTACGGCAAGCCGGAATGGGGCCTCAGCGCCACCGAGGTGAACGGTCAGCCGGTTGGCATCGATATCGAGACGGTGTGGAACAAGCCCTTCTGCAGCCTGCTGCATTTCTCCCGCGACCGGGGCGCGCTGGCGGCGGCCAGAGGCGTGAAGGCAAAGGCCATCAACGACCCCAGACTGCTGATCGTCGCGCCGCTCTCGGGCCATTACGCGACGCTGCTGCGCGGCACCGTGGAAGCCTTCCTGCCCACCCATGAGGTCTACATCACCGACTGGACCGATGCGCGCATGGTGCCGGTGATGGAAGGGCGCTTCGGCCTTGGCGACTATGTGGAATATGTGCGCGAGATGATCACGGCTGTGGGCCCGGGCGCGCACGTGGCTGCCGTCTGTCAGCCCGGCCCGCCCGTTCTGGCCGCGATCGCCCTGATGGCCGAGGACAAGGACCCGGCCCGCCCGGCCACGATGACTTTCATGGGCTCGCCCATCGACACCCGCAAAAGCCCGACCGTGCCCAACAAGCTCTCCGAAGAGCGGCCCTATGAATGGTTCCGGGACAATCTCATCCACACCGTGCCGGCGGTCTATCCCGGTGCGATGCGCCGGGTTTATCCGGGCTTCCTGCAGCTTACCGGCTTCATCAACATGAACTATGAGCGCCATGTGGATGCGCACTACACCTATTTCACCAATCTGGTGAAAGGCGATGGCGACAGCGCGGACCGGCACCGCCAGTTCTATGACGAGTATCTCTCCGTCATGGACCTGACCGAGGAATTCTACCTCGAGACCATCGATCAGGTCTTCCAGCGTCATGCCCTGCCCGATGGCACGCTCACGGTGAAAGGGCGGCTTGTCCGCCCCGAACTGATCACCGATACCGCCCTTCTGACCGTGGAAGGGGAGAATGACGACATTTCCGGCATTGGCCAGACACAGGCCGCGCATACGCTATGCACTGGCCTCTCGAAGGCCCTGCGCGAGGATTATGTGCAGCCCGGCGTCGGCCATTACGGTGTCTTCAACGGGCGGCGCTTCCGCGAGGAAATCGCCCCGCGCATGACCGCCTTCATGGAACGCCACGCGCATCACAAGCGCAATGGCCGGAAGGTCTAGCTACAAAGCTGGCCGACCTCGCGCAGCGCAGCGGTAACGCCCGACAGCGAGAAGATATAGGCCGTATTGGTGCCGCGTGCGGACACCGCTTCCACGCGCATGGTGGCGCCCCGGCGCATGGCGTCGACCAGACGCGCCTCGTCGCGGCGTTCCTCCACGAAGCCTTCCTGCTCGGAGACGAAGAAGCTCACGCGGTCAGTGCCAATACTGGCGCGCGGCGGATTGTCCGGGCGCAGTTCATAGCCGGCCATGAAGCTCGGCTGCTCGCGCGCCGCGCCGGACGCCCAGCTGGACACCAGGAAATACACCTCGCCATGATTGACGTCGCCGGGCCGGGAATCGGTCGGGCGGGTCACCGCATAGCAGACGCGGTCATCCCCGCTGCCGCGGGTGAACACCCGCCAGTCATTGTGCTGGCCGCGAAAATCGGGCGCCTGCGCCATCGCGGCGGGCGCAGTGACAAGAAGGGCGGCGGCAATCAGGCCAAGGCGCAAGATCATGAACGGTGCTCTCTGGAAGCTGGGGTTTGGCAGGCGCAATTTTCTGCTAGCTAACGGCTATTTCAAGGCGGACAGGCATTGATTTCGCGTTAAGGTGCACGCCAGCAAGACGCAATTCGGGGCGCTCCGGCGGCTATTATTTCGTGGCAGATGTGATGAGGCAGGCCGAACCGCCATTAGAGCGGGAGACCCTCGACGCCCTGGTGGAAGCCACGGCGCGTCAGGACCGCACGGCGTTCATCACCCTGTTCAACTTCTATGCGCCGCGCGTGAAGTCCTATCTCTTGCGCCTCAATGCCGATGACAGCCTGGCAGAAGAGATCGCCCAGGAGGTGATGCTGACCGTCTGGCGCAAGGCCGGACAGTTCGACCGTACGCAGGCGTCTGCCTCCACCTGGATATTCCGCATTGCGCGCAACCGGCGCATTGACGCCGCCCGCCGCGCTGCCAAGCCCGAATTGTCCTCAGAAGAGCCCGCGCTGCTGCCGCCCGAAGCCGAGGCACCGGACATGGCGGCCCATGCCAGCGCGCGCGATGTCCGCGTCCATGACGCGCTCAAGGACCTGCCCGAAGACCAGCTCTCTCTCCTTCGGCTGGCCTTCTTTGACGGGCTCTCCCACAGCGAGATCGCCGAGCGGCTGGACCTGCCGCTGGGGACCGTCAAATCGCGCCTGCGCCTAGCGTTCGACAAGCTGCGCCGCCAGCTAAGGCCGGAGGATTTGTGAACCGCGCTGGCTATCTGGCAACACGGGCTGACAAATTATTGGACGTGCCTTGAACTCTCATAGGATCGCTCAATATCCTCACTTCCTGAAACGCCGTGCCTTGCGAAGAAAGCACCGACTGCGCCATGACCGAACTGCTTCTCGGGGATGAAATTCTCTCCGCCTATGCCGCAGGTGCCCTGTCCGGCCCGATGCGGCTTCTGCTTGACGCCCACAGCGAAGTGTCCGCCGAGGCTGCCCGCGAACGCGCACAGGCCGACGCGGTTGCAGGCCTGATGCTGGAAGCCGAGCCTCCCGCACCCTTGCGGGCCGGTGCGCTGGACGATGTGCTGGCCATTATCGATGCCGAAGAGGCCGGCATTGGTGAAGCCGGTCCGGCAGCGAAGCACCAGCAGCGCGCAGCCGGCCTTGCCAGCAAGGCGCTGGACGAAATCCTGAAACTGCCCGCCCCGGTGCGGGATCTGGCGCTGGAGCGCGGCGCGGGCTGGAGCTTTGGCGGGCCGGGCGTGCGCACCATGGAACTGTTGCGCGAGGGACCGGCAAAGGCCGAACTGATCCGGCTGGATCCGGGACAGGGTGTGCCCCGCCACACCCATGATGGCCGCGAATTCACGCTTGTCCTGTGCGGGGCCTACCATGACGGTCATGCCCGCTATGGTGCAGGCGATATGGCCGTGGCCGATCCTGATCTGACCCACCGCCCCGTGGCTGAAGAGGGCGAGGTGTGCATCGCGCTCGCCGTAACCGATGGCCCGCTCTCCTTCACCGGTCCGCTGGGCTGGGTGCAGCGCGCGCTCGGCGGGATGAACTGACGCCAAACCTGCGGCAGCGTGACGGCTTCCCTTCCCGAGCCGGGCAGCTAGTGTGCGCGCCATGAGCGAACGCACACTCTTTTCCGGCGATGTGGTGATATCCGGCGGCGGGCTGGCTGGCCTGACGCTGGCGCTTGGCCTGCACAGGGCCGGCATACGCACCGCCATCGTGGACGCCATGCCGCTGGATGCGCAGGCCGATCCTGGCTTTGACGGGCGCGCCTCGGCGCTGGCCTACACCTCCTGGCGGGCGCTGAAGGAGATTGGCGCCACGGCCCATCTCGCCGGCCAGGCCCAGCGCATTGAAGATATTCTGGTCGTCGATGGCCGCCCCACCGACGGGGTGCGCCCCGGCGGGCCGGGCGTTGACCAGCTGCATTTCGACCGGCGCGAGATCCATCCCGGCGCGGACGGCGAACCGCTGGGATACATGGTGGAGAACCGCCATTCGCGCATCGCGCTGGCCAGGGCGGCCGCCGAAACCGGCCTGGCCGTCTTCGCGCCCCACCGCTCCACCGGCATGGAGGCAGGCTCTGGCAAGGCGACACTCTGTCTGGAGAGCGGGGCGCGTCTGGAAGCCAGCCTGATCGTAGCGTGTGATGGCAAGGCCTCGCCCTTGCGCGAACAGGCTGGCATCCGTGTGCTGGGCGTACGCTATGACCAGTCCGGCCTTGTGCTGACCGTGGAGCACGAACTTCCTCATGAGGGCGTAGCCTATGAGTTCTTCATGCCCGCCGGGCCGTTTGCCATCCTGCCCCTGACCGGCAACCGCTCCAGCCTTGTCTGGACGGAGAGCCATGAGGGCGCCATGGCGCTACAATCCATGGACGATGCAGGCTTTCAGGAAGCGCTGGAAGCCCGGTTTGGCGATTTTCTGGGCGAGGTGAAACCGGTCAGCCCGCGCTGGGCCTATCCGCTGGGCCTCGTGCTGGCCGAAAGCTTTGTCAGTGACCGGCTGGCGCTGGCTGGCGATGCGGCCCGCACCATCCACCCCATTGCAGGCCAGGGCTTCAATCTGGGCATACGCGATGCCGCCGCCCTGTGTGATGTGGTGGTTGATGCGGTGCGCGCCGGGCTTGATCCGGGTTCTCACGTCGTGCTGGCCCGCTATGAGCGCTGGCGCAAGACGGACTCCGCGGCCCTTGCGCTCGGCACGGACGGGTTCAACCGGCTCTTTTCCAACGATATAACCCCCTTGCGCCATGCGCGCGGGCTCGGCCTCTCCCTCACCAATGCCATTCCGGCCGCGCGGCGCTTTTTCATGCGCACCGCGGGTGGACAGACAGGCGATCTGCCGCGCCTGCTGAAGGGTGAGAGTCTTAGGCTCTAGATATGCTCAAAAACAAGAACGCCTCCCGGCGGGGGACCGGGAGGCGTTCGGTTTTGCGTGTCACGTCCGGGGGGAGGGGACTGACGTGCACGCGGGCCAGATGAACGTGCTAGTGCACGCTCACCGGTTCTGCGCCGTGCCAGCGGGCAGCGGCGAAAGCACTGTCTCGGTCGGCAAAGAGGCCAACCCTGCGGCCATCCTCGTCATGGATGGCATAGAGCGTCTGGTCGGGCTCCAGCCGCACACCATCAACCTCGATGGCCGCGCCCGGAGCGGCGTGCTCGAAGACCTCGGCAGCGGCAATGCCGCGCACATAGACGGTCTGCGTCTCGCCGTTTTCCTGTTCGAACTGTTCAGGGGCCATGGATTGAGCCTCCTTCCAACATCCCTCGAACAAGGAAGTGGTGTGTGAAGACTATCTGTTCAAGGGGTCGAGCGGGAGTGACTCAGCCCAAGAAAAAAGCCGGGCAGGTTTCCCCGCCCGGCCTTTTCCATGTGTGTCAAGCTGGTTAGCCGGCGGCGCGGCCAAACAGCTCGCCAAGAGCGGTCAGACGGGCCGCATCGCGCCCTTCTGCATCACCGGCCGCAGCGGCCAGATCACGCGCGAGGCGGTTGAAATTGCCCCGGTTCACCCGGCCACGTTCCCATTGGGTGATCTCGGCGCGCACCCGGTCGAGCAGGCGGGCCGGAGCGGCCTCGCCGCGCGCCAGCTGGTCAAGATAGGCACGGGCCACGACGGGCGTGTCCTCCCACACAATGCGGGTCTGCGTCTGCGGGTTGGACTGCTGCTCGGTCACGGCCTCGGCAGCCGCGATCTCCGCCTCGGAGAGGTGTTCGCCGGGCAGGAGGCGCAGCACGTCAAGCCCCCGGGCGATCTCGCTGCCGTAAATGCGGCCATTATACCAGTAGGCCGACCAGTAACCGGCAACCTTCAGCGTGTCGGCATCCACCGGGCCGCGGTCGAAATAGGCGATCTCGAACGGGTTGTTTGGATCAGTGAAATCCTTGATCGAGATACCGCCCTGATACCAGGCCTGCACCATGATATCGCGCCCCGGCACGGGGATCAGCGAGCCATTGTGGGCCACGCAGTTCTCCGACGCGCCCTGGATGGAAGGCAGCTTGTAGAAGCGCTGGCCGACCAGCTGGCCGTCTTCGATCGTGGCGATGAGGTTCGCGCCCCAGTGAGCCGGATCATCGGCCTGGCAGCGCGCGGCAACGCCCCCGCCCCACTCGTCAGTGAACACCACCACATCGCCTACATTATTGAAGGTGGCCGAGTGCCAGTAGGCCATGTCCGGATCGAACATGTCGGAAATGCGCACCGGATTGGCCGGGTCGGTAATGTCCAGAAGGATGCCATTGCCGCTGCACGCGCCGGCCGCAATGCCAAGCTCGGGATAGGCAGTGATGTCGTGGCAGTGATTGGTCTGGGCGGTGCGCTGGCTGGCCACGCCCATCTGCCCGCCGCGCCACAGCGCGCCGATCTCGCCGGTTTCCGGATCACCGAAAATGCGCGGACGGTTGACGATCTCTGCGGTCTCCGGCGCATCAAGTGCCACGCGGATCACGTCGATCGAGTAGAGCGCGGTTTCCGGATTTTCTTCCGGCTGGCCATCGGTGCAGATGCCCAGCTCATCCTCCGGACGCACCGGCTGGGTGCCCGAATTGTAGATATAGAGGATGTTGGGATCGTTGGGATCCGGCACCTGGGTGTGGGTGTGCGAGCCACGGCAGGTCTGCACCGCCGCCACCTGGCGCGGGGCGGTCAGGTCTGAAATGTCGAAAATGCGGATGCCGCGAAAGCGCTCCTCATTGACCTCGCCGTCCGCGCCACCGGCGCCGCAATCCAGCCGCGCACGGTTCTGCTCCACCGACATGAAGAGCAGGTCACCATGGACCGACACATCGCCCTGCCCGCCCGGACAGACCGTGGCGGAAACCAGCTCGGGCGCATCGCCGGACACGTCATAGATCAGGAAGCCGTGATAATTGCCCATGATCACGAGATTGTCGCGGAAGGCAAAATCGGTATTGGCCAGCGCCAGCGGGCTGAAGGGCGGCTCTTCGGCCTCTTCCCCGGCTTCACGCGCGGCCTGCGCGCGCTGCATGGCCTCCATGAACTCGCGGGGCGAGAACAGGGCGCGCTCATCGAAGAAGGCATCAATCGGCGGGACAGAGTGCACAAGCTCCAGCCCGGATGCAGCCTCGCCTGCGTCGAACAGGCCGGCAGAGAGCGCCGTGCGCTCATCGGCTTCAACCGTATTAACCTGCGCGCTCGTAGCGCCGGCGGTGAAAGCGAGGCCGAGACTGGCAAGGGCGGCGGTGCAAAGAAGACGGTGTTTCATGGCTGAGATGCCTTTCCTGTAGCGCGAGGCAAGCCTAGCGGTGATCGTGGTGGTGATGGTGCGCGTTGCTGTCATCGCGCGAGTGATCGCCATGATGGTCATGGCCGTGATGATGGTGATCGTGATGATCGCGGGAGTGGCCCTCGTCGGCCGGCGGCAGGTCAGACAGCATGGACTGCATGCGCAGTATCTCGGCGGCCTGGTCGGCCACCACATGGCCGACAAATTCCGACATCATCACATCCTCGGCAGCGCCGGGATGGGTGAGCAGCTCGTCCACCATGTCGAGCGCGCCCTGATGGTGATAGATCATGCCTTCCAGAAAGAGCCGGTCGAACTCGGTTCCTTCAGCCGCTTCCAGCGCCGCCATCTGATTGGGCGAGAGCATGCCCGGCATGACCGCAATATCACCCGGATCGGCGTGATGATGATCATGGCCTGAATGCCCGCCATGATGATGGTGATCGTGCAGATCGTCGGCGTCCACCGCCTCGCCGCGCACCATGAGCCACTCGCGCATCATGGCGATCTCGTCATCCTGTGAACGGGCGATACGCGCGCCCATGGCGACGACGCCGGGATGGGTGGTGCGCCCCTCAAGCAGGGCCACCATGTCCACGGCCTGCTGATGGTGGACGATCATGTGCTGCATGAAGCGCGTATCGGCAGCCGTATGCCGCGTACGGCTCATGGCCCGCGACTCCTCGGCCGTGATCTGGCGCGGCACGGCGCCGGGCGCGCCCGGCGCAATCACCGGCGGACCAGATTGTACCGAAAGCGCAATAGCCGCGATAAAGCCTGCTGACAGCATGCCCTCTCCCCTTTTGCCCGGTATTTCCGGATCGTGAGCGGGAAGCCTAGCCCCAAGGACCGGGCGGGCAAGGGGAAATTGCCGCTGAACCGCGTACATGCTTGGCTCTGCGGGCCCTCATCACGGCGATGTGAAGTATGTGAACGCACGGTAATGTTTCTGCACGGAAGTCCTTGCCGTTTACATGCCGCGCAGTCGCAGAAACCCCGGTTCAAGCGCCCCCTCAGGCCGGGCGCGGCCATCGCGTCATGGCGCTTTCCGATGAACGCGAAGTTTGACTATGCTGACCCACCAAGGGACGGACAGATTATCTAAGCGGGACATATCGGGCATGACGCACTGGACATATCAGGTAGCAGCGGCCGTGCTCTGCCTTGCCCTCGCGGCGTGCGGAGCGCCGCCAGACGAGGATGGGCGTGTCCTGCACCGCGGCAACTCAATCGAACCGGGGACGCTTGATCCGCACAGGGCGCTGATCACGAACGAGCAGGCGATCATATACGATCTCTTCCTCGGCCTCGCCCAGCCGGGCCCTGACGGGCGGCCTGTTCCGGGCCTTGCCGAGCGATGGACGGTAAGCGAAGACGGTCTGGAATGGGTCTTCCACCTGCGCGAGGCCAGCTGGTCTGACGGGCGGCCGATCACGGCTGAGGATGTGGTCGCCAGCCTGCGCCGCACACTCGACGCCGCGACCCTCAATCCCTTCCCTGCACTCCTCTTCTCCATCGAAAATGCCGAAGCGGTAAACGCAGGCACGGCGCCGCCCGAAACGCTGGGCGCTGAGGCAATCGATGCGCGCACCGTACGGCTGAGGCTCGGCTACCCAGCGTCCTACCTTCTCGACGTGCTGATGCAGAGCACCGCCGTTCCGGTACCGATGCATGTCATCGCCGAGCATGGCGATCGCTGGACGCGGCCTGAGAACATGGTGGTCAGCGGACCTTACCGGCTGGCGGCCTGGCGCTCCTTCGAACATATCCGGCTGGTCCGCAACGAGGCCTTCCATGAGCCAGATCCGGTGTGCATCGACACGGTATATTACTATCCCACGACCGACACCGCCGCTGCCGAGCGCCGGGTGCGCAATGGCGAGCTGGATCTCAATACGGACTATCAGGCCAGCAATGACGCCTTCCTGAGGCGCGAAGAGCCGGAGCTTGTCCGCTCCGTTTCAGGCCGGATATTGCGCATGCTGACCGTGAACACAGCGCGCGCGCCCTTCAACGATGTGCGGGCACGCCAGGCAGTTGCCAAGGCGATCGATCAGGATTTCATCGTGAGCCAGGTCCTGGGCGGCGCCGATATGGCGGCAGTGCAGTTCATGCCAGACGATGTGCCCGGACGCACCGGGCCGGCGCGGATGGGCTGGGCGGACGAACCCATGGAGGCGCGCCGCGCTGCCGCCCGCGCTCTGCTGGAAGAGGCGGGCTACGGCCCCGATAATCCCTTGCGCATTGCGTTCGCCTATCAATCGGCGGCGGGCTGGCCGCGCATCGCACCGGTGATCCAGTCCGATCTCTCCGCGATTGCGCCCTGGGTATCGGTTGAGGTCGAGACGGCCGATACGCCGGTCCATTATGCGCAGATGCAGGCAGGCAATTTCGACCTCGCGAGCGATGGCTGGGCACCCTATTTCGACGATGCCTATGGCTATCTGATGGTTACCGAGAGCGCGGCGGGGGAATATAATTACGCCCGCTGGACCGACCCGGAATTCGACGCGCTGCTAACACAGTCACATTTCGAGATGGACCCGCAGGCGCGCGGCGCCCTGCTGGCCGAAGCCGAGCAGATGCTGCTCGACAGCGCCCATTACATCCCGGTCTTTTTCGAGAACCGGCGGGCGCTGGTCAGCCCCCGCGTGGAAGGCTGGATCATGCACGCCCGGCTGATCAATCCGACGCGGTGGCTTTGCGTGTCCGATGAGGCGCGCTGAAGACCGAAAACCCCCTCATCAGACCCGCCCTGCGCGGATAATGCAAAACACCCCGCCGGAGCATCCGGCGGGGTGTTGAAAATGGTGGAGCCAGGCGGAATCGAACCGCCGACCTCTTGAATGCCATTCAAGCGCTCTCCCAACTGAGCTATGGCCCCTTTATCCATGTGTGCGGCGGGTTGGGGCCCGCCGGATCGGGAGCGCGGAAACTAGTCACACCGCGCGCCCTGATCAAGAGGCAAACGCAACCGAAGTGCGCCCGCCGCATCGCGCCCCTCAGGGCGTGTCGTCATCATCGTCATCAACGGCGAGATCGGCATCGAAATCATCATCCTCGTCATCGTCGAGCAGGATGCCGTCATCGTCATCATCATCGTCGAGATCGGCTTCCTCGTCGGAGAAACCGTCAAGATCATCGTCCACCGGCGCAGCCTTCTTCACCGGCGCGGCGGCGTCATCCTCGTCTTCCTCGTCCGTGCCGAGATCGATGGGCTCCTCGTCCAGTTCAGGCGCGTCCTCATCATCCTCGTCATCGCTGTCATCATCAGCGACGTCGCCGGCGTCGGTATCGTCCTCGGCGTCCTCTGGCGTGTCCTCGTCTTCTTCCTCGTCCTTCACCTTCGGCTTGGGCGCCTTGCGGACGGTCTTGGCAATCACCTCCTCGAAGAAGGAGAGCGGATACTCCTTGCCAGTATAGGGGGAGACGATCGGATCTTTGCCAAGATCGTAGAACTTCTTGCCGGTCTCAGGGCAGATACGCTTTACGCCAAGATCGGATTTGGGCACAGGACGAGATCCTTCAACGCTGGAAAAGTGCATTAAATCGGCGCGCCAGTTGCCACGTTCTTACCGCCCTGTCAAAACCCGATTTTCACCCGTACCGTCCGGCAGAAGAAAAACCCCATGGCTTCAACAGGAAACACGCTTCGCACACCTGCAATTTCCGGCCAGCGCACCGCGCGGCGGGGGGCGGACCTTCATGGCACGCTGCGCGCTGCGCCGGACAAGTCGATCTCCCACCGCTCGGTGATCTTCTCCGCGCTGGCCGATGGCACCAGCCAGATCGAGGGTTTGCTGGAAAGCGCGGACGTTCTGGCCACGGCCGGTGCGGTACGCGCGCTGGGCGCGCAGGTCGAACGCAGCGCGGACGGGCACTGGCAGATCACCGGCACCGGTAGCTGGACCAGTCCGGCCAGTCCGCTCGATCTTGGCAATTCGGGCACCGGCGTGCGCCTCCTGATGGGAGCGGCGGCGCGTTTTGATCTGGTGGCAGAATTTGTCGGCGATGCCTCCCTCTCCTCGCGGCCCATGGAGCGCGTTCTGGGACCTTTGCGCGAAATGGGCGCCCTGACCGAAGCTGCTGCGGGCGGGCGCCTGCCGGTGCGCCTGACCGGATCGTCGGCCCTCAAAGCCATCAGCTACACCCCGCCGGTCGCTTCCGCGCAGGTGAAAAGCGCGATTCTGCTGGCGGGCCTTGGCGCGGACGGCGAGACAATGGTGATCGAGCCCCATGCCACGCGCGCCCATACCGAGACGCTCGCGCCCCTGTTCGGCGCTGACATGAGCATGGAGCGTGACGGGTCGGGCCTCGTCGCGCGGGTGCGCGGCGGCAAGGCGCTTAAACCGGCGCAGATCCACGTGCCGGGTGATCCCTCCTCTGCCGCCTTCCCGATTGCCGCCGGCCTGGTGGCTGGCACAGGCCCCGTCACCGTGACCGGGGTAATGACCAATCCGGCCCGCTTCGGGCTTTATGAAGTGCTCAAAATGATGGGCGCCGACATCACCATCACGCCAACCGGCACCCGCGCGGGCGAGGCCCTCGCCGACATCAGTGTGCGTCCCGGCCTGCTCAAGGGTGTGGAGGTGCCGCCCGAAATCGCCCCCTCCATGATTGATGAGTACCCCATCCTCTCGGTGATCGCGGCGTTCGCGGACGGGGTCACGCACATGACCGGTCTTGCCGAGCTGCGCGCCAAGGAAAGCGACCGGCTGGCCGCCTCTGCCGCGCTTCTGGCGGCCAATGGCGTGAAGGTGGAGCTGGGTGAGGACAGCCTGACCGTTCATGGCATGGGGCCGGGCGGCGTGCCCGGCGGGGGGCTTGTCAAAACGCTGCATGATCACCGCCTTGCCATGTCCGGCCTTGTCATGGGCCTTGGCGCGCGGGAGCCGGTGACGGTCGATGATGTGGCCATGATCGCAACGAGCTATCCCGGCTTCTTTGATGATATGGCAAGGCTGGGGGCGAAGATCGGGTAAGCGCGCCAGTTGTCCTCGCGACTATCCCCGCCTGCAACCTTCGTCTTCCCGACGAAAGTCGGGATCCAGAAGCAGGCTGGGCACCGGCTTGAGCCGGTGAAACGGTGGTTTGGAGGCAAAGGGCACACAGCCCCCTTATCCCCGCCCTTATCCCCCTCTGTTCAGATGCCCCCATAATAGCTGGTGTTCCTCTCCGGCAAGACGGCGGTCCGGAAGCGTCCCGGCCGGGGGAGGAAGCGGTGACCCGTGAAGGGTCTTTCCCAACGGTGCGGGCCAATGCGCGCACTGACGCACGGGAAGGACACGAGGTGCGGGCAGGACGGCTGACCGGTGAACCGTGCGGCTTCCAGACCGGCTTACCCTTGCGGACGGCTCGTTTACGGGCTGACCCTTGGGGACGGTTGAAAGGTGGAGCCCTTGCGGGGGAACTGCCCGTGACACCCTCCCGCTACGGAGGGCCGGGAGGAGAGTTAGCGGAGCACGGCTATGAGGCAAAGTAAGCATGACCGGCCCGGCCTGAAACAACACCTGCGCGCGGGCGGCCTTTAGAGGGCCCGTTTGAACGTTCGCGATTGGCTTTCTGAAAGCCGCCCGCGCCATCCGTCCCATACCCTCGCCAGATACGGCGGGGCTCTATCCGCTGGACCCAAGGCTTCCCGCGAACAGTTTGGCCGACCGATCTCTGGTAACAAGCACCCCCTCCCGCTTGCGCTTGAAGCCCCGATGGAGTAAGGACGCGCGCGCCTGCATTCGGCCCTCTTGGCCGGGAAGGCGTGTAACCGGGCACGATATGTCGTCGGCCCTCCGGCTCCTCCAACCCCTTGTCATCGATAAAGACGGGCTCGGGAGTGCCGGGCACCGATGACGCGGTTGTGCTCATATCGAAACCCGTTCCGGCTGCACCAGGGCGAAACCCCGCAAGGCAGCAAGACCGCCGGAGACAACCGGCCGGCCGGAATACAAGACGTTATACCGGAGACGACTTAAAGGCATGAACGCTACATCTTCTTCCGCGGCCAGCCGCGACGATTTCGCCTCGATGCTCGAAGCCAGCCTGGCTGGCCGTGACCTCATCGAAGGCAGTGTGGTGCGTGGCACCGTAACATCGGTCGAAAACGACATGATCGTGATCGATGTCGGCCTGAAAACCGAAGGGC
The DNA here is from genome assembly GCA_022565665.1 of Glycocaulis sp. Lineage (GTDB taxonomy): Bacteria > Pseudomonadota > Alphaproteobacteria > Caulobacterales > Maricaulaceae > Glycocaulis. The sequence continues at coordinate 20,191 of JAIUMI010000023.1, forward strand.
GTATCTCCCTGCGCGAGTTTTCCGGCCCCGGCTCCACCACCCCGAAGGCCGGTGACGAGGTAGAGGTCTATCTCGAGCGCATCGAGAACGCGATGGGCGAAGCGGTTCTCTCGCGCGACAAGGCACGCCGCGAGGAAGCCTGGGACCGCCTGGAGAAGATGTTCGAAGCCAAGGAGCCGGTCACCGGCGCCATCGTCGGCCGCGTGAAGGGCGGCTTCACGGTGGATCTGGGCGGCGCGTCCGCCTTCCTTCCGGGCTCCCAGGTAGATATCCGCCCGGTGCGCGATGTCGGCCCGCTGATGAACAAGGAACAGCCCTTCGCCATCCTGAAAATGGACCGCCCGCGCGGCAATATCGTGGTCTCGCGCCGCGCCGTGCTGGAAGAATCGCGCGCTGAACAGCGCGCCGAGCTGGTCGGTGCGCTGGCCGAGGGCGAAGTGCGCGAAGGCGTGGTGAAGAACATCACCGATTACGGCGCGTTCGTGGATCTGGGCGGCATTGACGGCCTGCTGCACGTCACCGACATGAGCTGGAGCCGCGTCGGCCATCCCGGCGAAGTGGTGGAAGTCGGCCAGACCGTCAAAGTCCAGGTCATCAAGATCAACAAGGACACCCAGCGCATCTCGCTGGGCATGAAGCAGCTGCAATCCGATCCGTGGGATGCGGTGGCCGCGAAATACCCGGTGGGCACGACCTTCGAGGGCCGCGTGACGAATATCGCCGAATACGGCGCGTTCGTGGAGCTGGAGCCGGGTGTCGAGGGCCTCGTCCACGTCTCCGAAATGAGCTGGACGAAGAAGAACATCCACCCCGGCAAGATCGTCTCCACCTCCCAGGAAGTCACCGTCATGGTGCTGGACGTGGACGAGGAAAAGCGCCGCATCTCGCTTGGCATCAAGCAGACCCAGCGCAATCCGTGGGAAGTCTTCGCCGAAACCCACCCGGCCGGCACGGTCGTGAAGGGCGAGGTGAAGAACATCACCGAATTCGGCCTGTTCATCGGCGTCGGCGACGAAATCGACGGCATGGTTCATTTGTCGGACATCGACTGGGACCGCTCCGGCGACGAAGCCATCCAGGACTTCAACAAGGGCGACATGGTCGAAGCCAAGGTGCTGGACGTGGATGTCGAGAAAGAGCGCGTCTCGCTCGGCATCAAGCAGCTGGCCGGTGACCCGATGGAAACCGAGGGCGGCTTCAAGCGCGGCGAGACCGTTACCTGCACCGTCACCGAAATCACCACGGGCGGCATCGAGGTCTCCTTCGGTGAAGGCGGCCAGATGAAGGGCTTCATCCGCAAGTCAGACCTGTCGCGTGACCGCGCCGAACAGCGCCCCGAGCGCTTCTCGGTCGGTGACAAGGTCGATGCGCGCATCACCAATGTCGACAAGGCGGCCCGCCGCGTCTCCGTCTCCATCAAGGCCCTGGAAATGGCCGAGGAGAAGGAAGCGGTCGAGCAGTATGGCTCGTCCGAGTCGGGCGCCTCGCTCGGCGATATTCTCGGCGCTGCCCTCAAAGAGCAGGACACCAAGAAAGACTAGGCCTATCGCCCTATCGGGGCATGGACCTGACGCATACGGAGAGGCCGGGCACAAGAATGCCCGGCCTTTTTCGTATTTTGCCTGACTTTTTCGGGTCAGGTGATTGACCTTGCTGGCCTCCCGCCGCAAGCTCGCATCCTCGTGTTTTCCCGGGGGAAACCAGATGATCAAATCCGAGCTGATAGAAAAGCTGGCTGCGGCCAACCCGCACCTTTTCCAGCGCGATGTCGAGCGGGTCGTGAACACCGTATTTGAAGAGATCACCCAGGCACTCGAACGCGGCGAACGGGTGGAGCTGCGTGGCTTCGGGGCCTTCTCGGTGCGCAACCGCCCGCCGCGCCAGGGCCGCAATCCGCGTACCGGTGACAGCGTGGCCGTGAAGGAAAAGCACGTGCCCTTCTTCAAGACCGGCAAGGAATTGCGCGAGCGGGTCGACACGAAGAAGTAGCCCACACCGGAAAAGCGCCCTAGGCTTTCCCGGTCAGCTGCCGGGAGGGCTCCAACATGCTCAATGAATTCAAGAAATTCGCCATGCGCGGCAATGTGGTCGACCTCGCGGTCGGCTTCATTCTGGGCGGGGCATTTTCCACCATCGTGTCGTCCTTCGTGAACGACATCCTGATGCCGCCGATCGGGCTGTTGCTCGGCGGGGTGGATTTCACCGAACTTTTCGTGGCGCTCGACGGGGTCGAATACGCCTCGCGCGCAGCGGCTGCTGAGGCCGGTGCGGCCACTATCAATTATGGCGTCTTCATCAATGCGGTGATCAGTTTCGTGATCGTCGCCTTCGCGCTCTTCCTGCTGATCCGGGGCATGAACCGGCTGCAGGCCAAGGAAGAAGCCAAGCCCGCAGAACCGCCCGCGCCGCCACGCTCCGAAGCGTTGCTGGAGGAAATCCGGGACCTCTTGAAGAAGTAGCCGCTTTTCTCCCCGCCGGGGGCGGGCTAGGACCGTCCCCATGGCGACGCGCGTGAAAATCTGCGGGATGAGTGATGAGACCTCGGTGCGCGCGGCTGTGGCCGCAGGCGCTGACTATCTGGGCTTCATCATCTTCGAAAAGAGCCCGCGCGCGGTGAGCGTGGAAAGGGCCGCGGAGCTGGCTGCGCTCAAAGGCCCGGCAAAATCGGTTGCCGTGCTGGTCGATCCCGATGATGCGCTGCTGGGCGAAGTCTTGCGCGGGTTCCGCCCCGACATCATCCAGCTGCACGGGGGCGAGAGCCCGGAGCGATGCCTTGATGCGAGGAACTACGCCGCTGAGGCGGTGTGGAAGGCCGTGCCGGTCGCCAGCAGTGAGGATGTCGCCCGCGCGCGCCGCTATGCCGGCTTTGCCGATGCCATCCTCTTTGATGCAAAGCCTCCCCGAGGCGCAGACCGTCCCGGCGGCTGGGGCGAGGGTTATGACTATGGCCTCGTCAAAGGCTTTGATGCGCTTCCCTTCATCCTCGCAGGCGGGCTTAACCCTGACACGGTGGCGGATGCCATCGCGGCCTCAGGCGCAAGGGTTGTGGATACGGTCTCGGGCGTTGAGAGCGCGCCCGGCGTGAAGGATATCGCGAAAATCGGGGCGTTCGTGAAAGCGGCGAAGGGCTAGTGCCGAGTTTTCGGGTGTTGGGGCGTTTCACGGGGATGAGCCGGTGCTCAGTCCTTCATATGGACCCCGGCTCGGGGGCGGGGCCCCGGATATTGAGCATCACAGTTATTCTGACCGCCTGACCAGCAACCTCTCCACCGGGGCCCGGCCCCCGAGCCGGGACCCACGGATCTACACGGGACGCGCCCGGATAAGCACCAGCGCCTCTTCGGAGTCGCCAGGAAAGCGGGGCGTTATGCTGCGACGCCACACTCCCGGCTTTCCACGCACGCCGTCACGCTCTAGATCAGAGCCCTCATCTCCAGCCAAGCGAAGCCTGTCATGACCCAGCCCAATGCCTTTTCCCACTATCCTGATGCCAATGGCCTGTTCGGGGCCTATGGCGGGCGGTTCGTGGCCGAGACGCTGATGCCCAACGTGCTGGCGCTTGAAAAGGCCTATGCGAAATGGAAGGACGATCCGGCCTTCGTGAAGGAACTGGAGGATTTCGCGCGCGATTTCGTGGGCCGTCCAAGCCCGCTCTATTTCGCCGAGCGCCTGACCGAAGAGTTTGGCGGGGCTCAAGTGTGGTTCAAGCGCGACGAGCTCAATCATACCGGCGCGCACAAGATCAATAACTGCCTTGGTCAGGTTCTGCTCGCCCGCCTGATGGGGAAGACCCGTATCATCGCAGAGACCGGCGCGGGCCAGCACGGCGTCGCCACCGCTACCGTCGCCGCGCGCTTTGGCCTGCCGTGCGAGGTCTATATGGGCGCCACCGATGTGGAGCGGCAAAAGCCCAACGTCTTCCGCATGAAGCTCCTGGGCGCGAAGGTTCACGCCGTCACCTCAGGGCGCGGCACGCTGAAAGACGCGATGAACGAGGCCTTGCGCGACTGGGTCACCAATCCGGATGACACGTTCTACGTGATCGGCACGGTGGCGGGGCCGCACCCCTATCCGGCGATGGTGCGCGATTTTCAAAGCGTGATCGGCCGCGAGGCGCGCGCGCAGATGCTGGACCGCATTGGCCGCCTGCCGGATGCGGCTGTTGCCTGCATTGGCGGCGGCTCGAACGCGATGGGGCTGTTCTATCCCTTCCTGGAAGACGAGAGCGTCCGCCTTATCGGCGTGGAAGCCGCCGGCAAGGGCGTCGATACGCCTGACCACGCGGCGAGCCTGAATGGCGGCAAGCCCGGCATATTGCACGGCAACCGCACCTATCTGTTGCAGGACGAGGATGGCCAGATCGTTGAAGGCCACTCCATCTCGGCGGGGCTTGATTATCCCGGCATCGGTCCGGAACACGCCTTCCTGCACGATGCAGGGCGCGCCGAATACCGCCACGCCACCGACGCCGAAGCACTGGACATGTTCCAGCTCTGCTCAAAGCTTGAAGGCATCATCCCGGCGCTGGAACCTGCCCACGCGCTCGCTCGTGTGCGCGATCTCGCGCGCGAGCTGGGCCCTGACGGCGTGATCCTGATGAATATGTGCGGGCGCGGCGACAAGGACGTGTTCTCGGTGGCGGAAGCCCTAGGGGTGGAGCTGTAACGATGATCCTTGAATGTAACGACATTTGTAGTTACATTTGATGGAGTTCGAATGGGACGAGGCGAAGAACCGCGCCAACCGGGAAAAGCACGGGATCAGCTTCGAGGAAGCTGTCGGGCTGTTCGCTGGCAAGTATGTCCTGATCCCGGCGCGATCCGGGCCTGAGGGTGAGGAGCGGTGGAAGGCTGTCGGGCCGTTACGCAATCGGCCAGTCATCGTTGTGGTTCATACTGACCGGTCAGGGCGCGTACGCATAATGTCGGTGCGGCCTGCGAGCCGCAAGGAAAGGAGGCGATACGATGGGACGCATAGTACGCGTGAAACTTGAAGACCTGCCCCCGATCTCCGAGGAGCGTTTGCGTGAGATCGAAGCGATCCCGGACGAAGAGATCGACTTCTCCGATATCCCTGAACTCACCGAAGAGGATTTCGCGCGCGGCGTCTGGCACACCGGCCATGGCAAACAGCAGGTGACAGTGCGGCTGGACAGGGATGTGCTCGCCTTCTTCAAGAAGGGCGGGCGCGGCTATCAGACCCGCATCAACGCTGTCCTGCGCGCTTTCATGGAAGCCCAGCGCAAGACCTCGGCGGAGTAGACAAAGCGGGTGTAGTTCTCAGGAGAGACCAGATTGCTAACCTTACTGCTGGCCGCGTTCGGCCTGATCACAGCCCAACCGGTCGTCATGCCCGACAGCCTCGCCCTGCCAGCACCTCAGGGGGTGACCACTCCGGACAATTGCGACTCCCCGGTGCTTCAGCAGATGGCGCCAGGCGCGGTATTCGACCCTTCCGGCGGATATTGTTTCACGGTGGACATGGCGCATTATCACACTGCGATGGAAGAGCTTGACGCAGCCTTGGACGAGGCCGGTTTTGACCTTTCGAGCCGTCAGGCGCAGATCGCTAGCATGTACACCCGGCGCGATCCGCCATCCGGCTGCCAGCAGAGCCTTCTCGTATTTGTTGCGCCGCCGGCTGATGGGGCTGTGCGGGCTTCATCAGAGCCTGACCTGCGGCCCTTTGACGGTTCAGGCCTGTTGGTTTTTGCACCGGTCTTCTCCGAGGGCTGTGAGTTGTCACGCCGCCAATAAGCTGACTTCTTCTTGCCGACCAGCCATAAAGCGTTATGCAGACCTCGGCTCGCTCTGCCAGAGCGTCCGGGGTTTCATCTTGGAAGTGAAGACCAGTCATGACACGCCTTTCCGACACATTCGCGCGCCTGAAGGCGGACAACCAGGCCGGGTTCGTGGCCTATGTGATGGCGGGTGACCCTGATGCCGCCACCACGCTTGCGGTCATGCGCGGTCTTGTCGAGGCCGGAGCCGATGTAATTGAGCTGGGCGCGCCGTTCACCGATCCGATGGCCGACGGCCCGCCTATCCAGCGCGCGGCCTTGAGGGCGCTCGACAGTGGCATGACCTTGCGCGGCGTGATTGGCCTGATCGCGGAGTTCCGCAAGACCAATGCGGCGACGCCTGTTGTGATCATGGGCTATGCCAACCCGTTCCATGCCTATGGCTATGAGGCGTTTGTGGATGCGGCTTCTGCGGCGGGCGTGGACGGTGTGATCTGCGTGGACCTGCCCCCCGAAGAAGACGCGCCGCTTCGCGAACCGATGGAGCGGGCAGGCCTTTCCCTCATCCGCCTTGCCACGCCCACCACGGACGATGCCCGCCTGCCGCAAGTGGTGAAGAACACGTCCGGCTTTGTCTATTACGTCTCCACCACGGGGGTAACAGGCGCAGGCATCGGCCAGACGGCGGTGGTGTCAGGCGCGGTTGAGAGGGTGCGCAAGGCGTCCGGATTGCCGGTCGCGGTGGGCTTTGGCGTGAAGACGGCGACACGCGCGGCAGAGATCGCGAAAGTGGCCGACGCCGTAGTCGTCGGCTCGGCGATTGTGGACGCTCTGGCCGATACAGGGATTGAAGGCGCGCTCAAACTGGCCAAAGAACTGGCGCAAGCAACGCATAATGCGCGATAATCGCGCGCAAAGGCCACACAGGACCAAGGCATGAACTGGCTTTCCAAGCTTACCCCTCCGGGTGTTTCGCGCATGTTCGACAAGCGCGACACGCCGGAAAATCTCTGGATGAAGTGCCCGCTTTCCGGCGAGATGGTGTTCCACAAGGACCTTGAAGCAGGTCTTCATGTGACCCCGGCCGGGCATCATGTGCGCATCGGGCCGGAGATACGCCTGCGCTATACGTTCGACGCGACATGGGAGGAAATCGCCCTTCCTGAAGTTGCCAAGGACCCGCTGAAATTCCGCGATGACAAGCCCTATGCCTCGCGCCTTGCCGCTGCCCGCAAGAAGACGGGCCGCGAGGACGCGATGGCGATTGCCGTTGGCCGCATCCAGGGCATCGAGACCACCGTGCTGGTGCAGGACTTTGCGTTTATGGGCGGTTCGCTCGGCATGGCGGCGGGCGAATCCTTCCTCAAAGCGGCTGAAACGGCGGTAGAGCGCCGTACGCCGTTGGTCGTGTTTACCGCTGCTGGCGGTGCGCGCATGCAGGAAGGGTGTCTCTCCCTCATGCAGATGCCGCGCACCACGATTGGCGTGGAAATGCTGCGTGAGGCGAAGCTGCCTTACGTGGTGGTGCTGACCGACCCCACGACGGGCGGGGTCACGGCCTCCTATGCCATGCTGGGCGATGTGCATCTGGCTGAACCTGGCGCATTGATCGGCTTTGCAGGCCAGCGCGTGATCGAGCAGACCATCCGCGAGAAACTGCCCGAAGGCTTCCAGCGCGCCGAATACCTGCTGGACAAGGGCATGGTGGACCGCGTGGTGCACCGGCGTGATCTGCCGGTAGTTCTGGGCAATATCTTGCGCACGCTGATGAAGCGGCCGGCCCCGTCTGCCAACGTGCCCGCCCCGGCGGCCTGATAGCTCTATGAGCATTGCTGATGCGCTGGCCCGGCTGTCCACCCTGCATCCGGCAGGAATAGACCTGTCGCTGGACCGGATGCGCGCGCTGCTGGACAAGCTCGGCCGTCCGCAAGACCGCCTGCCGCCTGTGGTCCATATCGCCGGGACGAACGGCAAGGGCTCCACGGCCGCCTTCCTGAAAGCCATGTGCGAGGCGGCGGGTGAGCGGGTCCATGTCTACACCTCGCCGCATCTGGTGCGCTTCAATGAGCGCATCGTGCTGGCCGGCAATCAGGTGGAGGACGCGCCTCTGCTGGACGCTCTGGCGCGTGTGGAAGCGGCCAATGCCGGCGCGCCGCTCACCTTCTTCGAGGCCACCACGGCCGCAGCCTTCCTCCTTTTCAGCGAGACGCCCGCAGATCGCCTGATCATGGAAGTGGGCCTCGGCGGGCGGCTGGACGCCACCAATGTGATCGACACGCCCGCCCTCACCCTCATCACGCCGGTCAGCTTCGATCATCAGGCCTATCTCGGCGATACGCTGGGCAAGATTGCCGGTGAGAAAGCGGGTATCATCAAGCCGGGCGTGCCCTGTCTTGCAGGCCCGCAAGCGCCTGAGGCTTTCGATGTGATCGAGCGGGCGGCACACCGTGCGGGCGCGCGCCTGACCGCGTATGAGCGCGATTTCCGCGCCTGGAGCGAGCATGACCGGCTGGTCTATGAGGAGGAGAGCCTGCTCTGGGACCTGCCGCTTCCTGCCCTGCCGGGTGCGCACCAGATCGCCAATGCCGCTCTTGCGCTGGCCGCTGCCCGCCAGCTCGGCCTTGATGAGGATGCGGCCCGCAAGGGGCTGGTCAATGTCAGCTGGCCTGCGCGCCTGCAACGCCTCAATGAGGGCCGCTTAAGCGATATCGCGCGTAAATCCGGCGCGGAACTCTGGCTCGATGGCGGGCACAACCCGTCAGCCGGAGAAGCGCTCGCAGCGAGCCTTGGCGAGATGGAAGCGCGCGGGGAGCGGCCTCTGGTGCTCATCTGCGGATTTTCAGCCGGGCGTGATGCGGCAGGCTTCCTCAAGCCCTTTGAAGGGCTCGCAGGGCTCGTCATCACGGTGGAAGGGTTTGAGGCCCGCGAAGGCGCGATGCGCGCCCAGGAGGCCGCTGAGGCCGCGCGCAAGGCCGGTCTCTTCGCCCAGACGGCGGCGGGGCTATCCGAAGCCGTTCACGATGCCTGCCATCTTTTTGACGGGCCGCGCATCGTGATCTGTGGCTCGCTCTATCTCGCCGGTGCCGCACTGGCGCTCGGCGGGACAAAGCCGCTCGTCACGCCAGGCTGAATAACGCCTCTGGCATCGATAGAAAGAATCCATTGTGCATCGCGGGTGCTAAACCATATCCTATGGCCTGCGATGAGGAGTCCGCCCATGTCCGCCTTCCTGAAAATGCTGCTGGAGCGCAATGGCAAGCTGGAAGATGGCCGTCCGTCTGCGCCGGGCTTTCTGGCCCTGCTCAAGCCCTCGCGCAACAAGGCCAAGGCCGTCACCTATGCCATCATGCACCTTGTCGTGGCGATGAGCGTTGCCTTCGCCCTGACGCAGGACTGGCGCGCCGCGCTCGCCATCGGACTTATCGAGCCGGCCGTGCAGACGGTCGCCTATTACTTCCACGAAAAGGCGTGGGAGAAGGCCGAGAAGAAACGTCAGGACCGGCTCGCCGCCGCCTCTTCCTGAGCCGGATCGGACGCCTCCAGCACCGGGCACCAGCCCCCGCGCGCCGAATAGGGCGTGGCGTGGCCCTCCTCCATCAGCAGCGCACCGAGATCCCGCCCGTCGGGCAGCGCCATATGTGCAATCACCCGGCCTGCAAAACTGCCAAGGCGCACCGCGCTGATCTGCACGCGCACGCCATTGCCCGCCAGCAGGCCCTCCACGAAGGCCTTCGCCGCAAAGCCCGCCTCGCGTTCTTCCTCGCAACTTACGCGGCGCAGTTCGGGCGCATCCACATCGGCCAGACGCACGCGCGTTTCCACGCTGTGGCCCGGCCAGATGAAGGCGCGCACCTCTATCGTGTCCCCGTCGATGACGCGCAGCACTTCGGCCTCAACGGGGCCGGAAATGACCCGCTGGGCCTCGGCAGCCGGCGTCGCCAGAAGGCTTAACAGAATGATAATAATCCGCATTGTCGCACAATAGCAGATTATATTCCTTTTTCAAGGGGCGCGGGCCGAACATCATCGTCCATCTGACGGACTCAAAATCAATAAGAATTAGCGAAATTCTAAGCCATCAGATACGTTGTTCAGATGAGAATCAGAAACCAAGCCAAGCCTATTACAGGCATTCTTTCTCCGCTTTTAGTTGCCTGGACGGCGTTGAACCATTTCGTATCAGCAGCAATGCTGCCATCGAACATCCAGCAACTTGGGCAGATTCTCTTGGAAAATCCTTGGTATATAACATGGATTCCAACCATACTGGCTCTGTTGACTTTAGCGTGGGCTTTTGCACCACGCATCGCCGGAGACAAAGGAGTGAGCTTCATGGCAGGTAACGGTGACGACCGAAGTGTACGTAACGTTTTCGGCAACAGTGGTGTAATTAACACTGGTGACATTTGGCAGCGAGCGCCAGACCGTAATTTAAATGGGAGCTTACAGCGGCAACTTCTCAGCATGCTTGATCCAACATTACCAGTTGAATTTCGGGTTGCGAACGATCAAGAAGCGCAACGCTTTGCATCCGAGATTGAACATTTCATCCGACAAAATGGTTACGTTGAAATCTCCCGAGTTGACGTGATGATGTCCTCTCTGACCCAGCCCCCTGATCCGGGCCGTGAGTTAGTAGAGTCTGTTCGCCTTTCTTTCTGGGTTGATGTGGTTGGTCAAGGCCCGGTGAGCGGAGCTTGC
>JAIUMI010000024.1 GCA_022565665.1 Glycocaulis sp.
CCGGCCCGGCTCGCTTGAGCTACGCGCAAGCTCCGCTCACCGGGCCTTGACCAACCACATCAACCCAGAAAGAAAGGCGAACAGACTCTACTAACTCACGGCCCGGATCAGGGGGCTGGGTCACCCGCGACCTTGTGCAATCGTCGCGCAAATTCGTTCTGCTCCTGAAGCGGTGGACAATTGAAAATGTATCCCTCAACCTGCCTTCTATTTAGCTTTGGAATATTTGCTCGGTTGGAACAGGTCTCTGCATAAGCTAGGAAATCCTTGCCCATCAAAAGCGTACGCAGAAATTCCGCGTTTGCTTTGCCTTTAGTTGGCTGAATGACATACATATCGGCACTGCAAAGGCCCGCCCGATCAGCGAGTGCCACTTTGTTCAGGTATGGTCGAATCTTACTGTAGATGATATCACCTTCAGAGAAGCGGTTTTTGCCACTGATGACATTGTCCTCTTCGATAGTCCGGACACTGCGCCACTCAATCGCGCCTGAACCACTAGCAATGTGTTCCGGGCCAACATGCAGCTCCGAACGAAACTCCGGCAGCTTTGGGTCAACAAGTGACTTCTGAATTGTGGCAACATTGGCGAAGTCCTGTGTTCGAGGTAGCTGCGCTAAGTCCCCAAACATCTCGTAAAAAATCGCTTGGCCGAGTTGGTTGAGGCGATCGATGGCGCGCTGGCGCTTGCGGCGCAGCACGTCCGCCTGATCAAGGATCGCCGCAATCCGCTTCTGCTCATCGAGCGTAGGCAGCGGGATTTCGATCTCGTCGATGTGTTCGTTCTTCAAGTTGTTGATGTTCGCGCCTGCTGCCAGAGCCGACATTCTTCTGCGGTAACCCTGCGTCTTGAAAAAGTGGCCGATGTAGCGGGCGTGCACCTTAGGTGACGGACGCACTACCTTGCAGAAAGCGCCGAAACCCATGCCGAGGTCGTGCTCGGCCTGGGCCGCTTTCCCAACAACGGAGATGCTTCCACTTGAGGCGGCGATTACGATGTCACCCGATCGCACTTGCTGTTTCGCCGATACCTTTTCGGCACGGACATAGACCAGGTCATCAAAGCTTAAACCGTCGTCCGTGATATTGTTCGCGCGCAGCACAGGCAAAAAGCCCTCGGCAGGACGGTCGACAACGTCTGTCTTTCCGTAAGAAACGCCACGAATTTGATCTGCAATTTCGGCTAAAGCAACAATGGTCATCCCAACATTGCCTCCAACTTGGTGAGGCCGTCGCCGATGTCCTGCTCCAGCGCGCGCAGCTCCTTGATGATGTCGGCGGGCTTGTCGTGCGTGACCTCCTCATGCTCGACCTGCTTGTAGCGGTTGAGCGAGAGGTCATATGTGCCGGTGGCCGCAATCTCGTCCTTGGGCACGGTAAAGCTCTGCGCGGTGCGCGGGTTCTCGTGCTCGTCACCGTCGCGCTTGCCCCAGCGAGTCAACACATCGGGCAGGTTGTTCTTGGCATGCTCCTCGGTCGACAGCGGCGAGGTGAATTGAAGCCCCAGCTTTTCCTCCGGCAGTAGTGCATTGCGCTTGTCGTCCAGCGAATAGCCATCGGCCTGCATATCATAGAACCAGACATGATCTGTCCCGCCCACGCCGGTCTTGGTAAAGAACAGCACGGCGGTGGAGACGCCAGCATAGGGACGGAACACGCCCGATGGCAGTTTCAGCACGCCTTCAAGCTTGTGCTTCTCGACCAGCAGCTTGCGCAATTCCTGGTGCGCCTTGGATGATCCGAACAGCACGCCATCGGGCACGACCACGGCGGCGCGTCCGCCGGTTTTCAGCAAGCGTAGGAACAGGGCGAGGAATAGCAGCTCGGTCTTCTTGGTCTTCACGATCTGCTGGAGGTCCTTGGCGGTCGCATCGTAATCGAGCGAACCGGCAAAGGGCGGGTTGGCGAGGATTAGGCTGTACTTGCCGGCATCCCGGTCATGTTCCTGCGCCAGGCTATCGCGATAGCTGATATCGGGGTTGTCCACCCCGTGAAGCGTCATGTTCATGCTGCCGATGCGCAGCATGGTGGGGTCGAAATCGAACCCGTGGAACATGCCATTGTGGAAGTGCTTGCGCAGCTTCTCGTCACGAAAAAGCTGAGGGTGATTGTCGCGCAGATACTCACCTGCTGCGACCAGAAAGCCCGCCGTACCAAGCGCCGGATCGCAAATCACGTCCTCCGGTGTCGGCTGGGTCATTTCCACCATCAAGCGGATGATGTGGCGCGGCGTGCGGAACTGGCCATTGGTGCCCGCGCTCGCGATCTTTCCAAGCATGTACTCGTAGAGATCGCCCTTGGTGTCGCGATCATCCATCGGGATTTTGTCGAGCATGTCGACGGTCTTGGCGAGTAGCGCCGTATTGCTGAAGCCGAGGCGGGCATCCTTCATGTGCTGGCCGTAGCTGGAGCCTTCTTCGCCAAGCTGACGCAGGAAGGGGAAGACGCGCTCGGCGACCACATCCATCATCTCGCGAGCTTCGAAATTCTTGAAGCGTGACCAGCGAAGATCAGAATACGGGCGGCCCTGATCGTCATTGCCTTCCGGAAAAATCCGGCGCTCCATCGGAATGCCGAGGTTGGCGGCCTTGTTTTCCTCGAGCGTGTGGAGATCGTCCAGCCGCTTGATAAAGAGCAGATAGGTGATCTGTTCGATGACGGACAGGGGATTGGAGACGCCCCCTGACCAGAAAGCATTCCAGATTTGATCGACTTGACTGCGGATTTCACCGGTGAGCATTTAGTTTTCCATGCGGCTAGCGACAAGGTTTTTACTAGGTGGTTATTTTTATTCATAATTTTGTATTTATCAATATTTATTGTATTTTTCATTTATCATCGCGCGTTGTTTCAAATTTCCCGAGCAAATCATAACCAGCAGTGATGTCTATCGCGGTTCATTCTTCGTTCCAATGCCTTTGGGCTTGGGTTTGTTTTTCTGGAAACCGGGTGACCTCGGCGGTATCGGCGGGAGAACCGCCCGGATGGCGTTGAAGGCGTGCCGGAGCGGCAAGACGTTCTTCAACGCAGCTATCATTCTCGATAATCGGCTATCGGTGGCAACCTTGTTGAAACTCCGGCCCGGCTTTGGTTGCAAAAAGCGCGAGCCGGTCAGCGTGCGCTGTCGGGCGGTTCCGGCCCTGAGGTTTGGGCGAGTTCTTGCGCCCGTTGACGGATCATCTCCTCGCGCTGGCGCTCCTGCTCGGCGAGCTGCTGCACCAGGCGCTGCGCCTCTTCATAATTGCGTACACGGCGCACTAGTTCCTCATCAAAGAGCATGTCACGCTCGCGGGCCTGTTGCGCCTGCCGCTCAGCGAGATCAGCCAGCTCGGCGGCCCTTGCGGCGTCGAGGCGCGCGGTTTCCTGAACGCGCTCGGCCTCAATCGCCTTGACGGCGGCGGCGCGCGCCTCATCTCTGTCTGCCTGGCGCTGCTCGGCCCAGCCGGGCGCCACAAAACCGATCACCTGATCGACCACACGCGCCCAGCCTTTGCGTTCGGCATTCGCATCGTAGAGCGCGAGCGCTTCGGCGCGGCGTGCTTCGGATTTGGCGAGACGGGCCGCGATCCGCTCGTCGAGTATATCTGCCCGCCGTTGAAGCTCTGCGGCATGGAACTCGGCAAGCCGGTCCATGTCCTCGCGGTGCCAGAGGCGCAGGGCCTCATCAATAGAAATGCCGCTATCCGTGCCATCGGCTGGAAGTGGGGTTTCGGGGGTCTTGGCGAGAGGTTCGGGCGGGACGGGTGCGGGAAGCGGGCGCTCCCGCTGAAACGCTTTGGCAGCCGCCACATCTGGCAAAGCCCCGCTGTCGATGTCGGCCATAAACGCGCGCAGATCCGTGGCGGTCACGCCTCTGATCTGGCGCGCGAGGCTGTGGACCTCACCATAGGGGTCAACCAGCACAAAACCGCGCCGGTCGCCTCTGGCGATAATCAGGCCTTGCGCGTCCAGCGCCTGCTGGAAGGCCGCGCCGCTATCGCTTGCCTGATAGAGCATGGTCACCTGATCCTTGAAGACGCGCGGATCAATGCCGGTGCGCTCGGCCTGTTGCCATTCGGCGTGATTGATCTCCGCCTCGGGAAGAGCACGATCTGGATCACGCTTGGAGTGCTTGCCGGGCACGCGCTCATGGCCGAACTCTTCCTCAAGCGCTTTGCTGGCGTCCTCGTGCGCCCGATAATTCTGGCTGTCGGAGACCAAGGTCATGGTCTCGATATCGGTGCGCTGCCAGACGACATGCAGGTGCTGGCGGCCGTGCTTTTCATGCAGGACGACGGCGCGGGGCTGGCCGTCCAGGCCCAACTCGCGCTCCAGCACCTCGACCGACCGATGCCACTGCTCGGCGGTCATGGTGTAACGCGCATCCGGGTCGATATTGGCGTGATAGAGGCCACGCTTGCCCTGCGTGCCACCGGCGATCATCTGCCATTCCTTGAAGGCATCAGCGAGCTCGGTGTGCGTGGACTGGAGCTCAAGCACCGTCACGCGCTCGTTGGTGTCGGCCCGGAGCAGATGGGTCGCCAGCTGTTTGGGTCCGCCCCGGCTCTTGCCTTTGATAATCAACGGTGCGGCACCCCCAATGCGCTGAGGACCGCCTGGCGCATTTCCTCATGCGCCACGAGGGCCGCGCGCAGCTCGGCGGCGTCGTGCTCACCCGTGATGTTCACACGCCGGGCGATCTGGTTGAGGTTGTTGCCCGTCCGCCCGATCTCGCCGAGCAGATTTCGCAGGAGCTTGGCGTCCAGAGGGACACGGCGGCGGGCACGCTTGCCCGGATCGCCAAGGGCGGCAGCACGCATAAAGGCCCCGACAGAGAGGCCTTTGCGCATGGAGAGATCGTCGATGACAGCCCGCTCATCGGGGGTCACACGGACGGTGATGGTGTCGGTGCGCCGACGCTTATCAGAGCCGCTCGCCATGGCTGCCTCCCTTCACCGCATCATGCGGCGACATTTATGCGGGGCCAAGGGCAAACGCCGCATACATAACCAAGGGACAGTCCCCCTTGGCGGGTTCAGCAGGCTGCTGACTCTGGCTCCAAGGGCGAGGAGCATCCATGGTCAGGTTCCAAGGGCACGAAGGCCTTTGGTGGTCGCTGGGGGCCAAACCCCAGTCAGGTTTCCAAAGGGCTCGAAAGGCTCTTTGGTCGGGTGCATGGGGTGAAACCCCTGCTGCCTGGGGATGCAACGGGGCGCAATGACCCCCTTGCCAAGCCCGCCAAAACGTTAACGATTTGGCGGCGTGCGGTGTGACCGCACATGGCTTGCAGACTCCCGAATAGCTTCAGGATAGCAAAAATTCGTTAACTTTTTGCCCTGAGCCGGGAGTCCCTTTTTGGAGAGAGCCTGCGGGTAGCGTGTACCTGCCGCCCGTACGCCTTACGGCTACGGCTGGTAATGCTGCAATGCGCCATGGAGGTACGCATTCAGCTGAATGTTACAGGCCGCGAACCGATCCGCTGCATCCTCAAGATCAGGGATTTGCCACGGCTGCCCGTTTCGGAACAGGTGCTGCTCCCCGGAACCGCTCACGGTTCCCAGCTTACCATACAGGATGCCATTGCGCGGAAATCGAAGGTCACAACTGCATTTCTATGGTTGTAGACATGCTGCGCCAGCGGACGAAAATCAGCGGCCTAGCTGCTTCCTGATCGCTCGAGCAGTTTCAGCTGAAGGCGATGGGGGCCACTTGCCGTGCTCTTCATAGTAATTTCGACCAACTTGGAAGAAATACAACCGCTCTGCTAATGGACCGATGGCTGGTTCTAGCTGCAAAGTTAATTCAGGGGTTAATTTAATGCTTCCGTCAATTAGAGGCTTAAGCCCACCTGGTTCAAATCCGGCTTTCTTTTCTACATCCTCAACAGTCATACCCATACGGGATATCGCATCAGTAAAGAGCACCCCCAATTCAACCGGCTCACCCAGAGGCTCTTCTTGCCTAGGAGACAGATGATTCCAAATATTCTTAAGCAGAAATTCTAAATTCACTCTAATATTATCCTGATAATTACTAATTTTAGTCATCGCACTGTACCATAGCCTGCGTTATATTGGAAGCGTCATGTTTGTATAATAACAAGCCACCACAAAGTAGATGCACTACCCAATATTTTCCCCACTTTCCTGGTATTTGTTTAATTTCTTCTCTGTATCCAATTTCCGAGAAAAAAGTAATTATATTACTATTTAAGTGAAGTAAATTTCGTATATTTCTTATTTCTGACGAACATTTCGGGCATTTATCTGCACCCTTTATGCCTCCGATTATATCAACCATATCGCCGACCTTAACTTCCGCCCTTTGCAGCCACCTGAGCTGCAAGTTGACTTTGGATTTCTTCAGAAAGGGTGCGGCGTTTTTTGTCCACGCTTTGATAACGAAGCGATACAATAACAGCCACGTAAAGCGACATGATAACAAATGGTAGCAAAAAGACAAATGTTACCCAAGGGAGCCACGAAGGCGCTTCATAATTTAGATAGAAAGACCCGAATGCAACCAAGGACACCCCTAAGAAGAAAAATACTAAAGAAACACTTCGGAATATTTTTGTTATATTGCTTTCATTATATTCAATTTTTGCAATTTCATCGCCAATTGATCTGGATTTCTCTTTTGCTTGCTCCGATGATGTCGGTTCTTCAAGGTTATCAATACCCGCGCTTGCCTGAGCGAGAAGCTTTCTTTGGTTAGCCGCAATCGGATTCACAAAACTACTGACCGTGAAGTAGGCCATATTAAGTGCTACAGAAAACGAAAGTGGCGACAAAAACTCCGCCCATGTAACACTCTTAGTCGCGTGGGTCGCTTCAGTTGGTGTGTGCGCTGGAACTGCCGGGAGCGAGCTTGGTGAGGTTGGCACAGACGGGGATGCCTCGGGTGGCAAAGAGGCATTAGCCTCGCCAAGGCATTGGCCCACCCCAAAGGAAATGGTGGGCTCAATCAACCACAGCAGTATCTCAGTTGATTGCATTTCGCCTCCGAAATGGACTATGGACCATCAAAACATCGGATCAAGTGTCATCACATCTCCCCGCGCCAGCCCGGCACGCTGGATATGAGCGTAGGCGTGGAAGCGGCCCATCGCAATAAAATCGGCCGGGGTCAGGGCGGGCGCTAGTGCGTTCCCTTCGGTACGATAGCTGCGGTCCTTGTCTTCCTGCCGCCAGGCGGCCTGTTGACGCGCTGAGAGTTGTGAGCCGTGACTGTCGGCCTCCGGGATAAACCGGTCATCAACCGGATAGGCCGGGCGCGCACTGGCCGCGCCAATGGCGGTCCGGCCCAGATATCCCCGCGCCACCTGAAAGAACCCCCACGGCCCGCCGGTCACCGCCGGCGGGGCGGCATCATCAATCGGCTCGAAGGGTGACCAGCCGCTGACGAGTTTGCGCTGGTCGAGACTTTCCCACTGGCCATCACCGAACACGCGGTTGCGCTCGAACTCGCCCGCCAGCCAGCAGGCATAGGAGACGGTTGCCTCATCCTCGCTGCGCAGGAAGACCTTGCTGCGCGCCTGCTGGATGAAATTATCGGCAGCGGCCTTGCCCATGGACTGCACCAGTGCGGCCATGGTCTGGGTGGCGAAGACACCGGCAAGGCCGGTCGAGCGGGCAACGTTCCAGAAGGTCGCATCGGAGAGGCCGGAGGCCGGATCGACCGTGGCCAGTTCCTGCACCTCGTCCATCATGACAAGGCAGGGCTTGTCCTGCGGATTTTCGCCTGAGCGTTTGAACGCGGCCTCGCGCAAGCGGGCTTCGCGATAAAGGACGGTTTTCAAGAGAACCGCCACCAGACGGGCGGGAAGGCCGTCGTCCATGGTGTTGAGCGTCACGAGGGCGATCTTGCCGTGGAGGGGTGCGTCGAGGCTCGCGGTCCTGTCATCAAGGCCAGAGATAAAGCGCTGGCGCAGAACTTCGGCACCGGCAAAGCCGTCCATCAACTGGGAGATATTGGCGACGATGCCGGACTTGGTTCTTTCCGCCATCTCCGTCCATGCCGTCGTGAGATAGCTGCGACTGGCCAGCACATCGGTTGAGTAAATGATCCTGGCGCTTTCATCTGCCTTCTCAAAGGCCTCGCGGTCGAGGGCTTTTGCCGCCTTTCCAACGCGGTCATGGTGCGCGCTGATCTCGCGGGTCACCACCGTGATCGCCTCATTCAGCCGTTTCTCGTCGAGCACCGCCTGATAGGCCCACCAGAGGCTATAGGGATTGAGGTATTTTGCTTCTTTCTTGCCCTCGGGCGTGGCGGCATAAGCGCGCCCGATGGTCAGGACATGGCGCATGACATTGGCGGCCATGTCCGGCCAGAAACTGTCGCTGCGTCCCCCGCCAATCTGGGTCAATACCGAGCGCATCACGCCGGAGATCTGATTGGGGTCGAGCTTCCCGGTGATATTCACCCCCAGCTCGCCGGGAGCCGTGCCGATTTTCACGATATCGGCGCTGCGCCCCAATGACTCTGCGATCTGCTCGGCATCGCGCCAGAGCACGCCCTTGGCGTCGGTGACGTATGCGCCGAATTGCGGCTCGGCGAGTACCTGCGCCATGAGGGGTTTGAGGATGGCGGTGGTCTTGCCATCGCCGGTGCCGCCAAACACCATCAGGTGCTGAAACAGCGACTCCCAGTCGAGAGAGATGGACTGTCCGGCCATGGGAGCGGCGAGGTCACCGCGCACCCGCATGGTGCCGGTGGCATCGCCCACCTTGAAAAGTGGCGATCCTTTGAGATAGCCCGTTGCGTGATGGAACTGGCGCAGATAGCCGGTATGGGCGAGAGCGCGCGCCTCGGCCCGATGGGGCCAGCGCACATGGGCGTCTTTTGAGAGTATCTCGTAAGGGGCTGCGGCTTCTACGCGCCAGTGTTCGACCATCGCCAGGGTGACGAGCATACCTACGCCCACCGCCACCAGTAGCGATGATATTACGACCACGACCAGACCGATGAGGCCGATGGCGGAACTGGCGGCGGTTTCGGCCAGCACGACATGCCAGACGGCCCAATCAGAGACGTAGACGGGCTCTTCGCCCGGAAAGGCCTCGTGCAGCACGCGCGTAGCGGATGTGTCCTGCGTTCCCGCCAGCGCCACCAATGCAACAGCGAGCACCTGAACCACGAGCGCGATCAGGCCAGCGGTCAGGCCGAAGCGGGCTGCCGCTTGTGTCAGCCCTTCGCTGAAATGCCGGTCGGCCATCCAGGTCAGGCTATAGCCGCCAATCAGCTTGCCATCTTCCCAGAGCGGGCGGCGGATATCCTCGGGCAGTTCATCGCTATAGAGGACGGCAAAGCGATCTTCCGGCCAGGCCTCCTTGGCGAAAGCCAATCGGTCGCCGGAAGCCAAACCCTGCTTGCGGGTACCAAGCCGCTCGGCGTCCAGCGACAAGTATTTGACCATTTCGGAGAAGAATCCGGCACGACTGATCAGCCAGTGGATCGGCTTCCATAGCGGCAAGGCCGCAAGCCCGACCACAAACAGGGTGACCGCCGGAATGATATTCAACAGGCGCACGATGAAGCGCCGTGTGAACGGCACCAGCAGCACCGCCGCGAGGATCAGCCATGAGAGGCCGCCGAGAATGGCGGGGAGCAACTCCGTCATGTGGCGCCCCCCGCGCGCCGCGCCGCACGTGGCAGGAAGCTGTACATGGTGCGGGGAATGTCCTCTGCGTAAATCTCTGCGCGAGTACAGGGCGCGCCATGCGGCAAGGCCAGACAATAGGCGCGCCACTCGCGGTCATCGCCACGCCGCAAAAGTGTGACCTGGCGCGCCAGAACCGGTGTGGTCTCGGTGTCTGCGTTGGGGTCGGGTCTCGCCAGATTGACCAGCTGGCCAATCAGGATGGTGCGGTCGCGCCGCACGCTATAGGCCGTCCCGGCCTGCCAGCCGCCTTCCCAGAAGGCCTCGCGGTTTACCGCCTCGATGTCGCGTGGCAGGCGGCCAGATTCATTGAGGGCCGCCAACACCCCGGCAAAGCGGGTTGATCCATCCGCAAAAGAGGGGAGCGCCTCGGCGTTCTCGGGTGTTTCCAGCGGGGCTTCCAGCTGCCGCATGAAGGCGATAATGGCGGCGCGCTGTGCGTTGACATGAACCGCCTTGCTCTCCGCAACCTGTGTGGACAGGGCTGCCGAAGGCAGGAGCGTTGAGAAGAAAGCGCCGACCAGAATAGCGGCGATGCCGATCACGGCCATAGGCAGTGCGATATTGCGCCAGCGGGCTGCCCGCACATGCCCTTCGGTGACGAGCCACTCCCACTGCGCCATGGTGGAGCCTCTCCACTTCACACAGCAGCAAACCCTACCACTCGTGCGATTATCCCCTGAAGTCTACAACCACGCTCTGATCGAACATCGCATCTGCGGTCGCGTCAATCTTTAGTTAACGGTCTCCTCTCTTTTGTCCCGGCGTCGAATGGATAGGCATAGGAGCGTTGATCTCCCTCCATCGCCACTGCCTGCCTACACCTTCTCATGAGCAAGCTGACAGCGCTTCGCCTGCCAGGGCCGCAAGCCCAAGAGGGCTTCTCCACTGCGTTGCGCGCGAGTGCGGCCCGGCGAAACACGCTGTTTCCAACCCTGCGCATGAAGGCTGCGGCAGTCGCGGCTGAAGAAGCAGGGAGAACACTCATGTCCATGATATTCACGCCATCGGAACTCAATGGATTGACCGAACAGGAATTGCGCGCTTTGCGCGTTGCGATCCTCAACGATCTGGCCGCGCGCGGCCTCAGGCTCGAAGATTGCCCACACGTGGCCATCAGCCTGCGCTTCATCGATGAAGCACTGGCCAAGGCCGTCCGCCAGCGTCCGACATTCCGCCCCAAAGGGCCGGGGTTTTGATTCCTGCTGGACGCCAATCCGTTATGCGTTTTAACACATAAATCACTTTTATTTCGTTTATCGCATATAGCGGGCTTATGCCCAAAATAACATATTGCAAATTTATGCCATTTATCGCATAATAATAGGGAGGAGATTCTGATATGAACATGCTCGCGCGGACCCCCAAGCAAATGGGGCAAATCATCCAAAGGCAACGCAAAGCTCTCGGCATGAGCCAGACTGATCTCGCCGCGCGCACAGGCGTCCGTCAGGAGCTGATCTCCCGTATCGAGAGCGGCCATGATGGCGCAAAAATCGCCACGATCTGCGAGCTGCTTGCGGCGCTGGGTCATGAAATGACGGTCGGCCCGCGCTCGAAAAGTTCTTCGGCTGATATCCGGGATATCTTCTGATGGGACGGCGCAAGACACATGCTCCGCTCAGAGTACTGATCAACAACCGGCTCATTGGCCGGTTGGAGAAAGAGCCGAGCGGCGCGATCACATTCCGGTACGATGAGAGCTGGCTTGCTTTTCCAAGACATTTTCCAGTCTCGCTCTCACTGCCCGCCCGGCCAGAGCCTTATCGGGGAGAGCCTGTCATAGCTGTCTTTGACAATCTCCTGCCAGATAATGAGCATGTGCGCCGTCTTGTCGCGACGCGCATAGGCGCACAGGGTGCCGACGCCTACAGTCTTCTTGAAAAGATAGGCCGAGACTGTGTGGGGGCCCTTCAATTCCTTCCTGAGGATGCAGAGGTGGATGCTACCGCCCCCGTCTCGGGTGAAGCTGTTAGCGATGCTGAGATAGAGCGTATTCTCGCCAACCTTGCGCGCGCGCCCCTTGGCATGGAACCCGATCAGGACTTCCGGATTTCGGTGGCCGGAGCGCAAGAGAAAACGGCGCTACTATTTCACGAAGGGCGCTGGAAGCGTCCCCTCGGAACAACGCCAACGACACACATCCTTAAGCCGCAAATTGGCGAAGTCCCCACGACCGATGG
Organism: Glycocaulis sp.; assembly: GCA_022565665.1. Classification (GTDB taxonomy): domain Bacteria; phylum Pseudomonadota; class Alphaproteobacteria; order Caulobacterales; family Maricaulaceae; genus Glycocaulis. Next base: position 11,824 of record JAIUMI010000024.1, read on the forward strand.
CCTTGTGGATTTAACTGATAGCGTCGAGAACGAGCACTACTGCCTCAAGGTTCTTGAAGGCTTCGGCTTGCCGGTTGCAAAAACTGACATCGCTCTGTTCGGCAAGCGCAAGGTTCTGGTCGTCGAGCGGTTTGACCGCGAATGGAGCGATGAGGGCCGGCTTGTCCGCCTGCCACAGGAAGATTGCTGTCAGGCGCTTTCCTTGCCCTCCAGCCTGAAATACCAGAGCCATGGGGGTCCTGGTATTGTCGATATCCTCAAACTGCTTGGCGGCAGTGACGAGCCTGCGCGAGATCAGGCGGCCTTCTTCAAAAGCCAGATCATTTTCTGGCTCATCGGTGCATCAGACGGGCACGCAAAGAATTATAGCCTCTTTCTACGGCCAGGCGGGCGCTTTGAGCTGACACCCTTCTATGACGTGCTCACGGTGCAGCCAGCTTTCGATGCCAATCGCATTCGCCACAACCAGTTCAAGCTGGCGATGCGTGTCGGCAATAGCGGCAAGTACGAGATAGTGCGTATCCATGGTCGCCACTTCGTCGAAACCGGCAAACAGGCGGGCCTTGGTCCGGCGGTTATCAGACAGGTGGTCGACGAGGTCGTGCGCGATACCTCAAGCGCATTAGAGACAGCAAACAACCTCATGCCAAAGGACTTTCCACCCAATCTGCATCTGTCCGTCCAAAACGCGGCGGCGGCGCGCTTGGAGCGCCTCAAGACCGCCTACGAGGTGCTGTGAGTAGAATAAGCTTGCGTACAGCTGAACACCTGCCGGGACGATATGGAGCTTGATCTGAAGGATTAATTGGGCAAGTTCATTTGTCATTGGCGGGCCATTTTGCCAATGCCGGAACAGTTCGCAAACTGGACAATCTTTCTTTGCGATGGCTGATCCCTGTGCAGGGATCTTACAGCCAGCATGCGGAGCCGTGCAGTCCGCACTTCGCCGGAGAGTGGCATAGGGCTGCGCGGTGCCGCTCATTGCCCTTATGCTGAGGGCCAGTTCTGGCCTCTATTGAGGAAGATGGTGCGGGCGGCCGGACTCGAACCGGCACGGCCTTGCGGCCGACGGATTTTCATACCAGCTACAGCTTTCGCTGCCGCCGCAAAGGCGTTTGTGGTCTGGACTATCCCTTCACCCTAGCCTGATGGCCTTAGGTGCTGCCCGTCTAGTCTCTACACCTTCCCGTTTCCGGGCTTGGCTCGGGATTGCCAGTGAAGGTTTCCCCGAATTTGAGCAGTTCTACGTCTCGGGTTTCCCGCGAGCGCACTCAATTTTGGCTTAAGTCCGTTGCGTCTACCTGTTCCGCCACGCCCGCATGCCTGCCGCCATGATAGCGGCTTTAGGCGTCCTTCTCCAAGGACGATTTTGTTCCTTTCTTCTGCCGCGCACCACGAGCTTTTGCGGTGCGCGGGGCCTTCTTCTTGCGCACGTTGATCGCAGAGGCGTCCAGCGTGTTCTTGATATGGGAAGCGTAGAAATTCTCGATCATCTCAACGCTCGTACGGCAGTTCTTGGCCACCTGATAGATGTCCGCGCCTTCCATGAGGCGCAGACAGATATAGGTGTGCCGCAAGCTGTAGGCAGTGCGGCGCTGGCCTTCGCGGTCTTCACGCAAGTCCAGCTCTTCGAGAAGCGTGTTGAACAGCTCCCGCTGGAAGGTCGGAAAGAGCCGGTCGGTCGGCTCTCCCCCGCTGCGCTTTTGCAGCCGCCTGAAAGGCATGACTGCGCCGGGCATGCTCTTGCAATAGCCGACGCCGCGCTTTCCCCTCACCTCGATCTCGAGGATGCGTTCGCCCGTTGCTTCATCGGTGACGATGGCAACGTCTCGATATTCGAGGCGCAGGGCTTCGTCAGGCCGCAAGCCTGTGTTGACCATGAAAAGAATGTAGTCGTGAAGGTTCTCGCTGGCGGTGCGCCAGCGTTCCTTCTTTGGTTTCGCCGCACGTTCGCGCGACGCCTCGTAAAGCCTCTTGTAGTCTTCCGGCGAAAACCACGCGCGATGTACGATCTTGCCGGATTTCTTGTAAGGCGCGGACATATCAGGCAGCGCCGCAATCCAGCCTTTGCGGTTCGCTGTTTTGAGCACCTGGCGGAGCGTCACGATTTCCTGATGCAAGGTGCTGCGCGAGGCCTTCTTCAGGACGCGGCCAGCTTCATCCTCTCGCGGTGTCGCGCGATGCGCACGATAGTCCTGGATCAGGCCCGCCGTAATATCGACCAGCGCCTTGTCTCCAAAGAATGGCAGCAGGTGAACCCGCAAATGGGTTTCCTTCTGCGACATGTAATGGGGGTTTCGTTCGCCAGCTGTGATGAGCTCTGCCTCCTTCATGAAGGCAATGGCGGCTTCGCGGAATGTTGGTCCTGTGGATTTAGCCTTCTTGCGCCGGTCTTTCAGATCGTCCGGCAACCGGTCTTCGTCCATGGCTTCGTAAAGCGGCAGGCCAAGCCGACGCCGACGTTCCTCGGCATACCGTTCCATGTACCAGTTGATCGCAAAATCTTTGGCCAGCGACAGATTGGTTTCGCGGGTCGTCATTCGATGATTGCGACGGCCAAGGTAGGTCGAGCACTGCCAATAGCGGCTGTTCTCCCGCCGATAGACGTGGAGCTTGCCGTCCATGAATGTATACGCATCTGACTCCATGTCGCCTGCACCTAACATGTGTAAGACATGTGAAAGCGTATCACGACATGGAGAATGCCGTCAATTAGTTGTTTTTAATGAATAATTTGACCTGATTATTTTTCGTAATTTGCTTTTAAGTCCGGTGCGTCTACCAGTTCCGCCACGCCCGCCTGTTGGCGCCAGAAAGGGTTCCTAGCGCTTGATCTCGTCCTGACGCGTCACGATTTTGTGGCACAGCCCGTACTCGATGGCGTCCTTGGCCGTAAGCCAGAAATCGCGGTCGGTATCGGTCTCGATGCGCTCCAGCGTCTGGCCGGTGGCTTCCGCGAAGATGCGGTTCAGGCGGTCGCGCATCATGCGCATCTCGCGCACCTGTATCTCGATATCGCTGGCCGCGCCGCCCGCCCCGCCCGAGGGCTGGTGGATGAGGAAGCGTGTATTGGGCAGGCAGTAGCGGTCTTCCTTCTCCGCGCCCACGAAGATCAGCGCGCCGGCAGAGGCGACCCAGCCCGAGCCCAGCGCGATCACGCGCGGTTTGATGAATTTCATCGTGTCGTGGATCATGTCGCCGGACTCCACGTGCCCGCCGGGCGAGGAGATCACCATCAGGATGGGATCATCGCTCTTGGCCGCCAGCGCAAACAGCTGGGCGCAGACCGAGCGGGCCACCTTGTCCGTGATACCACCCGTTATCAGGATGGTGCGGCTCTCAAACAGCGCCTTGCCGACAAAGTCCTCGCCCGCCGGTGCGGCGTCCTTTTCAGGAGCATCCTCATCATCATTGCGGATCGGGTGCGCGCGGAAGCCGTCAGCCATCATCGGAAAATCGTCCTGTCTCGCAGAAGGGCATTGTCTGTAGGCCGCCAAGTTAGGCATGCCCGCCACAGCCCGCAAGCGCAGAGCGCGGCAAGCCGCTCATCTGCTATCAGCCCGGCCGCCGGACCAGCCTGGCAGACGACATATCCACGGCCCGGCCCTCCTTGCTCGCAAGCCCGGCGCGAAGCTCCACCCCTGAAAGGTTGTCCGCAATCATCACGGGGGCCGGTCGTCCGGTTATATGTGTCTCGCCCCATTGCATCATGGCAATGAGCATGAGGGCAGTGTCGCGGCCCTTCCCGGTCAGCGCATAGGCGTGACGGACGCGGCTTCCGGGTTCCTTGTAGGGTATGCGCGACATCAGCCCGTGCTCGACCAGCCGGGACAGCCTGCCGGTAAGCATTGCGCGGGGCGCACCAAGATCAGCCAGCATGTCGTCATAGCGCTGAACGCCGTAAAACGCCTCGCGCAGGATCAGCAAGGTCCAGCGATCACCCAGAATGTCGGCCGCAAGGGCCATCGGGCAGTCGCGCCGGTCAATGAACGCACGCTGGCGGATGGAGGCATTGGAAGCTGGGTTTGACATTTGATACCAGATAGGCCAATTCGATCTAGGTTCAAAATTCGATATCAGATAGCTTAGAGGATCTGTTTCATGACGACCCGCAGCGTGCATGAGAACGACCCGCTCGATGATTTCACCAAGCGGTCCGTCACCTGTCTTGACGTTGAAAAGACGGTTTATGTCTCCGGCACCGGGCCCGCCATTATCGTGATGACGGAGATGCCCGGCATCAGTCCGCAGGTGGCGCGCTTTAGCCGTTGGATCCGCGAGGCCGGTTTTACGGTTTACATGCCATCCCTGTTCGGACGCGACGGGGCGGTTCCTCAGGCAGAGGAAGGCGTGGCCGTTTTCCAGCGCGCCTGCGTGAACGCCGAGTTCCGCGCTTTCGCCGGCAACGGCCCAAGCCCGGCAACTCAATGGTTGCGCGCGCTGGCGCGTCTTGCGCATGCCGAGTGCGGGGGGCCGGGAACCGGCGCTATCGGCATGTGCTTTACGGGAAACTTTGCGCTGTCGATGATGCTCGAGCCCGCTGTGCTGGCACCGGTCCTAGCACAACCTTCACTGCCTCTCGACGATCCGGCGGCACTGGAAAGCCCGCCAGATGAGCTGGCCAGTGTACGCGAGCGGCTGGACCGCGAAGACCTGACCGTGCTGGCCTACCGTTTCGAAGGTGACCGGATCTGCAAGGCCGAGCGATTTGCGGCCTATGCTGAGGCGCTGGGGGAGCGGTTTGTGCCGCGAACGCTGCCGGACTCAGCGGCCAATTCGGAAGTCTCGCCTTTCTTCGAGCGGCACGTGCCGTTTCCACACAGTGTCGTCACCCAGCATCTGATTGACGGGCAGGGCGAGCCAACGGTCCAGGCCCGCGACGAGATAATCGCCTTCTTCAAAAGCCGTTTGCGGAACTGATCCCGTTGCGGGATGCGTTGCCAGTAGGTAACCAGGTCAGGCATGCCCGCCACAGCCCGCAAGCGCGGAGCGCGGCTCAACGCCTTAATGCCCTCAGCAGGGCGTCTACCTCTTCCAGCTCAGCTTCATCGGTTCCGCGCGCCACCAGTTCCACGCCGCGTCTGAAGCTGCCGCCTGCCAGTTCCTCAAACCAGGGGTAGGAGCCGATGGAGCAGGCGGGATAGTCCTGCGCGATCTTTCCCAGCGCCTCAGCAAGGTCTCCCTCGCGCGCATTCTCGATGCGCACCGAGACCACATGGGTCACCACCCCGCCCTCCAGACGGTGGGCCACGTCTTCAAGCATGCCGCGGCAGATTTTCGGCACACCTGCCAGCACGAACACATTCTCAAGCTGGAAGCCCGGCGCGCCGGTGACGGGGTTCGCGATCAGCGAAGCGCCGTCCGGGATGCGCGCCATGCGCAGGCGCGCCTCGGTCAGCTCCGTGCCGGACGCCCCGTAACGCTCTTCCAGAATGGCTCTGGCATCTTCGCGCACATCAATGGGGCGGCCAAAGGCAGCCGCTATCGCATCGGCGGTGATGTCGTCATGGGTGGGGCCTATGCCGCCGGTGGTGAAGACATAATCCCAGCGCGCGGCGAGCGCCCTGACCGCCTCCACGATGGCATTCTGATCATCGCTGACCACACGCGCCTCACCCAGCGTGATGCCGAGCGGGGCCAGGAAGTGCGCGATCTGGGCGATATTCACATCCTGCGTGCGTCCCGACAGGATTTCGTCCCCGATTACCAGCACCGCAGCTTTGACGGCTCGTTCACCCATTGGCGCGATCCTTGGTTTTGCAGATTGACGGCAGATGTCAGCGTGACATATCGCGGTCATACCCGCTTCGCCACCACTTGATCCGATCGGAGCCTGTTTTCATGCCCATCCCGCCCACCGATCCCGGCTGGGACCTGCCCTACCCGTTCGTGCGCAAGCGGCGCGTGGACGAGCGCGAGATCGATGATTTCGGTCACGCCAATAATGCAGCCTATCTTAGATGGGCCGATGAAACGGCCTGGGAGCACTGGGAAGCCGACGGGCTGAGCCGGCAGGACTGCCGCGATCAGGACCGGGGCATGGCGGTGATCCGCACCCTTGCGGAGTATTACGGCCATTGCCGCGCAGGCGATGTGCTGAGCTGCGCGGTGTGGATCGCGCTGAGCGACGGGCGTCTGCGCGCCGAGCGCTGGTACCAGTTCCGCAATGGCGAGACCGGCGAGACGGTGTTTCGCGCACGTACCTGGCTGGTCTCGTTCCAGCTCTCATCGGGCAAGCCGATGCGCATGACTGCCGATTTTGCACGCCATTACGCCCGTCCGGACCCAGCCCTGTCCGACGCGGTGCGCGCCGCGCACGAAAAGGCATCGCTGTGGACGCTGGACGAGTAAGCAGCCACGTCCGCATGAAATTTCGGCAAGCTTGTGTGCCCCACGATTGAGCATCACTTCTGCATACCTATAGTCGCGCGCAAATCAGGCGCGGAGGGCCGCGCCATGCGGGGAGTTTGACATCATGCGCCGATTTACCCTTGCTGCGGCCGGTGCCGCGCTTCTGCTTTCAGCCTGCGCCACCAGTGGCAGCAGCACTGATCTCAACACCACCAGCCACGACGCTGCACCCGTCATCACGGCAGGCGCCATCGAAGCCCATATCCGCTTCCTGGCGGACGATCTTCTGGAAGGGCGCGACACCGGCGAGCGCGGCTATGACATCGCCGCGCGCTATGTGGAGAGCCATTTCCGCCTGCTGGGGCTGGAGCCCGGTGCGGCTGACGGCAGCTATCACGAACCGGTGCCACTGCAGAACATGGTCGCCGACACTGAACGTGCGCGCCTGGTGGTGAATGGCGAAGCACTCGCCCACGGGCAGGACTTCATCATCTCCGCCCACGCCGTACACGATGAAAGCGCGGTAAGCGCAGAGGCGGTATTTGCTGGCTACGGGATTACCGCGCCGACGCTCGGCTTTGATGATTATGAGGGGCTGGACGTGGAAGGGCGCATTGTCGTCATTCTGGCCGGTGCGCCCGGCGGACTGCCAAGCGACGTGGCCGCGCACCTCTCCTCGAACCGCACCAAGGCGGCCATGGCTGCTGAACGCGGCGCGGCGGGCGCGATTCTGATCATGGCCGATGGCCTGACCCGCTTTCCCTTCTCGCGCATGGCCGCAATGGCCGCAAATCCGCGCCCGTCCATGACGACGCCGGCGGCCTCCAGCCCGGAATCGCTGCGGGTCAGCGCCGTGATCGGCACCGACACGGCCAGCCGGCTGTTTGAAGGCGCCGAGCAGGACTTTGACAGCATTGTCGAGGCCGCACGCGCCGGGGAGCGCCTGCCCCGCTTCGCCCTGCCTGCACAAATCGAGATGGCTCAGGCGACGAGCCGAGAGCCCGTGATCAGCGCCAATGTGGTGGGTGTTCTGCCCGGCTCTGACCCGGTTCTGGCCCGTGAGAGCGTGGTCGTGACCGCCCACCTTGATCATATCGGCATCTGCCAGCCCATGGCGGAAGACCCGATCTGCAATGGCGCGCTGGATAATGCGTCCGGCACCGCCGCCATGCTGGAATCGGCCCGCGTACTGGTCTCCGGTCCGCGCCCGGCCCGCACAGTGGTCTTCATCGCGCTGACGGCAGAAGAGAAGGGCCTGCTGGGTTCGGCCCATATCGCCGCCCACCCGACGCCGGCCATGGGCGAGATGGTGGCCAATATCAATCTCGACATGCCGGTCATGCTCTACGAGTTCAACGATGTGATCGCCTTCGGGGCGGAGCATTCCTCGCTCGGCCCGCTCACCGAAGCGGCCGTGGCGCGTGCGGGTGTCTCGCTCTCGCCCGATCCCATTCCCGAGCAATCGCTCTTCGTGCGCTCTGACCATTATAATTTCGTGCGCGCGGGCGTGCCGTCGATCTTTCTCATGACGGGCTTTTCCAGCCCCGATCCGCAAGACGACGAGGGCCAGGCCTTCCTGCGCTTCCTGGGCGGGAATTATCACCAGCCGGGCGACAATCTCTCCCAACCCCTGCGCTTTGATCAGGGCGCGAAATTTGCCCGGATCAATTTCGAGATCATCAATGCAGTCGCCAATGCCAGCGAAACCCCGCGCTGGAATGATGACAGCTTTTTTATGCAATAACTATCTGATAAAAAATGTCTTTTATGCCCGGCCCTCTGACAAGTCATGTCAGGGGGCCGGTTTTTCTTGAGGCGTGTTCATCCTGCGTGCAGACTCCCTCCTGCCTAATGAGAAGCCTTTGGGGGTCAGGCGCGCTGGGGTTGTTCGGGCGGGGCCTGACGATAGCAAGTCAGGAGACTGGGACATGAAACATACCTTCGCCGCTGCCATTTCGCTCGGCCTTGCCACCAGCATGGCCGCCGCGCAGGACTTCACCCTGCCACCAAGCTATGGCGACACGTCGCTACGGGCCGGGTTCTCCCCGGATCCCTATACCGTCGATCTACAGTCGGGCGGCTCCATCCGCGCCAACGCGCTCAGCGATACCGGCTCCGGCAATGCCGACAGGGACCGACGTTGCCGCGGCTATATCGCGGACGCACCGGATTTCTCCCTGCATTTCACATCCGGCAGCGGCGTTCTGCCCCTGCGCATCGGTGCAGCGTCCAGCTCTGACACCACGCTGGTGATCAACGGGCCGGATGGCAGCTGGTACTGCGACGATGACGGGGGAGAAGGCCTGAACCCGCTCATCCAGTTCAACAATCCTTCAAGCGGGCGCTACGATATCTGGGTTGGTACCTATGGCAGCGCCTCGCTGGCCGATGCCCGCCTGTTCATCTCCGAGCTGAGAAGCGTGAGCGCCAGCTCGGTTGGCTATGGCAGCAGCGGCACAAGCAGTGGCGGCAGCAGCGCGTCCGGGCCAGACTGGCGCCTCAACCCGTCCTACGAAACGGTGAACCTGCGCGGCGGATTTACGCCGGACCCCTACACTGTCGTTCTGCAATCGGGCGGGCCTAACCGCGTGCGTGACACAATCAGTGATACCGGTTCGGGCGATGCCCGCAGGGACAATCGCTGCGCCGGCTATATCGCCGATGCGCCCGATGTCCGCCTGAATTTCACAGCAGGCTCGCTGCCGCTCATCATCTCGGTGGCGTCCAGCTCTGACACGACGCTGGTGATCAATGCACCCGATGGCAGCTGGTACTGCGATGATGACAGCGGACAGGGCACCAATCCATCCATTCGCTGGGACCGCGCGCAATCCGGCCAGTACGATATCTGGATCGGGACCTGGGCCAGTTCATCCTTGCGCGATGCGGTGCTCCATATCTCCGAACTTTACAGCGAATAGGGCTTGCTGAAGGCCGAAAACCCGCCCGGAGCGTTAGCAAACGCTCCGGGCGGGTTGTGCTGTTTGTTCGGTAACGCACAGCCTAAATCGAACCAATTGAATTAAATTCAGCTTTTTCGCCTTTTACACTTTTCAGGCCACGTCAGGGTTGTATGTATTCGACGTCGACTGACTCGAAAGTCAGTGAAATATCCGGCAACCGGGGTTGCCAGGCTACAACTCAAGAAGGGACGAATATGAGAACGGGTGACCCAGCCCCCTGATCCGGGCCGTGAGTTAGTAGAGTCTGTTCGCCTTTCTTTCTGGGTTGATGTGGTTGGTCAAGGCCCGGTGAGCGGAGCTTGCGCGTAGCTCAAGCGAGCCGGGCCGG
>JAIUMI010000025.1 GCA_022565665.1 Glycocaulis sp.
CCCCCCCGCCCCGGCGGGGGGGGTTTTTTTTGGGGGGGGGGGGGGGGCCCGCCCGCCCGCCCGGCACCCCCGCCCCCACGGGTGTGAAGCCGCCTATTCGGCGGCTTCGGCCTCCTCGATCTCCGCTTCGGCGTCGGCAAGGCCGGCCACCATCAGCGCGAAGGCGTAATCCTGCGCCCGCTCGCGCAAGCTGTCGAAGCGCCCTGAGGCCCCGCCATGGCCTGCGCCCATATTGGTGCGCATCAGGGTGAGGCCGTTATCGGTGCGCAGCTCGCGCACGCGGGCCACCCACTTGGCAGGTTCCCAATAGGTCACGCGCGGGTCGGTAAGCCCTGCCGTGGCCAGAAGATGGGGATAGTCCTGCGCCGTGACCTGGTCATAGGGGCTGTAGGACAGCATGTAGTCATAGGCCGCTTCGTCCGTGATCGGATTGCCCCACTCATTCCACTCCGGCGGGGTCAGCGGCAGGGTGGGGTCGGAGATGGTGTTGACCACGTCGACGAAGGGCACCGCGCCGATCACGCCGGCAAAGAGCTCCGGCGCCTGGTTCATGGCCGCGCCAACGAGCAGACCGCCTGCCGAGCCGCCAAAGGACACGATCCGCCCCTCGGTGGTATATCCCGCCGCGGCGAGCGCCCGGCCGGCATCCACGAAGTCGTTGAAGGTGTTCATCTTCCGGTCGAGCTTGCCGTCCAGATACCATTGATAGCCATTATCCGTGCCGCCGCGGATATGGGCGATGGCATAGACCATGCCCCGGTCCACCAGCGACAGGTTGGAGATGGAGAAAGTGGCCGGAATGGAAATCCCGTAAGAGCCATAGCCATAGAGCAGGAGCGGGGCCGAGCCATCAATCGGCGTATCGGCGCGGTGCAGGATGGTCACCGGTACTTCCACCCCGTCGCGCGCGGTGATGTTCAGACGGCGCACGGTATAATCGTCCGGATTATGGCCGGAAGGGATTTCCTGCTCCTTGCGCAGGGTCCGCTCGCGCGTGGCCATGTTGAAGTCCCAGGTCTGGCGCGGCGTGGACGGGCTTTCATAAGTGAAGCGCATCTCGTCGGTGGCAAACTCATAGCCTCCGCTCATGCCCAGCGCATAGGCCTCTTCCTCGAAGGATATGGCGAATTCCTCGCCGCTCTCCACATTGCGCACGATGATGCGCGGCAGGGCGCGCTCGCGCTCTGAGCGGACCAGCCAGTTCTCAAAGCCCATCAGCCCGTTGATAAAGGTGCCCGAGCGGTGGGGGATGAAGTCCTCCCAGTTCTCCCGGCGGGGGTCAGAGACCGGCGCGCGCATGATCTTGAAGTCCACCGCGCCGTCCTGATTGGTGCGGATATACATGCCATTGCCGGTTTCGGTGAGGGAGTATTCCACGCCCTCTTCACGCTCGGATATGAGCAGCGGCTCGGCCGCCGGATCATTGGCATTGTAAAGACGGATCTCGCTGGTGGTGTGATCGCCGGTATAGATGCTGATCCAGCTATCCCCGTCAGTGCGGCCCACCCCGATGAAGAAGCCGTCATCGGCTTCCTCATAGACCAGCTCGCGCTCGGTGGAATCGATTGCCTGGCGGTAGACGCGTTTCGGGCGCGCGCTTTCATCGCGCCACACCCAGTAGATGGTGCGCGAGTCATTGGCCCAGACCAGCGAGCCATAGCCCTCATCGGTCAGGGTGGCGATGTCCTCGCCGGTCTCCAGATCGCGGATGCGGATCTCGTAATATTCCGAGCCATTTGTGTCGGCGGCCCAGGCGGCATAGCGCTGGTCGGGGCTGTGCTCGAACGCGGCGAGGCGGAAATATTCCAGCCCCTCGGCCTGCGCATCGCCGTCCATCAGGATGATTTCCTCGCCGGAAATCTCGCCGTTTTCGTCGGCGGGCCGGCGCGCAAAGATCGGATACTGGCCACCTTCGCGGAAGCGCGAATAGTAAAACCATTCGCCATCGCGGGTCGGCACAGAGCTGTCATCTTCGCGGATGCGCCCGCGCATCTCCTGGAAGATTGTCTCTTCCAGCTCGGCCAGCGGGCTCATCACCTGATTATAGTAGGCGTTTTCCGCCTCCAGCACGGCGCGGATATCGGCGTCCAGAACGGACGGGTCGCGCATGACCTGCTGCCAGTTATCATCGCGCAGCCAGGCATAATTGTCGGTGCGCGTGCGGCCCAGCTGCTCGATAGTGACGGGACGGGCCTCCACACTTGGCGGGGTAAAGGCCAGTGCCCGGTCGATCAGGGCAGAGGCAGGTGCGGCGGTTTCGGTCATGTCGCTCTCTTGCTGGGCGGTGCGGGGTGTATCGGGGGCGGTCGCGGGCTCGCAGGCGGCAAGAGCGAGAAGCGCAAGGCCTGCAGTGCCGGCCATCAGGCCAGTGCGGAAGCGCGAACGTGTCATGGGGCAGTCTCCGGAAGATGGCCGCTGGACGGGCCGGTGAACTCGGGCAGAGACTAGCCCTCAGACCCCTCCGGGCGGAAGATTAGAATTTCTCCATTTACACACCAGCGCTGGCCGGTCGGGGGCGGGCCGTCATCAAACACATGCCCGCCATGGGCGCCGCAATTGGCGCAGTGAAACTCGGTGCGCGCCATGATCAGCTTGAAGTCGCGCTTCGTACCGATGGCATCATCGCTGACGGGAGCAAAGAAGCTGGGCCAGCCGGAGCGGGACTCATACTTCGCCGCAGAGCTGAACAGCGGCGCATCGCATACCACGCAATGATAGAGACCAGCGCGTTTTTCCGCGTTGAGAAGGGAGCAACCCGGTGGCTCTGTGCCCTCATGGAAGGCGATATGGTCCTGTTCAGGGGTGAGCTTCTTGCGCAGTTCGGCGATGGTTTCAGGCGAGAGGCGGGGCATGGGCAGGCCTTGTGCGGTGTCTGATTGTTGTCAGTCTCTTATGTAGGGTCGGCCCGGCGCACTTTCAGCACCGGCGTGGTCAGCACGATGATCACCAGCACGGCGAGAATGCCGCCAGCGGGGATCAGCGCTGACATGCGTGGGCCAAACGCCTCGACTACATAGCCCATGATCACCGCGCCTGCCGGCATGCCGCCGAACAGGCCGAGCTGATAGACGCTCATCACGCGCGCGATCTGGCGCTTGGGCGCATTTTCCTGCACCAGCGAGCGCGAGAGCGACATGGCGACGCCGCCGGCCAGTCCCCAGGCGAAGACGATGCCGTAGAGCACGGGCAGGCTGGTCTCCAGCACAAGGCAGCCCAGCATGATGGCGGCAAGGCTCTGCACGATCATCAGCGTGCGGCCCGGCCGCTCGATCAGCGGCAGGCGCGCCAGCACGATGTTGGAGGCGAGCGCCCCCAGCCAGAACATCACCATCAAAGTGGAGAGCGTGGCATAGCCCGCGTCGAACACGTCGCGCACCAGAACCGGGATGATCACGAAGAAGCCGCCGCCCACCACCAGGGCGCCGACCGCGATCATGATGGCCGTCATCGGCCAGATGATGGGCGAGGTGATCACGGTGCGGATGCCTTCAGCCAGCGCAGCCAGCACCGGTTCCCCGCTGGGCCTGGGGCGGGGCAGTTTGGGCATGGCAAGGGCGGCAAGCCCGCCCAGCACCACGACCAGGGCCTGCACCGCAAATAGCGGGGCCGGACCGATCTGGCTGGCCAGAAAGCCGAGCGCCATGCCGGTTATCTGGGCGGCGAACTGTACCAGCGAGGCAAACACGATGGCGCGCTGCAGGCTCATCCCGCGCCCCAGGCGCTGGTTCACGCGGGTCACGCCATTGATGGCGGAATCGCGCGCAGGCAGCACGAAGGCGCCCGCCAGCCCGACCACCAGCGCATAGGCGATCAGCCCCTCATAGCTCAGGAATCCGGCAAAGAGGGAGAGGGTGAGGAGGGCCGTCGCCAGCCCCGCCAGCAGGTGAAAGCCCAGCAATAGCGAGCGCCGGTCCGCGCGTTCGGCCACCACACCGGCAATCGGCAGAAGGAAGAGCATGGGCGCGGTAAGCGCGGCCTGCGCGATGCCGAGCCTTGCCGGGCTTTCCTCCAGCGTGAAGCTGATCACGCCGGGAAAGAGCGTGGTCTGCAGGCCGAAGCTGACAAACCAGCCGCTGATCACCGCCATATAGGCCCAGAACGGGTCGATACGCAGGCGTGTGCGGCGGGTGGGGGAAGCGTCGGACATGAAGGGCCTTCAAACGGTGGGAGGCCTTCACTTAGGCCGATTGGCACGGCTTCGCCACGTTTCCTTAACGCGCGCACTGCCAGAATGCGCACTCAAGCGTAGGGGAAGAGGCGCGCCCTTAATGGATTCGGCCCTGCCAGACATGCCCGACGGCCAGAGGCCGCAGAAGACGGTTACGGCCCGCTCACGCCTCACGCGGCGGCTGGCAGACATAGTGTGCCTGCCCTCCAGCCAGATCAGCCCGCAGGAGCGCTGGATCGTGGCCGATGTGCTCGACGAGATCATCCGCCATGCCAGCCCGGATCTGCGCATGCGCATCGCCCGGCGGCTGGCCGATCAGGCCGAGGCGCCTGCGGGCCTGCTGCGCCGTCTGGCGCTCGATGCCTATGAGGTGGCCGAGCCCATTCTGGAATCGGCGCGCGCCCTGACCGATTTCGACATGATGGAGGTTGCCAGCAGCGGGGAGAGCCGCCACCGCAAGGCGCTTGCCCGGCGCGAGGAGGTCAGCGAGGTGGTGTCCGCCGCGCTGGTTGCCGCCGGTGACAAGGAGGAGATTGGCGTTCTACTGGCCAATGCCGGAGCACGCCTCGCCCCGCAGACCGTTGAGCGGCTGGTGCAGATTGCCGCCGATGATGCCGGCCTTGCCCGGGTGCTTATCAAGCGCGCCGAGCTGCGCCCGGCTCAGGCGCTCGCCCTGTTCTGGGATTGTGGCCACACCGAGCGGCGCGCCATTCTGGAGCGCTTCGCAGTGGGCCGCGCGGTGTTGCAGGATGCGGCGGCTGACGTGTTCCCGCTGGCCATGAACGAACAGCCTGCCGATGAACTGATCACCCGCGCGCTCAGCTATATCGAGCGGCGCCAGCGCGACCGGAAGGCGGCAGAAGTGTCCGGCTATGGTTCGCTGGAAGGCGTCATAGAGGCGGCGGCGCGCTCCGGGCTGAATCCGGATCTCATCACCGAGATGGCGGTCCTTGCCAACATCCAGCGCTCCGTGCTGGAGCGCATGCTGGCTGATTTTGGCGGCGAGACGCTGGCCGTGCTGAGCAAGGCGACGGGCCTGTCGCGCGAGCATCTCATGATGCTGCTGGAGGCGGCCGGGCGCACCGATCCTGCGCCTATGCAGGCGCGTTATGTGTTCGACACGCTGTCGGTGGACAAGGCGCAGACGGTATTGCGCTACTGGAACTGGTCGCTGACCCGGCCGGCCTAGCCTGGCTTTGCGGACATATTGTCGATCAGGCGTGTTGAACCGGCGCGCACGGCCGCCAGCACGCGCGCTGGCCGGTCCAGCCGTCCGGCCGGAAGGGCGGCCAGCGTCAGCGCATCACGCACCTCGACATAGTCCACCGCGTCAAAGACGTTGCCAGCCAGCGTGCGGGCGTGAGCCAGCGCCGCACCCAGCGGCTCGCCGTCTTCCAGCGCATTGGCCAGATCGCGCAATATCACATTGAGCCGCCCAGCCTGCATGCGCTCCTGCGGGGCGAGATAGCGGTTGCGCGAGGAGAGGGCGAGCCCGTCGGTCTCGCGCACGGTTTCCCCGGCGATGATCTTCACCGGCAAGGCGAGGTCGGCCACGATCTGCCGGACGACGAGAAGCTGCTGATAGTCCTTTTCGCCGAACACCGCGATATCGGGCCGGACCTGACCCAGCAGGCGGGCGACCACGGTGGCGACGCCGGAGAAGAAATGCGGGCGCGCATCGCTTTCTAGGCCGAGCGCGGGGCCTGCCACCTCGATGGTGGTGGCAAATCCGTCCGGATAGATTTCTTCCACCTCCGGCGCGTAGAGCAGATGGCACCCGGCCGCTGCCAGCAGGGCGCTATCGGCTTCCAGCGTTCGCGGATAGCGGTCCAGATCCTCGTTCGGGGCAAACTGGGTGGGATTGACGAAAATGCTGACCACCACCCGGTCTGCCAGTTCCAGCGCCTTCAGGACCAGCGCAATATGACCCTCATGCAGCGCCCCCATGGTCGGTACGAAGCCGACCGAGTACCCGCTGGCGCGCCAGTCGGCGACGATGGCGGCAAGACTGTCAGCGGTATGGACGGCGGGCAGGTGCAGGGCAGGCAGCATGGGCGAAAACTCCCCCTCCAGAGCAGTGGCGCGCACGCTAGACGGGCCAGCGTGCTGGGCGCAAGCGCGCGACTCGTATAAGCCTTTCAGTCATGCGCCGTTTTGCTTTCATCTGTGCTGCCATTGCCGCCGGGCTTGCCCTTGGCGCGTGTTCGGTCACGGGCGGCACGGCGGCGTCCAGCGCGGACGGCCAGCAGGCCGAGCGACTGGCGGCGCTTCTGATGGATCATGCGCGCCGCGATGACCCGGTTCTGGCCGGGGCGCGCGGCGAGATGCAGGCGCTGGAGCACGCCCTTACCGGCCAGTATCCAGCAATGGCTGAGGAGGAGGCTGCGCCCGAACCGGCACCGGCCCTGATTGCCGCGCCTGATACGGACGGGGGCCTGAGCCTGTTCCACGCCATTCATCTGGCCTCCTATCGTGAGGCGCGTCACGGCGTGGAAGGCTGGCGGGCCCTGCAATCCCAGCACGCGAGCCTTGACGGGCTGGAAGCGCGTCTGGTGCCCGCTGATCTGGGAGCTCAGGGGCTGTATCTGCGCCTGCTTGCCGGCCCGTTCGACAGCAGGGCGGCGGCGATGGCGGCCTGCGAACCGATTCAGGCTGGGGGAAACTGGTGCGCGGTGCTTCCCTTTGATGGTGATCCGCTTATTCCCTAGACTTTATGTGCTGAACGGTTTGCGGGCCCGCTCGCGCCCGCTATCTGTTTAGTCAGGCAAAATGCCCGGAGCCGACACGTCCATGAACGGACCGTCCCATCTGCGACTGCCCGAGACCTTCCTGCCGGCGGGTGCGCGCCCGGCCGTGCGTGAGGCGCATGTCATCGTGGTGGGCAATGAGAAGGGCGGGGCGGGCAAGTCCACCGTGGCGATCCATCTGGCCATTGCCCTGATGCGCATGGGCATGACCGTCACCGCGATTGATCTCGACCTGCGTCAGGCGAGCTTTTCGCGTCATCTGGAAAACCGCGCGCGCTGGGCCGAACAGCGCGGCATTGATCTGCCCATTCCTGACAAGGTGACGCTGCGCCCCAGCCTGTCGCGCGACATGGATCATGCCGAAGCCGAGGAGAAGGCCAACTGGGCGCGTGAACTGGCCGCGATCAAGGCACGCAGCGATTTCGTGATTGTCGATGCGCCGGGCCATGACACGCATTACTCGCGCCTCGCCCACGCCAGCGCTGACACGATCATCACCCCGGTAAATGACAGCTTTGTCGATTTCGACCTGCTGGCCGATGTGGATGCCGACACGTTCGAGGTGGGCCGGCCCAGCCTTTATTCGGAAATGGTCTGGACCTGCCGCAAGCAGCGCGCCCAGACCGAGAAGCGCTCCATCGACTGGGTGGTGATGCGCAACCGCGTCTCCACGCTGGATGCGCGCAATACGCGCCGCGTGGCCGAGGGGCTGCGCAAGCTGTCTGAACGCGTCGGCTTCCGCATTGCGCCGGGCTTTTCCGAGCGGGTGATCTATCGCGAGCTCTTCCCGGTGGGGCTGACCCTCATCGACCTGACCGAGTCCGGCTCGGCCATCCCCTTCACCATGAGCCATGTCGCGGCGCGCCAGGAGCTGCGCGACCTGCTCATCGTGCTCAAACTGCCTGCGCTGGCAGGCAAGCCCTTCCCCTTCTGATGGCGGGGCCGGCGTCATGAGCGTGCTGTTCGGTGTCCTCGCCGCCCTGGGGGCCATGGTGGTTCTGGCCTGGCTGTTCTCCAAGGCCGATCCGGGGCGTGTGGCGCGCCTGATGCGGCTGGTCGCGGCGCTGGCCGTTACGGGGCTCGGCATCCTCCTTACCGTGCGCGGCATGGGCATTCTGGGCGTGCCGATGGCGATTGCCGGGCTGGGCTTCATCGTGACGGGCAGCTGGCCCGCTCTGGGCCGCCGCTACGGTATGGGCGGAGGGCAGACAGGAGGCCAGCAGGGTCCGCGCCCGCGCAGTTCCGGCACGATGAGCGTGGAGGAAGCGCGCGAGACGCTGGGTGTAAAGCCGGGCGCGTCTGCCGACGAGATCAATGCGGCCTATCGCGAGCTGATGAAGAAGGTGCACCCCGATACCGGCGGCAATGATGCGCTGGCCCGGCGGGTGCAGGAAGCGCGCGACCTTCTGATCGGGAATTAGGCGTCAGGCGGCCTCAGGACAGGTTCGAGACGCTGCCCGCAACAAGGCGATGCAGGAGTTGGGAGAGCTGTTCCAGCTCGGAGGCGTCCCAGCGGTCCTCGAACAGATAATCCGCCTGCTTCCCGAAAGTCGCGCGTGCCTCGCTTAGCCGGGTCTGACCCGCGGCGGTTATGACGACATAGGCAAACCTTGCATCGCGACCGTCGACCTCCCTGGCCACCATGCCTGTCTTTTCCATCGGAGCAACCATGCGCGTTACCGTGGAGGCACTCACATGCATCCGCTTGGCCAGCTCTACGCGGGGCAAGCGCTGGTTCGTGGCGCGCTCCAGATGCATGAGCAGGAAAAATTCGTTCACCGACAGACCGTGAACGGCGGCAAATTCGCCGGAAAGCCGGGCCTGAAATTCATCTGCGGCCTGCAGAAGCCGGAGGGCGTTTTTGGTTTGCAAGCGGGTCATGACGTCTACATGAGCCATATTAATTGCAAGCGCAAGCGATATGGCTTACGTGGGCTTCGGTATTGTCCGAGGGATGGGGGTGGGTCATGGATTTCGAACTTCTCTTCTCGCTTGCGGGCGTGCTCGCGATGGCCGGGTGGGTTGCGCTTCTGCTGTCGCCGTGGATGCCGAAATGGTCCGACGGCATTGCAGGTCTTGGCGTGCCGCTTCTACTGTCGATCGGCTACACGGTTCTTCTGGTCTTCGTGCCCTCGCAGAATGGCGGTGGGTTTGGCAGCCTTGCCGAGGTGAGCCAGCTGTTTTCCAGTTCCAGCGCTATGCTAGCGGGCTGGGTGCACTTTCTCGCGTTTGATCTGGTTGTCGGTGCATGGATTTGCCGCAAGGCCCGGCAGGAGGGAATCCGCTTCTGGATGGTTGTCCCGTGCTTGCCGGTAACGTTCCTGTTTGGCCCTGCCGGATTCCTGATGTTCACGGCGGTGCGGGGACTGAAAATGCGGCTGACGGCCCCGGCACGGTGATCAGCTAAACGCTAGGCGTCCTGATTGACCGCGAAGCAGGCTTCGTTCAGCCGGGCGAGGCGGGCACAGACCGCGCGCGCCGTCCCCTGCTCGATGGCATCAAAGCGGGCCCGCCACAGCGTACGTCCATCGCGCTGGACCGCTTCGGTCACCGGACGGCCCGTGCCGAGCTCTGGCGCGAGGGCAAGCACCGTCTCCAGCCGGGCACGCGCCACGGCCTCCGAGCCAAAGGCCCCGACCTGAACTGCCCAGCCGGTAAAGCCTGACGCGGGCGCTGCTGCGATAGTGCTGGCTGCGGCGGCGGCAAAGAGGTTCGGCTCGTCCATCGTTACGGCGGGCTGCGCTGCCGCTGGCCGGGCGAGATCGGGCGTATCTTCCAGCACGACGCGTACCGGCGGTGCAGCCGCTTCGGTGGAGCCCATCGCCGTCGGGGCTGCTACACCCGACAGTTCTGCGGTGAGGATTTCCTGCTCGCGGATCGGGTTGAGGCGTGGGGCGTTCAGGCTAGCCAGCATGACGCCCTGGCGGCGGGCATCAAGCGTGGAGAAGGCCGCCTCGACCAGTTCTTCGGCATGGGCATCACGCACCGGCGCGGTCGCCCCGCCCATCACCACGGCCACAAGACGCGTGCCATCGCGCTGGCCGGTCACCACCACGTTGAAGCCGGAGGCGCGGATATAGCCGGTCTTCAGCCCGTCTATGCCGGTCACCCGGCCGACCAGCGTGTTGTGATTGGTGTAGGTGCGGTCGCCATGACGGAAGCTGCGTTCGTTGAAATAGTGGAAGTATTGCGGGAAATCCAGGTGCAGGGCGTGGGCCAGCCGGGCCATGTCGCGCGCCGTGGTGCGCTGGTTGGGGTCCGGCAGGCCGGACGCGTTGCGGAACACGGTGGCGGTCAGGCCCAGCTCCATGGCGCGCGCGGTCATCGCCTCGGCAAAGGCGCTTTCGCTGCCGGCCAGATGCTCGCCCACCATGGCGGCCACATCATTGGCGCTGCGGATGACAAGGGCGCGGATCGCCGTCTCTGCCGTGACGGTGCCGCCTGCCGCCACGCCCAGCTTCGAGGGCGGGCGAGAGGCCGCCTCCCGGCTCATCGTCATGCGCGTCTGCAAGGTGAGCTCGCCGCGTTCGATGGCCTCGAACAGCATGTAGAGCGTCATCATCTTGGTCAGGGAGGCAGGAAAGCGGCTGGCATCAGCCAGGCGCGCGTGAAGCACTTCACCGGTGTCCATATCAGCCACGAAGGCCGCATAGCGGTCCTGGCCATGGCTTGATGCGCCGAACGCGGTCAGCGTCAGCACAAGCGCCAGAATTGCACCCAATACCCGAAGTGTCATAGGCCCGGAGGATGGCTGCAAAGCGTTTCCGGCCCGTTAACCGCCTTGCGCGAAAGGTATTTTGTGCGCTGCACAAATTCACCTTGACGCGGCGCAACGGATTCGGCATATTTGCTGCAGTTGCGAAGGGCAACCGAGGTAAGAACGATGTCAGATCAGGCCCAGATCCCGTCCACGGATACGTCCGAAGGCGGCAAGGCTGTGAGCAAGGAGGCGGTCAAGCCGTCACCGGCAGCGTCCGCCCCGGCTCTCAAGCAAGCCAGTGTCAAAAAGCCGGCGGCTGCGTCTGCGAAGAAAGCCGCTTCAACAAAACCGGCATCGCGTCCGGTTGCGAAACCAGCGGCCAAGGCGGGCGCCCCCGTCAAGGCCGAAGCCGCCAAGTCAGCCCCCAAGGCGAAAGCGCCTGCCACCCGCAAGCCTTCGCCGCCGCGCAAATACGCGGGCACGATCACAGGAGATACCCCCATGGCCACCGCCGCCAAGAAAGACCTCGCCAAGGAAACCATCGAGACCTTCACCTCCGCTTCCAACGAAGCCCTGAAGGAAGGTTTTGAGAAATCCCTCGGCGCGATGAGCGAGTTCAGCGCGTTCCAGAAAGACTCCGTGGAAGCTGTTATCGCTTCGGCCACGAGCACGTCGAAAGCCTTCGAGGAGCTCAACGCCCTGGCTGTCGGCTATGCCAAGAAGTCGATGGAAGACAGCATGAGCGTTGCCAAGTCGCTGGCCAGCGCCAAGTCGGTTCAGGAAGTCATCGAGATCCACGCCGACTACACCAAGTCGTCTCTGGAAGCCTACCTCGCCGAGATGAACAAGGTCTCCGACCACGTCTCCGCGATGATGAAAGACTCCATGAAGCCGCTCAATGACCGCTTTGCCGCGGCCGTCGAGATGATGCAGTCGCAGCGCTAAGCGGCGCATCGCACAAAGAATTCCGGGCGCGCTCCTTTATGGAGCTGCGCCCGGCAACAAGTCCTCCCTGACTGGCCCGGCTTTTATGCCGGGCCTCTTTTTTTTGCACTCTAGCAGTGCGTCGCTCTGTCACACAAATGAAAAAGAGCGGCCCGGACCCGGACCGCTCTTCTTTTTATTCCGTGATGTCCGCCTGTCAGGCCTTGGAAGAGGCAAACGGGTCGGCATTGGCTGCCGCTGCGGGCCGGGCGCCGGTGCTCGCTGCCGAGCTGGAGCTGGGCGGAGCGGCAGGCGGCACAGAAGCGACCTTCGGCTTGTCGGCAGAGGCGCCGGAGGCAGAGCCACCCGAGCCGGTGGCCGGCTTGTCGGAGATCGGATCGGACGAGCGGCGGCAATGGCCGTCGAAGAAGGCGCCGCTTTCCACCGCGAGGGTGGAGTGGACGATATCGCCCTCGATACGTGCGGTGGATGCCAGCTGCACCTGACGGGCGCGCAGCGAACCTTCAATGCGCCCGCGCACCACGATGCTCTCGGCGATCACTTCGCCCTTGACCGAGGCTTCCTCGCCAATGGTCAGCGAACCGGCGCGCACATCGCCCTCAACATTGCCGTCGAGTTGCACTTCGCCTTCAGAAGAGATCGAGCCGACAATGGTCAGATCGGCACTGAGAATGGACGGGGCCTTGTTCGATTTCATGGCAGACCTTTTGGCTGGGGGAGGCGGGCTGGCCGCGTCGGGCGCGGGGGCATCCTTTTTATTGAACATAATGTCCTGCTCTCAAGAAACGTTCCGGGTCCAGGTGGTTACCCCTGAACCAGACTTCATAGTGCAGATGCGTCGCCGTTGACCGGCCGGTCGTGCCCATTCCCCCGAGGCGTTGTCCCGCTTCGACACTGTCACCGCGGCGCACGTCAATGGTGTGCAGGTGCGCGTAACGCGTCCTGAACCCGTAGCCGTGGTCTATCTCCACCGTCCTACCATAACCCGAGCGCCAGCCCGCGTAAACGACACGCCCTGCAGCGCCTGCCACAATGGGCGTGCCGCGCGAGCCGGCAAAGTCCAGCCCGCTATGGAAGGCCGGGCGGCGCGTGAACGGGTCGATGCGCGAGCCATAGCCGCTCGTTTCGCGGAACGGACCGTTCACCGGCATGGCCACCGGCGTGGCGGCAAGTGCGCGTTCCAGTTCTTCCAGCTCGACAAGGCGCGAGGCAATGCGCGCCACGCGGGCATTGAACGGATCGGTGAGATCCAGCCCTTCACCCATGAAGGCCTCGTCATCCAGGGCGATGAAGGGACCGCCCGTGCCGCCATCGGCGCGTGACGTCTCGCGCACCACTTCCTCCAGCCGCAAGCCGGTAAGGCGCAGAACGGCGCGCAGGTTTTCAAGCCGCGCCTCGGCGGCTTCCTCGGCGCGTGCCAGCGCGTCTTCCTGTTCGTGCATGAGGCTGACAACGCGTTCTTCGGCCGCGCCGCCATCATTGTCTGCCGCGCGCGTACGGATCAGAGACTCACGCGGGGCGTTGTCAGAGCTCACAGCGGCCATAAGGATACGGCCATTATCAAGGCTCGGGCTGAGACCGCGCTCGCCCACCTGCAGGTCTTCGGCGAAATCGAGCAGGCGGCGCAGCGTGTCGTGGCGCACCTGGAACTCGCCCGCCGTGCGGTCAAACGCATCAGAGCGCGATTCCAGGAAGGCGATTGCCGCTGCCTCGGCGGCGCGCGCTTCTTCCAGCTGGGCCTGATAGGCGGTGATGGTTTCGTTGAAGCGTGCCGAGCGCACCATTTCGGCGCGCGCTTCAAGCATCATGTTCACGGTGGAAATGGTCAACCAGATAGCCAGTGCGCACGCTATCGCCAGCGCGCCCACCTGCATCTGAGTGGTCACGGCGAAATACCGCACGTGACCGTCGCTGCGATGGTATATCTGCCGGTCCGGGAAGCGTTGTTTCACAAGCTCCCATGGGCCGGCGAGAAGTCGTTTCACCATGCGCTCCCACCCGATTTTTGTGTCTGTGTACCCGCGTGTTAGCGAACCTTTGCACAAGACTGTGACAGTTATCAACCGCCACGATGCAATCGCGGGGCCATCGCGCAGCTGCAACCTGCCGAGGCGCTGATATCGGCAATTATATCAGGAAGTTGTGACCTCCGGTGGCAGTAGGGGCTGATAAAACCCTGCCTCCAGCCCGGCCTTTTCGCGCGCAATGGCGTTCACGGGCAGCTTCAGACCACCCGGGAATCGTTCGCGCACCAGTGTATGAAACCGGGTGCGGGCATCGTCTCCGCGTACAGCGCAGACATGGCCGAACCAGCGCCGCCCTGCGGCCACATGGCCGATTTCCTCGGTGTAGATCACCTGCAATATGGCCGCGCTCTGACTGTCGCCGGCCGCCTCCAGCCGCTCCATCATGCCCGGCGTCACGTCCAGGCCGCGCGCTTCGAGCACCAGAGGGGCGATGGCAAGGCGCGCCGCGATGTCGTCCGAGGTCGCCATGGCTGCGGCCCACAGCCCGTCATGGGCGGCCATGGCCCCGTAATGGCTGTCCAGCGCTTCCAGCCGGCTGGCGACCATGACGAAATGGCGGGCCTCGTCCGCGCCAACGCCCAGCCAGTCAGTGATGAAGGCGTGACGGGCCCCGCCGTCCAGCTCGGCACTGGCAGCAAACCGGGCGACCAGATCGAAGGCCAGATCGATCGCGTTGAACTCGATATGGGCGACCGCATGCATCAGGGCCGCGCGCCCGGCCACGCTGTTCAGCCGTCGCCGGGGCACCTTGGCTGGCGCCACCAGAACGGGCCGGTCAGGCCGGGCAGGGCGCTCGGGCACCGGTCCCTGCCAGTGCGGATCAAAGGCCAGCGCGCCGTCCTGCCAGAGTGCAGCCACTTGCAGCGCCCGTGCAGCCTTCTCCTGCGGCGTTGCCGTCTCCAGCACGCTGACGGCTGCTGTCTGCAGACAGTCTGCCACCTGCTCAGGCTTTCACCGCTTCGAGCACATCCTCCGCATGGCCGGCGACCTTCACTTTCGGCCAGACCTTTTTGATCTTGCCGTCCGGTCCGATCAGGAAGGTGGCGCGTTCAATGCCCATAAAGGTGCGCCCATACATGCTCTTTTCCTTCCATACGCCATAGCGTTCGCACACATCGCCTTCCGCGTCGGAGGCCAGAATAACCTTGAGGTCATGTTTGGTGCGGAACTTGCCATGCTTGGCAGCCGTATCCTTAGAGACGCCGATGACAACTGCACCTGCCGCCTCGAACTCGTCAATTTTCCCGCTAAACCCGATAGCCTCTTTCGTACAGCCCGGCGTGTCATCCTTGGGGTAGAAGTAGAGAACGACGCTCTTGCCCTTGAAGTCAGACAGGGTGACGGTGCCTGAACTGTCGGTCGGCATGGAGAAATCTGGAGCCTTGTCGCCGGGATTGAGGGTTGTCATCGGTTATCTCCTGATGGGGGCGTCCGGCCGGACCGGACCAACAAGGGTCAGATGTGGGGGCGTTTCGCACCCCGTCCAGTGTATCGCAGTGAAACAGGATCGCATTTGATAGCCCGCAGCGCCCGTCTTGCCCTGATCTATCTGCTGGAGGCCATTGCTGTCCTCCTGGCGCTGGTGATTTTTGCAGCCGCAGCCCTGCTCTGGCGGCTGGCCAGCGGACCGGTGGATCTCGATGTGATCGCGTCCGGCCTGCGCCCGTCCATTGCCGAGGCGCTGGGCGGGGAGGAGGCGCGCTATGCCAGCGCGACCGTGCGCTATGCGCCGGACCTGACGGCGCTGGTGGTTGATATGCGCGGTGTGCAGGTGGCAGACGGGCGCGGTGAGGTGCTGGCCGCTGCCGAGCGCGTGGAGCTGGCGCTGGCGCTTGACCAGCTGGTCATCGGCCGGGTGCGTCCGGTCGCCGTGGCCGCAGAGGGCGGTGTGTTTTCAGTGCAGCGCGACGGTGATGCTGTGCTGGGCGCGACGCTGGGCGCACGCTCGACGCGCGCTGACGAGGGAACAGGTGATGCCGGCGCGCTGCTTTCGCGGCTGCGCCGGGCGCAGATCAGCGGGGCGGAGCTGCGCGTGGATGATGCGATAAGCGGCCTGTCCGTGCGCTTTGTCGATGCCGCCATAAATCTGCGCCTTGATGATGGGGTGCGTCATCTTGATGCCCGCGCCGGGCTGCTTGCCCCGGCCGGTGTTGTGCCGGTCACGTTCAGCCTGGAGACGGGCGAGCGCGCCGACGAGGTGTTTCTCACCTTCTCCACGCGCGATCTGGTGCCCGCTTCGCTTGGGCCGCTGCGTGGCGAGTGGGCGCTGATCTCGCGTCTGGATGTGCCGGTCAGTGCCGATATCGTGATGGATGCCAGCCGTTCTGCCGGCCTGCGCGCGCTGGAAGTGTCGCTGGAGGCCGGTGAGGGGCTGCTGCGCGGCCCGGACGGTAATCTGGCGATCTCGTCGGGTGTGCTGGATGCGTCGCTGGATGCAGGCGCGGGCGAGCTCGGCATACGCACGCTGGCGCTGGACAGCGCGCTGGCCCGCCTGTCAGTCACCGGGCGCGTGTTCGACTTTGCCGGCTTTGACAGCGCCCTCCCATCCCGCGCGCGCTATGCGCTGGATTTCGCGGAGGGCGGTTTCACGCTGGAGGATGTGTTCCCCGGCCCGGTGGCATGGGATTCCCTGTCCGCGCATGGACGTGTCGATCTGGAGGAGCGCCAGCTCATTTTTGACCGCCTGGCCGTCAGCCTGATGGAGCTGGAGGGCCAGTTTGAAGGCGCGCTCGGCCTGTCGGAGACGGAGCTCGGCCTGCGCCCGGATATCGCGTTCGAGGGCGGTATTGACGGGGTGATCACCAAGGACGCGGTGCTGGCGCTGTGGCCGGTGGAATTCGCGCTGGGCGCACGCGACTGGGTGAGCGAGTCCATCCTCGCCGGCCGGCTGACCAATGCCCGGCTGGATATCAATATTCCGGCAAGCGCCTTCGAGGCCGGTCAGCTGGAGGACGACCATCTCTCCCTGGCCTTCGATTTTGCCGGCGCGCGTGTGCGCTACATCTCCCAGATGACGCCGCTGGAAGGGCTTTCCGGCTCGGCGGAGCTGCGCGGCGCCTCGCTCTCTCTTGAGGGGCAGGGTGGCCGGATCGGGGATCTGGCCATCGATACGGTGTTCGTGGAGATACCGCGCTTTGTGCCGCGTGGCGCCCCGGCGCGCTTTGGCGGGGAGGGGCGCGGCAATCTGCCGGACCTGATAGCCCTTCTTGATCAGCCGCCGCTGGAACTGGCAGCGGGCTATGGCATCGCGCCGGGTGAGCTGGGCGGTGAGGGCGCGGTGCGCTTCGAGATCACCCGGCCCATGCTCAGTCATGTGCCCTATGAGGATATCGGGTTTGACGTATCGGGCCGCTTTGCCAACGCATCCGGCCCAACCGGGCTTGGCGATATCCGGTTCGAGAACGGTGATCTGTCCTTCCAGGCCGAAGGCACGGGCATGACCGTGTCGGGCGAGGTGCAGGTGGGCCGCTCGCGCGCGCAGCTGGCGTGGAGCGAGCGCTTCCAGACCCCTGAAGGCATGGCCTCCACCCAGATACGCATAGTCTCCGACGCCGACGCGCGCGATCTGGAACTGGCCGGCATCCCCGCGCGCAGCTTCATGGACGGGCGGATCGGGCTGGATGCCGCGCTCAGCGGCAACGGGTTCGATTTCGAGCGTTATGTGATCCTAGCGGATCTGACCGGCGCGGCGCTGGATTTCCCCGACAATCTGTGGAGCAAGCCGCGCGGCGTGCCAGCCGCGCTGGAACTGGTGGCCGGCAACACGGCGCAGGGCGGTCTGTCGATAGAGCGCATGGCGATGCTGGGCGAGGATATCGATCTGCGTGGCAGGGCGGAGCTGGGCGCGCAGGGCGAGCTGGTCAGCGCCGAGCTGGAGCGTATCGTGGTCAATGACCGGGCCGATCTTACGGCACGCGCAGCCCGGCCCGACGGGCCTGACGGCCCGCTATCGCTGGTGGTCGAGGGCAGCTTTCTGGATGCCAGCCCGCTCATATCCAACCTGCTCTCCGGCGAGATGATGGCCGGGGAGGGGCTTGGCCCGTTCTCGCTGGAGGCCACGATCGAGACGATCGAGGCCGGTGATGTCCGCTATGGAAGCATGAGCCTTGCCATGACGGGCGACGAGGCGGGTCTGCAGACGCTGACGCTCAACGCCGCCCTGCCGCGCGGCCCGGTCACGCTCACCATCCGCCCCGACGAGGAGGGCATGCGCGCGCTGGCCGTGGAAAGCGCCGATGCCGGTGCGCTGATGGCCACGCTGGGCGCGTTCGGCAATGTGGCTGGCGGCACGCTGGTCATCAACGGCACCATGCCACCAGCGGGCGTGCCCGGCGGCATTACCGGCGAGATGCGCGCGGGTGGTTTCCGGCTGGAGCGCATGCCGCTGCTGACGCGCATTCTGGCGGCCGGCTCGCTGGAAGGGCTGGTGGGTCTGCTCTCGGCCGGGCAAGGCATTGATTTTGAGCATATGGAGCTCGATTACGCCTTCGCTGACGGCATGATCGAAATGCGTGACGGGCGCGTGGCCGGCCCGGCACTGGGGCTCACCTGGTCAGGCGTGGTCGACACCGCAGGCGAGCGCATGAACCTGTCGGGCACCATACTGCCCTCCTACGGGCTGAACTCGTTCCTGGGCAATCTGCCGGTGGTGGGCGAACTTCTGACCTCGCGCCGGGGCGAGGGCGTGATCGGTGTGACCTTCACCGCCGAAGGGCCCTTCGCGTCCACGCGGGTAACCGCCAACCCGCTCTCGGCGCTCGCGCCGGGTGTATTCCGCCGGATATTTGAAGGCACCAGTGCCTTGCGTGAGCTGGAAGAGCTGGAAGCGCGCCGCCGCGAGGAGATCCGGGCCGGTGACGTGCTTGATCCCGAACAGCCTGAACTCTTCACCGGGGAAGTGCCGTCCGGTGATGAGGGGGAGGAGGTGGAAGCCGAAGATCCGCCGCCCGGTGATGGCTCGCCGGACGGGACCTAGGCCAGCGCCTCGATCCACGCCTCGTAGGAGCGGTCGAGCCCGTTGGCACCCGGAGGCCGGGCAAGACTTCCCAGATTGCGGTGACGGGCCTCGCTGGGTGTCATGGAGAAGCGCGTGCGGAACGCGCGGGCGAAATGGGACGGATCGGCAAAGCCCCAGCGATAGGCGATCTCGGAAATCGACAGCGCGGCAAGGGCCGGGGAAACGAGATCGGCAAAGCAGCGGCGCAGCCGCAATTCACGGATCGCCTCGTTCACCCCGCCAATCTCGCTGAAGGCGCGATAGAGCCGCGCGCGCGATATGCCCATCCGGGCAGCGATCAGGCCGGGGCCGAGCGCGGGATCGGCCAGCTGTTCGCGCATGATCCTGCGGGCCTGCAATACGAGCGCATGGTCGGCCCAGCCCGGCGGGTCGGCGCTGGGCAGGTGCACGCCGTTATAGGCACTGGCAATCAGCTGGATCAGCACGCCTGCGGCCACCGTCTCCTCGATCACCGACAGGGTGGGAGCCACGGCAAACAGCGAGACCATGTAATTGGCCAGGAGATGGCCCGCGCCGGTGCCGGTATCCATCGTCAGGCCCTGCAGGCTGTCAGGATGGCGCAGCAGGCCGCTCAGCCGCCGGCGCGGGACGATCACGTTGAGCATCTCGAAATCGTCGGCGAAGGTCTCCACCCGGTCGGCCAGGTCCAGACAGACCAGCGCCCGACCGCCTGCCTGCACGCGCTGGCCGCGGCCGGGAAGGTCCGAGCTGCCGGAGAGGAAAAGCTGGAACATGTAATGGTCCAGCCCGTCGGCGGCATAGCGCGAGACCGGGCGGCTGAAGGACTGGCGGCTGGTAAGGCAGCGGTTCAGCACCAGCCCGTCCAGCATCACGCTTTCCACGCGCCCCCGGAAGCGTTCCGGCGAACGGACGGCGTCGAGCCTGACGTCAAAAATGACACCAATGCTTTCCCGCCAGGCCGCCAGGCGCGCTTCCGGTGCCGCAGCGCTGGTACAGAACACGGATGTTTCGGCCAAATCCCCGTACTCCTGCGATAATCAGGAATGGTAGCGCTAAACGGGCGCAACTGGAAAATGAATATGCGCGAGGGTAGTGTCTCAGTTTGAAATTTCAGCGCTGCGCTTTTTGTAGGGGCCGCGCTTGGCCGGACGCTTCTCCGCCTCGTTCGCGTCCACACGGTCCAGAATGTTATCAAAGCTCCAGAGCGTGTCAGAG
>JAIUMI010000026.1 GCA_022565665.1 Glycocaulis sp.
CCCCGGCCCGGCTCGCTTGAGCTACGCGCAAGCTCCGCTCACCGGGCCTTGACCAACCACATCAACCCAGAAAGAAAGGCGAACAGACTCTACTAACTCACGGCCCGGATCAGGGGGCTGGGTCAGAGACCCAATTCAACCAAGAGTATCGGACGTTCGTTTCGCAGTAGATCTTTCAGGACTTCCGCCACTGAGTTTTCAGGAGTTGACCGATCAGGATCCCTACTTCTGGGACTTTCTTCCAGCTGAGTGAATGTTGGAGAATGTTGTGTGGCATCTTGTGGCGGATGGAACTGGGATCGGACTTCATACCGCCGCCGGGGGAAAGCGTCTTAAAAACAGCCACTTAAAGGCTATTCACCAAATCGGGGCAGTCATGAGGTCCGGAGAATATCGACTCTGAGAGACCGCTGCCGGGCCACGCGGCGCCGCTGCCAGTGCTCAGCCCCTCCCGCATAACCCTCGAAAACAACGGAAAAATCCGACAGCAGCCGGATCGGGAGAACGCTTTCGCGGGGGCAAGTGGCGGAGAGGAAGGGATTCGAACCCTCGATACGCTTTTGGCGTATACTCCCTTAGCAGGGGAGCGCCTTCGACCACTCGGCCACCTCTCCACTGGCCGGTTTAGCCGCTAGGGCAAAGCCCGATCAAGCCATTATATCCGTGCGCGGTGCGAAAGCCTTGTGCAAGGGGGCGCCAGCGCCCTTACGGGCGGCATCCAGCGGTGGAGAAAATCCCGCCAATCCGGTCGCTGCAGCCGGGGCGCGTCTGGCTGTGCGTGTGGCCGGGCTGGTGGGGCGCATAGGCGGGCCGGGCACTGCGCGCCAGTTCCACACGGGTGCCGGCAATGCGCTCGGAGAGCCGGTCGAACCGGTTCTGCGCCTGGGACCATTCCTCGCGCACATCCCGGCAGGCCCCTTCGGCATACTGGCGCTGATACATGCACACCGCATAGGTCTGGCAGGCGGCGGTGGCAAAGCGGTAGGAGGCGTCCACATCAATCTCCAGCGTGCGCACCAGCTCCACCTGGGCGGTCTGCGGCCCCGGCGAGGGGCGGGTGACCCTGTCCTGCACGGTTTCGGAGGACTGTGTGGCGTGGCGTTCGGCCGGGTAGTACGGGTTGGCGGGGCTGGGCGAGCTCAGCTCGGAGACCTGCGTGCGGTAGGCCTCGTACTGGCGCGTCAGGCTCTCTATCCCGCAGATCCGCTCGGCCACTTCCAGCGAGAACGCATCGCGCGCCGGCACGGTCTGGGGCGCAGGCAGGATGATCTCGCCGTGATGGGTGGGCGGATAGGGTTGCCGGTGCGTCTGGCAGCTGGTCAGCACGGGCACCGCCAGAAGGCTGGCAGCGAGCGCGGCGGCGGGAAGGGGGACACTCATGACGGGGCTCCTGAAGGCAGCGGGCCGGCGGGGCACCGGGCGGGGGGCGTGGAGCGTGGAGCAGGGCGCGAGGGCGCGTCTCATGGCGGGCCTCCTGCGTGGCGGGCTTCGGCGTGCAGGCATGAATCGGGCAGCGGCCGGTCGGGCGGATCGAGATGGCCGTCATCCGGCCAGCCTTCCTCCTCCAGAATCTCCTTGATGCGCTGCCAGCGCTCGGACGGGCTGAGCGTGCCCGGCCCGCAACCCAGAGTGCGGCACCATTGTGCGGCACGCGGATGGTTCAGGCGCGCAGCCTCGCGCAGATAGGAATCAGCCTGTTCGGCGTTCTCCGTCACTGCGCACAGACGATAGCTGTCCAGCACGCGGCCCGTGCCGTAGATCAGGGCAAGATTGAGATAGGCGTCGCGGTCATTGCGCCGCGCGGCCGTTTCCAGCCATTCCAGCGCCAAGTCGATATTGTCCTCCACGCCCAGGCCCAGCGCATACATGATGCCCAGGGCGTTCTGCACCTGTGCGTCGCGGGCGGTCTGGGCGGCATGGCAGATCAGCAGCGTGGTCTGGCGCGGGGTCAGCGTGCCGGTCTCGTCATAGCCCAGCTCGCGCTGGAAGCCGCGCGTGGCCTCGCGGGTATCGGCGGTATAAAGCCCGTCAATCGGGCCGGCATAATAGCCCAGCGCCGCCAGCGCCCGCTGGCGCAGGGACAGAAGCACCGCCTCGCCCTGACCGCCGGGCCCGCCTTCGGCCAGACGGCGCAGGCTGGAGCCGTCGCTGGCCGACATGCACTGCACCATGTGCGCCTGCAGGCGGCGCTGCGCCATGATGGAGGCCTGTGCGCCGAAGGGCCGGCCCCAGTCGGAGGCCTGATGCCAGTAGCGCATGGCGGTGTCGAATGCGGTCTGCTGATAGCGCCCGTCCACCCAGGCCAGCCCGCCGCGCCAGCCGCTGGCGCAGGCCGTGATCTCGCCCGATGTGCCCTGTCCGGTTTCGGCCAGGCATTGCACGTCATGGCGTGACAGCTCCGCATCGCCGCGTAGCAGCCAGTAGCGCGCACCGTCAGCATAGAGGCGCGAGGCGGTCTCGCGCGGCAGGCAGCGCAGATCGCTGCGCCGGTGGGTGCCAAACTCGATGGTTACGTAACTGCCCCGGCGCCCGGACGGGGGCAGGGCGCCGCCATCATATGCCTCGTCGTCGAACCCGCCGTCATGGCGCGGCTCCACACACCCGTCACGCACCAGCCAGGGCTGTTCGGGATAGCGGTCGCGCGGCAGGCGCGTCTCGATCGCGCAATCGCTCTCGGCCGATATCAGCCGGGCGAAGAGGGAATGGTCGGCAAAGCCCAGCATCTCGCCCAGCTCGGCGAAGCTGACGGGCTGGGCCGTGCCCGTCAGCGCGCGCTCCAGCGTTCTCAGCCCCTCCGCCGACAGTCCGGGCCGGGTGTCGCTGGGCATGCCGGGCACCAGCCGGCCGGCCACGCACCAGCAGTCCAGCTCGATGGCGGCGCGGGTATCGATTCCGTTCGTACTGGCGGCATTGCACGCGCTGCGCACCGCGCTCTGCAACTGGTAGCGGTCCAGATCGTCCACAGGCCCGTTGCAGCGCCCGGTATACTGGCAGGGGATGAGCAGCCAGCCTGCCACCGCCACGATGATCACCAGCACGAGCACCGCCAGACCCATGGCAACCGGGCTGGTCCCGTCATCATAGGGGCCGCGATAGCGTGGTTCGCGTTCGGATGTCATGCGCGCTTGTATCCCCCCCGGATTGCAAGGCGTTACCGGTTCGCGCGCCTCGCCCCCTCCGGCAGCACAAACATGGTTAACGCTCTGTTTACCATAACTTCGCACGCCGGTCCCAGAAAGGGGTAAACTTATCCAGCCTGGGGTTTTTTCCCGCTGATGGTGCGCCATCGCACCTATGGCGCCGCCGCGCAGGCTCGGCTAAGACCGGGCCATGAGCGAGGAAATCAAAGCTGCGGCGCAGGCCGCACTGGGCAGGCTGGAAGCCCTGTCAGGCAAGGCCGGAGCGGACAGGGTGCGCGGGCTGGATGTGCGCGCAGGCACGATCACGCTGGTGCTGGCCCCGCCGGGCGCAGAGGATGATGCCGCTGCCCTGAGATCGGCTGTGGAAAACACGCTGGGCGCGATTGAGGGCGTGGCGCGCGTGCGCGTCATATTCGAAGCCGAACGCAGCGCTGCGCCGTCCCGCGCAAAGGCGCCAAAGCCTGCCGCGCCGGTTCAGCCGCCAGCGCGCGTGATCATCGCGGTCGGGTCCGGCAAGGGCGGGGTGGGCAAGTCCACGATAGCCGCCAATCTGGCCGGCGCGTGTGCGCGGCTGGGCCTGAAGACGGGGCTCGCCGATGCCGATATCTACGGCCCCAGCGCGCCGCGCCTGTTCGGCCTCACCGATGCGCCGGGCCTGAGAAAGACCGATGCGGGCATCCAGCCGCTCACTGCCCATGGCGTGAAGCTGGTCTCGATGGGGTTTCTGGTCGGCGAGCGCGATCCGGTGATCTGGCGCGGGCCGATGGTGACCGGCGCGATACGCCAGTTCCTCACCGAGGTGGACTGGGCAGGCGGTGAGGGCCCGCTCGACGTGCTGATCATCGACATGCCGCCGGGTACGGGCGATGCGCAGCTGGCCATCGCGCAGGGCATTCCGATCACCGGCGCGGTGATCGTCTCAACCCCGCAGACGATAGCCCTTGATGATGCGAAGAAGGCGATGGCGCTGTTTGAGCGCACGGCCATCCCCGTGCTCGGCATGGTGGAGAATATGAGCTTCTTCCTGTGCCCGCATTGCGGGGAGGGGACGGAGATTTTCGGCCGCGGCGGCGCGCGCGCGGAAGCCGAACTGATGGGTATTCCCTTCCTCGGCGAGATCCCGCTTCATCCCTCCTTGCGCGAGGCCAGCGATGCAGGGCGGCTTGTCGCGCTGGAAGACGGGCCGCTGGCCGGTGCGTTTGAACGCGCCGCCCGCGCCATGCTGGAAACGGCTGAAACCGCCAATCGCCCGGCCCCGGAGATCGTGTTCGAGGGGTAGGGGCGCTACCAGTCCAGCCCTTCAAGAAACGCCCGCACATCGGCGGCGGTGTCGTCCGGAATTTCTTCCATCGCCACATGGCCAGCACCCTCATAGGTGATGAGGCGCGCGTCGGGCATGATGGCGGCAAAACGTTCGCCATGCTCTGCCGGGACCATGCGGTCTTCCGCCCCCCACAGGATCAGGGCAGGGACGCTGATTGTGGCCAGCACCGGTTCGGGATCGGGCAGGGTGAACTGGTTCAGCCGCGCGATCAGCGCCTCGCCAATGCCGGGCTGGCGCATCATCTGGGCGATTTCCTCAACGCGCGCATCGCTCAGGCGTGACGGATCGCCATAAAGCGCTTCGGTGGCCATGCGCACGCCGGCATCCGGCGCCAGGCGCAGATACATCTGGATCGGTAGCGGCACCTCGGCCGGCTCATCACCGACATTGTTGATCGAATACCCACCGGGGCTGATCAGCACGAGTCCGGCCACGCGCTCAGGGTTGTCCGCCGCATAGCGCCAGGCGACCAGCCCGCCCAGTGAATTGCCGCCGATGACAAACCGGTCCAGCTCCAGCGCATCGAGCAGTTCCGCCACTTGGGCGGTGGTGTCTTCATTGGAATAGGCGCCATCAGGGTGCGGGCCGGTCACGCCATGGCCCGGCAGGTCAAGCCGGATCACGCGATAGCTGTCCGACAGGGCGTCCGCCCAGCCCTCAAACCCTTCCAGAGAGTGGGAGAAGCCGTGCATCAGCACGAGGGCGGGGCTGTCCGCCGGGCCGCTTTCGCGCACCCGCCAGTTCAGCCCGGCAGCCTCCACCCGGTACTCGCCCGAAACCGGTTCGGGCGGCGGGGCAGGCTCTGGCGTGCGGGTCAGCCAGGCAAAGGCGGCAATGGCCGCCACCACCAGCAGGATGAGAATGCCAAGAAGTGTCAGCAGAAATCCGCGCATCGCCCTTAATTCCCCTAGTTTATCGCGTTTCAGCCCACCCGTGCCAGCAGGCCGTCAATGGCTGCGCGTGCGGGCGGCTCGGTCAGAAGCGGCGCATGGCCCACGCGCGGTATCTCCACCCCGGTAAAGTCCGGATGGCGCGCCTTCATCTTCTTTAAGCTCTCATGGGAGAGCAGGTCGGAGATGGCGCCGCGCACCACGACCAGCGGCACAGGGGCCAGCGCGTCATAGAGCGGCCACATGTCGGGCGGCAGAGCGCGGTCGGGCTGGCGGAAGGGCTCGGCAATTGCCGGATCATAGTCCAGCTCCACCCGCCCGCTTTCAAGCTCCCGGCAGGTGCGCCGGGCAAAGGCCAGCCAGAAGTCTTCGCCCGTCTCGTCGGGGAAGGCATCGCCATTGACCGCGCGGATGGCCTCGGCGGCCTCATGCCAGTTTTCAAACGCGCTGGTGGTGCGGCCCACATAGCCGGCGATGCGATCAAGTCCTGCGGGGTCCAGTTCCGGCCCGATATCGTTGATCAGCGCGCCAGCCAGCAATTCGGGGCGCTTGGCCGCCAGGATCATGGTCATGATCCCGCCCATGGAGGTGCCAAGCGAGATGACCTTGCTGATACCTTCGCTTTTCAGGAGGCCCAGCACGTCATTGACGTAGACTTCCGGGTTATAGCTATCCGGCGGGGCGCCCCGGTCGGACAGGCCGCGCCCGCGCACATCCACCGCGATCACGGTATGCCCCATCGTGGCGACGCGCGGGGAAACCTCCTCGAAATCACGGCTATTGCGCGTCAGCCCGTGCAGGCAGATCACGGGAAGCTTGCCGCTCTGGCCTGCATCATAGCGCCGGTAGGCGGTGCGGATGCCGTCAGGGGCGGTGTGGAAATGCTGGGTAAAGCCGCTCATCAGCTGGTTGCCTTCCTGTTACGGGCCCGTTCCTGCAGGTGGAGAATGCCTGCCGCGATGAAGCCGGGCATGCGCTCGTGCACGCTGGCAATGTCGGAGGATTTGCATAAGCCTTCGGACAGGACATCGATCCGGCCTGTCTGGGCGAAGGTCAGCACCAGCGCGCCGGAGAGGAAGTGATAGCTCCAGAACAGGTCTTCTTCCGAGCAATCGGGAATCTTGCGCTTCAGGGATTCCAGAAAGCGGATCACGATGGGATCGAAATACTTGTTCATCACCGCCGCGCCCCATTCGGGCGTGTTGGTGATCTGGCCGATCAGGGCGAAATAGCTCTTCCAGCCCGGCCCGCCATTGGCCGTGCGGTCCAGCAGCGGGTGGGTGAAGGCGTTGATGATCTCTTCAACGCTGGGTCCATCCGGGCCGGCGTTGGCCTCCAGCCGTTCGAGTTCCTGCTGGCGAATCGCGTTCAGCTCGGTCGCCCGGCGCAGCAATACCGCGTCGAACAGCTCGCGCTTGCCGCCGAAATAATAGGTGACAAGGGCCGGATCTGCGCCGGCCTTCTGGGCGATCTGGCGCACGGTGACGGCATAGAATCCGGTCTCGGCAAACAGGGTTTCGGCCGCGTCCAGAAGGGCCGAACGGGTCTTCTCCCCGCGCCGGTTCTGCGGGCGTGTCCTAGTCTTTGTTCTCATGGCCGCAGTCTTAGCCGGTTTGCCGCGCGCGTCGACGGCTATCTGTGGCGGCATGGCCTCACTCCCCGATCTGTTTCGTTGCATTCAGTGTGATACCGATTGACATTTCATTCAACGTTGAAAGTAATTGCAGGCGAGACGCTCTGCACACGGACGGGGCGCCGGCTGATCTGATTGGGAGGAAAGCCATGAAAACGAAACTGCGCACCTTTGGTGTGGCCGCCGCGCTTGCCAGCGTGTCCCCGCTTGCCTTCATGACCCCGGCGGCTGTGGGTCAGGAAGCCCAGGCCGGCCAGCCGGCCGACCTGATTACCGTCACCGCCCGCCGCCGCGAGGAATCGCTGCAGGACGTGCCGGTCTCGGTGACGGCCTATTCCGGCGCCCAGCTGGAGCAGATTGGCGCCCAGGACATCACCATCATCGCCCAGACCACGCCGAACGTGACGCTGGAAGTCTCGCGCGGCACCAACACCACGCTGACCGCCTTCATCCGCGGTATCGGCCAGCAGGACCCGGTGGCGGGCTTTGAAGCCGGCGTCGGCCTCTATGTCGATGACGTTTATCTCAA
Organism: Glycocaulis sp.; assembly: GCA_022565665.1. Classification (GTDB taxonomy): domain Bacteria; phylum Pseudomonadota; class Alphaproteobacteria; order Caulobacterales; family Maricaulaceae; genus Glycocaulis. The sequence goes on from JAIUMI010000026.1 coordinate 7,517, forward strand.
CCGCCCGCAGGCCGCCGTGCTCGACATTTTCGATGTGGAACGCATTGAGGTGCTGCGCGGCCCGCAGGGTACGCTCTATGGCCGCAACACGGTCGGTGGTGCGGTGAAATATGTGACCCGCCGCCTGTCTGACGAGCCGAACTTCTCCGCGCGCGTCAATGTCGGCTCCTATAACCAGCTCGACACGATTTTCTCCGGCTCCATGCCGCTGACCGACACCTTCCGCGTGGGCGGTGCGCTTGCGCGCTACACCCGTGACGGCTTCGGCACCAACCTTCACACGGGCGCCGACAACTATAACAAGGATGTCTGGGCGGGCCGCATCTCGGCCGAGTTCGAGCCCAATGATTCGGTGTTTGTGCGCCTGTCCTATGACCGGGTGGAGGACAGCTCCAATCCGCGTGGCGGCCACCGCCTGATCCCCGGCCTTGTCTCCGGCGCGCCGGTGCTCGACAACGTGTTCGACACCCGCGCAGGCCTTGATGTCGTGCGCCAGAAGGTCGAAGGCGAGGGCGTCTCGCTGTCGGCCGATTTCCGCCTGAACGATGCGTGGACGCTGCGCTCCATCACCGCCTATCGCGAGGACAGCTCGACCACGCCGATCGATTTCGACTCGCTGCCCGCAGCCGATCTCGACGTGCCGGCGATCTACGAGAACGAGCAGTTCAGCCAGGAATTCCAGCTGCTCTATTCGGGTGACCGGATGGACGGGATTATCGGCTTCTACTATCTCGACGCCACGGCCTCGACGGTGTTCGACGTGCTGCTCGGCACGACCGGCACGCTGATCGGCCTGCCGGGCCTCAATGCCCAGACCTTCGGCAATGTGGAGACCGACACCTGGTCGATCTTTGCCGACTTCACCTACGACCTGACCCCGGAATGGTCGCTCTCGGTTGGCGGCCGTTACACGCACGACGAGCGGTCCTCGCGCGTGCTGCGCCGCACCTATATCGGCGGCTTCTCCGAGTGCTTCGGCGGCAGCCCGACCCTGATTGCCACGACCTCGGACTTCCAGGGCTCGGAGAGCTGGAACGATTTCAGCCCGCGCGTCTCCATCGCCTATCAGCCGACGCCGGAGCACAATTTCTACGCCAGCTTCTCGCAAGGCTTCAAAGGCGGCAGCTTTGATCCGCGCGGCCAGACCTCCGTGGCCATCGCGCAGGGCATCGACGTGTTCGAGTTCATGCGCTTCAACCCGGAAACCGTGGACGCCTACGAGATCGGGTGGAAGTTCACCGGGCCGCGCTACCGGCACGCGCTCGCCTTCTTCTACAATGACTATACCGACGTGCAGGTGCCCGGCTCCATCGGTCAGGACACGACCGGGGACGGGGTGCCCGACACCTTCACCGGTGTCACCACCAATGCCGGTGCCGCCACGATCTGGGGCATCGAGTATGAAGGCAATCTGGCCATCGCCGAGGACACCGTCGTTCAGGGCGATAACTGGAACTTCAACTGGGCCGTCGGCTATCTCAACGGCCAGTATGACCAGTTCATCAACGCGTTCGGCGTGGACATTTCCGACCAGGCCGTGATCCAGAACTCGCCTGAATGGATGGCGTCCGGCACGCTGGCCTACAATGTGCCGCTGGCAAACGGCGACCTGTCGGTGATCAACACGCTGGCCTATCGCGGTTCCTACAGCCAGTTCGAGATCCCGAACGCGCTGCTTGACCAGGACGGCTACACGCTCTGGAACGCCTCGGTGGTCTGGAATTCCGGTGATGGCCGCTGGCAGGCCGGCCTGCATGGCCGCAACCTGACCGACGAGCGCTACAAGGTTTCGGGTTACAACTTCATCAATCCGGACGGCACGCCCAATCTGGGCCTTGAGGGCACGCTGACCGCCTTCTACGGCGATCCGCGTACCGTGACCGCCACGTTCGCCTACCGGTTCTAGTCCGGGGGCTGGGCAAGACGCCGCCGGATGCTTCGCAGCACCGGCGGCGTTTTTCTTTTGCGCCTCCCGCCTGAACCGGCAAGATGATGCGCAAAGCGGCCCAGCGTCCTGCAAGGCCAACAAGAAAACGACTTTCAGGGGATGATCCGCACATGAGCGATACGCAGCCAGGCGCGCCGGGCATTGCGGCGGCCACCACCGCGCCCAAGCCCGTTTCGAACACCTATCGCCTCTATGTGATGGTGATGCTGTTCCTGGTCTATGCGTTCAACTTCCTCGACCGGCAGATCATCTCCATTCTCGCCATCCCGATCCGCGAGGAGCTGGGGCTGGATGACCGCCAGCTCGGCCTGCTCGGCGGCATCGCGTTCGCGCTGCTCTATTCCACGCTGGGCGTGCCCATCGCCTGGCTGGCAGACCGCACCAACAGGGTCTGGATCATCACCATCTCGCTTACCGTATGGAGCGGTTTCACCGCGCTGTGCGGGATGGCGCAGAATTTCTGGCAGCTCTTTGCCGCGCGCGTCGGCGTGGGTGTAGGCGAAGCCGGCGGCGTGGCGCCGTCCTATTCCCTGATCGCGGACTATTTCCCGCCCCATGCGCGGGCACGCGCGCTCGCCTTCTACTCGCTCGGCATTCCGCTGGGCAGCGCCTTTGGCGTGATCGCAGGCGCGCAGATCGCCAGCGGCAATGTGGGCGAGGGGCTGGACTGGCGCTGGGCCTTCATCATCGTGGGCCTTGCAGGCGTGCTGCTCGCGCCGATCTTCCGCCTGACCGTGCGCGAACCGGCGCGTGGCCAGCTCGATACCGTCAAGCTGGACCTGAAAGCGGCCAAGCCCAGCTTCCTTGCCGTACTGCGCACACTCTTCAAGAAGCCCGCCTTCTGGTTCCTCACCTTCGGCGCCACCTGCTCGTCCATGATGGGTTATGGCGTGTTCTTCTGGGTACCCAGCTTCCTGGCGCGTTCCTACGGGCTGGATCTGGTGACCACGGGCTGGATGTTTGGCGGCCTGCTGATCATTGGCGGCAGTGCGGGCATCATTCTGGGCGGCTTCATCTCCGACTGGGTGGGCAAGAAATCCAAGTCCTGGTACGCGCTGGTGCCGGGCGTCGCCTTCCTCTTCACCATGCCCTTCTATGCGCTGGGTGTACTGGCGCCTAACGCGACGATCGCCTTCTTCGTCTTCATCATCCCCAACGCGCTGGCACTGGCCTGGCTGGGGCCGGTCCTGTCGGCCTTCCAGAACCTCGTGCCGGCCTCCATGCGCACCGTGGCCTCGTCCATCTTCCTCCTGATCAACAATCTTCTGGGGATCGGGGTGGGCATTTATGTGCTGGGTGAGCTGTCGACGATACTGGCGCCCGCGCTGGGTGATGAATCGCTGCGCTACTCGATCCTGATCGGCTCGTGCCTCTATCTGGTCGCGGCCGGCTTCATGTTCCTGGCCGCACGCTGGCTGCCGAGGAACTGGGAGGGCTGAGGGCTCGCCCGGGCCGCAGGCAACAAAAAACCCCGGACGCAAACGTCCGGGGTTTTTCCTGTCAGGCGTGAAAACCGGCTGTGTCAGGCAGCTTTGGATTTACCCGGCTGAAGGGCCTCGGCAAACGCCTTTGCGACATCATCACGCGCGGTCTCGCCGCTGGCGGCGAAAACCTCGCCACCCAGCGCGAGCGCGGCATTGGCCTCGCCGGTCTCCTTGCCGGACACTTCCGACAATATGGTCAGCGCCTCGCCGGCGGCGAAGATCGGCCGGCCGCTGGCAAACACGTCCTGAATGAGGCGCAGTGCGGCGTTGGAATCGTTGAGCGTGTCGACGGCGCGCCGCCCGCCCGGCAGCACCAGACCCGCCACATCCTCTGCGCTCGCCTCGTCCAGCGCGCTATCGACCACGAAATTCATCTCCTCGCCGGTCTCGGTGCGGCCCGACACCAAGGCGCGGGCGTCAGAAGCGACGATCAGCCGGTAGCCGGCGCGCTCGGCGGCGCTGGCCGCGGCGTTGAGATCGGGTACCGAGAAGCTGGCCGCTGCCAGGGCCAGAATGGAGCCGGACTCGCCCACGCGGGCGATGTCGATGCGCGGTTCACGTTGATGACGATACGGGCGTTTTGATGGGGTCATGAATCCTCCTGGCCCCGCGCGCCAAAGCGGGGGCGTCTGAATTAACGGTCTGTGGCGTGGCTCATAAGGTAGGGGTGTTGGCCGCTCGCTTCAACGCCTGTCCACAGGTGAGGGGGCTGGCGGGCGCCTTTGATGCGCCTTCAAGGATGGCGCGGGCCGGGCAGGCGGGGCGGGATCCATGACACCGGGCAGGACCGCTCGCTCACGCCTCTCAGGCATGGGTCCCCGGGACCTCGCTTGCGCTCGGCCCGAGGATGACAGTGTTTGGAGTTTGAGCGGTCGCGAAACCGTTCCGATTGTCATTCCCAGGCGGCGTAGCCGTCCGGCGAAAGCCTCGACCCGTAAGTTGACTAGGCACCGGTTTATGCCGGTGAAACGCTATATTGGCGTCGTTCCCGCGCAGGCGGGAACCCAGAGCCGCCTGGCACTGCCTTCGCTCCATGATCTCCGGACCCCCACCCGCGTGGGGGTGACGCGGAGGGGAGCGCGCCTGCGGATTCTGATCCTCTCCCCAGCACTCCCCCACGCCCCACTCGCTTCTCGCTACTCCCTATTCGCTTCTCGCTACCCGCTACCCGCTTCTCCCCATCCCCCGACTGCATCCTTTCGGCGCGCGCTATTGTGTTATCGCGCTAATACGCTATATCGGCACGCAACACAGTGCCGCTTCCGGGCAGGCGGGCAGGAGAGGACAAACAGGTGTGAGCATGGATGCAGACCAGAAACAAAAGGATTTCAAAGCCTTGTGCGAGGCGCTTCTGGCCGCGAAGGATGCGGGCGAGATGGCGCGCTTCCTCACCGACCTGACGACGCCGGGCGAGCGCGACGCGCTGGCCGAGCGCTGGCGGGTCGCGCAATTGCTCGATGCCGGCAAGTCCTATCGCGAGATCAGCGCCCAGACCGGCGTCTCCACCACCACCGTCACCCGCGTCGCCCGCTTCCTCGCCCAGGAGCCCCATCAGGGCTACCGGCTGGTGCTGGAGCGATTGAAGGAGCAAAGCGCATGACCGCTGGCCGTCTTACCCTGGCCGTGCAGAAGAAGGGCCGGCTCGCCGAGGGCGGGTTCGATCTGCTCTCACGCGCCGGCGTGAAGCTCGCTTATGCGCGCGACGCGCTGATGCGCCGGGCGGAAAACCTGCCGCTCGATCTCATGCTGATCCGCGATGACGACATCCCGAACTTTGTCGCGTCGGGCGCGTGCGGGGTGGGCATTGTCGGCGAGAATGTGCTGGCCGAAGCCGCCAGCCGCTCTGCGCGCATTGCAGGGCTTGAGATCGTGCAGCGCCTCGGCTTTGCCAGGTGCGCGCTCAAACTTGCCGCGCCGGTGAACGGCCCGGTGAAGACGCTCGCCGATCTGGAAGGCCGCTCCATCGCCACCTCCTATCCCGGCCTCACCGCGGCCTTCCTGAAGGCGCGCGGCATTGGCGCGGAGATCGTGGAGATGGGCGGCTCGGTGGAGGTCGCCCCGCGCATGAACATCGCCGATGCGATCTGCGATCTTGTTTCCACTGGCGCGACGCTGGAGGCCAATGGGCTGGCGGCCTTCGAGACGGTGTTTGAAAGCGAGGCGGTGCTGATTGCCAACCGCGCGGCGCTCAATGGTGCGGCGGCGACGCTGGACCTGCTGGTCGAGCGTTTCAGGGGCGTGATCGCCTCGCGCCAGACCAAATACATCCTCCTGAACGCGCCGAAGGACCGGCTGGACGAGATCCGTGCCGTGCTGCCCGGTGCCGATGCGCCGACCGTCGCCCCTGTGGTGGGCCGCGATGATGTGGTCGCCATCCACGCGGTGTGCACCGAGGAAGTGTTCTGGACGACGCTGGAGAAGCTGAAAGCCGCGGGCGGGCGCTCCATTCTCGTCCTGCCGATCGAAAAGATGATGGCGTAAGCGATGGCGTATCTCACCCGATATGTCTGGGCGGAGCTTTCGCCTGAAGAGCGCATTTCCCTCATGGCCCGGCCCAGCGACAGTTCGAACGCGTTTGAAGTCGCTGGCCGCATCCTCTCTGAGGTCCGCGAGGAGGGTGAAGCCGCGGTACGCCGCTACGCGAAAGAGCTGGATGGCTACGCGCCTGCCGATTTCCGCGTGCCGGCCAGCGAACTCATGGCGGCGGCGAATGCGTTGAACCCCAAGGACACCGATGCGATCCTCGCCGCAGCCGACGCCGTGCGCCGCTATCACGCGCAGCAAGGATATAAATCCTATTCGCTCGAAACCTGGCCCGGCGGGGTGGCGGAGCGGCGCGTCACGCCGCTGGAGGTGGCCGGGCTCTACGTGCCTGCGGGCACCGCGCCTCTGGTCTCAACCCTGCTCATGCTCGCCATCCCGGCCCAGATCGCGGGCGTCAGCCGCATCGCCGTTCTTACCCCGCCCATGAACGGCGCCATGAAGGGGAAGGGCCCGGACCGCACCATTCTTGGAGCGGCGGGCCTGCTTGGCCTTGATGAGGTGTACGCGCTGGGCGGAGCGCACGGGATTGCCGCCCTCGGGTTCGGTGTCGCGGGCCTGCCCCGCGCTGACCGGATTTTCGGGCCCGGTAATGCCTATGTCGCGGCGGCGAAGGCGCTTCTCGCGCAGACGCCCGGCGGGGCGGCGACGGACCTTCCCGCCGGTCCCAGCGAGGTCATCATCATCGCGGATGACGGTGCGGACCCGGACTTTGTCGCCCTCGACCTGCTCGCCCAGGCAGAGCATGACCGCCTCGCTCAGGTCGTTCTCATCGCCTTCTCGCAACGGTTCGTCGATTGCGTGGAACGCGCTCTGAAAGCCCGCCTTGAGGCTCTTCCGCGGCGTGACATTGCGGCGGCGGCGCTTGGCGCGTCGAAGGCATTCCTCGTAAGGGATGAAGCGGACGCGGTGGCGGCGGCGAATGCCTATGCGGGCGAGCACCTCATCATCCAGACAGCCGACCCGGAAGCGATCTGCGCTCAGATCCGCCACGCCGGGTCCATATTCATCGGTCCATGGACGCCCGAAGCCGCTGGTGACTATGCCGCCGGGCCCAACCACGCTTTGCCCACCGCCGGGGCGGCCAGAGCCTATGGCGGGGTCAGTGTCGAGATGTTCCAGAAGACGGCCAGCGTCCTGCGTTTCGACGCGCGCGGGGCCGCCGCCATCGCCCCGGTGGTCGAGCGGCTGGCAGCCCTCGAAGGGCTCGATGCGCACCGGCTCGCCATGGCGGTGCGGCGCGAGAAAGCGGAAGAGGGGAGGATCTGACATGAGTGTCATTATAGACCTCTCGCAAGGGGCGGGGATAAGGGCGGAGTTATCCTCCTATTCCGTCGTCGAACGCTGCGCCGCGATCCTCAGGACCGATCCGGCAACGCTGGTTCTCACCGCCAATCTCGCAGCGGCGCGCAAAGTGCTGACATGGGGGGATAAGAAGGGCGATGAGAGCCGCCTGCCCGAAGGGGTGGCGGCCCTGTTATCGCCGTCCAGCCAAGGGGTTACGCTCTATCGCCTCGGTAGCGATCTGGCCGCGCCAGTGCTGATAAGTACGGGCGAAACGGGTTTGGCCGCAAAACTGGGGACGGAATCGCCCCCTCAAAACCTGTTTTTCGGCCCTGAAATACTGTCCCGGCTCACGCCAGCGGCCCTCGCGGCGGCAAAAGCCGAGTGGGATGAGCGCGTTAGCCTGACATGCTCATGCGCCGCGCGAATGGCCGAACTGACCGGCGCGGCGGCGGATAGTGCGGGGGATAACATCACGCTTCGCGCCGGGGAAAAGCGGGGATTGGCGAATGCGCTTGCCGCGCTCGGCCTGAAGCTGGAAGAAACGGATGAGGGCTTTACAGCCTGGCTGTTTTCTCTGGCCGAAGTGAAGGCCCTGGCCGCACATCTCGGCGGGCTGAAACCGGCCCGCACGGCGCGCATACGGCGCACCACCAAAGAGACCGATATCGCGCTCTTCCTTGACCTTGATGGCGAGCCCGGCGGACGGTTTGAAACGGGCGTTTTCTTTTTCGATCACATGCTTGAGCAGATTGCCCGCCATGGCGGGGTGCGCCTTGAAGTGGTCTGCGAAGGCGATGTGGAGGTCGATACCCACCACACGATCGAGGATGTGTGCCTTGCGCTCGGCGAGGCGATCCGCGTGGCGCTGGGCGACAAGGCGGGGATTGCCCGCTTTGGCTTTGCCCTGCCCATGGATGAGACGCGCGCGGGCGTCTGGGTCGACCTGTCGGGCCGTCCCTATGTGCGCTTTGACGGGGATATCCCCGGCGAGCGGGTGGGGGATTTCCCGGTGGAAATGTGCGCCCACGCTTTCCGCTCCCTGTCCGAAACCATGAAGGCGGCCATCCATGTCGAGGTGTCGGGCGACAATGCCCACCACATGATCGAGGCCTGCTTCAAGGCATTCGGCCGCGCCCTGCGTCAGGGCGTGCGTGTGGAAGGCGATCTTATCCCCTCCACCAAGGGGGTGCTGTGATGATTTTCACAGCGGGCTTATGCACGGTTTTCATGGGTCCCCGCGTGGGGGGCCCGGGCCCCGGAGGATGATATACAGATAGACCACGCGCGGGCAGCCGCCCGCCGCGC
>JAIUMI010000027.1 GCA_022565665.1 Glycocaulis sp.
GAAGAAGCGCGCAAATGTTCGCATGCGCTTGCGGAACGGCAACGCACCGAACTTCTTCGTCAGGAAATTGCCGCCGGTGATCCGCAACATCCCTTGCTGGTAGCCGTAAGACACACGAGAGGGCAGGTACACGCCTGCATTCGCGTACAGCCACAGATCATAGGAAAGCTGGGGTTCAAGATGGGCAGTCCGGACAATCCTGTTGTCCATCTCGAAGTTGTAGAATCGACGCAGCAGGTTGACTATTCGAAGGTCATCAGTTTTTTTGGTGTCGCTCTGGAACCGGACACGGCCTGTCAACCCCAGCGCCTTGATTAGCCCGAAGTTGAACCGGGAGTCATACCCACCGCTAACGTCGCATATCAGATTGGCGAAGGCGCCATGGTCAACCAACGCTGCTACGTTCGCCGCAGCGCATGCGATGAATTCTTCCAGCTGCTCCCGGTAGCTGCTCTCCCTTGCCGAGCCGGTGTAGCCGCAGGATTTCTTCCTGATTTCCAACGCTCCTTTCTTCAGATCTACATATATATATTCGTTTATTCCGAGCAGACGCATGTGCTCTATAGGCGTATTGTTGGAGACTAGCTGAGCACCGTATCCCCGCCCGTTGTTGATCTGAAGTGCGCTGATCGGCGGCCGGTAAAATTCAAGCGGGCGCTGCTTCGAAACATGTTGAGCCAAGGCGTACAGAGAATTTGATATCGCCCAGTAACGCGTTTCATGTTTCGTCGGCGACGGATCAATATAATAAAATACTGTGTCTTGCCCCATCGGGTCGACGTTAATCGTTATCTGGTGGCCGTCACGATACACGTAGATGAACCGGCCATCCGTGAGCGTCTCAGGTTGGGGAGGCCGGCCAGCATCATGTATACACTCGGCGAGGCCACGATCTCCAATTACAATGAAATCGTCAGATACCGCTATTCCAATAAGGGTGTTCTTCTGAGCGTGGGCGTTTTTGCTATCAAAAACAAACACGTGACTGTTAAGGGTGGTCACGCAGAATCTCCCGCTAATGAGCTTTTCGGCGATATCACGCAGGCGCAGGTAACGCAATAAAACAGGTTGTGTTGCCACCCGCAAAGGATGCTCCACATGGATAGGCTTTAGCGAAGCTTCGTGATGCTCAATGCAGCGCAATCGCGTTCGCCGCGCGGGCGATGCGCCCTTCCAGCGCGTCGAGAATCTCGCTGCGCAGCGCTTTCCACGCCTCGGCAGACGCCGCCTCGCCCTTGCCCTCAAGCTCCTCGACGGCGAGGTCGGCATAGCCGAGCGCACGCGCGCCATGGCGGTCGATCAGCGTGAAGGCGATCTGGCGGATATCGTCCGGCGTGATGCGCGAGGCACGGGGCTGATTCATGGCGGGAACATAACTCCGGGAAAAGGATGCGGGCAGGTGCCAGTTGAGGAGCAAGCTCCGGGCCAGCGCGAACGCCATTTAACTCTCTGAAATATATAGGAGCGTGCCGCCGTCCGGGCAGGAAAAGCCTGCCTTCGGGCGAAGATTGCCGGGTCGGCCCGGTAACACCGCCGCGTCAAATCGGTTTCGGGCCCGGCGCGCGCATTGACAAGGCGCAGCGGCCCGGCCACACCGTCAGCAATCAGTCTGGACGCCTTATCCCATGCGCACCTATCCCCGCCAGAAGCTCTATGATGTCGGCCACGGACAATTCTTTGCCGCCTGGTCTGGCGGCAAGCTCAATGATGGCAATGACGGTGACTTCACCAGCGCCTTCGCCCGGTTCATGGAGACGGACCGGGGTGTCGTACCGCTCTCGCGCGGGCGGCTCGGCGTCTATTTTGCCGTAAAGGCGGCGGTGAAGGAGGGGCGGCGCAAGGTATTGCTCTCCCCCTTCACCATTTTTGACCTCATCAACATGGTGATCGTGGCGGGCGGCGAGCCGGTCTTTCTCGATAGCGCGCCGGACAGCCCCCACATCCCGCTCGCTCATGTAAATGCCGCGCTCGGCGATGATGTGGCCGCCCTGATCATCACCCATTACCACACCTCGAACCCCGAGATCGCGAAGATCGCTGCCGCCGCATCGAAGGCAGGCGTGATGCTGATCGAGGATTGCGCGATTTCCATGGGTGGACGCCCCGGCGGCAAGCCGGTCGGCCTGCACGGGGATGTGGGCGTGTTCAGCTTCGGCCTGTTCAAGTTCATCGCCACCTATTTCGGCGGCGCGATGGTGGTGAAGGATCCTGCCCTTGCCGCCAGTGTACGCGAACAAATGGCCGGCTGGCCGCAAATGACTGGCGCGGACCTGAAATCCTACCTCGTCAAGGGATTGAAGCTGGACACGCTGACCCAGCCCTTGATCTTCTCGCTCCTGACCTTCCCGGCCTTCCGCTGGGGCTATCTCAACGCCATCGCCTGGGTGAAGAAGCAGGCCGTCAACGACCCTGAGCCGGTCTTGCGCTCCGAACTGCCGGACATGTTCAAGCGCCGCCCGTCCGACTTCCAGCAGCGCGAATGGGCGCGCCAGCTTCCCAAAGTGCTGGAGAACCGGGAAAGGCGCCTGGCCAATGCGCGCGCCTACCGGGCAGCACTGGAGGGTTCCAACGCCATTGTCATCCCGCCCGCGCCGGATGATGTGGCGGACTGCTTCCTTAATTTTCCCGTTCTGGTCGATGACCGCGATGCGGTGCTCAAGGGCCTGATGGCGCGCGGGTTTGACGCCTCCCAGTATTATTACCGTAACTGCGCGGAGCTGGAGGTGTTCAAGGCCTTCCACCGCGATCTGCCCAATATCGGCGCCTTCGTGAACCGGCTTCTGGTGCTACCCGCCTATCCATCCGTGCCGGAGGAGTATGCAAAAGCGCTCGCCGCGGCCTTGCGCGAGATCGCCGCAGACGGCCCCGCCGCGCACGAAGGGGCTTCCGCGTGAGCATGTTGCCCGAAGGCAGGGAGCGCCGCGTCATCGTGCTGGGCGGCCATATCACCGCGCTTGGCATTGTCCGCGCGCTCGCCCCGTTCGCGCGCCATATCGAGGTGTGGGACCGCACCGACAAATCGGTCGCCGCGCGCTCGCGCCATTGCTCCGGCTTCCGCCAGCTCGACATTCACGACCCGCAGGTCGTCACCGAAGCGCTTTCCACCCTGCCAGGCTTTGAGGGCCCAAGCTATGTCTTCCCGTCAGAGGACCTGACCGCAGCCCTTGTCTCGCAGAAGCTTGATGCGCTGGCATCGCTGGGCTTTACCGGGGTCGCCGCGCCGTGGAGCGTGATGGAGACGTTTTTCTACAAGGACCGCACCCACGCGCTCGCCGCCCGGCTGGGGCTGGACTATCCGGCGAGCCTTGATGCGGAGGCCGAGCCGGAGAAGCTCGACACGCTGCGCTATCCGGTCATCCTCAAACCTGATGTGATGCAGTTCTTCCACCAGCTGCACCACACCAAGGCGATTGAATGCGCCGACCCGCAAGAGGCGCGCCGCCAGCTCGACGCCTATCGCGATCCGGACCGCCGCTACCGCCTGATGGCGCAGGAAATCATTCCAGGGCCCGCTCGCCAGATCGTATCGCTGGGCGGGCTCTTTACCGGCGGCACGCTGCACGCGGCCATCGCCACCCGCCACAAGCGGCAATACCCGGCCGATTTCGGCACCGCGACCTATATCGACACCAAGGCTCCCGAAGCGATGATCGCGGTTTCCACCCGCCTTCTGGAAGCGGCCGGCTATCAGGGCCTTGCCGAGGTCGAGTTCAAGATCGACCCGCGCGACGGCACCTTGCGCCTGCTGGAGGTCAATCCGCGCCTGTTCAAGTGGCATGGATTTGGCGCGCTGCACGGGATCAATCTGGCCGCCATGGAAATCGCGCGGCGTGAGGGCGCGGCCCTGCCCGCAGGTGAAGCCATCATCAACACCCGCACCGCCTGGCGCGACATCTATTCCGATCTCGCCTCCTCGCTGGCAGCCTTGCGTTCCGGCGAAACGAGCGTGGGCGAACTCGCCGCCGAACTGGGCGAGCGCAAGACCGACTCGGTTCTGCGATTTGATGATCCGGCCCCGTTTGCGTATCTGACGCGCCTGGTGCCACAACTGGCCCGCGGCGGGCGCAGCGCGCTTTAAGGCTGAAATTTCACCCTCAATTTTTAAGATATGACTGCATTTCACCTTCAATGTCATCAGGCAATCTTGGTCCGTCCGAAACTCTAAAACTATCGGGTATTCCCTCAAATTTCTCCAAGCGAAATCCAGAATAGTCACTGTATCTATCCATTATTTTTTGGATATATTGTTTCGGGTTTTTACAAAAATCTTCATACTTTAGATTCACAAATTGGCTTTCGCAAAGGTGGTTCTTAAAGTTTTCGATATCCCTTTGGCTGGATTTTATATATTCGCATACGGATGCAGCTGCACTTCTGCCATTATATTTATACGATCTGGGAATACGGCTGATTGTTTTGAGGGGATTACCATTCAGATCCAATCTGCCTTTATATATTGACTTTGCATTCGATATGGCATCTCTTTCTATAAATATATAGAAAGCATCTGCATTAACTACCCTAATATCTTCTAGGTAAGCGACAAATCCCGGCCACTTTATCGCCATCGGCCCATTAAACGCCGATTGCATATCATTGATATTATGAAACATGGAATTTATCTTATTTTTGTGTGGACGCCCCTTCTTAGGCAGCCATCTCGACCAAATTTCATTCCCCTGCTGTGGAGCGCGCAGGCCGGATGATATTCCGTATTCACTTTGAAAGCTTATTTCTTTCTCAGAGAAAAGTGTTTTTGTAATAAAAATTGCAAAAATTGGAGCATAAGGCATTTTAGATATAATACTATTTACATAATTTAATTTGTGAATACAAGAAACAGCTTGATATACTAAAGTAGTTCCAGATCGACTTGCTCCTACTATAAATATCGGTATGTATTTTTTTCTTGACTGCTTTATTGTTGAAAACTTAATAAGCCAGTCTAATGGGCTTAAAATTAACGACGCATAGCTTACGGCGCGTCGTACAGCACGCTTAAAGATCAGAGCTCTCATAGCACCTACCCCTTGAGGCTCTCCCCAACTTAGCGCAGAACGAACGTGGCGGTCGCATTCAAGAGAGTGCGTAACACCATACAGCTAGCACCTGCAACAACACGCGACTTATGCCTTCACGGCGCGCAAATCAAAGAGGTTTCGATCTTGCTGGCCTACCTCCGTGCAGCGCTTAGCTTTGGTAGGCGGCATAGCCGAGCCGCAATCAACTGGTTGGGTCTCGCCCTAGGCTTAGCTGGGGCGGTATTGATCGGGCTGCAGGTATGGCGTGCGCGGGACTCACTCGCTGCCGCTGTAACTGATCCCGGGGTGCTCGTCATGCTTGCCGTAGCCTGTCTTGCACAGGGATTCAGCCGCGGCCTCGTCTTTTTTTCTTGGTATTCTATAATCAATGGCGTGTCGGTGACGAAGATCAACCTGCGTACCGGCATCTACATCTCCGCCATTATGAACCTGCTTAAATACCTGCCGGGGAACGTTGCCCATCATGCGTGGCGGACCGTGTTCCTGCATCAACGGGGCGTCGATATTCCGGCCAACATCTGGGCGGGGGTCCTGGCAACCATTTCCATGGTGATGACCTCGACAGCGTTGGCGTTGCTGTTCGGGGGACCGCTAATCGCCGCCATGTTTCCCCGCCTCTCGCTTCCACTGACTATCAGCTTGGGCATTGCTGTTCTGGTCAGTGGCGTAGGGTTGATCGTCCTTGTTCTTCGTAGTGAGAAAATCAGTGGGCTGGTTTCCCGTTTGGCGGGGTTTGACGCCATGAGGGCATTCGCACTGTCGGTCATTGTGCAGACAGGTTTCTTCATTATCAACGGTGCCGCCTCCTATATGCTTGTGTCGCAAGTCTATACTCAAGCAGCCGTTCCCTTCGGCGTGGTGATGGCCGCATTCGCAGGTGGGTGGATTATCGGTTTTTTTACACCGGGAGCGCCTGCCGGAATAGGTGTTCGGGAAGCGGTTATTGTACTTGTGTTAACTTCTGCTTCTACTCTCGATATCGGTGAGGCATCGGTCATTGCATTGCTGATCCGGGTTGCGACAATTGTTGGCGACCTATTTTTTGCAGCACCAGCTATAGCTTTTACACAAACGGAAGCGCTCAGCCCTAATCGGGAACAAACCACTGAGCGCTGAACGCTTATGAAAAATTTTCGCTCGCTGCCGACCATGCAGCCTGCATGGCATTGACCAAAGCGATCAAGGTTGGTGGCATTATCGGGCTGGGGGTTTCCGGTCTCGCCGTCGCGCGGCGGCTGAAAGAGGCCGGGGTGGATTTCATCGCCTTCGAGGCCGGTGACGGGCCGGGCGGTCTGTGGCGCTATGGCTGCGAGGCGGGCAATGTCTATCGCTCCGCCCACCTCATCTCCTCGCGTCAGGCGACCGAGTTTGAAGACTTTCCCATGCCGGAGGACTATCCGGCCTTTCCCAGCCACTGGCAGGTGAAAGCCTATATGGAGGCCTTTGCCGAGACCTTCGCCCTTGCCCCTCATTACCGCTACAATACGCGCGTGGTGTCGGTGAGCGGCCGTCCGGGCAACTGGCAGGTCACGCTGGCAGGCGGCGAGACACACAGCTTTGCCCATGTGATCATCGCCAACGGCCATCACCGCGATCCGGTGCGCCCCGCCCTGCCCGGCGAGGACAGGTTTGCCGGGGTGGTGATCCATTCCAGCCAGTACCGGGACGGCGCGCAGCTTGATGACAAGCGTGTGCTGATTATCGGATCGGGCAATTCGGGCTGCGATATTGCGGTCGATTCCGCCTTCCATGCCCGCTCCACCGAGTGGAGCGTGCGCACGGGCAATTATTTCGTGCCGAAATTCGTCGGCGGCGCCCCCCATGACGCCACCAGGAAGAGCAAGGCCGGGCGCATTGCCGGTTTGCTGCCGCCCGCGCTGCGCGCCTGGCTGAAAATGCGCGTCCTGCGGCTGATCATCGGCACGCCGGAGCAATACGGCCTGCCACGGCCCGCCCACCGGATCGACGAGCGCCCTCCGGTGGTCAATTCCAACGTGCTCTATCATATCGGCCATGGCGATGTACGCGTGCGCCCGCCGCTGGAAAGACTGGACGGGGCAGATGCGGTCTATACCGACGGATCGCGCAGTCCGGCCGATCTTGTCATCCTGGCAACCGGCTACAAGGTGTCGGTGCCCTTCCTTGACGAGGGCGTTCTGGCCTGGGAAGGCGGGTCACCGCGCCTGCGCCTGAATATCTTCCCGCATGATTATAACGGGCTGCTCTTTGCCGGGCTGATCGAGCTGTCGGGCGGGGCGTGGCGCGTGCGCGACGTTCAGGCCCGCCTGATCGCGCGCTATCTCGCCGCCAAGCTGGACGATCCTCAACGCGTAAGCTGGTTCGAGGCGATGGACCCCGAAGCCAACCCGGCCGCGACACCCGATCCGACCGGCCAGCAGGAAATCTATGTCGATGTGAAGCGCTACACACCCTATGTGAACGCGCTCATCGCGCGCTTCTAGAGTGCCGTCTGCGCAATCCGCATCGCATTGGCCATGATGGTGAAGGTGGGCGACATGGCCGGCACGTCGGGCCAGGCCGCGCTGTCGGCGAGATAGACGCCCTCTGCCAGCGCGAAATCCACCCCCACAATACCATCTCCCACCCGGAAAGGCCTTGCCGCGCCATAATGCGAGCTGGACCCGCCGCCGCTGGCGGCAAAGCCGAGCACCTGAAACGCGCTGCCCTCAAGTGCGCGCGCCAATGCGCGGTTGGCATGGGCGGCCAGCGCCCTGCCCTCGTCCGAGGCCTCCATGTGTGCGCTGAGCGTGCCATCGGCCCCGCGCCGGAGATGATAGCGATTGGCCCCGCGCGCAGCCAGATAGGAGCGCGCCCAGACAAGGCGCGCCGCCAGCGGACGGCCGGCCAGCCCGGCAAGGCCCCACAAAGCGGCAGGGCTCGCCGAGCGCCAGAAATGCGGCAAGGTGGGGTAAAGCTGGGTCTGGGCGGCGATGCCGCTGCCATCGGCTTCGGGGATCAGCACAAGGCCGTGGGTGAGGCCGAACCCGCCCTTGCGGTCCGGCGTCACGCCGCGCCACGACGTGTCGACAATGGGCGTATTGACGACGCGGCTGTCGGCCATCTCCGCTGCGTCCAGCCCCATGCTGTCCATCAGCAGGCGGGTGGAGCCGAGGCACCCCGCCGCGATGAAGATGCGGTCATACGGCCCGTGGGTATCCTCCGCTTCACCGTCGCGCACGGTGAGGGTACGGGCCTTCAGATCGATACCCGTCACCTCTCCGTCGGACAGGCGCGCCACACGGCCCTCTGCGTGCCAGCGGGCAAACAGGCTGGCCGTGGTGAAGGGGGCGCCCCTGAAGCATCCCACCAGGCATTCGCCGCACCACACACAGGCATTGGGCGCGTGGGCGCGTGTCTCCAGCGCAATCCGGTTCACTCCTGCGCGCAAACCCTTATCCCCGCTGTTTATCGCCGCGATCAGGCGGGCAATCGCGGGGTGAAGCTGCAAGGGCGGGCGGTTGGACGGCTCGGTGCCCAGCAGCGGTGTCAGCCCGTCCGCTTCACCGGATATGCCAACCAGCGCCGCAATCTGCGCATAATAGGGGTCAAGATCGGCGCGCGAGACCGGCCAGCGGGCAAAATCGCTGTCGGGCAGAGGCATCATCGTGCCGCCCCAGAAATTGGTCAGCCCGCCCCGGAACTGCGACTGCCAGACGCGCGGACGGCCATCCACGGGCAGGCGCTCCGGCACAAAGCCGTAATGGCTCTTGGGCAGAGGCAGGGAGAACCCGTTCTCGCGCGCGGTGCGCCGGTAAACGCGCGCCATCGCGCCGGATTGCCAGAGGCGCGGATCGCCCTCCGGCACCGTTTCGCCCGTGTGCGGACGGGCCTTGTCGAACACGTCGATATTCACGGCTGCGCCTGAGGCGCCCAGCCCGGCCATCACGCCGGCTCCGGCCGCACCGCTGCCCACTAGGGCGATTTTCAAGGCGGCGCGGGTACGCGCCATCGCTATTTCTTACCGGGCAGGCTGGCCAGAAGCGCGCGCCGGCGGATGTCTTCCAGCAGCAGACGGTTGGTGGCGATCAGATCGGCCAGAATGGCCGCCACGGCCAGTATCGCCGCCACCGCGAGCAGGCCTGCCCCGATGATCAGCGATTGCAGCCGGCCGCCGCCATCACCCAGCATGTAGAAGATCAGGAAGCGCGCGATCACGAACACGGCCGGGATGGCCGCAATTGCGCTGAGCAGGCCGAAAAAGCGAGCCGGCTTGTAGATCGCGAAAATGCGGATGATCGTGATCACCGAGCGCCAGATATATTTCGGGATCGAGGAGATGAGCCGCGAGGGACGCAAAAAGCCGTTCACCCGCACCGGCACCGAGGTGATCGGAATGCCCTTGCGCCCGGCCTGGATGATGGTTTCCAGCGTATAGGTGTAATTGTTGAACACGTTGAGCTGGATGGCCGCATCGCGATGCACGGCGCGGAATCCGCTCGGCGCGTCGGGTATCTTGGTACCGCTGGCCACCTGCACCACGAAGCTGCCAAGCTTCTGCAGCTGCTTCTTGAGCGGAGAGAAGTGCGGGATGTCCGAGATCGGCCGGGCGCCGACAACGATCAGCGCCTTGCGGTCCAGAATGGGTTTGACCAGGTCAGGAATGCAGCTGGCATCATACTGGTTGTCGGCATCGGTGTTCACCACCACGTCCGCGCCGGTAGTGTCTCAGTTTGAAATCCGCAGCTCGGAACGAACGCCGTTCGCCAGACGTTGTTCAATCAGACTGCGGCGCAACGGATTGCGAAACTCAGCGAACGGCGTTCGCCGAACTTTATCCAACGGA
>JAIUMI010000028.1 GCA_022565665.1 Glycocaulis sp.
ACCGGCGTCGTGCTCGCGCAGCATGCCGATAATCTGCTCTTCCGAATAACGGCTCTTTCGCATGGTCCATCCTCTCCTCGATGGACTCTACCATTCAATGGCCGGAAATCAGGGGGCTGGGTCACTGTCCCATTTGGTAACCGGTGTCATAGTCGATTTCAAGGGCAAGACGGGGTAGTACCGTTTTACGCCTTGCTGGGTGGTCCGGCCGATTCCCGCGCCACAAGCCGGGGTACCACGATGGGCTTATCACTCGGCTGGCCGCCGCCCTCGCGGGTCAACTCTATCAGCTTTTCGGCAGCAAAGCGGCCCATATCGCGAATCGGCAGACGGACCGAGCTGAGCGTCGGCCAGAGCCGCGCAGCCATCGGGCTGTCATCAAAACCGACAATGGAAAGGTCACGCGGGATGGAGAGGCCCGCCTCGCGCGCGGCCTTGTAGACACCCACCGCCATCTCGTCATTACCGGTGAAGATGGCCGTGGGCGGCTCCTTCATGGCGAGCAGCTTCGTGGCGCACTCCACCCCGGATTCAAACGTGTACGCCCCTTCCATCACGTAGGCCGGATCAAGCTTCAGCCCGCGCTCTGCCAGGCCTTCAGCAAAGCCGCGCCTGCGCTCATGGGAGGAGCGGAAGGTGGGAAGACCGGTGATGAAGGCGATGCGCCGGTGACCGAGATCAGCCAGATGCCGGGCCGCCTCCGCCGCGCCGATCGCGTCATGGGTGACGATCATGCGCTCGGTCTCGTCCAGTGATACCGAAGCCACGCGCACATAAGGACATTCCAGCTCGCGCAATATCTCCACCAGTGTCTCGTCTTCGGACACGGACGGGGTGAGGACGACACCGAACAGTTTGAGCTGCTCGACAAACCCCCTCACCTGCTCGTGGAAATTCGGATCGGCCCGGTTGCACGGATGCACCACCAACTCGAACCCGCCCTCGCGTACCGCATCAAGAATGCCCTGCTGGACATGGACCACATATTGCGGGTTCGGATTGTCATAGATCATCCCGATCAGGAAGGAGCGGCGGAAGGCGAGCCCGCGCGCCTGCGGGTCCGGGCGGTAGCCCAGCTCCTTCATCAGCGCTTCGATCTTCTCGCGCGTCTCGGTCTTTACAAACGGCGAGCGGTTGATGACCCGGCTGACGGTCTTTTTCGAGACGCCGGCAAGGCGGGCAATATCATTGATCGTGGCGCGCCTGCGCCCGGTACCATTGCCGACCGAACCGTCGCTCGCGCCTGCCCGGCGCCCGGTGCTTTTCGTCATGTTCTGTCCGTCCGCCTGAAAAAATGTCCTCAGGACATAGCACGCCCGCTCGCGATACCAGCCAAAATATGTAACCTCGTGCAGGAAAACGCTGGTCCGGGACATATGAATTTGCCAACTTGACCCTGTATGACACCGGTTACCATCGTAGGCTTCAGGTACCAGGAAAGGTCGAAATCGGTATGGACGCGGGACCACCCGGCAGGCTGCGAGAGGCCCTGAAACTGCACCGGGATGATTCGGTGGCGGTGGCCCTGACGCCACTATCTGCCGGGCGGAACGTCAATATTGACGGCGTAGATATCACGCTGCGGGAGGATATCCCGAAAGGCCACAAGTTTGCGCTTCATCCGGTCAGTGAAGGCGCACGGATCATCAAGTATGGCTGGCCCATCGGCGCAGCTATTACTGACATAGAATCTGGCACGCACGTGCATGTGCATAATGTGGCCACCCTGCTGACGCCGGACACGCGTCTGGATTATGCAGCGGATAATGCAGCCATCGCGCCCGGCTCGCGGCCCCTCGACGGGCAGTTTCAGGGCTATCGCCGCGCTAACGGACAGATTGGAATCCGCAATGAAATCTGGGTGATAGCCACGGTCGGCTGTGTCACCCGCACTGCCCAGCGCATCGCCGATGCTGCGTCGAAAACGCTGGAAGGCAGGATCGATGGCGTCCATGCCATCACCCACCCATTCGGCTGTTCGCAGCTCGGCGATGATCTGGCCCATACCCGCGCCATTCTGGCCGCGCTGGCGGGCCACCCTAATGCAGGTGGCGTTCTGATCGTCGGATTGGGCTGCGAATCCAACCAGATAGACAAGCTGCTGGAAGCCGCCCCAGATCTTGACCGCACCCGCATCCGTGCCTTTGCCGCCCAGGCTGCGGGCGACGAAATGGAAGAAGGGCTCGGCCTGATTGAGGAACTCGCCGCCATCGCGGAAAAGGATGTCCGCTCGCCCTGCCCCTTGAGTGATCTTGTGATCGGGGTGAAGTGCGGCGGTTCGGACGGATTTTCCGGCCTCACCGCCAATCCGCTTGTGGGCCGTATGTCGGAGTGTGTGGCGGGCGCGGGCGGCACAGCGCTACTAACTGAAATTCCTGAGATTTTCGGGGCCGAGCATTTGCTTCTCTCCCGCACCCACGACGAACAGACCTTCAACGCCGGGGCCGCTCTGGTGGAACGTTTCAAGCGCTATTTCGAGCGCCATGGCGAGCCAGTCCACGAGAACCCCTCACCCGGCAATATCGCGGGCGGCATCACCACGCTGGAAGAAAAATCCCTCGGCGCGGTGCAGAAGGCGGGCGCGGCCCAGCTGACCAGCGTGCTCGACTATGGCCAGCAGGTGAGCGCGCCCGGCCTTGCCCTTCTTGAGGCTCCGGGCAATGACGCGGTCTCCTCCACCGCGCTCGCGGCGGCGGGCGCGCAGATCATCCTCTTCACCACGGGCCGGGGCACGCCGCTGGGCTTTCCGGTGCCGACGCTGAAGATCGCCTCCAACTCCGACCTCGCTGCCCGTAAGAGCCACTGGATTGATTTTGATGCCGGAACTGTTCTGGCGGGTGATAGCATGGAGGAAGCCGCAGACCGGCTTTTCGCCCTTATCCTCGACACCGCCAATGGCCAGCCCGCCCGCAACGAGATCAATGGCGAGCGCGAGATTGCCATCTGGAAGAGCGGGGTGACGCTGTGAGAGCGCGCCTCAACGCCGCCGCCCTGGCCCACTTGCCCGCTGGCGTGAAGCGCCCGGCCTATGACCGGTCGCGCGTTCAGACCGGTATCGTCCATATCGGCCCCGGCGCATTTCACCGCGCCCATCAGGCAGCCTATATCGATCAGATACTTGCCTCCGATCCGCGCTGGGGTATCGCCGCCATGGCGCTGCGCAGCCGCGACATTACAGGCGCGCTCAATGCGCAGGACGAGCTCTACACCCTGCAGACGCTGGGCGAAGGCGAAGAGACACGGGTGATCGGCTCCATCCTCTCGGCCCAGTCTGGCGCGCGGGGGGCTGAGCCACTGCTGGATACGCTCACCTTGCCAACTGTGAAGCTCGTCACGCTGACGATTACCGAGAAGGGCTATTGCCTGGCCTCCGATGGCGCGCTCGATGCCGTCCACCCCGATATCGCCCATGATCTCGCCCATCCCAAGAGCCCGAAAAGCGCGATCGGCCTGATCCTGGAGGCGCTGACCCGCCGCCGCGCACAAGGCCTTCCCCCCTTCCACGTGCTCTCCTGCGATAATCTGTCAGACAATGGCGTAAAGCTCGCGGGCGCGGTGACGGCGCTCGCGGCGGAGCGGGACAGGGGGCTGGCGAGCTGGATCGCGGGCGAGGTGCGCTTTCCACGTACCATGGTTGATGCCATCACGCCCGCAACGGACGGTGCCCTCAAGGCTCACATCGCGCAGGCACTGGGGTATACAGACGCGGTGCCGGTGCAGCGCGAGGTCTTCACCTCCTGGGTGATCGAGAAGAGCGATATCGCCCCCTTCCCCGATCTTGAAGCCGCGGGCGCCCTGATGACGGACGATGTGGCGGGTCATGCGTTCGCCAAGCTGCGGCTGCTGAATGGCTGTCACTCCCCGCTCGCCTGGCTGGGCCTCGCCTGCGGCTATGAGAGCGTGAACGACGCGATGGCCGATCCCTGGCTTGCCCGCTTCATCACAAGGCTCGCCGAAGACGAGATTGCCCCCTCCATCGCCGCGCCCGACGGAATGGATCTTTCCGCCTATGCCGCCACGATCCGCGCGCGCTTCGCTAACCCCGCCATCCGCCACCTCCTCTCGCAGATTGCCTGGGACAGCTCCCAGAAGCTCCCTGTGCGGCTTCTGAGCACGGTGGAAAACAACCTGTCAGCGGGGCGCGATATCACGCTCCTGACGGCCTCTGTGGCGAGCTGGATGCGGTTTGTACGCCGGATGGCAGCAAGCGGCCAGCCGCTCACCGATCCGATGGCCGCCGAGCTCGCCGCCATCGGCCTACGCTGTAATGACGACCCGGATCATGACGTGACGCTCTTCCTGTCGCTGGACGCGATCTTCCGGGCTGACCTCGCCACAAACGCACGCTTCCGCGCGGGCCTCATTGAGGGCTATGATCTCGTCCGGCGCCTTGAGACCGGCGCGCGCCCTTCCTGTCCCGCCTGACCCTGCCGGAGTCTGTTACCGCAATGTCCAAATCGCTCAACATGGCCGCTTTCGGCGAGGTTCTGATGCGGCTCTGCGCGCCGGGGCACGAACCCCTGCTGAAAACCGCGCAGCTGCACACCCATATCGGCGGGGCTGAAGCCAATGTGGCCGCAGGCCTGTGCGCGCTGGGCCATTCCGCGCGCGTCATCACGGCGTTTCCTGACAATGCACTGGGTCACGGCGCGGTTGGCGAGCTGCGCCGGGCGGGCCTCGATACGCGCCATATACTGATGCGTGAAGGGCGGCTGGGGCTTTACTTCCATACCAGCGGCGCGATGCGCCGCCCGGCAGGCATCATCTATGACCGGGCCAGCTCGGCCTTTGCCCTCACCCCTGCCGATGCGTGGGACTGGAAGGCCTTGCTGGACCGGGTGAGCTGGCTCCACCTTTCCGGCATCACGCCAGCGCTGGGCGCCGAACCGGCGAAAGCCACGCTGGCGGCCGCGCGCGCGGCGAGGGCGAAATCCATCCCCGTCTCGTTCGACTTCAACTATCGCGCAATGCTCTGGGGCGACCGGGTGAAGGAAGCGAACGCCATCCTGAAAGAGCTGGTAGCGGAAACGACGCTGCTCTTTGCCAGCGCCGGTGATCTGGCCCGTGTCTGCGCTTTCGAGCGCCACAGCGACGCAGCCAAGGACCTTGAAGCGGGCGCGACAGCCGCCTTCACGGCCTTCCCGGCGCTGGAGCGTATCGCTACCACCTTCCGGACCGCGCGCGGCACGCTGGACCAGTCCATTACGGCAAGCCTTGTCAGCCGGGACGGCGCAGTCTCGGCAGGCCCCGAACCGCTGGAAGGCATTGTCGAGCGGATCGGCGGCGGCGATGCGTTTGCGGCCGGATTGATCGATGCGCTGGCGCAGGGCATCGCCGACACGCCCGCGCTGGAGCGTGCGCTCACCGTGATGGCGGTCAAACACTCCATGCCCGGTGATCTGTGTGCGGTCAGCCCGACCGATATCGCCGACTGGCACGGCGGCCGGGACGTGAAGCGCTAGAAGGCCGTCCGGTGGCTGCGCACGTCTCTGCCCTTACGTATCGCTTGATTTTGGCGAGCGCGGCGAACACCCTGTCGCACACACGGCACGAATAGCGGGGGCTGCCGAACCAGAAGCATCAAGCGAGGTTCTCATGTCCAGTTGGCGCCGCAGACTGATCAGCAAGCCGGTCATGGCCTGGTATGCCGGGCTGCTACCTGAAATGTCGCCGACCGAAGCCCAGGCGATAGAGGCGGGTACGGTCTGGTGGGATCAGGAGATCATGTCAGGCAGGCCGGACTGGGCCCGCCTGCAGGCGCTGGAAACCGGAAAGCTGAGCCAGGCCGAGACCGATTTCATCGACGGGCCGGTTCACAAGCTCTGCGCCATGCTGGATGACTGGGAGGTGGAACACGGCCTGCAGGACCTGCCCCGCCCGGTATGGGATTTCATGATCAGCGAAGGCTTCTTCGCCATGATCATCCCCGAGGAGTATGGCGGCAAAGGCTTTTCCGCCTACGCCCATTCCCAGATCGTGCGCATGATCGGCACCCGCTCCATCACGGCGGCGATCACCGTCATGGTGCCCAATTCGCTCGGTCCGGGCGAGCTCCTCATGCTCTACGGGACGGACGAGCAGAAATCACGCTACCTGCCCCGCCTCGCCAGCGGGGAGGATATTCCCTGCTTTGCACTGACCGGCGTGGAGGCAGGCTCGGACGCCTCGGCCATGACCGATCAGGGCGTGGTGGAGGAACGCGAGATTGACGGCGAAACCGTGCTCGGCATCTCCATCACCTGTGACAAGCGCTATATCACCCTCGCGCCTGTGGCCACGCTGGTTGGCCTTGCCATCCGTTTACGTGACCCTGATGGCCTGCTGGGCGGCGAGGAGGATCTCGGTATTACAGTGGTGCTGGTGCCCGCCGACACGCCCGGCCTTGATACCGGGCGGCGCCATTTGCCTTGCGGACTGGCCTTCCAGAACGGACCGGTGCGCGGCAAGGACGTGTTCGTGCCGATCGATCAGATACTGGGCGGCAAGGAACAGATCGGCGAGGGCTGGAAAATGCTTATGGGCGCGCTCGCCGCCGGACGGGGCATATCCCTGCCCTCCATGAGCTGTGCCGGAGCGGCGGTCGCCGCTTACTCATCAGGCACCTATGCCCGGATACGCGAACAGTTCGGCCTGCCCATCGGCATGTTCGAGGGGGTACGCGAACCGCTCGCCCGCATTGCCTCGTCTGCCTACCTGCTCGACGCAGCCCGGCTGATGACCACGGCAGGGCTAGATGCGGGCGAAAAGCCTGCGGTGGTGTCCGCCATCATGAAGTATCACGCCACCGAGCGCCTGCGTCAGGTGGTGAATGACGCCATGGACATACATGGCGGCAAGGCGATTGTGGAAGGCCCACGCAACCATCTGGCCACAATCTACAAGGCCCTTCCGGTCGCGATCACCGTGGAGGGCGCCAATATCCTGACCCGCAGCCTGATCATTTTCGGACAGGGCTCGATACGCTGCCACCCCTACCTGCTGGACGAGATGAAGGCGGTGCAGAACCCGGACCCCGAAGAGGGCCTGAAGGCCTTCGACAAGGCCCTGTTCGCCCATATCGCTCATGATATCCGGAATTTCTCGCGTTCCCTGTTTCACGGCCTCACCTTTGGCCGCTTTGCCAACGCGCCATCCGATGCCGGTGAGCTGGCGCCCTATTACCGCCAGCTGACCCATGCTTCCACGCGCCTTGCCGTGATATCGGAGATGGCCCTTGGTATTCTGGGTGGCAGCCTGAAGCGCAAGGAAGCACTATCCGGCCGGCTGGGCGACATACTGGCGGACATCTATCTGCTGTGCGCCGTGCTCAAGCGCTTCGAGGCCGAAGGCAGGCAGGCGTGCGAGAAGCCGCTGGTGGATTTCTGCTTCCAGGACGGGCTGCACCGCATACAGGAGCGGCTGCGGGCCGTGATACGCCATTTTCCCGGCTGGCACTGGCGCGTCATCCTGCGCGTCTTCATCTCGCCGCTGGGCATGTACCGGCGCGCGCCATCCGACCGGCTGACCAACACGGTTGCAGGGCTTCTGCTCGAACCCAGCGAGCTGCACGACCGTCTCGCGCGCGGTGTCTACATGGGAAAAGGCGCTGACCCTCTCGCCACGCTGGAGCGAGCCTTCCACGCCATCATCCGGCGCGATGAACTGCTCAAGCGGGTCAAGGATGCTGACATTGTACCGGAGAAAGCCGTCGAGGCCCGTGTGCTCAGCCAGAGCGAGTATGACGAGATCAGGGAGGCTGGCTCACTGATCCGCCAAGCACTGGTCACGGACGATTTCGAGAGCAGCGATGATGCCGCCTTCGCCAGCATACGGGCAGCGCAGTGAAGAAAAGTGGTAGCGGGAGAGAGAC
>JAIUMI010000029.1 GCA_022565665.1 Glycocaulis sp.
CGGTGTTCATGATCTCCGGCGGCCCGAACCGGCAGACCGCCTCATTCAGCGCCTCCACGCAGAACCCGGCCTCGAGCGTATTGGAGATGCGCCAGGCGAGCACCTTGCGGGTATGCCAGTCCATGATCGCGACCAGATAGAGGAAGCCGCGCCGCATCGGCAGATAGGTGATGTCGGCGCACCAGACCTGGTTGGGCTGATCCACGCGCAGGCCGCGCAAGAGATAGGGATAGATCTTGTGTCCCTTGGCCGGCCTGCTGGTATCCGGCTTCTGGTAGATGGGCATCAGGCCCATCAGACGCATCAGCCGGCGTGCCCTTCCCACCGGACCTTTTCGCCGCAGCGGCGGCCCTCGTGATTGCAGGTGGGTACACTTACATGCCGCAAGACTGCGCCGAATCTGGGCCAGCATCCGGCTACTTCCCTCGCGCTTTCCGGATGGACGAGGCGCGAGCAATCACATTCACCCCTTCGTGCTGACCCCGAGGGCGACAACCCCAATCTCACCTGGCAGTGCGCCTTTGAGCACCGCGACACCATGCGCCTGCGCCTGATGCAGGGGGCCGTCCGCAAGGCGGCCTATCTCAACTGGCTCTTTGCGGGCTGAGGCGCTGGCAGAATGAGCAGCGCGCCCGATCCCCACGATCTGCTGGCGACCGCACGCGGCATCGACCTGATCGGCGATATTCATGGTCATCTCGCACCGCTCGAGCGGCTGCTTCTGGAGCTTGGCTATGACCGCATGAGCGGGATCTGGCGCCACAGAGAGGGGCGCAAGGCCCTGTTCCTGGGAGACCTGGTGGACCGTGGCCCCAGCAATATGGGCGTCGTCCAGACCGTAAGATCCATGGTCGAGGCCGGTGAAGCGGTCTGCCTCATGGGTAATCACGAGCTCAACGCCGTGCATTTCTCCATGGATGATCCGCAGGTTCCCGGCCGGCATCTGCGCGCGCGCAGCGACAAGAATATTGGTCAGCACGTGGCGTTCCTGCGCGAGTACCATGCATGCCCTGAAGCCCGGGCCCGTATGCGCGATGATCTTGCCTGGTTTGCCACGCTGCCGCTTTGGGTCGAAATGCCCGGCCTGCGCGCCGTTCATGCCTGCTGGAGCCCTGCCCATATCGATCGCCTCGCAGATCCACTCGTGCTGGCTCGACCAGATAGGAGCGACGTCTGGCAGGAAGCCGCCGACACCGGGCGCCCCCTTGGAAACGCGGTCGATGTCATCCTCAAAGGCGCCGAGATCAAACTGCCTGAAGGCGTCAGCTTTGAAGACAAGGACGGCCATGTCCGTACTGAGGCCCGGCTCAAATGGTGGAGCGAGGGGTCGAGCTGGCGCGACGCCGTTATCGGCACAGCCCCGCTGTATGACGCCATCGCCCACTTTGAGGGCTCACCAGACGGCGCCCTGACCTATGGCGATGACGAGAAGCCGGTCTTCTTCGGTCACTACTGGATGTCCGCCAGAAACGGAGCGCCCGAGCTCACCCGCTCGCCGAATGTCTGCTGCCTTGATTACAGCGTCGCCCGCCCAGGCGGCCTGCTCGCCGCTTACCGTTGGGACGGGGAGGAGGCGCTGTCGAGGGAGCGCCTGATGTGGGCGAAAGGGATGATCTGATTGGTCAGGTGGGGTCGCCCAGGGATTTCCGCACACTTTCGGCTCAGAAAACGCATCCAGTAGTCACTACAAGCGCTGCGTTTTGTTGATCAATCTCCGAAGCGGAAATCGAAGCTGCCAGTGACAGTGATCTCCTCATCTGGCCAGCTGCGGATGCCTGAGCCCTCTCCAACAGCATCCCAGATACCAGTCCCCCCGACGACCGGCTCGCTTCGGCGTGGCATGGCGGTTTCGTTTGGCAGTAATCGCGCCTGGAACTGGCCCCGCAAACGCCGGCTACTGTGTTCCACCAGAGTCACACGGGCTGTCCGCAAGTATCCGTTGAACATAGAGCCATTGATTACAGCAGCATCACCGCGATCAGCCCGGCTGTCGTAAACGCCCATTTCGACAAAGGTTTCTGTGAAGGCGCCAGTTTGGCCTGGAGTCGCGCCGGGAATGGTGATCGTGAACTCTGGGATTGTGCCTTCGCCGCCACCCTCAGCCGCCGCCCTCATCCAGGCAAGAAGCTGTTCGGGCGTGGCGTCGCGGGGCGGTTCGGGATTGACGCCCCGAGACGGGGCCAGGCGAATGGTCAGATACGGTCCTTCTGGTGTGTCATTACCAGGAAAGGTCAGAGCCTGGTGATAGGCGGCCGAAGCGAAGCGCTGGCGCAATTCAACCTGGCCACGATTTCCAGATGCGGATGGAACCGGGGCATCGGCCCCCGTCAGTGTCGCCTGCCAGCTGATACGGCAATCATCAATATCCAGTGTCCAGCTAGCGCTCAGCGCGGGATCATCTATGGACCTAGCCGTCAGCGTAACTTCGCCCCTGCGATTTGGCGCGGTAAATCGTCCGTCATGATCGACAAGGCCGGCGCTGGTATCCCAGTGCACGGCGACAGGCTGGTCGCCGGTCAACGGGTCTTGGACAGCTTGAAAAACCACGTGTTCGCCTGGCTGGACGCAAGTCTGCGCCGGGAAGAGGTGCAGCTCAAGTTGCTCCTCGACCTCATCAGGCTCCTCGACGGTTTCGACCGCGTTGACCATTAGTCTGCGAGCGTTCTGACGGCTGAAGAACGACACTGCAATGACAGTCCGCTCATCCGGACTGCGGGCCAGGATGTAGGCGTTGCTGTCTGCCACTGTGCTCGGCGCTCCGCGGGTCAGCAATCCGTCATGATGTGTCAGGAAGCTTAATCCGTGCCCTTCCCCCAGCTCGTCTCCGATTCCGGAAAAAACTATCTCGAAACCGGCTCTGTCAAATCGTTCCCGGTATTCGCTGTACAACCGGACCAGCGAGAGCGCCAATCCGTCAACTGTATATTCAAGCTGCCGATGGGAACCGGCAACGAGCAAAGTATCACTAATGCCTGTCAACTGTTGGTATTGGGAGGCAGGAAAATCGAGCTCAGCGAAGTTGGTAGACCGGTCAAAGGTAACATATCCACCGTCTGGCATTGGCACCATCGGGTGGGGCGCAACGCTTCCTGTTGCCGATTGTGAGCCGACCACAGCGATCAACGCCGCGGCCACTATTGTCGCAAGAGCTGTGCGAAAGCCCGTAAATAAAACTAGCAACATTCTCATTTCCAGAATGACATTAAAACAATTAAAGCCAGCAAGCGCGAAATATTCTAGCCCTCGCGCGTTGGGCTGACTTCAAACTCCAGCACCAGTATCGTCACATTGCTCTCGTCCAGTTCGGAGAACATTGAGGCCCGGTGGACTAATTCTCCCTCGAAGCGCCCAACAAGGCGTCCTGTCGCGCCAGTCAATTCCATTCGCTCTATTTCGAGGCCGCCCCCGGCCTCTTCGCGCGTATAGTGCGGGAACATGCCAGCCTGCGGGAAGTACATCGCCTCCGCGTCCAGCACCGTGCCATCCATTACGGTGAAGGTCAGTGAAACGCTTCCCTCGACCTCATAACGGTCCTGACGGTGGGCTTGGACCGTGACCTGATAAATGCCGGCGGAAAGTTCGGAGAAATTGACGGTCTTGCCGTCGTCACCGGTGAGCACATGCCATTCGCGCGCTTCGCCGTCGATCGAGCCTCGCACCGTGTCGGCATAAACAGCCCCGGAGAAGAGGGTCATACTGGTAGCAGAAGCGACCACTGCAACGGTCATTGAGCGAAAGGAAGCGGGGTTCATAGGTTTCCTCCAGATATCAGCTCGCAACGCGAGGCGGTCAGGGCGCGGGATCACAGCGATACCCTTAACCGAAGGCTAGGTTGCCCGCCTGCAGCCAGCTAGGCCCGAACGGGTCTATTGGAGGAAGCTCCCCTTACCCAGGCAGTTTTCGGCTTTATCCATACCATCGCTGCCGGGCTGGCTGGGCTCCGATTGCGAGCCAGATGTTCCAGCCGAGCATTTTGCTGGCGCAAAGGACCAGGTAAACTTTCGTCGCGCCTGTGGATTTGCTTGCAAAAAATCAATCAATTGCCGACCCTTGCTCTCCTGCTAAAAAAATTTTCTCCAAACAGCCGCCAGGAGCCTGCTTATGGAACACTCGCGTCCGTCTTGGACCGATACCGAAGCCTTGCTGGACGCGGCGCTGGAAATGCCCCAACACGAGCGCCCTGCCTTCGTGGCGGAAAAGGCGGCAAGTGCCGAACTGGCCAGCGAAGTGATGGCGCTGCTTGAGGCCGCCGAACACTCGGCCAGTTTTCTTGAACCGGACCCAGCTGACCAGGAAGATGCAGACGGAGTGGCTGACAATGGCACGAGGTTTGGCGCTTGGCGCGTGGCAGGGCTGATTGCACAAGGCGGGATGGGCCAAGTTTACCGGGCTGAACGCGCTGACGGGCTCTATGAGCAGACCGGCGCGCTCAAACTTATGAAGCCGCTTTCGCCGGACCATATCGAGTGGTTCGAACGCGAGCGGCGCGTGCTCGCCCGCCTCGATCATCCGGGCATTGCGAGGCTCCTGGATGGCGGCGTGTCTAACTGTGGGCGGCCCTGGATGGTGATGGAGTTCGCTGCCGGCGCGCCCTTCGATCAGTGGGCGAGGCAAAACAGACCCAGCCTGCGCGCCTGCCTCGAACTGTTCCTGCAGGTGTGTGACGCCCTGGCTGACGCCCACGCCAAGCTGATCGTTCACCGCGATGTAAAGCCGTCCAATATTCTTGTTGACGAGTCCGGACGCGCGAAAGTCATCGACTTCGGTGTGGCCAATCTCTCGAGCAGCGACACGGGTCAGGGCCCGCCCCTATCTCTCGATTTCGCCGCACCGGAGCTGCTGGAGGGCGGACCGGCCAGCACGGCCAGCGACGTCTACGGGCTCGCAGCGACGCTGTACACCGTGCTGGCCCGGCGCACGCCCCTTCAATTGAGCGAACTGCCCGTTCAGATCGCCGCGCGCCACGCCGTCGAGAATGAGCCCCCCCTGCTGCGCACAGTGGCCGCACCGCCACTGACAGGCGCCTTGGCCAGCGATCTCGAAGCGGTGCTTGCAAAAGCTCTGCGCAAGAAGGCCGATGACCGCTACCAGACCGTTGAAGCCTTCGCACAGGATGTTCGCAATCTGCTCGAGATCCGCCCGGTCACCGCGCGCCGCGAGGAGCGCGGCTATGTATTGCGGCGCTCCCTACTACGCTATCGCTGGCAGACCGCAGCGGCGGCCGCGCTGGTGCTCAGCTTGTCAGCGGGCTTTGGCGCATCGGCATGGCAGGCGGGCCAAACCCGCATCGAGCGCGACTGGGCCCTGGACGAGCAGGCCAGACTCGAAGCGGTCCAGCACTATCTCTATTTCATGCTGCGCGATGGCGCAGATGCGTCCGGGGGCACCAGCGCCAGCGCCAGCTCCATTCTGGAGGCGGCCGCTGATCAGGTGAGCGAGCTGTTCTCTAACGATCCGGTGCGGGGCGGGCCCGTCATGCATGCCCTTGGCGAGCTTTATTTCTATCTGAATGACTACAACGCAGCCGAGCCGATATTGAACAGGCTGGTGGATTCAGGCGCCGCTTCAGATCCTGCCGTGCTCGCGCGCGCCAAGTATGATCTGGCCCAAGTCAGACTGCGCACCGGTGACCGGGAGCACGCCGCCGCCTTGCTGGCCGAGGCCCAGTCATTTTGGGCGCAGGACCGTATGCGGTGGAACCGACGGCTGGTCGACAGCCGCCTTCTGGAGGCGCGCATCCTGCGCGACACGGGCAGGCTGGGAGACGGCATCGCCCTGCTGCAGGCCAATCTGCCAAGTCAGATCAGGCTCGGCGGCGCCAATGACAGACGCACGGGCGTATACCACAACGATCTGGCCGTCATGTTGCACGCTGCGGGCCGCTTTGAGGAGGCGGCGATCTCGCTGGAGCAGGCGATGACTATCTGGCAGTCGCTTGGCCTGGAGAACAGTCCCGACGCGCTCAACAGCCTAAACAATCTGGCGGCGGTCAGGGTCATGACCGGGGACCGCGCCGGCGCCGCCCCGCTATTCCGCGAAATCATCGACATCCGCCGGTCATTGTATGGCCCCTCGGCCGCAACCGCTGCGGTTTTGAATAATTATGGAAAGACCCTCACCGAGATCGGGGAGGCTGAACGCGCGGTCGCGTATCTGGAAGAGGCGGTCGCCATGGCGACCGAGCACGCCGGGCCTGGCAGTCTGCTTTATGCGTCATCCAAGGCGGGCCTCGCCGATGCCCTCGCGGCCTCAGGGCGCCCGGATGAGGGACTGCTTGCTGCCCGGCGCGGATATGAGACGGCGTTGGCCAATGCAGGTTCCGATAGCCCTGCCACCGCGCTTGTCGGGATCAGCTTGGCAAGGGAGCTTGCGCGCACCGGTGATGTCCTGCGGGCCAGCGCCCTGCTAGACGATTCAGAAGCTGTTTTCATCGCGATGGGGCCGGGTGGCGCCGCCCCGCTGCAGCTTGTGCAGAATGTCAGAGCGCAGTTTCTGCCTGAACCATCTGAGCAGAGCCGCCGCTGAGCTCTCGGTGAAGCCAAGCGCGCGCCTTGATCCAGTCGCGCCGAATCGTCCGGTCGACGACACCAAGAATCTGAGCCGTCTGAATTTCCGAATAGCCACCGAAGAAACGCAGCTCAACCACATGCGAGAGGCGCGGGCTGATCTGGCGCAGGCGAGTGAGCGCTTCATCAAGTTCCAACAGCCGCTCATCGCTCTGCCAATAAGGCTCTATGCTGTCATGAAGGGGTTCCAGATTGCCGCCTCCGCGCTTGGCGGTCGCGCGGGCGCGGGCATGGTCAACCAGCACGCAGCGCATGGCGACCGCCGCCGCGCGCAGGAAATGATTGTCGTCCACATACCCCTCACGGCGGCGAAGCCTCAGCCAGGCTTCGCTCATCAAAGCCGTGGTTTGCAGGGTGTGCCCACTGCGCTGACGGCGGCGCGCTTGGCGGGCGACGATCCTCAGATCGGCCCATAAAGCAGGAAACAACCTGTCCGCAGTGGCGATTACGTCCTGCGAATCGTCAAATCCGAAGTCTGGCATAAGCTGATACACCTTGTGCGCGTGGGTCCGTGGAGGCCTTCATGGCGTGAATGCTAGGGCGCGAGCAGCGGTGCGCAAGGCACTAAATTCCAAATGTCCGGATGCTGTCCCACCGCGTGGTGTAACTTACGGCCTTGGTCGCCGTGCTGTCCGGCAGGGCCGGTGTGATCAGCGTGCCATGGCGGGCAGGCTGACGAGGGGATCATCGCTCAGCTGGCCGACAC
>JAIUMI010000030.1 GCA_022565665.1 Glycocaulis sp.
CACCGGCGTCGTGCTCGCGCAGCATGCCGATAATCTGCTCTTCCGAATAACGGCTCTTTCGCATGGTCCATCCTCTCCTCGATGGACTCTACCATTCAATGGCCGGAAATCAGGGGGCTGGGTCAGCCTGAGCTGTGTGGCCAGCGTTGCTCAATGGAGTTCATAGCAATCGATACCCGCCGCGTCTGAACTGGCGCTCCAGACTGCTCCTGTCGCTTCGAGCCGCCGCCCGTGCTCCCCAACAAGCATGATGGAGATACCTTTGCTCACGCCCCGAGCCCGGAAGCGACACTCTGAAACGGAATTCCCGAAAAAGCTCACCCTTGCCGGTGAGTCCAATGGGCACGTTGCTGCCGAGCGCATGGCCGCGCTGCATTTTCTCAGCCCGGCTTGGCAACCATCAGCCATGTGGCGACCACCAAGGGGAATGTACTCACAATTCCCCAAACCAGCCAACGTCTCGAAAGCGAGCGATATGCCTGATTCACCTCACCAGCTGCGAACGATTTTGCCAACCGGGCCTGCTGGACTTGAACGGGCGCGAGGACGATTGTCCAGATTAGCCCTGACGGAAAGAAAGGGGGCTGGCTCCATAAAAGACAGCCTTGCCCAAGTGGATAATCTGCCGAAACGGCCATGACATAGCCACCATCGATGATCAGAATTACGCCTCAAACGTTCATTGACCAGTCTGTGCAGGTCGCCATTTTCTGGGCATAGGACAGCACCCCTGGCCGCCCGCCAGAGTCGGCGAAGAGTCTATGGTCTTGCTTCCTTTGCTTCGATAAGGCTGCGCGCTTGACGTGTCCCAGCGAGCGCCTAAACAGAAAATTAACTAAATATCTGCTCTATACCAATTAACCACATAGGGCAGTTCCAATGAATTATTGCGGAAGTGAATTTGAGGTGCTGGCAGGAATTGGCACATGGCAATTCAATATAAAAGATGGTTCCTTAATTTGGTCTGAACTGATGTTTGAGCTTCATGAGCTCAATAAAGAAGCTGAATTAACGCACGAAATTGCGATGACGTCCCGGGACGTGGTGCAGCACCGCCGTCAGGCCATGCATCTCCACACCAGAGAGCCTGGTCGGGAGGCGCGTGGGCGGCAGAGGCGTCAGCGTCTCAGCTGACCCGTCACAACGGCGGACTGCACGTTCGCCTGCCCGGAACGCGGGTCTTCAGGAATCGTGTAGACCACCAGAACCATGGCGACGCTGCCACCTTCAGCGCCGCGAAGCGCTTCGCCTGCAGCTGCAATAGCGCCGCGCTGGAGGATTTGACGCGCGCCGCGCTCCTCGCCGGAAACGAGGTGGGATCCTGGAAAGTGATGGGGCCCAGGAAAGAAATGGGAGCCAGGAAAAAGATGAGAGCCGGGGAAGAAATGTGAGCCTGGGAAAAGTCTTTCCGCGCGTACCAGACGGTCCAGAGCTTCACGCCCACCGCCATGGCGGAATTCTTCTGACGTCTCGGCGACGATCCGGCCCGAACCATCCACGGCGAAAGCCGCGGCGACGCCCCGGCCTTCTGACCTGGCCTCGACCGTGACCGCGCTGATCATGACGCGGCCCAGATCCGTCGCACTTGCTCCCCGCGCCGCCCGGTCGACGCCAGCTGCGACTGAACGCTCGTCAAGTGCGATGCGGGCGTCCTGCGCAAGGCTGGCTTGCGCACTCTCTGATGACATGGCGCAAGCGCCCAGCAGCGCCGCCGCAGCGGCCAGTTTCATAAACATGGTAATTTTGCCTCTTTTTAACGCCGGATGAGTGGAAGGCTTAATAACCGCAGGCTGCTCCACCGGCGTCTAGACCCGTTCAGGCGTGCATTGCGGGCATCACGGCGCGATCCCCTGTGAGCCGACTGGGCTCATCAGGGCCTAGTCCGGGCAGAGCCCCTGGAAGCCCACTTCCATCGTGTCGTCCCTGATCGGAGGAAAGACAGCCACTATTCCCGAAGCGCTGAGCTCTCCGGCGCCCCACGAGGCGATGCGGGGGCCCTCCTCGCTGTCTTCAGGCCCGCGATGTATCCATTGCTGGTTGTTGAAGACCACCGACAGGGCATGCAGGCCCGGCCAGCGCTGCAGCATGATGGTCACTTCGCTGCCATCGGCCAGTTCGCCACGCGCGCCCGCCGTCTGATTCTCGTGATTGCAAAGCGTCACGGTCATCGCGTGGGCTTCGCCATCGAGCCAGAGCGTACCCGCTCCCGGTTCGGCATCGGGAAGCGCCAGCATCGCGGCGGTGATCATAACCAGCATAGTTAAACTCCTTGTCTGCGGTGAATTCCGGCGTTGTGCGACCGCCTACCAGCAGTCGCGGCGCTCAAACAGGTCCATCAGGTGATCGCGCCGGTCATAGGCGACACCGGTTTGCCAGTCTTCGTTTGACCGGTCACGGGCATTAGCAGGCTGGCGGCCAGCTCCCATCACCCTGCGGGCATCACCCAGAATGCCGCCTGTCTCGTAATTGCGCGTCCGGTGAGCCACGGATTGGCCCGCTTCAAGGGCTTGATCGGGGTCGACAGCAGCGCCGGTGGTTGCTTCGGGATCGGCGCCTGAGATGAATGTGTCGATGTGACCGATCTCGGTCTCCAGCGCAGTGCAGGTCAGCGCCGGATCGCGCGGCATGTCCGGAGCGAGCCATGGGCCGTCGCTTGCCTGATCAATATCGCCCAGCGCGGCGGCGCAGCGATTGCGCTCATAAAGCCCCATCAAATGGTGGCGCCGGTCTTCCGCCACCCGGTCCGGATCGGGGCCGCGTGCCTGTGATTGTTGCGGCCTTTGATTCCGGCCGAACAGGCGCTGCGCATCGCGCATCATCCCCGAGGCTTGCTGATTGCCTGTCCGGCGCGCAGCCACCTCGGCGGCGGTCATGCCCTGTTGTGCATTGACCGAAGACCCAGTTGGCCCGCCGCGGCTGTCCGCACGCCAGCGGTCGATCTCGCCGATCTCGCTTTCCAGAGCTTCGCAGCTCAGGCTGCGGTCCCTCGGCTCGCGGGCGTGTTGCCAGGGGCCGGACTGGGCGGCGGCGACCGAAGGAAGCAGAATGAGCGTGGCGCTGGCCAGCGCAGGGGCGATGATCCCGTTAAATCCACTCATGATCGTGTCTCCGTGCCTGCTATGGGGCGAAAAGCGTCGGTCCACGCGAAACAGAGCCGGGAATGGCCCATGCGCGCCAGCCCCGAACGGGTGGAAAACCGCCGCTACACCCGGTCGGGTCTAGCGCCGCTCCCTCGGCTTGCAAGTATGGCGTCCAAGCTCAGGGGCAGGGGCTGTGCCCATCGCTTCAGCTGAAAGGGACTTCAATGACCAGACACACGAGCAAATCATCCTGCATCGGCGCACTGGCCGCGCTGGCTCTGGCCGGCATCGCGCCAACCTATACGGCTCATGCACAGATCGTCGTCAAGTATGAGGGCGAAGTGACAGGCTCGATTGGTGACATGGCCTTTCAGGGCCGCATAATCGTGTCGGATCCGCCGAGCAGAGAGATTCCCGAAGGTGCGCATTTCACCGTTGAGACGGAAGGCCAGCAGCGCTTCGTGCGCGTCAGGGTGACAGCGCCGGGGTCGCGGTTTGCCCCTCGAGGCCCAGATGGTCATTACGGCAGGAATACCGTGCGCATCGAGATGGGCTTCGCCATGCCTGCCTCAGCATCTGATTCGGACTTGACCCAGGACATGCTCGAATTTGCCTCGCTCGACTTTGTCGAGGTGTGGCCAACGGGAGTCAGGACGCCCACGCTTCAGTTCAACACGATGTTCAACCAGCCCGATCTATCCCTGACCACGTTGGAGTGGGGTAGTGAAGGGATACGGCTTGCTGGGTCTGTGACCGGCGAGCCATGTCTCTACGTTTACCATTCAGATGATGACGGCCACCATTCGCCAACCGAGGCCCGCGTTCTGGGCGAGACTGTCTGCCCGGCTGTGGCGCTCGAGTTCTCCACGTTGGCGAGGCCGTTCGACGGATAGGCGCAATGCGCACGTTCCGGAGAATGACCGATATGGCAGGAACACCCTCCGGCGCGTTGATGCTGGCCCTGCTCGCCTGGCTTGCGGCGGGTGACCCCGCGCGGGCGCAGACGCAGGACCGCGCGTTTCAGGGCGAGATCCGGGGGGCGTTCGGCAGTCTGGACTATGAAGGCCGCATCCCTGTACCCGATGCCCTCAGGTCAACCATTCCGCGCGGCGCGAACTATGCGGTGATGGCGGACGGGGACAATACGGCTGTCATGGTGCATTTCGTGTCGATCGGCGCCGACGAGGAAATCCGGCGGGGACCTGAAGGCTATTATGGCGATATGGCTGTCCGCCTCGACCTTCAGTTTGGCATGGAAAGGGGCGCCGACGAGGCGTCTTTGAATCGCTGGATGCTTGAATGGGCGTCTGTGTCATTCGTCGAGGTGTGGGCGTCCGATGTGATAGCGCCGTCCCTGTTCTATGCCACCAAGGAGACGATGCCCTCAATCTCCCTTGAGGCGGTCAACTGGACCGATGAGGGCATACAGGTAAGCGGTGCAGTGTCCGGCGAGGCCTGTCTGTATTTCGACGGCACAGCCCATCACGGGGACGTTGTCCGGTCCCGGGCCGTCATCATGGGAGAGCCGCTCTGCCCTCACTTTGATCTGCGCTTTTCAGCGCTAGCAAGCCCCTGGCCGCGCTAGGCCGCCGCGTGCGACGTTCGGGAGCCGGCGGACTGTCAGGCTGAAATCGCCCCGTTATCGCTATCCGCCTGGGTGGGGGCGCAAAACGGAGCGACGCCCTGCAAAATAATCGACGCAAGCTCGCTCTGCCGACGCGCGCCCGTTTTTTCAAACACCCTCTTGAGATAGCCCTTGCCGGTATTCACGGTGATGGCCCGGTTGGAGCACGCTTCGGCCAGCCCTAATCCGCGCACCAGCTCCACCGTCAGGCCAGCTTCAGCCGGCGTCAGGCCATAAAGCTCCACCAGGGTTTCGGGAACTGGCCAGTATGTGGCCGGTTCACGCACCAGGACCGAGGCGCAGGCGGGTCGGCCCGGCGCTGAAGGCAGGCCAGATGCTACGAGTTCGAGGGCGCCGGCACCGCCCAGATCCTCCACGCGCAGGAATCCGCGTGAGCCCCTGGAGGCCGCCATGAGGATCCGCGCCAGCCGCTTCATGTCGCGTGCGCGGCGCGCGCGAAAGAACCCGTCATCCCAGATCAGGCCGCGCCTTTTGGGCCGAAGCGCATGCCGGAAGGCTGAATTGCTCATCAGGGCTTGCCCGTCGGGCCGGACGACAGCCAGCCCCAGCCCGACCGCCTCCAGGCTTGCGGCGGCGAGCGCGCTGGCATCAAAAACGCGGCTCGAGGGCGCCTGTCCAGGAAGGGAGCGGCTCATGCCGGTCGCGCCATACTCACCCTTTGAGCCCGGAGCGCACATTGCTGCGTCTGCGGACGCAGAATGGTCAAACAGCAGCGGCTCTCTGTCCAACCGGGTGCTCTCTAACGTCATTCGCTTTCCCCTTTTTCGCCAAATGTCACTACAGTGCATTCAATTCTGGCCACGCGCGAATTTGCGGCCCTCAGACAATATAACGCGATCACACCACCAAACCCGGACATTGATGACGTCCCGGGACGTGGTGTAGCTGTGCGGTGGGTTGGTCATCGGTGCTTTCCGTTAGGGTCTGGTTGTTGACACCGACCTGAAGGAAAGGAACCACCGATGACCGATGACATGATGAACCTGCGCACGCTCGTGGAGAAGGCCCCCGACGCGGATATTCTGCGCGAGATGATCGGCTTTGCGGCCGAGAAGCTG
>JAIUMI010000031.1 GCA_022565665.1 Glycocaulis sp.
CGGTGTTCATGATCTCCGGCGGCCCGAACCGGCAGACCGCCTCATTCAGCGCCTCCACGCAGAACCCGGCCTCGAGCGTATTGGAGATGCGCCAGGCGAGCACCTTGCGGGTATGCCAGTCCATGATAGCGACCAGATAGAGGAAGCCGCGCCGCATCGGCAGATAGGTGATGTCGGCGCACCAGACCTGGTTGGGCCGATCCACGCGCAGGCCGCGCAAGAGATAGGGATAGATCTTGTGTCCCTTGGCCGGCCTGCTGGTATCCGGCTTCTGGTAGATGGGCATCAGGCCCATCAGACGCATCAGCCGGCGGACGCGCTTCTGATTTACCTGGTGGCCCTCGTTGCGCAGATGCCAGCACATCTGGCGCACGCCATAGAACGGCGCCTCCAGAAACAGCTCGTCGATCTGGCGCATCAGAGCCAGGTTCGTCTCGCTCTCGCCTTTAGGCGTGTAGTAGAACGAGGACCGGGCAAGCGACAACAAGGCGCATTGTCGGCCGATCGACAGGGTTGGGTGGCTCGGCTCGATCATCGCGCGCCTCACTTCCCGCCCCAGGGCTTGAGCTTTCTGGACAAAAAATCGTTGGCGACCGCCAGCTCGCCGATCTTCGCGTGAAGCTCATGGACCTGGGCCTCATCGATCTCCGGCTTGCGCCTGCCTCCACGTTCAAAGACGCCGGGCGCGCCCTCCAGAAGGGCGCGCTTCCACTGATGGATCATCGTGGGATGAACCCCGAACCGGCTCGCCAGCTCAGCCGCGGTCTCTTCGCCCTTCAGCGCCTCCAGCGCCACTTTCGCCTTGAACTCAGGCGCATGCTGCTTGCGTTTCGACATCTGTGATCTCCTCGTCGTCGAGGGTCAGCAGACAGCAAATCCTAGCTTACGTCAGTGTCCGATTTTCAGGGAGTAGCTCATATCCCGTCAGCGTAAAGAGCAAGGTTTTGCTTTTGGGATCACGCTTATTGGGCCTCAAACCTATTATGACTGGCACCAGCATCCAGCAGTGGAGACATATGCTTGTTTGTCCCCTGAATCGAAATGGGGGTTGAACCATGCGCCTCTCACGAAGCGGCCAGTTGGGACTGTGATACTGCACCCATCCAACGCGCCGCATGCTATGGAGACCGGAGAGTATCCTTTGCTAGCACCATGGCTGTGGACAGGGAACATTGATTCCCCTGCTCGAATGGAGGGCAGCGGCGAGAATTCGCCTCAATAAATAAAGGCTCAAACATAGAATCGGGTCGCTGCGATAATTTAATTAAAAATCGCGCCTGAATTTAGCGATTAGCCGTCATGACATGCTTGAATTTCTTTGAGCCGCATTGAGGACAGGCAAGGCTCCGACCGGTGAATGGTATTCTAGACCGCGTAGCCCCACAATACGAGCAGAAGCGAT
The DNA here is from genome assembly GCA_022565665.1 of Glycocaulis sp. Taxonomy (GTDB): domain Bacteria; phylum Pseudomonadota; class Alphaproteobacteria; order Caulobacterales; family Maricaulaceae; genus Glycocaulis. The sequence goes on from JAIUMI010000031.1 coordinate 1,403, forward strand.
AATCGCACTGCCGACATTGATATATATAGATATAGCTTTTTTCAGGCTTCTTTCCACAAGTCGGGCATTGTGTAGTTTTCCGAACCATTGGCGAATTCCCCCCTTCAGAGCGGCAGATGACTCTGGGAGCATTGCATATGCGTTAGCGCAAATCTACCGGTGTGGCGGTGATGATCGACTCTGCTGTTGAAACCACTCAAGCCGCCTTGCTAGCGCTCTGAAGCTTCTCCAAAAACTCGCCCGCTTTCGCGGCTTGTGCGGCGGCGGTGAAGATCGCGCGATTATCGGCTTTGAGCACTTTGAGCCAATGGTCGATATAGGCGGCGTGATCGGGACGCGGGGTTAGAGCGATCCCCAGATCGGCGCATAAGAAGGCGGCTCCAAGCTCGGCGACAAGCTCTTCCATCGCATAGGCCTCATCGCCAAAGCGTTCGCCAAACTGGCGGTCACACCGCTTGGCATGGCCTGTCCAGTGGGTCAGCTCGTGCAGCAGCGTTGAATAGTAGCACTCGGTCGCAGAGCTGGTCGGCGTACCCAGAAAACGAGACGGCTCGGGCATCTGGATGCTGTCTGATGACGGGCGGTAATAAGCGCGATCTCCGCCATGGGAGATCTTCGCGCCGGTCGTACGGATAAAGGCATCGGCCTGAGCAATCGCTTCGACGGGATTGATGGCCTCGGGCGGCTCGGGACGTTCATAGCCGTCCACCTGGTCGGCATTGAAGACGTAGGATGCACGGGCAAAACGGCGCTTGCCGTCGGTGGTCTCGCCGGTCTCGGTGTCGATGTCTTCAGCGTCATATTCCTTGTAGAAGATGACGAGTGAGGCTTTCTCGCCCTTGCGAACCTGCGCGCCCTTGGCTTGCCACTGGCGATAGGTGCCCCAGAGCCCCGTGGAGAAGCCGCGCACTTCAGCCGCAACCCAGAGCGAAAGGACGTTGATGCCGCGATAGGCATTGCCGGTGTCGGCATTCAGGGGACGGTTGAGCCCCTCGCCGGTGCGGTGCCAGGGCATTTGCCAATCGCCAGCGCCTTGCTCGATGGCTTCAATGATCTGGTTGGTGATCTGGGTGTGAATATCCGGCCGCGTGCTCGCGGATTTGCGTGATGGTCTGGCCATATCGGTCTCTCCTCGTTTGTGGTTTCGGGACACACGGCGGCTCGCACTTGCGAACCTGCCAGCGGGCTGTCCGTTGACTGTTGGGAGAGAGGCGGGCTGACGGCGGGCGCACTGGCGAAGCCTCCAGAACGAGGCGAAGCGCCGTAGCAAAGCGGAGGACGCGATGGGCAGGGGTGTTTGTTGATGCGCGAGGAAGACGCGGAAGCGTCGGGGAAGAAACTGCCCAGCCCCGCGTTGCGACCAATGGCCGGAAGGCTGCCTTAAACAGGCAAGGATCAGGACAGACCGCGACAGGCAGGTCGCGGATCAGCGCGAGCCGCGCCCCATAACCACAATCAGGTGCAAGTGAGACCTGCCAGACCTACGCTACGCGCAGGCACAACAATGCCGGTCACGAGCTTCACCCTGCCAGTTCTGCGCAATGAGATGTGCGCGCGGCACCCCAGCCATGGGCATAGTTCGGACGGCTCAATTACCGGCCTGGGCCACCGCGATTGCGCTCATTCTGGCGTTCGATCTCGCGCTGGCGCTCGCGTTCGCGCTCTTCTTCAAGGCTCTGCTGGCGCTGCTGGTCACGCTCAAGGGATTGTTGGCGCATCAGGGCGATTTGCCGGTCGGCAAAGCGGCGGGTTTGTTCATCGCGCATGAGGCGGCGCGCATCGGCGATGGTTTTCTTCTCATCCCATGACAGGGCGTTCCAATCGTCATTGGACAGGCCGCGCGCGGCTTGTTGAAGCTGGCGCTGGGCGATCAGCCGTTCGGGGCTGGGTGTTTTTTCCAGATCGGCGCGGCGCTCGGCGAGTTGTCGCAGACGCTTCTTGGCCTGTTCGACCTTCGGCTTTTGCCGTTCCAGCTTGCGGCGCAGATATTCGCCCTTGCGGGCTTTCTCGGCGAGAATGGGCAGAGATAGCAGCGCCTCCTTGCGCTCGGCGCTCTGCCACAAAATAACGATGCGCCGTCCTCGCAACGCGCCAAAATGGGCGGGCTTGCGCATCATCTCGCGCGCGATCTGCGCGGGGGATTTCTTGCCCTCGGCGCAGCGCTTCTTGAATTGCGCCATAGCTTGTTCGGGATTTTTGAACACGCTGGCGAACCCGCCCTCGACGGCCATATCGAGCCTGCCGAGATGTTCAGCCCGCTTGTCGTGGGCGTAGAGCGTCCGGCGCTCCTTGGCGATCTCATGGCGGATAGCGTTCAGCTCACCATGGCTGTGATCGGCACGCTTGAGAGCTTTCATCGCCTGTTTGAGGGCGGCTTTATCAGGCTTGGCCTCGCCGAGTGCTTTGATCAGCTCGGGACGTTCGATCATAACGTCCAGCTCTGCTCGCCTCTCTTCGAGCTGGCTGCGCTCGGCGTTGCGCCGCCGCTTTTGTTCGTTGGCATTGGCTGCGTCCAGGACAACGTCTTCGCGGATCAGTGCCGTGACGTCGGGGCCTTCATGCTGGGTAGGCTCCCGATCTTCACCCTGAGCGTCCAAAGTCCGGTGATCGACGCGCTCAGGACGGCCAGCCCGTTCAAGGGCGGTGTTGCAATGTTCCGCCCATGATGACCGCCAGTGGTCGAGAAGGTTCCGATCATTCCATTCACGGGCTTTACGGGTAAAGCCTTCGGAACCGACCTCACGTAAGGTCAGCATGGCATGGGCATGGTGGTTGCGCTGGTCGCCGTCGCGATCCGGCAGATGGATCGCAAAGTCGGCCACCATGCCCCGTGAGACGCATTCCTTCTCAAGGAATCCCCGCACGAGTTCCTCACGCTGGCGATCCGTCAGCTCGTGCGGCAACGCCATGGTGATCTCCCGCGCTGTCTGGGAGTTCACCCGCGTCTCACGGGCCTCGACCGCGTTCCACAATTCCTCGCGGTCGTGGCACCAGTCTGGGGCGTGTCTGGGGGCGATTATCTCGCTATGGAGCACCCCTCCTTTTCGGGAATAGTCATGCGTCGTGCCGGTGCGCTCATCCCTGAGCGCTTCGCCGGCGCGATAGGCGGCCGCAGC